>NZ_CP072524.1:0-1283203 GCF_017753665.1 Neisseria sicca
ATGACGCTAGCAGAATTTTGGCCGCAGTGCCTCCGCCGACTTCACGATATTTTGCCTGCCGGGCAGTTCGCACAATGGATTGCGCCCTTGACCGTGGGCGAGGAAAACGGCGTGTGGGTGGTTTACGGTAAAAACCAGTTTGCCTGCAATATGCTCAAAAGCCAGTTTGCCGCCAAAATCGAAGTGGTGCGTTCGGAATTGGCTCCGCTGCAGGCGGCTTTTGCGTTTAAGGCAGGCGTGGGGCAGCATTATGAAATGGCGGAAAATGCGGGGGCGGTTGCGCCTGAACAAGCTGCGTTGACGGAAGAAATGCCGAAAGCTGACGCGCAAGAATATTTTTCAGACGAGACCTCGTCTGAAAACGCAGACAAACCCTCTGTCGCGAAAACAGCGGCGGACATTTTGGCGCAGCGCATGAAAAATCTGCCGCACGAAAACAAGCAGCCTGCCGCCGCGCCTGCAGAATCGAAAGTCGTTGCGAAAGCCAAAACGGAAGCGCAGCGCGATGCGGAAGAAGCGCGTTACGAACAGACCAATCTGTCGCGCGACTACACATTCGATACCTTGGTCGAAGGTAAGGGCAACCGCCTTGCCGCCGCCGCCGCCCAAGCCATCGCTGAGAACCCGGGGCAGGGCTATAACCCGTTTTTCCTGTACGGCAGCACGGGTTTGGGTAAAACCCACTTGGTGCAGGCCATCGGCAACGAACTGCTGAAAAACCGTCCTGATGCCAAAGTGCGCTATATGCATTCAGACGACTATATCCGCAGCTTTATGAAGGCGGTGCGCAACAATACTTACGATGTGTTCAAGCAGCAATACAAACAATACGACCTGCTGATTATCGACGACATCCAGTTCATCAAAGGCAAAGACCGTACGATGGAAGAATTTTTCTATCTGTACAACCATTTCCACAACGAGAAAAAACAGCTCATCCTCACTTGCGATGTGTTGCCTGCCAAAATCGAAGGTATGGACGACCGCCTTAAATCGCGTTTCTCATGGGGTTTGACTTTGGAACTCGAGCCGCCCGAGCTGGAAATGCGCGTGGCGATTTTGCAGAAAAAGGCAGAAGCGGCAGGTATCAGCATTGAAGACGAAGCCGCATTGTTTGTTGCCAACCTGATTCGTTCCAACGTGCGCGAACTGGAAGGCGCGTTCAACCGCGTCAGTGCCAGCAGCCGCTTCATGAACCGCCCCGTTATCGACATGGATTTGGCGCGCACGGCTTTGCAGGACATTATCGCCGAAAAACACAAAATCATTACCGCCGACACCATTATCGACGCGACTGCCAAATATTACCGTATTAAAATCAGCGATATACTCGGCAAAAAACGCACGCGCAACATTGCCCGTCCGCGTCAGGTCGCCATGAGCCTGACCAAGGAGTTGACCACCCTCAGCCTGCCATCCATCGGCGACGCGTTCGGCGGACGCGACCACACGACCGTCATGCACGGCGTGAAAGCCGTCGCAAAACTGCGCGAAGAAGATCCCGAGTTGGCGCAAGATTACGAAAAACTCCTGATTCTGATTCAAAACTGAGTCAGAAACGGCTTTCAGACGACCCCTCTCTTAAAAGGTCGTCTGAAAACGCAAATACACATTGATTTTAACGGCGGCGAATCAACCATCGCGTCCGCCGAACCTGATTCAAAAACACCCGAAATAACCGATTCAAAAGGAATTGACCATGCTGATTTTACAAGCCGACCGCGACAGTCTGCTCAAGCCGCTGCAAGCCGTTACCGGTATCGTCGAACGCCGCCATACCCTGCCCATCCTCTCTAACGTCCTGCTCGAAAGCAGAGACGGTCAAACCAAACTTCTGGCGACCGACTTGGAAATCCAAATCAACACAGCCGGTCCGGAAAGTCAGGCAGGCGATTTCCGCATCACCACCAACGCCAAAAAATTCCAAGACATCCTGCGCGCCTTGCCCGACAGCGCCATCGTTTCGCTCGACTGGGCGGACAACCGCCTGACCCTGCGTGCAGGCAAATCACGCTTCGCCCTGCAAACCCTGCCTGCCGAAGACTTCCCGCTGATGAGCGTTGGCGAAGACATTAGCGCAGCGTTTTCCCTGTCGCAAGAAACCTTCAAAACCATGCTTTCGCAAGTCCAATACAGCATGGCAGTACAAGACATCCGCTACTACCTCAACGGCTTGCTGATGCAGGTTGAAGGCAACCAACTGCGCCTCGTCGCCACCGACGGCCACCGCCTTGCCTATGCCGCCAGCCAAATCGAAGCCGAATTGCCCAAAACCGAAGTCATCCTGCCGCGCAAAACCGTTTTGGAACTCTTCAAGCTGCTGAACAACCCGTCCGAACCCATCAGCGTCGAGCTACTCAACAACCAAGTGCGCTTCCAATGCAACGGTACGACCATCGTCAGCAAAGTCATTGACGGCAAATTCCCCGATTTTAACCGCGTTATTCCGCTGGACAACGACAAAATCTTCCTCGTTTCACGCACCCAACTTTTGGGCGCGCTTGAACGTGCCGCCATCCTTGCCAACGAAAAATTCCGCGGCGCGCGCCTGTTCCTGCAACCCGGTCTCTTGAGCGTTGTGTGCAGCAACAACGAGCAGGAAGAAGCCCGCGAAGAACTCGAAATCGCCTACCAAGGCGGCGAACTCGAAGTCGGCTTCAACATCGGCTATCTGATGGACGTATTGCGCAATATCCATTCCGACGATATGCAGCTTGCCTTCGGCGATGCCAACCGTTCGACCTTGTTTACCGTGCCGAATAATCCGAACTTCAAATACATCGTGATGCCGATGCGCATCTGATGCGACGGTTGTTTTGAAATGAATAAAAAGGTCGTCTGAAAACCTGTTTGGTTTTCAGACGACCTTTTTATGTAGTTGCACGGCAGTGAAACCATCAGTTTTCGGATGCTTCCTGTTTCAAATCGACCAATCGCGTTCCCGCCAGGAAATCGTATAAAAACTGCTGGTCGGGATTCAGCAGGGCAAAGCCCCAAGGCAGGATGAGCCAGATAAGGGCGGCACCAAAGGCGGGCACAGGTGGGATGGCGAGCAGGTGGCGCAAGCCTGCGTAGGCGAGCAGGGGGATGAAGACGACGAAGATACACGACCAAATAAAGCGGATGCGCAGTTGCGACAATGGCGGCAGCGTACCGTTTCTGCCGTGCAACCCGATTTTCCAAGTTTGCATGGCGAGGGTGCGGCCGGTTTTCGTCCAGTTGGTTTTGAAGTAGAGCCACCAGCTTCCTACAAAGATAACGCAGGTAACCAAGCTGGAAAGGAGCTGGGAGACGGGGTTGAGGAAAATCGCGGCGATTCCGGCAAGGATGGCGGCGATGGCGGTCACGGCGCCGGTCAGCAGCAATTCGTACATCAGGGCGGCAAGGCGGCGTTTGACGGGGGCGGGGGGAAGGGCGGTCATGACGGTCTGCTCGGTAAAAAGGTCGTCTGAAAAACGGAATGCTTGGTTTGGGCGAAACCGCCGCATCCGTTTTCAGACGACCTTTGTGTGGGAGGAATCAGCGGTGGGGGCGTTTTTGTCCGCGCGCCTGCTGGGCTGCCATCTGGTTCATTTCCTGACGGGTCGGGCGTTTTTTGAACATGGCGTGCGCTTCGTCGGCCGAACATTTTTGCGACAGGCAGACCAACGTTATCGCATCTTTTTGGTGTTGTCCGCCACTGTGGTACATACGGCGCAGGTTGGCTTCGTTGATGCGGCCTTTTTCGGGGTCGATGTCGAATTTTTTCAGGCGTTCGAGAAACTGGCGCTGCTGGCGGCGCGAAGTCCAGACAAAGCCGCCGGCGGCTGCGGCGACGATGATGACGGCAAGCAGGATGGCGAGCGGCCACGAATCGACGATTAAGACGATAATCAGGCTTAAAACGGCGGTGGTCAGCACAAGCAGGCCGCCGATGCGGAGTTTGGTTTGGTTGTCCATGAAGTTGTGGTTCCTTATTAAGGGTGGGAGGTCGTCTGAAAAACGGAGGCTGGTTTCGGAGAACCTGCCGCGTCGGTTTTCAGACGACCTTGAATCTCGTAATTAACGCTATTTTACAGTATTTTCGGAATTTGGTGGGAAGGTGGCGGCAGGCGGATCTTCCTGTCGCAAAGTCAAAGAAAACGATATTGTTTGTTTGCCGTTATTCCCATTCGAACAGAAATAACGGCAAACCATGCTTTTATGATTTCAATTCCTTATTATTACCACACCGCACGTTCCCTCATATCTTCCACCGCTTGCACCAACGCCGCTGCCAAGGGCGGGTCAAACGACGAGTGTCCCGCCTGAATCACGCGCAATTCGGCTTCGGGCAGCGCCTGCGAGAGTTCCCACGCGCTTTGCATGGGGGTGCATAAATCATAGCGGCCTTGCACGATGATGGTCGGGATATGTCGGATTTTGTCCGTGTTTGCCAAAATCGCTTTATCGCCCTTCAGCCAGCCTTCGTTGACGAAATAATGGTTTTCCAAGCGGGCGATGGCGAGCGATTGGTAGGCGTCTTCATCGACGTCTTGCGGCTCGAAGCGGATCAGGTAGCTTTCCCAGTCCGCCCATGCTTTGGCGGCTTTCAGACGACCTGCTTCGTCTTCGCCGAACAGCATTTCGTGATACGCCGCAATCAGGCTGCCGCGTTTTTCTTCGGCGACGGGGGCGAGGAATTTCTGCCATTGCGCGGGATAAATCTGGCTGACGCCGCCCGCTTCGTCGAGCCACGCCATTTCGGACGGACGGCACAGGAATATCCCGCGCAATACGAGTCCGGCAACGCGTTCGGGATGGGTTTCGGCATACGCGAGCGACAAGGTGCTGCCCCACGAGCCGCCGAACACCAGCCATTTTCGGATGCCCAGCATTTCGCGGACTTTTTCGATGTCGGCAACCAAGTCCCAAGTCGTGTTGTCGTCGGTGCAGGCGTAAGGCAGCGAACGGCCGCAGCCGCGCTGGTCGATGATGACGATGCGGAACACGTCGGGATTGAAAAAGCCGCGGCAGGCAGGCGATGCGCCCGCGCCCGGGCCGCCGTGCAGGAAGATGACGGGCAGGCCGTCGGGATTGCCGGATTCTTCCCAGTAGATTTGATGGATGTCCGATACGGGCAGCAGGCCGCTGCGGATGGGTTCACGGATGGGATTCATGATGTTTCTCCTGTTGTCTGACGTTTGGATTGTACCCATCGTGCCGGTAAACGACAAACGGCAAGGGGTCGTCTGAAATCCGCTTCCGCCGCCGCGTTTCCCGACCGCCCGACTATCCGCTATAATTCCCCGATACCCGCGCAACAGAAAGAATGAAATGAACAAAATCCTGATGACCGCCGCCGTGTTGCTTCTGTCCGCCTGCGGCTTCCACCTCAAAGGCATGGGCGGCACAGCACGCACGCTGCCGTATCCCGCTTGGCACATCCAAAACGCCTCCGTCATGCAAAAGGCTTTGGAAAACGCCCTGCGCCGCGCCGACGGCAAACCCGTTTCCGCCGCCGAAGCGCAAATGACTTTGTACATCAAGAACATTGAAACCCGTCAGGACATCTACACCATCACCCGCGCCGCGCTGGTCAACGAATACCTGCTGACCCTGCGCGTCGAAGCTCAAGCCATGCGCAACGGCGAGCCTGTGGGCGAACCGATGACCATCCTCGTCAACCGCACGATGGATTACAACGACAGCGAAGTGTTGGGCAAACAGGAAGAAAGCGAAACCATCTGGGCAGAAATGCGCGCCGACGCCGCCGACCAAATCGTCCGCCGCCTCACGTTCCTGAAAGCGTATTGATGGCGGTCATGAATATCGAACAGGTCAGCGCGGATATGCCGCTTTCGCCGTTGTACATCATTCACGGCGAAGAAGACCTGTTGCGCATCGAAGCCCTCGACACCCTGCGCTCCGCCGCCAAAAAACAAGGCTACCTCAACCGCGAAGTCTTTACGGCGGACAACGGCGCCGACTGGAACGAACTTTTGCAAAGCGCAGGCAGCGCGGGGCTTTTCGCCGATTTGAAACTTTTGGAAATCCACATTCCGAACGGCAAGCCCGGCAAAAACGGCGGCGACGCGCTGCAAACCTTCGCCGAACGCCTGCCCGAAGACACCGTTTCCCTGATTCTGCTGCCCAAGCTCGAAAAAGCCCAAACGCAGGCAAAATGGTTCACCGCGCTCGCCGCCAAAGGCACGATACTCGAAGCCAAAGCCATTAGCGCGCAAGCCCTGCCGCAGTGGATAAAAGGTCGTCTGAAAAAGGTCGGACTCGACATCGAACCCGACGCGCTCGCCCTGTTTGCCGAACGCGTCGAAGGCAACCTGCTCGCCGCCCGCCAAGAAATCGACAAACTCGCCCTGCTGCACCCGCAAAACCATACCGTCAACATCGCCGATGCCGAAGCCGCCGTCGCCAACGTCGCCCGTTTCGACGTGTTCCAGCTCTCCGGCGCATGGATGAAAGGCGATGCCATGCGCGTCGCCCGCCTTCTGGACGGACTTGAAGAAGAAGGCGAAGAACCCGTCTTGCTGCTGTGGGCGGTTGCCGAAGACATCCGCACCCTCATCCGCCTGACCGCCGCGCTCAAACAAGGGCAAAGCGTACAATCCGTCCGCAACAGCCTGCGCCTGTGGGGCGACAAACAAACCCTCGCGCCCATTGCCGTCAAACGCATTCCCGCCGTCCGCATGATCGAAGCGCTCAAAACCTGCGCCAAAATCGACCGCATCATCAAAGGCGCAGAAGACGGCGACGCGTGGACGGAATTTAAGCAGTTGGTAACGGGGTTGGCGGTGTGAAGGTATGTATAGCCGGGTCGCTTGCGGCGAGACACATCCCGTTATTAGAGCCTGATCGGGCATGATGAAGACTGGGGAGGGGTTGAAAACCCGACAAAAAAGAACATATTGAATGAGGCAGAAATCTTCCTGTTTCCGATAAATCGGCCATCCGCACATACATCGTCGTTTTCAGACGACCTTTCAAAGGAAAACCATGTTTCAAAACTTTGACTTGGGCACTGTCCTACTCGCGATTCCGCCCGTCCTCCTTGCCCTGACCATACGCGAAGTCGCGCGTGGTTATACCGCCCGCCGTTGGGGCGACAGTACCGCCCAACAATACGGGCGGCTGACACTCAACCCCCTGCCGCATATCGATCCGGTAGGTACGATCGTCGTACCCATAATCAGCCTGCTGCTGACCCCGTTCGTTTTCGGTTGGGCGCGCCCGATGCCCATCGACCCGCGCAATTTCCGCGATCCGCGCCGCGCTTGGCGTTGGGTTTCCATTTCCGGTCCGATTGCCAATCTGATTTTGGCGTTCTTCTGGGGCTTTGTCGCCGCCTTTGCCGTTTACGCGCCTGAATCCTATCAGGAGCCGTTGGTCCGAATGGCGCAATACGGCGTTATCGTGAACGCGATTTGGGTCGCTTTCAGCCTGATTCCCATCCTGCCTTGGGACGGCGGCATCTTTATCGATACTTTCCTGTCTGCCAAACAGTCCATGCAGTTTCGCAAAATCGAACCTTACGGAATGTGGATTGTCCTAATATTGATGTTCACAGGGCTGCTGGCAAAAATCATCCTGCCTATCGTTGTGCTGATACAGACGGCTGTGTACCTCTTTATGACCTTGTTAAACTGAACCGTCCGCAAGACGGCGAAAAGGTCGTCTGAAGCCTTAAACACACCCGCAGGGCGCATGATTGCGCCCTTTGTTTTACCTGTTTCCAAAGTAAATCCCATTGGAAACTCTGCTTAAAAATTGTACAATGGTAGCCCTTTCCATACGGCGGTTTGACCATGCACATCGGCGGCTACATTATCGACAATCCCATTGCACTCGCCCCGATGGCGGGCATTACGGACAAACCGTTCCGCCGACTTTGCCGAGATTTTGGCGCAGGTTGGGCCGTGTGCGAAATGCTGACCAGCGACCCGACGCTTAGAAATACCAAAAAGACCCTGCGCCGCAGCGATTTCTCCGATGAGGGCGGCATCGTTGCCGTCCAAATTGCCGGCAGCGATCCGCAGCAGATGGCGGATGCCGCGCGTTACAACGTCAGTCTCGGAGCGCAGGTTATCGACATCAACATGGGCTGTCCCGCTAAAAAAGTATGCAATGTTCAAGCCGGCAGCGCGCTGATGCAAAACGAGCTGCTGGTTGCCGCCATTCTTGAAGCCGTCGTCCGTGCGGTGGACGTTCCCGTTACCCTCAAAACCCGTTTGGGCTGGAATGACGACCACAAAAACCTGCCTGCCATCGCCCGCATCGCCGAAGATTGCGGCATCGCTGCCCTTGCCGTCCACGGACGCACACGCACGCAAATGTACAAAGGCGAAGCAACTTACGACCTGATTGCCGAAACCAAAGGTCGTCTGAAAATCCCCGTCTGGGTCAACGGCGACATCACCTCGCCGCAAAAAGCCGCCGCCGTCCTCAAACAAACCGCCGCAGACGGCATCATGATAGGGCGCGGCGCACAAGGCAGGCCGTGGCTCTTCCGCGATTTGAAACATTACGCTGAACACGGCGTTTTGCCGCCTGCCTTGAGCTTGGCAGAATGCAACGCCACCATTTTGAACCACATCCACGCCATGCACGCGTTTTATGGCGAAGTTGCCGGTGTACGCATCGCCCGCAAACACATAGGCTGGTACATCGACGCCATGCCCGACGGTGAGCAGGCACGCCGGGACATCAACCGCTTAGACAGCACCGCGGCACAATACGATACCCTTACCGCCTATCTTGAGACGCTTTCAGAGAAAACCGACCGCTGGGTGTGTGAATATCGCGAGGGGTAGGGCGTTTCAGACGACCTTTTGTTTTTGGGAAGCGGATAAGCCATCGTGAATGATTAAGAAAACCCAGTACTGTCATTCCTACACAGGCAGGAATCCAGGCTTTAATTTTTCAGAAATGTTCAGAAATTGCCGCAGCTTCAAATTACCGGGTTACGCCTGCGCGGGAATGGCGGCAATATCAGGTCGCCTGAAAACACAGTTTCATCGAAATAAAAAACAATTTATCTATACAAACTCAACAAACGTCGTCTGAATCCCGTTTCAGACGACTTGTCATCTTTTAAAAATAACGAAGGAGGATATGTCATGAAACAACCCATCCCCGATATTGCGCAATGCGTTGAACAGAATTTGCAACAATATTTCAAAGACTTGAATGGTACGGAGCCTTGCGGCGTGTACGATATGGTGTTGCACCAAGTGGAAAAGCCCATGCTGATTTGCGTGATGGCGCAATGCGGCGGCAATCAGTCTAAGGCGGCGGTGATTTTGGGGCTGAACCGCAATACGCTGCGTAAGAAGCTGTTGCAGCATGGTCTGCTGGAGGGCTGAGGTCGTCTGAAATGTTCTATCAAGTCCTTGCCTTGATTATTTGGGGCAGTTCGTTTATCGCCGCCAAATATTCCTACGAAATGCTTGATGCCGCGTTGATGGTCGAGGCGCGGCTGTTGATTGCTGCGTTGATGGTGCTGCCTTCCTGTTACCGCCATTTCGGCAAGATTCCGCGCCGCGAGTGGAAGCCGTTGTTGTGGATTGCCTTTATCAACTATGTCGTGGTTTTGCTGCTTCAGTTTATCGGCTTGAAATACACGTCCGCCGCCAGCGCGATTACCATGGTCGGGCTTGAACCCTTGCTGGTGGTGTTTGTCGGGCATTTCTTTTTCAACGACAAAGCGAGAATTTACCACTGGATTTGCGGTGCGGCGGCGTTTGTCGGTATCGGGATGATGGTGCTGGGCGGCGCGGAAGAGGGCGGCGCGGTCGATTGGTTCGGCTGTTTGCTGATTTTGCTTGCCGGAATCGGTTTTGCCGGCGTGATGCGTCCGAGCCGAGAGATGATTGCCCGCATCGGCGCGCCTGCATTTACTTCTGCTTCCATGGCGGCGGCGGCGGTGTTGTGTCTGCCGTTTTCGCTGGTGTTGGCTGAAAGCTATGAAGTCCGCTGGTCGTGGGGCGGCGTGTTGTCGATTTTGTATTTGGGGATTGGATGCAGTTGGCTTGCCTATCTTTTATGGAACAAGGGCATGAACAAAGTCCCTGCCAATGTCTCCGGACTCTTGATTTCGCTCGAACCCGTCATCGGCGTCATCATGGCGGTACTGATTCTGGGCGAACATTTATCCGCCGTCTCCGCTTCGGGCGTGTTCATCGTCATCGCTTCGACGTTTGTGGTGGGATGGCTGTCGAACAGAGGAAAGAGTGCGTAAGGGGTCGTCTGAACCGTAGGAAAACCCGATTTGAAAGACGTTTGGGAATCTGTTTTAAAAGCAACGTATGCCTGATTTTTAAATTGGATTCAACCTGATCGCTGCAATGACGTCAGTCGGTTTGAATAAGTGCCTTGCCAAAATAAGCGATCAATAAATATTCAAATGTAAACTAAGAAAAAGGTCGTCTGAAAACTTGTTTCAGACGACCTTTGCTTTGGGGATTATTTACCCGGCTGGGTTTCATAGTGGGGCGAATAAGGGCCGTACATGATGCCGTTCGTCGCGGACGCCGAAAGCAAGCGCGTGCCTGCAACTTGGGCAATATCGAATCCTTTGTCGCCGATAGAGCTTGCAATCTGTTGGACGATTGCGCTCAACATTGCGCCGAGCAGGCCTTGTCCGGCAGTATTGTTGTTCTCGGTGCTGGAAGCCGTTGCAGAACCGTGCCACAACTCTTTTCCGGTTTTCGCGTCAACCAGTTTGGCTTCCGCCGTAACCCGGGTATCGCTTTGGATGAGTTGGTAGCTGGTGCCGTATTGGTTGATTTTTATATAGAGTACGGCATCCGCGCCGAAAATCCGATTGAGTTTTTCAAGGCTGACTTGATGGATGTCGTGCGCATTATCCATACCGTTTTGCTTGAAGGTTTCGGCCACTGCGGCAACCGGGAAGACGTAATAGCCTGATTCTGCCAACGGTTGCGTGGAAGAAGCGAGCATCCCCGCACTTGCCTTGACTTCCGGCGATTCGTTTAAGGGGGGCAATACCAAAATGGAGCGGGGTTTGCTTTCCCTGAATGCGGAATAGTCAAAAGGCTGCGGCGCGGTAGCGGAGCAGGCTGACAGTATGACGGCGGTTGCAGAGGCAAAAAGGGCGGTTTTCAGGCTGCTCATTTTTGGGCTCCTTTATTTTTCAACAGGAAGTCCATGAAGACGGAAGATTCGGGGAACAGGCGTTTTTCGGTTTCGAAGTGTTCCGCTGCCGACTGATCCTGCCCCGCCTCGCTCAACAGCATTCCCAAATGAGCGTGTGTGCCGGGTGCTTCTTTTTTATTTTCGCTCCGGGTTTTCTGGAAATATTTTTCCATTGCGTCGATTTGTTCGCCTAGGGGTTTGCCGTCGCTTTTGAGGCGTTCGTAAACATCGGCATTGTTGTTTCCCCAATAATAAAGGGTCTGCTGAGGGCTGCCGCATGCGGCCAGCAGCAGGCAGAATGCGCCCAGGCAGCCTGTTTTGATGAGTTTGTCCATTTCAGACGACCTTTCAGCGGGCAGGCGTCCAAGCACCGCTTTCGATGCCGGCAACCAAATTATTGACTGCTTCGCGGATGGCCAGATCCAATACTTTGCCGTTCAGCGTCGCATCGTAGCCCGCAGTGCCGCCAAAGCCGACGACTTCGCGGTTGGACAATGAAAATTCCCCTGCGCCCTGCGCTGAATAAACCACTTCGGAAGTGCGTACATCCACGACGTTCAACGCTACTTTGGCATAGGCGACTTGGGATTTGCCGCGTCCTAAAATCCCGAAAAGCTGATGGTCGCCGACATCCTTGCGGCCAAACTCGGTTACATCGCCGGTAATCACATAATCCGCACCTTTAAGGGCTTGAGTTTTGCCGCCGATGCCTGCTTCCTGCTTCAGCGCGCTCAATTGTGTACGGTTGAGTACGTTGAAACGGTTAGTCTGTTGCAGGTGGGTCAGCAAAATGGTTTTCGCCTGACTGCCCAAACGGTCTTCCCCGTCGGAAAATACGCCGCGCTGGTAAGTGGAGCGGTTGTCGAAGCTCCCGATGGAAATAGGCGCGCGCGCACCGTGATAAGGGGTATTGTAGCTGCTGACTTTGACGGCTTCGATGGTTTTGGAAGACTCGGTCGCACAGCCGGCTGCCAAGGCTGCGGTTGCAAAAATGCAGAGGAATTTTCTGTACATATTGGATGACTCCTGGGTAACTCGGAATTTGGACTTTGTAGGGCAGATTATGCAATCCGACCGATTTTGCATTCTATGGCTGTTTGTTAATGTATGCAAGATTTAACTGTATGAAATTTTAAAACTATTTAAAAATGTTAAGTGGTTGGATATGCGAAGTCGTCTGAAAACTTATGAACACGGTTTTCAGACGACCTTTTTTATCGAAAAAATTGTCAACAATTTTTCCAGAAAACTGCTGCTAAAACTTCAAAACTGGGGGATAATACCGCCCCTGAAAGTGTTTGTTTCCAGTTATAAATCTGCTTAAAAGGAATCCCCATGCCTTCCATCAAACGCGCCCTGATCAGCCTGTCCGACAAAAACGGCGTCGTCGAATTTGCCCAAACCCTGCACAAGCTCGGTGTCGAAATCCTCTCCACCGGCGGAACGGCGAAGCTGCTTGCCGATGCGGGCGTTCCCGTGATTGAAGTCGCCGACTACACCGGTTTTCCCGAAATGCTCGACGGTCGCGTGAAAACGCTGCATCCGAAAATCCACGGCGGTATTTTGGGGCGGCGCGATTTGGGCGAACACGTCGCCAAGATGGAAGAGCACGGCATCGGCAACATCGACCTCGTGTGCGTCAACCTTTATCCATTCGCCGCCACCATCGCCAAACCAAACTGCACGCTGGAAGACGCGATTGAAAACATCGACATCGGCGGCCCGACCATGGTTCGTTCCGCCGCGAAAAACTGGAAACACGTCGCCATCGTTACCGATACCGCCGACTTTCCCGCCGTCGCAGCCGAAATGGAAGCCAACGGCGGCGCGTTGAGCGACAAAACCCGCTTCAACCTGTCGCGCAAAGCGTTCAGCCACACCGCCCAATACGACGGCATGATTTCCAACTACTTAACCTCGCTTTCAGACGACGTCTTGAGCGGCACGCCCGAAATCGGCGAGTTCCCAAGCCAGTTCAACCAAAGCTGGATTAAAGTACAAGACATGCGCTACGGCGAAAACCCGCACCAGCGCGCCGCTTTCTACCGCGATGTTTATCCCGCCGCAGGCAGCCTCGCCGCATACAAACAGCTCCAAGGCAAAGAATTGTCCTACAACAACATCGCCGATGCCGATGCCGCATGGGAAGCAGTCAAATCCTTCGACGCACCCGCCTGCGTGATTGTGAAACACGCCAATCCGTGCGGCGTCGCCGTTGCAGCCGATACATTGACCGCCTACAAACTCGCCTACGCCACCGACACCACCAGCGCGTTCGGCGGCATCATCGCCTTCAACCGCGAAGTGGACGGCGAAACCGTGAAACAGATTACCGACAATCAATTTATGGAAGTCCTGATGGCGCCGAAGTTCACCGCCGAAGCCCTCGAAATCGCCGCCGCCAAGAAAAACGTGCGCGTATTGGAAGTGCCTCTAGAAGCAGGCGCAAACCGCTTTGAACTCAAACGCGTCGGCGGCGGACTGTTGGTACAAACGCCCGACATCCACCGCATCAGCCGCACCGATTTGAAAGTCGTCTCCAAACGCCAACCGACCGAGCAGGAGTGGAATGATTTGCTGTTTGTCTGGAACGTCGCCAAATACGTCAAATCCAACGCCATCGTGTTCGGCAAAGGCGGTCAAACCTACGGCATCGGCGCAGGTCAAATGAGCCGCGTGGACAGCACCCGCATCGCCGCCCGCAAAGCGCAGGACGCAGGCTTGGACTTAAACGGCGCATGCGCCGCCTCCGATGCCTTCTTCCCATTCCGCGACGGTGTGGACGTCATCGCCGAACAAGGCATCAAAGCCATCATCCATCCCGCCGGCTCGATGCGCGATCAGGAAGTTTTTGATGCGGCCGACGAACACGGCATCGCCATGGTGGTAACAGGCGTTCGCCATTTTAGGCATTGATTCGGGAAATAAATAATGTGAACAAAGGTCGTCTGAAAAACTATTTTCAGACGACCTTTTTGTACAAGAGATGTACAGGGATACACGGCAATTGCATTTTCATTCTGTCCGACAAAATGCCGCTGTTGAGGCTATTGGTCAATTTGCCCACTGTTGATGGGAAGGAAGTGGGTGCAAAACCGCCATTCGTGTACCGCTTGATCATCGATATAGGCGTTCGGTTTGGGTAAAAATGCTTGGAAACATTCTGATATGCCTAATTCTTCTGCGCTGCGATGGGCGTAGTCGGCTCCACCGCTGCTCCAAAGGTAAAGCATATGCCCGTTTTCATGCAGGCGGCGGACTTGGCGGATGACTTCGGGCATGGGGATACGCGTACTGCCTACGCTTCTGACAAGAGTGTCGTCCACATCAATGAAAATAACGGAGGGTCTGCTCATCAGTTCGATTGCTTTGAAATAGGTGGATTGATGTCAAAAAGGTCGTCTGAAAAACCTTTTCATAATTTCTATCGTTGTTTTGTTCAATTCCGCTGTATTTGTTAAAACGGGTTTACTGGTTCTCCCGTATCCATTTTTCCCAACGCTCGAACAGGGCGGGTTGTAGGGCGGCGATGACGGAGCGTTTGAAAACGTGTTCGCCGCTCCAGAAGTCGTCGCCTTCCAAAGTGGACAGGTTGCCGCCTGCTTCTTCGAAAATCAGCGCGCCGGCTGCGTAGTCCCACAGTTTTTGTCCGCCGTGGACGTAAACGTCGTAGCGTCCGCTGGCGAGGTAGCACCAGTCGAGCGTGCTGCTGCCCATGCTGCGGATGGTGCCGAAGGGGGCGAGCGTGCTCATGCGGCTGGTGAGTTTGCCGGAACGCAGGTATTTGATTTCGACGCCTGCGATGGCTTCGCTGAGTTTTTTGTCGACGGTGCGCAGGGGAAGTTGTGTTCCGTTGAGGTATGCGCCTTTGCCGCGTTCGGCGTAGAAACATTCGCCGCTGACGGGGTTGTAGATGATGCCGAGTTCGGCGCGGCCGTTTTTGACGAAGGCGACGGAAACGGCGAAATGGGGCAGTCCGTTGACGAAGTTGTTGGTTCCGTCTATGGGGTCGACGACCCACAGCCCGTCGGTATGCGCGTGCATTTTCCAAAGGGTGGTTTGTTCCTGCACGCTCATTTCTTCGCCGAGCATGGGACTGTCGATCAACAAGGGCAGGGCGGCGGCGAAGGCGGTTTGGGCGGCAAGGTCGGCTTCGCTGAGCATGGAGCCGTCTTCTTTGCGGTGCGACGGGGTATTCAGGAAGCGCGGCATGACTTCGGTTTGCGCGATGTGCCGGACGACTTTTTGCAATCGGTGTAACACTTTTTGTCCTTGTTTTTGCGGTTGGGGTGCGAAATCGTATAATCGCGTTATTATATCCGTTTTCACTTGAAGAACCATGTCCAGATTTTATCTGCCTGATGCTTTATATGCGGGGCAAGTCGTTGAACTGCCTGATAATGTTGTGCGTCATTTAAATGTTTTGCGTGTGCGCTGCGGGGAAGAGGTCGTTTTGTTTAACGGCAATGGCAAGGCATATCCTGCGCGTTTGGATGTTTTGGAAAAACGCCGTGCCTGCGCGGAGGTGTTGCGCGAGGAGGAGGCGGACAACGAATCGCCGCTGAAAATCACGCTGGTGCAGTCGGTATCGAGCGGCGAACGTATGGATTTTACTTTGCAGAAAAGCGTGGAGCTGGGCGTGATGGCGATTCAGCCGGTAATCAGCGAACGCTGCGTCGTGCGCCTGAGCGGCGAACGGGCGGACAAACGGGTGGCGCGTTGGCAGGAAATTGTGGTGTCTGCCTGCGAACAAAGCGGCAGGAATATGGTGCCGGAAGTGCGCCCGTTGCTGCCTTACCGCGAGGCTTTGAAACAGATGTCGTCTGAAACGACCAAGCTGTTGATGAGTTTGAACCGCGCCCAAAGTTTGCGTGCCGTCAAGCCGTTTTCAGACGACCTGATTTTTATGGTGGGGCCGGAAGGTGGCTGGACGGACGAGGAGGAGAGGATGGCGTTTGAGTCGGGATTTCAGTCGGTAACGCTGGGCAAGAGGATTCTGCGGACGGAAACCGCTTCGCTGGCGGCGATTGCGGCGATGCAGACGCTTTGGGGGGATTTTGTGTAATCGAGGTCGTCTGAAAACGGGATATGGAAACGTAAATTTTTAGATGGTCTGAAAAGTAAGTTTCATTGAAATCATATGTTTATATTTGTTTTTCAAACCATTGCGCGCTTTACCTGTTTTACGCCTTCGCGGCGTTGGGCAATTCATCCGTTTTCGCTTACAATAGCCGATTATCCGAATCAACGCTCAAAGGCCTTCACATGCAATACGCCAAAATTTTAGGTACCGGCAGCTATCTTCCCGCCAACCGCGTCAGCAACGACGATTTGGCGAAAAAAGTCGATACGTCCGACGAGTGGATTACCACCCGTACCGGCATCAAGTTTCGCCATATTGCAGACGAAGGCGAAAAAACCAGCGACCTCGCCGCCGAAGCATCGCACCGCGCGCTGGTTGCAGCGGGTGTCGCTGCCGATGAAATCGATTTGATTATCGTGGCGACCGCCACCCCCGATATGCAGTTCCCGTCCACTGCGACCATCGTTCAACAAAAACTCGGCATAGCAAACGGCTGCCCCGCATTTGACGTACAGGCAGTCTGCGCGGGCTTTATGTACGCCCTGTCCACCGCCAACGCCTACATCAAAAGCGGCATGGCGAAAAAGGCTTTGGTCATCGGCGCGGAAACGTTCAGCCGCATCGTGGATTGGAACGACCGCACGACCTGCGTTTTGTTTGGCGACGGCGCAGGCGCAGTAGTATTAGGCGCGTCCGACGAAGCGGGCATCATCCACAGCAAACTCAAAGCAGACGGCAATTATCTCGACCTGCTCAACGTACCCGGTCAAATCGCCAACGGGCAAGTTTGTGGTTCGCCCTACGTCAAAATGGACGGACCGGGCGTGTTTAAATTCGCGGTCAAAATGCTCGCAAAAATCGCCGACGAAGTCATCAGCGAGGCAGGTTATACCCCCGATCAAATCGACTGGCTCGTACCGCACCAAGCCAACAAACGCATCATCGACGCCACCGCCAAACACTTGGGTCTGGACATGGAAAAAGTCATCCTGACCGTACAGGAACACGGCAACACATCCGCCGCTTCCATCCCGCTCGCGCTCGATGTCGGCATCCAAAATGGTCAAATCAAGCGCGGACAAAACCTGTTGCTCGAAGGCATAGGTGGCGGCTTCGCGTGGGGCGCGGTGTTGGTGAAATACTGATTTTTTGTTTGTTTGAAAAACTTAAGAGGTCGTCTGAAACTGCGTTGGTGCGGTTTCAGACGACCTTTTTGATGGATGCGTGTCCGTAGTGAAATTCAAGCAGGGGTTATCCATGTCGTTATTCCCACGCAGGCGGGAATCCATTTTTGAATTGCAGCAATTTCCTTTCAAACAAAGATTTCTTGAGCTTGCCGATGAATTCCTGCCTGTGCGGGAAGGCAGACGGCAAGTGTCATATCAAAAGAAGATGACCAGCCCTATATCCGCTTAAAATATGAAAGGTCGTCTGAAAACCTGCTGCTTTGGTTTTCAGACGACCTTTCATCATTCAGACCTTATGAAAGTCCAAAAAATGCGCTGTTCGATCAGACACAGATGGCATTTACCGTATGATTTTTCTGCCTCGTAAAGGGTATTTATTTACCGTCCCGCGTACCGCCGAAACCGATATCGAAGGCCGAATTTTTGAGTTTTCCTGCAATCGAGTCGGCATTCGGACCGAAAACGCCCAGTTCGTAATCACCGGCAGGAACAAGTCTTTGGTTATCTATGAAGGTACCTTTATAAACATCAACATTGCTTCGTACACCCATGACTTCCTGTCCGTCCAGATTGATTTTTTCAAGCTTGCCTTTTCCCAGTATGAATTCTCCGTAATCTAATTGAAGCGCAGAAATTTCCCCATGACCGGTACGTTCGTCAAAATCGATGGTGTATACCAAATACCCTGGACGCGCACCGGCGACAATTTCAGCATCTTGGGGATTGGTGGAGTTGTTAAAAGCCATACCCTTATAAACCACCTTGCCCATCTTAGGCAAGGCTGACTCAAGTGTCGGGGTGCCGCTGATTTGGATATCTGTAACCTCTCCAGTGTAGCCGTCAGCTTGCAGCTTCATTTCTGTAATGCCTGTAACTGTCGAGTAAGGCAGTTCGTAAATCCGCTTGGCACTTCCATTCGGCATGGTTGTTACAGTTAAAGTCGGTTCTTTTGGAACGTTGCCTGCTGATTGGTTTTCAGCTGGTGTGGTTGCAGGCGTTTGCGGTTTGGTGTTGTCTGCTGCTTGGGTTGTAGGTGAATCGCCGTTGCTGCCACCTGATTGATCTGCGGCTGGTGTGGTTGCAGGCGTTTGCGGTTTGGCGTTATTTGCTGCTTGGGTTGAGGGATAGTCTCCACCGCTGCTGCCACAGGCGGCAAGTGCGACTGCGAGGATAGACAAAGAGAAGGCGCGTGATAGGTATGTCATGATATTTCCCTAAGCTCGTTTATGGACAATGTAAAGGATAATGTAAAGATTTTCTTCGGGTGCGAAGATGTCCATTCTCTTATGTTTTTTATAATTTTTCAATAAGTTATTTTGGATTTTGGTCAGTTTTTTGATAGAGGTTAAGAGGGGAGTTTTTCATTTGATTACATTGAAGCAGGGAAGGGGAAAAGCTTTTTGTATGCGTCAATTTATTTTTCAAATGCACAACTCGATGCTTGTAGATACCTCCTAATTCTTTTCACGCAAAAAAGGTCGTCTGAAAACGTGCAGTTGCCTCAAACCGACACTGTTTCAGACGACCTTTTATTCATTATGGTTAAATTCTGCATAAATTATGATAAATCGGTATAATTGGAAAACTGGTTATCCAATATATTTTTTCCTAATATAAAAATAAAATGAACCATAATAAACATTACGGGACAATCGCCCATTGGTTCGGGGAAATGAGCCGCGGCTCCATTATTTGCGACGAATCTTCGCAACGCATCTTTGCTAACCGCCAATCCCTCCACCCCGATTATCAAGAACCTGAAACCGGACACCGCGTCAGCTTTCAAATTGAAACGGAAAACAACCGCGCCGTCGCAAGGGATGTCGAGCGTGTCAATCCGGGTTATAAAAACAATGATAGTGTGGTTATTACACTGACCGACTGGGATTGGTCGAAGAATGGTGGTTATGAAATGGATGTTTCAAACGAAGGGCAGCCTGTGTTTGTGCTGGGACAGTTTCTTGCCGACCAAACCCGTACGCCTCGGGCGGGCAACCGCCTTGAAGGCACGCTCCGCCGTCATCCCAACGGACAGTGGCTGCTGGTCAATGCCGTTATCCGCAGTACGCCCGAATCCGAACCCGAGCCTGAGTCGATACACGCTGCGCCCGCGAAAAAAGAAAATGTTCAAACCGTACACTTTTCCCGTCCGGAGCACGGCCCGAAAGTTCAAGCAAAAATCGAGCAGCCGTTGGTTGCCGAAACCCGTTATCCCGCTCCGAAATCCGCCCAAAAGAATCTGCTGCCGCCCAATCAGGTCATGAGCGGTACGATTACCGCATGGGACGATGCCAAAGGCTACGGCTTTATCCGTTTCGGCGACGAGTCTCAAAATATTTTCTTCCACATCAGCGCGTACCATTACAATACCAGCCGTCCGCAAACAGGACAGCGCGTCAGTTTCTACTGCAACCGCCCAATAGAAGGCAACCGCCAACAAGCCGTCAAGGTTGTCCGGCTGGGCGACGAAGCATTCCTGTTTGACGAATTGCCACCCGACTACAACAGGCTTAATATCGATATGCAGGCACTCCTGATCAACAGCGTCATCGCCGTCGTTTTCTTGACCGTTGTCGCCGTACTTTCCAATAAACTGTTTTTCATTTACGTCCTTATCAGTATTGCCGCCTTCATCCTCTATCAACAGGACAAGCAGACGGCGATAGAGTCCGCGCGCAAAATCAGACGTAAAAACGAATACCAAAACCGCATCCCTGAAAACAAGCTGCATGCATTCAGCCTGCTGGGCGGTTGGCCCGGTGCATTGGTCGCGCGCGCCGCGTTCCGCCACAAAACCAAGAAAGTTCCTTTTGTTCAGATTTTCTGGCTGACGGTGGCAATAAATGTTGCCATTACCTATGCCCTGCTGATACATTACGCCGATAATCCTCTGACGAATTTTCTGAAAAACTAAACCAAAACAAAGGAATATCATGTCTTTTGCATTTTTCTTCCCCGGTCAGGGTTCGCAAAGCCTCAATATGATGGACGGCTTCGCAGGACAATCGGTCGTAAAAAACACCTTCGATGAAGCTTCTGCCGTCTTGGGTCAGGATTTGTGGGCGATGATTAACGGTACGGATGCGGACCTCATCGGGCAAACTGTGAATACGCAGCCTATCATGCTTGCCGCCGGCGTTGCCGTTTACCGTGCTTATCTTGAAGCGGGTGGCAAAACGCCTGCCGTCGTTGCCGGCCACAGTCTCGGTGAATACACCGCACTCGTTGCCGCCGGTGCATTGGATTTTGCAGATGCAGTCAAACTCGTCCGCCTGCGTGCCGAACTGATGCAGTCTGCCGTACCGCAAGGCGTAGGTGCGATGGCGGCGATCCTTGGCTTGGAAGACGAACAGGTTAAAGCCATTTGTGCAGAAGCCGCGCAAGGCGAAGTGGTCGAAGCCGTCAACTTCAATTCGCCCGGACAAGTCGTGATCGCGGGTAATGCCGCCGCCGTCGAGCGCGCCATGAACGCTGCGAAAAAAGCAGGAGCCAAACGCACGCTGCCACTGCCCGTATCCGTTCCTTCTCATTGCAGCCTGATGAAACCTGCCGCAGAGAAACTTGCCGAAGCACTCAAAACCGTCGAAATCAAAAAACCGCAAATCCGCGTCATCCATAATGCCGATGTTGCCGCTTACGATGATGCAGAGAAAATCAAAGACGCACTTGTCCGCCAACTTTACAGCCCTGTGCGCTGGACGGAAACCGTCAATGCGCTGGTTGCTGAAGGCATTGCCGAGTCAGCCGAATGCGGACCGGGCAAAGTGTTGGCAGGTTTGGCAAAACGTATCAACAAAGAAGCCGTGTGCAGCGCTTTGACCAATTCCGAACAAGTTGCTGCCTTTATCGAAGCGCATTAAACTTGCCGCCTTTTATGTTTCAGACGACCTTTCTTAATGAAAGGTCGTTTTTTAATGTCTGTCGGTTGTGTTCGGATAGGGAAGGGAATAGCAACAGGGAGATTTTTATAGTGGATTAACTTTAAACCAGTACGGCGTTGCCTCGCCTTGCCGTACTATTTGTACTGTCTGCGACTTCGTCGCCTTGTCCTGATTTAAAGTTAATCCACTATACATTCCAGTTCACTATCAATTTATTTTGAACATTTAAGGTCGTCTGAAAAAACTTTACAGAAATAAAAATTGTTATTCATTTAAAAACAGCAATTTCGTCGCATCGGTAACTTCATTGCGATATAATCATAGGCTTTACCAATCCGACAGATTAATAAAATATTCAATCTGCATTAATCTGGAACACCGAGCCAATGATAGAAAAACTGACCTTCGGCCTGTTTACCCAAGAAGATTCGCGCAGCTTCATGCGCTTGATGGCTTATATCCGCCCTTATAAAACACGCATCATTTTTGCGTTAATTGCTATCTTCGGCGTCGCCGCCACCGAAAGCTATCTTGCCGCCTTCATTGCCCCCTTGGTCAACCAAGGCTTCGCCCCGCCTTCAGCTCCGCCCGAACTCAATACCGCAGGCGGCATCGTCGCCACGCTGCAAAACTGGAAAGACCAATTTACCTACCTGATTTGGGGTACGCCTAACAAAGTCTGGGTTGTACCGGTATTTTTTATCTTTTTGGTCATTATTCGAGGCATCAGCCGCTATGTCAGTACCTATCTCTTGACTTGGGTTTCCGTCATGGCAATCAGTCATCTGCGCCGCGATATGTTTGCCAAGATGCTGCAACTTTCTTCCAAATTCCATCAGGAAACCCCGTCCGGTACGGTTTTGATGAATATGGTTCAAATGGCGGAACAATCCATCAGCAACGCCAGCAATGTATTTATCGTGCTGACCCGCGACACCATGATTGTCATCGGTTTGGTCTGCGTCCTGCTTTATTTGAACTGGCAGCTCAGCTTGGTCGTCGCCCTGATGTTCCCGCTGCTGTCTTTGTTGTCCCGCTATTACCGTAATCGTCTGAAAGACATTATTGCGGGAGCGCAACTCAGTATCGGTACCATGAACAATGTCGTCAACGAAGTCCATCAAGGACACCGCGTGGTCAAACTCTTCGGCGGCCAACGTCAGGCTGCCGAACGTTTCACCGCTGTCAACGACACCATCGTCCGTCTCGGTAAAAAAATCACTCAAGCGACTGCGGCACGTTCCCCGTTCAGCGAACTGATTGCTTCGTTTGCTTTGGCCGTCGTTATCTTTATTGCCCTTTGGCAGAGTCAGCAGGGGCATACCACCATCGGCGAATTTATGGCATTTATCGTTGCCATGTTGCAAATGCTCAGCCCGATCAAAAACTTGGCGAACATCAGCATCCCCATGCAGACTATGTTTATTGCTTCTGATGCCGTTTGCCAATTCCTCGATACCGAGCCTGAAAAAGATAACGGTACAAAAATCCTGACCAATGTCGAAGGTCGTCTGAAATTTGATAACGTCGATGTCCGCTACCACGCAGACGGTAAAAAAGCCTTGGACAGTTTCAATCTCGACATCCGCAAAGGCGAACGCGTAGCCCTGGTCGGCCGCTCAGGCAGCGGTAAATCTACTGCCGTCAACCTGCTTCCGCGTTTTGTCGAACCGAGCTCGGGCGCGGTTTATTTGGATGATGTGAATATCGAAGACATCAAACTCGACAACCTGCGCTCCCAGTTCGCCCTTGTTTCGCAAGATGTCTTTTTGTTTGAAGGCACGCTTTGGGAAAACGTCCGTTACAGCCGTCCCGATGCCACTGAAGAAGAAGTATTGGCAGCCCTCAAAGCCGCGAATTTGCAAGATTTGGTTGAAAGCTCGCCGCATGGTTTGAATCAACCGATAGGCGCAAACGGCAATCAGCTCTCCGGTGGTCAACGTCAACGTGTCGCCATTGCCCGCGCCATTCTGAAAGATGCCCCCATCTTACTTTTGGACGAAGCCACCAGCGCGCTGGACAACGAATCCGAACGCCTCGTCCAACAAGCCCTTGAACGCTTGATGGAAAACCGTACCAGCATCATCGTCGCCCACCGCCTGACCACTGTCGAGCAAGCCGACCGCATTATTGTCATGGACGACGGTCATATAGTTGAGCAAGGTTCCCACGATGAATTGATGGCGCAAAACGGCTACTATGCCATGCTGCGTAATATGCCGAAGCAGGTGGCAGGTTGATTTTCAGACGACCTGTCGGTCAGTTGAAGGGCGATTTGCCTAAGAGGTCGTCTGAAAACACCGAGCTGCAAGACAAGGAAGGCTGCCGAACAGACAGAAAGGAACTATCCGCATGAATCATCAAGCCCAGTCCCCCACCGTCTCCGTGATGATCCCTTACTACAACTGTAAGGAATACATTGTAGAAACCATCCAGTCCGTCCTTAGCCAAAGCCATCAGAATTTTGAAATCATCATTGTTGATGACGGCTCCGACCCGGAACACGCCGATTATTTGAGGGAGTTTTTGGCAGACAAGCCCGCCATACGTTACGCCGTACAAAACAATCAAGGCGTTGCCGCCGCTCGAAACCATGCAGCGCGACTGGCGGGGGGTAAATACTTCCTGTTTCTTGATTCAGACGACCTCATCCTGCCGGATTACATCGAAAAATGCGTCACGGTTTTGGAAAACAATCCCGACTGTAAGCTGGTGTATCCGTTGGCAGAATATTTTGATGCGCAAGAAGGTTTGTGGAATCTGCCGGATTATGACGGTTTGGAAAGCCTGTTGACGGGCAACCGTTTTCCTTCATCCGTCTCCATGCACCGCGCTGAAGATTTTGCTGCCTTGGGTGGATTTGATGAAAACCTGACAACACATGAAGACTGGGATTTTTGGATACGCCTCTTAAGCAACGGCGGAACCGTTATCCGCATTCCGGAAGTGTTGTTCCGCTACCGTAAACGCCGTGACGGGTCATCGCTGATCAACCGCTTGGAGCAAAATCCTGATTTAAACCGCGAAGACTGGCAAAAAGTCTACGAAAAAAACCGCGCGCTGTTTATGCAATATCATTTGGGATATTCCGACTGTATTCAAAAAATATCCTTACTAGAACAACAAATCCAATCTTTATCCGAGCTAAACCTTCAATTGCGAGAAGACAATACCAATATGCAAAATCAAAACCAAGAATTGCAGCATGTAATGGCAAAACTGCTGCAACAAACCGAACTGTCTGCCAAGCAGACCGAGTCTCTGCAACAGCAAATCGACATGTTGATGCAGTTGATGGTGCGCAGCCAGGCAGCAGAAGAGCAATCGAAAGAACAAGAAAAACAAATCGAACTGCTGAAAAAACAAATCGATACCTTGCAGCAGGAAAAACAGTCGCTCGAACACACCATCCATACCTTGAATGAAAACAGGCAATCGTTCGAGCAAACCATACACGGACTCAATGAAAACCGTGCTTTATTGGAGCAGCACATCCGTCAGGAAAGTCAACGATTGGCAAAATACAAAGGGTTGTGGACGGTTAAGGTATTCAAGCCTTTCGTTAAAACCGAACAGGCCATCAGCTCTGCCAACCGCTACCGCAAAGGCTTCCGTTTTTTGGTACGCGAGAAGGGCAGTATCGGCAAGGCATATCAGTTTTTACGCCGCCATTACAAGCAAACCCATTCGATTAAAAGCGTGAAACAGATATTGAAAGCCGTCAGTTCTGCATCGGCTTTTGAGCATTCGATTCAGGCAGACCCGATTCCGCAAACGTTTATCCAGCGGCTGTCCAAACATGCTGCCGACACGCTTGCGCCTAAAGTTGCCATCATTGCCGAACTTAGTATTCCGCAATGCAAAAAATACCGCGTTATCCAAAAGCAGGAAATGCTTGAAGAGCTGGGTATTCCTTGTTCCGTGACTTCATGGATGGACAGCAACGAAGCCAAGAAACAGATTTCTTTGGCAAGTTTGGTGATTTTCTACCGCGTTCCCGGTTTTGACAGCGTAATGGATTTAATTGCGGAATGCCGTCGTCTGAACATCAAAACATTATGGGAAGTGGATGATCTGGTTTTTGACGAAGACGTCCTGAAAACCAGCAGCACCATCAACTTGCTTGAACCGGCAGAAAGAGAGGGCGTAATCAACGGCGCGAAACTTTACCGTCAAGCCATGTTGGCGTGCGACGAAGGTATCGCTTCGACTTCCGGGCTGGCAAAAGCCATGAAGGAAGCAGGTTTGGAAACCGTTTATGTGGTTGAAAACGCGTTGGATGATGAAACGCTGGCAGCGGCACGCAGCATTGAGGGTCGTCTGAAAAAACAAGAAGACGGTTTGATTCGGATTATTTACGGTTCTGGCACCAAAACGCACAACATCGACTTCTTGGAAGCCGCTCCCGCACTTGCCAACATATTGAAAGAAAATCCGAATGTCAGGTTCAGAATCATCGGATATTTGGAGCTGCCCGAATATTTCGATGAAGTACAAAGCCAAATCGAGCGCATCCCATTTTGCAACTATACGGAATACCTGACTTATTTGTCCGAATGCGACATCAGCATCGCACCTTTGGAAAACTTCGTTTTCAACGATGCCAAGAGCAATATCAAATACCTTGAAGCCTCGATTACCAAAGTGGCGTCCGTATGCTCGCCAAGGGCGGCTTTTGCCGATGTGATTGTCAACGGTGAAAACGGCTTTCTGGCAGACAACGAACAGCAATGGCATGAAGCGTTCGACACTCTGATTCAAAATCCCGAGCTGCGCGACAGTATGGCGCAGGCGGCATACCGTACGGTCACGGAAACATACAGCCCGCAAGCCATCGGCAGCACGCAGCTTGCACCTGCCGTCCGTTTTGAATCTGCCGCAAAAGGGAAGACCAAAGTCTTATCGTTTAACGTTTTCTATCATCCTCAATCGTTTGGCGGGGCGACCATCGTTGCCGAACAACTGAACAAACTGCTTGCCGATGAAGAAACCTACGAAATATATGCGGTAACGACTTTGCCGATGAAGAGCTGGCTGCCGCCGTACAGCGTTATCCGTTACGAATACGGCAAAGTAACCGTTTTCGGCGTTGCCGTTCCCTCAGAAGATGCAGCCGCCCACGAAAACCTGCGTTTTGATGCAGCTGTCAAAGACATCATCGAACTTGTACAGCCCGACATCGCCCATATCCACTGCATTCAAAGCATGGGTGTCGGTATGGTAGATATTTGTCGGGAAGCTGGTGTCAAAACCCTCGTTACCCTGCATGACGCATGGTGGATTTGTCCGAACCAGTTCATGCTTGACGAAAATGAAGTCTTCCGCGAGCAATGGAATACCGAAGACGAACGGAGCAAAACCATAGCCCGCGCCCTGTCGAAAATCGATATTCTGCTTGCGCCCAGCAAATATTTTGCCGAACTGCATGAAAGAACTTTGGGCAGGAACGTCCTCGTCAACAAAAACGGCGTTACCCGCCCCTTGGGTCAAATATCCAAACGGAAAAAAGACGTTATCCGCTTCGGCTATGTCGGCGGGAAAACCAAAATCAAAGGCGTTCATCTGATTTTGGAAGCTTTCAGGAAACACCGTTTCCCCAATACCGAACTGGTTGTCGTGGACAATCTGCTCAACCTTGGTGCGCGTTCGTTTTTTGACAGCGATTTCGACGGCGTGGAACGCTTCCGCATCGAACCTGCTTACAGCCAAGATACCATCGACCACTTCTTCTCGGAAATCGATGTTTTGTTGTTCCCGACCCAATGGAAAGAAAGTTTCGGGCTGACGGTCAGAGAGGCAGTGTTGCGTGATGTTTGGGTAATCGCTACTGACGCGGGCGGTGTGTCCGAAGACATTATCGACGGCGAAAACGGCACGGTCATTCCGTTTGACAGCGGCGTGGAAGAATTGAGTCGCGCCATTGCCGAGGTTTGCGAACGCTATCAAGCAATGGACGACGGCGCAGTCATTGAACTGCCGAAAAGCCATATTCGGACTTTTGCGGAACAAAAAGACGAATTGGCAGGACTATATCAAGAAATACTGTCGAACCAAGCAGATTGATGTTTTCAGACGACCCTTTCGATGGCAGCAAAGGTCATCTGAAAATGACAGAGAATGAACTTTGAACCCGTACGGCGTTGTTTTGTCTAAACTAATTTTCACTGCATTGAAGCACTTGATATTAACCGCATCACATCTTAATCATGAACAAAACCATCATACTGGTCGCCCCATATATGTACGGGTTGGATAAGTGCATAGAAAAAAATCTGCGCTTCCACGGCTTCAATGTCATCAATCTCTGTTACGACGACAGGGACTCATACTATCCGCACATAGGCTGCCGTATTCTCGGTTTGTATCATAAACACATTAAAAAAGACGGCGATTATAAGAAAAAACTGAAATATTCCCGCTACCGGGGGCAGATAGTAGAAAAATTGGCTACATTAGAGGGAAACAAAGCAGACTATGCTCTTTGTATTCGCGCCAATATTTATCCCAAAGAAATTATTTCTGCTGTTCGTGAGCATAGCAAAGTATGTGTCAACTACCAATGGGACGGTATCGACCGTTTCCCCGACATCATCGAATATCTGCCCTATTTTGACCGCTGCTGGGTGTTCAATAAAAACGATGTGGAGAAATACCCCCAACACCGTTTTAAAGCAACCACTAATTTCTATTTCGATTTTCCCATTGAGGGAAACGGAAAAACGGAAGGTCTTTATTTTTTAGGCGGCTACGAAGCAGGCAGAGAACATCAAACCTCCGTTTTTCTTAATGAAGCACGCAAGCTGGGATTGCCTTTGGATTTCCATATCTACTGCAAAGACGACCGTGCAAGCAAAATTTTTGGCAACGACGGCATTATCTATTTAAATAGACAAAGCATCCTAAGCTTTGAGCAAAATCTGCAAAAGGTCAAAAACTGTCTGGCAGTCGTCGATTTTGTCCAATTTGAAAATTACGGCTTGTCTTTCCGCGTATTTGACGCCCTGTGTTTCGACAAAAAACTGATTACCAGCAATCAGGCAGTAACGGAATGCGACTTCTATCATCCCGACAACATCTTTATTTGGGACGGAGAAAGCCTTGATGGATTGGAAGACTTTTTCAGACGACCTTACCATCCCGTTTCCAAAGAAATAAAAAACAAATACGCCTTCGGCAACTGGGTTCGCCGAATCCTCGACATATCAGACGAATCATAAAGAGATACCATGACGACCGAACAAAAAACGATTATCTTGGGGATGCCCTCCGACAACCAAATCTACCGCGTCATCGAAGCCGCCTTAAATCATCACGGCTTCAACGTCGTCAGCGTCGTCATGGACAACCTGAATTTCCGCTATCCTTCCCTTTCCAGTCGTCTGAAAGTCAAATTCAGGCAACTGGTGCTGCGGGACAAGAATGCCAAAAAAGACTTTAAATCCGCTCAATTAATCCGAGACGCCGAAAACAAACTGGCAGCGTACGGCAAGGCGGATTACGCCCTGTTTATCCGCGGCGACATCTACTCGCCTGAGTTTCTGGATATGATTAAACGTCATACCCGTCATGGCAATATGGTCAACTACCAATGGGACGGCATCGACCGTTTCCCCGCCATTTGGGATTGCGCCGACCAGTTCGACCGTATTTACGTTTTTGATCCCGCCGATATGCGAAATTCGAAACATCCTTTCCTGCCGACCACCAACTTCTATTTCGATCACGACGTCAACCTGCCCGAAAACCCGCCCAACGATTTCTATTTCATCGGCTGGCATATGCCCGACCGCGCCCCGATTATTTCCGCGTTCGGCAAAGCGGCCGAAACGCTGGGCTGGAAGCTCGACTTCAATATCGGCTGTCTGAATACCGACGTCGATACCCTCCGCCGTTTTTATCCTACGGAAAACATCAAAATCTTCATCGGCGTCAGAAGTTTCGCAGACAACCTCGAAGCCGCCAAACAGGCAAAAATCCTGATAGATTTCAAAACGCCCGTTCACAACGGCCTCTCGTTCCGCCCCTTCGAAGCCCTCGGTTACCGCAAAAAACTGATTACCACCAACGCTGAAATCAAAAAATACGATTTCTACCACCCCGACAACATCTTCGTTTGGGATGGTAAAAGTTTGGATGGTTTGGCAGAATTTGTCGCCAAACCCTACTGCGAACTGTCGCCCGAAATCTACCAAAAATACAGTTTCGGCAACTGGTTGCGCTATATTCTAGACATACCGCCCCATCAAAAAATAACCCTGCCCGAATAAACGGAGAGGTCGTCTGAAATTTGCCGATATAGCAGATAAAATAGGCAATGCCTGCACTATCATTCCCGCCTGTGCGGGAATGACAATACGGAGGCTTCTTATTTTGTTTCAGACGACCTCAAAAATTAGATTCATCACACTATTTATGCTATAAGGTCGTCTGAAATCAACAGACTCCATTCCCAAAACAAGGAAGTAAACATGAGCACACAAGATTTAAGCGGCAAAGTCGCATTGGTAATAGGCGCATCGCGCGGTATCGGCGCGGCGATTGCCGACACACTGGCGGCGGCAGGTGCCAAAGTCATCGGTACGGCGACCAGCGAAAGCGGCGTGGCAGCAATTAGCGAACGTCTGGCGCAATGGGGCGGCGAAGGCCGTGCATTGAATTCCGCCGAACCCGAAACCATTGAAAACCTGATCGCCGACATCGAAAAAGTGTTCGGCAAGCTGGATATTCTGGTCAACAACGCCGGCATCACCCGCGACAACCTCCTGATGCGTATGAAAGAAGAAGAGTGGGACGACATCATGCAGGTTAACCTCAAATCCGTGTTCCGCGCCTCTAAAGCCGTATTGCGCGGCATGATGAAGCAGCGTGCCGGCCGCATCATCAACATCACATCCGTTGTCGGCGTGATGGGCAATGCCGGTCAGACCAACTATGCCGCGGCAAAAGCGGGCTTGATCGGTTTCTCCAAATCCATGGCGCGCGAAGTCGGCAGCCGCGGCATTACCGTCAACTGCGTCGCTCCCGGCTTTATCGACACCGACATGACCCGCGCCCTGCCTGAAGAAACCCGAAAAACCTTCGAAGCGCAAACTTCGCTGGGCAAATTCGGCGAAGCGCAGGACATTGCCGATGCGGTATTGTTCCTCGCTTCCGACCAAGCAAAATACATCACCGGTCAAACGCTGCACGTCAACGGCGGCATGTTGATGCCTTGATTCGGCTTGGAAAATAAAGAAGGTCGTCTGAAAACGGATTTCAGACGACCTTTTTGTTTTGTTTAGTCTGCTTGCAGCAGTTGCTTGTTGAGTTCCGCCTGTATCAGCAGGCCGTGGGCGAAGTTGCGGCTGTCGGTGAGGATGAGTTTGCCGCCGTAGCGTTTGGCGATGGCGTCGGCGATGGAGAGTCCGAGTCCGGTGCCTTGCTGTTCCGTGCCGAGTATGCGGTAGAAGGCGTCGGTTACGCGGCTGCGTTCGGCAGCGGGGATGCCGGGGCCGTCGTCTTCCACCCAGATGGTGAGGGTGGTCGGGGTCTCGCTGAAACCTATGTCGATGCGGCCGCCTGCGGGGGTGTAGCGGATGGCGTTGTCGGTGAAGGTTTTGATGAGGGTGTAGATTTCGGTGTCGTCGGCTCGGATGCGCAGGTCGTTTTCGACGGCGACGCCGATGTCTTGCTGTTTGTCGAGGGCGAGGGGCATGAGTTCTTGCAGCACGCGGCGGAACTGGGCTTGCAGGCTGATGTTGGTCAGGTTGCGTTGGGTTTCGGAGCCTTGGGCGCGGGCGTGGGTCAGGAGCTGCTCGAGCAGGTGGCGGTTGCGCTGTATGCTTTGGAGGATGAGTCCGGTCTGTTCGCGGGCTTCGTCCGATTGTGGCAGCTTGGTGAGCCGTTCTGCCTGAAGGGAGAGGGCGGTCAGGGGGCTGCGCAGTTCGTGGGCGGCATCGGCGATGAAGCGTTGCTGGCGGCGGATGTTTTCGCCTGTACGTTGCAGCAGTTGGTTGATGGCGGTAACGAAGCCTTGTATTTCGCTGGGCACGCCTTCTCCGTCCAGCGGCGAGAGGTCGTCTGAACGGCGTTGTCCGAGGGAGGCGGAAAGGGTCTTAACGGGACGCATGGCGCGGTAGGTGATCCACACGGTCAGCAGGATCATGAGGGGCAGGGCGATGAGCAGCGGGAGGACGCTTTGGTAGGCGGCGGTGGCTGCGAGATCGTCGCGGTATTCGGTTTCTTGGAGTACGGCGATTTTACCTTGCGGAGTTTGGCGGACGTAGGCGCGGTATTCGTCGTCATCGTCGTCAACGCCGCCTTTGATGGTGTGGAATCCTTCGCCGAGTGTGTTGGACAGGGGGACGGTGTCTTCTTGTCCGAAGGTTTGGATGAGGATGTGGTTTTCGCTGCCTATTTGTGTGTAGTCGGTGGTTTTGGGGTTGATGTAGGCGGCGGTTTGGCGCAACAGGTCGTCCTGAAGCTCTTCGGCTTCATGGTAGGTTTGGTAATAGGAGAACGCGCCTGCGATGATGGACAAAGGCAGGAACATCAGTATCAGGGCGATGCTGATACGGACTTGCAGGGATTGTTTGAGGGTCTGGATAAAGTGATGCATAGTGTGTTTGGTAAGGCTGTTTTAGGTTTTGTTATTAATTATGGCATGGGCGGGCATGGATGCGCGGATTGAGGTTTCAGACGACCTCTTTTGCGACTAGCCAGCCTACGCCGCGTACGTTTTGGATGTGTTCTTTGCCGAGCTTTTTACGCAGGGCGTGGATGAGGAAATCGACGGCGTTGCTCTCGACTTCTTCGCCCCAGCCGTAGATTTTGTCTTCAAGGTCGCTGCGGGAGAGGATGATGCCGGGGCGCATCATCAGGGCTTGGAGGACGGCAAATTCTTTGTTGCTCAGGAGGACGGGTTTGTCTTCTCCTTTGACTTCGACTTGGTAGGTGGCGGGGTTGAGGGTAAGTGCGCCGTTGGTCAGCAGGGTTTGGCTGTGGCCGCTGTGGCGGCGCAGGACGGCGCGCATACGGGCTTGCAGCTCCGCCATGTCGAAGGGTTTGACGATGTAGTCGTCGGCGCCGCCGTCCAGCCCGTTGAGGCGGCTGTGGAGGTCGTCGCGGGCGGTTACGATGAGGACGGGGGTTTTGCTGCCTTCGTGTCGGATTTGGGTGAGAACATCCAACCCGTCTTTGCCGGGCAGTCCGAGGTCGAGCAGCAGCAAGTCGTAGTTCTGTGCCTGAAGGGCGGTAGAAACTTGGCTGCCGTTTTTGACCCAATCGACGGCATAGCCGCTGTCTTTGAGGTTGGCGGCTACGGCTTGGGCAATCATGTGGTCGTCTTCTGCAAGCAATACGCGCATGGTGTTCTCCTTAATTAATGGGAGGATAGCAGGGGAAAATTAGGAAGGGTTTAGCAGGAGGTCGTCTGAAAACGGAATCGGGTTTTCAGACGACCTTTTTGTTGTTTTTCCGTACTTTATCGGGTTCCTTGGGCGTGGGTTTTGCTTAGTATGCTGGACATTTTTTCTAAAGGAATACTGCACCTGAATTGTTTACCAATCTTGCCAAAAGGTCGTCTGAAAACCCGATTCCGTTTTCAGACGACCTTTTGTCATTACAGCAACACAATATCGTACTGTTCCTGCGTGTAGGCGGTTTCGACTGCCAGCGAAATCGGTTTGCCGATAAAGTCTATCAGCATCGCCAGCGATTGCGATTCTTCGTCGAGGAAGAGGTCGATGACGTTGGGTGCGGCGAGGATACGGAAGGACTGCACGTCGTAACGGCGGGCTTCACGGACGATTTCGCGCTGGATTTCGTAACAGATGGTCTGCGGCGTTTTCAGACGACCCCTGCCTTGGCAGGACGGGCAGGGTTCGCAGAGGATTTGGCTGAGGTTTTCACGCGAACGTTTGCGGGTCAATTCGACCAAACCCAAGCTGGTGAAGCCGTTGAGGGTAACGCGGGTACGGTCGAAGGCGAGGGCTTTGGCAAGCTCTTGCAATACGGCTTCGCGGTGGGCTTCCTGCGCCATGTCGATGAAGTCGATAATGATGATGCCGCCGAGGTTGCGCAACCGTAATTCGCGGGCGATGGTGTGGCAGGCTTCAAGGTTGGTGCGGAAGATGGTTTCGTCGAAGTTGCGCGCACCGACGAAGCCGCCGGTGTTCACGTCTATCGTGGTCATGGCTTCGGTGGACTCGATAATCAGGTAGCTGCCGAAGTTGAGGTTGACGCGCGGTTGCAGGGCGCGGCTGATTTCCTGTTCGACGTTGTGGGTTTCAAACAGCGGGCGTTCGCCTTTGAACAACTCTATCCTGCCCAATGCGCCGTGGACGTATTGCTCGGCGAAGCGGGTCATGCGGCGGTGGTTTTCGGTTGAGTCGACCAGAATTTTTTGCGTGTCGAGGCTGAACATATCGCGCAACACGCGCAGGCTCAAAGGCAAATCCTGATACAGCAGGGTTTCCGGAGGCTGGATTTTTGCTTGTTCTTGAATGTGTTCCCACACTTTGGTCAGGTAGTGGATGTCGGACTGAAGCTGCTCGTCGGTGGCGTTTTCGGCGTTGGTACGGATAATGTAGCCGTGGCACGCGTCTTCGGGCAGCAGGTTGGTCAGGCGTTCGCGCAGGCTGTTGCGCTCGGTATCGTCTTCGATGCGCTGGGAAATGCCGATGTGGTCCTCCTGCGGAAGGTGGACGAGGAAACGTCCGGCCAGCGAAATTTGAGTGGAAAGGCGTGCGCCTTTGGTGTTGATAGGGTCTTTGATGACTTGCACCAAAACCGACTGCCCTTCAAACAACATATGCTCGATGCGCTGGGTTTCGTCGGGGTTGCGGCGTTGTTCGAGGACATCGACGATGTGCAGAAACGCGGCGCGTTCCAAACCGATGTCGATGAACGCACTCTGCATGCCGGGCAACACGCGGCGCACCACGCCCAGATAAATATTGCCGACCAGACTGTGGCCGCTGTTGCGTTCGATGTGCAGCTCGCAGATATTGTTTTCTTCCAACACCGCCACGCGCGTTTCCTGCGGCGTAATGTTAACAAGCACGGTTTCGGGCGGACGGATAGCGTCCTTCGGGATAGGAATTCCTGAAAGCATTGTTTAGTTCCTGATTTTTAATAAGAAATATAGTAGATTAAATTTGAACCAGCCCGGTTTTGCTTTGCTCAAACCTGAAAAATGATCGGCTGATTGTGTTGCTGTTCTGACTCAAATTTAATCTACCATCCGCTTGCCGTCGGTTTTGTGGAAAATAAATGACAAAAGCGGTTCGGATTACCGTTTATCATACTTTAAAAACGGCGTTTTGGCACATGGGCGGCAGGCAGCCCTTACGCCCTGAAAACAAAGATTCAGGCAAAATAGCCGATTTCAAGTATTGTAAAATAAACCATATGCCCATATAGTGAACCCCATTAGAACTCTGAAAACAATCATGCAAACCGTTACGATGTACACAGGCGCGTTCTGCCCCTACTGCACCATGGCTAAAAAGCTGCTGCATTCGCTGGGCGTCGCCGAAATCAACGAAATCCGCGTCGACCGCAGCCCCGAAGCCTTTGCCGAAATGCAGCAGCTTTCCGGGCAGCGCAGCATACCGCAAATTTTCATCGGCGATACCCACGTCGGCGGTTTCACCGATTTGTACGGCCTGCACCGCGAAGGCAGGCTGGATTCTTTATTAAACCCGTAACTTTAAACCCAACTAGGAAAACAAAATGAGCGAAGAATTGCAACCCGTATTCAGCATTGAGCGTCTGTTCGTCAAAGACCTGTCTTTGGAAGTGCCCAACGCCCCCCAAATCTTCTTAGAACAAGGCGAGCCTGAAGTCGATATGCGCGTTTCCACCAACAGCGAGAAGCTGGAAGAAGGCTACTACAACGTTGACGTAACCGTTACCGTAACCGCCAAACTCAACGCCGAGCGTACCATGTTCCTCAACGAAGTAACCCAAAGCGGCATCTTCCGTCTGGAAAACATCCCTGAAGAAGACGTTCAACTGCTCTTAGGCGTAGCCTGCCCGAACATCCTCTTCCCTTACGCACGCGAAGCCATTTCCACCAGCGTAACCCGCGCCGGCTTCCCGCCCGTACTGCTCGCTCCGATCAACTTCGAAGCCATGTACCAGCAACAACAAGAAGGCAACGCATAATCCGCGTTCCCTGTTTGTCAAAAGGTCGTCTGAAAATCCAAACCCAAGTTTTCAGACGACCTTTTGTCTTTGCCATACTCTATTTCACAATATCCGACAGCGGCCAGCGCGGTTTGATGTTGAATGCGCCTGCGGGCTGCCGCTCCTGCAACCTCATTGCGCCGGCAAAGGCAATCATCGCGCCGTTGTCGGTGCAGTATTCCATAGGTGGGAAACAGACTTTGATTTTTTCTTCCTTAGGCTTAGGTTTGCCTTTTTCAGACGGCTTTTTGACGCTCAAGCGGGAAAATTCGTCGCGCAGCTTCCAGTTTGCACCGACGCCGCCCGCGACGACCAAAGTTCTGAAACCGGTATCCAACAAGGCTTTTTTGGCTTTGGCAGCGAGGACGTCAATTACCGCGTCTTGAAACGCGCGGCAGATGTCGTTGCGCGTTTGCTCGGGGATTTCGCCATCGTTTTCGGCGCGGACTTTTTCGACGGCGGTCAGCACGGCGGTTTTCAAACCGGAGAAGCTCATCTGCAAATCGTGCGAATGGAGCATGGGGCGCGGGAACGAGAAGGCATTGGGATTGCCCAGCTTCGCCAGTTCGGACAGCTTCGCGCCGCCGGGGTAGGGCAGTCCTAAGAGTTTGGCGGTTTTGTCGAACGCTTCGCCCGCCGCGTCATCGACGCTTTCTCCCATCAGCGTGTAGTCGCCGATGCCGCGCACCGCCATAAACTGCGTATGCCCGCCCGAAACCAGCAGGGCGACGAACGGAAATTCAGGCTTGTCGTCCGCCAAAAGCGGAGAGAGCAAATGACCTTCGAGATGGTGGATGGGAATGACGGGTTTGTTCAGGGCAAACGCCAAAGCGTTGGCATAGCCCGAACCCGCCAGAAGCGCGCCGCCCAAACCCGGCCCTTGGGTGTAGGCGACGGCATCGATGTCGTCGTATGAAACGCCCGCCTCCTGCAAACAGCCCTGCGTCAGCGGCACGACGCGGCGGATGTGGTCGCGGCTGGCAAGTTCGGGAACAACGCCGCCGTATTCGGCGTGCATTGCCATTTGGGTGTGAAGATGGTGCGCCAACAGGCCGCGTTCGGTGTCGTAAAGCGCAACGCCCGTTTCATCACAGGATGATTCGATTCCGAGTACCAACATGGTTTGAGGTCGTCTGAAAATAAGGATGCGGTATTTTAACGGATTTCGGATGGGCTTGGCTTGCTTGAGGTTTGGGAATATGCAGTGGGAGAGGCTATATCATATATATACGATACGGAATTGGGTTTGCTATCCGGTTATACCGAGCATTTTTATTGTCTGAGTTTTTGTTATTTAAATTTGATTACATTAGACATATTAGAGACGCATCGGGTGGGAGGATTGTCGGCAATTTTGATTTTTAAATTTAATTGATAGAAATATTATTGCTTATATTTTTATATTTTATGATTTTTAATGCTTTAAAATACAAAAAAATTATTTTTTTGAAATAAAATTGCTTAATAATTGGGAAAAGGCTTGTTTAAAACAGGTAAAGAAGGTAATCTATGCCTCGATTTATCTGAATTTGAAAGCAATAACAATGACCAAACAATACCCTACCGACGATATTAAGATTAAAGAAGTCAAAGAGCTGCTGCCGCCGATTGCCCATTTGTACGAGCTGCCGATTTCTGATGAAGCAGCGGGACTGGTACACCGCACACGTCATGAAATCGCCGATTTGGTTCACGGCAAGGACAACCGCCTGCTGGTGATTATCGGTCCGTGTTCCATCCACGACCCCAAAGCCGCCTTGGAATACGCCGAACGTTTGCTGGTGTTGCGCAAGAAATATGAAAAAGAATTGCTGATTGTGATGCGCGTGTATTTTGAAAAACCGCGCACGACGGTGGGCTGGAAAGGTCTGATTAACGATCCGCACTTGGATGGTACGTTCGACATCAACTATGGTCTGCGTCAGGCACGCAGTTTGCTGCTGACGCTGAACAATATGGGCATGCCCGCTTCGACGGAGTTCCTCGACATGATTACGCCGCAATATTACGCGGACTTGATTTCTTGGGGCGCGATCGGTGCGCGGACGACGGAGAGCCAGGTACACCGAGAACTCGCCAGCGGTCTGTCTTGTCCGGTCGGTTTCAAAAACGGTACGGACGGCAATCTGAAAATCGCCATCGATGCGATTGGCGCGGCAAGTCATCCGCATCACTTCCTGTCTGTAACCAAAGCAGGGCATTCCGCCATTGTGCATACCGGCGGCAATCCCGACTGCCACGTTATCCTGCGCGGCGGCAAAGAACCGAATTACAGCACCGAACACGTCAAATCGGCGGCGGAGCAATTAATAAAAGCCGGTTTGTCGCCCAAGCTGATGGTCGATTGCAGCCACGCAAACAGCCGTAAAGATTACAGACGGCAGATGGAAGTTGCCCAAGACGTCGCCGCGCAACTGGAAAACGGCGAAGACAATATTATGGGCGTGATGGTGGAAAGCCATTTGGTCGAAGGAAGACAGGACAAGCCCGAGGTTTACGGGCAAAGCATTACCGATGCCTGCATCGGCTGGGATACCACCGAAGAAATGCTCGCGCTTTTGGCTGCGGCAAACCGTAAACGGGTCGCGCCTTAAATCGGTTTGTGTGGCGAAAAAGAGGTCGTCTGAAAAGTCTGTGTGTGGGTAAAAACAGACAGTTTCAGACGACCTTTTATTTAATTTGTCTGATTTATCGGATTATGGTTTTTTCTAACTGTCCGCCTGTTAAGTTATCCTAGTTTAAAATGACTTTACTTATTGGAATAAATATTAATGACTTGGTGTGACATACTTTCGTTACTGAGTTAACCCACAACGGAGAACACACCATGAGGAAGTCTTTCTTGACTAAAACTTTGACCTTGATCGCCATTGCTACTTCTCTGAGTGCATGTGCGGGCATGACCCAAACACAACGCAATACTGCTACTGGCGCGGTATTGGGCGGTGTAGCGGGTAACTTGATCGGCGGCGATACCGGCTCTACTTTGGGCGGCGCAGCATTGGGCGGCGTTATCGGCAGCCAAGTTCATCGCGGACATCGCTATCGTTAAGTAGTTCATTAATATCATTATGCAAACCGTTCCGATTGTTTCATTTGTCGGAACGGTTTTTGTTTGATGGGGCAATGGGAAAAGGTCGTCTGAAACGAGGGTTATCGTGTTTCAGACGACCTTTTAGCAATAAGAAGGATGGATAACTTATTGGCGGATGACTGCTTTGGCGATTTGATCCGCCATGCGTTTGCTTGCTCCTTGGTGCTTGCCGATAAACTCAAGGGCTTTTTGGGAGAAACGTTCTTTTTCCGATGGATTGGTAAGCCATGATGTGGTTTTTTCGTACCATCTTTCAGTAGTACCAACCTGTTCTGCCGCCCCTGCCCGGATCGCATCTTGGCATACGGCGGCGAAATTGTAGGTTGAAAACCCGAATAAGGTCGGAATGCCGCAGGAAATCGGTTCGATAACATTCTGACAGCCTGCATCAACAAGGCTGCCGCCGACGAAGGCAATATCCGCAGCCAAATAATAGGCAAACAGTTCTCCCATGCTGTCTCCGACCCATATTTGCGTTTCTTTGTTGACAGGAAGGTTATCACTGCGATATTGCACACGGTAGCCCATATCTTCCGCAAGGGAAAAGGTCGTCTGAAAACGCTCGGGGTGTCGAGGGATAATCACCAGCAGTGCATCCCCTTTATAGCGTTTCCATGCTTCAAGCAACATTTCCGCTTCGTCCTGACCTTTATAGAAACGGGTGCTGGCACACACGACGACAGGGCGGTTGCCGATCCGTTCTTTAAATGCGGCTGCAAGTGCTTTCATCCCTTCGGGAAGCGATACATCATATTTGGTGTTGCCGCAAACGTGGACATTAGAAGCCCCAATCAAGTGCAACCGTTCTGCATCTTCGGCAGTTTGGGCAAAGCATCCGCTCAGGGTGCGCATAGCAGGCTCAACCAAGCCGCGTATTTTCAAATATCCCCGTTGCGATTTTTCAGACAGGCGGGCGTTAGCAAGAAAAAGCGGCACCTGTTTTTCAGCACACATATGCATCAGGTTCGGCCAAATTTCTGTTTCCATCAAAATACCGAAACGAGGGGCATGGTCGGTTAAAAATTGCCCAACCCATTCTGGTTTGTCGTAGGGAATATAGCGGCATTGCGCATTGGGATATAGGGTTTGCGCCGTATGCCTTCCGGTCGGTGTCATTTGAGTCAGTAATAAAGGGACATCTGGGAAATAGTTCTGTAATGCTTCAATGAGTGGCTGCGCAGCACGGGTTTCCCCGACAGAAACGGCGTGAATCCAAATCGGATGACGTACGGGCTTGCTCATTTTTTTGCCGAATCTTTCATCCCAGTGTTCCAAATAGGATGTTGATTTTTTAGCTCTCTTTTTTAGATAACGGCGGATAAACAAAGGAGCGATATGCCAAAGTTGATTGTATAACCAACGTATCATAATGATATTCCAAGATGTGATGGGCGTATAAAAAAGGTATCAGGAGGGGATTATAGACGATTCAATCTAAAACGGGACGAGATGAGCAGATCCAAAGCTAATGAGAATAGCTGAATAGGGAGGCCAGTGATTTTGAAATACTTAATTTTGGAGTGAGTGGGAAATAGGTGTTGTTAGATAAGATTGACGAAATTAGAAAGATCATCATCTATGAGGATAGATGATTTTTGTCTAAATACAACACTTTTTTAACATGTTTCAGTTGTAGAAAGATGCGTGAAAGTTGGGGTATAGAGGTAAGAGATGGGAATTTGTGGATATATGTATGGAAAACATTCTTGTAGATAAAAATAGCCTCTAAAAATTTTATTGGTAAATTTTTGTTTTATTTTAAATTTAAATTGCTTTTTATATGAAAATTAGACACAAAATTGCAGAATATCATATATTTCCCTACTAATTTCAATTGTTAATATGTGCTAGGTTATATATTCATGGCAAACAATACTGTTAATAATTAATAATATAGAGAACGTGTTAAGCCATGATAAAAAAAAATAATAAATGAGAAGACAGCTAGTCCAATATAATGCAATCATGTATAGATTAATTGGATTGTAAATCGATCCAGTATATTGATTGTACTGATTTATTTGTTTTAGATGGATTGAATCGGTTACATTTTTTTGTAAGTGTTAGATAAGTGGTATGTATATTAGATAAACGGTAAATATTTGTCAATCATAATATGCAAAAACATATATTATCTTTGGTTCGATCTTTTCGATAACTATCATTATGTGTTTTTATCAGGGAGATAAAATATGAAACACAAAGCACACATGAATCGTTTTACCGCGCTCAATACGGCAATGTCCGTATCGTTTGCCGCTTTCGGTTTGTTTGCAGCATCTGCTGCTTCAGCTGAAAATTACATTAGTATCAGTAGTGATGCTGGTGTTCAACGTCCTAACTACAACAACGATGGCGCTACTGATCGTTTTGGTATGGCTATCGGTGTAAATACAAAGGCAACAGGTCATAGCGGTATCGCTATCGGTACCAGCACCACTTCTGCGGGTGAGTCTGCTACCGCTGTTGGTACTCTATCTAATGCAGACGGTATTGCCGCTACGGCCTTTGGCCAAGGTGCGCAAGCAGTTGGTAATGTAACGACTGCCGCAGGTCAAAAAGCTCGTGCAACTGCCCAAGGCGCAACTGCTTTGGGTACTGGTTCTGTAGCTTCTGCAATGTATTCTACTGCTACAGGTGCAGCATCTTCTGCGTCAGGTCAGTCAAGTGTGGCTTATGGCTTGCAGTCTAAAGCTTCTGCTAATTCGGCAGTGGCTATTGGCTCCCGTGCGATAGCTTCTCATGCAGGTTCCGTTGCTTTGGGTGCAGGTTCTGAAACTGCTGAGGCAGTAGGCACTAACAGTGCAACTGTAAATGGTGTGTCTTATAGTGGCTTTGCAGGTACCAATCCTCGTTCTACCGTTAGTGTTGGCTATGCGGGTGGTGAGCGTACTATCACTAATGTTGCTGCTGGTCGTATTAGTACAACCAGTACTGATGCTATTAACGGTAGTCAATTGTATCAAGTTGCTGCACGTTCGCAAGGTAACTCTACTGCAATCACCAATTTACAAAATCAAGTTAATGGTATTGGTAACCGCTTGAATGATATGGATAAGGATTTGCGTGCAGGTATCGCCGGTGCGACTGCGATTGCCTTCTTGCAACGTCCGAATGAAGCAGGTAAGAGCATGGTTTCTGCTGCGGTAGGTGGCTATCGCAATGAACAGGCTATTGCAGTGGGTTATGCTCATAACTCAGATAACAACAAATGGTCTGTTAAAACCGGTGTCAGTGTTAATACACGCAAAGACGTAAACTGGGGTGGTAGCGTAGGCTATCAATGGTAAGGCCTGAAGGGGTTGGTCGGTTCAGACGACCCCAGTTGAAGAATGATATCGATATAAAGGAAAAAACATGAAATTATCAATCATTTTGCCAGTTATCGCGGCATTGACTTTGGCTGCTTGTGGTAATTTAAGCAAAGTCAGCAAAGAAGGTACTACTGATAACCCTGTATGGCCTGATGCTGCTAAAACTACCTTCCGTCATGATGGTACTCAGCATGGTACTTGGCCGAATTGGGATAACGTCCGTCAAATTGAAGCGGGTATGAATAAAGACCAAATTTACGAATTGATCGGTCGTCCTCATTTCCAAGAAGGCTTGTATGGTGTTCGTGAGTGGGATTATTTGTTCAATTACCGTGAAAACGGTGAGCATAAAACTTGTCAATACAAGATTTTGTTTGACAAAGACAAAAATGCCCAGTCATTCTTCTGGTTGCCAGAAGGTTGCGGTCCTAAAAAGTCTGCTCCTGAAGTAGTTCGTGAAGTGATTATTCGCGAGGTAGCTCCAGCTCCTGCTGCACGTATCCGCCAGTAACTAGTAATAGTTTGATTTTATAAATTAAAACCGAGTTTTGTGATTTTGCAAAACTCGGTTTTGTTATTTTGACTGTTTAAATAGTAGTGTAATGGGATTCTGCACGGACAGTGGTTGTTTTATAATAACCCCTTAGAATTTGGTAAGGGGCGTTTGTGTCATATTTTTCACAATGAAAAGCAAAGTTGAATGATATTAGAACGTCCTGATATGTTTTAGGCATAATGGATGATAAAATAAGCATACTCTTTGCAAAAAAAGAGAAAATAAGAAACGGATAGCAAACAATGAGTATCGGATTATTACGAGTTTTAGTTCAAAGTCAGACAATCAACAGTACCCAGGCAGAGCATTACAACAATATATTGAAAACGGGGCAGGAAATCTTGCCTATGCTTTTTGCGGATAAGATTATTAGCCCAAGGTCTTTGGGTGAGTTGGTTGCGCGAGTTTTTAGTTATCCACTCTTGGATTTACATTATTATCCACGTAACAATATTGTTATGGATGTTTTGACCGAAGAACAGATGGTTCAGAATCGCTGTGTTCCGATTTTTCGTCGCGGTCGAAAGGTATATTTAGCGGTTTCAGATCCTACTCAAATCCAAAGTTTTCAAAAAATAGCTTTTGCTTCAGGAGTGACAGTTGATTTGGTTGTCGTACCTGACGATCAATTAAGTTCCCTTCTAGAATGGTTAGGACAACGTTCTACTACCATCTTAAAAGAAATTAGTGAAGAACAAGAAGCTGCTCAACCCTCACAAGCTCTCTACATTGACAATGAAGAAGCTGAAGACGGTCCTATCCCTCGTTTTATTCACAAAACTTTATCGGATGCACTAAACGCAGGCGCATCTGATATACATTTTGAATTTTACGAACAAATGGCTCGTGTTCGTTTTCGCGTAGACGGTCAGCTAAGAGAAGTGGTTCAACCGCCTGTTGCAGTACGCGGACAGCTGGCTTCACGTATTAAAGTAATGGCGCGTTTGGATATTTCTGAAAAACGTGTGCCACAAGATGGTCGCATTCAGATTGCTTTCCATAAACATGGTCGCCCCATTGATTTCCGCGTGAGTACGCTACCTACCCTTTTTGGTGAAAAAGTGGTAATGCGTATTCTGAATTCTGATGCGGCAACTTTAAATATTGACCAGTTGGGATTCGAGCCTTTCCAAAAAGAAATGCTGCTTGAGGCCATTCATCGCCCTTATGGCATGGTATTGGTAACAGGTCCGACAGGTTCAGGTAAAACCGTATCGCTTTATACCTGTCTGAATATTTTAAATACAGAGGACGTCAATATTTCCACCGCAGAAGACCCTGCAGAGATTAATTTACCAGGCATCAACCAAGTCAACGTCAATGATAAACAAGGTTTGACTTTTGCTGCAGCATTAAAATCTTTCTTGCGTCAAGACCCTGACATCATCATGGTAGGTGAGATTCGTGATTTGGAAACTGCGGATATTGCCATCAAAGCGGCACAAACCGGACATATGGTGTTTTCAACGTTGCATACCAATAACGCGCCTGCGACCCTATCCCGTATGTTGAACATGGGGGTTGCTCCATTCAACATTGCCAGTTCTGTCAGCTTAATTATGGCACAACGACTATTGCGTCGTCTGTGTTCGAGCTGTAAGCGTGAAGTTGAGCGCCCCCCTGTTCCCGCATTGAAAAAAGCAGGATTTACAGATGAAGATTTAGCAAAGGATTGGAAACTCTACCGTCCTGTCGGCTGCGATAGTTGCCGTGGTAAAGGCTTCAAAGGCCGTGTCGGCGTCTACGAAGTGATGCCGATTACCGAGGAAATGCAACGTGTCATTATGAATAATGGTACGGAAGTTGATATTATGAACATGGCCTATAAAGAAGGCATGGTCGATTTACGCCGCGCAGGTTTGTTAAAAGCTATGCAAGGTTTGACTTCATTAGAAGAAGTTATTGCTCACACTAACGATTAAACCATTGAATCGAAGAAATACGGGGACTTTTGTTTTCTTCATTCTTAAACATTAAACCAAGGGGTAACAAAATGGCTCAAGCAGAGCAAAAAAGAGGCTTATTCGCTCAAAAAAATAAAGGCAAACGTTTTACGTTTGAAGGTAAAAATACCAATACGGATCAATTAGTCCGAGGCGAAGTAGTCGCCAAAGACGAAGAAGAAGCGCGTAAAAAGCTCCAACGCCGCGGGATACGCCCTTTACGTATCAGTAAAGTAAAGGCAACCAAAAAGCGTCGTATTACTCAGGAAGACATTACAGTTTTCACCCGTCAACTCGCCACCATGATGAAAGCAGGTCTGCCTTTAATGCAGGCTTTTGAAATTGTCGCACGCGGACACTCCAACCCATCCATGACTGAAATGTTGATGCAAGTCCGTGCAGATGTGGAACAAGGTAGTGCATTAGGTAAATCATTTGCCAAATACCCAAAATATTTCGACCGTTTTTATTGCAATCTGATTGCGGCTGGCGAGACCGGTGGTGTTTTAGAAAGCCTGTTGGATAAACTTGCTGTATATAAAGAGAAAACACAAGCCATTAAGAAAAAAGTAAAAACTGCATTGACGTACCCAATTTCTATTGTGGTTGTTGCGGTTGTACTGATTTTCGTAATGATGCGCTGGGTTTTGCCTGCATTTAAAGAGGTTTACTCCAATATGGGAGCAGAATTACCAGGTATGACACAAACAGTCATGAGTATTTCCGACTTTTTTGTGGAATATGGCTGGATCATGATTATTGCAGCAATTGGCATTGGATTTGGTGTATATAAATTGCATCAGAAATCTCCTGAATTTCAAAAACGTGTAGATGCCATGGTTTTACGTATGCCTATTTTTGGCTCTATCATTCGTAAAGCAACTATTGCACGTTGGGCTCGTACTACTTCTACCTTATTTGCTGCCGGTGTCCCTTTGGTTGAGGTTTTAGATTCTGTATCAGGTGCTGCCGGCAATATACTCTATGAAGAAGCAACGCAAGACATCCGTGCAAAAGTTACTCAAGGCCTCTCTTTGACTTCAAGTATGCAAAGTACGGATATGTTCCCGAATATGGTTATTCAAATGGCTGCTATTGGTGAAGAGTCAGGTTCGTTAGATGATATGTTAAATAAAGCTGCAGAGTTTTATGAGGAAGAAGTTGATAACTCTGTATCACAACTATCTTCTTTGATGGAGCCGATTATCATGGTGGTTTTGGGCTCCATTATCGGTACAATCCTCGTGGCGATGTATCTGCCGCTGTTTAACCTCGGTAACGTAGTAGGTTAATATGTTGGAATCTTTGGATACATTAGCGCCATTCGCTATTCCGCTATCTATTGTCGTTGGTTTGTTAATCGGAAGTTTTCTTAATGTTGTCATTTACCGCGTTCCTGTCATGATGGAACGCGGTTGGACTCAGTTTGCGAAAGAGCATTTGCAACTTGAATTAACGGAAGAAGAGCAGCAACCATTCAATTTGATGAAACCGGATTCACGCTGCCCCAAGTGTCATGCTCCGGTAAAGGCTTGGCAAAATATTCCGATTGTCAGTTATCTGATGCTTGGCGGTAAATGCGGTTCGTGTAAAACGCCCATCAGCATCCGTTATCCCTTAATCGAATTATTGACCGGTATATTGTTTGGCGTAGTGGCGTGGCAATATGGCTGGACGATGGTTACATTTGGTGGGTTAATATTGACTGCAATATTGATTGCATTGACCTTTATCGATGCGGATACTCAATATTTACCTGACAGCCTGACCCTGCCGTTGATATGGTTAGGCTTGCTGTTTAATTTGAACGGCACATTCGTACCATTGAAATCCGCCGTCTTAGGTGCAGTTTTCGGTTACATGAGCTTATGGTTGTTATGTTTCATCTATAAGCTTTTGACTGGAAAAATCGGTATGGGTAACGGCGATTTTAAATTGCTGGCTGCTCAAGGTGCATGGCTTGGGGTCGGCATTTTACCTGTATTGGTTTTTATGGCAGCATTAATCGGTCTGATTGGAGCGATTATCGGGCGGGTTGCCAAAGGACAATATTTTGCTTTCGGTCCGAGTTTGGCCATTGCTGGCTGGATTATTTTGGTAGCCAACGAGCCGGTACATCGTGCCGTCACTTGGTGGCTGACAAAATCAGGATTTTAATATGACTTTATGGATAGGTTTGACAGGCGGTATCGGCAGCGGGAAATCTCAAGCAGCAAAAATCTTTTCTGATTTGGGAGTTCCGCACATTGATGCCGATGCCCTGAGTCGAAACCTGACGGCGGATAACGGTATAGCATTACCGGCTATCCGCCGTCTTTTTGGCGACAAGGTTTTTCATACTCAAAACAGTCTGAACCGTGCTGCTTTGAGGGATATTGTTTTCAGACGACCTCAAGCCAAAAAAGAATTGGAAGAGGTATTACTGCCTTTGATTTTAAATGAAATCAAATCAGCAAAGACCTGTTATCCCGATGCGGCATACGGCATCATCGATGTCCCCTTGCTGGTTGAAAATCCGGAATTTTTGGCAGCTGTTGATAGAGTATTGGTGATTGATGTTTCTGAAGCAACACAAATTCTTCGCGTTCAGCAAAGAAGCGGTTTGAACACAGAAGAGATCAAGCGCATTATGAATACTCAGTCCAACCGCAAAACGCGGCTGCTCTATGCAGATGATGTTTTAGAAAATGAAGGAACTTTATCTGAATTGGCCAAGAAGATTCAGGAACTGAATAGGTTTTATCTGGGATATGCCGGCAACTCAAAATTTGGTACATCATTGCCCTAACGTGAAATATCCCTATCAACAGACAAAGCATATTGGAAATCCAACAATCAAAAGGTCGTCTGAAACTGTGTTTGGTTTTTCAGACGACCTACTTGACAGAAAACAGATAATTCAATTTTAAGAACTCGGAAGCCAATACGGCGAAAAGTTTAAACAATGGAAAATGGATACCCAAATAATCGACCTCCCTTAGAAAAAAGAATTTTTTATCTGGAGCATTCAGGGCAGTATCTGATGGTTTGCGCCCTATCAGATTACTCCCACAATAAACATACTGTCGTTATGGCAAATTTTCTCTGTCCAAATGAAACAATGGATTGAAGGAATTTAGATAATTTATTCAATGAGTTGGTTTTAGAGGAATTACAGTCTTCATTTATGGATTGGTATCCAACTATTGAAGAGGCAATTAGCCATCATTTAGAAGGCTTTTCGTAACAAGCATAAAATAAAGAATGATTTGGAAGGAATAAATAATGACTGAAGTAACGACTGTGAAATGTCCGACCTGTCAAAAGTCGGTGATATGGAATGAAGAGAGTAAATACCGACCTTTTTGCAGTCAACGTTGCCGATTGATTGACTTAGGCGAATGGGCGCAAGAGAAATATACGGTTGCAGCGGAAGAAGATGATACTTTATCCGATTCAATAGTCGGAGGCTTACAATAAACTGTATTTAAAACGTTTTTTTGAGGTTATGCAGCCCCCCCTTTTTTCTCCTTGGTAGGCATTTGTTTGGTAGGATGCCATTATGGTAATGGCTGTCCAAGCTTATGTTTCAGACCAATGTCGGGCATTTTTCATGTCTTGTTCGATTTGTACTTTTAATTCGGCGATACTGTCGAATTTTTTTTCGTCGCGTAATTTGTGCAGAAAACGGACGTTCAGGCGTTGGCCATAAATGTTTTCATTGAAATCAAATAGATGGACTTCAAGTTTTTGGGCGCGGTTGTTGCTGACAGTAGGGTTGAATCCGAAACTTGCCACGCCGCGTTTTGTGCCGAAAGTGCCATCTACTTCAACAACAAATACCCCGCTTAAGGCGTAATGGTGGGGAGGGAGTTGGATGTTGGCGGTGGGGGCGTTGATGGTGCGGCCGAGTTTTTTACCGTGTTTGACTTTGCCGCTTAAGGTGTAATCGTGTCCCAGCAGTTTTTTGGCATAGTCTAATCGTCCTTCAGAAAGCGCATTACGCACGGCGGTACTGCTGGTACGGATGTCTTCTACGATAACAGATGGGGTACGATCGGTTTGAATATCAGGTTGTGCTGCCAAAAGTTCGAAATCGCCACGGCGACCTGCACCGAAACGGAAGTCATCTCCAATCAGCAGATAACGCGTATTCAACGTCTTGCGTAAAAGCAGATTGATAAAGTCTTGGGCATCCATATCGGCAAATGTTTGGTTAAACCGCAGCACCCAAACTGCATCGACACAGCCGGTTTGTTCAAGCAAATTCAGTTTGGTGCGCAGAGGGCTGATACGGTAGGGCTGTTTTTTACCGGTTTGTCGGGCAAAAAATTCTTTGGGTTGTGGTTCGAAGATAACGACGACGACAGGAAGCCCCCGTGCATCGGCTTCTTGCTTGAGTTTTTGGAGAATGTGTTTGTGTCCGAGGTGTACGCCGTCAAAATTGCCGATGGTAACGGCACTTCCCTGAGGGAAGTCGGGCGTGCGATGCTGACCGAGCCAGATTTTCATGAGTTATTTATGCGGTTCGTAAACGGACGGGTATTGTAAACGTTCTTGGTGTTTATATAAACCACAGGTCGTCTGAATATGTTTTCAGACGACCTGTATCGTCGTTACCACCAAAACGGCGGACGGTAAAAAGGGTAACCCCAAGGGTCGTAATAGTTGTAATAATAGCGTGCTTCTTGGAGCTGCTGCTGGGAAATGTAGTTTTGCCATGCCATTTTGTAGCAGGCTTGGAACATGGGGTCGGAAACTTTATCTATATATTTCAGGCGGAAGGATTTTTGCTGTTCTACTGTTTGAACGGAGCGGTTATCCGCCAGCTCAAACTGTTTTTGTATCAATCGGGCGGTTTCGGGGTCGCACTGGGAGGCCAAGTGGATTTGCAGGTTTTGTTCTTCCTGTTTCCGAGCCTGTGCGCGTGCGGCGAGTTGCTCCGGCGTGGCGGCGCAGGCAGTCAGGAATGCAAGGGTGAAGAGCGATAAAAAGCGTAATGGGTTCATGATGTTGCCCCTTTAAGGTGATGATAACCAATGTACGCTGACGGCTGGTCGAGTGCAAGGGGTAAATAGGTAAAGGTCGTCTGAAAACCTTGAAACTCGGTTTTCAGACGACCTTTTTGTTTTACCGCTTGGATGAAAAGGCTGGACTAAGCAGTTTAACCTTTGTTGAGGATTTGTTTGTTTTCGCCTTCGCGCCGTAGTTCTTTAGGGAGGACGAAGACGATGCTTTCTTCTGCGCCTTCGCCTTCGCGTATGGTTTCGTGTCCCCATTGCTGTATGGTTTGCAGGACTTCTCTGACTAAAACTTCGGGGGCGGACGCGCCGGCGGTTACGCCGACTTTGTGTTTGCCTTCGAACCATTCGCGTTGCAGGTAGCCTGCGTTGTCGACCATATAGGCATCGACGCCGCGTTGGGCGGCGACTTCGCGCAGGCGGTTGCTGTTGGAAGAATTGGGCGAGCCGACGACGATGACGATGTCGCATTCTTCCGCTAATTCTTTGACGGCGGTTTGGCGGTTGGTCGTGGCGTAGCAGATGTCTTCTTTGTGCGGGTTGCGGATGTTGGGAAAACGGGCGTTCAGGGCGGCGATGATGTCTTTGGTTTCATCGACGGAGAGGGTGGTTTGGCTGACGTAGGCGAGTTTGTCGGGGTTTTTGACTTGCAGTCCGGCGACGTCTTCAACGGTCTCGACCAGCAGCATTCTGCCGGGCGGAAGCTGTCCCATGGTGCCTTCGACTTCGACGTGGCCTTTGTGTCCGATCATGATGATTTCGCAGTCTTGCGCGTCGAGGCGGGCGACTTCTTTGTGGACTTTGGTCACGAGCGGGCAGGTGGCATCGAATACGCGGAACCCGCGTTCGGCGGCTTCCTGTTGTACGGCTTTGGAGACGCCGTGTGCCGAGTAAATCAGGATGGCGCCTTTGGGTACGTCGGCGAGGTCTTCGATGAATACCGCGCCTTTTTCGCGCAGGTTGTCCACGACGAATTTGTTGTGGACGACTTCGTGGCGGACGTAAACCGGTGCGCCGAATTCTTCCAGCGCGCGCTCGACGATGCTGATGGCGCGGTCAACGCCAGCGCAGAAACCGCGCGGATTGGCAAGGATGATGGTTTTTTGGGTCATGTGTATGGTCCGGATTTCAGACGACCTTATGGGTTGTCGGTTGTTGGTGCGTCGGTCGGTTTGGGCTCTTTTTTGTGGAACAGTCCGTCCAAAACCAATAAAACGGCACCGACGCAGATAAAGCTGTCGGCAACATTAAACGCGGGATAATACCAATCCTTCCAGTAAAACAGTAAGAAATCAACCACATGACCGTGAATCAGTCGGTCGATGACGTTACCGAGCGCGCCGCCGATAATCATGGCTGCGCCGATTTTGCCCGAAAGGCGGAACTCGTCGCGCAGGATAGCGCGGGCGAGATACGCGCTGATGACGAGTGCCAGCCCTAAGAAAAAGAATTTCTGCCAGCCGTCTTGGTCGGCAAGAAAGCTGAACGCTGCGCCGGGGTTGTAGGCAAGTGTCAGGTCGAATAAAGAGGGGATGATATTGAGGCGCTCGCCTTCTTGGAAGTGGGCGAGGATTTCCCATTTGGTCAGTTGGTCGAGCGCGATGCCGACCAGCGCGATCAGCAGGTAGGCGGTTTTTTTGGAAAGGGAGGAAGACATTTGGTTGAAGCTGCCTGAATAAAAACAAAGCGACTATTTTACCTGAAAGCGCAAAAGCCGTGTTTCAAAAGGTCGTCTGAAAACCTTTTATTAAAGGGCAAGGCGCAGAGTTTTGCTGGGTTATCGAAAAACCGCGTAAACGCTGCGCGCAAAAACACTGTCATACGTAAAACAAGGTTTATTTGCTTGATGGGGGTTTGCCTTGCCGATAATATGGCGGCGTTTTTATATGCCTTCCCCGAAAGGATACAGTATGGCTAAAACAAAATCTTTATTGGCAACCGGCATTTTGGCGCTTTTCTCCGCCACCGCTTTCGCCGCTCCGCTTCCTGCCGAAATTTACCTTCCCGCAGGCGCGCATACGGTTAAAGCCGATCGTCAGGGCAACGGCGAATTCGAATACGAAGCCGAACTGCCCGCACGCGGCAACCCGATTCCATCTTTGGCAAAAAAAGTCATCGCCCACGCGCGCAGCAAAGGTTTTCATGTGGTCGAATCTGAAATCAAACACGACGATGCCGATTTGAAATTCAAACGCGGCAGACAAGAATTGGACGTCTCCATCGAAAATAAAGGACACGGCCGCATCGAATACAAAGCTGATTTAGACTTGGACAAACGCTAAATCGAGAAATACCGGAAAGGTCGTCTGAAAAGAGGTTTCAGACGACCTTTTTGTATGATTAAGCACACAGAACCAAAACGGCAGGATAGGGCGTTAACTGCGATTTAGGTGAAAGCCGAATCATGCCGTATCGTTTTATTTGCCTCCGCAATATTTTGTTTTACTGTAAAACACGGTAAAATCCGCGCTCAACACAATATTGAGACAAAACAGTACCGAAATAAATGGTGTTGTCCGATCTCAAATAAATAATATTGACGCAATCACTACAATGCCAACATTCCACATTGCAAAGATCATGAAAAAAACACTCTTACTCCTCTCTCTTTTCACTATGTCTGCGGCAGAAGCCGCTGATGCCCCGCCCAAAACTCCAAACCAGCCTGCCCCCGAGTTGCAGGTCAAAACGGCAGAACCTGCCCCCTTCGAAGAAGAGGCGGTCAAACCTGCCGCCGAAACGTCGTCTGAAAAAGTCGTGAACGTCGATGCCAAAACCCTGCTCGACAATCCCCAATTACTTTCTCGTGCCATGTATTCCGCCGTTGTGTCGCGCAACATCGCGGGCATCAAAGTCGTCCTGCCGATTTACGAACAATGGCCGGGACACGATAAAAACATGGCGCTCTACGCACGCGGACTGGTTGCCCAAAACGACGGCAAAATGAAAGAAGCCATCGGGTATTACCGTCAATTTATCGCCGAAAACCCCGATGCCCCCGTCGTCCGCTGGCAGCTTGCCACCGCTTTGTTTGAAGACAAGCAAAACGAAGCCGCCGCCGACCAGTTCGACAAACTTAAAACAGAAGCCAACCTGCCCGAGCCGCTCGTCAAAGGCATTGAGTCTTACCGAAAAGCATTGCGCGAGCGCGATTCGTGGAAATTCAACGCCGGCTTGAGCGTTACCCGCGAACAAAATATCAACCAAGCGCCCAGCCGCCGCACATACGGCAACTGGACTTTCCCCGAGCCTATCGACGCTACCGCCATCAACTACCAACTCGGCGCAGAGAAAAAATGGTCGCTGCCCAAAGGCTGGTACGTTACGGCAGGAGCGGATACCTACGGCAAAGTTTATCCCGAACGAACCAAGTATAACGACGTGACCACCCGCTTCTCAGTGGGCGCAGGTTACGCCGACCAGCGCAACGACATCGGTTTGACCCCGTTCCACGAACGTCGCTTCTACGGCAACGATCCTTACACCTACTCCAGCGGTGCGCGCCTGCACATCAACCGCTGGTGGCAGCCCAAGCTGCAAACCCTGAGCGCCGTTGAAATGGGTCGTCTGAAAAACACCCGGCGCGCCCGTTCCGACAGCAACAACCGCCTTCTGAGCAATTCCGTTGTCTATTACCGAAACGCCCGTCAATACTGGGTCGGCGGTTTCGACATCTATCAGGAACGCAATAAAGAAGACAAATCGGACAGCTTCGACCGCTACAGCCTCCGTACCGCATGGGGGCAGGAATGGGGCAAAGGGCTGTCCACCATGTTGCGCCTGAGTGCGGCGCAACGCCGTTATCAAACGCCCAGCCTTTTGAGCGGTCAGGAAAACCGCCGCGATAAAGAAGCGGATATTTCGCTCGCCGTATGGCACCGCGCTTTCCACTTCAAAGGCATCACCCCGCGCCTGACCGTCGCCCACCACAAAACATGGAGCAACGACAAATATAATGAATACGGAAAAACCAGAGTGTTTGTCGAATTCAGCAAAACGTTCTGATTGTGTTTGGTTTGAATAATAAAAGGTCGTCTGAAATTTTTCAGACGACCTTTAGCTTTTTATTTGCGTAAGGGCGGATTGTGTAAATTTTTGGAAAAATAAATCTAAAGTTATATTTCGATAGTTTACATTGTTGTTTGCCTAGCATTTTATTTTCAAAAGGATTTTGAAAATATGGTTGGCGGAATAGGGCGTAACAGGTACTTGAAGATTGGGAGGCAGGGTAGGGCGGTCGGTTATTTTGACTGGTTTGGGGCGGGGTTTTCACTTACAATCAAACAAGGTTTACGTATGGCAACATTTCTCCGTTCAATGTCAGGATGGGTCGCAGGCGTTTTCTGTTTGACTTCTCGGCATTGTGCGGGCGTGTTTGTTCGGGCTTTTGTCTGTAAGAAAAACAAGGAAAAACAATGCGCCGCTTACCAATTTTATCCCTCATCTTATTCCCTACTTTGTCGCACGCTGCTGATTTTGACGGCGCGTCGCTCAGTCTGTTTTGGGGTGCGCCGTTTGCGTTGATTCTTTTGTCTATTGCGTTGGGGCCGCTCTTTTTCGCACATACTTGGCACCACCATTTCGGCAAGATTACGGCGTTTTGGACGCTGCTGTTTTTGGTTCCGTTCGCCGTTGTGTTCGGTTTCGGGGCGGGTGTGCATACGGTTGCCCATGCGTTGGTTGAGGAATATATCCCCTTTATCCTGCTGCTTTTGGCTTTGTATACGATTTCGGGCGGGATTTTGGTTTGGGGTAAGCTGCACGGTACGCCTGCGTTGAATACCGGATTGTTGGCGGCGGGTACGGTGATGGCTTCCTTTATGGGAACGACCGGTGCGGCAATGTTGATGATTCGTCCGCTGCTGAAGGCAAACCATTATCGCAAGAAAAAGGTGCATGTTGTTGTATTTTTTATCTTTTTGGTGGCAAATATTGGCGGCGGTCTGACGCCGTTGGGCGATCCTCCGTTGTTTCTGGGTTTCTTGAAGGGCGTGGATTTCATGTGGACGGTGAAACACATGTTGATGCCCGTATTGATCAGTACGGTGGTGTTGTTGCTGGTGTTTTATATTATCGACAGCCGCTATCACGCGCGTGAAGCCAATGAGGAGCAGATTCAGCAGGAAGAGGAAGTCGAGGAAGATTTGCGGATTGCCGGTAAATGGAATTTCTTGCTGCTGGCGGGCGTGGTCGGTTCGGTTTTGCTGTCCGGCTTGTGGAAACCTGATCATCCTGGATTTGAAATTTTGGGCAGCCACTATGCTTTGCAAAATTTGGTGCGCGATGTGATTTTGCTGGTGCTGACCATTATTTCGCTGCTGATTACGCCCAAGCAGGTTAGGGCGGGTAATGAATTCAATTTCGACCCGATTGCCGAAGTGGGCAAGCTGTTTTTGGGTATTTTCATCACGATTTCCCCTGTCTTGGCGATTTTGAAGGCGGGGGAAGCGGGTGCGCTGGGCGCGGTGGTATCGTTGGTGCATGATGCTTCGGGTAATCCGATTAATACGATGTATTTCTGGATGAGCGGTTTGTTGTCCGCCTTTTTGGATAATGCGCCGACTTATTTGGTATTCTTCAATATGGCGGGCGGCGATGCTCAGGCTCTGATGACGGGGCATTTGTTCCATTCGCTGTTGGCCATATCCATGGGTTCGGTGTTTATGGGCGCGCTCACTTATATCGGTAATGCGCCGAACTTTATGGTTAAGGCGATTGCCGAGCAGCGCGGTATCCCGATGCCGACTTTCTTTGGTTATATGATGTGGTCGGTAGGGGTATTGATTCCGTTGTTTATACTGCATACGCTAATTTTCTTTGTTTTGCAGTTGTTCTGATACTTGCCTGCCCTTAAAAGGTCGTCTGAAAACCTGATTCTTGTGATTCGGTTTTCAGACGACCTTTTTGTATTCTGCCGCTTGTTTTGAAGAGATTAATTTTTGGCATCAATATGTTGTGCTTTTATTGAGGACTTATTTCTCGCGGGGCATGGGGCAGAAGGCTGGAAAAAATCTGCGTAAATCTGACATAAAGCGGGCTGTTCCTGCTAAAATCGAACACATTACAGTTTTCATTTAATTGTTGTTTTCCGTAAGTAAGGCTTTACTTTCAGACGACCTCTCCCACGCTTTCCCGTTTCAAGCGTCGTCTGAAAAGTTGGATCATTTTATTCTGTTTAACTCATCACAAGTAATGCAAACCTATGATTAAAATCAAAAAAGGCCTAGACCTGCCCATCGCGGGCAGACCGGAGCAAGCCGTTTACGACGGTCCGGCCATTACCGAAGTCGCGTTGCTTGGCGAAGAATATGCCGGTATGCGCCCCTCGATGAAAGTCAAGGAAGGCGATGCCGTCAAAAAAGGCCAAGTGCTGTTTGAAGACAAGAAAAATCCGGGCGTGGTGTTTACTGCGCCGGCTTCCGGCAAAATCGCCGCGATTCACCGCGGCGAAAAGCGCGTGCTTCAGTCGGTCGTGATTGCCGTTGAAGGCGATGACGAAATCGAGTTCGAACGCTATGCGCCTGATGCGTTGGCAAACTTAAGCGGCGAAGAAGTGCGCCGCAATCTGATTCAATCCGGTTTGTGGATTGCGCTGCGCACCCGTCCGTTCAGCAAGATTCCCGCCGTTGATGCCGAGCCGTTTGCCATTTTCGTCAATGCGATGGACACCAATCCGCTGGCGGCAGACCCTGTGGTCGTGATCAAAGAAGCCGCCGAGGATTTCAGACGAGGTTTGCTGGTGTTGAGCCGCCTGACCGAACGCAAAATCCATGTTTGTAAGGCAGCCGGTGCGGACGTGCCGTCTGAAAACGCCGCCAACATTGAAACACATGAATTCGGCGGCCCTCATCCCGCGGGTTTGAGCGGCACGCACATTCATTTCATCGAACCTGTCGGCGCGAATAAAACCGTGTGGACCATCAATTATCAAGACGTGATTGCCATCGGACGTTTGTTCGTAACAGGTCGTCTGAACGTCGAGCGCGTGGTTGCCTTAGGCGGCCCGCAAGTCAACAAACCGCGTCTCTTGCGTACCGTTTTGGGCGCGAAGGTGTCGCAAATTACCGCCGGCGAATTGGTTGACGCAGACAACCGCGTGATTTCCGGTTCGGTATTGAACGGCGCGATTGCACAAGGCGCGCATGATTATTTGGGACGCTACCACAATCAGATTTCCGTTATCGAAGAAGGCCGCAGCAAAGAGCTGTTCGGCTGGGTTGCGCCGCAGCCGGATAAATACTCGATTACGCGTACCACTCTCGGCCATTTCCTGAAAAACAAACTCTTCAAGTTCACGACAGCCGTCAACGGCGGCGACCGCGCTATGGTTCCCATCGGTACTTACGAGCGCGTGATGCCGCTGGACATCCTGCCTACCTTGCTTTTGCGCGATTTAATCGTCGGCGATACCGACAGCGCGCAGGCTTTGGGTTGCTTGGAATTGGACGAAGAAGACCTCGCTTTGTGCAGCTTCGTCTGCCCGGGTAAATACGAATACGGCCCGCTGTTGCGCAAGGTGCTGGAAACCATTGAGAAGGAAGGCTGATTATGGGCTTGAAACATTTTCTGGAAAAAATCGAACCGCACTTCCTGCCGGGCGGCAAACATGAAAAATGGTATGCCCTCTATGAAGCTGCGGCGACGATTTTCTACACATCCGGTGCGGTAACGCGCAAAGCGGCGCACGTCCGCGACGCGCTCGACTCCAAACGCATGATGATTTTGGTGTGGCTGGCTTTGTTCCCCGCCATGTTCTTCGGTATGTACAACGTCGGCGCGCAGGCATTCAGCGCGCTGACGCCTGATTTGCTGCAACAAAGCATCGCCAACGACTGGCATTACGCCCTTGCCAACGCTTTGGGCATCAATATGTCGTCTGAAGCGGGCGTGTTGGGCAAAATGCTGTTCGGCGCGATTTACTTCCTGCCGATTTACGCGACCGTATTTGCCGTTGGCGGTTTCTGGGAAGTTTTGTTCGCCACCGTGCGTAAACATGAAATCAACGAGGGTTTCTTCGTTACTTCGATTCTGTTTGCCTTAATCGTTCCGCCTACGCTGCCGCTGTGGCAGGCTGCCTTGGGTATTACCTTCGGCGTGGTGGTTGCGAAAGAGGTGTTCGGCGGTACGGGTAAAAATTTTATGAACCCCGCACTGGCAGGCCGTGCCTTCTTGTTCTTCGCTTATCCCTCCAATATTACCGGCGACACCGTTTGGACAGCGGTTGACGGCTATTCCGGCGCAACTGCGCTGGCGCAATGGGCGGCAAATGGTTCAGAAGGCCTGAAAAATGCCGTTACCAATCAACCCATCACTTGGATGGATGCGTTTATCGGCAACCTGCCCGGTTCTATCGGCGAAGTATCCACGTTGGCGCTTTTAATCGGCGGCGCATTTATCGTGTTTGCCCGCATTGCTTCTTGGCGCATTATTGCCGGCGTGATGATTGGTATGATTGCCATGTCTTCGCTGTTTAATGTTATCGGTTCGGACACCAATCCGATGTTCAGCATGCCTTGGTACTGGCATCTGGTTGTTGGCGGCTTCGCCATCGGGATGCTGTTTATGGCGACTGACCCTGTTTCCGCCTCCTTTACCAATGTCGGCAAATGGTGGTACGGCGCGCTAATCGGCGTGATGTGCGTGTTAATCCGCGTGGTCAATCCGGCTTACCCCGAGGGCATGATGTTGGCGATTCTGTTTGCCAACCTGTTTGCCCCGATTTTCGACTATTTCGTCGCACAAGCGAACATCAAACGCAGAAAGGCGCGCAGCAATGGCTAAGAAATTCGATAAAGACAGCTTCAGCGGCACGCTGATTGTGGTGTTGGCGGTCAGCCTGATTTGCTCGGTCATCGTGGCGGGCGCGGTTGTCGGCTTGAAACCGGTGCAGGAAAAACAAAAGGTTCAGGATAAGCAAAGCTACATCCTGAGCGTTGCCGGTTTGCTCGATAAAAATACCGACATCAGCAAAACCTTTGCCGACCGCATCGAACAACGCGTGGTCGATTTGGCGACCGGCGAATATGTGAAAGACGCGCCGAAAGACTTCAGCGCGCGCGTTGCCGCCAAAGACCCTGCGCAAAGCATCCAAATCAAACCCGAAGACGATTTGGCAGGCATCAAAAGCCGCGCCAAATACACCGAAGTTTATTTGGTAAAAGGCGATGACGGCAAAGTCAGCCAAATTATTCTGCCTATGCACGGCAACGGTTTGTGGTCAGTCATGTACGGCTTCGTCGCCATCCAACCTGACGGCAACACCATCAATGGCATCACTTACTACGACCAAGGCGAGACTCCGGGCTTGGGTGGCGAAATCGGCAATCCGTTGTGGCAACAAAAATTCGTCGGTAAAAAACTCTTTGACGAACAAGGCAAACTTGCCCTGCACGTCGGCAAAGGCGCAGGTTCGGATAAAGAACACGGCGTAGATGCACTCTCCGGTGCATCGCTGACTTCCAAAGGCGTACAAGGCTCGTTCGACTACTGGTTCGGCGAAAACGGCTATATCCCCTACCTGAACAAATTGAAATCAGCAGGAGCACAATAATGGCTGATATGAAACGCTTGAAACATTTGATGTTTTCACCCTTTATCGACAACAACCCGATTGCCTTGCAGGTTTTGGGTATTTGTTCGGCGCTGGCGGTTACCACCAAACTTCAGACGGCCATCGTGATGGGTATTTCCGTCAGTTTGGTAACCGGTTTTTCCAGCTTCTTCATCTCGCTGGTGCGCAATTACATTCCAAACAGCATCCGCATTATCGTGCAGATGGCGATTGTCGCGTCGCTGGTTACGCTGGTTGACCAATTATTGCAGGCCTATGCTTACGAATTGTCCAAACAGCTCTCTGTATTCGTCGGTCTGATTATTACCAACTGTATCGTGATGGGTCGCGCTGAAGCCTTCGCCATGAAAGAGCCGCCGCTGGAAAGCTTGGTGGACGGTATCGGTCAGGGCGCGGGTTACGGCATGTTGCTGATTATCATCGCCAGCATCCGCGAATTGATCGGTTCAGGCAAACTCTTTGGGTACACCATTTTCCAAACCGTACAAGACGGCGGCTGGTATCAAACTAACGGCCTTTTCTTGCTGGCACCGAGCGCGTTCTTCATCATCGGCTTTTTGATTTGGGGTTTGCGCACATGGAAACCCGAACAGGCGGAGAAATAAGACATGGAACACTATTTAAGCCTTTTTGTGAAATCCGTCTTCATTGAAAACATGGCGCTGTCCTTCTTCTTGGGCATGTGTACTTTTCTGGCGGTATCGAAAAAAGTATCCACCGCATTCGGCTTGGGCGTTGCCGTTACCTTCGTACTCGGCCTGTCCGTCCCAGCCAACCAGCTCGTTTACTCGCTGCTCAAAGACGGCGCGATTGTCGAAGGCGTGGATTTAACCTTCCTGAAATTCATCACCTTCATCGGCGTAATTGCGGCTTTGGTGCAGATTTTGGAAATGTTCTTGGACAAATTCTTCCCTGCTCTCTACAACGCACTGGGTATTTACCTGCCGCTGATTACCGTAAACTGCGCGATTTTCGGTGCCGTTTCGTTTATGGCGCAACGCGAATATAACTTCGGCGAATCCGTCGTGTACGGCTTCGGCGCGGGCTTGGGCTGGATGTTGGCGATTGTCGCTTTGGCGGGCATTACCGAAAAAATGAAATATTCGGACGCTCCCAAAGGCCTCAAAGGACTGGGCATCACCTTCATCTCCGCCGGCCTGATGGCGATGGCGTTTATGTCGTTCTCCGGCATCCAGTTATAAGAAAGGATTCGGCATGGAAATTATTTTAGGTATCGTGATGTTCACCGTCATCGTCTTGGCTTTGGCACTGATGATTCTGTTTGCCAAATCTAAGCTGGTGAGCGAAGGCGACATCACCATCAAAGTCAATGATGAAAAAGAGCTGACTATGCCCGCCGGCGGCAAACTGCTAGGCGCGCTTGCTAGCCAAGGCATCTTCGTTCCCTCCGCCTGCGGTGGCGGCGGTTCGTGCGGACAATGTCGCGTTGTCGTGAAAAGTGGCGGCGGCGACATTCTGCCGACCGAGTTGTCCCACATCAGCAAACGCGAAGCACGCGAAGGCTGCCGACTGTCTTGTCAGGTCAACGTCAAAACCGACATGGACATCGAAGTACCGGAAGAAGTGTTCGGCGTGAAAAAATGGGAATGCACCGTCATTTCCAATGAAAACAAAGCCACGTTCATTAAAGAACTCAAGCTTGCCATTCCCGAAGGCGAAGAAGTTCCCTTCCGTGCCGGTGGCTATATCCAAATCGAAGCCCCGCCGCACACCGTTGCCTACAAAGACTTCGACATTCCTAAGGAATATCACGAAGACTGGGATAAATACAATCTGTGGCAATATGTTTCGAAAGTGGATGAGCCGATTTTGCGCGCATACTCCATGGCTTCATATCCAGAAGAAAAAGGCATCATCATGCTGAACGTGCGTATCGCCACGCCGCCTCCGCGCGTACCCGATGCGCCTCCAGGACAAATGTCGTCCTACATCTGGTCGCTCAAACCCGGCGATAAAGTAACCATCTCCGGTCCGTTCGGCGAATTCTTTGCCAAAGACACCGATGCTGAAATGGTATTCATCGGCGGCGGTGCAGGTATGGCGCCGATGCGCTCCCACATTTTCGACCAGCTGAAACGTTTGAACTCCAAACGCAAAATCACCTTCTGGTACGGCGCACGCTCCAAACGCGAAATGTTCTATGTTGAAGACTTCGACCAACTGGCAGCAGAGTTCCCGAACTTCACATGGCACGTCGCCTTATCCGACCCGTTGCCGGAAGACAACTGGGACGGCTACACAGGCTTCATCCACAACGTGGTTTACGAAAACCACCTGAAAAACCACGAAGCACCGGAAGACTGCGAATTCTATATGTGCGGCCCGCCGATCATGAACCAGTCCGTCATCAAAATGCTCAAAGACTTGGGCGTGGAAGATGAAAATATCCTCTTGGATGACTTCGGCGGTTAAGTATTCGGCTTCAAATACAAAAGGAAGAAACCTCGGTTTCTTCCTTTTTTTGTTTAGATAAAGATGAAGGTCGTCTGCAAACAGGAAAACGGGTTCCGCTAAAATTTTCAGACGACCTTTGGACTTTTCAGAAAAATAGCATTGTTCTCACTTATTTTGAGAATTATTTTGCTATATTGTTCATGATGAACGATTCAGACGAGTTGCAAGATGTTTGACAATGTTATCTGCTGCTTGACGTTTATCTGTTTCTGGAAATGAAATCTCATTTTCATCATCAATAATGGTGATTTGATTAGTCGTTTTTCCCATTGACAGGGAAATTTGATTTGCAATCAGCATCGGGATATTTTTCCTGATTTTTTTGACTCTGGCATATTCTAGGATGTGTTCGCTTTCAGCGGCAAACCCGACACAGAATGGAGGGGTAGGTAAAGAAGCAATGGAAGCGAGAATATCAGGGTTTTCCGTTAATTCGATAACAGGAACTTTACCGGAACCATCTTTTTTCATTTTTTGAGAACTGCTATTTTTCACCTTATAGTCAGCAACAGCTGCAACGGAGATAAATACATCTTGGTCGGTAATATGATTGTGAACAGCGCGGAACATTTCTTCAGCGCTTACGGCTTGTTCTGTATGTAAAAGTCCGGTCGGAATAGTAGTTTGGAGTTGTCCATAGATCAAAGTTACTTTAGCCCCTGCAGCCCGGCATGCCCGTGCTAAAGCCGTACCCATCTGTCCGCTAGAGATGTTTGTAATACCGCGTACGGGATCGATGGCTTCAAACGTTGCTCCGGCTGTGATCAAAATACGTTTGCCTAATAAGATTTTGGGTATCCATAAGTCGGAAATTAAATCAGCCAAATCAGCTGCTTCAAGCATTCGGCCAAGTCCAATTTCCCCACAGGCCTGTTCGCCATACGCCGGCTGAAAGACAGTAATACCGTCTGAACGTAGTTGTTCGATGTTGCGTAGATTGGCAGGATTGTTCCACATCTCTACATTCATGGCAGGAGCAACTGCTAAAGGACATTTCCGTGCGGCAACAAGATTAGTCAGGAGGTTATCCGCAATGCCATGGGAAATTTTTGCGATCGTATTGGCTGTTGCCGGTGTAATGACCAACGCATCTGCCTCACGTGTTAAATTAATATGAGCCATGCCATTTCCTAAGCCATTTTCATGCGTATCTGTTAAAACAGGATTTCCGCTTAAGGCCTGAAAAGTCAGTGGTGAAATAAATTCGGTTGATGCTTTGCTCATTACCACACTGACTGAATGTCCCTGTTTTTTCAATAAGCGTACCAACTCGCAAGACTTATAAGCGGCAATGCCGCCACTAATACCCAGCAGAATATGTTTACTCATGACTAAAATACATGTTCAAAATATGTTTATACTAACATGGATAAAGAACAAACAAGCAATTTTGAGGAAGGCCTATACCTATATATGTCAACGAGGCGATGCAATATTCAGGAGGGCAAATATTTTCTGAATGAGCAAGATTGGTAAAATATGATGCGAAATTGAATAACAAAGGTCGTCTGAAAGAGATTTCAGACGACCTTTGGTGTTGTTGGCGGTTGTGTTGTTTGTCGGTGTGTGAGTTGGATGGTTTTGGGTTGTTTGGGTTTGGATTGATGGTGTTTTGAAAGTTCTGCAATAGTATCTGAAATAAAAGTTCTTGAATTTCAGTTTGTTGAAGTGTTTTGTAGAATTTTTTGTTGTTTGGGAGTTGACGGTTTTTGAGGGGAGGGGTATAGTTCGGTTCTTCGCTGCTTTGGCGGTGATTGAACGAACTAATAAGTATATCACAGTTGGTCTGATTTTTCGAGGTTTTGAAAAAAGTTTTGATTGACAATGATTTGAAATGCTTTATAATTCGTTTTCGCTCTTTAACAAAACAGATTACCGATAAGTGTGAGTGCGACAGCCTCACACTGTTTAAAAGACAGACAAGATGATGTTTTAGACATTGTCCTGTCAGTTTCTTTGAAACAGACCAGAAGTTAAAAAGTTAGAGATTGAACATAAGAGTTTGATCCTGGCTCAGATTGAACGCTGGCGGCATGCTTTACACATGCAAGTCGGACGGCAGCACAGAGAAGCTTGCTTCTTGGGTGGCGAGTGGCGAACGGGTGAGTAACATATCGGAACGTACCGAGCAGTGGGGGATAACTAATCGAAAGATTAGCTAATACCGCATATTTTCTGAGGAAGAAAGCAGGGGACCATTTGGCCTTGCGCTGTTTGAGCGGCCGATATCTGATTAGCTAGTTGGTGGGGTAAAGGCCTACCAAGGCGACGATCAGTAGCGGGTCTGAGAGGATGATCCGCCACACTGGGACTGAGACACGGCCCAGACTCCTACGGGAGGCAGCAGTGGGGAATTTTGGACAATGGGCGCAAGCCTGATCCAGCCATGCCGCGTGTCTGAAGAAGGCCTTCGGGTTGTAAAGGACTTTTGTCAGGGAAGAAAAGGGCGGGGTTAATACCCCTGTCTGATGACGGTACCTGAAGAATAAGCACCGGCTAACTACGTGCCAGCAGCCGCGGTAATACGTAGGGTGCGAGCGTTAATCGGAATTACTGGGCGTAAAGCGGGCGCAGACGGTTACTTAAGCAGGATGTGAAATCCCCGGGCTCAACCTGGGAACTGCGTTCTGAACTGGGTGACTAGAGTGTGTCAGAGGGAGGTAGAATTCCACGTGTAGCAGTGAAATGCGTAGAGATGTGGAGGAATACCGATGGCGAAGGCAGCCTCCTGGGATAACACTGACGTTCATGCCCGAAAGCGTGGGTAGCAAACAGGATTAGATACCCTGGTAGTCCACGCCCTAAACGATGTCGATTAGCTGTTGGGCAGCTTGACTGCTTAGTAGCGAAGCTAACGCGTGAAATCGACCGCCTGGGGAGTACGGTCGCAAGATTAAAACTCAAAGGAATTGACGGGGACCCGCACAAGCGGTGGATGATGTGGATTAATTCGATGCAACGCGAAGAACCTTACCTGGTCTTGACATGTACGGAACCCTCCAGAGACGGAGGGGTGCCTTCGGGAGCCGTAACACAGGTGCTGCATGGCTGTCGTCAGCTCGTGTCGTGAGATGTTGGGTTAAGTCCCGCAACGAGCGCAACCCTTGTCATTAGTTGCCATCATTAAGTTGGGCACTCTAATGAGACTGCCGGTGACAAGCCGGAGGAAGGTGGGGATGACGTCAAGTCCTCATGGCCCTTATGACCAGGGCTTCACACGTCATACAATGGTCGGTACAGAGGGTAGCCAAGCCGCGAGGTGGAGCCAATCTCACAAAACCGATCGTAGTCCGGATTGCACTCTGCAACTCGAGTGCATGAAGTCGGAATCGCTAGTAATCGCAGGTCAGCATACTGCGGTGAATACGTTCCCGGGTCTTGTACACACCGCCCGTCACACCATGGGAGTGGGGGATACCAGAAGTAGGTAGGGTAACCGCAAGGAGCCCGCTTACCACGGTATGCTTCATGACTGGGGTGAAGTCGTAACAAGGTAGCCGTAGGGGAACCTGCGGCTGGATCACCTCCTTTCTAGAGAAAGAAGAGGCTGTTGCATTCACACTTATCGGTAAACTGTAGAAGATGCGGAAAAATGCTTGAGTGAAGACAAGATTCGCTTAAGAAGAGAATCCGGGTTTGTAGCTCAGCTGGTTAGAGCACACGCTTGATAAGCGTGGGGTCGGAGGTTCAAGTCCTCCCAGACCCACCAAGAACGGGGGCATAGCTCAGTTGGTAGAGCACCTGCTTTGCAAGCAGGGGGTCATCGGTTCGATCCCGTTTGCCTCCACCAATACTTTCCAAATCAAAGCGAGTTAAAAAGGCAGTGTAACTGCTTTCTTTTTTTCTAAAGAGGAGTCTGCTGACGAATCAGTTTGACGGGAAAAGAAAGGCTGCTATAATAATCAGCTCATTTTGATTTGCGAAGTAAATAGCAATATTGAACGCATCGATCTTTAACAAATTGGAAAGCCGAAATCAACAAACAAAGACAATGTGTCTGTTTTTGATGATTGACCGATTGCAAACGGTCAGTTGTCTCCTGGATAGGAAAAGAAAAACAGGTGCAGTATTTGGGTGATGATTGTATCGACTTAATCCCGAAAGACAAAAGGCGGGATTAAGACACAACAAGCAGTAAGCTTTATCAAAGTAGGAAATTCAAGTTTGATGTTCTCGTCAACGGAATGTCAGGCAAAGTCAGAGAAGTTCTTGAAATGATAGAGTCAAGTGAATAAGTGCATCAGGTGGATGCCTTGGCGATGATAGGCGACGAAGGACGTGTAAGCCTGCGAAAAGCGTGGGGGAGCTGGCAATAAAGCTATGATCCCGCGATGTCCGAATGGGGAAACCCACTGCATTCTGTGCAGTATCCTAAGTTGAATACATAGACTTAGAGAAGCGAACCCGGAGAACTGAACCATCTAAGTACCCGGAGGAAAAGAAATCAACCGAGATTCCGCAAGTAGTGGCGAGCGAACGCGGAGGAGCCTGTACGTGATAACTGTTGAGATAGAAGAACAAGCTGGGAAGCTTGACCATAGTGGGTGATAGTCCCGTATTCGAAATCTCAACAGTGGTACTAAGCGTACGAAAAGTAGGGCGGGACACGTGAAATCCTGTCTGAATATGGGGGGACCATCCTCCAAGGCTAAATACTCATCATCGACCGATAGTGAACCAGTACCGTGAGGGAAAGGCGAAAAGAACCCCGGGAGGGGAGTGAAATAGAACCTGAAACCTGATGCATACAAACAGTGGGAGCACCCTTGTGGTGTGACTGCGTACCTTTTGTATAATGGGTCAACGACTTACATTCAGTAGCGAGCTTAACCGAATAGGGGAGGCGTAGGGAAACCGAGTCTTAATAGGGCGAACAGTTGCTGGGTGTAGACCCGAAACCGAGTGATCTATCCATGGCCAGGTTGAAGGTGCCGTAACAGGTACTGGAGGACCGAACCCACGCATGTTGCAAAATGCGGGGATGAGCTGTGGATAGGGGTGAAAGGCTAAACAAACTCGGAGATAGCTGGTTCTCCCCGAAAACTATTTAGGTAGTGCCTCGAGCAAGACACTGATGGGGGTAAAGCACTGTTATGGCTAGGGGGTTATTGCAACTTACCAACCCATGGCAAACTAAGAATACCATCAAGTGGTTCCTCGGGAGACAGACAGCGGGTGCTAACGTCCGTTGTCAAGAGGGAAACAACCCAGACCGCCAGCTAAGGTCCCAAATGATAGATTAAGTGGTAAACGAAGTGGGAAGGCCCAGACAGCCAGGATGTTGGCTTAGAAGCAGCCATCATTTAAAGAAAGCGTAATAGCTCACTGGTCGAGTCGTCCTGCGCGGAAGATGTAACGGGGCTCAAATCTATAACCGAAGCTGCGGATGCTAGTTTACTAGCATGGTAGGGGAGCGTTCTGTAGGCCGATGAAGGTGCATTGTAAAGTGTGCTGGAGGTATCAGAAGTGCGAATGTTGACATGAGTAGCGATAAAGCGGGTGAAAAGCCCGCTCGCCGAAAGCCCAAGGTTTCCTACGCAACGTTCATCGGCGTAGGGTGAGTCGGCCCCTAAGGCGAGGCAGAAATGCGTAGTCGATGGGAAACAGGTTAATATTCCTGTACTTGATTCAAATGCGATGTGGGGACGGAGAAGGTTAGGTTAGCAAGCTGTTGGAATAGCTTGTTTAAGCCGGTAGGTGGAAGACTTAGGCAAATCCGGGTCTTCTTAACACCGAGAAGTGACGACGAGTGTCTACGGACATGAAGTAACCGATACCACGCTTCCAGGAAAAGCCACTAAGCTTCAGTTTGAATTGAACCGTACCGCAAACCGACACAGGTGGGCAGGATGAGAATTCTAAGGCGCTTGAGAGAACTCGGGAGAAGGAACTCGGCAAATTGATACCGTAACTTCGGGAGAAGGTATGCCCTCTAAGGTTAAGGACTTGCTCCGTAAGCCCTGGAGGGTCGCAGAGAATAGGTGGCTGCGACTGTTTATTAAAAACACAGCACTCTGCTAACACGAAAGTGGACGTATAGGGTGTGACGCCTGCCCGGTGCTGGAAGGTTAATTGAAGATGTGAGAGCATCGGATCGAAGCCCCAGTAAACGGCGGCCGTAACTATAACGGTCCTAAGGTAGCGAAATTCCTTGTCGGGTAAGTTCCGACCCGCACGAATGGCGTAACGATGGCCACACTGTCTCCTCCCGAGACTCAGCGAAGTTGAAGTGGTTGTGAAGATGCAATCTACCCGCTGCTAGACGGAAAGACCCCGTGAACCTTTACTGTAGCTTTGCATTGGACTTTGAAGTCACTTGTGTAGGATAGGTGGGAGGCTTTGAAGCAGAGACGCCAGTCTCTGTGGAGCCGTCCTTGAAATACCACCCTGGTGTCTTTGAGGTTCTAACCCAGACCCGTTATCCGGGTCGGGGACCGTGCATGGTAGGCAGTTTGACTGGGGCGGTCTCCTCCCAAAGAGTAACGGAGGAGTTCGAAGGTTACCTAGGTCCGGTCGGAAATCGGACTGATAGTGCAATGGCAAAAGGTAGCTTAACTGCGAGACCGACAAGTCGAGCAGGTGCGAAAGCAGGACATAGTGATCCGGTGGTTCTGTATGGAAGGGCCATCGCTCAACGGATAAAAGGTACTCCGGGGATAACAGGCTGATTCCGCCCAAGAGTTCATATCGACGGCGGAGTTTGGCACCTCGATGTCGGCTCATCACATCCTGGGGCTGTAGTCGGTCCCAAGGGTATGGCTGTTCGCCATTTAAAGTGGTACGTGAGCTGGGTTTAAAACGTCGTGAGACAGTTTGGTCCCTATCTGCAGTGGGCGTTGGAAGTTTGACGGGGGCTGCTCCTAGTACGAGAGGACCGGAGTGGACGAACCTCTGGTGTACCGGTTGTAACGCCAGTTGCATAGCCGGGTAGCTAAGTTCGGAAGAGATAAGCGCTGAAAGCATCTAAGCGCGAAACTCGCCTGAAGATGAGACTTCCCTTGCGGTTTAACCGCACTAAAGAGTCGTTCGAGACCAGGACGTTGATAGGTGGGGTGTGGAAGCGCGGTAACGCGTGAAGCTAACCCATACTAATTGCTCGTGAGGCTTGACTCTATCATTTGAAGAACTTCAAATAAAAAGCTTACTGACTGATTCAGTCATCACCGAATATATTGATTGAGGCTTTACCGATTTGTACAGTTTAAGTTTGGCGGCCATAGCGAGTTGGTCCCACGCCTTCCCATCCCGAACAGGACCGTGAAACGACTCAGCGCCGATGATAGTGTGGTTCTTCCATGCGAAAGTAGGTCACTGCCAAACACCTATTCTAAGCCCCCGACAGATGTCGGGGGCTTTTACTTTGAATCGTTGACAAGTTTGGCGAACCGGACCCTCCTGCCTTGATAGCGGCGGTGGGGCGGAATGGGGTAATACTCCGAATGCTCCGGTTGCAGAAGAATGGACTTTTGAGAATGTGGATGGGGCCGCTTCGAAATTGAGGTGGGTTAGTAGATGTTGTAGAATCAATACATTGAGAGATAGTAAAGTTAGAAATATTTAAAATTGTTTGAATTAAAATGATGTAAAGTATATGATGATAAGATATATAGTGGTAACGTCTCCCCGGTGTTACCGTCCATATTAACGAAATGATAGGAAAACGCCCTTATGAAAAAACTCCTCTTTGCCGCACTCTCCGTTTTAACTGCCTCGCTGTCGCTGGCAGCCGTCAACATCAATACCGCCTCTTCTTCCGAATTGGAAGCCCTGCCCGGCATCGGTCCGGCCAAAGCGAAAGCCATTGTGGACTACCGTCAGCAGCATGGTGCCTTCAAATCGGTGGAAGAGCTCAAAAACGTCAAAGGCATCGGCGAGGGTATCTTCTCCAAACTGAAGGCCGAAGCAACCGTCGCGCCCGCACCTGCAAACTCAAAAGCTAAAAACGCCGTCCCATCACCTAAAAAATAACCCCATCCGCGTATTCGTGAAATTGCAGGTGAATACGATGGTCAAACTAAAAAACGTCCAGTTCCGGAAGGGAGTGGGCGTTTTTGTTTGTCGAACCGATCTTGTTACCGTCGCTCAGAGTGGGAATAGGACAATGTGAGACCTTTGAAAAAATAGTCTGTTAACGAAATTTGACGCATAAAAATGCGCCAAAAATTTTTAATTGACTAAAACCTTCTTAATATTGAGCAAAAAGTAGGAAAAATCAGAAAGGTTTTGCATTTTGAAAATGAGATTGAGTATAAAATTTTAGTAACCTATGTTATTGCAAAGGTCTCAATATACCGTTTCGGCAATTCCTGCAATATTGTGAAATTGTACTCATATGAATGGTAATGATCTGATATAAGAAAACATCGAGTTGTTACACAACAGGTTGAGAAAAATAAGCCTGTAAAACCTCAAAAGGCACTCCCTTCAGACCTTTATATAACTTTACTTTATTTTATTTTATAAAAATTCACAAATCATTGCAGTTTATTTTACTGGTATTCTGAATCCCTAAATAGAAACTCATCATGCCATATTTCCATCAAGGTGAGGATTACACGTTTTGCCCTCCTGTTGATCTGCGGTCAGGTAACTCGAATAAAGTTCTAACCAATACTGCCCTCATAACAAGTCATACCGAAAGCATGGTTGGCTGAGCTTTTGTATCGCGTACTTATTGTCAGAGTAAACGCATTTAATCAGGTGTTCGGTCAGAATTTTGACTGTTCTGTCTGAGGTTTTGTCCAGCAAAATGGCAGTATATAACTTTATTGAAAATCCGTCGATAGCGATAAACAGGTAACCAAAAGCTTATTGGTGCTTTTTGTCCTTTGAATAGCGGTGGCCTTTTGGTACCCAAATGATGTAAATACTCAATTATATTTAGGTCATGAATTATTATTCAGCTATATGATGTAAAGGAGTAAAGTTAGAATAGAGAGTCGTCTGAAAAGGAGGGTAGGATTAAGTTTGCTTTTCAGACGACTTTTATAATTTTAGACTTTTGAAATGGTGGATATTCATAGTAAGCATATAGCTTTGAAATTATGTATTGATTATGGTTTGTTTACAAAAGCTTGATGCTAACAGTTTTTTAATTTATTTGTCCTATAAATAGGAGTTAAGCGATTAGAATCTTCGTGCAGGTATGATTCAGCAGTTAGAGAGCGGGAGTAACTATAGCCGGCCATAAAAATATGGAAGAAGTTTATTTTTATTTGGGGCGGAAGGTGGTACAAATGGCGGTATCGGTTTCAATGAAATCACCGCCGATTAAATCTACGCAATAAGGAATGGCGCCGAATAGACCTGGTACAACGATGCTGCCATCTTCCGAACGTACGCCGCCCAATGTTTCAGCAATGGCTTTCGGTCGGCCGGGTAGATTCACAATCAGGCTGTTGCCACGAATGCCTGCTGTTTGGCGTGACAAAATGGCTGTGGGTACATAATGCAGGCTGATACGGCGCATTTGTTCGCCAAAACCGGGCAGTTCTTTGTCTAATACGGCTTGCGTGGCTTCGGGGGTGATGTCGCGAGGGGCAGGTCCTGTGCCGCCGGTGGTAAAAATCACATCGCAATGCTCTTCATCTGCCATATGGATAAGCACGCTTTTGATTTCGTCTTGATCGTCAGGAATAAGGGCTTCTACATAACGGATCGGATTGAGGACGGCTTTGTCAAGCCAGCTTTTGAGTGCGGGAATTCCTTCATCGGCATACACGCCGCTGCTGGCGCGGTCACTGGTGGAAATTAGGCCGATGGTGATGGTAGGGAGTGTGTTCATGATAATAGCAGACCCAAAAGATAGAAAACTACATTGTACCTGATTAGCTGTATCTGTTGTGGGTGTTGGCAATGTGCAAAATAGCAGGACTTAAAATACATATCTTCAGGTAAAGGCTAGCTTGAGAAGTTGTCTATAAAAATCATTTCTCAATAAATGTACTCAATCTCAAATAGGATGATATTCTGATTATCTCCTCATTATTGTTCTGCTCAACAAGTAGTTAGCTATGAATGAAATCTTGTGCATAAATTGCCTCAGCCGCTTTATTTCCTATTGACGGAGAATTTGATAATAAAAAATGCCTGTCTGAAAGTTTCCTCTCAGGCAGGCATTGCTCTTCACTAAGTTTTCAGACGACCTTAACCTGCCGGTTCGTCCATCCAATCCACTTTGTTCATTTTACGCACAATCACCCATTCATCACGGTTAGAGCCTACTGTGCCGTAGTAGTTGAAGCTGTACGCCAATTGCGCGTAGCCGCCTATCATGTGGGTCGGGTTCAAGACCGCCTTGGTTACCGAGTTGTGGATACCGCCGCGTTTTTTGGTGGTTTCTGCCGCCGGAGTATGTACCAGTTTTTCCTGAGCGTGGTACATCAAAATCATAGTTTCGGGAATACGCTGGCTCACAATCACACGGCAGGCAATCGAACCGTTGGTGTTGAACACTTCCACCCAGTCGTTATCCACCAAACCGGCTTTCTTGGCATCGATTTCGGAAATCCACACGTGCGGGCCGCCGCGTGAGAGCGTGAGCATACGCAGGTTTTCAGAATAGGTACTGTGGATACCCCACTTCTGGTGCGGTGTGAGGAAGTTGAGTGTGATTTCCGGATTGCCGTTAGGCATTTTGCCCAGCAGCTGTTTGGTGGTTTTGGTGTCCACCGCCGGACGGTACACGCAGAAAGCAGCACCGAAATCGCGCATCCACTTGTGGTCTTGGTAGAACTGCTGGCGGCCGGTCAGCGTGCGCCACGGAATCAGCTCGTGCACATTGGTATAGCCGGCGGTGTAGCACACTTCTTCGCTCTCCACTCCCGACCAAATCGGCGAGGTAACAATCTTGCGCGGCTGGGCGACGATGTCGTGAAAGCGGATTTGCGTGTGCTCGCTGGCATTAATCAGATGTGTATGGTCGCGGCCTGTAGCTTTGCCCAAGGCTTGCCAAGCCTTTTTTGCCACATGTCCGTTGGTTTCCGGAGCGAGGGTTAATATCATCTCGCAGGCATCAATGGCAGTTTCGATTTTCGGTTGACCTTTTCCGACCCCTTCGGCTTGTACGCCGTTGAGTTTACGTAGGAATTCAACTTCATGTTTGGTATCCCAAGCCATACCTTTACCGTTATTGTTGACTTTTTCCAGCAGCGGGCCGACAGAAGTGAATTTCTCGTAAATCGCGCCGTAATCACGTTCCACCACGGTCATCGCCGGCATGGTTTTGCCCGGGATGGGTTCGCACTCGCCCAGTTTCCAATCTTTCGGGTCGAACGGCTGACCGAGTTCCTGCGGGCTGTCGTGCATCAGCGGCGTGAGCACGATGTCTTTGCGTACGCCCAAGTAGTCTTTGGCCAGCTCGCTGAATTTTTTGGCCAGGCCTTTGTAGATTTCCCAGTCAGACCTGCTCTGCCACAAAGGCTGCACCGCTTCGGTAAACGGATGGATGAACGGGTGCATGTCGGACGTGTTCAGATCGTATTTCTCGTACCAAGTGGCGGTCGGGAAAATCACGTCGGCGTACAGGCAGGTGGTGTTCATGCGGAAATCCAGGAGCGTGAACAAATCCAGCTTGCCTTCCACTCCTTCCCGCTGCTTCACTTCGGCAGGTTTCAGGCAGTCGTCTTCGTCGCTCATCAGGCCGTTTTGCGTGCCGAGCAGGTATTTCAGGAAATATTCGTGGCCTTTGCCGGACGAACCCAAAATGTTGGAACGCCAAATAAACATATTGCGCGGCCAGTTTTTCGGGTTTTCCGGATCGTTGCAGGACATGTCCAGCGTGCCTTCTTTCAGGCCTTTGACCACATAGTCGGCGGGCGACATACCCGCCGCCTCGGCTGCATCGGTAACGTCCAGCGGGTTGGTTTCCAACTGCGGCGCACTCGGCGTCCAGCCCATGCGTTCGGCTTTGGCGTTGTAGTCGATCATGGTCAGGCGGCGCATATCGTCGCCCGCGTCGGACGTGAGCAGCTCGTCGGCGGACACGGTTTCGTGGCGGTACTGGCCGGTGTGGTTGTAGAAGAAGGACGTGCCGGCCATCTGGCGCGCGGGGCGGTGCCAGTCGAGCGCGAAAGTCAGCGGCGCCCAGCCGGACTGCGGACGCAGTTTTTCCTGGCCTACATAATGGCACCAGCCGCCGCCGGACTTGCCGATGGTGCCGCACATCATCAGCATGTTGATCAGGCCGCGATAGTTCATGTCCAGGTAATACCAGTGGTTCAGGCCGGCGCCGACGATAATCATCGAGCGGCCTTTGGTATCGTGCGCGTTTTTGGCGAACTCGCGGGCTACCTGAATCACGCGTTCGGGCGCAACGCCAGTGTGTTTTTCCTGCCATTTCGGCGTGTAGGGTTTGTCGTCAAAGTAGTCTTTGGCTACGTTCTCGTCGCCCAAGCCGTTGTCCACGCCGTATTGCGCTACCAGGAGGTCGAATACGGTGGCCACCAGCTGGCTGCTGCCGTCGGCCAAGGTGATGCGTTTTACCGGTACTTTGCGGAAGGTTTTTTCTTCGTCGAATTCGCCGCCGAAGTAATCGAAACCAACGCGTACCACGTCATCGGCGCACGCCTTCAGCGACAAGGCTGCCTGAACATCCTGGTCATTCTGAGCCTTGGTTTCCAGATTCCATTTTTGGCTGCCATCCCAACGGAAGCCGATGGAGCCGTTGGGCAGCATCAGGCTGTTGGTTTTCTCGTTCCACGCCAGCACTTTCCAATCGGGATTCTTCTCTTCGCCGAAGTTGTCGCTCAGATGAGAAGCGCGCAGGGTGTATTCGGGGCGGTAGCCTTCGCCGTCTTCCTTCAGGCACACCAGCACCGGCATATCGGTCAGGCGGCGGCAATAGTCTTGGAAATAGTCGGATGGATTGTCGATATGGAATTCTTTGAGGATAACGTGCCCCATCGCCATTGCCAGCGCGGCATCCGTACCTTGGCGCGGTGCCAGCCAGATATCGCTGAACTTGGCCATTTCGCCGAAGTCGGAAGATATGGCAACGGTTTTGGTGCCTTTGTAGCGCACTTCGGTATAGAAGTGGGCATCGGGCGTGCGTGTCATCGGCACGTTGGAACCCCAGACCAGAAGATAATTGGAGTTATACCAATCGGCGGATTCGGCCACGTCGGTTTGCTCACCCCAAGTCTGCGGTGAAGCAGGCGGCAGGTCGCAATACCAATCGTAGAACGACAGCGGTACGCCACCGATCAAGCCGAGATAGCGTGCGCCAGCGGCATAGCTGACCATAGACATGGCGGGAATCGGCGAGAAGCCGATAACACGGTCGGGGCCGTATTTCTTGATGGTGTAGCAGTTGGCTGCGGCCACCATTTCATAAGCTTCGTCCCAGTTGGAACGCACGAAGCCGCCCAAACCGCGCTGGGATTTGTAGGATTTGGAGCGCTCAGGATCTTCCACAATCCATTTCCATGCTTCGATCGGGTCTTTGGTTTTACGCGCTTCGCGCCACAGCTCAGCCAGCGCGCCGCGCATCATCGGATATTTGATGCGCTGGGCAGAGTAAACATACCAACTGTACGACGCGCCGCGTGGGCAGCCGCGTGGTTCATGGTTGGGCAAATCCGGACGGGTGCGCGGATAGTCGGTCTGCTGGGTTTCCCAAGTAATCAGGCCGTTTTTCACATAAACTTTCCAGCTGCACGAACCGGTACAGTTCACACCGTGAGTGGAACGTACCACTTTATCGTGTTGCCAGCGGCTACGGTAGGCATTTTCCCATTTGCGGTCTTCTTCGGTCAGTACGCCGTGTCCGTTGGCAAAGGGCTCATGTTTTTGGCTGAAAAATTTCAGTCGGTCTAAAAAGTGGCTCATGGCGGGTTCCTTATGGTTATTATTCCGGTCAGTATGTGTAACCAGAATAGTTTTCTACGTCTGCAATATAAAATAGTTGAAGACTAGATAATATGCTCCGAAAGGGGTTGCCGTAAAGAAAAAAGAAGGAAAAAGATAATACTTTTGATGCTAGTGGTTAGTTATTTTGGCTTATATGCACAGGCTTGGGCAGGGGAATATGTCGAATTGATATTTTCGGCATCGGAGAGCGATGTTTTTGCTTCGAGCACCAAGGCAGGTCGTCTGAAAAGAAAGCCTACATGCTTTTTACTGTGTGTCTATTTAAAATACCTGCTTTTTAACCATTCAGACGACCGTTTTCCATATAAAGCACTTCATCTGCTAATGCGTTTGTATCGGCAGAATCGTGGCTGATGATGAGCATGGGTACTGATAATTCGCTTTGCAGCTCTCCTACCAGTTGGCGCATTTGTTGGCGCAGATCGGCATCTAGGGCAGAGAACGGTTCATCCAATAGCAGCCATTTCGGACGGGTGATACAGGCACGGGCTAGGGCTGTACGCTGTTTCTGACCGCCGGAAATTTGGTGCGGATAATGGCCGGAGATATGTTGCAGCTGCATCCGTTCCAGCCACAGGAGTACCGATTCTGTAAGGTTACGGTTTGAAGGATTGTACCAGCCGTGTTGTAGTCCGAAAGCGATATTTTGTGCCACAGTCAGATGGGGGAATAGGGCGTAGTCTTGAAACATTAGCCCAACTTGCCGTTGTTGCGGCGGCAACCAGATTTTCTGTGCCGTATCGCCATAGATTTGCCCGTTAATGCGGACATATCCTTGTGCAGGAGGCAGAAGGCCGGCCAATAGTTGCAGGGTCAGACTTTTGCCGGAGCCGGATGGGCCGATAATGGCCAGCCGGCGGGCTTTGCTTCGACAGCAAACGTCTAAATTAAAACGTTTTTTGCCTGCAGCCACTTGTGCTTGTAAGGAGAAATCGAATATCCAGTCCGTATGGTTCATGTGCGATCCTTAGGTTTGGCTAAACGGGAAGTCGTCCATAAAACCGTAATGCAGACGGTAGAAATCAGCAGTACCAGTTGGTTGGCCAAGGAGTCGTTCCCCGCCTGAACAGCTTCATATACGGCAATGGAGAGAGTTTGGGTTTGACCAGGAATGCTACCGGCAATCATTAGTGTGGCACCGAATTCGCCCAATGCTCGGGCAAACGCTAACAGAAGGCCGACCAGCAGGCCTCGCCAGGCCAAAGGGAGGGTAACGCGCAGGAAAACGGCACTTTCCGATAAACCCAGCACTCGGGCGGCTTGTTCCAATTGCGGGTTGACGCCTTCAAAGGCTGCACGGGCAGGTTTGAAAACCAAGGGAAAGGTAACGACCATCGCAGCTAAGACCGCACCCTGCCAAGTAAAAATTAAGCGGATGTCGAAGGTATGGTTTAACCATTGTCCGATGGTGCCATTACGGCCGAACAAAACCAGCAGGTAGTAACCGAGTACAGTAGGCGGTAGCACCATGGGCAGGGTCAGGACTGTGTCGAGCAGGTCGCGGCCGGAGAAATTCCGCCTGGCAAGCAGAAATCCGACAGCAATGCCCAGCAGTAAATTGAGGAAAGTGGCCCAGAAGGCCACTTTTAACGATAGGCCGAGTGCCGGCCAAACATCTTGCCACATATTTCAGACTACATGAAAAAAGGTTTATGGGTGGCTAAAGCCGTATTTGTTTAATACTTGGCGGCCTTTTGGAGACAGTACAAAGTTGAGGAAACGTTGCGCTTCGGCTTTATCATTGCTGTCAGTGCTGACCGCAATCGGGTAGGAAACTGGAGTATCGAGCGGAATGGTGGCGGTAATACGCACTTTTTGGGGCATCAGCACCGCATCAGTACGATATACAAAGCCTGCATCCACTTCTCCTCGAGCGACATAGTCAAGGGAGTGGCGAACGTTTTGAGTAGTGATGATTTTCGGCTGGAGGGCAGTAAACAGGCCAGCTTTTTCCAGAGCGGCTTTGGCATAACGCCCTACCGGTACGCTTTCCGGGTTGCTCAACGCGATACGGTTGATGGCGGGACGCTTGAGATCTTGTAGTGAGGACGCAGAAGTACGGCTGTTCTTTGGAACAATCAATACCAGGTCATTGCGCACAAAAGTACGGCGGGTAGAGGTATCCACTGCATTTTTTTCAGCGGCCATGTCCATGGTTTTTTGGTCGGCAAAGGCTACCACGTCTACCGGTGCACCTTGCAGCAGTTGTTGCAGTAAGACACCTGATCCGGCGGTGTTCAGTTTTACATCTACATCGGGATGTTGGTGTTTGTATTGAGCAGCAATTTCTTGAAACGCATCTTTTAGGCTGGCAGCGGCGGAAACAGTTATATCTTTAGCTTGCAATGGCAAGGCAGCCAGCATCAAAGTAGCTAGAGCAGTTAAGCGGGACAGGTGGTTCATGTCGTGATCCTTTAATCGAAAAAGAAAAGGTAGATGAAAATAGCAGGAACTGAGATGTGCAGCCATTGGTAGAAGGAATTAAACGGTAATATACTACTAAAGTTGTAGTTATAATGGATGCATTGCTAAATAATTTGGATATTAAAAACCGCCGTAGCCTGTAAGTGGACAGACAAGGGCGGTAAGGATGGTTGGATGTTGATGTTTGGAGGTTGCTATAAATTATTCTGACGGCAACCCTTCAGGATTGGCCAGCCAGGCAGATGCCTGACCATCACTATAGAATTCCTGTTTCCAAATCGGCACTTCGGCTTTGATGGTGTCAATAATGAAACGGCAGGCGGCAAAAGCGGCATCGCGATGTCCGGCGGTAACACCTACCCAGACTGCCATATCGCCTACTTCCAAGCGGCCGTAACGATGGACGCAAACAGCATCTTCGATAGCAAAACGCTGTTTGGCTTGTGCCAATACAGCTTCTCCTTGTTTGCATGCCAATGCTTCGTAAGTGCTGTATACCAAATAATCCACCCGGCTGCCGTCGTTTTGACGGCGTACCCAGCCTTCAAAGCAGGTGAAGGCACCGCATTGCTCGTTGTCGAGCATGCGCCGGCGTAAGACTGCAGCGTCTATGGCTTGTTCAGTTAGATCAAAAAACATTTCAACCTCCAGCAATGGGTGGAATAAAGGCAACGGTATCGCCGGTTTGCAGGGGTTGCTGCCAAGGGCAAAAGGCGTGGTTGACTGCGGCGCGCAAGCGGTTTTGCGGTAAATCCCAATCATACTCGGCAGCCAGCTCGGCATAGAGGGCGGCAACATCGGTGGCATGGGTAAGCCTGATTTCCTGTTCTTTACCACTTTGTTCGCGTAAGGCGGCAAAGTAGAGGACGGTGATGCGCATCGGCTCAACGGTTGAAGTCATGTTTGCCTCCGGACTTGTGAACCAGGCGTATTTGTTCAATGCGGATATCGTGACTTAGTGCCTTGGTCATATCGTAAACGGTGAGTGCCGCCACAGATACTGCGGTCAGTGCTTCCATTTCCACCCCCGTTTTGTGAGATACCGCTACTTCGGCTTGGATATGCAGGCGGTATTCATCATCTTCATAGTTCAAGGCGAGCTTGCAGCGTTCCAACATCATTGGGTGACACAACGGAATGAGCTGGGAGGTATTTTTAGCAGCCATGATGCCGGCCAGACGAGCTACTTCGCTCACTGTGCCTTTGGCGGTTTGGCCATTGGCTGCTTGGATTTGGGCATACACATCCGGTGGGAAAACCACCCAGCCCTCGGCTACGGCTACGCGGCGGGTGGTCACTTTTTCGCCGACATCTACCATACGGCTTCGGCTGTGTTCGTCTAAATGAGTCAGGGACATTAAATACTCCGTTTTGAGATGGCTTTATTCGGTCAGGCAATTTATTTCAGACGACCCCAGGCAGTGTTTTGGCAGCTGCCACGGCGTGTTCGAAATCGGCAGGTGTGTTGAAATTGGATACCGCTTGCCAGGTATCAGGCATAACGATGGTTTGACAAAGCTGTGTATCCAGCCAAGCGGTTACTTTGCGTTTGCCTTGTGCCAGATAAGTTTGCAAATCGTGCCGCACGGCTACCGGCCAATGCGACATTAAGGGATGGGGACGGCCGCTGTCGGCATCTGCCAGCAGGGTAATACCCTGTTGCCAAGCAGGTTGATGCGAGCCTTCGGTCAGTAGTTTGATTACTACTTCGGGGTGTAGGAGGGTGTCGCAGGCCAGTACATAAATTCCGGTTGCACCTTGCCGGTGTGCTTGTTGCAGTGCCGGCAGAATGGCGGCCAGCGGTCCCTGTCGTTCGGGGAGAGCGTCATTAAGATAATAAGCACGCCCTGTGTCAGGATAAATCTGACCGGCGGCTGCTAGCCAAACAGGACGGTTAGGATGGGTTTGTTGAATCAGCTTATGTATCAGGGAAACGCCATCGAATGGAAGTAAGGCTTTAGGCGTACCCATACGGCTGCTGAGACCACCACATAAAATCAATAACGGCTCATTACGGGTAGCGGTTACGCCAGCCATTTCAACCACCAATCATGGATAGGTCACGGATCAGGCCGAATTTGCGGTCGTGCAGGAAGTGGTGCTCCGGTTTTTCCGCCATCAGTTCGTGCAAGTGCTTCTGCAGACCGGCTTGGTCGCCGCTGCTAAGCCATGGGCGCAAATCATAAGCGATACCGCCGAATAGACACAAGTGCATTTTACCTTGCGCAGTGACTCTCAGCCGGTTGCAACTTTGGCAGAAATCTTTGCTGTAAGGTGCGATAAAGCCTATGCCGCCGGCGAAATCGCGGTGGCGGTATTCCCGTGCCGGACCGGCATGTGCCGAACGCGGTACCAATTGCCAGCCTTCTGCTTGCAGGCCTGTTTCTATGGTAGCGGCAGAAAAATGTTGTTTGCCGAAAAAGGCAGTGTTGTCTCGCGTTTGCATCAGCTCGATAAAGCGTAAGGTAACCGGACGGTGGCGGACGAAATCCAGCGCATCGGCCAAGGTGCGGGACATATAACGGCGCAGTAATAAAGTGTTGACTTTGATGTCGTAAAAACCCTGCTCTAAGATGCCGTCCAAAGCACGAATAATGTTGTTGCATTCACGCTTTCCGGTAATTTGATAAAACACTTCCGGATCGAAGCTGTCAATACTGATGTTCAGTTTGTCGATGCCGGCGGCGCGGTATAGCGGAAACAGTTTTGCCAGTTTAAAGGCATTGGTGGTAAGGGCTACGCTTTCGATTTGCGGTTGGGCACGGCAAATGGCAATGATATCTGCTAAATCACGCCGCAGTGTCGGCTCGCCTCCGGTTAAGCGGATTTTTCGGGTTCCGCTGCGTGCGAAGGTTTGAGCCAGGGTTTCGATTTCAGGTAATGTCAATTCATCGGGTTTGGCTTTGCCAATATAGCCGTCAGGCAGGCAATACGTACAGCGATAGTTGCATAAGTCGGTTACCGACAGACGCAGGTAGGTTAGCCGACGGTTAAAAGAATCGGTTAACGCGCTCATAGAAAAGCCTCTGTAAATGGTTGGATAGTAACGGTAGCGCCGGCAGGTAGGTTACCTGCCTCGGCAGGTAGGATAATGTAGCCATTGGCACGGCTGACACCCCATACACGGTGGGAATCCTGTTCGCCGGCGGGGGAAGCTTCCCATGTGCCGTCGGCAGTTTGTGTCAATACGGCACGCTGGATGTCCATACGACCAGGAGATTTTTTTACTTGCTGAGATAATACGGCCTGCAAACGGAAAGGTTGGGGAATGTCTTGTGCCCCACATAACTGCCAGAGTGCGGCTTTCAAAAACAAGTCGAAACCTACATAGCCGGAAACGGGATTGCCGGGCAGACCGAAATACCAAGTTTTCAACATTTGACCGAATACAAACGGTTTGCCCGGTTTGATGGCGACTTTATAGTGATGGATAGCTCCCAGGCGATTGACTGCTTCACGCATATAATCGTAATCGCCTACCGATACGCCGCCAGAAGTAATCACTACGTCAGCCATACATGAAGCTTCGTTCAATGTATGCAGCACGCTTTCCAAATCGTCGGCAGCTTGTCCCAAATCCAAAACTTCCACCGGCATGGCAGCCAAGCGTGCCATTAAGGTGTGGCGATTGCTGTCGTAAACTTGCCCATTGTCGGTGGCAGGCGTGCCGGGTTCGTTAAGTTCGTCGCCCGTAGACAGCACGGCTACTTTGATTTTGCGGTAAACCGGTACTTGTCCGATACCAATAGCAGCCAACAGCATCACGTCTGCAGGGCGGAGGATACGGCCGGCGGTAAGCACTGTATCGCCGGCTGCCACTTCCTCGCCGCCGTAGCGGATATTGGCACCAACGGCTACGTCTTGGGTAAGGATAATGGCGTTGCCTTCGGTTTTAGTGTTTTCTTGCAATACTACGCAGGTACTGCCGGGTGGAACCACAGCCCCGGTCATGATACGGATGCAGCCGTCTTTGGGCAGGTCGCCGGCGAAAGGTTTACCTGCGGCAGATTCGCCTACTATCTGCCAACAGCTTCCGGCGGCAGCATCAGACGGTAGGGCGTAGCCGTCCATGGCGGAAATGTTGGTAGCGGGAATGTTTAGGGCGGACACCATGTCCTCGGCTAAAACGCGCCCTATGCTTTGGGCAACAGGAATATGCTCGATTTCAGGCAGACGTGGTGTGCGGGTGATGTGTTCATGAATCAGGGTTTGCAGTTCGCTGACGGATGTAAGTGCCATGGTGTGTGTCTCCTGTGCTGCAAGTTGTCTTCCAGTAATTTAACTGTTTGGAAATTTGTGGGATAGGGGATACTGGTTGAATATCCGTCATGGTAAAGCAGTAAAAATCAGATTTGAATGCATACAAAGCATTTGGCAGTGGTCAAAAGACATAGTTGGATTAATACTTTAGAATTAGTAATGATAAAGACAGGTCGTCTGAAAGCTTTCAGACGGCCTGTGTACTTAGTGTTCGGACATCAGCATTTGGCTTCAGCGCCTTTACGGGTGTAATACCACCAGTTAAGTGCCGCACAAATTGCATAGAATATGATAAAGCCAATCAGGGCGGCATTTACACCACCGGTTAGGTCGATGGATGTGCCGTAGCTTTTCGGAATGAAGAAGCCGCCATAGGCTGCAAAGGCGGCAGTAAAGCCGATTACGGCTGCGCCTTCTTTGGTAGCATCCAAACGGGCTTGCTCTTCACTGACTTTGCCTTCTTCGGCAAATTTTTGGTGCATATTAAGGAAAATTACCGGTACCTGCATAAAGGTAGAACCATTACCAATTCCGGTGAGTGTAAATAGAGCCAGGAAGCAGGCAAAGAAGCCCCAGAAGTTGCCGCCTTCACCATTGTTGGGAAGGAAGAAAATTACGCCGCATACCGCCACAATCATGCCGATGAAAACAAATTGGGTAATCAGTGCGCCGCTTTTGATTTTGTCAGAGATCCAGCCGCCGAATGGGCGGGCCAAAGCACCGACCAAAGGGCCGAGGAAGGCATATTTTACAGGATCAATCCCGGTAAACTGACTCTTGATCAGCAAGGGGAAGCCTGCGGCAAAACCGATGAAGGAGCCGAAAGTGCCCAAATAAAGGATGCACATAATCCAGTTATGCTTGCGGCTGAAAATCACGGCCTGGTCTTTGAAGCTGGCTTTGGCGGAAGCCAAATCGTTCATGCCAAACCAAGCGGCTAGGGTGGAAAGAATAATGAAAGGCACCCAGATAAAGCCGGCGTTTTGTAACCAAATTTGTTTGGTTACATCGCCTTTCGTCCAAGTTTGCGGCTCTCCACCAAGGGCTCCGAAGACACCTGCAGTAATAATGAGCGGTACGACAAACTGTACGGCAGATACCCCCAGATTGCCCAAGCCTGCATTCAGGCCGAGAGCAGTGCCTTTTTCGGCTTTGGGGAAAAAGAAACTGATATTGGACATGCTGGAGGAGAAGTTGCCGCCGCCGAAGCCGCACAGGAGCGCCAGTACCATCATGGTAATGTAGCTGGTGTTCGGGTTTTGAACGGCAAAACCCAAGCCGATAGCCGGCAGCAGCAGGCTGGCGGTAGAGATGGCCGTCCATTTGCGGCCGCCGAATATGGGCACCATGAAAGAATAGAAGATACGCAAGGTCGCCCCGGATAAGGCGGGCAGGGCGGCCAGCCAGAAGAGCTGGTTTTCGCTGTATTTGAAGCCGATATTGGGCAGGTTGACTACCGCCACGCTCCATACTTGCCAGATAGCGAAGGCAAGGAGGAGGGCAGGGATAGAAATCCACAAATTGCGGGTGGCAATTTTTTTACCTGTTTGCTGCCAGAAGGTTTTATCTTCCGGCTGCCAATGTTCGATAAGATGAGACATAAAAAGGGCTCCTTCTGATAGGTGTTGGGTCGTCTGAAAATTTTCAGACGAACTACAGATTTAGGATTGACGCTCTTTTAAGGCTTTCATATCACTTTCGCGTTTGGCTTTAAACGAAAAGTGCATCCAAATCAGCGAAACGCAGACTGTACCGTAGAGCAGCATGAAAGAAGTAGAGCGAATGCCAGTCCAGTCTTCCAATGCGCCGAACATAATCGGCAGAAGGAAACCGCCCAGGCCACCGGCCAGGCCGACAATACCGGATACGGCACCGATATTATCGGGATAGTCGTCAGCTACAAACTTGAATACGGAAGCTTTGCCTACCGCAGTGGCTACACCCACTGTGAACATTAGTATCGTGAATACGGTTACATTGAGACCGAGGTGCATGGTTAGCGAACCGCCGTCGGTCGTGCGGATGGAAAGATCGGTTTGCGGGTAGGAGAGTATGAAGAAACATATCCAAATCAACCACATTACCGCCCAAGTTACCTTATATGCACCGAATTTGTCGGAAAGGTAGCCGCCGAAAGCACGCAGTACACCTCCCGGCAGTGAGAAGCAGGCTGCCAAAAATGCCGCCGTTTGCAGTGGCATACCGTATTCGCCCACATAGTATTTGGTCATCCACAATGCCAGTGCCACATAGCCGCCGAAGACTACGGAGTAATATTGGCTGTATCGCAGCACGCCCGGGTCTTTCAAGAGTGCTAATTGTTCTTTCAACGTAACGTTGGAAGAGACCAAGTGTTTGGGATCGTGATAGCTGGTAAACCAAAAGAGTATCGCGGTAGCCAGCATAATGGCTGAGTATACGGTAGGGACAATCTGCCAAGTTCCAAAGGTAACAATCAGCCAGGCGGCAAGGAATTTATTGATTGCACTACCTGCATTGCCCGCGCCGAATATCCCCATTGCCACGCCTTGTTGGTGTTTGGGGAACCAGCGTGCCACATAGGGAGTACCTACCGAGAACGAACCGCCGGCCAAGCCCATCACCAGACCGATTACCAAGAAATGCCAATATTGATTGGCGTAGCGCATCAGAAAAATGGTTGGTACGGATAGGATCATCAAGGTAAACAGCACGATACGGCCGCCAAATTTATCGGTAAGGATGCCTAACGGTACACGGATCAGCGCACCGGAAAGCACCGGCAGAGCAATCAGAATGCCGTATTGGGTTTGGTTAAACCCCATTTCTTCCTGAACTTTGATGCCGACAACGGCCAGCATCATCCAAATCATAAAACAGACAGTAAAAGATAGAGTGCTGGAGAATAGCACCGAGTAGCGTTTGTAAGTTTCCGAGGCCATCTTGCTGCCCCTTCCTTTCTAGTGGTTTACCATAAGTTAATCGGATTTTTACACAGCTTTAACTTACGCGTTCGCGAGCTATCACGCATTGCTCTGAAGCATGGACATAGCAAAGCATTGGAATAGTAGAAATTAGTCTTAAATAAGCAGGGTACTAGTTATTTAGGCGTAGATACATAGGATGGTACGCTTTGGCTTTGTAAAACGTCAAGCATTGTAGAAAAAGGTCGTCTGAAAACCATTTCAGACGACCTTTTGCATATGTTGGAAATTTTCTGTTTCAAATTAAAACGCCTAACATGACTTGATTGGCATTGAAAACGGCAGTGGCCGGTCGGTCCTGTTCTAGGGCAAGCGTTTCGCTGCTGTAGAGTGTAATGGTTGCACATAAGTTAATTTCATTATTAATATCAAGTGTAACGACATTGTTGACTGACCCTTGTTCCACACGTTTCACAGTGCCGTGCAGGCAGTTTTCTGCCGATAATGTCATGGGTGCGAGGTCAGTCGCCAGTACGACCGATGCTGCTTTAATCATGGCGATAACCGGGCTGCCGACAGACAGTTTCAAACGCTTTAGGCTGAAACTGCTGATTTGTGCATGAATTTCGATACCGCCTGCGCTGGCAAGGGTAACCAGGCATGAGCCGTTGCTGTGTTCGATGTGGGTTACCGTACCGGCCAGTTGATTGCGGGCACTGCTTTTCATGAGTGTTCCTTATGCTGAAGTATTCTTAAAAAGGAGAGTGGGTGGTCAGAGCGGCTGTGGTACATTATGTTGAACGGCATAAACGGCAGCCTGTACGCGGCTGGATAATTCAAGTTTGCGCAAAATACTCTGCACATGTACTTTGATGGTGGATTCCGCCAGATTAAGCTTACGTGCAATGATTTTGTTACTGTGCCCGGCAGCTAGGTAGCCAAGAATTTCCAATTCCCGCGTTGTCAGTGCATCCAACGCCCTGGTTGCTGGAGGGGTATTGGGTTGAATCAGAGATTGTACCAAGCGGGCAGTCATCTCAGGTGAAAAAACATTATCGCCTTCTGCTGCTTTGCGGATGGCATCAACCAGAAAATCCGCATGGATGTTTTTTAGTAAAAAGCCGCGCGCCCCGAGACGCATGCACTCAGTTAAATCTTCGCTATCTTCAGAGACAGTCAGCATTACCACTACCTGTTCAGGCCGACTGCTAAGGATTTGAGCCAAAGCTTCGCGCCCGTTCATTACAGGCATGTCCAAGTCTAGCAATACAACGTCGGGATCGGTTTGCTCAACTAATTTCACACCGCTGAGACCGTCAGCTGCTTCACCGACTACTTCATAGTTATCCTGTCTGGTCAGTAGGGCTTTTATACCGCTACGGAACAGGGTATGGTCGTCTATCAAGGCAATGCGGATAGTTTCATTCAAACTCATCTTTTAAAAGTCTTTCTGGTTGCGGTAAGGTAAATATGGGGGGTATCGTCTATGCTGTAATCCAATTCGAGGCGGCGTGAATGCGTAATGTCCGATTTCTTATAATATTCAGACCGATATGAAGATGGGAAATAAGTCGGTGCTAAATGAGCCTAGTACTTTATAATTAACCATATATTTCATCAAGTAGGTTGGCTTGTGTCGTTTGGTGAATTGGATGGATAGGGTATTTAAAATAGCCAACCTGATCGTAATAATAAAACAGGCTATCCGAAAATTCTTCGGATAGCCTGTTAAAAATTTAAAGAAATCAGCGGCGGCGAACCAGTTGCCATGCGCGGCCGAGATAAGCAACGCTGGCGAAGCCGCTCCATACGTGCACCAAGCGGGTGAATGGGAAAATGACAAACAAGCCCATGCCCATTACCATATGCAATTTAAACAGAAAGCTTACATCTTTGATATAGTTGGCAGCTTCACCGCGGAAGGTTACAATATGTTGAGCCCAGCTCATCAGTTTCACCATTTCATGACCGTCTGTATGACTCATGCTCACAAAGATAGTCAACAAACCCAAACCCAAGGTGGTGATGAGCCAAAGCAATACCAGTTTGTCACGCCAAGTGGTGTTTGCAGCCAAGCGGTCGCATTTCAGACGACGTTGCAGCAAGATAATTAAGCCGATCATTGCGGTTGTGCCGAAGATGCCGCCCATTACCATCGCAAAGATTTGTTTGGCACCGTGGGAAACGCCTAGAGCATCCCAAAACCATAAAGGGGTGAGCAGTCCGAACAAGTGTCCGAAGAATACGGCTATGATGCCGACGTGAAATAGTATATTACCTAAGCGCAACTGGCCTTCGTAAAGGAGTTGGCTGGATTCGCTTTTCCATGAATATTGCTCACGGTCGAAGCGCACGAGGCTGCCGAAGAAGAAGATTGCAAGAGCAATATAGGGGAAGATGCCGAAGAAGAATTGGTGCAGGGTATTCATGTTCATACTCCTTTTGAGTCCGCCTGAAAAGCGGCTTTAGGATAAAACTGTACGGTTTCGACGCTTGGTTTTAGCAGTGGCTCGGTGCCGGAAATATCTGGGCCGAATGTTTCCATGGCTTCGTCCATATCGCGCACGGGGGGCTCGATGAGAGGTTGTGGTGCGACCGGACTGAGCGCGGTAATGCCTTGCAGCAATACGGCGTAAGGCGAACCGCTTTTCTCAAGATTTCCTCCGATGTGGGCGATCACATGTACGGCATCGCCCAAGAGTTTTTGTGCGTGTTCTGACGGCACTTGGCTTAAGTATTCCAGCAGTGCGGGCAGATAGTCGGGCAATTCGTCGTCGCCCAACTCGAAGCCGTGGTTGCGGTATTCTTGCAATAAGTCCACCATCGCGCTGCCGCGGTCTCGGTCTTCGCCGTAAACATGCTCGAAAATATAGAGTGCGTGGTTGCGATTGCGGTCGAAGGTAGCAACGTAGTTTTCCTGCAATTCGCGCAGATTGTGATTGCCTAGGTAGTCTAAAAAGTTTTTCAGACGACCTTCCTGTGATTGCAGTTCGAGCCATTCTTTCAAGGCAGCCTGAAACTCAGGCAGAGCTTCGATCATCTCGGCTTCAGGATAGCACAACAGCGCGGAAAACCATTTGTAAACGGGATTCGCGCTCATCAACGTACTCCTTCTTCACGATTTTTTTCCGCATCTTTGCGCAGACCGTGGAAAATAATCGGTGTGCCTTTGCGTTTGCCAAACAGGCTTTCTTCGCTGCTGCCGCCGGAGCAGCCGTTGCCGAAGGTAAAGCCGCAGCTGGCTTTATCGCCGAAACTGTTTTCAACCATTTCTTTGTGTGAAGTCGGGATGACGAAGCGGTCTTCATAATTGGCAATAGCCATGATTTGATACATGTCTTCGACCATTTCGGGCGTAAGGCCGGTACCTTCCAGTGCTTGAGCCGGTGTTTCACCGTGAACCACTTGTCCGCGTTTGAAGCGGCGCATAGCAATCATGCGCTCCAGTGCTTCTTTGATTGGCTCAATTTTGCCGGCGGTGAGCAGGTTGGCCAGATATCTCAGCGGGATACGCATTTCATCCACGCTTGGGATAATACCGTTTTCGCCCACCAAACCGTTTTCGATGGCAGATTGAATCGGTGAAAGCGGCGGGATGTACCAAACCATTGGCAAGGTGCGGTATTCCGGGTGCAGCGGGAATGCCACTTTCCATTCCATTGCCATTTTGTACACGGGCGATTTTTGGGCAGCATCAAGCCAGCTTTGGCTGATACCTTGTTTCAATGCTTCGCGTTGTACTTCGGGGTCATGCGGGTTGAGGAATACGCCCAGTTGCTGTTCGTACAGGTCTTGCGGATTTTCCACTGACGCGGCTTCTTCGATTTTGTCTGCATCGTACAGCAGTACGCCCAAATAGCGGATGCGGCCTACGCAGGTTTCGGAACACACGGTCGGCTGGCCGCCTTCGATACGCGGATAGCAGAATGTACATTTTTCAGCTTTGCCGGAAGTCCAGTTGTAGTAGATTTTTTTGTAGGGGCAGCCGGATACGCACATACGCCAGCCACGGCATTTGTCTTGGTCGATCAGTACGATGCCGTCGTCTTCGCGTTTGTAGATGCTGCCTGACGGGCAGGATGCCACACAGGTCGGGTTCAAACAATGCTCGCACAGGCGCGGCAGGTACATCATGAAGGTTTGTTCGAACGCAGCGTGCATGTCTTTTTGAATGCCTTCAAACAGTACATCTTTTGCACGTTTTTCAAATTCGCCTGCCAAATCGTCTTCCCAGTTCGGACCCCATTCCACTTTGTCCATTTTTTTGCCGGTGAGCACAGAGACAGGACGGGCGGTCGGCGGCGTTTTCATTTTCGGCGCGTTTTGCAGATGCTCGTAATCGTAGGTGAACGGCTCGTAGTAGTCGTCGATTTGCGGCATGTTCGGGTTGGCAAAAATATTCGCCAAAATCTTCAATTTGCCGCCTTGCTTAGGTACCAGTTTGCCGTTGGGTTTGCGCACCCAGCCGCCATTCCATTTGTTTTGGTCTTCCCAGTTTTTCGGAAAGCCGATGCCTGGCTTGGTTTCGACGTTGTTAAACCACGCATACTCTACGCCGTCACGCGAAGTCCAGACGTTCTTGCAGGTAACGGAGCAGGTATGGCAGCCGATACATTTGTCTAAGTTCAGAACCATGCCGACTTGTGCTCTGATTTTCATGGTAGTGTTCCTTTTGGTTTGGTTTCTAGATGGCCTGTCTAGCAAGCCATTTGAACATGGCTGTTAATTATGGGGTGGTAATGGTAGCTTATTTTAAAAAATTTTGACGCTTAGGAGTTTATAGGAGCGCATACAAGAAAAATATGCATAGAAAGCGTAGCCTAAGACAGCAAAATAAGGGGGTAAGGCTGTCTTAAGGAGTAAAAGTATATACTACTTTGGGAGTATCGAGTAGGGGTTGAAAAAATAGTTACGGTTGTCTTCATCAAAATAAGAAAGACAGTGGAAACAGCAGACTTCATAACCATAAAATTGAAAAATACACATATGAATAAGGCAGTCTGCCGTGTGGTGGGTTAATATTTTAAGGCAAGGTTCGTTTGACGGATTGCTTTATCCAGTCAAGAACGGTATCGGTATCTGCAGGTAGTTCCCCACCCGCTTCGCCTGAAAAGCTTCGCCAGTCCGGCAGGTATTTGCTTTGCAAGGTGGTTAGAACCGGAATACCTGAGCTGATAGCGGCAAGGTATTCCAACAACAAACCGCGGTTATCGATTTCTCCATGGCCAAATTTGTTAATGACTACCAAATCCGTGCCTTCCGCTATGGCTTCGCGAATCACCGAACCTGCCGCTGCCAGTGCGCCGGCGTCCAGTTTGCAGCCACTGGAATGGTTGCCGAGATTTTGGAAGATGGAAAAGCATCGGTTGTCTGCGACGGAAGCCAGCTCCGAATTACTGTGCTTACCTTCGTTGTCTATCGGATTCAATAGTCCGGCCACGCGCCATCCGTCTTGTTGCAACCGGCGCACGGCCTGCCATAATGCAGTTATCGCAGCATCGCCTTCATCAGCATATACCACGGCAGCGATGGCATAGTCTGATTGTTGTTCTATTTGATTAGACATAAATTCACTTTCAAGGGTATTGGAGTTTTGGGCAAAATCTTGCAATGTCGTTGCAAACATTAAAACGTTTGAATCTCTTGGGGCGATTGTCCGTAGATGTCAGTCGGGAAATTGCAGGGACAGTATAGCCGTCATTAGAGATAAGATGGCCCGCTCATTAAACAAAAGGTCGTCTGAAAACCGCGGTACAGGCTTTCAGACGACCTTTCTTATTGCTTAAGAACGTTGAAACAGATTATTTGGCTGCTTCAGGTTGGCTGGCGGCTGCCGCTTTATCGCCTTCTTTGGCGAAGTATTTGGCGTGGATTTTGTCGTATTCGCCGCTGTCGCGTACTTTTTTCAGCGCTTCGTTCAGCATTTTAACGGTCGCTTCGTCACCTTTGCGTACGGCAATGCCGTAGTTTTCAATCGTGAAATCAGGCAGCGTGATGAAGTCCATGCTTTTGGTCGGGTTGTTTTTCACATAGTTGGCGATGACCGCGCTGTCGCTGACCACGGCATCCACGCCGCCGTTTTCCAGCTCTTTGATGACCAAAGGAACGCTTTCAAAGCGGGCGATTTTCGGATTGTCGTTGCCCAAGAGTTTGGAAACGGAGAAGTCGCCGGTTTGACCGGTAACGACACCGACTTTCGCCATGTTTTTGAGGTCGTCTGAAGAGGCGACTTTTTTGCCTTTGGGAACGAGGACGACTTGGGTGATTTCAAAATAAGGGTCGGTGAAATCCATGGACTGCTTGCGCTCGTCGGTAATGGTTACGCCGGAGATGACGATATCCGTATCGCCGTTTTTGAGCGCGGGGAAGAGGCTGTCCCAAGGCTGGTGTTTGAATTCGACTTTGAAGTTGCTGGTTTTTGCCATGGCGTTCATCAAATCGACGTCGAAACCTTCAACGTTGCCGGCGGAATCCAAGGATTCGAAAGGGGCGAATTCGGCGTTGGCGGCAACGCGGTACACTTTGTCGGCTTTAGGGGCTGACGAGGATGCGTCTTTGCTTTGACCGTCGCAGGCGGAGAGTGCCAGCGCGGAGCAGGCGAGGGCGGCTGCAATCCATTTTTTCATGTTCATGGGGAGGTTCCTTCTTTACGGATATTAATAAATAAACGGATAGTTTAACACGGTTTGGGGAAGTCGCTACGCGTCAGTGTTCTTTTTCGCGGAAAAAAGCGTAGGTTACGTCATGGAAGAGGTCGGTATGCGGGCTGTCTTCGTAGTTCAATTCGGCGAGCGCGTCTTCGAAGGCAAGCTGGATGGACTCGACGGCTTCGTTTGCCATGTCGGACGGCAGCGAACGGATCAGACCTTTGAGGGCGGTGGCGAGAACGTGGTTCTGCATACGCAAAACGTCGTTGGCTTCTTCCAAATATTCGAGGCGTTGTTCGATGCTGCTCATGATGTGTTCCTGGGAATCTGTTAAAATACCGCATTATAGCAAATCACGGCATTCGCTATGCGCGTGAAATGAAATGACACAACGGAAGAACGAAAGCAAAAAATGGATACGAATCGTCCCGATACGCCACAACAAGCGGATGAAAGCCTGGATTGGGAAAGCCGCTTGGAAAAGCTGCGGCAAACCCGCCAATTGAACGCACCTTACACACACGCTCCTTTGGTGCGCGAATCTCAAGAGCCAGCCGTCGAGCAGAAGCCCAAAGCCAAAACCGCCAAGCTCGACGATGCCAACCGCGATGCCGTCTTGACGGAATATCTGCGCAAATGGCAGGAGGAACACAACACCATGCTGGAGGAAGACGCTGCCGAAACGGCGGAGACCGATGCAATGGTGATTTTGCAGGAAAACTGGCTGAACGCGCAGTATTCGCTGCAAATGAGTGCGACAGACAGACAAATCGAGTCCACGCGTACAGTTTGGCTGAACCCGAAACGTAAAACGGTCGAATTTGACGCACCCGTAAAAGAAGAGGCAACGTCGTCTGAAAACGAAAATCCGCAGGCGCAAGAGCAGATTTCAGACGACCCCAAAGACGAAACGCCGCCGATTACCGTCAATATCAACGTGTTGAACCCGCAGGTTATCAACCGCAGGGAAGTGTTCTGCATTTCCGAGCAAGACCTGAGCGAGCGTTTGATCAAACGCCTGCGCCCACACGTCGCCGACGCAGTCAACGGCATGATACGCACCGCCGTGCAGAAACAAATGGCGCTGTTTACCTACCAGCTCCAACAAACCCTCAGCGAACAGGCGCCCGATTTGGTGGAACAGCTTTTGGATTACAACGTGAAAAAAATCCTGAACGACATCAAATACGAAATGAAATACAGTCAGGGAAACAAAAAAGCGTGATCACGCCGCCGCTTCAGGTATCGGACTGAAAATGCTGATTTTTCCGCCGATTTTGTATATAATGGTGGCTCACGTTATCGTGATTTAACTCCTTTCAAATAATTTATGCCCGATGAACCGTCGGGCATTTTTTTGGGCACGGATTTTATGAATAAAAACAAATGGATTTGGATACTGATTGTTGCCGCAGTGGTAGTCGGTTATCAAAAAATGCAGCAGGGGCGGCAGGGTCAGGCAGCGGATGCCGTACCCACCCAAACACAGACCCAAACCCAAGCGGAAAAACGCCCATCCGAACAGCCCCAGCCTGAGCAGCCTTCATCCAAAAAGTCGGAACCGAAGCAGCCGAAGAACGACCGCCAAGCAGGACAGGGCAGCGCGGAACAAATATTGCAGCAAGCCTTTGAAAACCAAGAGAGCGATATTCAGGTGAAGGGCTCAGGTACGGTTCTGAAAACGCTGCCCGACGACAACCAAGGCACGCGCCATCAGCGTTTTATCTTGAAACTGTCGAGCGGGCAAACGCTTTTAGTGGCGCACAACATCGACCTCGCCGACAAAATTAAAGGCTTGAAAAAAGGCGATAAAGTCGGCTTCTACGGCGAATACGAATGGTCGGAGCAGGGCGGCGTCCTCCATTGGACGCACCACGACCCCGCAGGCCGCCATACCGACGGCTGGTTGGAGCACAACGGACGGGTTTATCAATAAAAGCTTGGAAAGATTGCAAAAGGTCGTCTGAAAAACGTTTTCAGACGACCTTGGATTCGGATTTCAAGTGCAACACTAGTGTATCAGTGGTTTGAACAGATTCAAGAATAAAACACTTGGCGTTTCGTAGCCAAGTGTTTTTCTTGGCCGGTGGTTCAATTCATCTTGAACCCTGCGTATCTCCCGATTGCTGATGTTTCGGAAATCGGTTTGTTTGGGGAAATATTGGCGGATGAGTCCGTTGGTGTTCTCATTCAGCCCTTTCTCCCAAGAATGGTAGGGGCGGCAAAAATAGGTTTTCGCCTTCAATGCTTCGGCTATTTTGGTGTGTTGATAGAACTCTTTGCCGTTATCCATAGTGATGGTGTGCACTCTGGCTTTATGTGCCTTTAATGCCCTAACGGCTGCCAGAGCAGTGTCTTCGGCTTTGAGGCTATCCAATTTGCAGACGATGGTGTAGCGGGTAACGCGTTCGACCAAGGTCAGTAATGCGCTTTTCTGTCCTTTGCCGACGATGGTGTCGGCTTCCCAATCGCCGATGCGGGCTTTCTGGTCGACGATGGCGGGTCGGTTTTCTATGCCGACGCGGTTGGGCACTTTGCCTCTGGTCCATGTGCTGCCGTAGCGTTTGCGGTAGGGTTTGCTGCATATTCTGAGGTGTTGCCACAAGGTGCCGCCGTTGCTTTTGTCTTGGCGGAGGTAGCGGTAAATGGTGCTGTGGTGGAGTGTTATCCCGTGATGTTTGCGCAGGTAGGCGCATACTTGTTCGGGACTGAGTTTGCGGCGGATAAGGGTGTCGATGTGTTGAATCAGCTGCGAATCAAGCTTATAGGGCTTTCGCTTACGCTGTTTGATAGTCCGGCTCTGCTTCTGTGCTTTTTCGGCACTGTATTGCTGCCCTTGGGTGCGGTGCCGTCTGATTTCGCGGCTGATGGTGCTTTTGTGGCGGTTAAGCTGTTTGGCGATTTCTGTGACGGTGCAGTGGCGGGACAGGTATTGGATATGGTATCGTTCGTCTTGGGTCAGTTGTGTGTAGCTCATGGCAATCTTTCTTGCAGGAAAGGCCGTATGCTACCGCATACTGGCCTTTTTCTGTTAGGGAAAGTTGCACTTCAAATGCGAATCCGCCGACCTTCTCTTATGGTTCAAATAATTTTTATTTCTTCGCCGCCCTTCTCGCGCGGATGACTTCGATCACGCCCGGCAGGATGGAAATCACGATAATCGCCACCATCACCAACGCCAGATTGTTTTTCACCACCGGAATATTGGCGAAGAAATAGCCGGCATAGGAAAACGATACTACCCACAATACCGCGCCGATGATGTTGTAGCGGATGAAAGTGCCGTAGTGCATGCTGCCCATGCCTGCGACAAACGGAGCAAACGTGCGCACAATCGGGACGAAGCGGGCGATGATGATGGTTTTGCCGCCGTGTTTTTCGTAGAACGCGTGGGTTTTCTCCAGATACGACTGGCGGAAGATTTTGGAATCGGGGTTGGCAAAGAGTTTGCGCCCGAAAAACTTGCCGATCATGAAGTTGGCGGCATCGCCCAAAATCGCGGCGGCCAAAAGCAGTGCAATCATGACATGAATATTCATGCTGCCGACCGCGGCAATCCCGCCCGCGGCAAACAGCAGCGAATCGCCCGGTAGAAACGGCGTAACCACCAAGCCCGTTTCGCAGAAAATAATCAAAAACAACACCGCGTAAATCCATACGCCGTATTGCGCGGAAATCTCGACCAAATGCTGGTCGATGTGGAGGATAAAATCAATAAGGGTCGAAATCACGAAATCTTCCTGAAATGAAAAAGACAGGGGTCGTCTGAAAACAGACGCGTCGCCAAATGTCTGCCATTGTATATGAAACCCATGCCGCGCGCCCCTTTTTCAGACGACCCCGCGCCTTGATACGCGCTGACAAAACAACGTACAATAAACCCGATTCCAACCCATCCGGTATGCCTTTGTGAACCAGCTTATTTTCGACTTCGCCGAACGCGGCTATCCCGGTTTCGACAAATTCCTCGGAACGGAAAATGCCGAACTGGTCTATGTGTTACAGCATAAACACGACCCGTTTATCTACGTCTGGGGCGAAGAAGGCGCGGGCAAAAGCCACCTGTTGCGCGCGTGGGTTGCCCAAGCGCTCGACGCGGGGAAAAAAGCCGTCTATATCGACGCCGCCGCCACGCCCCTGACCGAAGCTGCCCTTGAAGCCGACTACCTCGCCATCGACCAAATCGAAAAACTGGGCAACGAAGAACAAGCCCTCCTGTTTGCCGTATTCAACCGTTTCCGCAACAGCGGCAAAGGCTTTCTGCTGTTAAGTTCAGAACACACCCCCCAACAGCTCGTCATCCGCGAAGACTTGCGCACCCGCATGGCGTACTGCCTCGTTTACGAAGTCAAACCCCTGACCGACCAAGAAAAAATCGACGCGCTCGTCAGTATGGCGGCGGCGCGCCAAGTTACCATAGACCCCGAAATCTTCGAATACCTGCTCAACCACTGGCGGCGCGACATGGACAGCCTGATGCAGATGCTCGACACGCTGGACAACTACGCCGTTACCATGGGCAAACGCATCACCCTGCCGCTTCTGCGCCAGCTTTTGAAACAACAGGAAACCCAATGAAAAACCTCGCCATTTTCGACCTCGACAACACCCTTATCAACACCGATTCCGACCACTCTTGGCCGCAATACCTCATTAAAAAAGGGCTGGTTGACGCTGCCGAAACCGAAGCACAAAACGAAAAATTCTACCGCGACTACCAAAACGGCTGCCTCGACATCGACGCCTTCCTCAAATTCCACCTCGCCCCGCTCGCCCGTTACAGCAAAGAAGAGCTGGCGGAATTTCACCGCGAATTTATGGCAGAGTTCATCACGCCCTACATTTCGCCCATGCAGCGTATGCTGGTACAGAGCCACCAAATGGCGGGCGACGAAACCCTAGTTATCTCCTCGACCAACGAGTTCATCATCACCCCCATCTGCCACCTTTTCGGCATCACCAACATCATCGGTACCCAACTCGAAACCGGTGCCGACGGCCGCTACACCGGCAACTACATCGGCACGCCCAGCCTCAAAGAAGGCAAAATCACCCGCCTGAACCAATGGCTCGCCGAACGCGGCGAAACGCTCGAAAGCTATGGCAAAACCTATTTTTACAGCGACTCCAAAAACGACCTGCCGCTGCTGCGCCTCGTCAACGAACCCATCGCCGTCAACCCCGATGCCGAGCTGGAACAGGAAGCCAAAGCAAAAGGTTGGCCGATATTGAACTTCAAATAAGCAACACCGCGCCCGCCGCCCAAACGGGCGCAATATCGTAACGTGGGCTTCACCCTCGAAAACAAAGGTCGTCTGAAAATAGCACAACCCCGTAGCGTGGGCTTCGCCCGCGAAAAACAAAGGTCGTCTGAAAATAGCACACCCCCGTAGCGTGGGCTTCGCCCGCGAAAAACAAAGGTCGTCTGAAAATAGCACAACCCCGTAGCGTGTGCTTAGCCCACGGAAAACAAAGGGTCGTCTGAAAACCAATAAAAACAAATTCCCCCTAAACCCTCTACAAATCGACAAATAAGGAAAACACCCATGTCCATCCGCGCCATCATCCCCGCCCTGATGCTTGCCTTCGTCCTACCCGCAACCGCGCAAACCGTCAACCCGGCAGAATACGCCCCCGCATCCCAAAATCCCGCACAACCCATCAAACCCGTCAAACTATCCATCTTGGTTTCCCCCGAAGGCAAAGCCGTAGAAGTCCACATCCTCGAATCCAGCGGTTATGAAGGGCTCGACGAAACAGCCGTCGCAACCGCCAAAAAAGACAAATACAAAGCCGCCGGATACTGGGTGAAATATAAAGGAACCATCGAGTTTAAAAACCAATAGGTCGGCGGATTCGCATTTGAAGTGCAACTTTCCCTAACAGAAAAAGGCCAGTATGCGGTAGCATACGGCCTTTCCTGCAAGAAAGATTGCCATGAGCTACACACAACTGACCCAAGACGAACGATACCATATCCAATACCTGTCCCGCCACTGCACCATCGCCGAAATCGCCAAACAGCTTAACCGACACAAAAGCACCATCAGCCGCGAAATCAGACGGCACCGCACCCAAGGGCAGCAATACAGCGCCGAAAAAGCCCAGCGGCAAAGCCGGACTACCAAACAGCGCCAGCGAAAGCCCTATAAGCTCGATTCGCAACTGATTCAGCACATCGACACCCTTATCCGCCGCAAACTCAGTCCTGAACAAGTATGCGCCTACCTGAGCAAACACCACCAAATCACGCTCCACCACAGCACCATTTACCGCTACCTTCGCCAAGACAAAAGCAACGGCGGCACGTTGTGGCAACACCTCAGAATATGCAGCAAACCCTACCGCAAACGCTACGGCAGCACATGGACCAGAGGCAAAGTGCCCAACCGCGTCGGCATAGAAAACCGACCCGCTATCGTCGACCAGAAAACCCGCATCGGCGATTGGGAAGCCGACACCATCATCGGCAAAGGACAGAAAAGCGCATTACTGACCTTGGTCGAACGCGTTACCCGCTACACCATCGTCTGCAAATTGGATAGCCTCAAAGCCGAAGACACTGCTCTGGCAGCCGTTAGGGCATTAAAGGCACATAAAGCCAGAGTGCACACCATCACCATGGACAACGGCAAAGAGTTCTACCAACACACCAAAATAGCCAAAGCATTGAAGGCGGAGACTTATTTTTGCCGCCCCTACCATTCTTGGGAAAAAGGGCTGAATGAGAACACCAACGGACTCATCCGACAATATTTCCCCAAGCAAACCGATTTCCGAAACATCAGCGATCGGGAGATACGCAGGGTTCAAGATGAGTTGAACCACCGGCCAAGAAAAACACTTGGCTACGAAACGCCAAGTGTTTTATTCTTGAATCTGTTCAAACCACTGATACACTAGTGTTGCACTTGAAATCCGAATCCAAGGTCGTCTGAAATGTCCGCGTTCAAACCCGTCATCGTTACCACTACCGCACCGACCCGCGAAGAAGCCGAAAAAATCGGCGGCCTGCTTTTGGAAAAACACCTCGCCGCCTGCGTGCAATACGAAACCATCACCAGCCAATACCTTTGGAACGGCGAAATCTGCCGCGACGACGAAATCCGCATCACCATCAAAACCTCGCGCCACTGCTACCGCGAAATCCAAAAAACCATCATCGCCAACCACAGCTACGAATGCCCACAAATCCTGATGCAAAACGTATCGCGCGGATACGCCCCCTATTTGCGCTGGCTGAAGCAGAGTTTAGGTTGATAAAACAGCCGCGCCGTCTGAAAAACGCTCAAGCATCATTATGAATTTACAGGGAAGTCCACTATAATGACGGCTTTTGATTTTCAGACGACCTCCGTCTGCATCCGCAATCCCAAACCAAAAGGAAACCCATGTTCCGCACCATGCTCGGCGGCAAGATACACCGCGCCACCGTTACCGAAGCCGACCTCAATTACGTCGGCAGCATCACCATAGACCAAGACCTGCTCGACGCCGCAGGCATCCTCGTTAACGAAAAAGTCGCCATCGTCAACAACAACAACGGCGAACGCTTCGAAACCTACACCATTCCCGGCGAACGCGGCAGCGGCGTCGTCTGCCTCAACGGTGCCGCAGCACGGCTCGTCCAAAAAGGCGACATCGTGATCATCATGTCCTACGTTATGCTGTCCGAACCCGAAATCGCCGCGCACGAACCCAAAGTCGTCCTTGTGGACGAACACAACAAAATCCGCGACATCCTCTCCTACGAGCCGCCGCACACCGTCCTATAAAACACAAAGGTCGTCTGAAACCGCAAAATCCGCTTTCAGACGACCTTTCAGCCATTTTCAGACGACCTTCGAGAAAGCCCCATCATCATGAACATCCGCATCAACAACCTCACCGTCGGCAACGACCTCCCCTTTACCCTGTTCGGCGGCATCAACGTTTTGGAAGACCTCGATTCCACCCTCAAAGCCTGCGAACAATACGTCAAAGTAACCGACAAACTCGGCATTCCCTACGTCTTCAAAGCCTCCTTCGACAAAGCCAACCGCTCCTCCATCCACTCCTTCCGCGGCGTCGGCTTGGACGAAGGCATGAAAATCTTCCAAGCCGTCAAACGCGAGTTTAACGTTCCTGTCATCACCGACGTCCACGAACCCTACCAATGCGCCCCCGTCGCCGAAGTCTGCGACGTCATCCAACTGCCCGCCTTCCTCGCCCGCCAAACCGACCTCGTCGTCGCCATGGCAAAAACCGGCAACGTCATCAACATCAAAAAACCCCAGTTCCTCAGCCCTTCGCAGATGAAAAACATCGTCGAAAAATTCCAAGAAGCGGGCAACGGACAAATCATCCTGTGCGAACGCGGCGCCAACTTCGGCTACGACAACCTCGTCGTCGATATGCTCGGCTTCGGCGTCATGAAACAAACCTGCGGCGGCCTGCCCGTCATCTTCGACGTCACACACTCCCTGCAAACCCGCGAATCCGGTGCTGCCGCATCCGGCGGACGGCGCGCGCAAGTGCTGGACTTGGCGCTCGCCGGCATGGCAACCCGCCTCGCAGGCCTCTTCCTCGAATCACACCCCAACCCCGACCAAGCCAAATGCGACGGCCCCAGCGCCCTGCCGCTTGCCCAACTGGAAGACTTCTTGACCCGCGTCAAAGCCATAGACGAAACTGTCAAATCCTTCGCGCCTATGGACATCCGTTAACGGGTATTGCAAACGAAAGGTCGTCTGAAAAGCAGAAAACGGTTTTCAGACGACCTCTTCAACCCATAATAAACCCACCGACTATACGGGAATAGCTCAATCGGCTACAATTCCGTTTCACAAACAAATAAATTCAAAAACTTATGAAATGTCCGTTTTGTCAGCATCCCAATACTCAAGTCACCGATTCGCGGCTCTTGGAAGAGACGAACAGTATCCGCCGCCGCCGCCGTTGCGTGGAATGCGGGCAACGGTTCAGTACGTTTGAAACGGTCGAAATGCGGATGCCGCAGGTCATTAAATCCAACGGTACGCGCGTGGCGTTTAATCCGCACAAGCTGAGAACCAGTTTGGAACGGGCTTTGCACAAACGCCCGATCGCCCAGGAAAAAATCGATGAAACGGTCGCGCTGATTGAGCAGCGTCTGTATCAGTCGGGCAACAAGGAAGTGCCGTCGCGCATGGTGGGGGAAATGGCGATGGAGGAGTTGGCAAAAATCGATCAGGTCGCCTATGTCCGTTTTGCTTCCGTGTATAAAAGTTTCAACGACGTGTCCGAGTTTACTCAGGCAATCGCCACGCTGGTGCAGACCGACGGGAAATAGGTCGTCTGAAAGCGGTGTGTTGATGATGAAGAGGATGTTTATGAAAAGAGTTTTATCCGTAGCCGCCGCACTATTCTGCCTTGCCGCCTGCAGCCCCGAGCAGAACAATGCCGCGCCGAAAGCCGCCTCCGATACGGTTCAAACGCTGACGAGCATGGACGGCAAAATTTCCATCTCCGTTCACAACAGCCACTTCACCGACATCATCGCCGATTCCGCCCGCCATCCGAAAAACGTTCCCGCCTCCAGCCTGATTCTGCTCCAACACGACCCTGAGGCGCGCATTACGATTTATGCGGCAAACAACGGTCCAGCCCAAACGGATGCCAAAGCCTATTTCGCCGAACTCAAAACCGCGCTGCAATCAGACGAAACTCAAAATGTCCGCGTCGGCATCGCCACCGACAACCGCATGAATTACCAAACCGACCGCGAAGACCGGCAAGGAAAGTTCAACCAATACTGCATCGCTATTCACGAAGCCAATATCTATACCGTTTGCGCGTACAGCCATCACGCGGGTCAGAAGGAATTGTCGGAAGTATTGAAAGAATTGAGCTTGTCGCGTTAATGCTTCGACGAACGGAATACGCGAAAGAAAAGGTCGTCTGAAAACGGAAAACTTTAAGAAATCCACATTATGTTTGATTGTATTGATACCCAAATGATGCAAAACGCCCTTGCCCTTGCGCGGCTCGGGCGTTTTTCCACTTCTCCCAACCCGCGCGTCGGCTGCGTGATTGCACACGGCAGCCAAATCGTCGGGCAGGGGTTTCATGTCAAAGCGGGCGAACCGCATGCCGAAGTGCATGCGCTGCGGCAGGCGGGCGAAATGGCGCGCGGGGCGACGGCTTATGTGACGCTCGAACCGTGCAGCCATTATGGCCGTACACCGCCCTGCGCCGAAGCCCTAATCGGCTCGGGCGTGTCGCGCGTGGTCGCCGCCATGACCGACCCCAATCCGCTGGTGGCAGGCAAAGGTTTGGCAATGCTGGAAGCCGCAGGCATCCGCACCGAAAGCGGTTTGCTGGAAACCGAAGCGCGCGAACTCAACCGCGGTTTCCTCTCCCGTATCGAACGCGGCCGCCCGTTTGTCCGCGTTAAATGCGCCGCCAGCTTGGACGGCAAAACCGCGCTCGCCGACGGACGCAGCTACTGGATTACTGGCGAAGCGGCAAGAGCGGACGTACAAACCTTACGCGCGGAAAGCTGCGCCGTCTTAACCGGCATCGGCACAGTGCTTGCCGACAATCCGCGCCTCAACGTCCGCGCCTTCCCGACGCTGCGCCAGCCCGCGCGTATCGTGTTGGACAGCAAACTGCAAACGCCGTTGGGCAGCCACATGGTTTCAGACGACCTCAGCCCCACTATCATCGTAACCGCCGTCGATGATGAAGAACGTCTCAAACCATACCGCGCGTTCCATCATATCCGCCTCTTGAGGTCGTCTGAAAACGCCGCCGGACGCATAGACCTTGCCGCCCTGTTGCCTCAGTTGGCAGAGCTGGGCTACGGCGAGATTATGGTCGAAGCGGGCGCGACGCTGACCTCCACCTTTATCGAAGCAGGCTTGGCAGATGAAATCGTGCTGTACCAAGCGCCGAAAATCTTAGGCGAAGGCAGAAGCCTGCTCACCCTCCCCGCCAACCCTGCCGTTTTGACTTCGGAAGGCGAATGGGAAAGCCGTTCGGTAGAGCTGATCGGGCAGGACGTAAAATGGGTTTTGCGTAAAAAATAGGCTGATAATTGGATTTTGAGACTGTTTTAGTTATCTAGGAAAATCCCAGTTATTTTGTTACTAGAGCAGGGGAAAGGCCGTCAGAAGCTTTGGAAATGCTTTTAAACCCGCCGTTTATGCCGACATGGCAAGCGTATTGCATGGTTTTTAAATGTTAATTTCTTTAAAATTCAGTGTGATATGTTCTGCTCTGATATAATACTCGGGCAAGGCGTTCGGAAGCCGGCGTCTTGTCTTTTTTCAACTTTTAGATACTAAGGAACTCATATGTGCGGTATCGTCGGCGCCATCCGCGCCAATCACAATGTAGTCGATTTTCTGACCGACGGTCTCAAACGCCTTGAATATCGAGGCTATGACTCGTCGGGTATTGCAGTAAACATGGACGGCAAAATCAAGCGCGTGCGCCGTGTCGGCCGCGTGCAGCTGATGGAGGACGCCGCGCGAGAAAAAGGCGTGTTCGGCCATATCGGCATCGGCCATACCCGCTGGGCGACCCACGGTGGCGTAACCGAACCCAACGCCCACCCCCACATCTCCGGCGGCATGATTGCCGTCGTCCACAACGGCATCATCGAAAACTTCGAAGCCGAACGCGAACGCCTCAAAGCCTTGGGTTACACCTTCGAATCGCAAACCGACACCGAAGTCATCGCACACAGCGTCAATCACGAATACACCCAGAACGGCGGCAAACTGTTTGAAGCCGTCCGCGCTGCCACCGCCCGTTTCCACGGCGCATACGCCATCGCCGTGATGGCGCAGGACAAACCCGAAGAAATGGTCGTTGCGCGCATGGGCTGCCCGCTCTTGGTGGCATTGGGCGATCAAGAAACCTTCATCGCCTCCGACGTATCCGCCGTCATCGCCTTTACCCGCCGCATCGCCTATTTGGAAGACGGCGACATCGCCGTATTGAGCGCGAATGGCATCGACAAACTGATTGACAAAACCGGTGCCGAAACCCAACGCAAAGTCAAAGTATCCGAGTTGTCACTCGCTTCGCTGGAGTTGGGCCCTTACAGCCACTTCATGCAAAAAGAAATCCACGAACAGCCGCGCGCCATCGCCGATACCGCCGAAGTCTTCCTTGACGGCGGCTTCGAACCCGAAAACTTCGGCGCGAACGCACGCGAAGTGTTCGACGATATTCACAGCATCAAAATCCTCGCCTGCGGCACGTCCTACTACGCCGCGCTGACCGCCAAATACTGGCTCGAATCCATCGCCAAAATCCCGACCGACGTCGAAATCGCCAGCGAATACCGCTACCGCGACGTGATTGCCGATCCGAAACAACTGATCATCACCATCTCCCAATCCGGCGAAACCTTGGACACGATGGAAGCCCTGAAATACGCGCAGTCTTTGGGACACCAACACAGCCTGTCCATCTGCAACGTCATGGAATCCGCCCTGCCGCGCGAAAGCGAATTGGTGCTGTACACCCGCGCCGGTGCAGAAATCGGCGTCGCTTCCACCAAAGCGTTCACCACGCAACTGGTTGTATTGTTTGGCTTGGCGGTGACGCTGGGCAAACAACGCGGCTTTGTTTCCGCCGAAAAAGCGCGCGAATACGTCGAAGAACTGCGCCAACTGCCCGGCAGCATCCAACACGCCCTCAACCTTGAGCCGCAAATCGCCGCGTGGGCGCAAAAATTCGCCAAGAAAAACAGCGCACTGTTTTTAGGTCGAGGCATCCACTTCCCGATCGCTCTCGAAGGCGCGTTGAAGCTGAAAGAAATCACCTACATCCACGCCGAAGCCTATCCCGCAGGCGAATTGAAACATGGCCCGCTGGCATTGGTGGACGAAAACATGCCCGTCGTCGTCATCGCGCCGAACGACGGTTTGTTGGACAAAGTCAAAGCCAATATGCAGGAAGTCGGTGCACGCGGCGGCGAACTCTTCGTTTTCGCCGATTTGGACAGCAATTTCAACGCCACCGACGGCGTGCACGTCATCCGCGCCCCGCGCCACGTCGGCGTACTCTCGCCGATCGTGCACACCATCCCCGTGCAGCTCCTGTCCTACCATGCCGCCCTCGCACGCGGCACGGACGTGGACAAACCGCGCAACCTGGCGAAATCGGTTACAGTTGAATAAAGCCCGATTTGAACGGTAAAAGGTCGTCTGAAAACTTTTGAACTGCACCCCAAAAGTTGGACACATCCCCTCCAACTCACAAGGTGCAGTTTTTTATGAGCAAATATACATTACACTTCAAATACCAAGCCGTACTCCACTACCTGCACATACGCAGCCAACAGCGTACCGCAGACCATTACGGCATCTCCCGAACCCACCTGCGGCGATGGATACGCGCCTATCAAGAAGGCGGCATCGGCGCACTCGAACATCCCCAATCCAAAACCATGACCGACCACCGCAAAAACCCCTTCATCGCCGACAAACCCGACAACGAAAAAACACAGGCAGAACTTATCGAAGAGTTGTGCTATATGCGCGCAGAGGTTGCCTACCTAAAGGAGTTAAAAGCCCTCAGCCAAAAGCAGACCGCAAAGGACAAAGCCAAACCGTCCAAGCACTGAGGGCGCAACACCCGCTCAAATACCTGCCGCACATCGCAAACCTGCCCAAAAGCAGCTTTTACTACCACCACCAAGACCGACCCGACCCCGATGAAGCCGACAAAGCCCTCCTTGTCGAAACCTACCGGCGGCATAAAGGACGCTACGGGCAAAGGCGCATTGCCGCAACATTGGATTAGAACCGCAAAAAAGCAGCTCGGTTGATGAAACAGATGGGGCTGAAAGCCAAAATACGGGCGAAAAAAGCCTACCGCCATCCCGCCATGGGCGAGATATCGGAACACCTCCTCAAACGCCGGTTCACAGCCCGAAAGCCCAACGAAAAATGGCTGACCGACGTGACCGAACTCAAAGGAAGCGACGGCAAACTGTACCTCTCGCCAATCTTGGACTTGTTCAACCGAGAAATCGTCGCCTACGCCATGAGCCGCAGAGCCGACAGCGAAATGGTGAAGGAAATGCTCGAAAAAGCCGCACCCCGTCTGACTGATAAGGGAACAATGCTGCATTCCGACCAAGGTGTGCTGTACCGTACGGCGGAATATAGGAAATTGATTGCAAAACATTCCATGGTTCAAAGCATGTCGCGTAAGGCGAACTGTTGGGACAATGCGCCGATGGAAAGCTTCTTTGCGGTGTTGAAGACGGAGTGTTTCTATAACGCAGGAGAATTGACGGTGGATGAATTGATGAAGCAGATAGATGACTATATGGATTACTACAACCGGGAGCGTTGCAGTTTGAAATTGAAAAAGCTGAGTCCTGTCGCATACAGAACCCAGCTTGCACAGAGCGCCTGAATAGGCTTTTATGAGTGTCCAAGATTTGGGGGCCAGTTCACTTTTCAGACGACCTTTTTGTTGGTTTGTTTCACACTTCGATTTTGTTGGGTGTGAAGGTTTCCCATTTGTTGCAGGCGGGGCAGTGCCAGAAGAAGACTTGGGATTTGAAGTGGCAGTTGCGGCAACGGTACATGACGCTGCGTTGAAGTTGGCGGCCGATGACGGAGCGCATCATGTCGGCATCGGCTTTCCACGCGGGATTCATGGTGCTGATTTTCAAACCCAGCAGGCGGTACACGCCGTTGAGGTCGGGTTTTTGGCGCACGAGTTCGACGGCAAGTTGGGCGGCTTCGCTTTCGCCTTTGAGCAGCAGGGCTTTTTCGTAGATGACGTTGATGAGGTCTAAATCGGGGAAGGTCTGCATATAGCCAATGAGCCGGTTCAGTCCTTCTTCCTGTTTGCCTTGGGCGGCATAGGCTTCGTAGAGTTTCTCGCCGACCATGCTCAGGTAGGCATGGTTTTGTTGCTCGATGGCGCCGTATGCCTCGACAGCGGCGGGGAAATTGCCCTGTTTGGTTTCGATGTCGCCCAAAATCATATTAGCGCGGGCGCATTTTTTGTTGGCGTCCAAAGCTTTTTGGACGTTGTAACGGGCGGCGTCAAGATTGGATTTAAACAGCGCGGTTTGGGCAAGTTCGCAATAAAACTGTGCAATTTCAAATTGGTAGGTTTGCTCGTCGTGGCTGAGGAGTTGCGCGGTTTCGATGGCTTTTTCCCAGTCGCGGTCTTGCTGGTAGATGCTGAGCAGGTGCTGACGGGCTTCGCGCGCCATGTTGCCTTCCTGTAAGCCGATGAAGATTTGTTCTGCGCGGTCAACCAAGCCTGCGCTTTGGTAGTTTTGTGCGAGTTCGAACAATACCCGCGCGCGTTTTTCGTTGACGGTATCGGGCGAGTCGAGCAGGGCTTGGTGCATATTGATGGCTTTGTCGTTTTCGCCGCGCTGACGGTAGAGTTTGCCCAAGGTCAGGTTGAGGTCGTAAGACTGCGGCTGCTGGTCGATGACTTCCGCCAGCTCGCGGGCAGCACGGCCGCTGTTGCGGTCAACCAATGCGTCCAGACTTTTGTAAAAGCCGGCAGGCACGCTTTTCGCCTGTTTCAACACGGTTTTCATGTCGATACGGGCGGCAAACCAGCCCATGGCGAAGAAGACGGGCAAAAGGGTAATGGGCAGGAGGATGACCCACAATTCGTTGTCCATGTGATTCCTTTTTTAAGGCTTGGGCGTTTGTACGGGTTGTTTGGCAGGGGCCGTCGTTTGCGGCGCAGGTTGCTGCGGTACGGGGGCGGCAAGGTCTTTTTCGCTCAAATGCGCGTGTTTTTTGACTTCAGCACGCAGGCGGTTGTTTTCGCTGCGCAGCGCCAAAAGTCTGCCGAACAGGGCGAACATGCCGAATACGATACCGATGACAAACGCGCCGAAGAGGACGACAATCAGCGGTAAATCGGCTTTCTGACCGGGCAGGTAGTGGAAGGCGACGCTGTCGGTATTGATGACGGCGAGCAGTAAAAACAATAATAAAATGATGACTTTGATAATGGTGTAAATCAGTTTCATGGATGTCTCCGGCGGTATGCCTGTCGGAAAGTTTTGAAAAGGTCGTCTGAAAATTCGGTAGGGCGGTCGATAGGGATTCCGTTTCCGAATCCGTTTGCCGCAGATGCGGCTTAGTTTAAACGATTTGGATTGTTTCGGATAGGATGTGCGGCAGTTTTCAGACGACCTCGGGCTTCATTATATATATGTAGTAAACAGTAGGCATGATTGCTGACAATTTGTATGCTCATCGGAATAGGCGGTTGCCCGTATTTCGTTATCAGGCAAGGGCTTGGACGGAAGCTGATTTTGAAACGGGCATTCGGACTTGTCAAAACCATCTCTACAGGCGTATCTTTCAACTTTTAATATCTAAACAGAACCAAACAGAATAAGAAAGGCAATCACCATGAGCAGACCCGTACCCGCCGTGTTCGGCAGCGTCTTCCACGCCCAAATGCCCGTTATCGCCCACAAGGACGGCAAATGGCAGCCGATCGAATGGCAAACTTCCTCAGACCTCACCCTCGCGCCCGGCGCGCACGCCCTGCATTACGGCAGCGAATGCTTTGAAGGTTTAAAAGCATTCCGTCAGGCAAACGGCAAAATCGTCTTGTTCCGCCCGACGGCAAACATCGCCCGTATGCAGCAAAGCGCAGACATTTTGCATCTGCCGCGCCCCGAAACCGAAGCCTATCTGAATGCCCTGATCGAATTGGTCAAACGCGCCGCCGACGAAATTCCCGATGCGCCTGCTGCGTTGTATCTGCGCCCGACGCTCATCGGTACCGACCCCGTTATCGGCAAAGCCGGTTCGCCGTCCGAAACTGCGCTGCTCTATATCCTCGCGTCTCCGGTCGGCGATTATTTCAAAGCCGGTTCGCCCGTGAAAATTTTGGTTGAAACCGAGCACATCCGCTGCGCACCGCACATGGGCCGCGTCAAATGCGGCGGCAACTACGCCTCCGCCATGCCTTGGGTGTTGAAGGCAAAAGCCGAACACGGTGCAAATCAAGTCCTGTTCTGCCCGAACGGCGACGTACAGGAAACCGGCGCGTCCAACTTTATCCTGATTAAAGGCAACGAAATCATCACCAAACCGTTGACCGACGAATTCCTCCACGGCGTTACCCGTGATTCCGTGCTGACCGTCGCTAAAGACTTGGGCTACACCGTCAGCGAACGCAATTTCACCGTGGACGAACTCAAAGCCGCAGTCGAAGAGGGCGCGGAAGCAATTCTGACCGGCACTGCCGCCGTCATCTCGCCCGTAACCTCTTTTGTCATTGACGGAAAAGAAATCGAAGTGAAGAGCCAAGAACGCGGCTACGCTTTGCGCAAAGCCTTGACCGACATCCAATACGGTTTGGCGGAAGACAAACATGGCTGGTTGGTTGAAGTGTGCTGATTTGATTTTGTATTGATGCAATCGGTGGAAAGGTTGTCTGAAAAGGATAAAATGCTTTTCAGACAACCTTTTTTATGGCTAATGGAAATAGAAAAATTCCTGCCTGCCGTCATTTTTCATCGGTGGTAGGTACAACACCTTAATATTGTAGATTTTTGATGGCGGGGTCGTCTGAACATACTGTTCGGATGATGGATTAATTTTAATCGGAAAGGTGTTTACTTGCCTTGCATCCATCATTGCAAAAGGGATAACGTTATATGGAAGAACCGCAAATACACCTACGACGCGATAAGCAGATTAGGCCGCATGACAAGCGGCGACATGCCCCGCCATTTTGGCAGGCGGACAGGCCGTATCTGCACGAACACCATATTTCCGATGCGCGCTTCCGCAGGCTGGGCTACATCATGGCGATGTTGGCGGGTGCGATTAATGCGGGCGGTTTCTTTGCGTTTTCACGCTACACGTCGCACGTTACCGGCTCGATGTCGCTGCTGGCGGACGCTGTTTATCTGCGCGAATGGATAACGGCGGCGGTGGCTTTAATCAGCGTGTTGTGTTTTGTGGTCGGTGCGGTGCATTCGGGCTGGGTGGTTTTGTGGACGCAGCAGAAGCGGTTTCGTGGCAGCTTCGGTTTTTCCATGTGGTTGGAAGCGGTTTATCTGCTGATATTCGGCTTGTTCGGACTCACGGCATCTCAATGGAACATCGGGAACGGGAGTTTGGTTTTCCCGTCGTTGGCTTTGTTTTTAATGTGTTTCATCATGGGAATGCACAATACGGTGATGACGCTTTTGTCCGGCGGTGCCATCCGTTCGACGCACATGACCGGCACGGCGACCGACTTGGGCATCGAGCTTTCGCGTGCGCTGTATTACTCGAAAAAACATCATCCGCGCCTGCCGCATGTGCATGTCAATAAGCCGAAGATGTGGCTTTTGGGTGGAATGATGTGGTCGTTTTTGTTGGGTGGGGTGATTGGTGCGTGGGGCTATCATCAGATAGGCCACCATTTTGCCTTGCCGGTCGCGCTGGTGTTGTTTGTGTTGGGCGCGGGATCGGTCGGTTACGATGTGCGTTTGAGGCTGAAATATATGTTGATAAGGTATGTCCGCCGCCGTTATGGAAAAGAATAGGTGTTGCAAACGCCTTGAGGAACCAAACTTCATTACGGCAATCTTACTGAATACGCAGAATAGAAAACCGGAATGTCAGTTTGCGGTCAGTTAGGTAATATCGGGTTAAGCGAGATTTACTGTGCCGCAATCCTGGCTATCATGCTGTTTCAATCTGTTTTGAAGGGTTTGCAGCCCGCCGAAACATTGTTGAAATACATCAAGCCGCTTTTCAGACGACCTTCTGTGTCTGAGCGGTATTTTTTGAAAGGAAATCTCAATGAAATTCTTGAAACCTTTGACCGTTGCCGCATTGGCCATTCCTTTGGCTCTGACCGGCTGCGTAACCGATCCTGTAAGCGGACAACGCAACACCAGCAAAACCGCCATGTACGGCTTGGGCGGTGCGGCAGTGTGCGGCATCGTCGGCGCACTGACCCACGGCGGTAAAGGCGCGCGCAATTCCGCGTTGGCGTGTGGCGCGATTGGTGCGGGCGTAGGCGGCTACATGGACTATCAAGAGAAAAAACTGCGCGAAAACCTGAAAAACACCAACATCGAAGTGGAACGCCAAGGCAACCAAATCAAACTGGTGATGCCTGAAAACGTTACCTTCGCTACCGGCAGCGCGGCATTGAGCGATCACGCGCGAAACGCTCTGGCGACCGCCTCCGAAACGCTGGTGCAATATCCCGACACGACTTTGACGATTAACGGCCATACCGACAACACCGGCAACGATGCCATCAACGAGCCGCTGTCCCGCAACCGCGCGCTTGCCGTTGCCGACTACCTGCAATCGCGCGGCGTGAACGGCTCGCGCCTGATCACAGCCGGCTACGGCTCACGCCATCCTATCGCGTCTAACGCCACTGCCGAAGGCCGCGCCCAAAACCGCCGCGTCGAGATTTTGATCAATCCCGACCAAAACGCCATCAAAGCGGCGCAACAGCAAATGTAAGCTATCCGTCTCAGGATAAAGTTTAAAGGTCGTCTGAAATCAAATCAGGTTTCAGACGACCTTTTCATATGGAAGTAATGCGGGCCGGATGTCCGAATACTTCAGGGCAATTTGAGCTAGGGGGCAATGAATGCTGGAAACGCAGGAAACAAAAAAAGGAGGCAATCCCCCACAGGATTGCCCCAATACCTCAAATCAGAGATTTACGCTTCACAAACAATACAGGCTTTCGCCTGCGGCTTTACCTGCACGGCTCAACTCCGTGCGGGTAAACTTTTGTTCCGAGGGAGTGAAGCTCGGAACATCCGCTGCAAATCAAAGGATTTGCTGCTGGAAACCGGAGTATCAAATCTGTCAGTGCGTCTGTAATTCGATGTAGCGAAATTTACTCGAAAAATTTGGGTTTGCCAAGTGTTTAACATTATTTTTATATGCTAAATTTATATTTATAATATTTCAAAAAATATAAATTATTTGAAATATAAAATCTTATATTTATATTTTTATTCTAAATAAGCATTTTTTTTACATAAATTCAGCATTATATTTTTATTAGTTTATTTGTTATAATTGATTCTTCTGAAATGTTATTTTATAACAGTTTGATTTTAAATGAAATTAAATTTAACATATTAACTAAAATTTCGTATTGCTTTTATGTTTTTTGAGTTTGGTTTGATTTTTTCGTGGTATTTGGGATTTGATGGGGCTGAATATCTAAGTTATCCAAAGAGTTAATGTGAGATATTCTCAATTTGAAATTTGTTACTATTGTTGCTAATTTTCGATTTAATAGAAATAATAAAAGCCCGTATATGACGGGCTTTGTTTTTTGATGTAACTGTATGTAATTCAATAAAATCCCTGTTCGCCTTCGGGACGGGTTTTGAAGCGTTTGTGCAGCCAGAAATATTGTTCGGGATTTTCCCTTGCCCGTGCTTCGATAAAGTCGTTCATGCGCTGGGTGTCGGCTACAACGTCGTCTGAAGGGAAGTTTTCCCATGCAGGATAGAAACGCAGCGTAACGGTGTTGTCGGCATTGCGCGTCGGAATGGCGGGGATGACTTTGGCTTTCGTCATGCCGGCGATGCGGCTTAAGCCTGTAATCGTGGCGGTGGGAATACCGAAGAAGTTGACGAAGATGGAGTCGTTGCGGCCGAAATCCTGATCGGGCAGGTAAAGGAAAGGGGCGTCGCTTTTTCGCAGTTGCTTGATAATCGCGCGCAGGCCTTCGGTGCGACCGATGAGGAAGACGTTGTTGTAGCGGTGGCGGCCTTTGAGAATTTGTTCGTCCAGCGCTTTATTTTTTTGGTGCGAATACATGCTGGTCAGCGGCACGTCCTGATTAAGGGTGTAAACCGCCATTTCAAACGCGGTAAAGTGCGGATAAAGCAGGATGACTTTTTCGCCCGCCGCGAGCGCGTTATCGAGATGGTGTTTGTCTTGATAATGCACGAGTTTGCGCAGCCTGTCGGCAGGCGCGTACCAATACAGGCCATATTCGAGCATCAGCTTCGCCATGTGCTGAAAATGGCGTTTGAGCACGGCTTTGCGTTTGTCTTCGCTCCATTCGGGAAAGCATTTTCTGAGGTTGGTTTCGCCGACTCTGCGGCGCGGTTTGACGGCGTAATAGGCGAGGATGCCCACTGCGTCGGCGATTTTGTGTATAACTTTGAAGGGCAGAAGCTGGATGAGGTAGAGGAGGAAAAAGGCGGCTTTCATGTCGTCTGTCGCGGGATGGTGCGGGAAAAAGGGAATTATAACGGAAAGGTCTGTTGTTCAGTCAGAGAGTAGGAGTCTGAGTAAACTTGTTTTGGCGAAACCCGCTACGCTCGTTTTCAGACGATCTTTTCACCATTGGAAGCGTCCCCGTTTGACTTTCATTCCGTTGGGGTTCAACTGTGCGGCAAGTCCGTGGTTGCGCAGGGCATGGGTCAGGGCGACGGCGAGGCCGTCGGCGGCATCGGATTGGGGCGTGCCGGAAAGGGAGAGCATTTGCACGACCATGTGTTGTACTTGTTCTTTCGCTGCCTTGCCTTTGCCGACGACGGCCTGTTTGACTTGCAAGGCAGTGTATTCGGATACGGGCAAGCCATGCATGACCAATGCTGCTAATGCCGCGCCGCGCGCCTGTCCGAGCATGAGTGTGGAGGCAGGATTGACGTTGACGAATACCTGCTCCACGGCGGCCTGTTGCGGCTGGTAAGTTCGGACGATTTCATCGATATGGCGTACGATGACGGCGATGCGTTCCGACAGCGGCGCGTCCGGAGGAGTTTTGATGCAGCCGGATGCGATGTAGAAATGCTCGCGGCCGCGGACGTCGATGACGCCGAAGCCGGTTACGCGGCTGCCGGGGTCTATGCCTAGGATGCGGGTGGTTTGTGAAGCGGAAGTCATGATTATGCTGTTGAGGCGGGGAAACTGGGATTATAGTGAAATCAATATGAAACGGATATGGGTTGCAAGGTGTCTTTTCAGACGACGTTTTCACGATTTATGGTTTGTTTACGCAAGAGGGGCATATACTGGTTGGCCAAATTGGTTATCGCTATTCGGGTGTGTAAGAAATATTTGAAAGGAACGGAAAAGATGAAACCCTTGTATATTTTGGTTGCTGCATTGACGGCTTTGCCTGTGTTGGCGACGGCAGAAGTCCGCCTCTATGGAGAAATCAAAAGCGGCGTCGAAGCATCGCGCATCAAATCGGGAGGCAGTTCGGTATCACATAGCGGTGTATATGATTCGGGCAGTTATATCGGTTTGCGCGGCTCGCTACCCATCGGTAGTGGGAATAATGTGTTGTTTCAGGCAGAACAGGATACGCCGGTAGGTTCGCGCAGAATGTCGCGCACGGTTTGGCATAGTCCTTCCCCCCATGCGGGCAATATGGGAGACGATGCGGCAGGGCAGTTTGGGAAATATTGAATTTTTGTCGTTTGTGTAATGAAAAGGTCGTCTGAAAACGGATTTGGGGGTTTCAGACGACCTTTACCTTTTTGTTTAAGCTTCCTTGTTTAAACCTAGCTTTTCAGCGATTTTGTTCCACACGGCTTCCAGCGGAATGGCTTTGAGCAGGCGTGTGTTGTCGGATGTGTTGATGCTGTCGGGGTGGGGTAGGTCGCCGAAATCGCCTGCCCAAATAACCTCGGCATTGTCGGAATAGGGATGCCATCTGTCCAGCCATGAGGGGCCGAACAGGGCGATTTGCGGCTTGTCCAGCGCGGCGGCGATGTGCATGGGCGCGGAATCTACGCCGATGAAGAGTTTGCAGCCGTCGATGGCGGCAGCCAGTTCGCGCAGGTTGAGGTCGCCCGACAGTATCCATAGTTTTCCGCCTTCGGGAATTTTGACGCGTTCTACAACCGCATCAACCATTTGTTGTTCGGTTGCTGAGGGAGCGGCGGTTAAAACGACGTTTTGACCGTGGTTGAGCAGTAATTGGACGATGGCGGCGTTTTTGCCGTCTTCCCAGCATTTGAATTCCCAACGTGCGCCCGGGTGAAATAAGACATAATCCTCCCCATTCCAGCCTTGTTCTTGCAGTTTGCTTTGCAAATTTGAGCGGGAATCATCGCCGATTACCATCATCACTTTTACCGGAGGTGTTTCCTCTGGTCGGATAAGCGGCGGCAAAACGTTCATATGGTATTCGGTAATGTGGCAGCCGCGTCCGGCTTCGGGGTTGAGGAAGTCGTGGCACCAACGCCAGAAAAAGTGGTCGCGTTTGATATGGCTGATGCCGACGCTGCATTGTGCGCAGAATTTGGCGAGTATTGCCGAGCGCCATTGGTCGGACAGGTTGAACGCCCAGTCGTACCCGCGTTTTTTCAGGCGCGAGAACAGCTTTTTCTCTTCGGACAGCTGGGTTTTCAAGCCCTGCTTTTTCCAGGAGCGGTCTATGGTGAAGATTTCGGCAATTTCGGGATTATCGCTGATGATGTCGGCGGTTTCCCAGTAAACCAGCATATCGATTTCGCAATCGGGAAAGCGGGTCTTGAGGGCGTGGACAACGGGCGTCGCCAACAGCACGTCGCCGTGGTGGCGCAGCTTGATGACTAAAATACGTTTCGGTTGGGCCAAGGACATAGTTTGCTTTCGGCGGATGGATTTCGGTCTGCCTATTGTAAAACGAAACGGCACAATGGCGAACTGCCTTTTTATGGTCTGACGGATGGTGCGCGAGGCAGTATCATTGCCGATATGCGTTTGCCTTTCGGATACGATAGAATGCGGACAATTAATTCCTAAAATAGCGGGCGTGCCGTTTTCAGACGACCTTTGTCCCGCGTACCTGCCATGAATACACTCAAACACATCGTCCTTATCGGTGTCGGGCTGATTGGCGGCTCGTTCGTGTTGGACTTGAAACGGCTCGGATTGGTCGATACGGTAACCGGCATCGATTTGGATCGTGACAACCTTGACCGTGCGCTTGAACGGCGCGTCATCGATCGCGCCTACACGCAAATCGACGTTTTGAGTATGCACGAAGCGGATTTGGCCGTTATCGCTACGCCTGTTTCCACATTTCCCGACATCTGCCGCGCCGTCCGACCTTATTTGAACGCGCATACCGTGGTTACCGATGTGGGCAGTACCAAACAATCTGCCGTTCAGGCTTTCCGCAGCGTCCTGCCCGAACATTTGTCCCGTTGCATCGCTGCCCATCCGATTGCAGGCTCTGACAGGAGCGGCGCGCTTTCCGCACAGTTCGGATTGTTTCAGGATAGGAAGCTGGTGATCACGCCGCATGGGGAAGAAGATGAACAGGCCGCCGGCCTGGTTGAAAATTTGTGGCGGGCAGTCGGAGCGCAGACTTTCCGTATGAGCGCAGAAGAACACGATGCCGTTTTTGCCGCCGTTTCCCATATGCCGCATCTTGCCGCCTTTGCCTACGTCCACCAGATCGCCGATCATCCCGATGGTCGGCGCTACCTCGAATTTGCCGCCACGGGCTTCCGTGATTTTACGCGCATCGCATCCAGTCATCCCGCCGTATGGACGGACATCTGCCTTGCCAACAAAAACAGCCTGTTGGATTTGATAGGCGGTCTGCGTACCCAGTTGTCCGAACTCGAACGCATCCTGTCCGAAGAAGACCGCGCCGCCCTTTACCGCTATTTTGCCGCTGCCAAACAAACCCGCGATGAATGGCTGGAGCGGCAGTAGAATGATTTTAGGTTTGAAAGAGGCAGTTTCAGACGACCTTTATATAAATAGACAGTTAAATCAGGTCGTCTGAAAACAAAGCTTCGTCAAAACCCTTTATCAATAGACAGTTAAATCAGGTCGTCTGAAAACAAAGCTTCGTCAAAACCCTTTATCCGAACAGGACAACTCTTGCTATAATTGCCCGATAGACACAATAAGCCCGCAAAGACACACCATGAGCCACACTCCGTTATTAGACACCATCCATCTGCCGCAGGATTTGCGCAGGCTGGATAAAAGCCTGCTGCCGCAGGTTGCCGCCGAGCTGCGGGAGTTCCTGTTGGATTCCGTCGGACAAACCGGCGGTCATTTCGCCAGCAACTTAGGCGCGGTCGAACTGACGGTGGCTCTGCACTACGTTTATCACACGCCTGAAGACAAGCTGGTTTGGGACGTCGGCCATCAAAGCTATCCGCACAAAATCCTCACTGGACGCAAAAACCAAATGCACACCATGCGCCGCTACGGCGGCTTGGCGGGTTTCCCCAAGCGCAGCGAATCCGAATACGACGCTTTCGGCGTAGGACATTCATCCACCTCCATCGGCGCGGCTTTGGGCATGGCGGCGGCAGACAAACTCTTGGGCAGCGACCGCCGCAGCGTCGCCATTATCGGCGACGGCGCGATGACAGCGGGTCAGGCGTTTGAAGCCTTGAACTGCGCGGGCGACATGGACGTGAACCTGCTGGTCATCCTCAACGACAACGAAATGTCGATTTCCCCCAACGTCGGCGCGCTGCCGAAATACCTTGCCAGCAACGTCGTGCGCGATATGCGCGGCGTATTGAGCACCATCAAGGCGCAATCGAGCAAGGTTTTGGACAAGCTGCCCGGCGCGATGGAGCTTGCCCAAAAAGTCGAGCACAAAATCAAAACGCTGGCGGGCGAAGCCGAACACGCCAAGCAGTCGCTGTCTTTGTTTGAAAACTTCGGTTTCCGCTACACCGGCCCCGTCGACGGACATAACGTCGAGCATCTGGTTGACGTGTTGAAAGATTTGCGCGGCCGCAAAGGTCCGCAACTGCTGCACGTCATCACCAAAAAGGGCAACGGCTACAAACTCGCCGAAAACGACCCCGTCAAATACCACGCCGTTGCCAACCTGCCCAAAGACGTTTCAGACGACCTCAAAACCGCAACGTCGTCTGAAAAAGAAAACAAGCCCGCCGCCAAACCGACCTATACGCAAGTATTCGGCCAATGGCTGTGCGACCAGGCGGCGGCAGATTCCCGATTGGCGGCGATTACCCCCGCCATGCGCGAGGGCAGCGGACTGGTCGAATTCGAACAACAATTTCCCGACCGCTATTTCGATGTCGGCATCGCCGAGCAGCACGCCGTTACCTTTGCCGGCGGTTTGGCCTGCGAAGGCATGAAGCCCGTTGTCGCCATTTATTCCACCTTCCTCCAGCGCGCCTACGACCAACTGGTGCACGACATCGCCCTGCAAAACCTGCCCGTTTTGTTTGCCGTTGACCGCGCGGGCATCGTCGGCGCGGACGGCCCGACCCATGCCGGTTTGTACGATTTGAGCTTCTTGCGCTGCGTGCCGAACATGATTGTTGCCGCGCCGAGCGATGAAAACGAATGCCGCCTGCTGCTTTCGACCTGCTATCAGGCAGACGCCCCCGCCGCCGTCCGCTATCCGCGCGGTACGGGAACAGGCGCGCCCGTTTCAGACGGCCTCGAAACCGTAGCCATCGGCAAAGGCGTCATCCGCTGCCAAGGCGAGAAAACCGCATTCATTGCCTTCGGCAGCATGGTCGCCCCCGCATTGGCGGTTGCCGAAAAACTGAACGCCACCGTCGCCGATATGCGCTTCGTCAAACCGATAGACGAGGCACTCATCGTCCGCCTCGCCCAAAGCCACGACTACATTGTTACCGCCGAAGAAAACGCCGAACAAGGCGGCGCAGGCAGCGCGGTGTTGGAAGTGTTGGCGAAACACGGCATCTGCAAACCCGTTTTTCTTTTGGGCGTTGCTGACACCGTAACCGAACACGGCGATCCGAAAAAACTTTTGGACGATTTGGGCTTGAGTGCTGACGCAATGGAAAAACGCATACGCGGCTGGCTGCCGAAAGTTTGAACCGAAGCCGTTGTGAAAACGTGCCGCCATTGAGCATTATTCAATTATTCAAAAAGGTCGTCTGAAAACTGATTTTCAGACGACCTTTGCCATGTTTTCGATACGGTTTATTTATATAGTGGATTAACTTTAAACCAGTACGACGTTGCCTCGCCTTGCCGTACTATCTGTACTGTCTGCGGCTTCGTCGCCTTGTCCTGATTTTTGTTAATCCACTATATCGGCGCATTGCGAGTGGACGGAAATGACGGCTGATGATGTGTGCCGTATCAAAAACGAAGCGAACTGCCGTATCAAATAGCAAGCCTATGCCGTTGTTTCAAATTACACAGAGAATAGTACAGGTATTTTCTTTGGACATACCGTGAATCTTCTTTCAGACGACCTGTCGGCAGGCCGTCTGAACACGCAGATAGGAACTGACATGCAAAAAAACATCCGCGCAGCCGCCGTACAAATGATTTCGTCCACCAATCCCGATGCCAACATCGACACCATGAAACGCCTCGTGCGCCAAGCAGCCGAACAAGGCGCGGATTGGGTGTTGCTGCCTGAATATTGGCCGCTGATGGGGCGCAAGGATACTGACAAACTGGCTTTTGCCGAACCTTTAGTCGGTAGTAATTTTAGCGAAACCCGCTACGCTCGTTTTGGCGAAACTCGCTGCGCTCGTTTTCAGACGACCTTGAGCGAGACGGCGGCGGAATGCGGCGTCGTGCTGTTCGGCGGCACGATTCCGCTGGAAAGCCCCGATGCGGGAAAAGTGATGAACACGATGTTGGTGTACGACCGCGACGGCACGCAAATCGGGCTGTATCACAAAATGCACCTGTTCGGTTTCTCAGGCTTGGGTGAACGCTATGCCGAGGCGGACACCATCAGCGCGGGCGGTGATGTGCCGAAATTGACCGCCGACGGCGTGCCGCTTGCCGCAGGCGTGTGCTACGACTTGCGTTTTCCCGAGTTTTTCCGCGCCCAGCAGCCGTTTGACGTTTTGCTGCTGCCCGCCGCTTTTACTTACACGACAGGCAAAGCGCATTGGGAATTGTTGCTGCGCGCCCGCGCGGTGGAAAATCAATGCTACGTCATCGCTTCGGCGCAAGGCGGCGAACACGAAAGCGGCAGGCGAACGTTCGGTCATAGCATGATTATCGATCCGTGGGGCGAAATCTTGGACGTATTGCCCGAAGGCGAGGGCATCGTCATCTCCGATTTGGACGCTGCAAGGCTGCAAAGCGTGCGCACCAGACTGCCCGCTTTGAAGCACAGGTTGTTGTGAAGACGATTAAAACGTGATTCAAGCTTGTAGAACAGGCATGAATGTGTTTGATGAAACAGTAAAAAAGGTCGTCTGAAACCAGTTTCATTTCGTTGAAACTGTTTTTCAGACGACCTTTGCGTTTGGGTAAACGGGTAGCGTGTTACGCCAGACCGTTTTGTTGCGCGTCTTGCAGGCGGGCTTCGAAATTGCTCAGGTTGACGCCTGCTTGTTGTGCGGCAGCGACGACTTTAGCGACGCGTGCACCGTTTTGCACCTGATGATAGCCCCAGAGCAGTGAGCAGCGGGTGCCGGTGCGGCAGTAGGCGAGGACGGGTTGGGGAACGCTTTTGAGCAGGTTTTGGAAAGCGGCGACATCGGCGGCGTTGATGGCGGGCGCGACGACGGGCTGATGGTGGTGTTCGCGGATGCCTGCGGCTTCAAGCCATCTTTCGACTTGTTTGAACGTAACTTGGTTTTCTTCTTCGCCGTCGGGACGGTTGCAGATGACGGTTTGGATGCCGAGTTTGGCGGCTTCTTGTACGTCTGCTTCGGTCAGCTGCGGGGCGATGTAGAGGTTGTCGGCAAGTTTTTGGATAGACATGGGTTTTCCTTTCTGTAAGTGGATTTTCAGACGACCTCGATCCGGCACTCGAGGTCGTCTGAAAATCAGGCTCGGTCATTATAAAGCCAGTTTTCAAATAATTCGCGGTCGGTGATGTAGAGAACGGCGGTATCGGCTTCGGCGGCTTGGACGGTGATGTCGGCGACGTACAGGATGCCGGTGCGGAAGTAGTGGAGGCGGGCGGTGGCGCCGATGGGGAGTTGCGCCCACTGTGCGGCAAGGTCGGTACAGGCGTAGCCGTCGATGGCGATGATTTTGTCCTGCGGGCAGAGGGCGGCGTTTTCTGCGCTGCCGCCGTTGAAGACGTGAGTCAGGATGGCGTGGTCGCTGTTTTGTTTGAACCTGGCACCGAAGTCGGACGCGGGGGCGGGCGTTTCGGTTGGCGGTTCGGGCAGGAATGCGCCGCCGTGGCTGCGCGGTTGTGCCTGCCATTGCAGTCCGATGCCTATGGTGGCGAGGAGTTCGGCAAGGGGCAGATCGGTGGTGGAGTAGAGGGTCGTCTGAAAAAAGTCTTCGAGGTCTAGGCCGGTAAACGCTTGGCAACGGGCTTGCCATTGTTTTTCGGGGATGCCTTGCCGGGTCTTCAGCCAATCGCGGTAGTGTTGCTGCATGACGCTGTCGAGGGTGTGTCGTCCGCTGCTTTTGCTGCGGATGGCGAGGTCGAGGCAGAGGGCGGCAAGTGCGCCTTTTTGGTAGTAGCTGACGATGGCGTTGGGGCTGTTTTCGTCTTGTTTGTAGAATTTGTTCCAAGCGGTGAAGCTGGATTCGGCAAGGCTTTGTTTCAGACGACCTTTAGTTTGCTGCACGCGGGTGATGCTTTGGGCGAGCAGGCGCAGGTAGGCTTCGGGGGCGATGGTGCGGCTTCGGGCGAGGAAGAGGTCATCGTAGTATGAGGTGATGCCTTCAAATGCCCAGAGCTGCTCGGTGTAGTTTTCGCGGTCGAGGTCGTAGGGGGCGAAGGCGGCGGGTTTGATGGATTTGACGTTCCAGGCGTGGAAGTATTCGTGTGAGAACAGTCCGAGTAGTTGGGTGTAGGCATCGTTGGCGTCGGTCATGCCGTGCGGCGGCAGGCTGTGGCGGTCGGCGAGCAGGGCGGTGCTGCTGATGTGTTCCAGTCCGCCGTAGATGTTGTCGCCGACGTGGAGCAGGAAGAGGTAATGGGTGAACGGGGCAGGGGAGGGGAACATGGCCAGTTCGGTTTCGCAGATTGTGCGGATGTCTGACACGAGGCGGTCGCGGTCGAAATCGGGATAGTGGCCGCTCAAGGCGATGCGGTGCGGGATGCCTCCGGCTTCAAAATCGAGAAATTCGATGTTGCCCAGTTCGACAGGGTGGTCGATTAAGTCATGGTATGAGGTCGTCTGAAAACCGTGGACGTTGGTTTGGGGCAGAGTGGTGGCAATCTGCCATGTTTTTGGCAGGATGGGGAATTCGATTTGGTGTGTGCTGTTTTCTTGTCCGTTTACCTGCAAAAAAAGGCATGCACCGTCAAAGAACCCGCGTTCGGCAGTCAAAAACGAGCCGCGGACGGACAGGTCGTAGGCGTAAACGGTGTAGTAAATTTCCCACTCGCCGGACTGCGGGGCAGTGCGCCATCGGTTTTTTTTGACTTGGGTCAGATGGGTATATTCGCCGTTGCAAAAGGCGCGGATGGTCGTAATGTTGCGCGAGAAATCGCGTATCAGATAGCTGCCGGGAACCCAGTTCGGAAGGCTGATTTCTGTTTCCAAATCATGTTCTTGTCGGAATGTTAGGCGGATGTGCCACTCGTGGGCGAGCGGGTTGGGGGTGATTTTGTAATTAATCATAACTATTGGTTCATTTGTTAAATTTTATGAATGAAAAGGGTGGATTATGCAATTCAATTTATATCAATAAAGCCTCATTCAAAAGGGAGGCTTGAAAAAATAAAGTAGTACTATTGGGAGGGTTTTTAAATAACATTATGATTATAAAGTAAAAAATATAAAAAATCGATGGTGCGGTCATATGGTGTGAAATGTAATTCCGCTTGGCTAGGCTTGTCTTATATGTTAAATTTAGAAAAATTTAAACCTAGCCCTTATTGCGTTTTTTCAAAATGCATACGGCAAAGTGAGATAAAAAATTTTTATTCCCATAATTCATGGAGACTCTCATGGACACACAAACTTATAACTACAAAGTGGTGCGCCAGTTCGCCATCATGACCGTAGTTTGGGGTATTGTGGGCATGTTGGTCGGCGTCATTGTCGCCGCCCAATTGTTTGCCCCCGCCCTCGATTTATCAGATGTCGGCCCCTGGTTCCACTTCGGCCGTCTGCGTCCGTTGCACACCAACGCGGTAATTTTTGCGTTCGGCGGTTGCGGTCTGATGGGTACATCATACTACGTTGTTCAACGTACCTGTAATGCACGCCTGTTCGGCGGTTGGCTGCCGGCATTTACCTTCTGGGGTTGGCAGGCGGTTATCGTCTCTGCAGTCGTCAGCCTGCCTTTGGGTTATACCCAAGCTAAAGAGTATGCTGAATTGGAATGGCCTATCGACATCCTGATCGCTTTGGTTTGGATCGCTTACGCCATCGTATTCTTCGGTACGATTGCCAAACGTAAAATCAAACACATCTACGTTGCCAACTGGTTCTACGGCGGCTTCATTTTGGCCGTTGCTCTGTTGCACATTGTCAATAACATCAGCATCCCTGCTGGTCTGATGAAATCTTACCCCGTTTACGCGGGTGCGATCGATGCGATGGTTCAATGGTGGTACGGCCATAACGCGGTGGGCTTTTTCCTGACCGCGGGCTTCTTGGGTATGATGTACTACTTCGTACCGAAACAAGCAGGCCGTCCGGTTTATTCTTACCGCCTGTCCGTCGTCCACTTCTGGGCTTTGATTTTTACCTATATGTGGGCAGGTTCTCACCACTTGCACTATACCGCGCTACCTGACTGGACCCAGTCCTTGGGTATGGTGTTGTCCCTGATTCTGTTCGCACCTTCTTGGGGCGGTATGATCAACGGTATCATGACCTTGTCCGGCGCATGGGACAAATTGCGTACCGACCCTATCTTGAAATTCTTGATCGTTTCTCTGTCCTTCTACGGTATGTCCACCTTTGAAGGTCCGATGATGTCCATCAAAACCGTCAACGCTTTGAGCCACTACACTGACTGGACTGTCGCACACGTTCATGCCGGCGCTTTGGGCTGGGTAGGTTTCGTGACCATTGGTTCCGTGTACTACATGATTCCGCGTCTGTTCGGTAAAAATGAAATGTACAGCACCAAATTGGTAGAAGCACACTTCTGGATTGCGACCATCGGCGTGGTTCTGTATATCGCCTCCATGTGGATTGCCGGTGTATTGCAAGGTCTGATGTGGGGTTCTCTGAACGCTGACGGTACTTTGACTTATTCGTTTGTAGAGTCAGTTAAACGCACCATGCCTTACTACATGATTCGTTTCACCGGCGGCCTGCTGTACCTGAGCGGTATGTGTATCATGGCATACAACGTTTACCGTACAGCCATCAGTGGCAAAGCGGTTGATGCCGAGATTCCCGCGGTGTCTCAAACCCAGCACCACTAAAAACATAAGAAAAGGCTACCAAAATGAAATTACAACAATTAGCTGAAGAAAAAGTCGGCGTCCTGATTGTATTTACCCTGCTTGTAGTCAGCGTAGGTCTGTTGATTGAAGCCGTGCCGCTGTTCTTCTCCAAGGCTGTAACCCAGCCTATTGAAGGTGTGAAACCTTATAACGCTTTGCAAGTGGCTGGTCGTGACATCTATATCCGCGAGGGTTGTTACAACTGTCACTCTCAAATGATTCGTCCGTTCCGTGCAGAAACCGAACGTTACGGTCACTACTCTGTTGCCGGTGAGTCTGTTTATGACCATCCATTCCAATGGGGTTCCAAACGTACCGGTCCGGATTTGGCTCGTGTGGGCGGCCGCTATTCCGACGAATGGCACCGCATCCACTTGCTGAATCCGCGCGACGTTGTGCCGGAGTCCAATATGCCTGCTTTCCCATGGCTTGCACGCAACAAAGTTGATGCCGAAGCAACCGTGGCGCATATGAAAGCCCTGCGTAAAGTTGGTACGCCTTACAGCGATGAAGAGATTGCAAAAGCTCCTGAAGCTTTGGCAGACAAATCAGAGCTGGATGCGGTGATTGCATACCTGCAAGGCTTAGGCTTGGCATTGAAAAACGTAAGGTAACATCATGGACGCAAACTGGGCTCGCTCGCTCTTTACTGTTTGGGTTTTTATCAGCTTCATCTTAGTGCTTTATATTGTTTTTAATCGACGTAATAAAAAGAACTACGATGATGCTGCCAACAGTATTTTCGACAATGATGATAAAGAGTCGTCTGAAAAAGACGGGCGATAACAGTTTAGTCCGTGATCACGGAGCAAAAGAATGAACACAACATCCCAATTTACCAGCAATTTCTGGAATATATACATTGCAGTTATTGTCGTGCTCAGCTTTATCGGCTTGGCATGGCTGCTGCTTTCCCAAAACGTTGTGAAGCGTCCTAAAAAGGGCGAAGAAGTTAAAACGACAGGTCATGAATGGGACGGTATTGAAGAATACAACAACCCGCTGCCGCGTTGGTGGTTTTGGCTGTATGTCTGTACTTGGCTGTTCGGTATCGGCTACTTGGTCATGTATCCGGGTTTGGGCGATTATAAAGGACAGTGGAAATGGAGCAGCAAGGGACAATACGAGAAAGAAATGGCTAAAGCCGATCAAGAGTACGGCAAAGTTTATGCCAAATTTGCCAAAATGCCGATTGAGAAAGTGGCGAAAGATCCTGAAGCACGCGCCATCGGTCAAAACCTCTTTAATACCTACTGTATCCAATGTCACGGTTCTGATGCCAAAGGTTCTAAAGGTTTCCCGAATTTGACCGACAGCGATTGGCTGTGGGGCGGCGAACCTGAGAAAATCCATGAGACCATTGAAAAAGGCCGTACGGCACAAATGGCTGCATGGGGTCCTGCACTGGGTGAAGAGCGCGTAAAAGATGTGGCAAACTATGTCATGTCCTTGTCCAAACCTAAAGATCAATACGATGAAGAACGCGCTGCCCGCGGTAAAGCATTGTTCAGCGGTCCTCCCGCAAACTGCTTTACTTGTCACGGCGATAAAGGTCAAGGTATTCAAGGCTTGGGTCCGAACCTAACCGACGACGTATGGTTGTGGGGCGGTACTCAAAAATCGATTATCGAAACCATCACCAACGGTCGACACAGCCAGATGCCTGCTTGGGGTCATTTCTTGGATAAAGACAAACTCCACATCATGACTGCGTATGTATGGGGTCTGTCTAACAAAGACGGCAAAGCACTGGTGAAAAAAGCTGAACCTGCTCCGGCACCTGCTTCTACCGCTGCATCATCTACTGCCGCTTCATCTGCTTCCGCTCCGGCTCAAGCTGAAAAAGCTGCTTCAGCAACTGATGCAAAAGCACCTGCTACTTCTGAAGCCAAACCTGCAGAAAAAGCAGACGCTTCATCTACCAAAGTAGACGGTAAAGCTGTTTTTGAAGCCAACTGCAAAATGTGTCACGGCGGCACCATCCCCGGTGCTCCAGGCATAGGCAAGAAAGACGATTGGGCTCCGCGTATCAAACAAGGTAAAGATACCCTGCACAAACACGCGATTGAGGGCTTCAACTCCATGCCGGCAAAAGGCGGTAACTCAAGCCTGAGCGATGACGAAGTCAAAGCTGCGGTTGACTATATGGCCAACCAATCCGGCGCCAAATTCTAAATCGTAGAAATTAAAACGCACCTTTTAATAAGGTGCGTTTTTTTATGGTTAAACTATCTGAGACCTTTGCAAAATTCCCCAAAATCCCCTAAATTCCTACCAAGACATTTAGGGGATTTCTCATGAGCACCTTCTTCCGGCAAACCGCACAAGCCATGATTGCCAAACACATCGACCGCTTCCCACTATTGAAGTTGGATCAGGTGATTGATTGGCAGCCGACCGAACAGTACCTGAATCGTCAAAGAACCCGTTACGTCCGAGACCACCGCGGCCGTCCTGCCTATCCCCTGTTGTCCATGTTCAAAGCCGTCCTGCTCGGACAATGGCACAGCCTCTCCGATCCCGAACTCGAACACAGCCTCATCATCCGCATCGATTTCAACCTGTTTTGCCGCTTTGACGAACTGAGCATCCCCGATTACAGCACCTTATGCCGCTACCGCAACTGGCTGGCGCAAGACGACACCCTGTCCGAATTGCTGGAACTGATTAACTGCCAACTGACCGAAAAAAACCTAAAAGTAGAGAAAGCATCCGCCGCCGTCATTGACGCCACCATTATTCAAACTGCCGGCAGCAAACAGCGTCAGGCTATAGAAGTCGATGAAGAAGGACAAGTCAGCGGCCAAACCACACCGAGTAAGGACAAAGATGCCCGCTGGACAAAGAAAAACGGCCTCTACAGACTCGGTTACAAACAACATACCCGTACCGATGAGGAAGGCTATATCGAGAAACTGTACATCACTCCCGCCAATACCCATGAGTGCAACCACCTGTTGCCTTTGCTGGAAGGTATAGCCAAAGATACGACCGTCTATGCCGACAAAGGCTACGACAGTAAGGAAAACCGGCAACACCTGAAAGACCATCAGTTGCTGGACGGCATTATGCGCAAAGCCCAGCGTAACCGTCCGCTGACGGAAGCGCAAACCAAACGTAACCGATATTTGTCGAAGACCCGTTATGTGGTCGAACAAAGCTTCGGTACGCTGCACCGTAAATTCCGCTACGCCTGGGCAGCCTATTTCGGGTTGATTAAAGTGAGTGCGCAAAGCCATCTGAAGGCGATGTGTTTGAACCTGTTGAAAGCGGCCAACAGGCTAAGTGTGTCTGTTGCCGCCTAAAAGGCGGCCCGGATGCCTGATTATCAGGTATCCGGGGAGGATTAAGGGGGCATTTGGGTAAAATCAGGAGTAATTAGGAGCGGAAATAGACGAAAACCTGTGTTTGGGTTTCGGCTGTCGGGGGAAGGGCTTTTTTGCAAAGGTCTCTATCTGTTTTCATAGCAGCAATTTAATTTCTGTCTTTATCTTAAATGTGTATGAAATAGAGGGAACAGCTTATGGTTTGCTATGGGTCGCAAAGTAACTAATGAAACTAGTGAGACATATTAGGGATAATGTCCTGCACCCAAAATACAGGATTTTTCTGCCCCTGTCGCATGGTGTGGACTGCTTGGAATTTTATTCATCCAACAAGAGGCAAGCCAGCCGAAGGCAGCGGCTTCGACCCATTGCGGATCAAGGTTGAGTGCTGCTGTACTATGTAATTTCGTGGTAGAGGAAAAAAGTTGGTGCAAATCTTCCATTAAAACGAGATTGCGAATACCGCCTCCACAAACATAAAGATTGCAAACATCAGGAGCGGCTGAGATGGTCGCATCATAAATCGTTTGGGCAGTAAACTTGAGTAACGTTCGCAAAATGTCTTCCGGTTTTTCGCCACCTTTCAGACGACCTTTCAACCAATCTAATGAAAATAATTCACGCCCGGTACTTTTTGGGTATGGGGAGGAAAAATATGGGTGCTCGAGCAGGCGGGTTAGTAGATCGGGTAAAACGGTTCCTGTTGCCGCAATCAAGCCGTCTTTGTCATAAGGACGTTGCCAAATGGCTTGCATCCATGCATCGGACAGCATATTGCCCGGTCCGGTATCAAAGCCGAATGCCGGAGAGGAATTTGGCAGGACGCTGATGTTGGAAATACCACCAATATTCAAAACAACGCGTGTCTCGGAGTCGCTTTGGAACAAGGCTTGATGGAATGCGGGGACAAGAGGTGCACCTTGTCCGCCTGCCGCTAAATCCCTGCTGCGGAAATTGCCGATGGTAAAGATACCGGTCAGATGTGCCAAAAGCGGTAGATCGGCAAGTTGTATGCTGTATCCTGCTTCGGGGGCATGGCGGACAGTCTGTCCGTGGCAGCCAACGGCGGCAATATCGTGGGCTTGCAGGTTGGTTTGTTTTAGCAGTAAAGAAACCGTATCTGCGTAAAGGCAGCTTAGTTTTTGAGATAGCAGCATACTGCGGTGCAGTTCATTATTGCCGATATTTTGCAAATCCAGCAATTCATGCCTAAGGTCGTCTGAATAGGGGATGAATGCGTGGGAGACAGCTTCACGCCATCGATCGCCTTCTATGCGGATTAAAACTGCGTCCGCACCATCCATACTGGTGCCGGACATAATGCCGATATAGTTTCGGATATTCATAAAATTGTGATTTTGAAGTAGGCAAAAAGAAACATTGTAACGCTGTTTCAGATTTTATTCGGATTCAGGATTGGAGGAGATAAAGAAATATTTCAAGAAAGATTGTAAAAAGGTTACAATTAGACAGAGATTCCGAATCTGCCAACTTTCGTATTTCCAAAGGAAAACTTCCATGGCTCAAACTCAACCGAGTGCGAACTTGAAGCTTATTAACGCCGCTTTTGCCGCTATGCTGGTGGGCATGGTCGGCTATTTTATTTATTGGGGTCTGGGGTATACACATTACAACAATCCTATACTTTTCATCATCGCCACGATGTTCGGCGTATTTATGGCATTTAACGTCGGTGGCAACGATATTGCCAACTCGTTCGGAACCAGTGTCGGCTCCGGCACGTTGACCATCCCGCAGGCACTCTTGATTGCCGCTGTATTTGAAGTCAGCGGAGCCGTTATAGCGGGTGGCGAGGTTACAGATACCATTCGTAAAGGTATCGTAGATTTAAACGGGTTGGATTTGCAACCCATGCAATTCGTCTTCATTATGATGTCCGCGCTTTTGGCGGCAGCATTATGGCTTTTGTTCGCTTCTCGTAAGGGACTGCCAGTGTCGACTACCCACGCCATTATCGGTGGTATTGTCGGTAGTGCGTTGTGTATGGCGGTTATGCACAAAATTGATGCGGGTACGCTTATCCAATGGGGCAAGCTTGGAGAGATTGCCCTTTCATGGGTACTGTCGCCGATGTTGGGCGGGTTGGTTTCCTACCTCGTTTTCTCCCGTATTAAGAAAAATGTATTAGATTACAACGATTGGGCGGAAGGAACCCTCAAAACCATCAAACAGGAAAAGAAAGCATACAAAGAGCAACATCGTCTTTTCTTTGAAGCTCTGAACGAAGCTGAAAAAGTCGAATATGCTACCAAAGTAGCACACGATGCGCAGCTTTACGACGAACCTGATTTCGAACCTTCCGAATTACAGTCCGACTATTATCGCGGGCTGTATGAATTGGATAATCGGAAAAACAATGTCGATTCCTATAAAGCCCTTCATTCCTGGGTTCCCTTTATCGGCTCTATAGGCGGTATGATGATTGCAGCGATGCTGATTTTCAAAGGATTGAACAATCTGCATTTGGGCATGAGTAATGTCAACAGTTTTCTGATTATCTTTATGGTCGGCGCGGTAATTTGGATGGCGACGTTTGTATTTGCTAAAAGCATTAAGCGCAAAGATCTCGATAAATCTACTTTTCAAATATTTTCTTGGATGCAGGTCTTCACTGCCTGTGGTTTTGCATTCAGCCATGGAGCGAACGATATTGCCAACGCCATCGGGCCGTTTGCCGCCATTATGGATGCATTGCGTACCAACAGTATTACCGCGCAAAACGCTGTCCCGCCTATCGCTATGCTGACCTTCGGCATCGCACTGATTGTCGGATTATGGTTTGTCGGTAAAGAGGTTATCAAAACCGTCGGAACCAGCTTGGCGGAAATGCACCCTGCTTCCGGTTTTGCTGCCGAACTTTCTGCTGCAGCCGTTGTTATGGCAGCATCCTTAATGGGTTTGCCAGTATCGAGTACCCATATTTTGGTTGGCGCGGTTTTAGGTATCGGTTTGGTTAACCGCAATGCTAACTGGAAACTGATGAAACCGATTGGTTTGGCTTGGGTGATTACATTGCCGGCAGCTGCAGTGTTGTCCGTGATCTCTTATTTGGTGTTGCAGGCGGTTTTCTAACTGTCTCAAGAGTAGAAAGCTAGGCGGATTCGCATTTGAAGTGCAACTTTCCCTAACAGGAAAAGGCCAGTATGCGGTAGCATACGGCCTTTCCTGCAAGAAAGATTGCCATGAGCTACACGCAACTAACCCAAGACGAACGATACCACATCCAATACCTGTCCCGCCACTGCACCATCGCCGAAATCGCCAAACAGCTTAACCGACACAAAAGCACCATCAGCCGCGAAATCAGACGGCACCGCACCCAAGGGCAGCAATACAGCGCCGAAAAAGCCCAGCGGCAAAGCCGGACTATCAAACAGCGTAAGCGACAACCCTATAAACTCGATTCGCAGCGGATTCAACACATCGACACCCTTATCCGCCGCAAACTCAGTCCCGAACAAGTATGCGCCTACCTGAGCAAACACCACCAAATCACGCTCCACCACAGCACCATTTACCGCTACCTTCGCCAAGACAAAAGCAACGGCGGCACGTTGTGGCAACACCTCAGAATATGCAGCAAACCCTACCGCAAACGCTACGGCAGCACATGGACCAGAGGCAAAGTGCCCAACCGCGTCGGCATAGAAAACCGACCCGCTATCGTCGACCAGAAAACCCGCATCGGCGATTGGGAAGCCGACACCATCATCGGCAAAGGACAGAAAAGCGCATTACTGACCTTGGTCGAACGCGTTACCCGCTACACCATCGTCTGCAAATTGAAGAACTTAAAAGCCGAAGACACTGCCCGGGCAGCCATTAGGGTATTAAAGGCACATAAAGAGACCTTTGCAAAAAAGCCCTTCCCCCGACAACCGAAACCCAAACACAGGTTTTCGTCTATTTCCGCCCCTAATTGCTCCTAATTTTACCCAAATGCCCCCTTAATCCATCCCCGGATGCCTGATAATCAGGCATCCGGGCCGCCTTTTAGGCGACAACAGGCACACTTAGCCTGAGACCTTTGCAAAAAAGCCCTTCCCCCGACAGCCGAAACCCAAACACAGGTTTTCGGCCATTTCCTTCCCCCCAATACCTCCTGATTTTACCCAAATGCCCCCTTAATCCTCCCCGGATACCCCATAATCAGGCATCCGGGCCGCCTTTTAGGCGGCAACAGGCACACTTAGCCTGTTAGCCGCTTTCAACAGGTTCAAACACATCGCCTTCAGATGGCTTTGCGCACTCACTTTAATCAGTCCGAAATAGGCTGCCCGGGCGTAGCGGAATTTACGGTGCCGCGTACCGAAGCTTTGTTCGACCACATAACGGGTTTTCGACAAATATCGGTTGCGTTTGGTTTGCGCTTCCGTCAGCGGACGGTTGCGGTGGGCTTTGCGCATAATGCCGTCCAGCAACTGATGGTCTTTCAGATGTTGCCGGTTTTCCTTACTGTCGTAGCCTTTGTCGGCATAGACGGTCGTACCTTCGGCTATACCTTCCAGCAAAGGCGACAGGTGGTTGCACTCATGGGTATTGGCGGGGGTGATGTGCAGTTTCTCGATATAGCCTTCCTCATCGGTACGGGTATGTTGTTTGTAACCGAGTCTGTATAAACCGTTTTTCTTTGTCCAACGAGCATCTTTATCTTTACTCGGTGTGGTTTGGCTGCTGACTTGTCCTTCCTCGTCAACTTCTATGGCCTGACGCTGTTTGCTGCCGGCGGTTTGAATAATGGTGGCGTCAATGACGGCGGCGGATGCTTTCTCTATTTTTAGGCCTTTTGCGGTCAGTTGGCGGTTAATCAGTTCCAGCAATTCGGACAGGGTGTCGTCTTGCGCCAGCCAGTTGCGGTAGCGGCATAAGGTGCTGTAATCGGGGATGCTCAGTTCGTCAAAACGGCAAAACAGGTTGAAGTTGATGCGGGTGATGAGGCTGTGTTCGAGTTCGGGATCGGAGAGGCTGTGCCATTGTCCGAGCAGGACGGCTTTGAACATGGACAACAGGGAATAGGCGGGACGGCCGCGGTGGTCTCGGACGTAACGGGTTCTTTGACGATTCAGGTACTGTTCGATCGGCTGCCAATCAATCACCTGAATCGTCAAAGAACCCGTTACGTCCGAGACCACCGATGCCGCCTTCCTGATAGACTGTTACCCAACGCGGCAGGTGGGTTTGTGAGATGCTGTAGTGGTCTGCGCTACGCTGTTGGCTGCGTATGTGCAGGTAGTGGGGTATGGCTTAGTATTTGAAGTGTAATGTATATTTGGTCATAAAAAACTGCACCTTGGTGGTTGGAGGGGATGTGTCTAACTTTGGGGGGGCAGTTTTGGGTTAGATGACATTTTCTTTATCTTGCTTGCTCCATGGAAGTCATTAATGCCTCAAAATTATGCATCAGAGTTGCCTTATCCAACCAGCCCGCCAGCGTAAACAGATTCAGCAAAATTCCTGAGATTACGACAAAGCAGCAGAAAGATAAAAAATAGCCTTTAAGTACTGCCCAAACTTTGACCTGTCCTATTCTCATCAAGCCGACAGCCTGCGTCCAAAATGCCCAGGTCTTCCAAACCATCAGAAGCGGTGCACTTTGCGGTATATAAAATACCAACAGAGTAGGAATCATCAAAGCCTCCGATGCCAAGATGAATCCCCATAAAGGCAGGCGCGGCGCGCTGTTTTTACTTAAAACATAACGCATCACACGGCTCAAAATCAGCCACCTTATGACGGTAACCAACACGGCAAAGACGACAGCAGCAGTGCTGACGCCGAGCAAGAGCGACATATCTGCCGCATTGATGATGCCCAACAGCAGCAAAATCGCCAAAATAACGGGCAGCGTATAGAAATAATCAGCAGGATTCTTATAGCGCAGGCGCAGAATATCCCACATATCGATAAGAAAAGAATAAAGCATTGAATGACGAGTAGTTCGATAAAAAATAGAAGGCTGGATTTTAGCTGAAAATATACGGTCTGATAAATACAGACGATGGGATATAAATTGTCGCCACCTGCGAATATCCGCTAGAATACGCGCTTTATGGAAGGTCGTCTGAAAAGGATTCAATATGGCAAAAGCAAAAGGCGGTTTGGGCCGCGGTTTAGATTCCCTGATTTCCAACGGCGTGGACAACAGCAGCAGCGACCGCCTGACTACCGTCGCCATCAACGACATCCAGCCCGGCCGCTATCAAGCGCGGGTACAGATGGATGACGAAGCCTTGCAGGAACTGGCGGATTCAATTAAGGCGCAAGGCGTTATCCAGCCGGTTATCGTGCGCGAACACGGCCTTTCCCAATACGAACTGATTGCCGGCGAACGTCGCTGGCGCGCATCCCAGCTCGCCGGCCTGACCGAGATTCCGGTCGTCATCAAAACCATCAGCGACGAAACCGCGCTGGCAATGGGTTTGATTGAAAACCTGCAACGCGAAAACTTAAACCCGATTGAAGAAGCGCAAGGTTTGAAACGCCTCGCCGACGAATTCGGGCTGACTCACGAAACCATCGCCAAAGCAGTCGGCAAAAGCCGCAGCGCCATTTCCAACAGCCTGCGCCTGTTGAGCCTGCCCGAGCCTGTCCAAGAAATGCTCTACCACCGCCATCTTGAGATGGGACACGCCCGCGCCCTGCTGACCCTGCCTGTGGTCGAGCAACTCGAATTGGCGCAAAAAGCGGTGAAAAACGGTTGGTCGGTACGCGAAGTCGAACGCCGCAGTCAAGTCGCCCATCAGGCAAAACAGGAAATCAAAAAAACCATTAGCCCCGATATACGTCGTCTGAACGACTTTTTGACCGAAAGGCTGGGTGTTAACGCCGAAGTCAAAACCACCAATCACAAAAAAGGCAAAATCGTCCTCCACTTCGATACGCCGGAAACATTCGAGTATCTACTGAAACAATTGGGCATTGATTATCATATGTAAATTAGGTTGCGCAGAAAATTTAGAATTAAGGTCGTCTGAAAACTTATTCTCCAATTTTCAGATGACTTTTTTATTGAAATAAAATTACTGGGCAATGGCTGTAATTTAATGTAATTTGTGATATGATCGAAAATTGTAGTGTAGAAGTTAAGAATGTGGTAGGAGTTATTATTTCACAAAGATTAACTATCCCTTGACGTGTATAGGCTTCTTCATTATATTCTAGTATCGCTGCTTGGCCATTTCGTTGTAGCTTCTAATTTGCATGAATCAGATTTTAGTTTATCAAGTTGTTGTTTTATTCATTATCTCTGCAATAAGTGCAGTTTTTGCAGGTATGAATGGATTTTGGTCTTCTGCCGTAGGGGGAGTTTGTTATTTAGTCCCGTCTTCTATTGCAGTTTTACTTTTAAAACTTTCCAAGTGTAACCCTTTGTATCATGGTAAAGCATTCATTGCTGGGGAAGTTTTAAAAGTAGTGCTGTCGCTGGTGATGATGCTTGCCGTATTCATGGTTTGGCATCAGTCTTTAATATTCTTTCCGTTCTTGTTCGGATTGCTCGGTGTCAGTCATTTGGTTTTTTTAGTATTGTTGAGAGTGAAGCATTATGGCAGGTGAAACAATGACCGCTGCCGACTACATCAAGCACCATTTACAAAGCTTGACCAGTCTGTCGGATGTTGCCCAAGGACAAGGCCTGAAAAATATTGCCGATTTTTCGTTTATCAATCTTGATGCGATTTTCTTTGCTGTTTTGTTGGGTGTATTAGGAAGCTTCCTACTTTGGCGTGGTGCTAAGAAGGCAACGGCGGGCGTGCCGGGGCGTTTTCAGGCTGCCGTAGAGATTTTGTTCGAGTTTGTGGATGATATGTGCAAAAGCATTATTCATAATGAACAATCTCGAAAAGCCATTGCTCCATTAGGTTTGACGCTGTTTGTATGGATTTTCCTAATGAATGCTATGGATATGCTGCCGGTAGATTTGCTGCCATGGTTATGGCAAAACGCTACCGGTAACCATCATGCATTGTTGCGTATCGTGCCGACCGCGGATTTGAATACTACGTTGGCGTTGGCTATTGGAGTCTTATTAATTTGTATTTATTACAATGTCAAAATCAAAGGTGTTCGTGGTTGGATTCATGAGTTGTTCAGTGCTCCGTTCGGCGCCAAACTTGCTCCTGCCAACTTCCTTTTGAATCTGGTCGAATTCCTCTCTAAAACAGTTTCTCACGGTATGCGGTTGTTCGGTAATATGTATGCTGGCGAACTTGTATTCCTTTTGATTGCTTTGCTGGGTGGCGCTTGGGCGACATCTGGAAGCGTTGAAGTGCTGGATCCGATTCTGTTTGGTTTTCACATTCTTGCCGGATTGGCATGGGCGATTTTCCATATTTTGGTGATTACCCTGCAGGCATTTATCTTTATGGCCTTGGCGTTTGTCTATATTGGACAAGCTCATGATGCCCACTAAATTTTCTAGGTAGTTTTATCTTTATTTGTGGTTTAACCTTTGTTTTCTTAAGGAGTTTAAAATGGGTTTGATTGCTATTGCATGTGGTTTGATCGTTGCATTGGGTGCATTGGGTGCCTCCATCGGTATCGCAATGGTAGGTTCTAAATATTTGGAATCTTCTGCGCGCCAGCCTGAATTGATTGGTCCACTGCAAACTAAATTGTTCCTGATTGCTGGCCTGATTGATGCTGCATTCCTGATTGGTGTGGCTATTGCGCTGTTGTTCGCCTTCGTTAACCCGTTTGCAGGTGCATAATCAAACGGTGTGATCCGTCTAGATACAGACTTTGGTCTGTTTGATTAACACTAGTACGAAGGTTAACTAACGTGAATATTAATGCAACCTTATTCGCTCAAATCATCGTCTTTTTCGGTTTAGTTTGGTTTACCATGAAATTTGTGTGGCCGCCGATCGCAAAAGCATTAGATGAGCGTGCCGCAAAAATTGCCGAAGGCTTGGCTGCTGCCGAGCGCGGTAAGAGCGATTTTGAACAGGCAGAGAAGAAAGTTGCAGAACTCTTGGCTGAAGGGCGTAACCAAGTTTCCGAAATGGTAGCTAACGCCGAAAAACGTGCCGCCAAAATCGTAGAAGAAGCAAAAGAACAAGCTTCTGTCGAGGCGGTACGGATTACAGCACAAGCTAAAGCCGATGCGCAGCAAGAAATGAATCGTGCACGCGAAGTTTTGCGTGAACAAGTTGCTGCGTTGGCGGTTAAAGGTGCCGAGTCTATTTTGCGCAGTGAAGTTGATACTTCCAAACATGCGCAGTTGCTCAGTGCTTTAAAACAGGAGCTGTAATCTTATGGCTGAGTTCGCAACGATTGCCAGACCTTATGCGAAAGCATTATTCAATCTGGCGCAGGAAAAAAACCAAATTGAGTCTTGGTTGGGCGGACTGGAAGAATTAGCCGCGGTTGTTCAAAATGAGAAAGTCATTTCTTTGATTGAGCGACCTGAAACAAATACTTCTGAAAAGGTAAATGTACTTGCCGAACTCGTTGAGTTAAAAAGTGATGAATTGAAAAATTTCATTACTGTTCTGGCGGAGCAAAAACGTTTGCCCGTATTGCCTGAAGTCTATGCTCAATATCAAGCTTTAACCTTGTCATTCAATCATACTAAGTCCGCTGTAATTTACAGTGCTTATCCATTGACTGAAGATCAATTGGCTGAGTTGGCTGAAATATTGAAAAAACACTTTGACAGTAAGTTGCAAATTACAACTGAAGTTGCGCCTGAATTAATTGGCGGTGTCAAAGTTGAAGTGGGTGACCAGGTCTTGGATTTGTCGGTGCAGGGTAAATTGAATGCCCTGTATGCGACTATGACAAATTAGGAGAGTTTTCATGCAGCTTAATCCTGCTGAAATTAGCGATTTGATTAAAGCTAAAATTGAAAATCTGTCTGGAAATACAGAAGTGCGTACCCGTGGTACCGTTATTTCTGTAACAGACGGTATTGTTCGTATTCATGGCTTATCAGACGCAATGCAAGGTGAGATGCTCGAATTCCCGGGTAACACTTTCGGTTTGGCGATGAACTTGGAGCGTGACTCCGTCGGCGCCGTAGTGTTGGGTGAATACGAACATATTAAAGAAGGCGACACAGTTACTTGTACCGGCCGTATTTTAGAAGTACCTGTCGGTCGTGAATTGGTTGGTCGCGTTGTAGATGCGCTGGGTCGCCCGATTGATGGCAAAGGCCCGATCAATACATCTTCTACCGCACCTATCGAAAAAATTGCACCAGGTGTGATTGCCCGTAAATCGGTTGACCAACCGATGCAAACCGGTTTGAAGGCCATTGACTCAATGGTTCCGATTGGTCGCGGTCAACGTGAGCTGATCATTGGTGACCGTCAAACAGGTAAAACGGCCGTAGCATTGGATGCTATTGTTAACCAAAAAGGTACAGGCGTTATCTGTATTTATGTTGCAATCGGTCAAAAAGCATCTTCTATTGCTAACGTAGTACGCAAATTGGAAGAGCATGGTGCAATGGGACACACGATTGTGGTTGCTGCGACCGCTTCTGAAGCTGCGGCTCTGCAATATATCGCACCTTATGCAGGTTGTACTATGGGCGAGTTCTTCCGCGACCGCGGTGAAGACGCGTTGATTGTATACGATGATTTGTCCAAACAAGCTGTTGCTTACCGTCAAATTTCCCTGTTGCTGCGCCGCCCTCCCGGTCGCGAAGCCTATCCTGGTGACGTCTTCTATCTACACTCCCGCTTGTTGGAACGTGCTGCCCGTGTAAATGAACACGAAGTTGAAAAACTGACTAATGGTGAAGTGAAGGGCAAAACAGGTTCTTTGACTGCGTTGCCGATTATCGAAACGCAAGCCGGTGACGTATCTGCATTCGTACCGACGAACGTTATTTCGATTACCGACGGTCAAATTTTCTTGGAAACCGACTTGTTTAACGCCGGTATCCGTCCTGCAATTAATGCCGGTATTTCGGTATCGCGTGTAGGTGGTGCAGCGCAAACCAAAGTAATTAAAAAACTGGGTGGCGGTATCCGTTTAGCACTTGCCCAATATCGTGAATTGGCAGCCTTCTCGCAATTTGCTTCCGATTTGGATGAAGCTACACGCAAACAGCTGCAACACGGCGAAGTGGTTACTGAATTGATGAAACAAAAACAATTCAGCACTTTGGATACAGCCGAAATGGCTTTGACTTTGTGGGCCATCAATAATGGTTCTTACGAAGATGTACCAGTACCCAAGGCATTGGCTTTCGAAGCGGAATTTTTGAGCTTTGTACGCACTCAACATCCTGGTGTTTTAGAAGCAATCAACGCATCAGGTGCGATGTCCGACGAAAGTGAAAAAACATTGACTGAAGCCATGAATTCTTTCAAATCTTCTTATGCTTACCAAGCCTAAGAGCTGAAATGAAAGGAGTCTGAAATGGCAGTCGGAAAAGAGATTCTCACCAAAATCCGCAGTGTTCAAAATACCCAAAAGATCACTAAAGCGATGCAAATGGTGTCAACCTCTAAAATGCGGAAGACTCAGGAACGGATGCGCTTAGCGCGTCCGTATGCCGAAAAAGTGCGGACAGTTATGAGTCATTTGGCGCAAACCAATGAAGATCATGGTATTAAATTATTGGCACCTCATCGTGAAACACGTCGGGTGGGTTTCATTTTAATCACCTCTGATAAAGGTCTTTGCGGTGGTTTGAACGCGAATGTTTTGAAGAAATTTTTAGCGCAAGTCCAAGAATACCAAGAGCAGGGCATTGAAGTTGATGTTGTCTGTTTAGGTAGTAAAGGCTTAGCCGCTTGTCAAAACATCGGTTTGAACGTTATTGCCAGTGCGATTAATTTTGGGGATACCCCGAAGATGGAATTGCTGCTTGGTCCATTGACTGAAATCTTCCAACGTTACGAGAAGCATGAGTTAGATAAAATACATTTGGTATATTCGCGTTTTGTTAATACCATGCGTCAAGAACCACGGTTGGAGGTTCTGCTGCCGATCGGCGAAAATGTGATAGAAGACGAGAATAACTATTCTTCATTCAGTTGGGAATATCGTTATGAACCAAGTCCTATCGCTGTGTTGGAATATCTGGTTCGCCGCTATTTAGAGTCTGTGGTTTACCAAGCATTGAGTGACAATATGGCATCAGAACAAGCTGCGCGTATGGTGGCGATGAAAGCGGCCACCGACAATGCGGGCAATGCCATTAAAGAGTTGCGTTTGGTATATAACAAATCGCGTCAAGCTGCGATTACCACGGAATTGTCAGAAATTGTAGCAGGTGCAGCGGCAGTTTAATGTCGTCTGAAACCTGAACAGGAAATTAGGATACGATAATGAGCCAAGGCAAAATCGTACAAATTATTGGTGCGGTAGTTGACGTGGAGTTTCCGCGCGATGCCATTCCGCATGTTTACGACGCCCTGAAATTGGATGCGAACGGCTTGACTTTGGAAGTACAACAGCTTCTGGGTGACGGCGTGGTTCGTACTATTGCAATGGGTAGTTCGGACGGTCTGAAACGCGGCATGACTGTAAGCAATACAGGTGCGCCGATTACTGTGCCGGTAGGTAAAGGTACTTTGGGACGTATTGTCGATGTGTTGGGTACACCTGTTGATGAAGCAGGTCCGATTGATACCGACAAACACCGCGCCATCCATCAGACAGCTCCGAAATTCGATGAGTTGTCTGCTACTACCGAGCTGCTGGAAACAGGCATTAAAGTGATTGACTTGCTGTGTCCGTTTGCCAAAGGCGGTAAAGTAGGTCTGTTCGGTGGTGCCGGCGTAGGTAAAACCGTAAACATGATGGAATTGATTAACAACATCGCCAAAGCGCATAGCGGTTTGTCCGTGTTCGCCGGTGTGGGGGAGCGTACCCGTGAAGGTAACGACTTCTACCACGAGATGAAAGATTCCAACGTATTGGACAAAGTGGCGATGGTTTACGGTCAGATGAACGAACCTCCGGGTAACCGTCTGCGTGTAGCCTTGACCGGGTTGACTATGGCCGAATATTTCCGTGATGAAAAAGACGAAAGCGGCAAAGGTCGCGACGTATTGTTCTTCGTGGACAATATTTACCGTTACACCCTGGCCGGTACAGAAGTATCCGCATTGCTCGGTCGTATGCCTTCTGCAGTAGGCTACCAACCAACATTGGCTGAAGAAATGGGTCGTTTGCAAGAGCGTATTACCTCTACCCAAACAGGCTCTATTACTTCCATACAAGCCGTATATGTACCTGCGGATGACTTGACTGACCCGTCTCCTGCAACAACGTTTGCCCACTTGGACGCCACTGTCGTATTGAGCCGTGATATTGCCTCTTTGGGTATTTACCCCGCAGTTGACCCGCTGGACTCTACTTCACGCCAACTAGATCCGATGGTATTGGGTCAAGAGCACTATGACGTAGCCCGCGGCGTACAATCTACTCTGCAAAAATACAAAGAATTGCGCGATATTATCGCCATTCTGGGTATGGACGAATTGTCAGACGAAGATAAACTGACCGTGATGCGCGCGCGTAAGATCCAACGCTTCCTGTCGCAACCGTTCCATGTTGCCGAAGTATTTACCGGCTCTCCCGGCAAATATGTATCGCTGCGTGACACCATTGCCGGCTTTAAAGCTATCTTGAACGGTGAATACGACCATCTGCCTGAACAAGCTTTCTACATGGTAGGCGGTATCGAAGAAGCGGTCGAGAAAGCGAAAACCTTAAACTAAGGAGGTCGGCATGAGCGTCATGCGAGTTGAAGTGGTAAGTAGCGAGCAGAACATCTATTCAGGCGAAGCCAGTTTTGTAGTGGTTCCGACTGTTCAAGGTGAGCTCGGTATTTATCCGCGACACGAGCCGATTATGAGTTTGGTACGTCCCGGAGCATTGCGTTTGACCGTGCCCGGCGAAGCCGAAGAAGTGCTTGTTGCCGTTTCCGGCGGGGTGCTGGAAGTGCAGCCCAACCAACTTACTGTGTTGGCGGATGTTGCCGTACGCAGTTCCGAGATGGATCGTGCGCGTGCGGAAGCTGCCAAGAAAGCGGCGGAAACCGGCATTTCTCAAGCGAAAGACGATAAATCGTTGGCCGAAGCGCATAAAGCCTTGGCTGCAGCGATTGCCCAGCTCAAAACCTTGGATTATCTTCGTTCGCACAAAAACAAATAAGCAGATTTGCTTTACAAAAAGCACGGTTGATTACCGTGCTTTTTATTTTTTCATTATAGATGATTTTGAGAAGAACGGAATCTTTAGGTAACGAATGCTATAGAAAAGTTTTAAATGATTCCTTTATTGCGCATAATTTTGCTTTCCTGAGTCAGTGATAAAGGTTGTTTGCTGAATACGGTTTTTATAGGATAAAGTAAATCTTTTGGTAAGGATCTATCGTATTTTAAAGTGGTATTAATGTCGTCTGAATGTATTTAAGACGACTTTTTTGTTTTTAAGGACACCTATTTGCCTATTCCAAATAATGAATAAAGTTTGGCTATTTGGGAAGATTGCCATTGTGTCTGAAATCAAAAAACAACAAATTTTAGAGACAAAAGGTTTTTATTTTACATAAGCGGTATTTTTATTGTAAAAAATGCTAATTGGGTTATAATTTTAAAATACATTATCATAAATTGATGTGTAACCTATTACGAAAAAATAAATATTTCATATTGCGGAAAATTTGTCATGAACTTTGATTTCATATTTGGGGATGGGGTGTCAGGTATGGCGGGATATAGCCTGATACTGATTTTGGCTGCGCTTGCCAGTAAGCAATATTCAGTAAAACGGTTTATCAGTCGTTTTGCGGTTAATGTGCGTGCTCAATGCTACTTGGATGAAAATTCATATCATGTTTTCCGCCATCTTGATATACGTATTTCAGGAGCGTATGAACAAATTGATTATGTTTACGTTTCACGATTCGGTATTTTTATCGTATCGACGCCGAATTACCAAGGCCGTATTTGGGGGGATAACGGGGACGGGATGTGGACGCAGAAATTCCATAGAACCAAGATGCTTTTCCCCAATCCTTTGGCACAGAACCAACGTTATATTCAAGCATTGGTGCGGCAGCTTGATTTAAGCCCGCGCTTGTTTTATTCGGTTGTCGTATTTGCGGGAAATTGCCAATTTCAAACCATGATGCCGGATAATGTCATTGAATCAGCTGAATTCAATGAATACATTACTCAATACAGTGAAGTCGTTTTGAATGACGACAAGGTAGCGGAGATCAAAGAAATTTTAGAGAGCAATGAATTTGATAACGTGTTTGGTCAAAATGGTTCACGATCACACGCTTAATGAAGTAGGCTAAAAAAATTTGTAGGTAATGCAGCAGTTTTTTGAAATTATCGGTTGAACACAAAAGGTCGTCTGAAACCTGAATCGGTTTTCAGACGACCTTTTGTTTGAGCGTATCGCTAATCAGCGTTTGACGCCGCTGAGCCTTGCCCAGCCTTCGTCGATTTCGGCGGGCTCGATGTCGAACCATTGGCTGTAAATACCGCTGAGTTCTTCGACTTGTTCGTCCAGCAAACCAGACAACACGATGCGACCGCCTTGTTTGGTGCGGGCGGCGAGTATTTCGCCGAGCATGCGCAGAGGGTTGGCGAGGATGTTGGCGACGACGATGTCGAATTGTCCTTGCGGCAGGCCGTCAGGCAGGTAGAACTGTGCATCAACGTTGTTTTGTGTGGCGTTGTCTTTGCTGGCGCGGATCGCCTGTTCGTCAATATCGACGCCGACGGCAGAACCTGCGCCGAGCTTGAGGGCGGCGATGGTCAGGATGCCGGAGCCGCAGCCGTAGTCGAGGACGCTTTCGCCGCCTTTGAGTTGTGTGTCCAGCCATTTGAGGCAGAGGCGCGTGGTCGGGTGGCTGCCGGTGCCGAAGGCTAGGCCGGGGTCGAGCTGGAGGTTGACGGCGTTGCTATTGGGCGCTTCGTGCCAAGAGGGGGTAATCCACAGGCGTTCGGAAATTTGGATGGGGTCGAACTGTGCTTGGGTCAGGCGTACCCAATCTTGGTCGGCGAGGATTTCGCTGGTGTACGCCAAATCTTTCAACCCGCATTCTTGGCTGGCGGCTTGAATCATGGCTGCGACATCGTCGTGCTCGCCAAACAGGGCGATGACTTTGCTTTGCTGCCAGATTTGTTCGGTCGGCATACCGGGTTCGCCGAAGATGGCTTGTTCGTTTTCAGTGCCTGCGTAGGCGTCTTCGATGGCGGCGGAGAGTGCGCCGTGTTCCATCAGGGCGTCGGCGAGGCGTTCGGCGACGGCGTCGTTGACGTTGATGGTGATTTGTTGATAGGACATGGTAGGCTTTCTCGGTGGGGTCGTCTGAAATTAGGAAATGGTAGGCAAATACGCGATTTGGGGCGTTTGCGGTATGTTTCGGCTATTGGCGTAACAGTGTGATTGGATTGTTTTTCAGCCTGAACACGGATTCTTTATTGCGCTGAAATGGTGGCGGATAGGTTGGCTCAATCATATAGCAAACATATTTAACTTTAAATACGGCATGTTATCAAATTCCGTCATTCCCGCCCCCGCCTACGCGAGGACAGGCTACGGCGGGAATCCATCGTAAAACTTGAGAAACCTTGACTTGAAAAACAGTTTCTGAATTTTAAAAATGGATTCCCGCCTGCGCGGGAATGACGACAATCGGTAAGTTCCGTATCTAAAATAAAGTCATTTAGCTATATTCTAGGCTTGTCGGCAATCGCTGATGTACGCCCGAAATCAGGTTTCAATCTGTCTGAAAAAAGGTCGTCTGAAAGCCATACGGTTTTTCAGACGACCTTCGACTATCCAAGCGGGACGGTTTTATTTGTCCTGTTTGGCTTTGCGTTCTTGCAGCCAGTGTTCCAGATAGTGGATGCTGACGCCGCCTTTTTCAAAACCGGGGTCGCTGAACAAATCGCGGTGAAGCGGGGTATTGGTTTTGATGCCGGTTACGGCAAGCTCGGCGAGGGCGACGCGCATTTTTGCCATTGCCTGCTCGCGGGTTTTGCCGATGACGCAGACTTTGCCGATCAGGCTGTCGTAGTACGGCGGGATGCGGTAGCCTTGGTAAATATGGCTGTCCACGCGGATGCCGAAGCCGCCGGGCAGGTGGCAGCTTTCAATCAGACCAGGGCTGGGGATGAAGTTGTACGGGTCTTCGGCATTGATGCGGCACTCGAAAGCATGGCCTTCGATGTGGATGTCTTTTTGCTTGTATTGCAGGGGCAGACCGCCGGCAATGCGGATTTGTTCCTGTACGATGTCCACACCGGTAATCAGCTCGGTAACAGGGTGTTCGACTTGGACACGGGTGTTCATTTCGATGAAGAAAAACTCGCCGTTTTCATACAGGAATTCAAACGTACCTGCACCACGGTAGCCGATGCGTTTGCAGGCGTCGGTACAGGCTTTGCCGATTTTTTCGCGGGCTTTTTCGTCGATGAAGGGAGCAGGTGCTTCTTCGATGACTTTTTGGTGGCGGCGCTGCATGGAGCAATCGCGCTCGGCAAGGTAGATGGCGTTGCCGTGTTCGTCGGCGAGCACTTGGATTTCGACGTGGCGCGGGCGTTGCAGGTAGCGTTCCATATAGACCATCGGGTTGCCGAACGCCGCGCCTGCTTCGGCTTTGGTCATTTCGACGGATTTGATGAGGTCTTCTTTTTTCTCGACCACGCGCATACCGCGTCCGCCGCCGCCGCCCGATGCTTTGATAATCACGGGATAACCGACTTTGTCGGCAGTTTTGAGGATTTCGGCGGGATCGTCGGACAGCGCGCCGTCCGAACCGGGAACGCAAGGCACGCCCGCTTCAATCATCGCGTGTTTGGCGGAAACTTTGTCGCCCATCAGGCGGATGGTTTCGGCGCGTGGGCCGATGAAGATGAAGCCGGATTGTTCGACTTGTTCGGCAAAATTGGCATTTTCGGCAAGGAAGCCGTAGCCCGGGTGGATGGCATCCGCGCCGGTTACTTCAGCAGCGGCGATGATGGCGGGAATATTGAGATAGCTTTGTGCGGAAGCGGCAGGACCGATGCACACGGATTCGTCGGCAAGTTTGACGTGCAGACTGTCTTTATCGGCTTCGGAATGCACGGCGACGGTGGCGATGCCCATTTCACGGCAGGCACGCAGGACGCGCAGCGCGATTTCGCCTCGGTTGGCGATTAATACTTTTTTCAGCATGATGACCTTTCCTGTGGTTTCAGACGACCTGCTTGTTACCTTTTGCCCAATGCATTGCGGATTTTTTCATCGGTCTTGTATTGGCTCAACGCGTACACCGCCCACATGGCGGCAGGAATCCAGCCGATTAAGGTGAATTGGAGAATCAGGCAGATGATGCCCGCAATCGGACGGCCGATGGTGAAGAATACGGCAAAGGGCAGGAAGATGGCTAACAGCAGGCGCATGGTGGAAATCCTGAGTTGGAAAGCATTTCAGACGACCTCCACGCAATCCGGAAGGTCGTCTGAAAACGAATTATTCGATGATGAAGAGCGGCTCGCCAAATTCCACAGGCGTACCGTTTTCCACCAGAATTTCTTTAACCGTGCCGGATTTCTCGGCTTCGATTTCGTTCATCAACTTCATCGCTTCGATGATACACAGCGTATCGCCGGCTTTGACTTGCTGACCAACTTCGACGAAGGCGGCAGCATTCGGGCCGGGCGCGCGGTAGAACGTACCGACCATAGGCGATTTTTGCGCGTTGGACAGGTCGCGGGCGGCAGGCGCTGCGGGAGCGGGGGCTGCTGCTGCAACAGGAGCGGCGGCGGGTGCAGGAGCAGGCGCTGCTACATGGGCGGGCGCGGCATAAACGGGAGCCGGAGCGGCGGTGGCGCGGGTAATACGGACTTTTTCCTCGCCTTCGGTCACTTCGATTTCGGCGATACCTGATTCTTCTACTAAATCAATCAGTTTTTTTAACTTGCGCAAATCCATTTTCGTTCCTTTACGATACGGCCCAAATGTCGTGAAGCGGCCGTGTTTGTTGCGTGATATTTCAGAAAACAACCGGCCTGCGGCAACGGCGCAAACCGGACAGTATTTTGTTGCATAAAGGGGCATTCTCAGGAGCAGAAAACCCGTAAATGAATTTGACTATTTTCCCGAACTTGCCGACAAATGTCTAGCAAAATCTCGAAAAAAGGCGGTTTTTGAACAAAACGGGCAGATTCGGAGATTTCGGCAGAATGTGTATTTTTTCGGCGAGTGTTTATTCTAATTTGTTGGTTTATGAAGGGAAAAGGTCGTCTGAAAATTCAGGCCGGGATGCCGATAAACCATTTTGCCTGCTTTCAGACGACTTTTTGATATTAATGAGGATTTAAGGGCGAGAATTTCTTATGGAGGGGAATAACTGACTGGCCTTCTGGCTTTTTGCTTGTGCGGAAATGAATGGCGACGGCTTGGTTTGCAAGAGATTTATGGTTGCGGTGGTCAAAGGTCGTCTGAAAACTGATTTTCAGACGACCTTTGCATTTTGAATTATTCCCCGTCTTTAACCGGATGATCGGGCAAGTACACATCGAAGCGGGTGCTTTTGCCCGTGTATTGGTAGGCGGGTTTTTCGCCGTTGAGAAATTCGCCGAGGCGCGGGCGTTTGACGACGACGCGTTTTTTGGCGACGGCGCGGGCGGCAGCAAGCAGCTCGGCTTCTTCTTGGGCGGCACCGACGACGCTGTGGAAATACGCCATTTCTTTTTTGACGGCGGCGGATTTTTGGCGTTCGGGGTACATGGGGTCGAGGTACACGATGTCGGGGCGCGATTGAGCGGCGAGTTCCCGCATCAATTCGACGGCGTCGCCGTGACGGAAGGTAATGCGGCGGGCGATGTCTTGAATTTCAGGCTCTTGCAGCGCGCGTTCGAGACCGTCGGCAAGCAGGCAGGCGACGGCGGGATGCTGCTCGAAGGTTTGGACGTTCAAACCGAGCGAAGCGAGGACGAAGCTGTCGCGTCCGAGTCCGCCGGTACAGTCCCAAACGGTCGGTTTGGCCGTATGGTTCACCGCTTTGGCAATCAGTTCGCCGCCGCCTTTGGTACGCCGGTATTGGGCTGCACCACCGCCGAAATCGACGCGGACGCGCCCCTTCTCCCCCGCGCGGCACAAGCTGACGCCCTCCGCATCGGCAAACAGGTATTCGCCGCTGTCGGGCGGGCAGGTCAGGGTAGGGAGTTTGAATTGCTGCACTAAAAGGCGGACGTATTCGGTGGCGGTGTCGGAGAAACAGACGGCGGGTATGGTGTGGGTGTGCAAATCTTTTGGGGCAGACATTTTCAGACGACCTTTGATTATGGATTGTCAACAATATGAACTGCATTCTTATTGAATTATCGAATTTTTCACTGCGATTCATTCTCAGATAACGCTATAATATGCCTAATATTCTTTTGAATCCATCAGCGTTTGTCTTTCCGATGGTCTTTCAGACGACTCTCCTCTTTTTCTTCCCCATTCAGTAAAGGAAAATCATGAGCTTCAAAACCGATGCCGAAATCGCCCAATCTTCCACCATGCGTCCGATTGGCGAAATTGCTGCCAAGCTGGGTTTGAATGTGGACAATATCGAACCCTACGGCCATTACAAAGCCAAAATCAATCCTGCCGAGGCGTTCAAACTGCCGCAAAAACAAGGCCGTCTGATTTTGGTTACCGCCATCAACCCGACTCCGGCGGGTGAAGGCAAAACCACCGTTACCATCGGTTTGGCGGACGCGTTGCGCCACATCGGCAAAGACGCCGTTATCGCCCTGCGCGAGCCTTCTTTGGGGCCTGTATTCGGCGTCAAAGGCGGCGCGGCGGGCGGCGGCTATGCCCAAGTTTTGCCGATGGAAGACATCAACCTGCACTTCACCGGCGACTTCCACGCCATCGGCGCGGCGAATAACTTGCTCGCCGCCATGCTCGACAACCACATCTACCAAGGCAACGAGTTGAACATCGACCCCAAACGCGTGCTGTGGCGGCGCGTGGTCGATATGAACGACCGCCAGTTGCGCAACATCATCGACGGCATGGGCAAACCCGTTGACGGCGTGATCCGTCCCGACGGCTTCGACATCACCGTCGCCTCCGAAGTCATGGCGGTATTCTGCCTCGCCAAAGACATCAGCGATTTGAAAGAGCGTTTGGGCAACATCCTCGTCGCCTACGCCAAAGACGGCAGCCCCGTTTACGCCAAAGATTTGAAAGCCCACGGCGCGATGGCGGCATTGCTCAAAGACGCCATCAAGCCTAACTTGGTGCAAACCATCGAAGGCACGCCCGCCTTCGTACACGGCGGCCCCTTCGCCAACATCGCCCACGGCTGCAACTCCGTTACCGCCACACGTCTGGCGAAACACCTTGCCGATTACGCCGTGACCGAAGCAGGCTTCGGCGCAGATTTGGGCGCGGAAAAATTCTGCGACATCAAATGCCGCCTTGCCGGTTTGAAACCCGACGCAGCCGTCGTCGTCGCCACCGTCCGCGCCTTGAAATACAACGGCGGCGTAGAACGTGCCAACCTCGGCGAAGAAAACCTCGAAGCCTTGGCAAAAGGTCTGTCCAACCTGCTGAAACACATTTCCAACCTGAAAAACGTCTTCGGCCTGCCCGTCGTCGTCGCCATCAACCGCTTCGTGTCCGACTCCGATGCCGAGTTGGCCATGATTGAAAAAGCCTGCGCCGAACACGGCGTCGAAGTTTCCCTGACCGAAGTGTGGGGCAAAGGCGGCGCGGGCGGCTCAGATTTGGCGCGCAAAGTCGTCAACGCCATCGACAACCAACCCAATAACTTCCGCTTCGCCTACGATGTCGAGTTGAGCATTAAAGAAAAAATCCGCGCCATCGCCCAAAAAGTGTACGGCGCGGAAGACGTCGATTTCAGCGCAGAAGCCGCCGCCGAAATCGCCTCGCTGGAAAAACTGGGCTTGGACAAAATGCCCGTCTGCATGGCGAAAACCCAATATTCCCTCAGCGACAACGCCAAACTCTTGGGCTGCCCCGAAGGCTTCCGCATTACCGTGCGCGGCATCACCGTTTCTGCCGGCGCAGGCTTCATCGTCGCCCTGTGCGGCAACATGATGAAAATGCCCGGCCTGCCCAAAGTCCCCGCCGCCGAGAAAATCGACGTGGACGCAGACGGCGTGATCCACGGCTTGTTCTGATTTGAATCGGCAGTGAAATAAAACGGCAAAGAGGTCGTCTGAAAACGGGTTCAGACGACCTTTTATTATTTGAAACGGTTTAAACTCAACCGTGACAATCCGTAGCGTGGGCTTCGCCCGCGAATCTTCCTCTGATGAAAATAGTCGTCTGAAACGATAGAACAAACTCGCAAATTCATTTTCAGACGACTATTTTTATGGTTTTTTATCTTAATTCTACTTTTGTAAATACGTTTGTTTTTATAGTGAATCTGTCTTTTCAGATGACCTCCCGCCCTACCAACCGCCCGCCCATCCCGCACCACTGCCCCGCCCGTCCGAAACGCGTTATACTTCCCAATTAACTGTCCGACCCACCCGCTTCAGGAGAACACCATGCCCGAACAAAACCGCATCCTCTGCCGCGAACTGAGCCTGCTCGCTTTCAATCGCCGCGTTTTGGCGCAGGCGCAGGATGAAAACGTGCCGCTTTTGGAACGTCTGCGGTTTTTGTGCATCGTCTCTTCCAATCTCGACGAATTTTTCGAGGTACGCATGGCGTGGCTCAAACGTGCGCAAAAAATGAATCCGCACGAGCGTTTGGACAACGGCACCACGCCGTCTGAAACTATCGCCGCCGTCTCCGCCGAAGCACAAACGCTGATACAGGAGCAATACCGCCTGTTCAACGAAGTTTTGCAGCCCGAGTTGAGCAAACAAGGCATCCATTTCTACCGCCGCCGCAACTGGACGCAAGGGCAGCAAAAATGGATTGAGCAGTATTTCGACGCCGAGCTGCTGCCCATCCTCACCCCCATCGGACTCGATCCGTCGCACCCCTTCCCGCGCCCGCTGAACAAATCGCTCAACTTCGCCGTCGAATTGGAAGGTACGGACGCATTCGGCCGCCCCTCCGGCATGGCGATTGTGCAAGCCCCGCGCATCCTGCCGCGCGTCGTTCCTCTGCCTGCCGAGTTGTGTGAAGGCGGCAGCGGTTTCGTCTTCCTCTCCTCCATCTTGCACGCCCATGTCGGCAAGCTCTTCCCCGGCATGACGGTTAAAGACTGCCACCAATTCCGCCTCACCCGCGACAGCGACCTGACCGTCGATGAAGAAGACCTCAAAAACCTGCGCGCCGCCATTCAAAACGAATTGCACGACCGCGAATACGGCGACGGCGTGCGCCTCGAAGTCGCCGACACCTGCCCGCCCCACATCCACAACTTCCTGCTCGCCCAGTTCAAACTCACCCCCGCCGAGCTTTACCAAGTCAAAGGCCCGGTCAACCTCGTGCGCCTTAATGCCGTTCCCGATTTGGTTGACCGTCCCGACCTCAAGTTTCCTGCGCGCGGAGCAGGTCGTCTGAAAGCACTGCGCAAGAACGGATCGATTTTCAAACTGGCGAAACAGTCCCCAATCCTGCTGCACCATCCGTATCAGTCCTTCGACCCCGTCGTCCACATGATACGCGAAGCTGCCGCCGACCCCGCCGTCCTCGCCGTCAAAATGACCATCTACCGCACCGGCAGCAATTCCGAACTCGTCCGCGCCCTGATGAAAGCCGCCCTTTCCGGCAAACAAGTGACCGTCGTCGTCGAACTCATGGCGCGTTTCGACGAAGCCAACAACGTCAACTGGGCGCAACAGCTTGAAAATGCAGGCGCACACGTCGTTTACGGTGTATTCGGCTACAAAATCCACGCCAAGATGGCACTCGTCATCCGCCGCGAAAACGGCGCGCTCAAACGCTACGCCCACCTCGGCACCGGCAACTACCACCAAGGCACATCGCGCATCTACACCGACTTCGGCATCATCACCGCCGACGACCAAATCACCGCCGACGTGAACACCCTCTTTATGGAAATCACAGGCTTGGGCAAACCGGGTCGTCTGAACAAGCTCTACCAAAGCCCGTTTACCCTGCACAAAATGGTCATCGACCGCATCGAGCGCGAAATCCAACACGCCAAAGCAGGCAAGCCCGCCCGCATCCGCGCCAAAATGAATTCGCTGATTGAACCGAGCGTCATCGACGCCCTCTACCGCGCCAGCAGCGCAGGTGTACAAATCGACCTCATCGTGCGAGGCATGTGTATCCTGCGCCCCGGCGTCAAAGGCCTGTCCGAAAACATCCGCGTCCGCTCCATTATCGGCAGACAGCTCGAACACTCCCGCGTGTACTGCTTCCACAACAACGGCGCGGACGATGCCTTCATCTCCAGCGCAGACTGGATGGGGCGCAACTTCTTCCGCCGCATCGAAGTCGCCACCCCGATTTTCACGCCCGAACTCAAAGCCCGCGTCATCCGCGAAGGCATCGAAATGGCACTGCAAGACAACACCCGCGCCTGGCTGATGCAGCCCGACGGCAGCTACATCCGCGCCCAACCTGAAAACGGCGAACCCGCATTCAGCCTGCAAGAAAGCTTGTGGGAAATGTACGGGCGTTAACGCTTAAGCAACACAAAAGGTCGTCTGAAAGATTGATTTCAGACGGTTTTTTGTATATTGATTTGGTTATTGCACAATAGGTCGTCTGAAAACACAGTTTCGCCCAAATGCGGACTGATTTTGTATTTCAGACGACCTTTTATCTTTGTAACCTGTTTTTAGATGACTTGAAAGTATAGTGGATTAACTTTAAATCAGGACAAGGCGACGAAGCCGCAGACAGTACAGATAGTGCGGCAAGGCGAGGCAACGCCGTACTGGTTTAAAGTTAATCCACTATAATAGTGGGGTAGGGCAGTGTAGCGTGGGCTTCGCCCACGAAAAAACGATGCTATGTTATCTCCCGACTCGGAAACCAAACCATCAATTCCGTGGGCAAAGCCCACGCTACAATCCGCAGCAGGTATCGCAACGCCCTACCCGCCGCCGCGTTGGATTTGCCTATCAGGAAAAGCTGTTTGTTTAGCTTAGATTCACTTTCCTCCCCCATAAAAATTAAAAAGGTCGTCTGAAACCCATAATCACATGGTTTCAGACGACCTTTAATCTTTTCCATCCGCTTTTCAGACGGCCTTACAGCAAGAACATTGTCGCCAGTCCCAAGAAAATCAGAAAACCGCCGGAATCCGTTACCGCCGTAATCAGCACCGAGCTGCCCAAAGCAGGGTCGCGGCCGGATTTTTCCATGATGACGGGGATAAGTACGCCGACTGAGGCAGCGAGCAAGAGGTTCAGTGTCATCGCGGCGACCATCACCAAACCGATGCCGATGCTGCCGTACAGCAGCCATGACACCACGCCCATGACCGTTCCCCAGATGATGCCGTTGACCAAGGCAACGCCGACTTCTTTTTTCAACAAACGTCCCGCCTGCATCCCTGTCAACTGCCCCATCGCCATCGCGCGGACAATCATGGTGATGGTTTGGTTGCCGGAGTTTCCGCCGATACCGGCGACGATGGGCATCAGCGCGGCGAGTGCGACGATTTTTTCGATACTGCCCTCAAACGCGCCGATAACGCGGCTGGCGAGAAAGGCAGTGCAAAGGTTGACGGCAAGCCACATCCAGCGGTTTTTCACCGAATCCCAGACAGGCGCGAACAAATCTTCCTCTTCCTGCAAACCCGCCATGTTCAACATATCCGCTTCGGATTCTTCGCGGATAACGTCCACCATCTCGTCGATGGTAATCCTGCCGATGAGCTTTTTGTTTTCATCGACTACGGGCGCAGTAACCAAGTCATAACGTTCGAACGCCTGCGCCGCCTCTTCCACGTCGTCTTCAGGACGGAAACGCACGACTTCGGTCGCCATCACGTCCGCCACCAAATCCTCAGGATCAGCGACCAAAAGTTTGCGGATGGGCAGCACGCCTTGCAGGATGTCGTTTTCATCGACCACGAAAATCTTGTCGGTATGGTCGGGCAGGCTTTCGAAACGACGCAGGTAACGCAGCACCACTTCGCAGGCAACGTCGGCGCGGATGCTGACCAGTTCGAAGTCCATAATCGCGCCGACTTGATTGTCCTCATATGACATCGCCGCTTTGACTTGGGCGCGCTCTTCCTCGTCACGCGTCTGCAAGGCTTCATAGACCACTTGGTGCGGCAAATCGCCCGCCAGCTCCGCCAGTTCGTCCGCGTCCAAGTCATCGACCGCCGCCAACAGCTCGTCTTTGTCCATCGACTCGATCAGCGTTTCTCGTACCGCATCGGACACTTCCAGCAACACTTCGCCGTCGTCTTCCGGCGTGACCAACAGCCAGACGACATTACGCTCGCGCGGCGGCAACGACTCCAACACTGCCGCCACGTCGGCAGGGTGCAGCTCGTTCAAAAGGACGGTCAGCTCGGTGAATTTGTCGCGCAACGCCTCGTCCTCAATCGGCACGCCTTCCTCAATTTGCGGGAAGGCGGGCGAGAGGATTTCGCACAGCGCGTGGATACGGTCGAAATCGGCGGAAACGCGCTCTACGTCGCTTTCGATACCGTCGTTTTCAAGGTTCGGAGGGGTTTGTTCGATGCTCATAAATGCTCCGCCCGCCGGATGCAGGAGGGCATTTCGGCGGGATGGTTATCGTGTATTTCGGGATAAACCGGAAGGGAAGTTCAGTAAAAACGAACTGGGAAGGTCCATAATAAAAGCCTGCTGATTCAGGCGTCGTGTTGGAAACGGAGCGTATTTTACCGCGTTTCGAGGCGGTTTACTATTTTTAACTGAAAAGGTCGTCTGAAAAAACGTAACTGTTTTTTCAGACGACCTGTATGTATCTCCAGTCTGTAAAGTGGGAAATAAGAAAATTTACAGGGATATTTGATGTAAGGCAGGTTTGAGGTATGCAGTGGTTGTTTGGCTTTTAGGTGTATGGCTAGAATGGCACATAATTTACGCACACATACTTCTGTAACATCATCCGATACGTTTTTAAAATATTTTTCAGACGACCTCTCCGATTGATTTTCGGATGCCGACACTATCAAAAATATAGTGGATTGGCTTTAAAGCGGGGCGACGCCGCACCGGATTGAATGTGGTCTGCCAAAATGAACAAACGGGACAGTTTCGGGTCAATATTTAAAATTTAAACAAATTTACTACTTTCTTTACAAAAAAACGAAAGGACTACCTCATGTCGGACAATACGCAAACAACACGGCAGGGCTTGCCCTCGCTGCCGAAAAGCACGATTTGGATGCTCAGTTTCGGCTTTCTCGGCGTTCAAACGGCCTTTACCCTGCAAAGCTCGCAGATGAGCCGCATCTTCCAGACGCTCGGCGCCGACCCGCACAGCCTCGGCTGGTTCTTTATCCTGCCTCCTTTGGCGGGGATGCTGGTGCAGCCGATTGTCGGCCATTACTCCGACCGCACTTGGAATCCGCGCTTGGGCGGCCGCCGTCTGCCGTATCTGCTTTACGGCACGCTGATTGCGGTCATCGTGATGATTTTGATGCCGAACTCGGGCAGCTTCGGCTTCGGCTATGCGTCGCTGGCGGCTTTGTCGTTCGGCGCGCTGATGATTGCGCTGTTGGACGTGTCGTCGAATATGGCGATGCAGCCGTTTAAGATGATGGTCGGCGACATGGTCAACGAGGAGCAGAAGGGCTACGCCTACGGGATTCAGAGTTTCTTGGCGAATACGGGTGCGGTTGTGGCGGCGATTCTGCCGTTTGTGTTCGCGTATATCGGTTTGGCGAACACTGCCGAGAAAGGCGTCGTGCCGCAGACCGTGGTCGTGGCGTTTTATGTGGGCGCGGCGTTGCTGGTGATTACCAGCGCGTTCACGATTTTCAAAGTGAAGGAATACGATCCGGAAACCTACGCCCGCTACCACGGCATCGACGTGGCGGCGAATCAGGAGAAGACCAACTGGATCGAACTCTTGAAAACCGCGCCTAAAGCGTTTTGGACGGTTACTCTGGTGCAGTTTTTCTGCTGGTTCGCCTTCCAATATATGTGGACTTATTCCGCAGGCGCGATTGCGGAAAACGTCTGGCATACGACCGATGCGTCTTCCGTAGGCTATCAGGAAGCGGGCAACTGGTACGGTGTATTGGCGGCGGTGCAGTCGGTTGCAGCGGTGATTTGTTCGTTTGTATTGGCGAAAATCCCCAACCGATACCATAAGGCGGGTTATTTCAGCTGCCTGGCTTTGGGCGCGCTCGGCTTTTTCTCCGTATTCTTCATCAGCAACCAATACGCGCTGGTGTTGTCTTACATCTTAATTGGTATTGCTTGGGCGGGCATCATCACTTATCCGCTGACGATTGTGACCAACGCCTTGTCGGGCAAGCATATGGGCACTTATTTGGGCTTGTTCAACGGCTCCATCTGTATGCCTCAGATTGTTGCTTCGCTGTTGAGCTTCATGTTGTTCCCGATGATGGGCGGTTTGCAGGCCAATATGTTCTTGGTAGGGGGCGTCGTCCTGCTGCTGGGCGCGTTTTCCGTGTTCCTGATTAAAGAAACACACGGCGGCGCATAATTTTCTTCATTTATCGGCAGGAGGGTCGTCTGAAACTTCTGCCGACGCTTTATTTGATTTAAGTAAGACGAACCGTATTTCAAAACGGTTTGCCATAAAACCATCAAAACAGGAGCTTTACGATGTACACAAGAATCATGGAAATCAGCCCTTGGACGCTGCGTTCGGCAAAACTGGAAAAAGAACACAAACGGCTGCAAGAGAGCCTGACCAGCTTGGGCAACGGCTATATGGGTATGCGCGGCAGCTTTGAGGAAACCTACTCTGCCGACAGCCACTTGGGCACCTACATCGCCGGCGTGTGGTTCCCCGACAAAACCCGCGTCGGCTGGTGGAAAAACGGCTACCCCAAATATTTCGGCAAAGCCATCAACGCGCTCAATTTCAGCAAAGTCAAAATCTTTGTCGACGGGCAGGAAGTGGATTTGGCGAAAAATGACGTTACCGACTTCTCCGTCGAACTCGATATGCAGCACGGCGTGTTGCGCCGCTCGTTCACCGTATTCGGCGTGCGTTTCGATGTGTGCAAATTCCTGTCCGTCGCGCAAAAAGAGCTGGCGGTCATCCGCTGGGAAGCCGTATCTGTTGACGGCAAAACCCACCAAGTCCGCATCGATTCCATCATCGACGCCGACGTGAAAAACGAAGACTCCAACTACGAAGAAAAATTCTGGCAGGTATTGGACAAAGGCGTTTCAGACGACCTCTCCTACATTGCCACCCAAACCGTCGCCAATCCCTTCGGCGTGGAACAATTCATCGTCAACGCCGAGCAAACCTTCGCCGGCAGCTTCAAAGCCCTCGGCGGCAGCCAAACCGATTGGCAGGTCTCCAATTCTTTCCAAGCCGAAGTCGGCGGCACGCCCGAAACCTTTGAAAAACGCGTGATTGTTACCACCAGCCGCGATTATCAAGGCTTGGAAGCGGTGAAAGCCGCAGGCCGCGCCTTGTCGGAAAAAATCGCAGGCGTTGCGTTTGAAACCTTGCTGGAGGCGCACAAAGCAGGCTGGCTGCACCGTTGGGAAATCGCCGACGTGCTCATCGAAGGCAGCGACGAAGCGCAGCAGGGCATCCGCTTCAACCTGTTCCAACTGTTCTCCACCTACTACGGCGAAGACGCGCGTCTGAACATCGGCCCCAAAGGCTTTACCGGCGAAAAATACGGCGGCGCGACCTATTGGGACACCGAAGCCTACGCCGTGCCGCTCTACCTCGCACTGGCGGAACCCGAAGTTACCCGCAACCTGCTGCAATACCGCCGCAACCAACTGCCGCAGGCGCAACACAACGCGCGCGAACAGGGCTTGGCGGGCGCACTCTATCCGATGGTGACGTTTACGGGCATCGAGTGCCACAACGAATGGGAAATTACCTTCGAGGAAATCCACCGCAACGGCGCGATTCCTTACGCCATCTACAACTACACCAACTACACCGGCGACGAAAGCTATCTTGCCAAAGAAGGCTTGGAAGTCTTGGTCGAAGTGTCCCGCTTCTGGGCGGACCGCGTCCACTTCTCCAAACGCAACGGCAAATACATGATTCACGGCGTAACCGGCCCGAACGAATACGAAAACAACATCAACAACAACTGGTACACCAACACCCTCGCCGCATGGGTATTGGACTACACCCGCGAAGCCTTGGCGAAATACCCGCGCCCCGATTTGAACGTGAGTGCCGCCGAGCTGGAAAAATGGGCGGACATCAGCGCGAATATGTACCGTCCGCATGACGAAGAACTCGGCGTATTCGTGCAGCACGACGGCTTCCTCGACAAAGACATCCGCCCTGTGTCCGCGCTTTCGCCCGACGATTTGCCGCTCAACCAGAAATGGTCGTGGGACAAAATCCTGCGTTCGCCCTTCATCAAACAGGCGGACGTATTGCAAGGCATCTACTTCTTCGGCGACCGTTTCAATATCGACGAAAAACGCCGCAACTTCGACTTCTACGAACCGATGACCGTGCACGAAAGCTCGTTGTCGCCTTGTATCCACGCCATCCTTGCCGCCGAACTGGGCAAAGAAGAAAAAGCCGTAGAAATGTACCAGCGCACCGCCCGCTTGGACTTGGATAACTACAACAACGACACCGAAGACGGCCTGCACATCACCTCCATGACCGGCTCGTGGCTCGCCATCGTCCAAGGTTTCGCCCAAATGAAAACTTGGGGCGGCAAACTCAGCTTCGCACCGTTCCTACCGAGTGCGTGGACAGGCTATGCCTTCCACATCAACTACCGAGGCCGTCTGATTAAAGTCGCCGTCGGCAAAAAAAACGTCGTCTTCACCCTGCTCAAAGGCGAACCGCTCGATTTGCAGGTGTACGGCAAAGACATCACGCTCAACGGCAGCCACACTGTCGCGTTGGAAAAATAAGGAGGGCGCAAAATGACTTTTACCGCAGTCCTCTTTGACCTCGACGGCGTCATCACCGATACCGCCGAATATCACTACCGCGCATGGAAAAAGCTCGCCGAAGAACTGGGCATCAGCATCGACCGCAAGTTTAACGAGCAGCTCAAAGGCGTGTCGCGCGACGATTCGCTCAAACGCATCCTCGCACACGGCGGCAAAACCGTCGGCGAAGCCGAGTTCGCTGAACTGACCCGCCGCAAAAACGACAACTACGTCGAGATGATTCAGGCAGTCAAACCCGAAGACGTGTACCCCGGCATTTTGCCGCTGCTGGAAGCATTGAGGGCAAACGGCAAAAAAATCGCCCTCGCGTCCGCCAGTAAAAACGGCCCGTTCCTGCTGGAACGCATGGGGCTGACCCACTTCTTCGACGCCGTCGCCGACCCTGCCGCCGTCGCGCATTCCAAACCCGCCCCCGACATCTTCCTCGCTGCCGCCGAGGGCGTGGGCGCGGATATCCGCCAATGCATCGGCATTGAAGACGCCGCCGCCGGCGTCGCCGCCATCAAAGCCGCCGGCGCCTTGCCCATCGGCGTGGGCAAAGCCGAAGACTTGGGCAGCGACATCGCGCTGGTGTCCGGCACCGCCGAGCTGACCTACGCCTACCTGCAAAACGTGTGGGCACAGTCGGGCAGGTAAAGCGTATCAGGTAAATTGTTAAGGAAGTAAAAAGGTCGTCTGAAAACCAGAATTTTGGTTTTCAGACGACCTTTCTCATTGGAAAAATATTTTTAGCGTTTCAAAGCCAGCGTTAATACACCCGCCGTAACCAGCCCCAGCCCTATCCATTCCTGAGTGCTGGGGCGTTCGTCCAGAAAGACCACTGCCATCAGCGCGACCAATACCAAGCTGAATTTATCGACGGGGGCGACTTGCGAGGCGTTGCCCAGTTGCAGGGCTTTGAAGTAGGCGAGCCAGGATGCACCGGTGGCGAGGCCGGAGAGAATCAGGAAAGTCCAGTTTCTTCCTGTGAACCCGTTCACGCCCTGCCATTTGCCGGTATAGGTCAGGAACAAGACCAGCGCGGCGAGGATGACCAACGTGCGGATGAAGGTGGCGAAATCCGAATCGATGCCCTGCAAGCCCATTTTGGCGAAAATCGCCGTCAACGAGGCAAATCCTGCGGAAGCTAATGCCCAAAAAAGCCATGCGTTGCCGCTCATGTTTTTCCTTTCTGAATCAAAATCCGACCTTATGGGTGATGGGAGAGATACTATAGTGGATTAAATTTAAATCAGGACAAGGCGACGAAGCCGCAGACAGTACAAATAGTACGGCAAGGCGAGGCAACGCCGTACTGGTTTAAATTTAATCCACTATATTGGGCGTCCCCATATTATATCTATCTGATGATGCGGATGTGTTCCATCATACCACCGGATAGGGTGGCTTTAAAGGAAAAGGCCGAATCCCTGTTTTCGAGTTCGGCCATTTTGACGGTGAGGGATGGTCTGAAATTTTATCGGCGGTATTGGGCGGAATCTGTTTTCAGACGACTTATTGTCCGTCAGATAACTTTTTCTTTAAATTCGGGCTTTTTGTCGATAAAGCCGTCAATCGGCGCGTAGCCCAGGAAGTCGGCGTTTTCATCCATGACGACAATCCAGTTTTTGATTTTACCGCTGGTAAGCGGCAGGAAAAACAGAGGTTTGTCAGTTTGTTTGACGGAAGCGGTTTTGAGGATGTCCGCTTCGCTCATGTTGCGGGCGATGGCAAGTTGTACCAAGGGTTTCATCGCACTGCGGATTTTCGCGCGTTCGGCAGGACTGTCGGGCTGCCACCAATTCGGGCGCATACTGGGTTCTATACCTTTAAGCGAAAGGCTGAGGCTTTCGTTGGCTTCTTCGATGGATGCAGGATCGCGCAGGGCAACGCGTTCGATACCGAACCACGGCAGTTGGCGCATTTCTTCAGGGGCTTTTGCTAAATCCGCTTCGTCGATTTCAGCGGCGGTAACAATGTTGATGCGGTCTTTTTCAAAGGCTGCAACGACAGGGCGCGCTAAGGAAACACTGTGTAAGCCGTAAACCAGCGCGGCGAGCTGGATGATGCCGACCAAAGAAAAATCGGTAATGCGTTCGCGCAGTTTTTTCTTTGGGCTGGCGAGAATCAGTGTCAGCAGAGGGCCGCAGACAATATCGACCGAGACGACGAGTGTGTACAAATTCAATCCGCCCGTCAGTTCTGAATAGGGGTAGGGATACCAGACAGCGAAGACCAAAAGTGCCGCGAGGCCTGCAAGAATCAGGCTGACGACAAGATGCCAGCCTGCGTTTTTGAGGGCAAAACGCCAACGGGAGGGAGTTTGGGTATTTTCCATTTGTTGTTTCCGTAATGTAATTATTGAGGGAATTATTTTTGAAGGTCGTTATTATATCTGAATATGACCGGCAACATAGAGTTTCATGGTACAAAACGTGAGAGATGTGGTGTGGCAGCAAAAGAATTGGCATAAAAAGGTCGTCTGAAAACGGATTTGGGTTTTCAGACGACCTTTTAGTTTTTTAGGCTTACAGACCGAATAGGGCGATGTCGCCTTTGCCTTGGCGGATGAGTTCCGTGCCGTCAGTCATGTCGATGACGGTGGTCGGCTCGGTGCCGCACCAGCCGCCGTCAATCACCAAATCGACGGCGTGTTCGAGGCGGTCGCGGATTTCGTAAGGATCGGTCAGCGGCTCGTCGTCTTCGGGCAGCATTAGGGTGCAACTGAGCAGTGGTTCGCCTAATTCCTGCAACAGGCTTAAGGCGATGTTGTTGTCGGGAACGCGCAGGCCTATGGTTTTGCGTTTCGGGTGCAGCGTGCGGTTGGGGACTTCTTTGGTCGCTTGCAGGATGAAGGTGTAGCTGCCCGGGGTGGCGGCTTTGAGTTGGCGGAACTGGGCGTTGTCGACTTTGGCGTAAGTGCCCAATTCGCTCAAATCGGCGCACATGAGGGTCAGGTGGTGTTTCAAGTCGATTTTGCGGATGGCGAGGATGCGTTCCATTGCGGCTTTGTCGCCGAGTTTGCAGCCGAGCGCGTAGCAGGAGTCGGTAGGGTACACGACAACCCCGCCGTTGCGGACGATGTCGGTGGCTTGTTTGATCAGGCGTTCCTGCGGGTTGTCGGGGTGGATGGCGAAGAATTGTGCCATGACGGCTTTCCTTTTGATGGTTTGTGTTACCGATATTTTAAAACCGATACTTTGAAATGACAAAAGGTCGTCTGAAAATACGGTTTCGGAACGGAAGCCGCGTTTTCAGACGACCTTGGATTTTGAACACGAATCAGGGTTCGGGACGCAGCCACATCCAGACGGCGATGCAGCCGCAACCTAATGTCGATGCCGCGCCTATCCACCATTGTTCGGGGAAGCGCCAAAACATGAAGATGCAGGATAGGCCCATCATGCTGATGGCGAAGATTTTGGCTTTGCGCGGGACGGCGCCGTTGTTTTCCCAGTTTTGTATCATGGGGCCGAAATAGCGGTGTTGGTGCAGCCAGCGGTGGAAACGGGGCGAAGCTCTTGCCCAACAGGCAGCGGCGAGCAGGACAAAAGGCGTGGTTGGCAGCAATGGTAGGAAAATGCCGATGATACCTAAAAGTAAGGAAACTGCGCCGCAAAAGATGAGTAAGTAGCGAATCATATTGTTGTTTTGTTGTAGGTTTTATTCGAATGCTTTGGTTTTGCCGTGATCAAATGGGCAGCGGGGAATATCGAGTTTGTCCCAGCCTTCATGTCCCATTTTTTCGAGCAGGGCGATATTGCGCTCGAAAATGGCGGAGGCATCGGGAAAGGCTTGTGCGGCTTTGGCGATGCTGTCTTCGCGGATGAGGTACAGGGTGGGGTAGGGCGAGCGGTTGGTGTAGTTGCCGATGTCGTCTGAATCCGTGCCTTCAAATTGGAAATCGGGATGAAACGGGGCGATTTGGATAATGCCTTCCAAACCGTTGTCGACAACGGCGGCATCGGCGATGTCGAGCATTTGGTTGAAGGTGTCGAAGTCGGGGAATAGGGTCGGGTGGACAAGCAGGGTGGTTTCCAGCTCGTCAGCGGGCGTGTCGCCCAAAAGCTGCAATTCGCGGTCTAGGTCTTCAAGGAAACCGTCCAGATGACGGGCTTGGCTGACGCTGATGCGCACGAGGTTTTTGACGTGCGGTGCTTTGGCGAAGGGGCAGAGGTTGAGCCCGATGACGGCTTTTACGAGCCATTGGCGGGTGTGGTCGGTTACGGTGGCGGAGTCGGGAGTAGTCATGCGGGAATTTTGGATTTAATTTAATTAAAAATAATTCTCAAAAAGTATAGCAAATAACATGGGTTTTAGGCAAAGGGCATGGGTGTGCGGATAGGGAAAATTGATGTGTGGCCAGTATGTAACAGGTCGTCTGAATATTTTTTTGTTTATGAAGAAACCCATAGCTGAAAACAACGAAAAAAAGAAGAAATTTTCCCGTCTAACCTATTGCGCCGACAGGGATTTTGCCGTTTAATGCGAACCTGCTGAATCAAGGGCCTGAGGCATATGCCGGCCGCCCCCACAGTTAACCTTTTGTATGTGGACAGTTCGTACTAACCCGCTGCCACCGCTGCAATGTTTTCCTCTTTCGCAAAAGGACTGTATCCATGAAAAAAACTTCAATGGCGGCGGCACTCATAGGCCTCGTCTTGACTGCATGCAGCGGCGGACAACAAACCGCCGCAGAATCTTCCGCCCCCTCTTCCCATACTGCGTCCGACAAGCTCAATATTTACAACTGGTCGGACTACGTCGATCCCGCCACGCTCAACGCGTTTGAAAAAAATACGCGCATCCACGTCCGCTACGACTACTACGACAGCAACGAAGCCCTAGAAGCCAAGCTTTTGACCGGCAAATCCGGTTACGACCTCGTTGCCCCGTCTATTGCCAACGTCGGACGCCAAATCAAAGCCGGTGCGTATCAAAAAATCGACAAAAGCCAAATCCCGAACTACGCCAACATCGATGCCGACCTGCTTGCCATGATGGCAAAAGTCGATCCGGGCAACCAATACGCCGTCCCTTATTTCTGGGGCATCAACACGCTCGCCATCAATAAAAAACTGGTTCAAAAAGCCTTGGGGACGGAGCAGCTGCCCGAAAACGAATGGGATTTGGTGTTCAATCCCGAATACACCAAAAAGCTGAAATCCTGCGGCATCAGCTATTTTGACAGCGCCATCGAACAAATCCCGCTCGCGCTGCATTATTTGGGCAAAGACCCGAATACCGAAAACCCCGACGACATCAAAGCTGCCGTCAACATGATGAAAAAAGTGCGTCCCGACATCAAACGCTTCACTTCGTCAGGCTATATTGACGACATGGCGGCAGGCAATCTTTGCGTCTCAGTCGGTTACGGCGGCGACTTGAATATCGCCAAAACACGCGCGCAAGAAGCGAAGAACGGCGTTGAAATCGAAGTTTTAACCCCTAAAAGCGGCGTCGGCATTTGGGTAGACTCCCTGATGATTCCGCGCGATGCCCAAAACACCGCCAATGCGCATAAATACATCAACCACACGCTCGATCCCGAAGTCGCAGCTCAAAATGGCAATTTCGTTACCTACGCTCCCGCCAGCCGCCCTGCACGCGCATTGATGGACGGGAAATATACCGGCGATGCGTCTATTTTCCCGACCAAGGAATTGATGGATAAAAGCTTTATCGTATCGCCTAAATCAACAGATGCGAGCCGCCTGAGCGTCCGTTTATGGCAATCGCTGAAAGCGGGCAAATAGTAGTTTGATGCGTTGGAACACTAAAGGTCGTCTAAAAATCAAATTTGGTTTTCAGACGACCTTTTTACCGTACGATAGGGCGGGTTTTGGTTTGTCGTGTTGCAATATCGGATTGTTAAGGATTTAGGTAAACTCAAATAGAATATGACTATGCTTAACCCGATACTGTCATTTTTACCAACGAAGGAACGAGGATAGCGTGAGATTTGCCCTTTCCTCAGTTTATAGAAAAGGTCGTCTGAAAACCCACAATCGGGTTTTCAGACGACCTTTTATTTTCTCAATTCAACATCAGAATTTCGCTTGCAGTCTCAACCAAGCGGTACGGCCGGGTTCGTTGACGCGCAAGGTTTGCGTGCCTGCTGAAGGGTCGCCGCCTTTGCTGACGAATTCGGCATAAGTTTTGTTGAACACGTTGTCTATACCGGCCTGCAAGGTGGCGTATTTGCTGAATTTCCAGCCGGCATTGAGCGAGAGTACACCGAAGCCGGAAGAGGCGCCGATGTCCTGACCAACGATGTTACCTTGACCTTTGCTGTAACGGTTTTGTTTCGCTACGACACGCCATAACGCGCCTGCGCTGTATTTGCCGTTGTCAAAGGCGAGGGTGTTGTTCCACTCGAGCGGCGGGGTTTGCGCCAAAGGTTTGCCGTCGGTACGGTTTTTGCCGTGGGTGTAGGCGAGGCTGCTGCCGATTTCCCAGTTGGGCGCAAACGTCCATTTGACTTCGGCTTCGCCGCCGAAACGCGAGGCTTTAACGTTGCGTACACCTAAATCCGTGCCTTGGCGTTCGAGTATGATGAAATTTTTGACATCGCTGCCGAATACGGATACAGAGGCGTGGAGGTTAGGACGTTTCCAGATGATGCCCGCATCGATTTGGCGGTTTTGTTCGGGATGGATGATTTTCTTTTTGGCGCGCAGACGTTCCCAGTAGTCGGGCGAGCGTTCTGCGATACCGAATCCGGCGTAGTATTTCAAGCCGTTATCCGTATCACGTTCCCAACGTAAGAAGCCGGAATTCAAGTTGAATTTCTGATGTTTCAAGGCGGGATCGGTTACGTCTGCGGAATCATAATCCGCTTTGACACGGTCGTGGCGTAAGCCTGCTACCCAACGTTGTTTGTCGGTTTGCTGCCAAGCGGCTTCGCTGAAAACGCCCCATTGTTTGAAACTTTGGTTGGGCATAAAAGGCTTGTGGCTGTAACCGTCGCCGCCGCGTTCCATACGGGCGACGTGTACGTCGTCCATATAATCTACGCCGGTTTGCAGGTTGAGATTATCCCAATCGAAGGTAGCTTTCAGACGACCTGTGTCGGTGTTGCGTTTGGGGTTGTTGGCGTTTTTAATCTGTTTGCCTGCGGGGTTGCGGATGGTGCGCAGGCTGTATGTGTCCATGACGTGGTCGATTTCGCTTTCACCGTAGCGCAATTCGAGTTCGCTGAACCAAGGGGTGAGGTTGCGTTGGGTAAAGCGGACGTTCCACGCGTCGCGATCGAATTTGCTGCCGTCCATCATGCGGTCGGCGTAGGCAACCTTGGCCCTGCTGCGTTCGTATGTGCCGGCGATGGTGGTGTTTTCGGTCGGTGTGATGCCCAGTTGCAGCATTTGGCTGTCTCGTTTGAAATGGGAGTGGACGCGGTTGCCTGAGCCGTCTTTGTAGTCGTCGGCTTCGTTATGGGAAATATTGCTGCGGACGTAGGCGTATTTGCCGCCGAATTCGGCTTCAAGCGAGCCGTCGCGGCGGTCGTTGCTGCCCGCGGTCAGGGAGGCGTTGATGTTGTAAGGTTTTTCGCTGAAATCAGGGTCTTTGCGGATGAATTGCACCGAGCCGCTGACCAAACCCATGCCTTGGGTTACGGTTTGAGGGCCTTTGGTAACGACGACTTTGTCGAAAGAGTTCGGGTGGATGTAGGCAGTCGGCGGGTCCATACGCATACCGCAACCGCCGTAAATAAACTGGTCATCGGCGTTAATCGACAGGCGCGAACCGCCCAAACCGCGGAACAACGGATCGCCCGAGCTACCGCCTTTGCGGATGATGCTCATGTTGGGGACAGATTGTAAAAGGTCTGCCCCGTCTCCGGCAGGGAGGGGTTGCAAAGCAGCTTTGGGGTTGAAAGTAACGCTATTGGCTTTTTGTTGTTGTGTGCCGGTGACGGTGACAGGGGAAAGGGTAACAGTCTCTTCGGGAACGGGGTTTGTATCTGCCCAAGCTTGGGATACAGCTACGGCAAGCGGCAGAAGGAGTAACTGATGTTTCATCCTTAGGGCTCCTTTTATTGGTTTAGTTCATAGGTTGTAGTTAAATACTACTTTGGTAGTATAAAGAATGTCAGGTAGTTTGTGAACAAGAAAACGATTTTGTTTAATTTAAGTCAATATTTTCAGTGCATAGCCAAATTATTTTAAGAACGGTAATAACTGTATTGATTAATTGCCTGTTTCCAGTCTGTCAGGAAGAAAGGATAAGGTTGTTACGGGGGATGAAGAAGATCGTGTTTAGGAGCGGGGTGGATGCTTCGTTTTGGCGTATTGTTACTGCGTTTCCTTTGGTGTTCCGTTCGCAGTCATTACGATATTTCAAATAGCAAAAAGGTCGTCTGAAAATTTTTCAGACGACCTTTGCTTTACTGGGAAACTCCTGACAACCGATGCAGACGGTTTATTTAAACCAACCCCTGACGCGTTCCAATCCGCCGAAATTGATGCAGGCATCGGCGATTGCCTGCGCTTTCGGTTTGGCGCGGTAAGCCACGCCTATGCCTGCCTCTTTGAGCATCGGAATATCGTTCGCACCGTCGCCCATCGCCAAAACCTGATGCGGCTGCAATCCGAGGCGGTCGCGGTATTCACGTAATAAGTCCGCCTTTGCCTGCGCGTCGATGATTCTGCCTTTCAGACGACCCGTCAGCTTGCCGTTTTCAATTTCCAAAACATTGGCGTGTTGGTATTCGAAGCCGAGGCGTTGTTGCAGCCTTTCGGTGAAAAACGTGAATCCGCCCGACACCAACATGAATTTCACGCCGTGTGCCTTGCATTCGTCCAACAAAAATTCCGCGCCGGGTGAGAGCCGCAAAACGTTTTCATAAACTTCCGCCAAAACCCGTTCGTCCAATCCCGCCAACAGGGCGACGCGGCTGCGCAAAGACTGCTCGAAATCCAATTCGCCGCGCATCGAGCGTTCGGTAATTTCCGCCACGCGGTCTTTCAAGCCGACGCCCGCCGCAATTTCATCGACGCATTCAATGGTAATCAGCGTCGAATCCATATCGCTGACAATCAGCCCGAGTTCACCGAACGCCCTATCGGGCAACACGGCATGGTCGATTTGACGGCTGTCCAGCAACGCCGCGTCTGCCTCGCTTAAAGAAAATCCTTCTTCAACGATGAAACGCATACGCTTTTCATCGGCGTAATCAGGCTCGGGCAGGCGGGAAAGAAGGGCGGAAGGCAGGGCTTCGGCGGAAGGAAGTTGGAGGACGAGGGCGTACGGCATGGCGGTGGCTCAAAAAATGCGGATTGCGGATTATAGCAAAGCCTGAAGATTTCATATCGGGAAGGTCGTCTGAAACGGGCTTCCTGATGAAAACCGTATGCGTGTAGCGATGCGATGAAGCGGTTTTCAGACGACCTTTGAGGGCGAAATGATTCTTTTGAATCAAAACAGAACGCCTATTCGCCGTCATGGCTGCTTTTGTGTGTATGGCATGACGGCAGCGGTACGGTTTGGTTTACCTGCCAAGATTGTCCGCAGACAGGTTGCTTGAAATTTTCGGTAAATTTGCGGGTAAAACTTACACGACGGGATTCGGTAAAGCTTGGCATGTGGCGTCGGCAAGTTTGTCCTAATATCCAAACTTTGCCTTAAATGCCACAAACCCTTTTGAAATGTTCCCAAACCGGTTTGCAGTTTTCCGGCAGTTCGGGACACGCGCCGAGGATGCCGCCGCTGAAGTCGTTTAAGCGGTGGAAATCGCTGCCCGCGCTGGCGAGCATACCGAAGCGTTCTGCCAAAAGCGCGTAGTTGAGGCGGTCGTTTTTGCAGCAGTTGCCGCTGTGGACTTCGATGCCCACGCCGCCGAGGTTTTTAAATTCTTCAAACAGATTGCGCTTGGCGGTGGCGGACAAGTCGTAGCGCATGGGGTGGGCGATGACTGCCATGCCGCCCGCGCCGTTGACGGCGGAGACGCAGTCTTCCAACGTCGCCCATTCGTGCCGGACGGCGCAGGACTTGCCGTCCCCCAAGTATTTGGTGAACGCCTGCTGCTTGTTTTTGACGTGTCCCGCTTGGATGAGGAACTCGGCGATGTGGGTGCGGCTGACCATTTCTTTGTTTGCCGCCAGCGCGAGCGCGCCGTCGTATGCGCCGCCGATGCCTTTCTTTTCGAGCTTGGCGGCGATGGCTTTAAGGCGTTTCAGACGACCTTGCCGCACTTGTGCCAACAGGTTTTGCAGGTTTTCGTCCTGTTCGTCGAAATCCAAACCGACAACGTGTATGGTGCGCCCGCGCCAAGTTACGGAGATTTCCACGCCGTTGACGAAACGCAGCCCGAGTTTGTCCGCTTCGGCACGCGCTTCGGCGATGCCGCCAGTGTGGTCGTGGTCGGTCAACGACAGCAGCGTGCAGCCGTTTTGATGCGCGAGGCGCACGACTTCGCCGGGGGAGAGCATACCGTCGGAAACGGTAGAATGGCAGTGCAGGTCTATCATGGGGCGTTATGTGTGTGGTGAACAGTGGACAGGTGCAATATTATCGGGCGGTGTGGCGACGGGGGTAATTTTAAAAACGGGTGTATGGCAAATTTAAAGGAAAAGTCGCTATTCCGTCATTCCCGCGCAGGCGGGAATCTAGGCCTTGATTTGTCGGAAATGTTTAAGGTTAACCGCTATTTTAAACTTCTGGATTCCCGCCTGCGCGGGAATGACGATATGAACGTTTTCAATTTTAATCTACTATAAAAGGTCGTCTGAAAACGCGGTTTCCATCAAGCCGAACCGTTTTCAGACGGCCTTTCCGTTATCTTCGTCTTCCGACCAACCCGCTTCTTTCAATTTCCGCCGTTGCGCGTCGTATTTGGCTTTATCCGTCCAATAAATCGTCTGGATGCAGGCATCGCCGCAATCGCTGCCGCAGCATTCCCACGACTCGGGGCGGACGGGTTCGTCTAGAAGCGGCTCGCCCAAGAGGGCTTCGGCTTTATTCTTCAGGGTCGTATCCATCGGCGATTTCCAAGCGCGCGCCGTCAAACTCGATGACTTCGCCGCCACGTATTTTGGCGGTTTTGCGGGTTTCGGTTTCGCCGTTGCGCAACACCAGTCCTTCGGCGATAAACGCTTTCGCTTGTCCTCCGCTTTCGGCAAGTCCGGCGAGCTTCAAGAGGTCGCATAAGGCGATGTATTCGTTGTCTTCGAGATAGACGGTGGCTTCCATGAGTTTTCCTGTAATGGGTTCGGATTCGTGAAATTGTAGCATAGGTCGTCTGAAAGCCGTTTCAGACGACCTTTAGATTTTGAAACTACTAGATAAACGATTCAAAAAAGATAATGACGCAGAATAGGCATTGACTGATTTTCAGACGACCTGCCTAGCCACATTTCAATCCACCTTGTCCTTCATCCGCAGAAGGAACAAAGATAAAGCTGACTGATACGCAAATAAAGCCCCCTCTCCCACCCCGCGGGAGAGAGGGTATTTTTGCCGGACAGAATTTTGACTTATGGCAAGAGTATGTGAAAAAACGTGAGGTCGTCTGAAAAAAACGATTGCCAATTTTTACAGATAGAGTATAGTTCTTAATAAGTATTTTTCAGCTAATTCCTTATATCTATTCTACAACCTTGGATAAGTAGTTGCCATTGGGTACTCCGCCCGGCGGCAACATTTTTTTATCTGAAAGGGTTTGATAACTTTTATTCGTTTTATCTGACGAAGGTCGTCTGAAAAACCTAATACTTTGAATATTTATAGTTTTTATGGCTATAAATATCAAATAAAAATAAACATTTTACGACAACAGCTTTATCCGGGATCAATCAAATGAACCATTCAAATAAAGAGAAACTTTTCAAACTCAGTACCTTGGCACTCTGCCTTGCCGCGCTGCCGCAAGCCGTTCAAGCCGCTGAAGAAGTACAACAGGTGGAATTAAATCAGGTCAATGTGGTCGGCAAAAACCGCAGCCTGCGTACCGAAAATCGAAATGACTATACGACTTCGGCTATGAGTTCTACCACAGGACTGGCATTGACTCCGCGTGAGACGCCGCAATCGGTCAGCGTTATTACAAAAAACCAAATTAACGATCAAGGTATTACTACGCTTGCAGATGCGTTGAAAACAACGACTGGCGTAAATGTCGTTCGCCAAGGGAACCGCACCCATTTCCAAAGCCGCGGATTCTATATTGAAAAATTGGAAGAAGACGGCATGGCCACTACTATTGGTGCGCCGGGCATATTTGGCAGCCCCGCCAGAGATGGGCACAACATCACCGACCTTGCCATGTATGACCACATTGAAGTTGTGCGCGGTGCGGCCGGGCTAACCCAATCCAACAGCGCGCCCGGCGGTACCATTAATGCCGTACGCAAAAAACCGACGGCTAAAAAACAAATCAGTATGAATGGTTTAGCCGACCGTTTCGGCAAACGGCATATCGAATTGGATGCCTCGGGCACTTTAAGCTCAGAAAACCAACTCCGTGGGCGTATTGTCGGCAGTTTTGATCATGACAAAACATTTCAGGATAAAGTGAAAGGGCAAAACAGCCTTCTTTATGGCGTTTTGGAAAAAGACATCGGAGAAAACAGCAAGGTTTCTGTCGGTGCGTATCGTATCGCCCAGCTCAACACCCCCAATCTCAACGGCTTACCTTTATGGGAAGACGGAAGCAGTCTGCCGCGCGACAGCTATTTCGGTGCGGATTGGAATCATGGGCGATTCATCAAAAACGGTGTTTTTGCAGAATTTGACCACTACTTCAACGACAACTGGAAATGGAACAGCAAAATCGATTGGCGAAACAGCCACTCCGACCAAAGGTATGCTTTCTTAATGGCAGACAAAAGCGGATTGAAAGCCAATCAATCCATCGGTATTGAAGACCAACAGGCTTTCCGCTATCAGCACGACAGCAAACATCTGCATATTCAAAACAACCTGCGCGGCAAGTTTGAAGCCTTGGGTCAAACCCACGACATCTTCCTGACTCATAATTATTCGAAAGAGCGCAATACCCTGCACCATACCCGTATGCAGGCAACCGGCAGCTACGATCCATTTTCTGCCGTTATCCCCCAGCCGGACTGGGCTGCCGAACCATACAGCATTATGGACAGCAACAACCATTTCTATACGCACGCCCTTGCAGCAGGTACCCGCATCAATCCTACGGAAAAACTGCATCTGTTGGTAGGCGGACGTTATACCCATTGGAAACGCGACTTCAATTACAACTGGTCCCGTTATGCAGGCGCTCCGGACAACGATGCAAAAACCTATTCGGTCAAAAACAGCAAATTCATTCCATACATCGGCATCACTTACGATTTCATGCTGGGGCAAAGCTTCTATGCAGGCTATACATCCATCTACAAACCGACTCTGAAAACAAATGCAGACAACAGCTATCTCGCGCCCGAAGTCGGTAAAAACTACGAATTGGGTTGGAAAGGCGAATGGATGCAGAGCAAACTCAATACGGCCGTTTCCCTGTTCCAAACCGATAACACCAACGTCGGCGTGCGTGTCAACGTTCCGGCCAGCGGCAACAGGAAACAGACTTTCTACTACGTTCCCGCAAAAGAACGCAGCCGCGGTGTAGATGCGGAAATTTCCGGAGCAATCGGCGCAAATTGGAAACTGTTTGCCGGCTATACCTACAATATCCGCAAAACAGAAAACCATCCCAATACCGAGGGCGATTTTGCCAACTGGACCCCAAAACACATTTTCCGCGCTTACAGCAGCTATACGCCGCCGTTTGCAAACGGTAAGTTAAGTATCGGTATGGGCTTGTCCAGTCAAAGCAAAACCGGCAGTAAGCTGCCACAAGGCGGCTATACCGTTTGGAATGCCGGTTTGCAATACCGTCCGACCGATAATTTGCAACTGGGGCTGGCAGTCAACAACCTGACTGACAAACGCTACTATGAAAACAACAGCAACCGTACAAAAAACTATGGCAACTTCTACGGCGAACCGCGCAATGCCGTGTTCAGCCTGAAGTGGAAAATGTAAGGTCGTCTGAAAACAGCAATGTCGTTACCGCAAAGAAAGAGGTCGTCTGAAAACACAATCCGGCTTTCAGACGACCTCTTGCCCCTGCCGTCATGTCCGCCCATATCGACATGACGGCATCGGTATTTTCATTTGAACATCTGCAAACGGTCGTCTGAAACCCATCAGGAAACAAAAGCGTCGGATAACGTGTCTGATGCCGTTATCCCGTCGATGCAGATTTTCAGACGACCTCCCGTTATTTGTACCAACACACCCCCATGAACATCCTCAAAAAATTCTTTTACCTTGCCCGCCCTTTTTGGTCGGGGGCACACGGCCGCCTCCAATGGCTGATGCTCGCCGTTTTGATAGGATTTACCCTATTCTCTATTACCATCAGCGTTTGGATCGCCGCGTGGGACAAACGTTTCTACGACGCGCTCGCCGCGTTTGACGGCGCATCCATGCCCGCGCTTATCATCGAATACCTCGGCTACATGGCGATGATTATCGGCTGCATCGTTTGCGGCGACTGGCTGCAAAAACGCCTCATCTTCCGTTGGCGCACCCACCTGACCGAACAATTCCAGCAAAACTGGCTCGAAGGCCACAAACACTACCGCCTGCGCCTGACCAGCGAACCCGACAACCCCGACCAGCGCATCGCCGAAGACATCTACCTCCTTGCCGACAAAAGCATCGGGCTGTTCCGCTCCTTCATCAATAATATTGCCAAATTCAGCGCGTTCGTCGCCGTATTGTGGACGCTCTCCGGCGTGCAGACCTTCAATATCGGCGGGCGCGACATCACCATACACGGCTACCTCGTTTGGGTTGCCCTGATTTATTCCGTCATCAGCACCCTGATTGCCCACCTCGTCGGCCACAAACTCAAAAACCTCAACATCGACCGCCAGCACCGCGAAGCCGACTACCGCGCCGCCCTCCTGCGCGTGCGCGACCACGCCGAACAAATCGCCTTTTACAACGGCGGCGAAGCCGAAACAGGTCGTCTGAAACAGCGTTACCTCCGCATCCGCGACAACTGGCGGCGGCTCACCAACTGCGAATTCCGCCAAGAAACCTTTTGGGCGACCTATGTGCGCATCAGCATCTTCATCCCCATCCTCGCCACCCTGCCCATGTACCTCGCCAAAACCATGACCTTCGGCGACATGATGCAGACCCGCACATCGTTTGCCCGCGTCCAAGACAGCTTCGGCTGGTTTACCGACTCCTACCGCCGCCTCATTGAATGGGCGGCAGTCGTCGAACGCCTCTCCGGTTTTCAGACGGCCTTGGAACAAGTAGAACAAGAAGGAATAAGCACCGCCCGCCCAGCACCCGCCCTGACTTTAAACAACCGCCGCCAAAGCGGCATCCTCGTCCTGCAAAACCTCACCGTCCACACCCAAACCGGCAGCCCACTGCTTACCGACATCAACCTCGAAGCCCACACCCCCGAATGGGTATTGCTCGAGGGCAGAAGCGGCATCGGCAAATCCACCCTGCTGCGCGCCCTCGCAGGCTTGTGGCCGTATTACCAAGGCAGCTTTGCCCTCGACGGCAGCCTCCTCTTCCTGCCCCAACGCCCCTACCTCCCCGCCGACACCCTGCGCCACACCGTCAGCTATCCCCACACCGTCTGCCAAGACGATCGACTTATTCAGACGACCTTGGAACAAGTCGGACTAGGCCGCCTGAAAGATAATTTAGACGAACCATACGAATGGCACGGCATCCTTTCCGGCGGCGAACAGCAACGCCTCAGCCTCGCCCGCGCGCTGCTGCACAAACCGCAAATCCTGTTCCTCGACGAAGCCACCAACCAGCTCGACGGCGAATCTGCATTGGCGCTGATGCAAACCCTCAAACGTGCCTTACTCGACACCCTCGTCATCGGCATCAGCCACCAACCCGAAATCCAAGCCTTGTTCGGACGTAAAGTTAATTTAAGACCACTCAACGAGCTTGCAAACCGTTCAGATTAGTAATATAGTTCTTTATGACTAGTTTCATAGTTCTTTAGGGTTACTTTTTTGAAATTCCTTGGATAGCCTCCGCCAACTCCCGGCAGGAGGCGTTTTTTTGCCTGTCTGCGCTTAAAATAAATTAAATTTCAAGGCGTTGGATGGTTATAAATATTGGTATTTGAATAGGTTTAATTTTCAGACAAATCTTGTTGTATGGGCTTAATGTGTAAAACAAGAAATAGAAAAAGGTCGTCTGAAAACCTTGCATTCAGGTTTTCAGACGACCTTTGTGTGCATGAACTTATATCAGCAAGAAGGATTAGCCGCCGAAGTATTCATGCTCTAATCTGAGAAGTGTTGAATGTTTACCAGTCCTGCGCCCGCTTCAAGTCGTTCTGCGCCAGCGTGTCGGCGTGTTCGTTGCGGCTTTTGTATTCCCTGTTTTGCAAGATGCTGTTGGCGACGTAGTTTAAGTGTATTTTGGCGGCTTCGGCGGCATCGGCAGGGCGGCGTTCGAGTATGGCTTCGTAGATGGCGCGGTGTTGCGCGATCAGCTTGGGGCGCGGGTCTTCGGTTTGGTTGGAATAGATGATGCTGCTACGCGTCTGGCGGTAGAGCATTTTGAGCAGGCCGCCGGAGAGGTGGCTGAAGAGGATGTTGTGTGCGGCATCGGCGATGGTTTGGTGAAAGCTTACGTCGGCTTCGCTTTGATGTTCCAGATGACCGCTTTCGCAGGCGGATTCGAATTTTTGCCGCCAAAAATCAATCCGTTTCAAATCGGCATCGGTGCGCCGCTCGGCAGCCAGCGATGCCATGCAGCCTTCGATATGGCAGCTGAAATCGAAAACGTCGGTTTCCCAGTTGGTATGTTTGCCGAGCAATTCCTGCCAGCTTTGGAGGAAATCTTGTTGCGGTTTGACGGAAACGTAATAGCCGTCACCCTGACGCGCTTCCAAAACCTGTCGCGCAATCAAGATGTTCAGTGCGACCCTGACCGACGGGCGCGATACGCCGAATTCTTCCGCCAACGTGCGTTCGGGCGGGATTTTGCCGCCTTCTTCGTAAACGCCCGTCGCAATCCGTTCTTCTAATATCGACAATATTTGGTCGCTGATTTTTTGTGGCCGAACCAGTTTTGTCATTTTAATTCCCTCTTTTCCCTCATGTTTTCTTTATGAGGAAGACTCAAATCCGATAATGTGATGCGGCAGGTCGTCTGAAATGGCAATCTGCGTCAAAATTGGCATGACCAAATTGGTATGCCCAATGTCGCGGTATTCTAATTAACCGGCCATATCCCGTCAATATGGCTTGTTCTACCCGAATATGGTTTAAAACTATATCGGGTTACATTTTTACAATTCATATAATGTTTTGTTTTATTTAAAATTAAATAACAATTTTGCACTTATGTAGTAAGGTTGTTTAAAAAAATAATTGACTGCCATATTAAAGTTTCGTAAAGTGTCCTCCGTTCAAAAAATTGGTTTTACCAATTTAGGAAAGTATATTAGAAAAATATTCGGAGATTTTCCCAATGGAAACTTGGATTCAAAACTATACCGCAGTGGGCGGCAGCCTATATTTGACGGCAGCCGTCGCCCTCCTGCCCATTATCTTTTTCTTTGTCGCACTGACCGTCCTGAAGCTTAAAGGCTATCAGGCGGGGCTTTATACGCTTCTGATTGCGCTTGGCGTTGCCGTATTAGGTTTCGGAATGCCTGCTGGCATGGCGGTTTCTTCCGCGCTGTACGGCTTCGCTTACGGTTTGTGGCCGATTGCATGGATTATCGTTACTGCCGTGTTCCTGTATAAAATTACCGTGAAAACAGGGCAGTTCGACATCATCCGCGCTTCCGTGATTTCGATTACCGAAGACCAACGCCTGCAAATGTTGCTGGTCGGCTTCTCCTTCGGCGCATTCCTCGAAGGCGCGGCAGGCTTTGGCGCGCCGGTGGCGATTACCGCCTCGTTGTTGGTGGGCTTGGGCTTTAATCCGCTTTACGCCGCCGGTTTGTGTTTAATTGCCAATACCGCGCCTGTGGCTTTCGGCGCGATGGGTATTCCAATCCTGGTTGCCGGTCAAGTGTCTAACCTCGACCCTTACCACATCGGTCAGGTCGCTGGCCGCCAACTGCCGATCCTGTCGATTATCGTTCCTTTCTGGCTGGTCGCCATGATGGACGGTATGCGCGGCATACGCCAAACTTGGCCTGCCGTATTGGTGGCGGGCGTATCTTTCGCCACTACCCAGTTCATTACTGCCAACTTCATCGGTCCGGAATTGCCAGACGTAACCTCCGCATTGGTCAGCCTGGTTTGTCTGTCTGCCTTCCTGAAAAAATGGCAGCCTAAAGAAATCTTCACCTTCAACGGCATGAAAAAACCGGCCGAGCGCAAAGCGGGCGAATACACTGCCGGACAAATCATCAAAGCCTGGTCGCCTTTCGCCATCCTGACCGTTTTCGTCAGCGTGTGGACGATTAAGGGCGTGAAAGAGGCTTTGGGTGTTGCCACCATTAAATTCGACTGGCCGATGCTGCACAATTTGGTACAAAAAGCCGCGCCCATCGTCAGCGAACCGACACCATACGCCGCCGTGTTCAAAATCGACCTCCTCGGCGCAGTCGGCACGGCAATCCTGTTTGCTTCCATCGTTTCCGCCGCCTTGCTGAAAATGAAACCTTCCGAAGCCGTCGGCACTTTCTTTGAAACGCTCAAAGAACTGCGCCTGTCCATCCTGTCTATCGGCTTGGTACTCGGCTTCGCATTCGTGGCAAACTATTCAGGTCTGTCGTCCACATTGGCACTCGTCCTCGCCGCCACTGGCACCGTATTCCCGTTCTTCTCGCCGTTCCTCGGCTGGCTGGGCGTATTCCTGACTGGTTCGGACACTTCCGCCAACGCGCTCTTCGGCTCGCTGCAAGCCAGCACCGCGCATCAAATCGGCGTCGTGCCTGAGTTGACCGTTGCTGCCAACACCACCGGGGGCGTGACCGGCAAAATGATTTCGCCGCAATCCATCGCCATCGCCTGCGCGGCAGTCGGTCTGGAAGGTAAAGAATCCAACCTGTTCCGCTTCACTGTGAAACACAGTTTGATTTTCTGTACCTTCGTCGGTCTGCTGACCCTGCTGCAAGCCTACGTCTTGCCGTGGACGCTGATTTTCTTCAATAAATAAGCCTATCGGTTTGAAATGAAAAAGGTCGTCTGAAAACCAATTTGGGTTTCAGACGACCTTTTCGTTGTGGGTTGCAAATACCAAGATGCGGAAGGTTTCATTTGAGCCTGCGATATAGCTATAGTGGATTAAATTTAAACCAGTACGGCGTTGCCTCGCCTTGCCGTACTATTTGTACTGTCTGCGGCTTCGTCGCCTTGTCCTGATTTAAATTTAATCCACTATAATTTAATCCACTATAATTTAATCCACTATACGATAAAAATTCGACAGAAGGCTTGAATTAAGGTCGTCTGAAACGTTATGCTTGCCGTCTGTATTCCAATTTTTACCCGAAAGCAAAACCATGAGCAAAACCGTCCATTATCTGAAAGATTACCAAACGCCTGCCTACCGTATTCTCGAAACCGACCTGCATTTTGATATTGCCGAACCGCAAACCGTCGTGAAATCCCGTTTGACGGTCGAGCCGCAGAGGGTGGGGGAGCCGCTGGTGTTGGACGGTTCGGCGAAACTCTTGTCCGTCAAAATCAACGGGGCGGCGGCGGATTATGTGTTGGAAGGCGAGACGCTGACGATTGCGGGCGCGCCGTCCGAACGCTTCACCGTCGAAGTGGAAACCGAAATCCTGCCGGCGGAGAATAAATCGCTGATGGGGCTGTATGCTTCCGGCGGCAATCTGTTTACCCAGTGCGAGCCGGAGGGCTTCCGCAAAATCACGTTTTACATCGACCGTCCGGATGTGATGTCCAAGTTCACGACCACCATCGTCGCGGACAAAAAACGCTATCCCGTTTTGCTTTCCAACGGCAACAAAATCGACGGCGGCGAGTTTTTAGACGACCGCCATTGGGTGAAATGGGAAGACCCGTTTGCCAAGCCGAGCTATCTGTTTGCTTTGGTCGCGGGCGACTTGGCGGTCACGGAAGACCGTTTCACCACCATGAGCGGCAGGAACGTCAAAATCGAGTTTTACACCACCGAAGCGGACAAGCCCAAGGTCGGCTTTGCCGTGGAATCGTTGAAAAACGCGATGAAGTGGGACGAAACGCGCTTCGGTTTGGAATACGACTTGGATATTTTCATGGTCGTCGCCGTGGGCGATTTCAATATGGGCGCGATGGAAAACAAGGGTTTGAACATCTTTAACACCAAGTTCGTCCTCGCCGACAGCCGCACCGCCACCGATACCGATTTCGAAGGCATCGAATCTGTCGTCGGACACGAGTATTTCCACAACTGGACGGGCAACCGCGTGACCTGCCGCGACTGGTTCCAGCTTTCGCTGAAAGAAGGGCTGACCGTGTTCCGCGACCAAGAATTTTCCGGCGACCGCGCCAGCCGCGCCGTGCGCCGCATCGAAAACATCCGCCTGCTGCGCCAGCACCAGTTCCCCGAAGACGCAGGCCCGACCGCCCATCCGGTGCGCCCCGCCAGCTATGAGGAGATGAACAATTTCTACACCATGACCGTTTATGAAAAAGGCGCGGAAGTGGTGCGGATGTATCACACCCTGCTCGGCGAAGAGGGCTTCCAAAAAGGCATGAAGCTCTACTTCCAACGCCACGACGGGCAAGCCGTGACCTGCGACGATTTCCGAGCGGCGATGGCGGACGCGAACGGCATCAATCTCGACCAGTTCGCCTTGTGGTACAGCCAGGCGGGCACGCCCGTTTTGGAAGCGGAAGGTCGTCTGAAAAACAATATTTTCGAGTTAACCATTAAACAAACCGTGCCGCCTACGCCTGATATGGCGGACAAGCAGCCGATGATGATTCCGGTCAAAGTCGGGTTGCTGAACCGCAACGGCGAAGCGGTGGCATTCGATTATCAGGGCAAACGCGTAACCGAAGCCGTGTTGCTGCTGACCGAAGCCGAACAAACCTTCCCGCTCGAAGGCGTAACGGAAGCCGTCGTTCCCTCGCTGCTGCGCGGGTTCAGCGCGCCGGTGCATCTGAACTATCCGTACAGCGACGACGACCTGCTGCTCCTGCTCGCCCATGACAGCGACGCCTTCACGCGCTGGGAAGCCGCCCAAACGCTCTACCGCCGCGCCGTCGCCGCCAACCTTGCCGCGCTTTCAGACGGCGTTGAGCTGCCGAAACACGAAAAACTGCTTGCTGCCGTCGAAAAAGTCATTTCAGACGACCTCTTGGACAACGCCTTCAAAGCCCTGCTTTTGGGCGTGCCGTCTGAAGCCGAGCTGTGGGACGGCGCAGAAAACATCGACCCGCTGCGTTACCATCAGGCGCGCGAAGCCCTGTTGGATACGCTTGCCGCCCACTTCCTGCCGAAATGGCACGAATTGAACCGTCAGGCGGCGAAGCAGGAAAACCAAAGCTATGAATACAGCCCTGAAACCGCCGGCTGGCGCACGTTGCGCAATGTCTGCCGCGCCTTCGTCCTGCGCGCCGACCCCGTCCACATCGAAACCGTTGCCGAAAAATACGGCGAAATGGCGCAAAACATGACCCACGAATGGGGCATCCTGTCCGCCGTCAACGGCAACGAAAGTGATACGCGCAACCGCCTGCTGGCGCAGTTTGCCGACAAGTTTTCAGACGACGCGCTGGTGATGGACAAATATTTCGCCCTCGTCGGCTCAAGCCGCCGCAGCGACACCCTGCAACAGGTTCAAACCGCCTTGCAGCATCCGAAATTCAGCCTCGAAAACCCCAACAAAGCCCGTTCGCTCATCGGCAGCTTCAGCCGCAACGTCCCGTATTTCCACGCACAAGACGGCAGCGGCTACCGCTTCATCGCCGACAAAGTCATCGAAATCGACCGCTTCAACCCGCAGGTCGCCGCCCGCTTAGTGCAGGCGTTCAACCTCTGCAACAAGCTCGAGCCGCACCGCAAAAACTTGGTGAAACAAGAATTGCAGCGCATTCGGGCGCAGGAAGGATTGTCGAAAGACGTGGGCGAAATCGTCGGCAAGATTTTGGATTGAGGCATCATCGAAATAGACGGATTCCGCATTCTTTTGGACACACATACCTAATCGTTAAGCCCGTAAAAAAAGGCGCATGATTGCGCCTTTCTTAAACGAAGGAGCTGGTGTGTGGGTATGGTGATTGTCATTGCTGCCATTTCGATGTAGATGAAAAATCATGATTGAGAAGCGGGAGTAACAGTTGCTAGACTAGAAATCTCAGCAAAAATAAAAGGTCGTCTGAAAACGTACAATATTTGTTTTCAGACGACCTTCTTGTATGCAGTTCGTTATTTTTGCTTACGCAGTTGCGGGTGGTTTTTCAGATTGTCCAAGAGGATGTCGATCACACGCGGTGCGGTTTGGGCGAGATCAAAATTTTTGCCGGACGAGAGCCAACGCCAAATCAGACCGTCCAGCGTCGATTTGATGAAGATGACCGCCATGTCGGTATCCAAATCTTCGGATAAGGCATGTTGGGCGATGGATTTGGTCAGAACTTCGGTAATTTTTTCGCGCCAAATGGATTGATGTTTATGCGCGATGTCGATGACCGCGGCGTTCTGATCGGTGTGTTCGCATTTTAAAAACAGGATGCTGTGGAATTTATAGTGGATGTCGTTGGTTTGCAGACGCGTGAAAAAGTGCATCAAGGTGCGGCGGAAAAGCGGCCACTCTTGTTCATTGCTATCAGCTGCGTCCTGATGCATACAGTTTTCGATGTCGTCGCAAATGCGTTGGAAGAGGGCGTCGAACAAGTCTTCTTTGTTTTTGAAATGCCAATACAAAGCGCCGCGCGTGACGCCGGCGGCTTGGGCGATTTCGTTGAGGGAAGTGCGCGCGATGCCTTTTTGGTGGAAGGTTTCCAGCGCGGCGAGCATTAAATGTTCTTTGGTTTTAAGAGCTTCGGTTTTGGTTTTCCGCATGATGCCTGTTTCAAGTTAAGTGGAATGTTGGGGATTATAAAAAATACTTTGTATCCATGCAAGCATGTATGTATAATGACGCCTGTAATTGAGATTGGCTCTCAAATATAAACTCTTTTTTTCAGACGACCTGCTTCAGATATTGAAGCAGGCGATTGTTGTTTTCGGAACCAAAAATCGGCTACAATAACAAAGCATATAGTGAAACTTCATAACAATTATCTAGATAGGAAAAATAATGACTTTTTATGCTTCTAAGGTGAAAAGCATGACGGCAATCGCTGCCGCTATTGCGCTGGCTCTTTCGGCGTGCGGTAAAGGTGGTGATACGGCGAAAGGCGAAGCGGGCGGAGCAGGGCAGCAGGCAGCGGCACAGCAGGCTCCCGCTCCTGTGGTCGGTGTCGTTACCGTCCATCCTGAAACTATCGCGTTGACGACCGAGCTGCCGGGACGTTTGGAGTCGCTGCGTACTGCGGATGTCCGCGCGCAAGTCGGCGGTATCATCCAAAAACGCCTGTTCCAAGAGGGCAGCTATGTCCGCGCCGGGCAGCCGCTTTACCAAATCGACAGCTCCACCTATGAAGCAAATCTGGAAAGCTCGCGCGCCCAATTGGCAAGCGCGCAGGCAACCCTTGCCAAAGCCAATGCCGACTTGGCGCGTTACAAACCGCTGGTTGCCGCCGATGCCATCAGTAAACAGGACTACGATGCGGCGGTAACGGCGAAACGTTCTGCCGAAGCAAGCGTCAAAGCGGCTCAGGCGGCGATTAAATCTGCCGGTATCAATCTGAACAGGGCGCGCATTACCGCGCCAATTTCAGGTTTTATCGGTCAGTCTAAAGTATCCGAAGGTACGCTGTTGAACGCGGGTGATACGACCGTTCTGGCAACCATCCGCCAAACCAATCCTATGTATGTGAACATCACTCAATCTGCGACCGAAGTGATGAAGCTGCGCCAACAGGTTGCCGAAGGCAAGCTGTCGGGCGTGGACGGCGCGATTGAAGTGGGCATCAAGTTCGACAACGGCGAAGTTTATCCGCACAAAGGCCGTTTGCTGTTCTCCGATCCGTCTGTTAACGAAACGACTGGACAAATCACGCTGCGCGCGTCAGTGCCGAACGACAAAAATATCCTGATGCCCGGTCTCTATGTGCGCGTCCTGATGGAGCAGGTTGCTGTTGCTAATGCCTTTGTCGTGCCGCAGCAGGCAGTAACGCGCGGTACGAAAGATACTGTAACGATTGTGAACGCCAAAGGCGAAATGGAGTCGCGCGAGGTAACAGTCGCCCGGCAGCAGGGAACCAATTGGGTTATTACTTCTGGTTTGAACGACGGCGACAAAGTCGTTGTGGACGGCACCAGCATTGCCGCCATGATGGGTGCGAAAAAGGTTACGCCTAAAGAATGGACGCCTGCCGGAAGTGCTGCAGAAGCCGCGCCCAAAGCTGCTTCTGAAGCGAAAAAAGACGTTCAGACGACCTCTGAAGCTAAAGCTGCATCTGAAGCCAAATAAGGAACGCATGAATGTCTAAGTTTTTTATTGACCGCCCCATTTTTGCATGGGTTATTGCGATTTTTATCATCGCAGCGGGTATTTTCGGCATTCAAAAACTGCCGATTTCCCAATATCCGTCCGTTGCTGCACCGACCATTACTTTGCGCGCTACTTATCCGGGCGCTTCTGCTCAGGTAATGGAAGACAGCGTACTGGCCGTTATCGAACGTAATATGTACGGTGTGGAAGGTTTGGACTATATGACGACTTCTGCCAATTCCAGCGGCAGCGGCAGCGTCAGTCTGACGTTTACACCGGAAACCAATGAAGATTTGGCGCAGGTAGACGTGCAGAACAAATTGTCGGAAGTGTTGTCCACATTGCCGTCTACCGTACAGCAATATGGTGTAACCGTATCTAAAGCGCGTTCCAACTTCTTGCAAGTGGTCATGCTTTCTTCTGAAAAGCAATCCATTGAGGAAATGAACGATTACGCCCAGCGCAATATCATTCCTGAACTGCAGCGTATCGACGGGGTAGGGCAGGTACAATTGTTTGGTGCGCAACGCGCCATGCGTATTTGGGTTGACCCGAAAAAACTGCAAAACTACAACCTGTCTTTTGCAACGGTAACCAACGCACTGGCTACTCAAAATATCCAAATTTCTGCAGGCTCTATCGGCTCTTTGCCGGCGGCTGCAGGTCAGACCATTTCAGCAACTGTGACGGCTCAAGGTCAGCTGAGCACTGCTGAAGAGTTTGGCAACATCATTTTGGTATCCAATACCGATGGTTCTAATGTCTATCTGAAAGACGTTGCCAAAGTCAGCTTGGGTATGCAGGACTATTCTACTTCCACACGTTTGAACGGCGTGAATGCCACCGGTATGGCAGTGATGCTGTCCAACAGCGGTAACGCTTTGGCAACGGCGACTGCCGTGAAAGAAAAAATGGCAGTTTTGCAGAAGTATTTTCCAGACGGCATGAGCTGGAAAGTTCCTTACGATACTTCCAAATTTGTGGAAATTTCGATTGAGAAAGTGATCCATACGCTTTTGGAAGCCATCGTATTGGTATTCTTAGTGATGTATCTCTTCCTGCAAAACATCCGCTATACGCTGATTCCGACCATTGTTGTACCGATTTCCCTGTTGGGCGGTTTTGCCTTTATCTCATACATGGGTATGTCGATTAACGTATTGACCATGTTTGCGATGGTATTGGTGATCGGTATTGTGGTCGATGACGCGATTGTGGTCGTTGAAAACGTTGAGCGTATTATGGCGAGTGAAGGTCTGTCGCCTAAGGCTGCAACCAAAAAAGCGATGGGTCGGATTTCCGGCGCGGTGATTGGTATTACTGCCGTGTTGATGTCCGTATTTGTTCCGCTGGCAATGTTTAGCGGTGCAACAGGTAACATTTACAAACAGTTTGCCTTGACCATGGCGGCATCGATTGCATTCTCCGCATTCCTTGCCTTGACGCTGACTCCGGCATTATGTGCCACCATGCTCAAACCGATTCAGAAGGGTCATCACGAAGAGAAAAAAGGTTTCTTCGGTTGGTTTAACAAAAAATTCGACAGCTGGACACACGGCTACGAAGGCTGGGTTGCCAAAGTCTTGCGCAAGACTTTGCGCATGATGGTTGTCTATATTGGTTTGACTGTTGTGGGCGTATTCCTGTTTATGCGTCTGCCGACTTCCTTCTTGCCGACTGAAGACCAAGGTAACTTGATGTTGAGCGTACAGCTGCCTGCCGGCGCGACCAAAGAGCGTACCGATGCAACTTTGGCTCAAATCACTCAGCTGGCAAAATCTATACCTGAGATTGAGAACATCATTACCGTTTCCGGCTTCAGTTTTTCAGGTTCCGGTCAAAACATGGCTTTGGGCTTTGTCATTCTGAAAGACTGGAGCGAACGTACTGCCCCGGGCAGCGATGCGACTTCTATTTCCGGTAAGTTGACCGGCATGATGATGGCTACGCTGAAAGACGGTTTCGGTTTGGCGATTGTGCCTCCAGCCATTATGGAATTGGGTACAGGCTCCGGCTTGACGATTTACCTGCAAGACCGTAACAACAGCGGCCATGCTGCATTGTTGGCCAAGCGCAATGAGTTGATTGACAAAATGCGCAAAAGCGGTTTGTTTAACCCAAGTACCGTTCGTGCGAGCGGTTTGGAAGATGCGCCTCAGTTGAAAATCGACATCAACCGCTCTGCAGCAGCCGCACAAGGTATTTCGTTCTCTGATATCCGTACTGCTTTGGCTTCTTCTTTGGGTTCGTCTTATGTCAACGACTTCCCAAATCAAGGACGTCTGCAACGCGTGATGGTACAAGCTGATGCGAGTGCCCGTATGCAGCCTGCCGATATTCTGAACCTGACCGTGCCGAACAAATCCGGCGTTGCTGTACCGCTTTCTACCATTGCTACTGTTTCTTGGGAAAACGGTATGGAACAAAGCGTCCGCTTCAATGGTTATCCGGCAATGGAGCTTTCCGGCTCGCCTGTTAATGGCGTATCTTCCGGTCAGGCCATGACTGCGGTACAGCAAATGGTTGATGACATGGGCGGCGGTTACAGTCTGGAATGGGGAGGCCAGTCTCGTGAAGAGGCTAAAGGCGGCTCGCAAACTGTCGTATTGTACGCATTGGCCGCTGCCGCTGTATTCTTGGTATTGGCTGCTTTGTACGAAAGCTGGTCTATCCCGTTGGCGGTTATCCTTGTGATTCCGTTGGGCTTGATTGGCGCGGCATTGGGTGTGACTGGCCGTAACATGTTTGAAGCATTACTGGGCAGTATTCCGGCATACGCCAACGATATCTACTTCCAAGTCGGTTTCGTTACGGTGATGGGTTTGAGTGCGAAAAACGCGATTTTGATTATCGAGTTTGCCAAAGACCTGCAAGCGCAAGGCAAGAGCGCGCTTGAAGCTGCGCTTGCCGCCGCACACTTGCGTTTCCGTCCGATTATCATGACTTCGTTTGCCTTCATCTTGGGCGTGGTACCGCTTTATGTTGCCAGCGGTGCCAGCTCCGCCAGCCAACGTGCGATTGGTACGACCGTGGTCTGGGGTATGTTGATCGGTACGATTCTGTCTGTGTTCCTTGTGCCTTTGTTCTATGTGGTTGTGCGCAAATTCTTTAAAGAAACCGCACACGAGCATGAGATGGCCGCCAAACACGCCGCTGAAGCCGGCATGATTGAAGACGGTAAACAAGATTCAGACAAGCACTAAAGCAAAGGCCGTCTGAAAAATTTTCAGACGGCCTCAAAATGCTAAAGGATTCTAAAATGAAGAAGATTACATTCAAACCTGTACTGACCGCCGTTGCCGCCGCCGTGGCTTTGTCGGCCTGTACCATGATGCCGAAATATGAGCAGCCTCAAGTTGCCGTGGCCGATACGTTTAAATACGACACTGTTGACGACGGTATCCGTGCAGCCGAATTGGGTTGGCAAGATTACTTTGCCGATCCTCGCCTTCACCGCCTGATCGACATCGCATTGGAACGCAATACCGATTTGCGTACAGCCGCGCTGAATGCGGAAATCTACCGCAAGCAATACATGATTGCGCGTAATAATTTGTTGCCAACCGTCAATGCCAGCGGTACAGGTTCGCGTCAAGGCAGTTTGAGTGGCGGCAGCGTTAGCAGCCAATACAGCGTGGGTTTGGGCGCAGCCTCTTATGAGCTTGACCTCTTCGGCCGTGTCCGCAGCACCAGCGAAGCCGCGTTGCAAGGTTATTTTAATGTGGCCGCAAACCGCGATGCCGCCCATCTGACCCTGATTTCTACCGTTGCCAAAGCCTACTTTAACGAACGCTACGCGGAAGAAACCATGGCATTGGCACAACGCGTATTACAAACCCGTGAAGCGACTTACAAGCTCTCGCAATTACGCCATAAGGCCGGCGTGATTTCCGCCGTTGATTTGCACCAACAGGAAGCGCTGATTGAATCGGCCAAAGCCGATTACGCATCTGCGGTAAAAAACCGCGAGCAAGCGCGAAATTCCTTGGCTATGTTGATTAATCAACCTTTGCCTGAAGACTTGCCTGCCGGTTTGCCTTTGAACAAACAGTTCAAAATGACCAAACTGCCTGCCGGTTTGAGTTCGGACCTGTTGCTCAACCGTCCGGATATCCGTGCGGCCGAACACGCGCTCAAACAAGCCAATGCCAATATCGGTGCGGCACGTGCGGCGTTTTTCCCGCGCATCAGCCTGACCGGTTCTGTCGGTACCGCTTCCGGCGAGTTGAGCGGCCTGTTTAAGAGCGGCACGGGTATTTGGGCTTTTGCACCATCCATCACTCTGCCTATCTTTGATTGGGGCACAAACAAAGCCAATCTTGACGTAGCCAAACTGCGCCAACAGGCACAAATCGTTGCTTATGAAGCCGCTGTTCAATCCGCATTCAAAGACGTTTCCAATGCGTTGGTTGCACGCGAACAGCTGGATAAAAGCTATGCCGCTTTGAGCAAACAAAGCCGTGCCTACAACGACAGCCTGCGCCTCATCAGCCTGCGCTACAAACATGGCGTATCCAGTGCATTGGATTTGCTGGATGCCGAGCGCAGCAGTTACGGCGCAGAAACTGCTCTTTTGGCTAATCAGCTGACCCGTTTGGAAAACCTTGCCGACTTGTATAAAGCACTTGGCGGCGGTTTGAAACGCGAAACCGTTAGCCAACCTGCCGCGCAGCAGTAAGACTGTTCGAAATAAGCGGCATTAAAAACGTCGTCTGAAAACCGGATATCCAGTTTTCAGACGACGTTTTTATATTTTGGCATGGATACAATATGGATGGACTGGGCTAGCAGGCAGGTATCTAGGAGTTTGAGCTTACGGCAATTTTTAAGTATGACTGACAATCTGAGGTCAGGATTCCTGTTTGTGCAGAATAAATATGATTAGGTATTTCCTATTACGATTCACGATATAAAAAGGTCGTCTGAAAACTTCAGACGACCTTTGCTGTTTGATTATACGGTTAGCTGCCCATCAATTTTAAACGCTGACCCGGAGTAACGGTTCGGGTATTTTTATTCCAGCGGCGGATATCGTTGACATCTACGTTAAAGCGGTTGGCAATCGTATTGAGTGTATCGCCTCTACGGACTGTATAAGAAACATTTTGAATGTTGTTTTTACGGGTTTTGACCGGAGCCGCGCTAACGCGTAACAGCTGACCCTTGCGGATGTTGCTGCCTTTGATATTGTTGGCCACAATCAAATCGGCAACGCTTAAGTTGTAGCGTTTAGAGATATTGAACAAAGTATCTCCATCAGTCACGCGGTGCATACCTGCCATAGTTGTCGGCTGTGCAGATGATTGATTATTTGCTCTTGCCAGTCGTGCTTCAGTACGGCTTTGATGCTTGGCAATATTTTCGGCAATGCGTTCGCTGCGTGCTTTGGCTGCATCAACTTCTTGATGAAGCGTATCGATATTTTGAGCAACAGTGGTTTGATCCTCTTCTGCTTTTTGCAGACGTGAATCAGCATTGGCAAGCAATGCCATCATTTGGTCAGGTTCTTCGACTGTCGAAGGAGTGGAAGGGGCAGCTGATTTTGCGGATGCCACGACCTGCGGCTCTGTTAAGGTGAAGGCAGGTTGTGCAAGCTCGGCTGCCGCAATGACAGTTGTGTCCGCAGCAGTTTTTGCTTCCGTGGATTGTACGGTTTGAACGCGTTCTACACGGGGTTGGGCGGTTGTAACGGTATCGACGGTAATAGGGGTAGTTGCAGCTTTGGTATTAGCAACAAAATCAAAGCTTGCTGGAGCTTGTTCTTGTGCAATCGTATTGGCAGGGATGACGACTGTTTTGACTGTATCGGTCTTGAGTTTTGCCGTTTGAATCGGAGCCATTGTCGGCATATTCGAACGGTAGGTATCCGGAGTATTGTCAGTATCAATGAAATTAATCATATCCTGTTTGGTCGCAGTATTATTTTGCGCAACCAAAATAGTACGTCCTTCAGACAGCGAATTGCCGTTTAAGCCGTTCAGGCGTTTGATTTCGGCAACGCTCATCCCGGCTTCTGTCGCAATCTTGTTCAGATTGGTATTGCGGGCCGATGTATAGGCATTGAAAGAGAGCAGTGTCTCGGGGTTTGCATTGCGGTAATTTTTTTCGAATGCGGATACGGCGGAAACGGGTAGCAATAATTTGCGGTTGTTTTTCGGGATGAAGACAGGTGCGTTGAAGGCAGGGTTCAATGTTAGCAGCTCGCTCTCGCTGATATTGGCAAGGCGGGCGATGGTGCTGTTGTCGATGGGTTTGTCAATACTGACTGTTTGGAAATAAGGCTGATTAGTGATTTCGCTGATATTCATGCCGAAAGTCTGGGGGCTGGCGACGATATTGCGGACAGCCAGCAATTTTGGAACGTAGTTGCGTGTTTCGTTCGGCATGCGCAGGTTTTCGTAAGTCGGCTCCAAGCCTTGTGCGCGGGCACGGTTGACGGCGCGGCCTACATTGCCTTCGCCCCAGTTGTATGCAGCCAATGCCAAAGACCAGTCGTTAAACAGCCCGTGCAGATATTGCAGGTAGTTCAGCGCGGCGTCGGTCGCGGCATATACGTCGTGGCGGCCGTCATACAAAGGTGTTTTTTCCAAGCCGAAATGACGGCCGGTTGCCGGCATGAACTGCCACAGGCCGGATGCGCCGACGTGGGATTTGGCTTTGGTGACGAATGCGCTTTCAATGAAGGGAAGAAGCGCGATCTCAGCGGGCATATTGCGTTTTTTAACTTCGGTTGCAATATGGTACATATAAGGTTTGCTACGCGTGATGGTGCGGTCGAAATAGGCACCGTTTGCGGCGAATTTGCTTTCGTGGCGGCGGACCAGCTCGGAATTGACTTCGCCCATGCGGAAGTCTTTTTTCAACGAGGCCCACAGGCTACCGGAACCGAAAGTCTTGGCTTTGGCTTGGTCGAGAAGGGCAGAATTGAGCCGCATCATTGCCATACCTGTTTGGTTGGGAGTGGCGTTTTGTGCGGCGGCCGCGCCGGAAACGGCGGATAAACCGGACAGCGTCAGGGCGATGGTTTTCAGTTTTGCCATAGTAGTCAATTATCAATATATATTATTCAGTCTCCGCGATGTTACTGTCTGATTCATGTGAACGTCAAGGATATGAGGGTAATTTACATATGACTGGAGCTTAATGATAAAATTTGTCGCGAAAATACGGCGGTTTGCGTATATATGCCGTTAAAATCAGATTAAGCAAAAGAACATGCTATAAAGAACATCCTATGATTTCCAAAAATTCCTCCCTGCTCGATTTCGACCGCGCCCACTTGCTTCATCCCTATACGTCCATGACCGCCCCGTTGCCTGTGTATCCGGTGCGCCGTGCGGAGGGCGTGCATATCGAATTGGCGGACGGTACGCGGTTGATTGACGGGATGTCGTCTTGGTGGTGTGCGATACACGGCTACAATCATCCCGTTTTGAATCAGGCGGTTGAGGCGCAGATTAAACAGATGTCGCATATGATGTTCGGCGGTTTGACACACGAGCCAGCGGTGGAGCTGGGCAAATTATTGGTCGGGATTTTGCCGCAGGGGCTGGATCGTATTTTTTATGCGGATTCGGGTTCGGTTTCGGTGGAAGTCGCGTTGAAGATGGCGGTGCAATACCAGCAGGCGAGGGGTTTGACGGCGAAGCAGAATATCGCGACGGTGCGGCGCGGTTATCACGGCGATACGTGGAACGCGATGTCCGTCTGCGATCCGGAAACGGGGATGCACCATATTTTCGGCAGCGCGTTGCCGCAGCGTTATTTTGTCGATAATCCGAAAAGCCGTTTCGATGATGAATGGGACGAGGCGGATTTGCAGCCTGTCCGCGCCTTGTTTGAAGCGCATCATGCGGATATCGCCGCCTTTATTTTGGAACCGGTCGTACAGGGCGCGGGCGGCATGTATTTTTATCATCCGCAGTATCTTCGCGGTTTGCGCGATTTGTGCGATGAATTTGATATCGTGTTGATTTTTGACGAAATTGCCACCGGATTCGGGCGCACGGGCAAGATGTTTGCCTGCGAACACGCGGACGTCGTGCCGGATATTATGTGTATCGGCAAGGGCTTGAGCGGCGGTTATATGACGCTGGCAGCGGCAATCACTTCGCAAAAAGTCACCGAAACGATTTCGCGCGGCGAAGCGGGCGTGTTTATGCACGGCCCGACATTTATGGCGAACCCGCTGGCGTGTGCCGTTGCCTGCGCTTCGGTCAAGCTGCTTTTGTCTCAAGACTGGCAGGCAAATATCCGCCGCATCGAAAGCATCCTGATAGGTCGTCTGAAAACCGCATGGGACATTCGCGGCGTGAAAGACGTGCGCGTTTTGGGTGCCATCGGCGTGATCGAGTTGGAAAAAGGCGTGGATATGGCGCGTTTTCAAGCGGACTGCGTGGCGCAGGGCATTTGGGTGCGCCCGTTCGGCAGGCTGGTGTATCTCATGCCGCCTTACATTATTTCAGACGACCTCTTGACCGAACTTGCCGACAAAACCGTGCAAATCTTGAAGGAACACAGAAAATGAAAGGCGTTTACTTCGTCAGCGGTATAGACACGGACATCGGCAAAACCGTCGCCACCGGCGTATTGGCAAAACAATTGTTGCAGCAGGGTAAAAGCGTGATCACGCAAAAGCCTGTGCAAACCGGTTGCCAAAACATCGCCGACGACATCGCCGTCCACCGCAAAATCATGGGCATACCCATGCAGGAAGCCGACAAGCAAAAGCTGACCATGCCCGAAATCTTCAGCTATCCCGCTTCGCCGCACCTCGCCGCCCGTCTGGACGGCAGGACTTTGGACTTGGACAAAATCCGCACCGCCACGCAGCAACTGGCGGCGCAATACGAAATCGTATTGGTCGAAGGTGCGGGCGGATTGATGGTTCCGCTGACGGAAAATCTGTTAACCATTGATTATATTCAGCAACAAGATTATCCCGTCATCCTCGTCACCAGCGGGCGGCTCGGCAGCATCAACCACACCCTGCTCAGTTTCGCCGCACTCAAACAATACGGTATCAGCCTGCACAGCCTGATTTTCAACCACATCCACGACAGCCGCGACGACCACATCGCCCAAGACAGCTTGGCGTATCTGAAGGGTCGTCTGAAAACAGATTTTCCTGATGCGGAGTGGATGGAGTTGGACAAAACGGAGACGGACGAAAGGTCCTTGGATTCGGATTTCAAGTGCAACACTAGTGTATCAGTGGTTTGAACAGATTCAAGAATAAAACACTTGGCGTTTCGTAGCCAAGTGTTTTTCTTGGCCGGTGGTTCAACTCATCTTGAACCCTGCGTATCTCCCGATCGCTGATGTTTCGGAAATCGGTTTGCTTGGGGAAATATTGTCGGATGAGTCCGTTGGTGTTCTCATTCAGCCCTTTCTCCCAAGAATGGTAGGGGCGGCAAAAATAAGTCTCCGCTTTCAATGCTTTGGCTATTTTGGTGTGTTGGTAAAATTCTTTACCGTTGTCCATGGTGATGGTGTGGACTCTGGCTTTATGTGCCCTTAATACCCTAATGGCTGCCAGAGCAGTGTCTTCGGCTTTGAGGCTGTCCAATTTGCAGATGATGGTGTAGCGGGTAACGCGTTCGACCAAGGTCAGTAATGCGCTTTTCTGTCCTTTGCCGACGATGGTGTCGGCTTCCCAATCGCCGATGCGGGCTTTCTGGTCGACGATGGCGGGTCGGTTTTCTATGCCGACGCGGTTGGGCACTTTGCCTCTGGTCCATGTGCTGCCGTAGCGTTTGCGGTAGGGTTTGCTGCATATTCTGAGGTGTTGCCACAAGGTGCCGCCGTTGCTTTTGTCTTGGCGGAGGTAGCGGTAAATGGTGCTGTGGTGGAGTGTTATCCCGTGATGTTTGCGCAGGTAGGCGCATACTTGTTCGGGACTGAGTTTGCGGCGGATAAGGGTGTCGATGTGTTGAATCAGCTGCGAATCAAGCTTATAGGGCTTTCGCTTACGCTGTTTGATAGTCCGGCTCTGCTTCTGTGCTTTTTCGGCACTGTATTGCTGCCCTTGGGTGCGGTGCCGTCTGATTTCGCGGCTGATGGTGCTTTTGTGGCGGTTAAGCTGTTTGGCGATTTCTGTGACGGTGCAGTGGCGGGACAGGTATTGGATATGGTATCGTTCGTCTTGGGTCAGTTGTGTGTAGCTCATGGCAATCTTTCTTGCAGGAAAGGCCGTATGCTACCGCATACTGGCCTTTTTCTGTTAGGGAAAGTTGCACTTCAAATGCGAATCCGCCGACTTTTTCAATTCGATGTTGCCAGCCATGCAACAAAACCTATGCCATACAAACCTTGCCCCGCCTAAATTTGACACCAGCCCTCCGACTGCCTACAATTCAGGTTTCTCAAAAATCAACGTACATTCCGTACACCATTCTTTTCAGACGACCTCCGTCTTCCGAATCCCATTCTTTTCCAATACAACTGTCAAAAATCATGCACGTTTCAGAACTACAAACCCTACACATTTCCAAGCTCTTGGAAATGGCAGAAGAACACGGCATTGAAAACGCCAACCGTTTCCGCAAACAAGACCTCGTATTCGCCATCGTCCGCCAAATGATGAAGCAGGGTGAAAGCTTTACCTGCTCAGGCACGCTCGAAATCCTACCCGACGGCTTCGGCTTTTTACGCAGCGCAGACACTTCCTATCTTGCCGGTCCCGACGACATTTACGTTTCTCCCACGCAAATCCGCCGCTTCAACCTGCATACGGGCGACACCATCGAAGGCAGCGTGCGCGTTCCCAAAGACAACGAACGCTATTTCGCCCTCGTCCGCCTCGACAGCATCAACGGCGATCATCCCGAAGTCTGCAAACACAAAATCCTCTTCGAAAATCTTACCCCGCTTTTCCCTACCAAACAGTTCAAACTCGAGCGCGACATCAAAGCCGAAGAAAACCTTACCGGCCGCGCCATTGATCTGGTCTCCCCCATTGGTCGCGGACAGCGCGCCCTTTTGGTTGCACCGCCGAAAACCGGTAAGACCGTGATGCTGCAAAACATCGCCCACGCGATTACCGCCAACTATCCCGATGTCGAACTCATCGTTCTCTTAATTGACGAGCGCCCTGAAGAAGTTACGGAAATGAGCCGATCCGTGCGCGGCGAAGTCGTGTCTTCTACCTTCGACGAACCGGCGCAGCGCCATGTTCAAGTGGCCGAAATGGTGATTGAAAAAGCCAAGCGTATGGTGGAACACAAAAAAGACGTGGTCATCCTGCTTGACTCGATTACCCGCCTCGCCCGCGCCTATAACACCGTCGTGCCGACCTCCGGCAAAATCCTGACCGGCGGCGTAGATGCCAATGCCCTCCACCGCCCCAAACGCTTCTTCGGCGCAGCGCGCAATGTAGAAGAAGGCGGCTCGCTCACCATTATTGCGACTGCTTTGGTAGAAACCGGCAGTCGCATGGATGATGTGATTTATGAAGAATTTAAAGGCACAGGCAATATGGAGCTGCACCTCGACCGCCGCATGGCGGAAAAACGCCTGTTCCCCGCCATCAACATCAACAAATCCGGTACACGCCGCGAAGAGCTGCTGGTGCCTAACGATCAGTTGCAGCGTATGTGGCTCTTGCGCAAATTCCTGCATCCGATGGACGAGATTGAAGCGACCGAATTTTTGGTGGGCAAACTCAAAGATTCCAAAAACAACGACGATTTCTTCGAGCTGATGCGCGGAAAATAAAATCATCGAAGGTCGTCTGAAAACGATGGATTAAGTTTTCAGACGACCTTTCTCATTTCCGACAACCTGTCCCCTCATATCCAAACGAGAAAACCCCATGACCTGCCCCATCTGCACTGCCGACAACGAAGACATTTTGCTGCAAACCCCAAACCTGCGCGTTATCGCCGTCCACAACGAAGCCTCAGCCCCGGCATTCTGCCGCGTCATCTGGAACGACCACATCGCCGAGATGACCGACCTTTCAGCCGCCGAACGTGCCGAAATCATGGAAATGGTGTATAAAGTCGAAGCCGCCATGCGCCAAGTGTTCCGTCCCGCCAAAATCAACCTTGCCAGCCTGGGCAACGTCGTCCCCCATCTGCATTGGCACGTCATCGCCCGCTTCGAAAACGATGCCAACTTTCCCGCCCCGATTTGGGCAGCCCCCGTCCGCGAACACGGCATGACCCTGCCGGACCACTGGACGGAACAAGTCAAAGCCCTGCTGGCGTAACGTTCAGACGACCTCAATAGGCGTATCGGATACCGCATATCAACCGATTTTCAGACGACCCCTGCCGAAAAGGTCGTCTGAAACCCAAGCAAAGGAAACCATATGACCTGGCAAACCTCCCGCCGCCATTTCCTCCGCGCCTGCTCCGCCGCAGCCGGAGCCGGACTGGTGCAAGCCTGCGGCACCGGCACGACCGTTACCCCGTCCACTCAAACCGGCAACACAGCGAAAGCCCAACCCGTGCAGCCCAAAACCAGCCATCCCCCACGCTCCGGCGACAACCTCCTCCGCGTCGTCGCCCCTTCCGGCTTTGCCGAAGACCCCAACCGCGTCAACGCAGGCTTGACCCGCCTCTATAACGCAGGTTTTACTGTGACCAACCAACAAGCAGGCAGCCGACGCTATCAACGCTTCGCTGGCTCCGACGCCCAACGTGCCGCCGACTTCCAAGAGGTCGCCACCGGCCGCGTTGAAACACCCAAAGTCCTCATGGGCTTGCGCGGCGGCTACGGCGCGGCACGCATCCTGCCGCAAATCGACTTCGCTTCACTCGGCGCCAGAATGCGCGAACGCGGCACCTTGTTCTTCGGCTTCAGCGACGTTTGCGCCGTCCAACTCGCCCTGCTCGCCAAAGGCAATATGGCAAGCTTCGCCGGCCCTATGGTTTACAGCGAATTCGGCAAACCCGAACCCAGTGTCTTCACCATGGATTCGTTCATCCGCGGCACCACCAACAACGTCAACATTATCGACGTTCCCGCCATCCAACGCGCCAACGTCAACGTCGAAGGTACCTTATGGGGCGGCAACCTCAGCGTTCTCGCCTCCCTCGCAGGCTCGCCCTATATGCCCGACATCCAAGGCGGCATCCTGTTCGTCGAAGACGTCAGCGAACAACCCTACCGCATCGAACGCATGTTGAACACGCTTTATCTTGCAGGCATCCTGCAAAAACAACGCGCCATCATCTTCGGCGACTTCCGCATGGGCACCATCCGCGATGTGTACGACTCAAGCTACGACTTCTCCGCCGTCGTCAACCACGTCTCACGCACCGCCAAAGTCCCCGTCCTGACAGGTTTCCCCTTCGGACACATCACCAATAAGAGCACCTTCCCCTTGGGTGCACATGCCAAAATCCACAGTACAGCCAACGGCGGCTACACCGTAACCTTCAGCGGCTACCCTACCCTGAACCCCGCCGCCCTAACCCTCAACAACCTGCTGCCCCCGCCCATGCCTACCTTTGACAGCTCTACTTACAGCCCCATAGTCGAAGAAATTACCGAATAAACAAGATGCCGATCCAAGAGAAGGTCGTCTGAAAATTTTCAGACGACCTTTTTACCCCCTAATCATTGAACCGATTAATGTTTTTTTGTACAATCCCCGCCATCTCAACCCTTTCTCAGGCCGTCGCAAAAGCGGCCTGAACCTTTTTGCAAAGAAAGCCCATGTCCCAAGAAATCCTCGATCAAGTGCGCCGCCGCCGCACATTTGCCATCATCTCCCACCCCGACGCGGGTAAAACCACGCTGACCGAAAAACTCTTGCTGTTTTCAGGCGCAATTCAAAGCGCAGGTACGGTAAAAGGTAAGAAAACCGGCAAATTCGCCACTTCCGACTGGATGGAAATCGAGAAGCAGCGCGGCATTTCCGTCGCTTCGTCAGTGATGCAGTTCGACTACAAAGACCACACCGTCAACCTTTTGGACACGCCGGGACACCAAGACTTCTCCGAAGACACCTACCGCGTTTTAACTGCCGTTGACAGCGCGTTGATGGTCATCGACGCGGCAAAAGGCGTGGAAGCGCAAACCATCAAACTCTTGAACGTCTGCCGCCTGCGCAATACGCCGATTGTCACGTTCATGAACAAATACGACCGCGAAGTGCGCGATTCTTTGGAATTGCTGGACGAAGTGGAAAATATTTTAAAAATCCGCTGCGCGCCCGTTACTTGGCCGATCGGCATGGGCAAAAACTTCAAGGGCGTGTACCACATCCTGAACGACGAAATCTATCTCTTCGATGCAGGTGGTGAGCGACTGCCGCACGAGTTCGACATCATCAAAGGCATCGACAATCCCGAATTGGAACAACGCTTTCCGCTGGAAATCCAGCAGTTGCGCGACGAAATCGAATTGGTGCAGGCGGCTTCCAACGAGTTCAATCTCGACGAATTTCTCGCCGGCGAACTCACGCCCGTGTTCTTCGGCTCGGCGATTAATAACTTCGGTATTCAGGAAATCCTCAATTCATTGATTGACTGGGCGCCCGCGCCGAAACCGCGCGACGCGACCGTGCGTATGGTCGAGCCGGACGAGCCGAAATTCTCCGGATTTATCTTCAAAATCCAAGCCAATATGGATCCGAAACACCGCGACCGCATCGCCTTCTTGCGCGTCTGCTCCGGCAAATTTGAGCGCGGCATGAAGATGAAACACCTGCGCATCAACCGCGAAATCGCCGCCTCCAGCGTGGTTACATTCATGTCGCACGACCGCGAGCTGGTGGAAGAAGCCTACGCGGGCGACATCATCGGCATCCCGAACCACGGCAACATCCAAATCGGCGACAGCTTTTCTGAAGGCGAACAACTGGCGTTCACCGGCATCCCCTTCTTCGCGCCCGAACTTTTCCGCAGCGTCCGCATCAAAAACCCGCTGAAAATCAAGCAACTGCAAAAAGGTTTGCAACAGCTCGGCGAAGAAGGCGCGGTTCAAGTCTTCAAACCGATGAGCGGCGCAGATTTGATTTTGGGCGCGGTCGGCGTGTTGCAGTTTGAAGTCGTTACCTCCCGCCTCGCCAACGAATACGGCGTGGAAGCCGTGTTCGACAGCGCATCCATCTGGTCGGCGCGCTGGGTATCGTGCGATGACAAGAAAAAACTGGCGGAGTTTGAAAGAGCCAACGCGGGCAACCTCTCCATCGACGCAGGCGGCAACCTCGCATACCTCGCCCCCAACCGCGTGAATTTGGGACTCACGCAAGAACGCTGGCCGGACATCGTGTTCCATGAAACGCGCGAGCATTCGGTGAAACTGTAATGGATTAAAAAAGGTCGTCTGAAAACGTTTCAGACGACCTTTCCTTATATTGCCGCGACATTTAGCGCACGATACTCGCCAACCCCGGCAAAAAATATTCCGTCAATTCCAACACCTCGCCATCCCAATCGAAATAAGACCTGCGGGCAGCGACAGGTCGTCTGAAATCATCCTGACCGCCTGCGTTTTCCATCAGACAAAACTCGAATGCTGAACGCTTCAGGGGCAGCGTGCCGTCAAACAGCCGCTCGCCCAAAGGCTGCGTGCCGCAATCCAACACGCCGCGCCAGGCTTGCGATTGCGGGCTGCACGCGCTGCGCGCCTGTACGACGGGAACGCCGTCCAGATGCAGCAAAACATCGCGGACGAATTGCGAGGCGGCGGTTTCAGCATGGTTTTCGCCAAACGAATTGCCCTGCCCGTCCAGTTCACCCATATACAGCACTTTTACCGTAAAGCTGCCGCCCAAGGCGCGTAAAGCGGCGGTCAGCGATTGCGCTTGGCACAAGGCGGCGGCGCGTTCGTTCCAGCCTTGCGGCAGCTCGCTGGGAAGTTTGTCTTGCCAATTTAAAGGGAGATTCATGGGGTTTTGATTGATGGGTTTCATGTTTTAATCGTTTTCAGACGACGGCGGATTCGCATTTGAAGTGCAACTTTCCCTAACAGAAAAAGGCCAGTATGCGGTAGCATACGGCCTTTCCTGCAAGAAAGATTGCCATGAGCTACACACAACTGACCCAAGACGAACGATACCATATCCAATACCTGTCCCGCCACTGCACCGTCACAGAAATCGCCAAACAGCTTAACCGCCACAAAAGCACCATCAGCCGCGAAATCAGACGGCACCGCACCCAAGGGCAGCAATACAGTGCCGAAAAAGCACAGAAGCAGAGCCGGACTATCAAACAGCGTAAGCGAAAGCCCTATAAGCTTGATTCGCAGCTGATTCAACACATCGACACCCTTATCCGCCGCAAACTCAGTCCCGAACAAGTATGCGCCTACCTGCGCAAACATCACGGGATAACACTCCACCACAGCACCATTTACCGCTACCTCCGCCAAGACAAAAGCAACGGCGGCACCTTGTGGCAACACCTCAGAATATGCAGCAAACCCTACCGCAAACGCTACGGCAGCACATGGACCAGAGGCAAAGTGCCCAACCGCGTCGGCATAGAAAACCGACCCGCCATCGTCGACCAGAAAGCCCGCATCGGCGATTGGGAAGCCGACACCATCGTCGGCAAAGGACAGAAAAGCGCATTACTGACCTTGGTCGAACGCGTTACCCGCTACACCATCATCTGCAAATTGGACAGCCTCAAAGCCGAAGACACTGCTCTGGCAGCCATTAGGGTATTAAGGGCACATAAAGCCAGAGTCCACACCATCACCATGGACAACGGTAAAGAATTTTACCAACACACCAAAATAGCCAAAGCATTGAAAGCGGAGACTTATTTTTGCCGCCCCTACCATTCTTGGGAGAAAGGGCTGAATGAGAACACCAACGGACTCATCCGACAATATTTCCCCAAGCAAACCGATTTCCGAAACATCAGCGATCGGGAGATACGCAGGGTTCAAGATGAGTTGAACCACCGGCCAAGAAAAACACTTGGCTACGAAACGCCAAGTGTTTTATTCTTGAATCTGTTCAAACCACTGATACACTAGTGTTGCACTTGAAATCCGAATCCAAGGACTTTTATGAGAAACAACGATCTTCTACTGAAAGATTAGTATTTGTTCAGACGACCTTGGGGGAAAATGCTGCGATAGGCGGTGTATATACCGATCATTGCTACAGGGTAGAGAACCAAGTAAGTAATCACTAAGAAGATGAAGAACAAAATAAAAACAGGACCGGAAAGCGCGGTTGCTTGCTGTATCGATGCTTCTGTTGCAAATGCGGAAACGATGACTATCATAAATATGAACCAAAACGCGATACCGATACCCAGCCAAATTAAGCCGTATACCAGCAGGGCAGGGATGTTGCAGCGGCAGGCATTGAAGCTGGCCTTAATGGCGGCAACAGGGTTCATATCCTCCAACATGACAAAGGCGGGAGCCAGCCAAAACATCATGGAGTAAATGGCGATAATAACCAACAGGATAATAAATAAAATCGGAAAGGCCGGCATAAAGTCTGCCCTTAAGAAATTTCCGTTGGCGAACATACCGAAAGGAATAACAACGGCCAAAGCTAAAAGCAGGCATATGACGATACTCAGCAGTAAAAGAATCAGGAATGCTCCGCTTTTTTTAATCGAAAATCCGGCAAACAGAGAGCCGAAGTTGAAATTCTTACCTTGCGCGGTTTGGGCTGCAAGCAGCACGATGCCACCGAGGAAACAAAAGCCCACCCAATAGAAAAACAGATTGAAGAGCAATTCTCGGATTATTATGGTTGAGGTGAAATCATTGAAATCAGCGGGCGGGGGGCTTTCAATGCCTAGCAAACCGAATAGAAAACCTACCGCGATAGGAATAAGGCTGATTAAAATAATTGCGCCCATCCATTTGAATTTGTTTTTACTGAAAATACGCCATGAGTCGGTAAACCAGCTTACCCCTTCGCCTGCGCGAAGACGTTTGGGTTCGTTGAAGGAGTTTTTTGGGGGGGTAGGGTGCTGGGAAGGTTGCAATGTTTCCATAAAAATAATTTCCAAGTTTACAGATGAGAAAGGCTATCATTATATCATAAGCGTATATGGTTATTTGTTGAGAGTTTGACAAAAGGTCGTCTGAAAATTTTTCAGACGACCTTTGTGTTTAGCATGAGGCAGTTTATAGCGTACCAAGATAAATTGCAGATGGGTTATTGGGCGATATGTTTCGAAATCTATCGGCAGACGATTTTCTGTTTTGGGAAGGATACGTTTAAAGAACGATGGCAGCTTGCTGTCTGTCAGCTGAACCAAAAGCGGAAAACTAAATAAAAAACCAATGCCAACACGCCAGCCCAGACGACCAGCATAAATCCTGCAACGGCCTGCCCTAATCGGTAAACGGGATTTTTACGTTCGTCTTCAGGCAGGGAAGGCTGAGTGTTTTTAGGTTCGGTCATGTTGTCGGCTCCCGTCGGTAATCGGATAAAGGCGTAAGGTTACGCCGTGGCGGGGAAAGATTCAAGTTTGCTGCATTTTTACAGCGGAATTTCTTCAAGAAGCCTGTTGCCGTCATGGCGGGCTGTTCCGCTATAATCCTTGCTTTCCGAATATCTTTAAAGAGAGGGGAGATATGAAAATCCGTACCAAAATATGCGGCATTACCCGCCCCGAAGATGCGCAATCTGCCGCTGATGCGGGCGCGGATGCCGTCGGGCTGGTGTTTTACGTGAAAAGCAAACGTGCGGTAACGGCGGAACAGGCGGCGGAAATTGTGGCTGCATTGCCGCCCTTTGTGTCGGTGGTTGCTTTATTTGTTAATGAAACGGCGGACAATATCCGCGAAATCCTGCACCAAGTGCCGATAGACGTGATTCAGTTTCATGGTGATGAAGACGATGATTTTTGCCGCCAATTTGACCGTCCGTATCTCAAAGCCGTGCGCGTGCAGTCAGCCGCCGATATTCAGACGGCCTGCGCCAGGTTCCCCAACGCGCGTGCGCTGTTGTTCGACGCTTACCATCCTACCGAATACGGCGGCACGGGGCAGAGCTTCGATTGGACGCTGTTGCGCGGCAATATCGGCAAACCGTGGATTTTGGCGGGCGGCCTGACGCCGGAAAATGTTGCCGATGCGGTGAGAATCAGCGGCGCGGCGGCGGTGGACGTATCCGGCGGCGTGGAAAGCGCGGCAGGGATGAAAGACAAGGAAAAAATAGCGGCGTTTGTGGCGGCTGCAAAGGTCGTCTGAAACTGGAAATCTGATTTTCAGACGACCTTTGTTGATAAAGGAATGAGATGGAACGTTATTCTGTACATTTGAAACTGCTGGGGATGGCGGTGTTGTGGGGTGCGTCTTGGCCGATGGGGCGGATGCTGGGGCAGTCGCTTCCGCCGCTGACGGGCGGGGCGGTTCGGTTTGTGCTGGCTTCGGTTTTGTTGTTGGGCTGGTTGTTTACGCGCAGCAGGTTTGCGACTTTGGCGGCTTTGTCGGCGCGGCAATGGCTGGGCTTGACAGTGGCCGCTTCCGTCGGGGTGTGCGGCTATGCGGTGTTTTTTATGTTGGGTTTGCAGGCAATGCCGGCGGGTAAGGCGGCGGTGGTCGTGGCGGTGAATCCCGTGCTGACGCTGCTGCTGGCGGCTTGGCTTTTCGGCGAGCGTTTAAACGCGAAGATTTTGGCGGGTATGCTGCTGGCGGTTTTTGGTGCAATAACGGCGGTAACGCAAGGGCAGCCGTTGGCGGTATTGTCGGGCGGCATCAAGGCAGGGGAGTGGCTGATTTTCGGCTGTGTGGTCTGCTGGGCGGCTTATACTTTAATCGGACGTGCGGTTTTGCGCGGGATAGACGCGCTGACGGTAACGGCGGCAACGTCGTTCATCGGCGCGCTGATGTTGTCAGTGGTGGCGTTGTGGACGGACGGATTGCCGTTTGAGGCAATGGCGGCGATGGATGCACGCGGTTGGACGGCATTGGCGTGGCTGGTCATCGGCGCGACGGTATTGGCCTACGCGTGGTATTTCGAAGGCGTGAAGACTTTGGGTGCAGGCAGCGCGGCGGCGTATATTACGCTCGTACCGATTTTCGGTATGCTCAGCTCGGCGTGGGTTTTGGGCGAACCGCTGCATATTTCGTTGGTCGCGGGCTGCGCTGCGGCAGTCGGCGGCATGACGCTGATGCGGTACGGGCAGAAGGTCGTCTGAAAAGGCGGCAACCGGCTGCTTTGTGTTCAATATTTTTTATCAAGGAAATCATGATGTCCGCTCCGCTTGAAATCGAAATCCACCCTTTTCCCGCCTTGCTGCCGCCGCAGGCGACGGTAATGATGATGGGGACGTTTCCGCCCAAGGAAGACAAACGCGCGATGCAGTTTCATTATCCGAATTTCCAAAACGATATGTGGCGCGTCTATGGGCTGGTGTTTTTTAATGATGCGGCGCATTTCCAGATGCCGTCTGAAAAAGCGTTTGATGCGGAGAAAATCAAGGCGTTTTTGAGCGAACGGGGGATTGCGTCCTGCCCGACCGTGTTGAAGGCGGTGCGGGAACACGGTAATGCGTCGGACAAGTTTTTGCAAGTGATCGAAACTGTCGATTTGGCGGCGGTGTTGGCGCAGATGCCCGACTGCCGCTATATCTGCACCACCGGAGGTAAGGCGACGGAAATCCTGCTCGATATTCAGGGCGGCGGCATCAAAATGCCGAAAACGGGCGAAACCGTGCCGTTTCCGTTTGCCGGACGGGATTTGACCCTGACCCGCCTGCCGTCCACTTCGCGCGCCTATCCTTTGAGTTTGGCGAAAAAGGCAGCGGCGTATCGGGCGTTTTTCGAAATGGCGGGTTTGGTGTGAGGTACTTATACCGTCGTTACATCTCGCCTGCGCAAGGATGAGTTGCAGTGTGGCACATACTTGGATGTTTTAAGATACGGGTGTTTGAGAAACAGTTTCTTAAGTTCAAAAATGAATTCCCGCCTGCACGGGAATGACGGGAGTTAGAGGATGCCTTGTTATGAAAGTCAAATGAACCGTTATCTGTATTTCTGTATTAACGGTAGCGGTATTCGGTGAAAAGGTCGTCTGAAAAACCTTGAATCTGGGTTTTCAGACGACCTTTTGTCTGACGGCTGCTGTCTTTATTTGTTGGCGTTCAGATAAAGATTGATCAGGCGGGTGGTGGAGCTGTCGTGTTTTTGTACGCCGGTTTCTCCGGTCAGTTCGGCAAGGATGGTTTTGGCGAGCTGTTTGCCGAGTTCGACGCCCCATTGGTCAAAGCTGTTAATGCCCCAGATGATGCCTTGGACGAAGGTTTTGTGTTCGTACATGGCAATCAGACTGCCCATGTTGCGGGGGTTGATTTTGTCCATGAGGATGAGGTTGGTCGGGCGGTTGCCGGAGAAGGTTTTGTGCGGAACCAGCTCTTCGATGCGGGCTTCTTCCATGCCTTGGGCTTTGAGTTCGGCGCGGACTTCGTCGGGGGTTTTGCCGCGCATGAAGGCTTCGGCTTGGGCGAAGACGTTGGCGAGCAGGATTTCGTGGTGGCCGCGCAGGTTGCTGCGTTTTTCAAGCGAGGCGATGAGGTCGATCGGGGTGATGTGGGTACCTTGGTGCAGCAGTTGGAAGAAGGCGTGCTGACCGTTGATGCCGGTTTCGCCCCAAATAATCGGGGAGGTTTCGTAGCCGATGGACTTGCCGTCGAGAGTAACTTGTTTGCCGTTGCTCTCCATGTCGAGCTGCTGGATGAATTTGGGCAGTCGGTGGAGGTGTTGGTCGTAGGGAGCGATGACGTGGCTGCCGCCGCCGTAGTAGTTGATGTACCAGATGCCGACGAGGGCGAGGATGACGGGGAGGTTGCGCTCGAGCGGGGTGTTGATGAAGTGTTGGTCCATCAGGTGCGCGCCGTTGAGCATTTCGATGAAGTTTTCTTCGCCCAAGTAGAGCATGATGGGCAGGCCGATTGCCGACCAGAGGCTGTATCGTCCGCCGACCCAGTCCCAAAATTCAAACATATTGGCGGTGTCGATACCGAATTCGGCAACGGCTTTTTGGTTGGTGGAGACGGCGACGAAGTGTTTGGCGACGGCGGTTTCATCGCCTGCGTGGTCAAGGAACCATTTGCGCGCGGTCAGGGCGTTGGTGAGGGTTTCTTGGGTGGTGAAGGTTTTGGAGGCGATGATGAAGAGGGTGGTTTCGGGGTGGACTTTGGACAGTACGTCGCGCAGTTGGGAGCCGTCCACGTTGGAGACGAAGTGCATTTTCAGGCGCGGATGTCCGAAGGGTTTGAGCGCGGTACACATCATCAGCGGGCCGAGGTCGGAGCCGCCGATGCCGATGTTGACGATGTCGGTGATGACTTGGTTGGTGTAGCCTAACCAGTTGCCGCTGCGGACTTCGTGTGCGAATTCACCCATGCGCTGAAGGACGCGGTTGACTTTAGGCATGACGTCTTCGCCGTCAACGATGATGGGGGAATTGGTGCGGTTGCGCAGGGCGACGTGGAGGACGGCGCGGTTTTCGGTGGTGTTGATTTTTTCGCCGTGGAACATCTGCTGCATACGCTCGGGTACGCCGGCTTCGCGGGCAAGCTCGGTCAGCAGCGACATGGTTTCGTCGGTGATGCGGTTTTTGGAGTAATCCAGCGTCAGCCCACCGACTTGCAGCCAGTAGCGTTCCGCGCGCTGCGGGTCTTGTTCGAACATTTCGCGCATGTGTTGTTCTTTGGTTTCGTCAAAATGTATCCATAATTTTGACCAAGCCGGTAAGTCGTGAAGGTGTTTCATCGGATGCTCCTGAGGTTGGACGGTTTTGTGGGAAAAACGGCCGCGAGGTCGTCTGAAACGGGAACGGGTGGGTTTCCGTTTTTAGGGTTTGTGGCAAAGGCGGGTTGTCTGCCGTTATTTTTTCTAGTGGATTAACTTTAAACCAGTACGGTGTTGCCTCGCCTTAGCTCAAAGAGAACGATTCTCTAAAAATACTGAAGCACCAAGTGAATCGGTTCCGTACTATTTGTACTGTCTGCGGCTTCGTCGCCTTGTCCTGATTTTTGTTAATCCACTATATTTAGTGTTGGTGTTGAGGATAACGGTAGCACTGATTTGTCGGTCGGTATTTTCAGACGACCTTGGGATATGTCGGGTCGTCTGAAAATGTATAGTTTAGTCTTTATCGTAATCGACGTGTTTGTTGTGTATGCTTTTTTTGCTTTTTTGCAGTTGCAGGCTGGCGGCATCGCCCAAGCGCAGGGCGAGTCCGATGGCGAGGATGTCGATGACGGCAAGTTGCAGCAGGCGGGAAACCATTGGGGTGTAGAGTTCGGCGTTTTCCTGCGTGGCGATGCTCAAAACGCAGTCGGCAAGTTGCGCCAGCGGGGAGTCGTTGCGGGTCAGGGCAATCACTGCTGCGCCGTTTTCTTTGGCGATGCTGACGGCGTCTAAAAGCTCGATGGACGAGCCGGTGTTGGAAATGGCGACGAGGACGTCTTGATCGGACAGGACGGAGGCCGCCATCAGCTGGGTGTGGGTATCGACGTAGGCAACGGTGGAGATGCCGAAGCGGAAGAACTTATGCTGCGCGTCTTGGGCGACGATACCGGAGTTACCGACGCCGTAGAACTCGACACGGCGGGCGTGCATCAGTGTGGCGATGGCGTTTTCCAGCTCGGCTTCTTTCAGGAAGCGGCGTTCGCCCAAAATGGAGGCGGCGGCGTTGCCCAAAACTTTTTCGACCACGACACTCATGTCGTCGTCGGTGTTGAGTTCTTCATGGACGTAGGGCATACCTTCGTGGCCTATGCTGGCGGACAGGGCGAGTTTGAACTCGGGCAGTCCTTTGTAGCCCAGGCTGCGGCAAAAACGGATAACGGTCGGCTGGCTGACGGATGCGCGCTCGGCGATTTCGGCGACGGCGGCATGGACAAACCATTTGGGTTCTGCCAAGGCGCATTCGGCGACTTTGCGTTCCGCGCCCGACAGGTTTGACAGTGATTCGCTGATTTTGCTTAACATAAATATGCCCTTCGGTGTGTGCCGCCCCTTGTCGAGGCGGCTTGTGTGATTAAACGTTTTTCAAGTGGTTGTCGAGTGCCGCCGCTGCGCCGGTGATGCCCGGAAATTCGCTTAAGACGACATAGACGGGAATCGCGGCGAGATAGGCTTCGAAACGGCCTTTGTTTTCAAAGCGGCTGCGGAAAGGTGAGGTTTTAAAATATTCCAAAACGCGGGGGATGATGCCGCCGCACAAATACACGCCGCCACGCGCACCCAGCGTCAGGGCGAGGTTGGAGGCAACCGTGCCGAGCATGGCGCAGAAGATGTCCAAAGTCTGACGGCAGAGCGGGGAAGTGCCGCTTAAGGCTTTTTCGGTGATTTCGGACGGTTTGAGGCGGTAGTTTTTCAGTTTGTCGCGTTTGGCGAGTGCTTCGTAAATCAGGCTCAAGCCTGCGCCGCTGAGGAAGCGTTCGGCGGAAACATGGCCGTATTTGTTTTTCGCATACTGCCAGATCAAAACTTCCATGTCGTCAAACGGCGGGAAGCTGGAATGTCCGCCTTCGCCGGCAAGTGCCACCCAGCCTGCGGGGCTGTGTACCAGTCCGCTGACGCCCAAACCGGTTCCCGGGCCGATGACGGCTTTGGGGGCAAATTCGACCGGTTTTTGCCCGCCGATCTGCATCAGGTCTTTGCTTGAAGTCTGCGTTACCGCCAATGCCTGCGCGGTAAAGTCGTTCAAGAGGATAAGGGTGTCCAGCCCCAATGCCTGACGGGTGGTTTCGATGGAAAACGCCCAATGGTGGTTGGTCATTTGCACCCAGTCGCCCAAAATCGGATTCGCCATGGCGAAGGCGGCGTGGCGCACATCGACTCCGCCTGTCTGTTCCAAATAGGAGCGGGCGGCATCGACGATGGTGTCATAGTCTTTGCACGGCAAGACTTTGGCGTGTTCAATCTGCTGCGGGGCGGTTTCGAGCGCGAAGCGGGCGTTGGTGCCGCCAATGTCGGCAACGAGGCGCGGATAACTTTTGCTGACGGGTTGTTGAATATCAGTTTGAGTAGAAGACATGGCAGTTCACTCCTTGATGGTTCAATACCAGGCTGGTCGGATATTCCAAATCGGCGCGTGAGGCAGCTTTGTCGAACACGGCTTTCTTTTCCGCACCCTGAATCGACAGAAAGACGTTTCCCGTTTTGGCGATGGCGCCCAAGGTCATGCTGATGCGCTCGTGCGGCGCGGTAACGGGCGTGGTGTGGATAAGGGTCGGGTCGTTCGATTCGTTGATGGCTGCATTCAGCTGCGGCGCTTGCGGGAAGAGGGAGGCGGTATGTCCGTCGCCACCCATGCCCAAAATCAGCACGTCAGGTTGTTTGTAATGTTTCAGCGCGTAGGCAACGACGCTGTCGGGTTGTAATTCAGTTTCAGATTTGCCCGCTTCGACAACGGGAATCCAAGTCGCTGCGGCGGCTTTGTTTTGCAGCAGGTATTCGTGTGCCAAGGCGGTGTTGCTGTCGGCGTGGGTAGTCGGCACGATGCGCTCGTCAACCAAAGTAATGCCGACTTTTTGCCAGTCCAAATCTTTTTGCGACAGGGCTTGGAAGAACGGAATCGGCGAGCGGCCGCCGGAAACCGCCAATACTGCGCTGCCTTTGTTATCCAGCGCGTTTTGCAGCGCGGCGGCTACTGCGTCCGCCAAAGCTTCTGAGGCTGCTGCTGCGTTTTCGTATTCATGCCAAACGAACATAAAAGTGTCCTTTCTCTGTTTTCAGACGACCTTTTTTAAGAAGGATGTGGGCGGTCGTCTGAAAGGCAGTGTTTGTGAGCGGGAAAGTAAGTAAGAGCCTGTGTCGTTGATGGTGGCGTGAAAGTTGACGGGAAACGCCTAATCCGCCGCCTTATGGTTTTCAGACGACCTTTTTGAACCGAGAACGCTTCAAGCAAAGGTCGTCTGAAAAGGCTTTACTGGTCTTCGTGCCACTTATGTCCGTCGCGCGCCAAGAGTTCGCGGGCGGCTTCCGGTCCCCATGAATGCGCGTCGTAGCCGTGCGGCGGGGTGGTGTTGCTTGCCCAGTTGTCCAAAATCGGCATCACATATTCCCAAGCGGCTTCGAGTTCATCGCGGCGGTTGAAGAGGGCGAGCTTGCCGTTGATGACGTCCAGCAGCAGGCGTTCGTAAGCTTCGGCGCGGCGGCCTTCAAGAGCTTTTTCCAAGTCGGTTGCCAGCGGCACGATTTCGACTTTGTTGCCTGCGCCCGGCGTTTTCATCTGCGTATAGAGGCGCACGGATTCGGTCGGCTGCAATTCGATAACCAAACGGTTGGGCGCGGCTTGGCTGTTTTCAAAAATATGGTTTTGCAGCGGACGGAAGTTCAATACGATTTCCGCCACTTTGCCCGCCATGCGTTTGCCGGTGCGCAGATAGAAGGGGACGTCTTTCCAGCGGTCGTTTTCGATTTCGGCTTTGATGGCGACGTAGGTTTCGGTGAAACTGTCTTGCGGAACGTTGATTTCTTCCAGATAGCCGTTCATGCCTTTGGCGGCGGTGTATTGTCCGCGTACGACGTTTTCGTTGACGGATTCGATGGTCAGCGGTTTCAAAGATTTGATGACTTTGACTTTTTCATCGCGCACTGCGTCGGCATCCAGGCTGGCAGGCGCTTCCATCGCGGTCATACACAGCATTTGCATCAGGTGGTTTTGCACCATGTCGCGCAGTGCGCCGGTAATGTCGTAGAACTCGCCGCGCTCTTCCACGCCGAGTTGTTCGGCGATGGTCAGTTGTACGCTCTCAATATATTTGTTGTTCCACAACGGCTCGAACATCACGTTGGCAAAACGCAGCGCCAGCAGGTTTTGCAGGCTTTCTTTGCCTAAGTAGTGGTCGATGCGGTAGATTTGGCTTTCTTTGAAGTAGCGGGCGACATCGGTATTGATTTGTTGGGAAGAGGCGAGGTCGGTACCCAGCGGTTTTTCCAAAACGACGCGCGCGTTGTCGGCGTTCAATCCGACTTTGGCAAGGTTTTCACAGGCTTGCGCGAAGAATTTCGGCGCGGTGGAAAGGTAGATGATGACGTTGTCGGTTTCTTTGCGTGCTTTGACTGTTTCGCCCAAAGCGGCAAAATCGGCTTCTTCGGTAACGTCTACTTTCAGATATTCGATGCGTTTGACGAACGATGCCCAAGCGTCGTCTGAAAAGTTTTGTTTGACATGGATTTTGGAGTTGGTTTCCACTTTTGCCAAAAAGCCCGCCGTATCCAAATCGCTGCGGCTGACACCCAAAATACGGCCCTGAGGATTGAGCAACCCTGCAACGTGCGCCTGATACAGACAAGGCAGCAGCTTGCGCATTGCCAAATCGCCGGTCGCACCGAACAACACCAAATCAAAATTTGTTTGTGTACTCATCGTTTTATCTCTCGTTGAGGAGGGCTTTGTGCCGGTGCCGTTAAATGCCGTGAAAGACGGGCGGCTCGCGGCGTAAAAGCTATGGAAACCAATCGCCTGCATCAAAATTTCAAAACAGGCGGGCTAGTGAGTAGTAATACTACACATGGCTACACATTTTGTCTATTCTCATTTTTACAAATTATTTGACTTAGTTTAAAAGTTTGATGAGTTTGGTCGGGTAGATTTTCACAAAAGACAAATATCACGATTTAAATCAAATTTCTTACATTTAGCGGATTATTTTGTAACTAAATTACAGGTTTTGTATTATAATAGCCTATATATAGAGTGAGGCTTTCAGACGACCCCTTGTACAGTTTGAAAGGTCGTCTGAAACGCTAAACGCCCCACACCCAATACAAAAAATCAGAAACGCGCAAACAAAATCCCCATACCACCCCCTTCCGACAGGAGATCGAACATGAACCCCACTCCTATCCACCCCAAACTCGCCGAAATCACCGAGCGCATCATCGAACGCAGCCGTCCGACCCGCGAAAAATATCTGGCGAAAATCCGCAGCGCCAAACAAATGGGACGGCTGGAGCGCAACCAACTCGGTTGCAGCAACTTGGCGCACGGTTACGCCGCCATGCCCAAAAGCATCAAAATCGAAATGCTTCAGGATACCGTTCCCAACTTAGGCATCATCACCGCCTACAACGACATGGTTTCCGCACACCAGCCGTTTAAAGACTTCCCCGATCAAATTAAAGACGAAGCGCAGAAAAACGGCGCGACCGCGCAAGTCGCTGGCGGCACGCCTGCCATGTGCGACGGCATCACGCAAGGCTATGCCGGTATGGAATTGTCGCTATTCTCCCGCGACGTGATTGCCATGAGTACCGCCGTGGGTCTGTCGCACCAAATGTTTGACGGCAGCCTGTTTATGGGCGTGTGCGACAAAATCGTACCGGGTTTGATGATTGGCGCGCTTTCGTTCGGTCATATTCCCGGCATCTTCGTCCCCGCAGGCCCTATGTCCAGCGGTATCGGCAATAAAGAAAAAGCCCGTACTCGCCAGCTTTTCGCCGAAGGCAAAGTCGGCCGCGACGCCTTACTTGAAAGCGAAATGGGTTCTTATCACAGCCCCGGCACCTGCACTTTCTACGGCACGGCAAACTCCAACCAAATGATGATGGAAATGATGGGCGTACACCTGCCCGCCGCCGCCTTCGTCCATCCTTATACCGATTTGCGTGAAGCCCTGACCCGCTACGCCGCCGGACACCTCGCTCGCGGTATCAAAAACGGCACCATCAAACCTTTGGGCGAAATGTTGACCGAAAAATCCTTCATCAACGCCCTGATTGGTCTGATGGCGACCGGCGGTTCGACCAACCACACCATGCACCTCGTTGCCATGGCGCGCGCCGCCGGCGTAATTTTGAATTGGGACGACTTTGACGAAATTTCTTCTATCATCCCGCTGCTTATCCGCGTGTACCCCAACGGCAAAGCCGACGTGAACCACTTTACCGCGGCAGGCGGCCTGCCTTTCGTCATCCGCGAATTGCTGGACGCAGGCTTGTTGCACGACGATGTCGATACCGTCGTCGGACACGGTATGCGCCACTACACCAAAGAGCCTTTCCTCATCGACGGCAAACTCGAATGGCGCGAAGCCCCCGAAACCAGCGGCAACGACGACATCCTGCGCAAAGCCGACAACCCGTTCTCCCCAGACGGCGGCCTGCGCCTGATGAAAGGCAACATCGGACGCGGCGTGATTAAAGTGTCCGCCGTGCGCGAAGGCTGCCGCATCATCGAAGCGCCCGCCATCGTGTTCAACGACCAACGCGAAGTGTTGGCGGCATTCGAACGCGGCGAGTTGGAACGCGATTTTGTGTGTGTCGTCCGCTATCAAGGCCCGCGCGCCAACGGTATGCCCGAATTGCACAAACTGACCCCACCGTTGGGCATTCTGCAAGACCGCGGCTTCAAAGTGGCGCTTCTGACCGACGGCCGTATGTCCGGCGCATCCGGTAAAGTTCCGGCCTCCATCCACATGACGCCCGAAGCCCTGATGGGCGGCAACATCGCCAAAATCCGTACCGGCGACCTGATCCGCTTCGACTCCGTTACCGGCGAACTCAACGTTCTGATTAACGAAGCCGAATGGAACGCCCGCGAAGTCGAACGCATCGACTTGAGCGCGAACCAACAAGGCTGCGGCCGCGAACTCTTCGCCAACTTCCGCAGCATGACCAGCAGCGCAGAAACCGGCGCCATGAGCTTCGGCGGCGAATTTGCTTGATTCGGCGTTTCAGACGACCTTTTCAAACGAAAGGTCGTCTGAAAAATTATTGAAGCGGTTTAAATAGACGTAGGTCGGATTCTCGAATCCGACGTTATCAGAGTATTTGTCGGATACGGGTATCCGACCTACAGCCCCAAAAGGTCGCCTGAAACTTAAACCACCATTCCTTTTGAACGCGACAGACGTAGCGTGGGCTTTGCCAGCGAACAAAACTAAAGACGTAGGTCGGATTCTCGAATCCGAGGTTATCAGAGTATTTGTCGGATACGGGTATCCGACCTACAGCCTCAAAAGGTCGTCTGAAACTTAAAACCCTGTCCCGTTTGAACGCAACAGACGTAGCGTGGGCTTTGCCCGCGAAGAAAAGCAAAGACGTAGGTCGGATTCTCGAATCCGACGTTATCAGGGGCATTTGTCGGATACGAGTATCCGACCTACAGCCCCAAAGGTCGTCTGAAAACTTAAACCCCCATCCCGTTTGACCTCAACAAAAAACAACACCCCATTCCACTTGGAGAACCGAAATGTCCAAACTGACCCCCCGCGAAATCCTGAGCGCAGGCGCAGTTGTGCCTGTGATGGCGATTGACGACTTGAGCACCGCTGTCGATTTGTCCCACGCCCTTGTCGAAGGCGGCATCCCCACCCTCGAAATTACCCTGCGCACCCCCGTCGGCCTCGACGCCATCCGCCTGATTGCCAAAGAAGTGCCCAACGCCATCGTCGGCGCAGGTACGGTGACCAACCCCGAACAGCTCAAAGCCGTCGAAGACGCAGGCGCGGTTTTCGCCATCAGCCCGGGTCTGCACGAATCCCTCGCCAAAGCCAGCCACAACAGCGGCATTCCCCTGATTCCTGGCGTTGCCACTCCGGGTGAAGTCCAACTGGCTTTGGAACACGGCATCGACACCCTCAAACTCTTCCCTGCCGAAGTCGTCGGCGGCAAAGCCATGCTCAAAGCACTCTACGGCCCTTACGCCGATGTGCGCTTCTGCCCGACCGGCGGCATCAGCCTCGCCACCGCGCCCGATTACTTGGCACTGCCCAACGTCTTGTGCGTCGGCGGCTCTTGGCTGACGCCGAAAGAAGCCGTGAAAAACAAAGACTGGGACACCATTACACGCCTCGCCAAAGAAGCGGCGGCGTTGAAACCTAAAGCCTGATGTTCCCACATCCCAAAGGTCGTCTTAAACCGTTTTCTAGGGTTTCAGACGACCTTGTTCTTTCAGGCGGCGTATATTCGGACGAAATCCGCTATAATCCGTACAATTTTTTTCCATTTTCGCGGTTCGCAAACCTCCCGCGTTACCAAAACTAGGATTCACCATGCAAAACCCACAAGCCTTGGTCATCTTCTCCGGCGGCCAGGATTCCACCACCTGCCTGATTCAGGCGATTCAAACCTACGGGCGCGAAAACGTCCAAGCCATCACCTTCCAATACGGACAACGCCACGCCGTCGAGCTGGAACGCGCCCGCTGGATCGCGCAGGATTTGGGCGTCAAACAAACCGTACTCGACTTGAGCCTGATGCAGCAAATTACACACAACGCCCTGATGGACGACACCGCCGCCATCGAAACCGCTTCAGACGGACTGCCCAATACCTTCGTGGACGGACGCAATGCCCTTTTTCTGCTCTACGCCGCCATCTACGCCAAAGGACAAGGCATCAGGCACATCATCGCGGGCGTGTGCGAAACCGACTTCTCCGGCTATCCCGACTGCCGCGACGTGTTCGTCAAATCCATGAACGTCACCCTCAATCTGGCGATGGACTACGCCTTCCAAATCCACACCCCGCTGATGTACCTGACCAAAGCGCAAACTTGGGCGTTGGCGGACAAAATGGGCGCACTGGATTACATCCGCGAGCAGACCCACACCTGCTACAACGGCATCGTCGGCGGCTGCCACGAATGCCCGAGCTGCGTGTTGCGCGAGCGCGGGCTGGCGGAATATTTGGAAAGTAAAAGGGTCGTCTGAAAATATAGTGGATTAACTTTAAACCAGTACGGCGTTGCCTCGCCTTGCCGTACTATCTGTACTGTCTGCGGCTTCGTCGCCTTGTCCTGATTTAAATTTAATCCACTATACAACCATCATCCGATACAAGCCTTATCATGCCCAAACTTTATATGTTCTATCTCGGCGGTAACGCAGGCCGTTCCAATATCGAAGTACACGACATCCAATTTGCCGTGTGCGACGACTACCGCGAAGCTATCCCCGCGCTCAAAGCCGCATGGTTTGGCGATGCAGACAAAATCCACATCGATGGCTGGCAGGTTGTCGAATGGGCGGACGGTTACGATGTTAACGTATCCGACCACGCCGAGCCGCAGGGGTCGTCTGAAAACGTTCCGCACTTGTATTTTGTCAATGTCGGCGGTTATCGCGCGGGGCAGCTTGCCGAGGCGCACGCTTTCGGATTGTTCGTCGCCGTCACGCCTGCCGAAGCCAAACAAAAAGCCCTGCGAACCCTGTTGACCGACCATGTTCAACAGCATAAAGACAACTTAAAAGATGTGGACAACCTGCTCAGGCTCGATCGCATCGGCAAGCACACCATCCGCCTGACCCCGAATCCGCACGGCAAACCTGCCGAAATCGGCTTTCAGGGCTATTTACCGATTTAAAGTACCCACCATGAAAATTACCAAGATATTTACCTTCGACTCTTCACACATGCTCGACGGGCATGACGGCAAATGCCAAAACCTGCACGGACATACCTACAAACTCGAAATCACCGTTTCAGACGACCCCGTCAGGGGCGGGCCGAAAGACGGCATGGTGATGGATTTCACCGACCTCAAAGCCATTGTGAAACAACACATTACCGACCCTTTTGACCACGCGTTTATCTACAATGGCGGCAACGAGCGCGAATGCCAAATCGCCACGCTCTTGGAGGGCTGGAACATGAAAACCCTGTGCCTGCCCTGCCGCACCACTGCCGAAAATATGGCGGTCGAAATGTACGACCGTTTGAAAAACGCGGGGCTGAAAGTGTGCAACGTGAAACTGTGGGAAACACCGACATCGTGTGCGGAGTATGAAGGGGATTAGGGAGAGCGGTTCCTACCTGCAAACCCAAATCATCAGCCAAGAAGCAAAAAGGTCGTCTGAAAACCCGATTACCCATATTTCAGACGACCTTTCACAACGATACACCCATTAAAAGGAACACCCATGAAACTTCTTCCCACCCTTCTAGTCCTCCTCGTCGCCGCCGAACATTTCTACATCGCCTGGCTTGAAATGACGCAGATTCCCAGCGAAAAAGCGGCGGAAATGTTCAATCTGCCTTATGAATTTATGGAACAAAAGCGCGTGCAGACCCTGTTCAGCAACCAAGGGCTGTATAACGGCTTTCTTGCCATCGGGCTGGTGTGGTCGCGGTTTGCCGCGCCGGACAATGCCGTTTACGGCGCGACGATTCTGTTTCTCGGCTTCGTCTTGATTGCCGCCGCATGGGGCGCGTTCTCGTCCGGCAACAAAGGCATACTCATCAAACAAGGTCTGCCCGCAATGCTGGCAGCGGCGGCGGTGTTGGTGGTATGAAAAAAATCAGCGTCGCCCCCGAAAATCCGCAATACCGCATCGTCGAAATTTTCGAGAGCCTGCAAGGCGAGGGCTGGAACACGGGTATGCCTGCCGTTTTCGTCCGTTTAGGCAAATGCAATCTGGCGTGCGGCTGGTGTGATACCGATTATTTGAAATTCGGCATGATGAGCCTGTCCGACATCTTGGGTCGTCTGAAAACCTACACTGCGCGCAACGTCATCATTACCGGCGGCGAGCCGACCATACAGCCGCATCTCGATACGCTGCTGGACGCGCTCAAAGCCGAAGGCTATTTCCTCTGTATCGAAACCAACGGACTCAAGCCCGCGCCGCCGCAAATCGACTACGTCGCCACCAGCCCCAAAGCCTGCTACGCCGCCAAATATGAAACAAACTGCATCGCCGAAGCTGACGAAGTGCGCATCGTGGCGGACGGCGATGTCGTTGCATTCTGCCAAAACATGGAGCGTAAAATCCGCGCGCGCCATTACTACCTTTCACCCTGCGAACAAAACGGCGTGATGAACATCTACGACACCATCCGCCAAATCGGTATTTTAAACAGCCGCCCCGACGCGCCCGTGCATTGGCAGTTGAGCGTGCAGACACACAAATGGGCGGGGATAGAGTAGGGGAATAGTAAAGAATCAAACGCCAACCTAATACGCAAATATCACTCTTCTAAATCCGTATGTGATTGAAAAAGGTCGTCTGAAACTTTTCAGACGACCTTTTTTGCGGCTGTCGGGTTTGTTTGATAAAAAATGAAAGGCAGAAATCAATACAGATGGAAATGACGTATTGGAAAAGATGTAAATTATTTGATTCTTTTTCGACTGTTCAATATACTCCGACCGCTTTATTTCATCTTATTACGAAAAATTGATAGAAGTTCTCATTTTATGACACAAAAAGCCATTTACTGTCGATTTGCGTAAGGAGGCTTTGAGCTCCGCCGCCATTCGGAATGGCTGAATAACTAGGAGACACCATGCCATTATCTAAATTTCGTCCGGCGCGTTTGCCGGTTGCCGTTGCTGCGGCACTTTTATCCGCCTATTCCTTCGGTGCAGGGGATGGGGTTGAGCAGGTTGATTTGCCTACCGTCCAAGTAAAGGGCATCGGCAAACAGACGACCACCAACTACACCATTCCCGCCTCCTCCGCTGCTACGGGCATCCGCCTGACCCAACGCGAAACGCCGCAGTCTTTGTCTGTCGTTACCGAAAAACAAATGGATGACCAAGGTTTGGATACCTTGCAGGACGTGTTGAAACAAACACCGGGCGTGTTCCACAGCAAAATGGGCAACAATGTCTCCGGCCACAGCGAGTTTATTTCGCGCAGTCAGGCGATTGACAGCATTTCCGTGGACGGCGCGCCCAAATTCCTTTACGACGGTAAAGCCATCCGCCGCGGCACCAACAATCTGGACAGCGCATTGTACGAACAAGTCGTCGTCGTGCGCGGCGCAAGCGGTTTGTCTAACGGCGGCATGGGCGAACCGGGCGGTACGGTTGCTTTGGAACGTAAAAAACCGACTGCCAAACCTGCCGTCAGCGTGGAAGCCGGAGTCGGTTCGTGGAAACACTACCGCTTCGTCCTTGATGCCAATCATCCTTTGAATGCCGACAATACCTTGCGCGGCCGCGCTATTTTGGTCAGCGACCACGGCGGCGATTATCTGCCGAACACATCGCGCCACAATCACACTTTCTACGGCATTCTGTCTTACGATCTCACGCCGCAAACCCACTGGCGCCTCGGTACGGAAATACACCGTTTCCGCAATACCGGCAGCTCTCCTTTCAGCTATCTGACCGTAGCGGGAGACCCTGAAAACAATCAACCTTTCAAACCGTTTGCAGCCTCTCCACGCAGCAATTCCTCGGCAAAATGGGCTTACGGTAAAGAAAACAGTGCGGAAATCTTCACCTCTATCAATCATGAGTTTGAAAACGGTTGGGCTCTGAACGGCAACTACAGCCATACTTATGGAAAAAGTGATGCAGTTTCCGGTATAGCCGGTCCTTTTATCATTTATCCGGACTATTCCGCTAAATTTGTTGCCGAGCGCGACCAAGCCAAGTACGCCGACCAAGATTTTTCTCTGAGTTTGGACGGCGATTACTCGCTTTTGGGACGCAAACATGAATTCAATGCCGGCATCAGCTATCAGTACAATAAGGAAACTCCTTCATATTACGAAGAAAATGAAGACGGTGTTGTCCCTGATTTGCGCCTTTTTGACGGAAATTTCACAAAACCGTCCATACCTTACCTTCGCGACGGCTTTGCCCATATGAAAAACCTCTCTGTTTACGGTTCGACCCGTTTCAAACTGACCGACAGGCTGGCATTGATAGGCGGCGGACGGTTTGTCGATTGGCAATACCGCTACAGTTCCGATCGCAACCATTTTGCCGACAGCAGGCATAAAAACAAGGTATTTATCCCCTATTTGGGCGCAAGTTATGATTTAAACGACAATCTGACAGCCTACACCTCCTATACCACCATATTCCGCCCGCAAGTGCGCTATTTGGATCAAAACGGCAAACCGCTCGAACCGCAACGCGGCAAAACATATGAACTCGGCTTAAAAGCCTCGTGGTTTGAAGGCCGTTTGAACGCTTCTGCGGCCGCATTTATGAACAAACGCGACCATTTGGGCGTGGTTGCAGGCAAATTCGCGAATGGTAAGAAATACTACCGTGCAGCCGACAACACTACAACAAAAGGCGTCGAACTCTCTGTCGGCGGACGCCTGAGCGACAAATGGCTGCTTAATGCTTCCTATGCGTACTCCAAACTCAAAAATGATTCGGGCAATGTGGTCAACCCTTCTTATCCTGCCCACCTTTTCAAACTCTTCACGGCGTATGACGTTACCGACCGCCTAAACTTGGGTGCAAACGTCAACTGGCAAAGCGGTACAAACGCCTATGATGAATACCAGCCCTTCACCGCTGCCGGTAAAGAAGCACTGACCCAACGCCCATACGCTACGCTGGACTTGACCGCGCATTACAAAATCGGCAAATCCACCCGCATCGGTTTGGACTTTGAAAACGTGTTCAACAAACGCTACCGCCCCATGCCTGATATCCACGTTTACGGCACGCCGCGCAGCCTGACTGCTACGCTGAAACACACGTTCTAAATAGGCAAAAGAAAAGGTCGTCTGAAAAACCCGATTTGAGATTTTCAGACGACCTTTATGTTTCTATAGCAAGCATACTTAACTTTAATACGGTATATCATTAAATTCCGTCATTCCCATCCTCGCGTAGGCGGGGGCGGGAATGACGATAAGAGATAAGTTGCGTATCGAAAAAAGTTATTCAGCTATATCAATCCGTCAGGCGTTTACAGGTTGGGATTGACGATGATTTTAACGGCGGATTCGTTGTTGTGAATCAGACGCTCGAAGCCTTCTGAAATCAGCTCGTCCAGCTTGATGCGCTGGGTGATGAAAGGTTCAAGGTTGATTTTGCCTTCTTCCACCAGTTTGATGGTTTCGGCGTGGTCGTTGCAGTAGGCGATGGTGCCGCGCACGTCCAGCTCTTTCATCACGACGCTGTGGACGTTGATGGTGGCGGGGTGGCTCCAAATGGATACGATAACGACTTTCGCAGTCGGGCGGCAGGCTTCGACCATGGTGTCCAGCACTTTGTTGACGCTGGTGCATTCGAATGCGACGTCCACGCCTTCGCCGTTGGTCAGTTTTTTCACTTCTTTGACGACATCGACTTCAGACGGGTCGAGGATGTAGTCGGCAACGCCGGATTCGCGGGCTTTATCTTTGCGCGCTTTGCTCAATTCGGTGATGATGACTTTGATGCCTTTGGCTTTCAAAACGGCGGCAAGCAGCAAACCGATCGGACCTGCGCCACCGACCAATGCGACGTCGCCTGCTTTCGCGCCGCTGCGGACGTAGGCGTGATGGCCGACGGACAGAGGCTCAATCAAAGCGGCTTGGTCTAACGGGATTTTGTCGGAAATCGGATGCACCCAGCGGCGTTTGACGGCGATTTTTTCGGCAAGGCCGCCACCGCAGCCGCCCAAGCCGATGAAGTTCATGTCTTTGGAGAGGTGGTAGTTGCTGCCTTCGCCGGTCGGTACGTCATCGCGGATGATGTAGGGTTCGACCACTACGTGTTGTCCGACTTTGAGGTCGTCCACGCCTTCGCCGACGGCATAAACCACGCCGGAGAACTCGTGTCCCATCGTTACGGGTGCGGACTCGCCGGAAATCGGGTGCGGATGGCCGCAGGGCGGAATGAAAATCGGACCTTCCATAAATTCGTGCAGGTCGGTACCGCAGATGCCGCACCAGGCGACGTTGATGCCGACGGTGCCGGGGGCGACGGTCGGTTCGGGGATGTCTTCGATGCGGATGTCGCCTTTATCGTAAAAACGTGCTGCTTTCATTGTAACACTCCTTGTTTTGAGGTTGGAAAGAAAGGTCGTCTGAAAGGTAGGACGGCTTTTCAGGGAAGGGTAGGTGTGCGCTTGAATGACGACAGTTTTTATTATCGGCAGGGTTTGTGTCGTTTGATTGCTGTTATTTTAATACTTTTTGCTTTGGCCGGCAGGCCGTATTTTGAATAAACAAAAAGAGGTCGTCTGAAAACCTTGTTTCTAGGTTTTCAGACGACCTTTCGTTTAGCCTGACTGGAAATGCGGATTACAGGCTGTAATACATTTCAAATTCCAACGGATGCGGCGCCATGCGGATTCGGCGTACGTCTTCTTCTTTGAAGGTGATGTAGCTGTCGATCCAGTCTTTGCTGAACACGCCGCCGCGCAGCAGAAATTCGTGGTCGGCTTTGAGGGCGGCGAGGGCTTCTTCCAAAGAGGCGCAGACGGTTGGGACGAGTGCGTCTTCTTCCGGCGGCAGGTCGTAGAGGTTTTTATCGGCAGGGTCGCCCGGATGGATTTTGTTTTGGATGCCGTCCAAACCCGCCATCAGCAGGGCGGCGAACGCCAAGTATGGGTTGGCGGTCGGGTCGGGGAAACGCGCTTCGATGCGGCGTGCCTTGCTGCTGTTCACGGACGGGATGCGGATGGACGCGGAACGGTTTTTGGCAGAGTAGGCAAGCTTGGTCGGTGCTTCGAAGTGCGGCACGAGGCGTTTGTAGGAGTTGGTGGACGGATTAGTAATCGCGTTCAGGGCTTTGGCGTGTTTGATGATGCCGCCGATGTAGTAGAGCGCGGTGTCGCTCAAGCCGGCGTAGCCGTCGCCTGCGAACAGGTTTTGACCGTCTTTCCAGATGGATTGGTGGACGTGCATACCGCTGCCATTGTCGCCCATGATGGGTTTGGGCATGAAGGTAGCGGTTTTGCCGAAGTTGTGGGCAACGTTTTGGATGACGTATTTCATGTCTTGGGTTTGGTCGGCACGTTTGACCAAGGTGGCGAAGCGCGTGCCGATTTCCATTTGGCTGCCGGTACCGACTTCGGCGTGGTGGACTTCGACTTCGATGCCGAGTTCTTCCAAGATGTTCACCATGGCGGAGCGCAGGTCTTGTCCGGCGTCAATCGGGGCGACGGGGGCGTAGCCGCCTTTGACGGCAGGGCGGTGGCCGGTGTTTTGACCGTCCATGTGCAGGCCGCTTGCCCATGCGCCGCTTTCGGACGTGATTTCGTAACGGGTTTTGTGCATATCGGTTTCAAACTCTACACCGTCGAAGACGAAGAATTCAGGTTCGGGGCCGAAGTAGGCAGTGTCGCCGATGCCGGAGGATTTGAGGTAGGCTTCGGCGCGGCGGGCGATGGAGCGCGGGTCGCGGTCGTAGCCTTGACCGTCGGCGGGGTCGATGACGTCGCAGGTGAGGACGACGGTGGTATCGTCGTAGAAGGGGTCGATGAAGGCAGTCGCAGGGTCGGGACGCAACTGCATGTCGGATGCCTGAATGCCTTTCCAGCCGCCTATGGACGAGCCGTCAAACGCCTGACCGTTTTCAAACCACTCTTCGGGGTCGTCGAGGACGATGCGGGCGGGGACGGTGAAGTGGTGCTGCTTGCCTTTGGTATCGGTAAAGCGCAAATCTACGAAGCGGGCTTCGCTTTCTTCAATCAGTTTTACTGCGTCTTTGATAGACATTTTCGGCTCCTAATGGGAAGTAACGGATACGCAATCTCGAGGAAAATCTGCTGCATTTTATCATGCCGAAGGTCGTCTGAAACCGCAAATCCGTTAAATTTCTGACTTGCGGAATATAGTTTCAGACGACCTGATTGTCAACAATCCGATGCGTATTTGGATTTATTGGAAAACAGCGGTATGAGGCGGCAAAGGCGGTTATAATGGGCGGTCTTTGCATTTGTCCTGCCGGATAGGATTTTTATGAACACTGCTCCCCGTTATGCCGTTTTCGGCAACCCCGTCGCACACAGCAAATCGCCGCAAATCCATCGGCAGTTTGCCTTGCAGGAAGGCGTTGAAATCGAATATGAACGAATTTGCGCCGACATCGGCGGTTTCGCGCAGGCAGTTGAAGCGTTTTTTGCCGACGGCGGGCGCGGGGCGAATGTTACCGTACCGTTCAAGCAGGAAGCGTTTGCCTTGTCGGACGAACATTCCGAACGCGCTTTGGCGGCAGGTGCGGTCAATACGCTGATTTTGCTGGAAAACGGTAAAATACGCGGTGACAATACCGACGGGCTCGGACTGACGGACGATATTTCAAAGAGGCTGGGCGTGGAACTGTCGGGCAAAACCGTCTTGCTGCTCGGCGCGGGCGGCGCGGTGCGCGGCGTGATTCCCGTATTGAAGGAATACCGCCCCGCGCGCATCGTTATCGCCAACCGAACCCACGCCAAAGCGGCGGAAATGGCGGCGCATTTCGATATTGAAGCCGTACCTTTGGATGAACTGGAAGGCGGCTTCGACATCATCATCAACGGTACATCCGGCGGCTTAAGCGGACAGCTTCCCGCCGTGTCGCCGAAAATTTTTGAACATTGCACTTTGGCTTACGATATGGTTTACGGCGAGGTGGCAGAGCCGTTTTTAGCGTTTGCCCGCCAATCAGGCGCCAAACAAACCGCCGACGGATTGGGTATGCTGGTCGGACAGGCGGCAGCTTCCTACCGTCTTTGGCGCGGCTTTGCGCCCGATGTCCTGCCCGTCGTCCAATATATGAGAGAGTTATAAAATGTTCCGCATCATCAAATGGCTGATTGCCCTGCCTTTGGGCGCATTTATCTTTTTCAACGCTTATGTGTACGGCAACATCATCACTTACCGCGCCGTCGCGCCGAATAAAACCGCCTTCATGGCGATGCGGATGCGGCAGTTTCAAAGCGAAGGCAAAGATGTCGCGCTCGATTACCGCTGGGTGCCTTACGACCGCATTTCGGTTAATCTGAAAAAAGCCCTGATTGCCTCCGAAGACGCCAAATTCGCCGAACACGGCGGCTTCGACTGGGGCGGCATCCAATACGCCATCAAGCGCAACAAACAAAGCGGCGAAGTCAAAGCAGGCGGCTCGACCATCAGCCAACAGCTTGCTAAAAACCTGTTTCTGAACGAAAGCCGCAGCTATGTCCGCAAAGGCGAAGAAGCCGCGATTACCGCGATGATGGAAGCCGTTACCGACAAAGACCGCATTTTCGAGCTGTATCTGAACGCCATCGAATGGCACTACGGCGTATTCGGCGCAGAAGCCGCGTCCCAGTATTTCTACAAAAGACCCGCCGCCAACCTGACCAAACAGCAGGCCGCCAAACTCGCCGCCCGCGTCCCCGCGCCGCTGTTTTACGCCGACAACCCCAAAAGCAAACGCCTGCGCAACAAAACCAACATCATCCTGCGCCGTATGGGTTCGGCAGAACTGCCCGAAAGTGATCTGGATTGAGGTCGTCTGAAAACCTGAAACATGGTTTCAGACGACCTTTGCGTAACTGTAACCTTGTTTGCCGTATCACATATACCACTTATCCGAATACTTTTTCCGTTATTCCTGTGCAGGCGGGAATCCATTTTTGAAATTCAGAAATCTTTTTCAAATCAAAGTTTCTCAAGTTTTACGATGGATTCCCGCCGTAGCCTGTCCTCGCGTAGGCGGGGGCGGGAATGATGACAATCGGTAAGTTGCGTGTCGAAAATAATATAGTCCATAAGGACGTTGGCAACGCTGTATCATTGCAATTTTAATCCACTCCAGAAAACGCCCGTTTCGTCATCTTTACCCCGCCTGTGAGGGAATGACGAAACGGGCGTTTTTGAATGGATTTTCTTTCTGCGCCGCTGTCTTCGGCGAAATTTACGCCACGAAATCCAAACCTATGTCCAGCGATCGGCTGCTGTGGGTCAGATAGCCGAGGGCGATGCCGTCCACGCCGGTTTGCGCCACGCTCCGTAAGCGGTCGAAGCCGATGCCGCCCGATGCTTCGCAATAGATGGTGTGGGGGTGGGCGGTTTGCGTGTGGCAGCGGTTTGCCGCTTCTTTCAGGGTTTCGTCGTCCATATTGTCCAGCAAAATTCGTTCCGCGCCCGCTGCGATGGCTTCGTCCAGTTGTGCCAACGTGTCCACTTCGATTTCTACGCAAGTCAACGGTCCGACCGCCTGTTTTGCCTGCCGAACTGCTTGGGCGATGCTGTCGCAATAGGCGAGGTGGTTGTCTTTGATGAGCACGGCGTCGTCCAAACCCATGCGGTGGTTCACGCCGCCGCCCGCCCTGACGGCGTATTTTTGCAGGACGCGCAGCAGGGGGATGGTTTTGCGGCTGCACACGATGTCTGTGCCGTATTCGGCGACTTCGGCAACGGCACGCGCGGTGGCGGTGGCGATGCCGCTTAAGTGCGTGAGGTAGTTGAGCGCGGTGCGTTCGGCGGCGAGCAGCGCGCGGGCGTTGCCTTCTACGGCAGCCAGCGTCTGACCTGCACGGACGGCTTGCCCGTCTTGGATTTCGGTTTGGAAGCGGACGGACGGATCCATCGTCTGAAAGGCGAGGCGCGCCAAGTCCATGCCGGCGATGGCGCCGTCTTCGCGGCTGACGAGGAAGAGTTTGGCGGTTTTGTCGGGCGCGATGACGGCGGCGGACGTAATGTCGCCACGCCTGCCCAAATCTTCGCTCAGGGCTTGTTCGACTATGGGGCGCAGCAGGGTGTCGGGCAGGGGGAAGAGGGTGTCTTCAGACGACATGGGGTTTCCTTTTTTGAAAAGATTGATGTTGCACCGATGGGGCAAAACTTCATTTGAGGTCGTCTGAAAACGGGCTAACGGCTGCCCAGCGGCAGTCCGATGTCCGAAATCAGCCTGTCGGGCAGGACGTCGTCGCGGAAGCGGTAAAGCTGTGCGGGACGGCCTTTGCTGCCCGATACGCCGGTATCCGACGGTTCGATGAGGTTTTGCTGCTGAATCTGGCGGCGGAAGTTTTGCTTGTGCAGCAATCTGCCGCTGATGGCTTCGACGCTGTTTTGCAGTTGCAGCAGCGTGAATTCGGGCGGCATCAGTTCGAAAATTACGGGGCGGTATTTGATTTTGGCGCGCAGGCGGGAAAGGGCGGTTGCCAGCACGCGGCGGTGGTCGTGGCGCATGGGCTGCCCCGTGAGCGCGAAGTCGAAGTTTGCCTGCGGCTCGGCGGCCTCCGCTATCAGGCCGCTTTCATACAACATTTCATAGCGTTGCAAAACGTATTCTTCCGACCAGTTTTCCGGTTCGACCCCCCAGCACAAATGAATGCGCTTGAGCCGCTTTTGGCGCACTTCCTCCGTGTCCGCCGAGTTTGCCCAAATGCGCAGGCGGCTGACGATGGTGTCGCGCTGTCCGCCGTCGGTGCGCAAGTCTTCCCACGGGAAATAGCCGTAGAAGTCCTGCCATTTCGCGTCAGGATGCAGGATGCTGTCGGCTGCCTCGCGCACCAGCCCCAAATAGCTGACGTACAGTACGGGCATGCCGTGTTCGTTGCGGCGGTGGGTATCGACAAAGGTGTAAAGCTGTTCCACATAGCCCATAGGCTGCGAAGTCTGCTTGGCGACCCACAGCTTCACGCCCGCCTGCAGGGAATTGCGCAGGGGGGAGAGCGGGCCGTTGGGCAGGAGCGTGCCTTGGGCGACGGTCAACACCCGCAGACCGCCGTCGGTAACGGCAATCAATACGGGAACCAGCTCGACGATGCTTTGCGGCGGGGCTTCGGCTTCGGGGTAGGCATCCATGCTCGGCTTTCTGCGGGTGGGAAAGGCTTTATTGTAAACCAAAGCGGTTTGTCGGAACGAAGCGGGTCGGTTTTGCGGTATCTCAAACCTGGTTTCAGACGACCTTGCATATTATACTCAAGTTGAGCATAATATAAAAACAGTTTGAAAAACAGACGGCAAACCTTCATGCCGTCTGAAAACCAGCTACAAGGAAACATCATGCAAACCGCCGCCCGCCGCTCGTTCGACTACGATATGCCCCTCATCCAAACGCCGACTTCCGCCTGCCAAATCCGTCAGGCGTGGGCGAAGGTTGCCGACACGCCCGACCGCGAGACGGCAGGTCGTCTGAAAGACGAAATCAAGGCCTTGCTGAAGGAGAAAAACGCGGTCTTGGTGGCGCACTATTATGTTGATCCGCTGATTCAGGATTTGGCTTTGGAGACGGGCGGATGCGTGGGCGATTCGCTGGAGATGGCGCGCTTCGGTGCGGAACACGAGGCCGGTACGCTGGTGGTGGCGGGCGTGCGCTTCATGGGCGAGAGTGCGAAAATCCTCTGCCCTGAAAAAACGGTGCTGATGCCTGATTTGGAAGCAGAATGTTCTTTGGATTTGGGTTGCCCGGAAGAGGCGTTTTCGGCGTTTTGCGACCGACACCCCGACCGCACGGTGGTGGTGTACGCCAACACTTCCGCAGCCGTGAAAGCGCGTGCCGACTGGGTGGTAACGTCTTCGGTGGCGTTGGAAATCGTGTCGTATCTGAAATCGCGCGGCGAGAAACTGATTTGGGGACCCGACCGCCACCTCGGCGACTACATCCGCCGCGAAACGGGCGCGGATATGCTGTTGTGGCAGGGTTCGTGCATCGTCCATAACGAATTCAAAGGGCAGGAACTGGCGGCGTTGAAGGCGGAGCATCCCGACGCGGTGGTGCTGGTTCATCCCGAATCGCCGCAAAGCGTCATCGAACTGGGCGACGTGGTCGGCTCGACCAGCAAATTGCTCAAAGCCGCCGTATCTCGTCCCGAAAAAAAATTCATTGTGGCGACCGATTTGGGCATCCTGCACGAAATGCAAAAGCAGGCGCCCGACAAAGAATTTATCGCCGCCCCGACGGCGGGCAATGGCGGAAGCTGCAAAAGCTGCGCGTTCTGCCCGTGGATGGCAATGAATTCGCTGGGCGGCATCAAATACGCCCTGACAAGCGGACACAACGAAATTCTGTTGGACAGGAAGCTGGGCGAAGCCGCCAAACTGCCTTTGCAGCGTATGCTCGACTTCGCGGCAGGACTCAAACGCGGGGATGTGTTCAACGGCATGGGGCCCGCCTGATTTGCCGTCCATATTATAGTGGATTAAATTTAAATCAGGACAAGGCGACGAAGCCGCAGACAGTACAAATAGTACGGCAAGGCGAGGCAACGCCGTACTGGTTTAAATTTAATCCACTATACCGTTTCAGACGACCTCTCAAACAAAGGACAACACCATGCAAACCGATTGCGACGTATTGATTGCCGGAAACGGGCTGGCGGCACTGACGCTCGCCCTGTCGCTGCCTGAATCGTTCCGCATCGTCATTTTGTGCAAAAACCGGCTGGACGACACCGCCAGCCGCCATGCGCAAGGCGGAATTGCGGCGGCGTGGTCGGGAGAGGACGACATCGAAAAACACGTTGCCGATACCTTGGAAGCGGGCGCGGGCTTGTGCGACGAAGCCGCCGTCCGCACCATCCTGTCGCAGGGCAAACCGGCAATCGAATGGCTGCTGGCGCAGGGCGTGGCGTTCGACCAAAATAATAACAACCTGCACCTGACGCGCGAAGGCGGGCATACCTGCCGCCGAATCGCCCACGTCGCCGACTACACGGGCGAAGCCGTCATGCAGAGCCTGATTGCCCAAATACGCCGCCGCCCGAACATCCGCGTTTGCGAGCGGCAAATGGCGTTGGACGTTCAAACCGAATCAGGCGCGGCATGCGGACTGACCGTCCTCGACCGCCGAACGCAAGAAACCTACCGCATTCGCGCCCGCCATACCGTACTCGCAGGCGGCGGCTTGGGACAGATTTACGCCGCCACCACCACGCCGCCCGAATGCACGGGCGACGCCATCGCCATGGCGATACGCGCAGGCTGCGCAGTCGAAAACCTCGAATTTATCCAATTCCACCCCACAGGCTTGGCAAGGTCGTCTGAAAACGGCCGCACCTTCCTGATTTCCGAAGCCGTGCGCGGCGAAGGCGGCATTCTGACCAACCAAGCGGGTGAACGGTTTATGCCGCATTACGACCGCCGCGCCGAACTCGCGCCGCGCGACATCGTTGCCCGCGCCATCGCCGCCGAAATCGCCAAACAAACGCAAGATTTCGTCTCACTCGACATCAGCCATCAACCCGCAGAGTTCGTCCGTCAGCATTTCCCATCCATCCATCGGCACTGCCTATCCCAATGCGGCTTGGACATCGCGCGCCAAGCCATCCCCGTCCGCCCCGTGCAACACTACACCTGCGGCGGCATCCAAACCGACCCCTACGGCAGAACCTCCCTGCCGCGGCTCTACGCCTTAGGCGAAACCGCCTGCACAGGGCTGCACGGAGCCAACCGCCTCGCCAGCAACTCCCTGCTCGAATGCGTCGTGACCGCCAGGCTTGCCGCCCAGACCATTGCGGACGGACAAGCGTTCCAAACCGCACCGTCCCAAAGGTCGTCTGAAAACCCCTCCGCCGAAGCAGACATCTTTTCAGACGACCTCCAAAACACATTCAGCCGCCCCGTCCTGCAAACCTTCAACCAACGCCATCTGGGCATCCTCCGCAACGATACCGGCCTGCGCCGCGCCATCGCCCAACTGCGGCTTTGGAAACAAAACCAAGCCGAACCGCACACCGCGTCCGAATATGAAAACCGCAACCTGCTCGAATGCAGCCTCGCCGTCGCCCAAGCCGCATACGCAAGGCGGCAAAACATCGGCGCGCATTTCAATACCGATTTGGCAGAGCGTGTCGATTGGAAAAAACAGGCGGCAGGCTGAAGGGGTGGGCTGCGCGGGGATTTGAGATATTCCTGTGAAAAATGAAGAAAGGTCGTCTGAAGAGTTTGAACTGCACCCCAAAAGTTGGATACATCCCCTCCAACTCACAAGGTGCAGTTTTTTATGAGCAAATATACATTACACTTCAAATACCAAGCCGTACTCCACTACCTGCACATACGCAGCCAACAGCGTACCGCAGACCATTACGGCATTTCCCAAACCCACCTGCGGCGATGGATACGCGCCTATCAGGAAGGCGGCATCGGCGCACTCGAACATCCCCAATCCAAAACCATGCCCCAACACCGCAAAAACCCCTTCATCGCCGACAAACCCGACAACGAAAAAACACAGGCAGAGCTTATCGAAGAGTTGTGCTATATGCGCGCAGAGGTTGCCTACCTAAAGGAGTTAAAAGCCCTCAGCCCAAAGCGGACCGAAAAGGACAAAGCCAAACCGTCCAAGCACTGAGGGCGCAACACCCGCTCAAATACCTGCTGCACATCGCAAACCTGCCCAAAAGCAGCTTTTACTACCATCACCAAGACCGACCCGACCCCGATGAAGCCGACAAAGCCCTTATCGCCGAAATCTACGAACGGCATAAAGGACGCTACGGGCAAAGGCGCATTGCCGCAGCATTGGATTGGAACCGCAAAAAAGCAGCTCGGTTGATGAAACAGATGGGGCTGAAAGCCAAAATACGGGCGAAAAAAGCCTACCGCCATCCCGCCATGGGCGAAATATCGGAACACCTCCTCAAACGCCGGTTCAAAGCCCGAAAGCCCAACGAAAAATGGCTGACCGACGTGACCGAACTCAAAGGGAGCGACGGCAAACTGTACCTCTCGCCAATCTTGGACTTGTTCAACCGAGAAATCGTCGCCTACGCCATGAGCCGCAATGCTAACAGCGAAATGGTGAAGGAAATGCTCGAAAAAGCCGCACCCCGTCTGACTGATAAGGGAACGATGCTGCATTCCGACCAAGGTGTGCTGTACCGTACGGCGGGGTATAGGGAATTGCTTGCGGAGCATTCCATGGTTCAAAGCATGTCGCGTAAGGCGAACTGCTGGGACAATGCACCGATGGAGAGTTTCTTTGCGGTGCTGAAGACGGAGTGTTTCTATAACGCAGGGGAATTGACGGTGGACGAATTGATGAAGCAGATAGATGACTATATGGATTACTACAACCGGGAGCGTTGCAGTTTGAAATTGAAAAAGCTGAGTCCTGTCGCATACAGAACCCAGCTTGCACAGAGCGCCTGAATAGGCTTTTATGAGTGTCCAAGATTTGGGGGGCAGTTCAGTCGTTTCAGACGACCTTTTAGGCTTTGTGGAGAAGCGAATTTATTTCGTGCCGTAATTGGGTTGCAGCAGGGCGCAGGGTTGGCGTTCCCTGCGGCTGCGGCGGCTTCGTCCGGCGATGGTGCCACAGGCGGCGCCGGGATCGGCTTTGTCCGCTTTGGGGAATTTGTCGCCGCGGTCGTTACGCTCGTTACGTTCATTGCGTTCGCTGCGGTTGTTCCGTTCGGAGCGGTTTCTGTCGCTGCTGCGGCTGCGGGTCGGTGCGGGTTGGGTGTCTGTGGCGGCATCGCCGTCGGCGTCGGTTCCCCACCAGTTCGGCTCGAAGCCTTCGATGCGTTCGACTGCCAAGTCGTTACCGGTCAGCTCTTTGATGGCTTCAAACATTTTTTGTTCGGTTTTGTCCATCAGGGAAATGGCAACGCCGTCCGCGCCTGCCCTACCGGTGCGTCCGATGCGGTGGACGTAGTCTTCGGGCTGGGTTGGCAATTCGTAGTTGATGACAAAGGGCAGCTCGGCGATGTCCAGTCCGCGTGCGGCGACGTCGGTGGCGACGAGGACGCGCAGGCTGCCTTCTTTGAAGGCGTTGAGGGTTTCGAGGCGGCTTTGCTGGGATTTGTCGCCGTGGATGGATTGGGCGGCGAGGTTTCGGCGCACGAGGTCGCGGGTAACTTGGTCGACGCTTTGTTTGGTTTTGCAGAACACGATGACTTGGTTCATCTGCAAATCGACAATCAGCCGCTCTAGGAGGTTGCGTTTTTTAAGCGCGTCAACGGCGATGATGTGTTGCTCGACATTGGCGCTGGTGGTGTTTTGCGCGGCAACTTCGACGATTTCGGGCGCGTTCATGAAGTCTTTGGCGAGTTTGCGGATGGGCGGGGCAAACGTTGCGGAAAAGAGCAGGGTTTGGCGTTGTTTGGGCAGCATCTGCATGATTTTGCGGATGTCGTCGATGAAGCCCATATCCAACATACGGTCGGCTTCGTCGAGAACGACGATTTCGACTTTGTTGAGGTTGATGTTTTTTTGTTTGACGTGGTCAAGCAGCCTGCCGACGGTGGCGACGACGATTTCGCAGCCGGCGCGCAGGTCGGCGGTTTGTTTGTCCATGTTGACGCCGCCGAAGAGGACGGTGTGGCGCAGCGGCAGATTTTTGATATAGCCCTGCACGTTTTGGTCGATTTGGTCGGCGAGTTCGCGCGTCGGGGTCAATACGAGCATACGCACGGGGTGCATCGCGGGCGAGGTACTGGCGGTGGCGTAGCGTTTGAGGCGTTCCAGACTGGGCAGCATAAAGGCGGCGGTTTTGCCTGTGCCGGTTTGGGCGGCGGCGAGTAAATCATGACCGGCGAGTGCTTTGGGGATGGCGGCGGCTTGGATGGGCGTCGGGTTTTCGTAACCTTGTTCGGTCAGCGCGGAAACGAGTTCGCTGCCCAGCCCGAGTGAGGCGAATGGATTCATGGCGGTATCTTTCTGTCCAGACGGGATGCGGCATGCCGCGAGGGGTCGTCTGAAACGGGAGAATGTTTTGATGATGTGTTTTATAGGATGCCGCTGGCAAAGTGTGCGGCCGGTGTACGGCAAGCCGCAGAAAATGAATGTGGCTTCTGCGGTATGGAAAGGTAAGCGGGATTATGCCATAAAACCCTTGCGCCGCCCAACGGCAGGCGGGCGGGGTATGGTTGTTCGGCTGCGTTGCCGAGTCGATAAGGGAATTTTTTACATTGCGGTGGCGTCGGTGTTTATGTTTCTTAAATTTTTGAAACCGCTTATCATTTTCTGACGGCATTTACTGTCATAGTTCAAACTTATCGAAAACTTTCATATGTAAATGAAACTAAATCGTACTAATGGGACTCTGTTTTGGGACAGACGCAAATTTGCGCTGTAAACCATCAATCACAATAGGAATATACGACATGAAAACTTTATTGATCGCCGTTGCCGCTGCAAGCCTGATGCTGGGTGCCTGCTCTAGCAGCAAAACTACTGAAGAAGCTAAAACCCCTAGCGTAAGCGTTGAAGAGGCAATCGTTCAATGTCAACAAGCTTCCGGTGCCAACCAAGACCGCGCCGTGTTCGATGCATGTATGAAAGACAAAGGCTACCAACGCAGCGCCGCTGAAGGCGCAGCCGCAGCTGCTGCTTCTGCACCTGCCGCACAATAAGCACAGCTAGGAATTATTGATGTATCACCCGATCTGTTCGGGGTCATACATCAACAATTTCTCGCCATGCTTGTTCCGCCTGATTCCATTCACTCCCGGAAGGTAGGGCGGGCGCAAACGGAAAGGTCGTCTGAAAACTGTTTTCAGACGACCTTTCCGTTTGTTTTATCCGGCGGATTCGGTTATTACAAGGCGCAGTCAAAATACAGCGGCACGCCCGATGCTTCGCTCATCCGCATCAGGTAATCCATAATCTTTTGCGGCCACTCGACGCCGCGCACAACGGTCAGGTTGCGCAATATTGGGAACACCAACACGTCTTCCATACCGGCTTCGCCGTTCAAGCCCGTGCCGCCTTCGGTCATCAGCGTTTCCAGTTCTGCCAAATCCTCGTTCAGCTGTTGCACATACTGACCGGTTTTGTCCAAATTGGTGGCGAAGCTGCCGATATTTTTCTCTTTTTTGTCCGTGAAATATTTCACCGCTTCCGGCGTTTCAAATTCGGGCAAACCGATTTTCACCACGCGCGGATGGACGAGTTTCAGGTTGTATTCGCCCACTTTGTCCAACCATGCCTGGATTTCGGGGCGGGTTTCATCTTTCAGACGACCCTCGCGGTCAAGATAGCGGACAACGTCCAAACTCTCGCCCATAAACGAACCGTCTTCTTTTTGCAGGATGGGCACTTGTTTCGCGCCGATCATGCCGATCGGCGTTGCCTCGTCGTCGTTTGCCAGCACGACTTCTTCAACGTCCGCGCCAAACAGCCCCGCCGCCATCCGCGCACGCACGCAAAACGGGCAATGGTCGTAGTAATACAGTTTCATTAAAAATCCTCCGAAAATGGGTTTGATTGGGCAAAGGCCGTCTGAATGCCTCACGCAAAAGGATTATCCTGCCAAATATCTTTGGAAGCCATATCTGATAACGTGTTTATACGGCCGGGATATATGCAGTATTTTCTCTGGGCAGTATAACCGATGTTGAAATTTCCGTCGGATACACGACATCAGCGGCTGTCTCTGCTGAAATTTCACCTGCCAACTCATTGTAAATTCCTTTGTCGTTTTGGAAATCAATATCGGCAACCTTGCGCCTTTCCCCGTTTTCCAAAACCACTTCTGATTCAAATAATATTTTATTATCGGCTTCATCTTTCAGATTGATTTCTGCAAAATCCAAAGAGATCGATTGGATATCCCAGTCGGACAATAGAGAAAGCTCTCCTTCCTCCGTTTTCCCGTTACTGTTTTCGTCATGCCAGATTCTTAGCTCGCCCCACAATTCATCATATTGATTAATGATATTATTATTGTCGCTGTCCAAATCTTTCAAAGCTTCTACGCCGTTTTCTGCGCGCTTGCCGTCAGACATAAGCCTGTTGTTGGTTCATCGCCTTGATTGCTGCCGTATCCGATCCGTATTTGGTTTCTTTGGGATTGTTCCGCAAATCAAACTGAAAACGGTTGTATTCGGCTTTTCCTTCTTCATAAACAAATCTTCGTGCATATTCATTCGCTGTTATATTGCGATTTCCATCAATATCAAGATCAAGCTTGGAAATTGTTTTCGACAAACCATGTCCTAACTCATGAGCCCAATCAGAAGCAGTCAGATATCTTTTGTCTGCCGTACCGAATACAATACTTCTATTTTCTTTACTGCCAATTAGTTTGCTTTGGAAAAATATGCCGGAATATTTAGTGTTTGCTTGAATACTCCCTAACCCCCATTGATTGATAAAGTTATGGGTTTGCCCCAGTAAAATTGAATCCCGAATAATCTGATTAACTTCCGAAACAGGCATCCCTAATTTTAAAAAATGCTGCCGGATTTGTGTGTTGTAGCCATACCATATACCTTTAAAATTAAATACTATCGACTATCTGATAAGAAAGATGCTGGAAATATCATTAATGCATTTGTCTGTTGGATGCTGAAATAATATTCCTGCACCTTTCTCCTCCCTTATAACCAAATGTCTATCACTCCCGATCAAATGGTTGTTTTCATCTACTGCTACTTGTTTTACTACCGTATACCTAGGAAAAACTTGTTCTGTTCCATTGTTAAAGCATACGCTGACCGGGCTTAGGATATGAGATGAAACATAGGGTTTCGGCAAATCATCAGGATAACGGTCGTCAGGAAACAATGAACGGTATCGTTTTATATAATCAGGCGTTGCTTCGATTTCTAAAAAAGTACTGCCGTCGTAGTCGGTCTGATGCACTACCGTAAAGCCGTCGGTCGGCCGTTTTAGCTTACGCCGCCTGTGTTTGAGCCATTTCTGCCGCTCTGCCTTGTCTTTCCATCTGAGTACCGCCTGTTTTTCTCCGTCAGGCCGCAAACGGCCGGAAAGCCGCAGATAGCGCCGGTACACGGGAATCTGCCACTTTTTCGCTAAATCTTCAGGCGGCATATCAAGCAAACAGGCACTATGCAGCGTGCCGGCTATCTGTCTGAACAAATTCTCGAAGCTCTCTACAGGATAAAGCTGCCCGCAGCCCGTTGCGTCATCCGCATATGCTTGAGAAACAGAGACCGTCTGAATGCCGCTATCAGCATGAGACAAAATGGGCAGCAACATGGCCGGCCACAACAAAGCAGCTAAAAATTTCACACTCATCTCCTTCTTGATAAAAATTATTACTTGCTAAGGTTTTTTGTTGGATTTCTCTTATCAGCAAGATCTAGTCTATAAACAGTATCAGAAATACCATGCTCGATTTCATGGGCATAATCAGAAGCCGTAAGATAATCTTTTCCAAATACCATCTCACGGTATTCAATGTCTCCTTTTAATTTTCTCGTTGTATAAGTGGCTGGAACATGATGATCGACACGAATACTTGATAGCCCCCATTTATTGATAAAAATATGAGTCTTTTGCATAATAACATTATCCCGCATGATGCTATCAATCTCCTTTTTAGGCATGCCCATGCGAATAAAATGCTGCCGGATTTGTGCATTTTGAACTGTTGCCATAATAATTCTCCTATTAATTGTTAGAGTAAATTTTTAATTTTAATTGGTGATAAAATAATTTTTTTCATATTGAATATAAGATATTTCCTTGCTACATCTCATATTTTCTTGGTTATCATGCATAAAGTATAGAGATACACTATCTTTAATAGACAATCTTGCATGAAAATCCTTAATATGACCGTTGTTGTCAATAGCCTCTAATGATTTTTCAAAACTTACAGCAGAATCAGAACAAAGTATAGGCCTAAACATTGGATGCAAAGCAATTCTTGGCAGGGGCAAATCCTCGGGATAACGGTTGTCAGGAAACAGCGAACGGTAATGCTTTAAATAATCAGGCGTTGCTTCGATTTCTAAAAAAGTGCTGCCGTCGTAGTTGGTCTGATGCACTACCGTAAAGCCGTCGGTCGGCCGTTTTAGCTTACGCCGCCTGTGTTTGAGCCATTTCTGCCGCTCTGCCTTGTCTTTCCATCTGAGTACCGCCTGTTTTTCTCCGTCAGGCCGCAAACGGCCGGAAAGCCGCACATAGCGCCGGTACACGGGAATCTGCCACTTTTTCGCTAAATCTTCAGGCGGCATATCAAGCAAACAGGCGCTGCGCAGCGTGCCTGCCATCTGCCTGAACAAACTCTCGAAGCTATTTACAGGATAAAGCTGCTCGCAGCCCGTTGCGTCATCCGCATATGCTTGAGAAACAGAGACCGTCTGAATGCCGCTATCGGCATGAGACAAAATGGGCAGCAACATGGCCGGCCACAGCAAAGCAGCTAAAAATTTCATACTCATCTCCTTCTTGATAAAAATTATTACTTGCATTGATATTATTCCCAATATTTTTTCACTGCAAGCACATTTACACGCTAATTGTTTGTTTTATTTTGATGTTTATATGTTATTGCAAGTTGGGTAGCCCAGGCCGTCTGAAACATGCTTTGCCGCAAAATACGGGCAAGCTGCTACAATACAGCCGCTATGTCGAAACAAAACAAACGGAGAAACGGCACGCCATGAGCAACACACGACAAACACCGGAAATCCCCGCCGCACCGCTGCAAGAATCCCGCGCGTGGTTTGACGCGCACACCGCCGGTTTGCCCGAACCTGCGCAAAAGCTGCTTCAGACGGCCTTGTCGCTGGCCGAGACGCATTATCCTGCCGATGCCGTCACGCCGTATGGTGAGCCGCTGCTCGACCATTTTCTCGGCGCGGCGCAGATGGTCAATGAATTCGACCTGCTCCCCGATGCCGTCGCCGCGACCCTGCTTGCCGACATCGGACGCTACGTCCCCGACTGGAATCTATTGGTTTCCGAACGCTGCAACAGTACTGTCGCCGAGCTGGTCAAAGGTGTGGACGAAGTGCAGAAGCTCACCCACTTCGCCCGTGTGGACAGCCTCGCTACGCCCGAAGAGCGCGCCCAGCAAGCCGAAACCATGCGTAAAATGCTGCTGGCGATGGTAACTGACATCCGCGTCGTGTTGATCAAGCTCGCCATGCGCACCCGCACCATGCAGTTTCTCAGCGAGGTTCCCGACAGCCCCGAAAAACGCGCCGTCGCCAAAGAAACCCTCGACATCTTCGCTCCGCTCGCCAACCGTTTGGGCGTGTGGCAACTTAAATGGCAGCTCGAAGACCTTGGCTTCCGCCATCAAGAACCCGAAAAATACCGCGAAATCGCGCTGCTTTTGGACGAAAAACGCACCGAACGCCTCGAATACATCGAAAACTTCCTCAACATCCTGCGCGCGGAGCTCAAAAAATACAACGTTCACTTCGAAGTAGCCGGTCGCCCGAAACACATCTACTCCATTTACAAAAAAATGGTGAAGAAAAAACTCAGCTTCGACGGCCTCTTTGACATCCGCGCCGTGCGGATTCTGGTCGATACCGTCCCCGAGTGTTACACCACGCTGGGTATCGTCCACAGCCTCTGGCAACCCATCCCGGGCGAGTTCGACGACTACATCGCCAACCCTAAAGGCAACGGCTATAAAAGTTTGCACACCGTCATCGTCGGCCCGGAAGACAAAGGCGTGGAAGTGCAAATCCGCACCTTCGATATGCACCAATTCAACGAATTCGGTGTCGCCGCCCACTGGCGTTACAAAGAGGGAGGCAAGGGCGATTCCGCCTACGAACAAAAAATCGCCTGGTTGCGCCAACTCTTGGACTGGCGCGAAAACATGGCGGAAAGTGGCAAGGAAGACCTTGCCGCCGCCTTCAAAACCGAGCTTTTCAACGACACGATTTACGTCCTGACCCCGCACGGCAAAGTCCTCTCCCTGCCCACGGGCGCAACCCCCATCGACTTCGCCTACGCCTTACACAGCAGCATCGGCGACCGTTGCCGCGGCGCGAAAGTCGAAGGGCAAATCGTGCCGCTGTCCACCCCGCTTGAAAACGGACAGCGCGTCGAAATCATTACCGCCAAAAAAGGGCATCCTTCCGTCAACTGGCTCTACGAAGGCTGGGTCAAATCCAGCAAGGCAATCAGCAAAATCCGCGCCTACATCCGCCAGCAAAACGCCGACACCGTGCGCGAAGAAGGCCGCGTCCAACTCGACAAGCAGCTTGCCAAACTCACGCCCAAGCCCAACCTGCAAGAGCTTGCCGAAAACCTCGGCTACAAAAAACTCGACGACCTCTACACCGCCGTCGGACAGGGCGAGATTTCCAACCGCGCCATCCAAAAAGCCTGCGGCACGCTGAACGAACCGCCGCCCGTACCCGTCAGCGAAACCACCATCGTCAAACAGTCCAAAATCAAAAAAGGCGGCAAAACGGGTGTACTCATCGATGGCGAAGACGGCTTGATGACCACGCTTGCCAAATGCTGCAAACCCGCGCCGCCCGACGATATTGTCGGCTTCGTTACCCGCGAGCGCGGTATTTCGGTACACCGCAAAACCTGCCCGTCCTTCCAACACCTCGCTGAACAAGCGCCTGAGAAAGTGCTGGACGCAAGCTGGGCGGCATTGCAGGAAGGACAAGTGTTCGCCGTCGATGTCGAAATCCGCGCCCAAGACCGCTCAGGGCTTTTGCGCGACGTATCCGATGCACTCGCCCGCCACAAACTCAACGTTACCGCCGTGCAAACCCAGTCCCGCGACTTGGAAGCCAGCATGAGGTTCACGCTCGAAGTCAAACAAGTCAACGACCTCCCGCGCGTCCTCGCCAGCCTCGGCGACGTCAAAGGCGTCTTGAGCGTCACGCGCTTGTAAGGTGGAACAAAAGGTCGTCTGAAAAACGGATTTGGGGTTTTTCAGACGACCTTTTTATGAGAATACTTGCGAAGATTTAGAGATTTGGCCATTCGTTGAGTCAACTGCCATCATACCTGTCGGTGCGTGAATGACGGCGCAAGTTTTTTATTTTCATGCCGATAAATTAAAGGTCGTCTGAAACCCAAAACAAGGTTTCAGACGACCTTTTTAGTCAACTGCCTACATCAAATTAATGATGACCGCAGCCGCATTCTTTTTTCATGTCGATAACCATGCGGCCGGTGATTTTGCCTTCGCGCATTTCTTGGAAGATTGCCGGAGCTTCGTCCAAGGCGCGCAGTTGGACTTTCGGTACGACCAAGCCTTCCGCACCGAATTGGAAGGCTTCTTCCAAGTCTTTGCGCGTACCGACCAGTGAGCCAACCACTTCGATGCCGTCCAAGACCAGACGAGGGATGGACAGGTCCATAGATTCGGGCGGCAGACCGATGGCAACGACGCGGCCGCCTGCACGGACGCAGTCCACAGCGGAGTTGAACGCGGCGGCGGATACGGCGGTAACAACGGCTGCGTGTGCGCCGCCGGTTTTTTCCTGAATCACTTTGGCTGCGTCTTCTTTGGCGGCGTTGATGACCAAATCTGCGCCACTTTCTTTAGCGAATGCCAGTTTTTCATCGTTGATGTCGATGGCGACAACGTGTGCGCCGAATACTTTTTTCGCGTATTGGACACCCAAGTTGCCCAGACCGCCCGCGCCGTAAACGGCAATCCATTGTCCCGGACGCACGCCGGAAACTTTCACGCCTTTGTAAGTGGTAACGCCGGCGCAGGTAATGCTGGAAGCTTGCGCAGGGTCGAGGCCGTCGGGTACTTTGACGGCGTAGTCCGCATCAACGATACAGTGGGTCGCCATACCGCCGTCGGCGGTGTAGCCTGCGTTCAATACGGAACGGCACAAGGTTTCGCGGCCGGTATTACAGTATTCGCACGAACCGCAGCTTTGGAACAACCATGCGATGCTGACGCGGTCGCCGACTTTCAGGGCGTTCGCGCCCGGAGCGACTTCTTTGACGATACCGATGCCTTCGTGTCCCAACACGCGTCCCGGTTTTTCGCCGTAGTCGCCTGCCGCAACGTGCAAGTCGGTATGGCACACGCCGCAATATTCGACTTCAACCAACGCCTCGCCGTATTCCAACGGGCGCACTTCGCGTTCTACAACTTCTACATCGCCTGCTACATTTTGATTCACAACAACTGCTTGCATCTTCATGGTGTTCTCCTTGGCATTCGTCAGAAATCCGTAAAAGGTCGGGTAGGAGGTAACCCCTCCTGTAAATGAGAATACTCCCCTTCATTTCGCTGTGTCAACACCCTATCTTTTTGAAAAATAAGAAATAAAATGTTATACCATAACATTTTGCCTGCCTGAAAATATGCCCACCAAGACGCTGAAAAATTCTTACACATATCATGTAAAAAAGGTCGTCTGAAAACTTTAATTACATTAACAAACCCGCTTCATTTCCATGCGGGGTCAAGCCTTATCGGATTGGATTTCCTATTTTAGAAAATTACATATTTGGAATTTTGAGAACGTTATCACTTTTAATGCTTGAACTGAAAGAGAAAAAATACTATTCTATTTTCAGACGACGTTTGAGGAACGTCCAAAACCTAAGAAAGACAACTAAGGAGACAGCATCATGGCAAAAGATTTAAATGTGTTTGATAAAGAGTACGGCCTCTTGATTAACGGCGTGTGGACCAAACCCGGCGCGCTTTTGGATTCCTACAATCCCGCCAACGGAGAATTGTTAGCTAAATTTACCGATGCATCCGATGCCGATGTCGATGCTGCGGTTGCCGCCGCGCAAGAAGCATTCAAAACATGGCGCAAGACTACCACCACCGAACGCGCCGCCATACTCAACAAAATCGCCGATGTGATTGACGAAAACTTGGAATTGTTCGCCTTGCAGGAAACGCTGGACAACGGTAAACCTATCCGCGAAACCCGCGCCGCCGACATCCCGCTGGCTTCCGACCATTTCCGTTATTTCGCCAGCGTCATCCGCGGCGAAGAAGGCACCGCCACCCAGCTTGACTCCGAAGACCTGTCTATTGTCCTGCGCGAACCCATCGGCGTAGTCGGTCAGATCATTCCGTGGAACTTCCCCTTCCTGATGGCGGCTTGGAAAATCGCCCCCGCACTCGCCGCAGGCTGTACCATCGTTATCCACCCGTCTTCCAGCACTTCGCTGAGCCTGTTGTCGTTTGCTCAAAAAATCAACCACTTGCTGCCTAAAGGCGTGTTGAACATCATTACCGGACGCGGTTCTAAATCCGGCGAATACATGCTGCGCCACAAGGGCTTCAACAAACTCGCCTTTACCGGTTCGACCGAAATCGGCCGCCACATCGGCATCGCCGCTGCCGAAATGCTGATTCCCGCTACCTTGGAGCTGGGCGGCAAATCCGCCAACATCTTCTTTGACGACATGCCTTTTGACAAAGCCCTCGAAGGCGCGCAAAAAGGTATTTTGTTCAACCAAGGCCAAGTGTGCTGCGCCGGTTCGCGCATCTTCGTACAAGAAGGCATTTACGACAAATTCGTCAACGCCTTGGCTGAAGAGTTCAAAAAAATCAAAGTCGGCCTGCCTTGGGAAGACGATACCCAAATGGGTTCGCAAGTCAACGCCGGTCAGCTTGAAACCATTTTGAAATACGTCAAAATCGGCGAACAGGAAGGCTGCCGCATCATCACCGGCGGTAAAAAAATCGAAGGCGAATTGGGCAAAGGCGAATTTGTCGAGCCGACCTTGATCGAAGCCGGCAGCAACAGCGCCCGCGTCGCCCAAGAAGAAATCTTCGGCCCGGTTGCTACCGTGATTAAATTCAAAACCGAAGAAGAAGTCATCAAAATGGCGAACGACAGCGAATACGGCTTGGGCGGCGCAGTGTGGAGCAAAGACATCAACCGCTGCCTGCGCGTTTCCAATGCACTGGAAACCGGCCGCGTTTGGGTGAACTGCTACAACCGCCTGCCCGCAGGCGCACCGTTCGGTGGCTACAAAACTTCAGGCATCGGTCGCGAGACCCACAAAATGATGCTCGCCGCCTACACGCAGGTGAAAAACATCTACATCTCCACCCGCGAAGAGCGTGAAGGCTTCTATTGATTGCCTGCTGAACATCGTTTATTGATGTAGAAAAAAGGTCGTCTGAAATCTGAACTGCACCCCAAAAGTTGGACACATCCCCTCCAACTCACAAGGTGCAGTTTTTTATGAGCAAATATACATTACACTTCAAATACCAAGCCGTACTCCACTACCTGCACATACGCAGCCAACAGCGTACCGCAGACCACTACGGCATCTCCCGAACCCACCTGCGGCGATGGATACGCGCCTATCAGGAAGGCGGCATCGGCGCACTCGAACATCCACAATCCAAAACCATGACCGAACACCGCAAAAACCCCTTCATCGCCGACAAACCCGACAACGAAAAAACACAGGCAGAGCTTATCGAAGAGTTGTGCTATATGCGCGCAGAGGTTGCCTACCTAAAGGAGTTAAAAGCCCTCAGCCCAAAGCGGACCGAAAAGGACAAAGCCAAACCGTCCAAGCACTGAGGGCGCAACACCCGCTCAAATACCTGCTGCACATCGCAAACCTGCCCAAAAGCAGCTTTTACTACCATCACCAAGACCGACCCGACCCCGATGAAGCCGACAAAGCCCTTATCGCCGAAATCTACGAACGGCATAAAGGACGCTACGGGCAAAGGCGCATTGCCGCAGCATTGGATTGGAACCGCAAAAAAGCAGCTCGGTTGATGAAACAGATGGGGCTGAAAGCCAAAATACGGGCGAAAAAAGCCTACCGCCATCCCGCCATGGGCGAAATATCGGAACACCTCCTCAAACGCCGGTTCAAAGCCCGAAAGCCCAACGAAAAATGGCTGACCGACGTGACCGAACTCAAAGGGAGCGACGGCAAACTGTACCTCTCGCCAATCTTGGACTTGTTCAACCGAGAAATCGTCGCCTACGCCATGAGCCGCAATGCTAACAGCGAAATGGTGAAGGAAATGCTCGAAAAAGCCGCACCCCGTCTGACTGATAAGGGAACGATGCTGCATTCCGACCAAGGTGTGCTGTACCGTACGGCGGGGTATAGGGAATTGCTTGCGGAGCATTCCATGGTTCAAAGCATGTCGCGTAAGGCGAACTGCTGGGACAATGCACCGATGGAGAGTTTCTTTGCGGTGCTGAAGACGGAGTGTTTCTATAACGCAGGGGAATTGACGGTGGACGAATTGATGAAGCAGATAGATGACTATATGGATTACTACAACCGGGAGCGTTGCAGTTTGAAATTGAAAAAGCTGAGTCCTGTCGCATACAGAACCCAGCTTGCACAGAGCGCCTGAAAAGGCTTTTATGAGTGTCCAAGATTTGGGGACCAGTTCAATCCGGATTCGGGTTTCAGACGACCTTTTTTAAAATTGCGGCAAGTATCCCTGCCCTATCAACATTCTAAACTATAGCTAAATTACTTTATTTACAATACGCAACTTACCGGCTGTCGTCACTCCTGCGCAGGCGGGAATGACGGCATTTGATGACATGCCGGATTTAAAGTTAAGTATGTTTACTATAGAAAGCGGGATAAATCCGTTATTTCAAATTTAACGAATTTAAATTTGAAATATAGTGGATTAAATTTAAATCAGGACAAGGCGACGAAGCCGCAGACAGTACAGATAGTACGGCAAGGCGAGGCAACGCCGTACCAGTTTAAAGTTAATCCACTATAAAAAATAAAAGGTCGTCTGAAAATCTGTTTTCAGACGACCATTTTTGAAATTGCAGTCAGGTCATCGTTACCTTATCAACGGTTCAAATTACCTAGTCAGCTAAAAGCCTGCCACACCACCCAAGCAATGATTGTCCAAGCAAATACCACTCCCGCTGCCAATATCATCACAAATACCAGCCAGACGGCAATCTCTATCTTACGTCCGGTCAATACGCGCCGTACTTTCCGCAGGCCGCCATGCCGATATGGGCGGCGCAGAACGGAAATGCGCTTTTTGCCGTAGCTCAGGAAATCCCAAGTAGCGGCAAAGAATTCGAGAACGCCAGATACAAAATCCAATACCACTATTTAAACTCCGTAAAATATACTGGCGTTATAGTAAATCCAAACAAGGAATCCCTATTCCGTCATTTACGCGCAGGCGGGAATTCGAGCCCTGATTTATCAGGAATATTTAGAGGTTGCCGCGACTTTAAACTTCTGGATTCCCGCCTGCGCGGGAATGACGGTAATTGAATCTTCCCTGTTCCAATCCGCTGTAAAAACGTTTTCAGACGACCTTTTTGATGTTCGGGTTTACAACCCCAACTCCCCCCAAATCTCATCAATCTTAGCCGTAACCGCAGGGTCTTTTTTGATCACACGTCCCCATTCTCGGTCGGTTTCGCCCGGCCATTTGTTGGTCGCGTCCAAGCCCATTTTGCCGCCGAGTCCGCTGACGGGGCTGGCGAAGTCGAGATAGTCGATGGGCGTGTTTTCCACTAAAACGGTGTCGCGCACGGGGTCCATGCGCGTGGTGACTGCCCAGATGACTTCTTTCCAGTCGCGCACGTTTACATCGTCATCGACCACGATGATGAATTTAGTGTACATAAACTGGCGCAGGAACGACCAGCAACCCATCATCACGCGCTTGGCGTGTCCGGCATACTGTTTTTTCATGCTGACCACCGCCATGCGGTAGGAGCAGCCTTCGGGCGGCAGGTAGAAATCGGTGATTTCGGGAAACTGCTTTTGCAAGAGCGGTACGAACACTTCATTCAACGCCACGCCCAAAACGGCGGGTTCATCGGGCGGTTTGCCTGTGTAGGTCGAATGGTAAATCGGGTTTTCGCGCATGGTGATGCGTTCGACCGTGAACACGGGAAAATGGTCCTGCTCGTTGTAATAGCCCGTGTGGTCGCCGTATGGGCCTTCCAACGCGGTTTCGTTCGGATGGATGACGCCTTCCAGTACGATTTCGGCACGGGCGGGCACTTGCAAATCGTTGCCGATACATTTCACCAGCTCCGTCCGTGAACCGCGCAGCAGTCCGGCAAACTGGTATTCGCTCAAGGTATCGGGAACGGGCGTTACTGCGCCCAAAATGGTGGCAGGGTCGCAACCGAGCACGACGGCGACGGGATACGGCGTATCAGGATTGAGTTTGCGGAATTCCTGATAATCCAACGCGCCGCCGCGATGCGACAGCCAGCGCATAATCAGCTTGTTTTTGCCGATGAGTTGTTGGCGGTAAATGCCTAAATTTTGGCGTTTTTTGTGCGGTCCGCGCGTTACGGTCAAGCCCCACGTTACCAGCGGCGCAACGTCTTCCGGCCAGCAATACTGAATCGGAAGTTTATATAAATCAACGTCTTCGCCTTCCCACACGATTTCTTGACACGGCGCGTTTTTCACCACGTTCGGCGCCATGCTCCAAATGTCTTTCAGCAGCGGCAGTTTGGAAAATGCGTCTTTAATGCCTTTGGGCGGTTCGGGTTCTTTCAAATACGCCAGCGTCTGCCCGATTTCGCGCAGTTTGGACACGCTGTCCGCGCCCATGCCCATTGCCACGCGCTCGGGCGTACCGAACAGGTTCGCCAACACGGGATAATCGTAGCGCGTGCCGTCGGGCTTAATCGGGTGCTCAAACAGCAACGCCGGCCCTTCGGCGCGCAGCACGCGGTCGGCGATTTCGGTCATTTCCAAATGCGGGGAAACGGGATGCGCGACGCGTTTGAGTTTGCCCTGCTGTTCGAGCATAGCGATGAAGTCGCGTAGGTCTTTGTATTTCATGTTGATCCTTATTTGAGGTCGTCTGAAAACCGGACTTTGGATTTCAGACGACCTGAATCATAGATTGCAATATAGCTTCGGGGCATTCGCTGTTTTCGGCAAAAAACCAATATTCACCATATGGGTTGTGAATACTGAACTTCCAGCCCTTGTAACCGAAATCTATCCACGTTTCGCCTGTTATTTCATCAGAAACGAAGGCGGTAATGGTTCCGCCTAAGCGGACAATTTGCCGCAGCAGGCTCGACGGCGGGTAGGTTTGCGGCAGTTGCAGGAACAGGCGGGAGCCGTTGTGCATGGTTTCGTTCAATAGAGGGCGGTTTGTCATTTGGTCCTTAATAGTCTGCCCCGAATGCCGCCTCTATCCTTGCCTGCGCTTCGGCATATTCTATGCCGTGATAAAAGTCGCGTACCAGCGGATGTTCGCTACCTTGATGGAGTTGCAGCAGGGGACGTCGGTTGTCGGACTGGGTAACGACATTGCAGTGCAGACCGAAGGTGTCGGATTCGTAAGGGGGCAGCCAGTTGCAGATCATGCCGAAATAAACGACGTTTTCCGGATTGTCGTGAAAGTGGCTTTGATAGTCGTTAAAACTCTTTTCGCTGACGGATACCCACACCCCGTATTCCAGCGTTTCCTCATGCCCGATAATCGGAATAAGCAGCACCGCGCGGATAAAGCGGTCGGTTTGGTCGGGATAACGGATGATACAGAAATCAGAATCGCATTCCGCTTGATAAGCAATGCGTTCTTCTTCACTGAGTTGGTCATAGGGAGCGGGAGTGGCAAAGCAGAGCGCCGGCATGTCTTCATGTTTTTCGCCGCAGGAAGTGCAAGTGTACATGATGGATTCCTTTTGAGTTTTAGGCGGGACTGGTTTTCAGACGACCTGTCAGTGTGATACAGGCATTTGTAAGAAACGCTTTTTAACCGTTCAAATAAGGCAGATTCAAAGCTTCACCATAGCTTTCTTCCAAAATTTTGTTGATACGGGCGGCAAATTCAATAGCAGGCATATCGACGGTTTCGGGGTCGTCAGGCGTGGGGAAAATGGCAATGTAGCTGCCAATGTCCATCAGATAGGGAATGCCGTCTTCTAAAAATTCTTCAAGCTCCAATTCGAAGATGCAAAGACTTGCGTCTCCTGCCTGTGCCAAGGATAAGCGGGCAAATTCCAAATCTGACCAAATAGCCAGCGAGGTATGGCCGTCATCATCGCCCCAAAATGACCAGTCTCCTTCTTCGTCTGCCATCACATAAAGACATTCTGCATCGGCAATGTCTTTAACGGCGTGTTCAAAACGTTTTTGTGCGGACAGACGCAGAATAGATTGAATGGCTTGTGGTGGATATCCCATAAGCAGTTTCCTTTTATGACTAATTTGAAGTTCGGGTCGTCTGAAAAACAGGGGGTAGTCTATATTGCACTAGTTGTTTTTCGGCTGTGGTTTTCAATTCCTTCTGCTACGGTGGCTAAGAAATCCAGATATTTCGGGTCTTCGTCCAGCCACGCTTCATCGTCCAAACCCATGTAGGCGCGCATCAGCTCGTCAGCGGCGCGTTCCATATTGCCTAATTCAAACTGCGCCTGTCCTAAACGCAAATGCAAAAACGGGTTGCCGATTGCGTCCGGGCAATACATGGCGTGGCTTAAATGCTCGTGCGCGGCGGCAAAATCGCCACTCAAAAAATCCGCATCGCCGATGGCTGCCAGAATCCATGTTGCCGCTTCCCAGTCGGTTTTCGGTTCGGGCAACAAATCCCATGCCTGCCAATAAAGGTCGAGTGCTTCGGCGTATTGCCCGTCGTCCGCCAAAGTGTCGCCTTGTTCGCAAAGCTGGCAAATAGTGTCGTAGGTTTGGTCGTTTAATTCGCTCATGGTTTATCTCCTCAATGGGTGTGGTTTCATGTTGCAGTAAATCTGCTTTCAGACGACCTTTTATGTTTTCGATTCATTCTGAGTCAGGGTCAATATTATAGTGGATTAACTTTAAACCAGTACGGCGTTGCCTCGCCTTGCCGTACTATCTGTACTGTCTGCGGCTTCGTCGCCTTGTCCTAATTTAAAGTTAATCCACTATAGTGTTGTTTTGCGTTTTCAGACGACGTCTTTGAATGGTTTATCAAACGTCGTCTGAAAATAAAGGTACGGCTTTGTATTTTAATGGCGATGCAGTTTAAACAGCAGCTTTCCGTCGCTGTTTCAGACGACCCCTGTTCCTTACCAATTCACGCGCACTGCCCTGCTGCCGAGCAGTTTTTCCAGTTCGTCGAATAACGCAGAGCTGGGCGTAACCATCCATTTTGGCGGCACTTGAAACTTGCCCGACGCTTTGTCGTTGCTGTACGACAGTTGCAGCGGGATGTGCGATGTGTCGGGCAGGCGGTGGGCGGTGAGGATGGCGGCGAGGCGTGCGATGTCGTGGCCGGGGGCGAGGGCGAGGCTGAGGCTGCGGGCGTAACGTTCGCGCGCCATTTGCAGGGTCATGACTTGGTTTGCCATGATGCGCAGCCCGTCGCCGCCGCCGTAGTCGTCGCGGCTGACTTTGGATTCGATAATCAGCACTTGGTCGGATTTGAGGTAGTCGGCGCAGTTTTCCAGTGTCTGGCCACTGACCATGATTTCAATCTGCCCGCTCAAATCTTCGAGGCTGACGAAGGCGATTTTGCCGCGTTTGCCCATCATGGTGCGCACGGCGGTAACGAATCCGGCGAGGCGCACGCTGTCTTGCGGTTTCAGACGGCCTAATTTGGTCGGGGCGATTTGGCGGACTTCTTGGGCATACGGGCCGAACGGGTGGCCGGACAGGTAAAAGCCGATGACGGTTTTTTCTTCGGCGAGTTTTTCCGATTCGCTCCACATGGGCGCGTCGATGAGCTGCACCGGTTCGATGGCATCTTCCATCATGTCGAAGAGCCCGCCCTGATTGGCGTTGGCGGCTTTTTGGTCGGCGTTGTTCATGGCGAGGTCGATGTTCGCCAAGAGCATGGCGCGGTTGGGTTCGATGCTGTCGAACGCGCCGCCGCGTATCAGGGCTTCGAGGGTGCGGCGGTTCATGTGTTCTTTGCCGACGCGCTCGCAGAAGTCCAACAGGCCGGTAAACTTGCCGCCGCTTTGCCGCGCGGCGATGATGGATTCGACGGCGGCTTCGCCCGTGCCTTTAATCGCGCCGAGTGCGTAGCGGATTTTCATGTTCGGATACGGCGTGAAACGGTAGTCGGATTCGTTGATGTCGGGCGGCAGGAACTCGATGCCGTTGGCGCGGCAGTCGTCGTAGAAATGCTTGAGCTGGTCGGTATTGTCCAATTCAGACGACATGGTTGCCGCCATAAATTCGGCGGGGTAATGGGCTTTGAGCCATGCGGTCTGGTAGGAAATCAGGGCGTAGGCGGCGGCGTGGGATTTGTTGAAACCGTAGCCGGCGAATTTTTCCATGTAGTTGAAGATTTCGTCGGATTTTTCTCGCGAAATGCCTTGTTTTGCTGCACCTTCGGCGAAGATTTCGCGGTGTTTCACCATTTCTTCGGGCTTTTTCTTACCCATGGCGCGGCGCAGCAAGTCCGCGCCGCCGAGCGAGTAGCCGCCGATAATCTGCGCCGCCTGCATCACTTGTTCCTGATACACCATAATCCCGTAGGTTGGCGCGAGGATGCCTTCGAGCAGCGGGTGGATGTATTGGAATTCCTGACCTTTCATGCGCGCAACGAAGTCGGGAATGTTGTCCATCGGGCCGGGGCGGTAGAGCGACACGAAGGCGATAAGTTCTTCAAACTTGGTCGTGTGCGCCGTTTTCAGCATTTTTTTCATACCGGTCGACTCGAACTGGAAGACGGCGGTGGTGTTCGCGTCGCGGAAGATTTTGTAGGCGGCCTGGTCGTCGAGCGGGATTTTGCCGACATCGACAATATCGCCGGTGGTGTTTTTGATGTTGTTCTGCGCCATTTCGATAATGGTCAGGTTGCGCAGGCCCAAAAAGTCGAACTTCACCAAGCCCACGTCTTCTACGTCGCCCTTGTCGTACATGGATACGGGCGAGGCGGATTCGTCCGCCTGATACACGGGGCTGTAATCGGAAATCTTGCCCGGCGCAATCAACACGCCGCCCGCGTGCATACCCAGACCGCGCGTCAGGTCTTCCAGCTTTTTCGCCAGCGTAATCAGTTCGTCCGCTTCTTCCGCTTCAATCAATTCCTGAATTTGCGGCTCCGCCTTCATTGCATCGTCCAAACCCAGAGGTTTGTTGGCTTCCAGCGGAATCAGCTTAGACAGTTTGTCGCACAGGGTAAACGGCAGCTCCAGCACGCGCCCCACGTCGCGAATCACCGCTTTGGACGACATCGTGCCGAAGGTCACAATCTGGCTCACCGCCTGAGCGCCGTATTTATCGCGCACATACTCAATCACGCGACCGCGGTTGCTTTGGCAAAAGTCCACGTCGAAGTCGGGCATGGAAACGCGTTCGGGGTTTAGGAAACGTTCGAACAGCAGCGCGTATTTCAGCGGGTCGAGGTCGGTAATCTTCAGAGAATACGCCACCAGCGAACCCGCGCCCGAACCGCGTCCCGGCCCTACCGGACAGCCGTGCGTTTTCGCCCAGTTGATAAAGTCTTGTACGATAAGGAAATAGCCGGGGAATTTCATCTGGATGATGATGTTCAGCTCAAAATCCAGCCGTTCCTGATATTCCGGCATTTTCGCCGCCCGCTCCGCCTCGTCGGGATAAAGCTGAACCATGCGTTCCTGCAAACCCTCGTTGGACAGTTTCACCAGATAATCGTCGAGCGACAGGCCGTCGGGCGTCGGGAACAGGGGCAGGAAGTTTTTGCCCAGCGTGATATGGATATTGCAGCGTTTGGCAATTTCTACCGTGTTTTCCAAGGCTTCGGGCAAATCGGCGAAACGTTCCAGCATCGTTTCCGGCGGAATGAAAAACTGGCTCGGCGTAAAATCGCGCGGACGTTTCTTGTCCGTCAGCACCCAGCCGCCCGCGATGCACACCCGCGCCTCGTGCGCGTTGAAATCGTCGCGGCTCATAAACTGCGTCGGATGCGTCGCCACCACCGGCAAACCCAATTCCTCCGCCAGCTTCACGCTGCCCGAAACGCAAGCCTCCCATTCGGGGCGTTCGGGCAGGCGTTGCAGCTCCAGATAAAACGCATCGGGAAACCACGCCGCATACTTCAACGCCGCCGCACGCGCCGCGTCTTCATTGCCGTTCAAGAGATTCACACCCACTTCGCCGTAATGCGCGCCGCTCAAACAAATCAAGCCGCTGTTGTCGCCGTTTTCCAGCCATTCGGGATTGAGTTCCGCATGATGGACATTACGGTCTTTGCCGACATAAGCCGCCGTCAAAAGCTCGCTCAGGCGCAGATAGCCCGCATCGTTGCGGATAATCAGCATGGCGCGGAACGGCTTGTCGGGCGCATTCGGATTGCCTATCCACACGTCCGCCGCCCCGACAGGCTTAATCCCCGCGCTGCGGCAGGCTTTATAGAATTTCACCAAACCGAATTCGTTCATCAAATCGCTGATGCCCAAAGCAGGCAAACCGTATTCCTGCGCTTTGGCAATCAGTTTTTTAATCCGCACCATACCGTCGGTAATCGAAAACTCGGTATGCAGGCGCAGCGGGATGTAGGTCGGCTCGGTCATGGCAAAATCGGCGTGAACAATAAAAGGCGTATTGTAGCAGGGTTGGAAAAAGGTCGTCTGAAAACGAGCGTAGTGAGTTTTCAGACGACCTTGAAAGAAAAATGGTATATAAACAGAAAAAATTTTCTATTCTATTTAAATTTTATAAAAAACAAAATAAAAACCGACTAATGTACAGATTTAGCATTCAAACGGTATGAAATTTCCGAAATTTTACGATTTAATTACAACAAAATCCGATATTAAAATATGAAAAACGGGAATTAATATTGCATTTGCAATTCCAGCGGGTACAATGACGCAAAATGCCTATCGGCATAGAGAATGCGGTTTCCTGCATATTTTAATATCAATAAAGACTGCCTGATACGGTCGTATCGTGTTTCAAGAGGGATATATCAGAATGCTCCATACCAAAGTCGTCGTCGTCGGTAGTATCAACATGGATTTAGTAACCCGCGCCACCCAATTCGCGCGCGCGGGCGAGACTTTGCTGGGAAGCTCATTCCATCGCTACATGGGAGGCAAAGGTGCCAACCAAGCAGTTGCCGCCGCACGCCTAGGTGCATGCGTAACCATCATCGGTGCAGTCGGCGACGACGATTTCGGACTGGAAATGGTAACCAACCTCCGCCACGAAGGCATATGTACCGATTATGTCCAAACCATCATGGGACAAAACAGCGGCATGGCAAACATTACCGTTGCCGACGAAGAAAATTCCATCATCGTTATTGCCGGTGCAAATATGTATCTGACCGTCGCCGACATCGAAGCCGCAGAAGAACGGTTTGCCGAAGCCGACATCATCCTCAGCCAGCTTGAAATTCCGATGGAGTGCGTGATGGCTGCATCAAGGCTGGCAGCAAAATACAATAAACCCTTCATCCTCAATCCTGCACCCGCCCGCGCCATCCCAAAAGAATTGCTGGAACAAATTACTATCTTAACGCCCAACCGCTACGAGCTTGCCGCCAGCTTGGGAGCGCCGCAAGGCTTGTCCCCCGAAGAGTTGATTTTGAAATCCCCCTGCCCCGTCCTGATGACTTCAGGCAGCAAAGGCGCCGTATATAAAGACCCTAAAGGCCGCCTGCGTCATGTTTCAGGTTTTAAAGTACAAACCTCCGACACCACGGGTGCCAGCGATGCCTTCAACGGCGCATTGGCAGTATTCTGGCACGAAGGCATAGACATCGCCGTACGCAAGGCCTGCGCCGCTGCCGCCCTGTCTATTACCCGCTCTGGCGCACAAAACGGAATGCCTTTCGAATTCGAGCTAAGCGGCTTCCTCGCCTCTCAAAAATAAGGTTTGATGCGGCATATTTCTCCCTTAGTCAACATCGTCTGAAACTGCCACATATAAATAAATCGGAATTAAGGTCTAATCTTCATTTCGGTACATAAATAAACAGTCATCACAATAAAAACGTCGTCTGAAAACCCTGTATTCCAGTTTTCAGACGACGTTTTCTTATTTTCCTATCAACGCGTTACCGGTTTATATTTAATCCGTTTCGGTTTCGCGCCCTCTTCGCCAAGTCGGCGTTTCTTATCGGCTTCGTATTCCTGATAGTTGCCGTCGAAGAACACCCATTTCGAATCGCCTTCGCACGCCAGAATATGCGTAGCGATGCGGTCGAGGAACCAGCGATCGTGCGAAATCACCATCACGCTGCCGGCAAATTCCAGCAATGCGTCTTCCAGCGCGCGCAGGGTTTCTACGTCGAGGTCGTTGGACGGTTCGTCCAGCAGCAACACATTGCCGCCGCTCAACAAGGTTTTTGCCAAGTGCAAACGTCCGCGTTCGCCGCCGGAAAGGTTGCCGGCGATTTTGCTTTGGTCGCTGCCTTTGAAATTGAAGCGTCCCAAATATTGGCGGGCGGGAATTTCAAACTGTCCGACCTGCAAAATGTCGCGGCCTTCGGCAATGTTGTCGAACACGGTTTTGTCGTTTTGCAAACCTTCGCGGCTTTGGTCAATCAGGCTCATTTTCACGGTTTGCCCGATTTTCACTTCGCCGGAATCAGGCTGCTCTTTGCCCGCAATCATTTTGAACAGCGTCGATTTACCCGCGCCGTTCGGGCCGATGATGCCGACAATTGCGCCCGCAGGCACTTTGAAGCTCAAATCGTCAATCAACACTTTGTCGCCGAACGATTTGGAAACATTCACAAATTCAATCACTTCGTTACCCAAACGCTCGGCGACGGGAATGAAGATTTCCTGCGTTTCATTGCGTTTTTGGTATTCGTAGTTGCTCATTTCCTCAAAACGCGCCAAACGCGCTTTGGACTTGGCTTGGCGGCCTTTAGCATTTTGGCGCACCCATTCCAATTCCTGCTTCATCGCCTTCACGCGCGCGGCTTCGGATTTCGCCTCGTTTTCCAAGCGTTTTTCTTTCTGCTCCAGCCAAGACGAGTAATTGCCTTTCCACGGAATACCGTGTCCGCGGTCGAGTTCCAAAATCCATTCGGCGGCATTGTCGAGGAAATAGCGGTCATGCGTTACTGCGACGACTGTACCGGGAAAGCGCACTAGGAATTGCTCCAGCCATTCCACCGATTCCGCATCCAAGTGGTTGGTCGGCTCGTCCAGCAGCAGCATATCGGGTTTGCTCAACAAGAGTTTGCACAAGGCAACGCGACGTTTTTCACCGCCGGACAAATTGCCGATTTTGGCATCCCATTCCGGCAGGCGCAGCGCATCGGCGGCGATTTCCAATTCATGTTCCGCACCGCCGCCCGTGGACGAACCTGCCGCAATAATCGCTTCCAAGCGGCCCTGTTCTTCTGCCAGCGCGTCAAAATCCGCATCGGGATTGGCGTACTCGGCATACACTTCTTCCAAACGTTTCTGCGCCGCCGCCACTTCGCCTAAACCGCTTTCCACTTCCTCGCGCACGGTTTTCTCAGGATCAAGCTCCGGCTCTTGCGGCAGATAGCCGATTTTGATGCCGCCCATCGGCACGGCTTCGCCCTCAAATTCCTTATCCACACCCGCCATAATCCGCAGTACAGTAGATTTACCCGCGCCGTTCAAACCGAGCAAACCGATTTTCGCGCCGGGGAAAAAGGAAAGGGAAATGTCTTTAATGATGGTTTTCTGCGGCGGCACAACCTTGCTCACGCGCAGCATAGAATAGACGTATTGTTGGGACATAGTATTCTCAATTCGGTCAAACAAATTTCAGACGACCCATTTTAACCGATTGCACCGATTGTTGCTTGCACGGATGATATTTAGAGGGGAAACAGATGGGATGATTAAAAGGCTTGTTAATCACTTTTTGATTATTTTGATTCATAAATTTGTTTGTTATTCACAAATGAATACCAAAACTCTTTATGAATCATTTTTTATAAAATTTGATTGACAAACTTGCTTGTGCATCACAAATAAGCGACAATACTTTTTATTGATTAAAAATCGAATTTTTTGATTCACAAAAAAATTTATATGAATAAATTACTCAATTTTGATGATGCTGTTCAGTATCACTACAATCAGTTTCCCCCGAAATCACTCAATTACACCCTACTGATACCTAGCCTGCTCACAGCGACCGATGCCTTAGCACGCTACGATCAAATGTTGAAAAACATGCACAACAGCGAAATTTTACTTGCCCCCTTACGAAACCAAGAAGCGGTTATTTCTTCCCGTATGGAAGGCACAATCAGCACGATGGACGAAATTATGCAATATGAAGCAGATTTTGGTGAGGGTAATGATTCCACCGAAGTCCGCTCGGACATTGTAGAAACCGTGTTGTATCAACGGGCATTGAAAAATGCGCAAGGCGCAATAGAAGATGGTTATCTATTCAACAAGTTTTTATTGAAAACCATGCACCAACAGCTTTTATCTTATGGACGTGGTGCCAACAAATCCCCCGGCACATTCAAGCATGAGCAGAACTATTTGGCAGACAAAGGGAAAAAATCTATTCTTTTCATCCCGATAAGCCCTGAAAAATTGGAAGAAGGTTTGGACAAGCTATTTGATTACATCAATGGCGATTCAACTCCGATTTTGGCGAAAACCGCTGTATCCCATCTTGAATTTGAAGCACTTCACCCATTTCAAGACGGCAACGGGCGGATTGGTCGGATGTTGATTACCTTAATGCTTTGGCAGGCAAAAGCCATCAGCGCACCACATTTTTATATTAGCGGATATTTTGAGGAACACAAAGAACGCTACACAGAATTGATGCGCCAAGTTTCTCAAACCGGAGATTGGAACGAATGGTGCCAATTCTTCTTTGAAGCCATCTATTGGCAAGCAGTGCATAACCTTGAAATTGCCCAAAGCATTCATGCACTTTATGAAGAAATGAAGTTCATTTTTACCCAAACACTCTCCTCCAAACATTCACTTGCCGTGTTAGATTTTGTTTTTACTTATCCCGTTTTCCGAAACAGCCGATTATCAGAACTGGCCAACATCCCACCTGCAACTGCAAACCGTTTCACCAAGGCATTGTTGGAAAAAGGTATCTTGACATTAAAAGAAGAAGCAAGCGGAAGAAAATCGGCATTGTATTCGTTTGAGAGGATGATGGAGTTGGTGAGAGTTTAATGAAAAAGGTCGTCTGAAAGGTTTGAACTGGTCCCCAAATCTTGGACACTCATAAAAGCCTTTTCAGGCGCTCTGTGCAAGCTGGGTTCTGTATGCGACAGGACTCAGCTTTTTCAATTTCAAACTGCAACGCTCCCGGTTGTAGTAATCCATATAGTCATCTATCTGCTTCATCAATTCGTCCACCGTCAATTCCCCTGCGTTATAGAAACACTCCGTCTTCAGCACCGCAAAGAAACTCTCCATCGGTGCATTGTCCCAGCAGTTCGCCTTACGCGACATGCTTTGAACCATGGAATGCTCCGCAAGCAATTCCCTATACCCCGCCGTACGGTACAGCACACCTTGGTCGGAATGCAGCATCGTTCCTTTATCAGTCAGACGGGGGGCGGCTTTTTCGAGCATTTCCTTCACCATTTCGCTGTCGGCTCTGCGGCTCATGGCGTAGGCGACGATCTCGCGGTTGAACAGGTCCAAGATTGGTGAGAGGTACGGTTTGCTGTCCTTTCCTTTGAGTTCGGTCACGTCGGTCAGTCATTTTTCGTTGGGCTTTTGGGCTTTGAACCGGCGTTTGAGAAGGTGTTCCGATATTTCGCCCATGGCGGGATGGCGGTAGGCTTTTTTCGCCCGTATGAGGGCTTTCAGTTCCAACTGCTTCATCAACCGCGCCGCTTTTTTGCGGTTCCAACCCAATGCGGCGGCAATGCGCCTTTGCCCGTAGCGTCCTTTATGCCGTTCGTAGATTTCGGCGATAAGGGCTTTGTCGGCTTCATCGGGGTCGGGTCGGTCTTGGTGATGGTAGTAAAAGCTGCTTTTGGGCAGGTTTGCGATGTGCAGCAGGTATTTGAGCGGGTGTTGCGCCCTCAGTGCTTGGACGGTTTGGCTTTGTCCTTTTCGGTCCGCTTTGGGCTGAGGGCTTTTAACTCCTTTAGGTAGGCAACCTCTGCGCGCATATAGCACAACTCTTCGATAAGCTCTGCCTGTGTTTTTTCGTTGTCGGGTTTGTCGGCGATGAAGGGGTTTTTGCGGTGTTCGGTCATGGTTTTGGATTGTGGATGTTCGAGTGCGCCGATGCCGCCTTCCTGATAGGCGCGTATCCATCGCCGCAGGTGGGTTCGGGAGATGCCGTAGTGGTCTGCGGTACGCTGTTGGCTGCGTATGTGCAGGTAGTGGAGTACGGCTTGGTATTTGAAGTGTAATGTATATTTGCTCATAAAAAACTGCACCTTGTGAGTTGGAGGGGATGTGTCCAACTTTTGGGGTGCAGTTCAGATTCCAGACGACCTTTTTTGAAGACTCTGGCTATTCCCGTACCAAATGCGAAAGCGGCAGGGAGGTAGTGGTTTTGATTTCTTTCAATACGAAGCTTGATTGCGCGTCCTGTACGCCGTGGTGGGAAAGGAGTGTATCCAAGACGAAATGGGAAAAAGCATTCATATCGGTGAAAAATGCGTGGAGCAGGTAGTCGGTTTCACCGGTGAGGGCGAAGCAGCTCAGTACTTCCGGCCATTCTTTTACCGATTGCGCGAAATCTTCGCGTGCGTCTTTTGCTTTGCTGATGGAAACGCGGATAAACGCCTGTAAGCCCAAATCGACGGCTGCGGGAGAGAGTAGGGCGGCATAGCGGCGGATGATGCCCGCGTCTTCCAGTTGTTTGAGGCGGCGTAAGCAGGGCGAGGGGGAGAGGGAGATGCGTTCCGCCAGCTCGACATTGGTCAAACGTCCGTTTTCCTGTAAAACCTGTAAAATTTTCAAATCGGTTTTATCTAAAGTGATCTGCTGGGTCATTTGCGTTCTTTCTCCAAACCCGTTTGCTGGGTCGGTTGGTTAAGTTGGTAGCATTATATCCTAAATAAGTTGTTTTTAACATATTATTCTCTAATGACAGGTGATTTGTCGGTATAATCTGTGTTAAATGGTTTATGATTTTGGAGGTTTTCACAACGGCTTTATTTCAAAGAGACGGCTTGCCCAAACTGCCTTTTCAAGCCATAATCGGGGCATGTGCAGGAGAGAGCTACATCAGGTTACATGTAGCCGCCGAAGGCGCAGATGCCCTTAAATCGCTCAGGCAACAGGGACTGCACGTTGAAATAAAACATCTGGAGAGCGGTGCGATCGCACCCACCGAAGGGGAGAAGGCCGTCTGAACCACCATTCAGACAACCGCGCAAAGCAGTGAGCAGACTGGTTTGTTATCAAGCGGGTATGCCGAAAATCTCAGGTTCAAGGACAGATAGGGTCTTCCGCGCTTATGTGCGGACGGCATCTGAACAATAAATCCGGAGAAGCTGAGAATGACTGCCCTGAAAACCACCCCGTTTCACCAAGCCCATCAAGATGCAGGCGCGAAGCTGGTCGATTTTGCCGGCTGGGAGCTGCCCATCCATTATGGTTCGCAAATCGCCGAACACGAAGCCGTGCGCACCGACGCAGGCATGTTCGACGTATCCCACATGCTCGTTACCGACGTCGCCGGAGCGAACGCAAAAGCCTTTTTCCGCAAACTGATTGCCAACGACGTTGCCAAACTTTCCTTCGTCGGTAAAGCCCTTTATTCCGCGCTGCTCAACGACAACGGCGGCGTGATTGACGACTTGATCGTTTACCGCACCAACGAAGCCGAAACCCAATACCGCATCGTCTCCAACGGCGCGACCCGCGAAAAAGACACCGCCCAGTTCCATAAAGTCGGACAAGAATTCGGCGTCGCCTTCAATCCGCGCTACGACCTCGGTATGCTTGCCGTACAAGGCCCTAAAGCCATTGAAAAACTCCTGACCGTCAAACCCGAATGGGCGGATGTCGTCCACAACCTCAAACCGTTCCAAGGCGCGGATTTGGGCAACGACTGGTTTGTCGCCCGCACCGGCTACACCGGCGAAGACGGCGTCGAAGTCATCCTGCCCGGCACCGAAGCCGTCGCATTCTTCAAAGCCCTGCAACAAGCCGGTGTACAGCCCTGCGGCCTCGGCGCGCGCGATACCCTACGCATGGAAGCCGGCATGAATCTCTATGGCAACGATATGGACGACAATACCAGCCCGCTCGAAGCAGGCATGGGTTGGACCGTTGACTTGAAAGACGAAAGCCGCGATTTCGTCGGCAAAGCCGCCTTGCTGGCATTGAAAGAAAAAGGCGTTGCCGTCAAACAAGTTGGCCTGTTGCTCGACAAAGGCGGCATCCTGCGCGCGCATATGGAAGTGTTGACCGACAAAGGCAAAGGTGAAACCACCAGCGGCGTATTCTCGCCAAGCCTGAAACAATCCATCGCCATCGCACGCGTACCGAAAGACTTTGACGGCGATACCGCCAAAGTGCTGATGCGCGGTAAGGAAGTGGACGTGCGCGTACTGAAGCTGCCGTTTGTACGCAACGGACAGAAACAGTTTGATTGATGCGGTTTCAGACGACCTTTGCCAGAGTTAAGGTCGTCTGAAAACAAATGTAGAACAGCCTGTCGATCCTATCCGAAGGCTTCACTCTTTAAGTCAAAAAACCAATGGAGAATCAAACCATGAGCAATAACATCCCAGCCGAACTGAAATACGTTGCCAGCCACGAATGGCTGCGCCTTGAAGAAGACGGTACCGTTACCGTCGGCATTACCCACCACGCGCAAGAGTTGTTGGGCGACATCGTGTTTGTCGAGCTGCCCGAAGTCGGCGCGAACCTTGCCGCCGAAGAACAAGCCGGTGTGGTTGAGTCTGTGAAAGCCGCGTCCGACGTGTACGCGCCGATTGCGGGCGAAGTCGTTGCTGTCAACGAAGATTTGCCCGGCGCACCGGAAACCGCCAACAGCGACCCTTACGGCGCAGGCTGGTTCTTCAAAATCAAACCTGCCAATCCTGCCGACTACGACGGCCTGCTGACCGCCGAACAATACGCGGGCGAAGTGGATTGATTTTAAAATGGCGCGGCAGGCATATTGCCGCGTTTTGATTTTGAAAGGTCGTCTGAAACCCCGTTTTAGGTTTTTAGACGACCTTTGTTTCGCTTGACCGATAAAACATGAATTACTGCGAATTTGTTGCCGCTCTCCCAAACGATACCGACAATCCGAACAAACATTACCATGATAAGCAATACGGTTTTCCGATTTCAGACGACAACGAGTTGTTCGGACGGCTGGTGTTGGAAATCAATCAGGCGGGTTTGAGCTGGACGTTGATGTTGAAGAAGCAGCAGGCGTTTCGGGCTGCATTTAAAGATTTCGACATTGACACTGTCGCCGCATTCGACGAAGCCGACATCGAACGCCTGCTTGCCGACGCAGGCATCGTCCGCAACCGCCTGAAAATCAATGCTGCGATTTACAACGCCCGACAAATCAAAAAGATACAGCAGGAATACGGCTCGTTCAAACATTGGCTCGATGCGCACTATCCGCTCGATAAGGCCGAATGGGTGAAGCTGTTTAAAAAACATTTCAAATTTGTCGGCGGCGAAATTGTCGGCGAATTTTTAATGAGTACCGGCTACCTGCCCGGCGCGCATATTGAAAGCTGTCCGGTTTATCAAGGAGTTTTAGAATGCCGCCCGAAATGGATAGAGGTCGTCTGAAAACGGGTTTGGGCAAAATCTGTTTCCAGACGGTCTTTAAAGAAGCAGTCGAACAAATACATGCCAATGGGGTGGGATATAGGGTATTTGTGGAGAGGCTGGAGAAGTTTTTGAAGGAAGAGGTTTTTTTGTGAGTTATTGGTTTTGTTTGAATACATTTTTTATGGGGTAATTTCTCCGTTGTTATAATGTAGATATTTCTCCGGTGAGAATGGAATATTCGAAAGGTATATACAAATGCTTCAAAAGATCCATATACAAAATTTTAAAAGTTATAAAAATCAGGATTTACACCTTGCTCCATTGACTTTAATGATTGGTGCAAATGCTTCCGGTAAAAGTAATGCGATTGAAGCTTTTAGATTTTTATGTTGGTTGGCTGGCGGCCAGAAATTATCGGTTTTACAAAATGCAGTTAATGATTCAGAAAAAATTATTCGAGGGAATGTATGGGATTTATTTTACCCTGAGTCAGGCTCCTTTGTTTTAGGGGGTACTACGGATGATAAAGCATGGAATACTTTCGAAGTGGAGTTGGATTTAAGAAATAATGAAGAATTACATATAAAGCAGGAAAAAATCACTGCTGTTGATGAGAAAGTGCCTTTGTATGAAATTAAGCAAATATCGAAGGGTTTGGGAACAGATGTCAGCGTGGCATACAATAATTTTGCTAAAGGAATGAAACCTCAAATTCGCTGTACAGACCAAATCACTATCATGAATCAACTATCCGGTCCGGCACCGTTTGCGGCAAAAGATAAAAAAGCGCAAAAAGAAATTCCAAAAATTACTAATAGATTTCAAGAATTACTTAGTAATACCTTATTTTTAGACCCTGTTCCATATTTAATGAGAGAAGATAGTTATCCGAATAGAAGGCTTCAGGGGAATTGCTCGAATTTGTCCGGTGTACTTTATACGCTATGGGAAAATGAAAAGAATCGACCGGCTATTCTTGATTTCATAAAAAGTTTGCCAGAGCAGGATATCAAAGATATTCGATTTTCAAAAAATGGTAGGGGGGAAGTTTACTTAGAATTGGTTGAAAATTTTGGAAATCAAGAACGAAGTCAGTCTGCCGGATTACTTTCAGATGGTACTTTGCGTGTCTTGGCTATTGCCGCCGCTTTGTTGTCAGTTCAGGAGGGTTCGACTGTTGTGATAGAGGAGGTTGATAATGGAATTCATCCTTCAAGGGCAAGGCAGTTGCTGGAAACTATGCAAAGACAAGCCGAGAAAAGAAAAATCAGATTATTGCTTTCAACTCATAATCCTGCTCTGATGGATGCACTTCCTGATAATGCGTTAGGTGATGTGGTCTTTTGTTATCGCGATATGAAAGAAGGGGATAGCCGTTTAATTAAACTATCTGACTTATCCGATTATCCTGAGTTGATTCTGCAGGGTAAGTTGGGAGGATTGGTCACAAAAGGTATTGTTGACCGTTTTGTGAAAAATCCTGTTGATAAGGAAGAGAAAAAGCGGAAGGCTTTAGCATGGCTGGAAAATATCAAGGGGAATTCGTGATGAATTCGATATGTATTATTGATACCAGTGTTTTTTTGAATATTCTAGATGTGCCGAACAGAAATAATGAGAAAGAGAGAGTAATTAATAATTTTAAAGAATATATTAACTTAGGAGCGACGTTTATGTTACCTATGGCTACTGTTTTGGAAACAGGAAATCATATTGCTCAAAATGGAGATGGTAATGTGCGGAGAAAAACGGCACAGAGATTTTGTAATCATGTTCGTCAAGCTATAACAGGGGAAGCTCCTTATCGGACCAGTGATTTTCCAGATACGGGAGAGGTATTGAAATGGTTGGCTGAATTTCCTGATTCGGCAGGTAGAAATAAGACTCCTGATAGACATGAAGGAACAAGTTTTGGGGATTTAAGCATCATCAAGGAATATGAGAAAGCCAAATTCAAATCTCCTATGAGTGAAATTTGGATTTGGTCTCTTGATAGTGATTTGAAAAATTATCATTACAAGCCTAATCAATAATAAACTCACATAACCAATACAGTGAACCTTACCTTTCAGACGACCTCCCGAATCCAAACGCCGTCTGAAACATCAAAACACCTGCCTTCGCGGCAGATTCCTACAACACCGAAGGAGTAGAAATGAAACTATCCGAACTGTTTAACCCCAACGAATTTGCCGCGCGGCATTTGAGTTTCGGCGACGAGGCTGCGCTTTTGGAAGCGCTCGGCGAGAAGAACATGGACGACTTTGTCGGCAACACCGTGCCGCAAAGCATCCGTATGCCGTCCGAACTCGACCTGCCCGAAGCACTGACCGAGGCGGACGCTTTGGCGAAGCTGAAAGCCATTGCGGCGAAAAACGTGATCAACAAATCCTATATCGGTTTGGGCTATTACCCGACCCGCGTGCCGAATGTAATTTTGCGCAACGTATTGGAAAATCCGGGTTGGTACACTGCCTACACCCCGTATCAGGCGGAAATCGCACAGGGACGTTTGGAGGCTTTGTTGAACTTCCAACAAGTGTGTATCGATTTGACCGGTTTCCCTGTGGCAGGCGCGTCTTTGTTGGACGAGGCAACTGCCGCCGCCGAAGCGATGGCGATGGCGCACCGAGTGGGCAAAGTGAAATCCGAGCGTTTCTTTGTGGATGCGCGCGTCTATCCGCAGACTTTGGACGTGATGAAAACCCGCGCCAAATATTTCGGCTTTGAACTGGTGGTCGGCGATTTTGCCCAAGCGGATGAAGGCGAATACTTCGGCGCGCTGCTCCAATACGTCGGCAAAGACGGCGATGTACAAGACTTGCAGGATGTTATCGGCCGTCTGAAAGCCAAAGGTACAATCGTGGCCGTTGCCGCCGACATCATGAGCTTGGTTTTGCTGAAATCACCTGCTGAGTTGGGTGCAGACATTGCTTTGGGCAACACCCAACGCTTCGGTGTGCCGATGGGCTTCGGTGGTCCGCACGCTGCTTATTTCGCGTTTAAAGACGAGTTCAAACGTTCCGCTCCGGGACGCATCATCGGCGTATCCAAAGATGCATCGGGCAAACCTGCCTTGCGCATGGCTTTGTCCACACGCGAGCAACACATCCGCCGCGAAAAAGCGACATCCAATATTTGTACCGCACAGGCATTGCTGGCGAACTTGGCGGGCATGTATGCCGTCTATCACGGCCCTGAAGGTGTGAAACGCATTGCCAACCGCATTCATGCGCTGGCTTCTGCCTTTGCCGATGCGCTGGTTTCAGACGGCCTGAATGTGGTTCACAAAGTCTTCTTCGATACCGTTACTGTCGATTTCGGTAGCAAAGAGAAAGCAGACCAAGTGTTTGCCGCTGCTTTGGAATCGGGTTACAACCTGCGCCGCGTTAACGATACTCAAGTTGCGGCTGCATTCCATGAAACGTCGGCATACGAAGATTTGGTCGATTTGTACCGCGTGTTTACCGGCAAGGATACGTTCACATTTGCCGATGATGTCAAAGGCCGTCTGAACGCCGAATTACTGCGTCAGGACGACATTCTGCAACATCCTGTGTTCAATAGTTACCATACCGAACACGAAATGTTGCGCTACCTGAAAAAACTCGAAGACCGCGACTTGGCGATGAACCGCAGCATGATTTCATTGGGCAGCTGCACCATGAAACTCAACGCGACTGCGGAAATGTTGCCGATTACTTGGGCTGAGTTCACCGACATCCATCCTTACGCTCCCGAAGCGCAAACCGCCGGCTACCGCGAATTGCTTGCCGATATGGAAAACAGCCTGAAAGCCATCACTGGCTTTGACGCGATTTCCTTCCAGCCCAACTCCGGCGCGCAGGGCGAATACAGCGGTATGCTCTCTATCCGCCGCTATCAGGAAGCCCAAGGCGAAGCGCACCGCAATATCTGCCTGATTCCCAAATCCGCACACGGCACCAACCCCGCCACCGCCGCCATGCTCGGGTTGAAAGTCGTCGTTGTCGATACCGACGAACACGGCAACGTCAACATCGACGATTTGAAAGCCAAAGCCGAACAACACCGCGACGCCTTGTCCGCCATTATGATTACCTACCCGTCCACCCACGGCGTGTACGAAGAAGGCATCCGCGACATCTGCCGCATCATCCATGAAAACGGCGGACAGGTTTACATGGACGGCGCCAACCTCAACGCCCAAATCGGCATCATGCAGCCCGCCGAAGTCGGCGCGGACGTGTTGCACATGAACCTGCACAAAACCTTCTGTATCCCCCACGGCGGCGGCGGCCCGGGCATGGGTCCCATCGGCCTGAAAGCCCACCTTGCCCCGTTTGCCCCAGGCCATACCTTGACCGACACGCACAGCGCAAGTGCCGGGCAAACCGCCGTTTCCTCCGCCGCCTTCGGTTCCGCGTCCATCTTGCCGATTACCTGGATGTACCTGACCATGATGGGCAAACAAGGCATGGAACAGGCAACGCGCTGGGCATTGCTCAACGCCAACTACGTCGCCAAACGCCTGAGCGAAGACTATCCCGTTCTCTACACAGGCAAAAACGGCCGCGTCGCGCACGAATGCATCGTCGATTTGCGCCCGCTCAAAGCCGAAAGCGGCATCACCGAAACCGACATCGCCAAACGCCTGATGGACTACGGCTTCCACGCCCCGACCGTCTCCTTTCCCGTTGCCGGCACGCTGATGATCGAACCGACCGAAAGCGAGAGCAAAGCCGAACTCGACCGCTTCATCGCAGCCCTGAAGCAAATCAAGCAGGAAGTGTTGAAAGTCGAGAGCGGCGAATGGCCGAAAGACGACAACCCGCTGGTCAACGCCCCGCACACCGCCGCCGACGTAACCGGCGAATGGGCGCATCCGTACTCCCGCGAAGAAGCCGTCTTCCCGCTGCCTTTCGTGCGCGAAAACAAATTCTGGCCGAGCGTCAACCGCGTGGACGACGTGTACGGCGACCGAAATCTGGTCTGCTCCTGCCCGCCGATGGAAGCGTATGAAGATTAAGGTTTGACATGAAGAAAGGCCGTCTGAAAATTTCAGACGACCTTTGTTTTAAAAAACATTCATTCAGAAGGTAGCGCGATTACGCCTTATCTGTTTGTCAGTTTTATTTTTTCTTGCCAAAAATCAGGGACAACACTGACAAAATCAGGAAACCGACAAACAGGATTTTAGCGATACCTGCCGCGCTGCCTGCAATACCACCAAAGCCCAGTACGGCTGCAATAATGGCGATGACGAAGAAAACAACTGCATAATGAAGCATGGTTTTTTCCTTTCTGTTTGGTGTGCAAACGGTTTGATGTGCAAACGGTTGAGGGAGATCTGTCCGTTTTTTGTAGGTGTTAACAGTTTTAATTACTTAATCAACTATCTTATTGATTAATTTAATACTCACGGATGTAACCGCTTATAGTACACCTTATCGGATAACCTCCGACTTAGCAAACCGTAACAATACAAATTTTCAAGAAATCAGCCCATTTATAAAATAACCAAACCATAAATCAACAACTTACATACAGACGTTAAGTTTTGAAAACATTTATATTTTATCAATTAAAGATTGCAGAGGAAATTTTCTTGTTAAATCAATATGAAAAAATAAGGATATATTAATATTGAAGGAATGTTTTGAAACCGTTTATTTGGATATTTTAGAAGAAGCGGAGCAGGAAAGACAAAAGGTCGTCTGAAAAATTTCAGACGACCTTTTGATTATTTGATGACCCGTGCCAACAAGGCTTTTTCTTTGCCCTGCATATTCGGGATTTTGACTTGGATGCCGTTGCCTGGGGCGACTTCGACGGCTGCGCCTTTACGGGTCATTTGTTCCAGCGTAATGGTTTGGTTGCCTTCGGGATGGATGATTTCCAAAGTATCGCCGACGGCGAAGCGGTTTTTAACTTCCACCGTTGCCCAGCCTTCGGCGTCGATTTCGGTAACATGTCCGACGTATTGGCTTTGTTTGGCGGTGGAATGGCCGCTGAGGTAGTTTTGATAGTCTTGGGTTTGGTGGCGTTCGAGGAAGCCGCTGGTGTAGCCGCGGTTGGCGAGGCCTTCGAGTTCGCTCAGCAAGCCGTAGTCGAACGGGCGGCCTGCGACGGCATCGTCAATCGCTTTGCGGTAGGACTGGGCGACACGGGCGACGTAGTAGAGCGACTTGGTGCGGCCTTCGACTTTGAGGCTGTCCACGCCGATTTTGGCGAGTTTTTCAACGACTTCGATACCGCGCAGGTCTTTGGAATTCATGATATAGGTGCCGTGTTCGTCTTCCATAATCGGCATCATTTCGCCGGGACGGTTGGACTCTTCAATCAGGAAGACTTTGTCGGCGTAGGGGTGGCGTTTCTGACCGTTGATGCCTTCGAAGTTTTGGTTGGCTTCTTCTTGGGCTTTTTCAAAGTTGAAACCTTGCAGAAGCTGGGCGTCGCCCGCATCGCTTTCAGTGGCGTTGTGGACTTTGTAATCCCAACGGCAGGAGTTGGTACAGGTACCTTGGTTGGGGTCGCGGTGGTTGAAGTAGCCGGAGAGCAGGCAGCGGCCTGAATAGGCGATGCACAATGCGCCGTGGATGAAGACTTCGAGTTCGATGTCGGGGCATTCTTGGCGGATTTCGGCGATTTCTTCCATGCTCAATTCGCGCGACAGGATGATGCGTTCGACGCCGATGTTCTGCCAGAATTTCACGCCCCAATAGTTGGTGGTGTTTGCCTGTACGGACAGGTGGATCGGCATTTCCGGCCATTTTTCGCGCACGGTCATAATCAAACCCGGATCCGCCATAATCAGCGCGTCGGGTTTCATGGCAATCAGCGGCTCCATGTCGGCGACGAAGGTTTTGAGTTTGGAATTGTGCGGCAGGGTGTTGACGGTCAAAAAGAATTTTTTGTTGCGCTCGTGCGCTTCTTTAATGCCTTGCTCGAGGACGTCGAGTTTGGCAAATTCGTTGTTGCGGGCGCGCAGGGAGTAACGCGGGCTGCCGGCATAAACGGCGTCTGCGCCGTAATCGTAGGCGGCGCGCATACGTTCGAGGCCGCCGGCGGGAAGGAGGAGTTCGGGTGCTTTCATGTTCGAGCTTTATAAAAGGTTTCAGACGACCTTTTGAATCACGGGGAAAGGTCGTCTGAAAAGGTGTTTAAGGATGGGCGGATTATCCGCCTTTTTGTCGGGACGGTCAATTTTGCGGGGGTATGTGTGGATTGTTTTGCGTTGTTTTTTCAGAAGAAAACGGATTTAAGAGTGGCAATGGGCGGATGGGCGTGACGGGCGGGGAAATGTAAAAAACGGACGGCAACCCGATTAATTTAACAAAAAGGCATTCAAAGAATGTATTTTCTTGTAAAATATCGAGTTTCATTTTTCCAATGTTCGGGAATCGGGCGGCTGCCGCAAACCGTTTCCCGGAGTTTTAGACAGGCGGACGAGTATGGATTTTCGGTTTGACATTATTTACGAATACCGCTGGATGTTTTTCTACGGCGCGCTGACGACGCTGGGCTTGACCGTAGTGGCGACGGCAGGCGGCTCCGTATTGGGTCTGCTGCTCGCGCTGGCGCGCTTGATTCATCTGGAAAAGGCGGGTGCGCCCATGCGCGCGCTGGCTTGGGTTTTGCGTAAGGTTTCGCTGCTGTATGTAACGCTGTTCCGCGGTACGCCGCTGTTTGTGCAGATTGTGATTTGGTCTTACGTTTGGTTCCCGTTTTTCGTTCATCCTACCGACGGTTTGCTGATTAACGGCGACGAGGCGGTGGAAATCCGACGTTCTTACGGCGCGCTGATTGCCGGTTCGCTTGCCTTGATTGCCAACTCCGGCGCGTATATCTGCGAGATTTTCCGCGCGGGCATCCAGTCCATTGACCGCGGTCAGATGGAAGCGGCGCGTTCGCTGGGGCTGACTTATCCGCAGGCTATGCGCTATGTGATTCTTCCGCAGGCTTTGCGCCGTATGCTGCCGCCGCTTGCCAGCGAATTTATTACGCTTTTGAAAGACAGCTCGCTCTTGTCCGTTATCGCCGTGGCGGAGTTGGCTTATGTGCAAAGTACGATTAGCGGCCGCTATTCCGTTTATGAAGAACCGCTCTATACCGTCGCGCTGATTTATCTCATGATGACGACTTTCTTAGGTTGGGTGTTCCTGCGCTTGGAAAACCGTTACAACCCGCAGCATCGTTGATTTCCGAATAAGCCGATTGTTTTCGGTCGGGATAATGTCAAAAGGTCGTCTGAAAACCGATTTGGGTTTTCAGACGACCTTTTAGTTTTTGGGGCTTACAGACCGAATAGGGTGATTTTGCCTTTGCCTTGTTGGAAATCTCATTCAACTTGAACAACTGACGCAAACCGGAATGCTGCCTTCGGGCGGCGGTTCGGCAAGGTCGGCGAACTCTGCCTGTTCGTCAAAGGGACGGGCGAGGCAGCGACGCAGGCGTTCGATTTCGCGGTAGTCGCCGTTTCGGGCTTGGGCGATGGCTTGTTCGGCAAGGTAGTTGCGCAGGATGTAGAGCGGATTGGTTCGGTTCATACGCAATGCGCGTTCGGCGGGGTCGCTGTTTTCCGCACGCAGGCGTTGGCGGTAGCGTCCGAGCCAGCGGGTGAAGGCGGGCGGAACGCCGTTTTTGAAGGTTTGTTCGAGTTTGGGCGGGATGGGTTCGCCGTGCATATTGCTGACTTCGGACAGGTTTCTGAAAAACAGGGTGAAGTCGGTTTTTTGATCTTGCAGGGCGGCGAAGAGGTCGGCGACAAGGCTTTCGTCGTCTCTTTTGTCTGCTTGCTGCAAACCGAGTTTGCGGCGCATTTTCTCTAAATAGGTCGTCTGAAAAACTTCTGTCCAGCCGTCGATGAGTTGTTCGAGGTTGTCGTGTGGGACGAGGGTGTCAAAGCAGGAGGCGAGGGCGGCGAAATTCCAATCGGCGACGTGGGGCTGGGCATTGTAGGCGTAGCGGCCTTGGGTGTCGGAGTGGTTGCAGACGTGACGGCGGTCGTAGTCGTCGAGGAAACCGAATGGGCCGTAGTCTATGGTCAGCCCCAGTGCGGACATGTTGTCGGTATTCATCACGCCGTGGCAGAAACCGACGCTTTGCCATGCAGCGACGGTATCGGCTGTGCGGTTGCGGATTTGTTCCAACAGGGCGGCGTAGGGATTGTCAGCATCTTGGCAGTCGGGGTAGTAATGCCGGATGAGGTAGTCGGCAAGTTGTCGGACTTCGGCTTCGCGGCCGGTGTAATAGAAGTATTCGAAATGGCCGAAACGCAGAAAGCTCGGGGCGATGCGTGTCAGGACGGCGGCGGTTTCGACGGTTTCGCGATAAACGGGGTCGTCGCTGCCGCACAGGGCGAGGGCGCGGGTTGTGAGGATGCCGAGACCGTACATGGCTTCGGAACAGAGATATTCGCGGATGGAGGAGCGCAAGACGGCGCGCCCGTCGGCAAAGCGGGAATAGGGCGTTTTGCCTGCGCCTTTGAGCTGCCACTCTTGGCGTTGCCCTGCGGCATCGATGGAGTCGCCAATCAGAATGGCGCGTCCGTCGCCGAGGCGCGGGGTATAAACGCCGAACTGATGGCCGCTGTAAACACTGGCAATGGGCGCGGGCGCGTATTGCGGTGCGTTGCCGCTGAGGTAGGCAAGATTGGAGGTCGTCTGAAAATCCGTGTTCAGATTCAACTCTGCCGCCAAATCGGTGTTGAAGGCGACCCAGTAGGGCGCGGTCAACGGCTCGGGGGCGACGCGGGAATAGAAAAACGGCGAGAGTTCGGTGAATTGTTGGGTAAGCAGGGAAAGTGTGTGCATGGGATTCCTAGCGGGCGCGGGCGGATTTGTATAACGCGCGGGTATGTTTATTGTGTTTTAGAGTTGGATGCTGTGAGTTTGATTTTCAAGCATTTTCAAAACAATGCTTGTTGCCGTTGTTTCAGATAATCCGCCAGCGGTTTGGGCAAGCCGTAATCCGCCAAGTTTTCGGGTTTCACCCAAAGGCGGTTTGGCGGCAAGGCTGTATTTTCAGGCGAGCTGGTTTGCGCTTCAAGTGGCGTAATCATCAATAAACGATGCGTCAGGCGGTGGGTGAGGGAGGCTTGCTCGGAAAGGTCGTCCCACGGGGAGGCTGCGCACTCTGAAAAAATGCCGAGTTTTTCGGCGCAAGCGTATGTTTCGTCCAGTTTTTCAAAACACGGCACGCAATACAGCCCGCCCCAAATGCCTTTGGCAGGACGTTTTTCCAGCAAGATTGCGCCGTCTGGGTTGCGGATAATCAGCCAGTAAAGCGGCAGGGTTTGTACTTCGGGGGCGTTTTTTTTACGCGGCAGCTCGGCGATGCGGTTTTGCTTTTTCGCTTCGCAGATGTCCGCCATCGGACATTGGTGGCACAAGGGTTTTGTCCGTTTGCACACGGTTGCGCCCAAGTCCATCAAGCCTTGCGTGTAGGCGGGCATATCGGCGTTTTCAGACGGCAGCAGGCTTTCGGCAAGCGTCCAGAGTGAGTTTTCGAATTTTTTGTCCTGCGGATTGCCGTCGCGGGCGAACACGCGGCAGAGTACGCGTTTGACGTTGCCGTCCAAAATGGTTTCGCGGCGGTTGAAGGCGAAGGCGCAAATGGCGGCGGCGGTGCTTCTGCCTATGCCGCAGAGGGTTTCCAAGTCTTTACGCTCCGACGGAAACGTGCCGTCGAATTGTTCGAAGACTTGTTGCGCGGCTTTGTGCAGATTGCGCGCGCGGCTGTAATAGCCCAAGCCCGCCCACAACGACAACACTTCGTCTTGCGGCGCGGCGGCAAGCGTTTGTACGGTCGGGAATTTTTCTAAGAAACGCGGATAGTAGTCTAAAACGGTGGCGACCTGTGTCTGCTGGAGCATGATTTCGGAAAGCCAGATGCAATAAGGGTTTTTGACCTGCCAAGGGAGGTGGTGGCGACCGTGTTGTTTTTGCCAGCGGATGAGCCGTTCGGAGAAGGGGATGGGTGTGTTCATTAATATCAATCGGGGGTTTTATTTATATTCAAAACAACATGTTATGGTATAACATCGTGAAAATAATTCTTATTGACTTATTTTTTGTAGGGGTATATAACTCATATAAAGAGACTTTATTGCGGTATTGAAATTATTTATCAACAAGCAAGGAGTATCAGCATGAAAGCAATGGTTTATCACGGCGCAAACGACATCCGTTTTGAAGAAAAACCCCGTCCGCAGATTATCGATCCGACCGACGCAGTGGTGAAAATCGTCAAAACCACGATTTGCGGTACCGACTTGGGTATTTGGAAAGGCAAAAACCCCGAAGTTGCCGACGGCCGTATTCTCGGTCATGAAGGCATCGGTATTGTAGAAGAAGTCGGCGAGGCTGTAAAAAACATCAAAGTCGGTGATAAAGTCATTATTTCATGCGTCAGCAAATGCTGTACTTGCGACAACTGCAAAATCCAACTCTTGTATATCGGAACTCCCGTATCATAGCAACAAACCGCCAGGCCGCCACCCGCATCCGACCAAGGCAAACAACCGTTGAGTAGCTCAGGGAGCGGTCGGGCAACCCATCGACACAACCGGACAGTTGCCAGACAACACAACCGAATGCAAGGCAGGTTTATGATGAGTACCCAATACCATTACGCAGGCATCGACATCGCCAAACGAAACTTCGTTATTGCCGTTTCGTCTTTGTCTAAAACCAAAACCGAAACCAACAACCCAAAAGGTATCGCCCATACTATCGAGTACCTTAAAAAACACAACGTCGCCCTCGTCGTGATGGAAAGCACCGGCGGTCTCGAAATCCCCGCCGCCAAAGCCATCCACCGCGCAGGCATAGCCGTGATTATCGCCAACCCGCGTCAGACGCATCAGTTTGCCCAATCGCAGTCGCTGACCAAAACCGATGCCAAAGATGCCCAAATGCTCGCCTTCTTCGCACAGATGATGACGCAGAAAGAAGGTTGGCAAACCATGCTCTACCAACCGCCCACCGAAGCGGAGGAAGTGTTGGAAGCATTGGTCAACCGCCGCAACCAACTGGTGGATATGCGGACTGCCGAGAAAAACCGTCTGCATCAGGTTCATGAAACGCAAGTCGAAAGCGTCAAACAACTGATTGCCCATTTTGACCGGCTGATTGACGAATTGGACAAACAAATCGATGACCACACCCACACGCATTTTGACGGCAAAGCCAAAGTGGCGGAACAAATCAAAGGCATCGGTTCGATAACGACGGCTACGCTGATGGCGATGCTGCCCGAATTGGGACGGCTGAGCCACAAACGGATAGCGAGTTTGGTCGGTATTGCCCCACATCCGAGGGAGAGCGGCGAAACCAAATTCAAAAGCCGCTGCTTCGGCGGAAGGTCTGCGGTGCGTAAGGCACTGTATATGGCTACCGTGGTAGCGACACGTTTTGAACCGCTTATTCGGGATTTCTATCAGCGCCTACTGTCCAAGGGTAAGCCGTATAAGGTTGCCGTTACGGCATGTATGCGCAAACTGCTGACGATATTGAATGCCCGGATGCGTGATTATTTTGCCGAAAACGGTATCCAAACGGCTTGATTTGAGTTTTGGTATTTTTGCCCGACGGGGTGAAAAATACAGTTGCTTATATATTGCCACCCGAAAGGGACGACCTTTTTGTTTATGGGGCTGATTGAATTGGGATGGCGTGGCGTTAACCTTTTAGCCATATGCAACTGGGCAGTGTGGCTTTATGGCATTTGTAAAGAGTCTGTCAAAAAATAAGCGGTAATATCGTAATGAATGACGATTGCTTGAGTTAAATCTAGCCCGCACATTATCGGATTGTGTTAACCTTACGCTAGGCTTGATAATAGTTAACATTCTAGGGTTTTGGTTCCCTTGTTTATTAATTATCTCAAGCCAGGGTTCCCGCACCATCATCGCTTCATTTTTTTCTTCCATAAATGCTTCGGGATGCAGTTTGTCCCCCCGCAACAATAAGAACCCGAACATTCTCACTCTTGTATTTTAAGGATTAAACAATGAAATCGCTCAAAACGTTCCTTATTTGGGGCATTGTGGTTTTGGTCGGCGTAGCGTCCTTTACCACTTTGGCCCTCAGTCGGGGCGAGCAGGTCAGTGCGGTATGGATGGTCACCGCCGCCGTGTCGGTGTACTGCATCGCTTACCGTTTTTACAGTCTCTACATCGCCAAATATGTGATGCAGCTTGATCCGAACCGCCTCACGCCCGCCGAGCGGCACAATGACGGTTTGGACTATGTGCCGACACACAAAGGCGTATTGTTCGGACACCACTTTGCCGCGATTGCGGGCGCAGGTCCCTTGGTCGGTCCCGTGCTGGCTGCGCAAATGGGTTATCTGCCGGGTACGCTGTGGATTATCTTCGGCGTAGTGTTTGCCGGCGCGGTACAAGACATGATGGTCTTGTTCGTCTCCATGCGCCGCGACGGTAAGTCTTTGGGCGATATCGTAAAACAAGAACTCGGCACTGTACCCGGCGTGATCGCGTCCATCGGTATTTTGATGATTATGGTTATCATCATGGCGGTGTTGGCGTTGATTGTGGTGAAAGCACTGGTTCACAGCCCTTGGGGTACGTTTACGATTGCCGCCACCATGCCGATTGCGCTGTTTATGGGTATTTACACCCGCTATATCCGTCCGGGCAAAATCGGCGAAATTTCCATCGTCGGCTTTATCCTGCTGATGCTGGCGGTTATTTACGGCGACAATGTGGCGCACAGCTCCATCGGTCACTGGTTTGACCTTGACGGCATCCAGCTCACTTGGGCGATTATGATTTACGGCTTCGTAGCATCAGTATTGCCGGTATGGCTGCTGCTGACACCGCGCGACTATCTCTCTACCTTCCTGAAAATCGGTACGATTGTCGCACTCGCCATCGGCATCCTCATCGTCAGCCCTGCGCTGCAAATGCCTGCCGTGACCCACTTTATCGACGGTTCCGGCCCAGTATTCTCAGGTGCATTGTTCCCGTTCCTCTTCATTACCATCGCCTGTGGTGCGGTTTCAGGCTTCCACGCGCTGATTTCTTCCGGTACTACGCCGAAAATGCTGGAAAACGAAACCCACGTCCGCATGATCGGTTACGGCGGTATGTTGATGGAAAGTTTCGTGGCCATTATGGCGCTTGCCGCTGCTGCATCGCTTGATCCCGGCGTGTACTTCGCCATGAACAGCCCTGCTGCCTTGATCGGCACAGACGCCAATACTGCCGCCGAAGTAATTACCACCAAGCTGCAATTCTCTGTCGATGCCGCAACCCTGTTGCACACCGCTAAGGAAGTCGGCGAAAACACCATCCTATCCCGTGCGGGCGGTGCGCCTACCCTCGCAGTCGGTATGGCGCACATCATGAGCCGCCTGATTCCGGGCGAAGCCATGATGGCATTCTGGTATCACTTTGCCCTGTTGTTTGAAGCCTTGTTCATCCTGACCGCCGTCGATGCCGGTACCCGCGTCGCACGTTTCATGATTCAAGACTTGGGCAGTATCTTCTACAAACCTTTCGGTAACACCGACTCCATCCCTGCCAACCTGATTGCGACCTTCTTCGCCGTGGCATTGTGGGGCTACTTCCTTTACACCGGCGTGACCGACCCGTTGGGCGGCATCAACTCGCTCTGGCCTTTGTTCGGCATCGCCAACCAAATGCTGGCAGGCGTAGCCTTGATTATGTGTGCCGTTGTGTTGATTAAGATGAAACGCGACCGTTATGTCTGGGTGGCACTCGTTCCTGCCGTCGGCGTACTGTTTGTAACCTGCTATGCCGGTCTGCAAAAACTGTTCCACAGCGACCCGCGTGTCAGCTTCCTTGCCCATGCCGGCAAATACAGCGACGCATTGGCTAAAAACGAAGTCCTCGCGCCCGCTAAAGACATCGGCGAAATGTCGCAAATCATCTTTAACGACCAAATCAATGCCGGTCTGACCGCATTGTTCCTCTCCGTCGTCGTCGTCGTTGCCATCTACGGCGTGCGTACCGCCATGAAAGCACGCAAAGTCGGCTGGTCAACCGCTAAAGAAATTCCGGCGGTGTACCGCGACGGCAAACAACCGGAGGCACAAAGTGAAGCGTAAACTCGCCGCTTGGTGGAAAACCGCCAAACTTACCGCCAACCTCATGGCAGGCGTGCCCGATTATGAAAACTACGTTGCCCAACAGCGCAAACATAATCCCAACGCCCCCGTCATGACCGAGCTGCAATTTCAAGACTACTGCCGCAAACGCCGCTGCGGCGCAAACGGCGGAAGATGTTGTTAATCGCTTGAACGGTTGAAAAAAGGTCGTCTGAAAGTTTTCAGACGACCTTTTTATATCAATGCTGCTTGAAAAAGGACGGGTTAGTATTCGCCCAATAGCTGCTCGCGGGTCAGTAAGAATACGAATCCGTCGCCGCCGCTGGTTTCCAGCCAAGTAAACGGCAGCTCGGGATAGGCGGCTTCCAATACATCGCGGTTGTGTCCGATTTCGACCAGCAGTACGCCTTTGGGATTGAGGTATTTGGCTGCGTGCAGCAGGATTTGGCGGGTGGCGTCCAAACCGTCTTCGCCGCTGCCCAAGGCGAGTTCGGGTTCGTGCAGGTATTCGTCGGGCAGCATATCGACCGATTCGGCATCGACGTAGGGCGGGTTGGAAACAATCAGGTCGTATGTGCCTTCCAATCCTTCGAACAAGTCGGTGTGAATCAGGTTAATGCGCTCTTCCAAACCATAATCTTCAACGTTGATGGCGGCTACTTCCAGCGCATCCAAACTCAAATCGACGGCGTCAATTTCAGCGGCGGGGTAGTGGTGTGCCATTTGGATGGCGAGGCAGCCGCTGCCGGTGCATAAATCCAATGCGCGGTGAACCAATTCGGGATGCTCTATCCATGGGGTGAGGCTGTCGCCGAGCAGTTCGTAAATAAACGAGCGCGGTACGATGACGCGTTCGTCAACATAAAAATCGAAATCGCCTTGCCATGCCTGATGGGTAAGGTAGGCGGCGGGGATGTGTTCGACTGCGCGGCGTTCCAGCACTACCAACACTTCTTCTTTCTCGCTTTGCAGCAGCTTGGCGTCGAGGTAAGGCTCCAGCGTGTCCAGCGGCAGGTTGAGGGTGTGCAGAATCAGGTAGGCGGCTTCATCGTGCGCGTTGTCCGAGCCATGCCCGAAAAACAAACCGGCATCGTTGAAACGGCTGACGGCGAAACGCAGGATGTCGCGGACGGTGGTCAATTCTTGGGCTGCTTGGGTAAACATATTCATCAAAATCCTTAATGGTCGGAACACCGTCCTTCGGGCGGCGGAATCGGGAAGTCATTTATTGCAAAGCGGAGCGATTATAACAGAGGTCGTCTGAAAGCATGGTTTCAGACGACCTCTTGATTGCGGGAGCGGTTATTTTTTGCCTTTTGCTGCTTTCACATCTTTTTCGGTGATGGTGCCGCCACCGTTATCAAATGCATTCATGATGTAGGTCGAAACTGCTGCTACGTCCGCTTCGTTGATGGCTGTTGCGGGCATGAAGCCGTTGTAGGGTTTGCCGTTAACCTTGATCGGGCCGTTGATGCCTTTGAGCATGCTGTTCAACAGTACTTGCGGTTTTTTCATGATGTAGTCGGAACGGAACAGGGGCGGGAACATTGCGCCTCTGCCTTCGCCTTTTTTACCGTGGCAGGCAGCGCAGTTGGTTTCGTAAATTTTCTGCCCTTGCGCCATCTGTGCGGCATCGGCGGCGAAAGTTGGGGCGGAAAAGCAGGAGAGTGCGGCAAGAGTCAGGATGTGGATGGTTTTCATGGTTTGTCCTTGCAGATGGTCGGGATGTTTTTGTTTTAGAGGAATAGGGCAATCATACAATAAAGGTCATCTGAAAACCTATCCTGCCTAAGCTTTTCAGACGACCTTAGATTTAAGTCAAACAAACGGAAGGATACTTCAAACCCATCCGCGCAAATTGCGCCGCACCAAATCTGCCAGCGCGCCTATCCATTCTGCGCCGTCGTTCAGGCAGGGGATATAGCGGTATTCTTTACCGCCTGCGGCGTGAAATTGTTCGCGCCCCATCAAAGCGATTTCTTCCATCGTTTCCAAGCAGTCTGCCATGAAGCCCGGACAGAAAACGTCCAATTTCGTTATGCCTTGTTTCGGTAGTTCGTCAAACAGAACCTGCGTACTCGGTTTAACCCATTTTGCCTTGCCGAACTGGCTTTGGAAGGAAACGATATATTCCTGCTCAGTGAGCTCCAAGGCTTCGGCAAGCAGTTTGGCGGTATGGCGGCATTCGTCGGGATAAGGGTCGCCTTCGTCGTACTGTTTCTGCGGTATGCCGTGAAAACTCAGCATCAGTTTTTCGCCGCGCCCCTGTTCCGCCCAATATGCCTGAATCTGCTTTTTCATGGCTTCGATATAGCCTGCATCATCGTAGAAACGGGATACCGTGCGTATGCTGAGTTGGTTGCGCTGGCGCAGTAATTGCAAGAATACTTTATCCAAAGCCGCGCCTGTGCTTGATGCCGCATATTGCGGATAAAGCGGGACTACCAAAAGATTACCGATGCCTTGCGATTTCAATTCCGCCAAGACGTCGTCAACGCCCGGTTTGCCGTAAGTCATGGCGTAGCGGACGGTTATATCCGGCAGTAGTTGGTCCAAGGCTTCGGCTTGGCGTGCGGTATAAACCAATAAGGGCGAGCCTTCTTTAAACCAGATTTTTTCATAGGCATGCGCACTTTTTTTCGGGCGCAGCGTCAGTATCAGGCCACGCAAAATCGGTTGCCACAACAGCTTCGGCAGTTCTACCACGCGTTGGTCGGATAAAAAGTCGCGCAGGTAAGGTTTGACGGCTTGCGCGGTCGGAGCATCCGGTGTGCCGAGGTTAAGCAGTAGGACGGCGGTACGGGTTTGGTCGGTGTACGGGAGGGGAGGCTCTGGCAGGAAACGGGGCATGGTTTCTTTCTTTAATATTGAATGATATTTTGTGCAAAAGGTCGTCTGAAAAGCAAAGGGTCAATCAAGATAAATGTTTTCAGACGACCTCGATAAGCATAGTTAAATCTCAATCCACTCCGCGGGCGCGGTTTTCATGAAATTGCGCCTGCCAGTCGGCAAATTTTCCTTGCTCGATGGCTTCGCGCATTTCCGCCATGATGACTTGGTAGAAATGTAGGTTATGGATGGTGTTGAGTTGCGCGCCCAAGATTTCGCCGGTGCGGTGCAGGTGGTGCAGGTAGGCGCGGCTGAAGTTTTGGCAGGCGTAGCAGGTGCAGCTTTCGTCTATCGGGCGTTTGTCGAGCTTGTGTTTAGCGTTTTTGATTTTCAAATCGCCGAAACGGGTGAACAGCCAGCCGTTGCGCGCATTGCGGGTGGGCATGACGCAGTCGAACATGTCCACGCCGTGTGCCACGCCGTAAACGAGGTCTTCGGGTGTGCCGACGCCCATCAGGTAATGCGGTTTGTGTTCGGGCAGCATCGGTCCGACGGCGCGCAGCATGCGGTACATTTCGGGTTTGGGTTCGCCGACGGACAGCCCTCCGATGGCAAGGCCGGGGAAGTCGAATTGTTCCAGCCCGCGCAGCGATTCTGCGCGCAAATCTTCATACATCGCGCCTTGCACGATGCCGAATAAGGCATTCGGGTTCTTCAAGTCTTCAAAGGCTTTTTTGCTTCGTTCTGCCCAGCGTAGGCTCATTTGCAGGGACTTTTGCGCCTGCTCGTGCGTTGCTTCGCCCGGTGTGCATTCGTCCAACTGCATCACGATGTCAGAGTTGAGTACAGTCTGGATTTTCATGGAGATTTCGGGCGAGAGGAAGAGTCTGTCGCCGTTAATCGGGCTTTGGAAGGTGCAGCCTTCTTCGGTGAGTTTGCGCATATCGGAGAGCGAGAAAACCTGAAAACCGCCTGAGTCGGTCAAGATAGGTTTGTCCCAGCCGATAAATTCGTGCAATCCGCCGAATTGTTCGATAACTTCCAAACCGGGGCGCAGCCATAAATGGTAAGTGTTGCCCAAAATAATTTGTGCCTTGATGTCGTGCAGGTTTTGCGGATTCATCGCTTTAACCGAGCCGTAAGTGCCGACCGGCATAAATACGGGCGTTTCGATTTTGCCGTGGTTCAGTTCCAGCGTGCCGCGTCGGGCGTAACCGTCTTTTTTGTGTAAGGTAAATTTGAGCATAGGTTGTATCTATAATGTAGAAAACGGCGTGCGAAGCCGCCGTGCAGTCAAACGATTGAGGTAAAAACGCGATTATAAAGGATTTTCATCGCAATAGCGGTGTTTGAATATTTCAGACGACCTTAGTTCGTATCGAGATGTTCACTGTTGAAAATGTTTCAAAAAAATCACAATGTTTCGACAATGTCGTCTGAAACCTCATTTTCATGCTTGCCATCGCGTCAAAGTATCGTCTATAATCCAAACCCTATTAAACAGGCACGTAGCTCAGTTGGTTAGAGCACCACCTTGACATGGTGGGGGTCGTTGGTTCGAATCCAATCGTGCCTACCAAATTTCTCAAACGGCATTTATGCCGTTATTTTTTAATGTTTTGGAGCTTGTTTGATGTTGAACATTACCTTGCCGGACGGCTCAGTCCGCCAGTACGAATCGCCCGTTACCGTGGCACAGATTGCCGCGTCTATCGGAGCAGGTTTGGCGAAGGCGACAGTGGCGGGTAAGGTAAACGGTAAATTGGTCGATGCATGCGATCCGATTACCGAAGATTCAACCGTCCAAATTATTACCCCGAAAGACCAAGAAGGCGTCGAAATCATCCGCCACTCTTGCGCCCACCTTGTCGGTCATGCGGTCAAGCAGCTCTATCCTAATGCAAAAATGGTTATCGGCCCCGTCATTGAAGAGGGCTTTTATTACGATATCGCAACGGAAAAACCGTTTACGCCTGAAGATGTCGCTGCCATCGAAGCGCGTATGAAAGAATTGATTGCTCAGGATTATGATGTAGTCAAAATTATGACTCCGCGCGCCGAAACCATCAAAATTTTCCAAGATCGCGGTGAAGAATACAAGCTGCGCTTGATTGACGATATGCCCGAAGTTGAAGCAATGGGTATGTATCATCATCAGGAATATGTCGATATGTGCCGCGGTCCGCACGTTCCGAACACCCGTTTCCTGAAAAACTTCAAGCTGACCAAGTTGGCAGGTGCATACTGGCGTGGAGACAGTAATAATGAAATGCTGCAACGTATTTACGGTACGGCTTGGGCGACAAAAGACGAATTAAAAGCCTATATCCAGCGTATCGAAGAAGCAGAAAAACGCGATCATCGCAAATTGGGCAAACAACTGGATTTGTTCCACTTGCAAGACGAAGCGCCGGGTATGGTGTTTTGGCATCCCAAAGGTTGGGCTTTGTGGCAGACTATCGAGCAGCATATGCGTAAAGAGCTGAATGCCGCCGGCTATAAAGAAGTCAAAACTCCCCAAATCATGGATAAAACCTTTTGGGAAAAATCCGGTCACTGGGATAACTACAAAGACAATATGTTCGTAACCAGTTCGGAAAAACGCGAATATGCGGTTAAACCAATGAATTGCCCCGGACATGTTCAGATTTTCAATAACGGCTTGCGCTCGTACCGTGATTTGCCGATGCGTTTGGCAGAGTTTGGCTCTTGCCATCGCAACGAGCCGAGTGGTGCATTGCATGGACTGATGCGTGTTCGCGGTTTTGTACAAGACGATGCGCATATTTTCTGCACCGAAGATCAAATTGTCAGCGAAGCGCGGGCATTTAATGAATTGCTGGTTCGTATTTACAAGCAATTCGGTTTCCACGATGTATCCGTCAAGCTTTCACTGCGTCCTGAGAAGCGCGCCGGTTCAGACGACGTGTGGGATAAGGCAGAACAAGGTCTACGCGAAGCATTGACTGCTTGCGGCGTGGAATGGGACGAGTTGCCGGGTGAGGGCGCGTTCTACGGACCTAAAATCGAATATCACGTCAAAGACGCATTGGGACGTTCTTGGCAGTGTGGTACGCTGCAACTGGACTTTGTATTGCCGGAACGCTTAGATGCAGAATATGTAACCGAAAACAATGACCGCGCCCGTCCGGTAATGTTGCACCGCGCCATTTTGGGTTCTTTGGAACGATTTATCGGTATTTTGATTGAAAACCATGCAGGTTCTTTCCCGTTGTGGTTGGCGCCGGTTCAAATGGTGATTATGAATATCACCGAAAATCAAGCGGATTACTGCCGTGAAGTGGCTGCCAAATTGCAAGCCGCAGGCTTCCGTGTGGAGCTGGATTTGCGTAACGAAAAAATTGGCTACAAAATCCGCGATAACAGCCAATACCGCTTCCCTTATCAAATCGTTGTCGGCGATAAAGAGAAGCAGGAAAACAAAGTGGCCGTGCGCCGCAAAGCAGAAGACTTGGGTTCTTTGGATTTGGATGATTTCATTGCACAACTACAGCAAGAAATCGCGGATGCCCTCGTCAACCATTAATTTTTATAGGAGTATTCATCATCGCTCAAGAACGCGAAGCACGAATCAATGGCGAAATTACCGCCAAAGAAGTGCGTTTAATCAGTGAGTCAGGCGAACAGCTTGGTGTCGTATCGGTTCGTGAAGCTTTGGCTATGGCCGAAGAGCAGGATGTGGATTTGGTAGAGATTTCCCCTACTGCCAAACCGCCCGTGTGCAAACTGATGGATTACGGTAAATATAAATACCAACAAGCCAAGAAACGCGACGAAGCCAAGAAAAATCAGAAGCAGGTGCAAATTAAGGAAATCAAATTCCGTCCGGGTACCGATGAAGGCGATTATCAAATCAAAATGCGCAACATCAACCGCTTCTTGGCTGACGGCGATAAAGTCAAAGTAACACTCCGTTTCCGTGGTCGTGAAATGGCTCACCAACAACTCGGTGCGCAACTTTTAGAGCGCGTAAAAGAAGATTTGGCGGAAGTAGCCCAAATCGAATCCTTCCCTAAAATGGAAGGCCGTCAAATGGTGATGATGATTGCACCAAAGAAAAAATAAAGTTATAATTTTTAGCTTAATCCGATTGCCGCTTCGGAGTAAGCTTTTGATTGGCGGCAAAAACCGTGGCATTTTGGGTTCAAGTGTTTGAAACCAATGTTTTAAAACCCCCTGATGCCTTATCTAATAACGAATGGAGTTTTCCCATGCCTAAAATGAAAACCAAGTCTAGCGCGAAAAAACGCTTCAAAGTACTGGGTAACGGCGGTGTAAAACGCGCTCATGCGTTCAAACGCCACATCTTGACTAAAAAGACCACTAAAAACAAACGCCAATTGCGCGGTACCTCTATGGTAAACGATCGCGATTTGGCTTCTGTTGCTAAAATGTTACCCTACGCTTAAGGAGTTTAGAATATGCCACGCGTAAAACGCGGTGTAACCGCTCGTGCCCGTCACCAAAAAATCTTCGCGTTAGCCAAAGGCTACCGCGGTCGTCGTAAAAACGTATACCGCGTTGCCAAGCAAGCGGTAATGAAAGCCGGTCAATACGCATACCGTGACCGTCGTCAACGCAAACGCCAATTCCGTCAACTGTGGATTGTCCGTATCAATGCAGGTGCCCGTGAAAATGGTCTGTCTTACAGCAAATTCATGAACGGTCTGAAACGCGCCTCTATCGAAATCGACCGCAAAGTATTGGCTGATCTGGCTGTATTTGACAAAGCCGCTTTTGCACAATTGGTTGAGAAAGCTAAAGCTGCTTTGGCTGCTTAATCCAAAAAAATTTAAAAAGGAAGCTACGGCTTCCTTTTTTCTTTGTTTGAAGAAAGTCTATGTGATTGATTTTCTTTCTTTAAAGTCTATTTTTTTAAATTGATTTGCGTTAAAATACGCCGATTCTATCAAACGGATTGGCCGTAAACAGATAAAAGGTCGTCTGAAAAGTTTGGCAACACCAAACCATACAGGCGGCCTCATTGTTTCAGACGACCCATCATCAACCGACAGACGATAAAACCACTATGGAAAATGTAAACCGTATCGTTGCAGAAGGCATTGCCGCAGTAGAAGCCGCGCAAGACTTCAACGCTCTAGAACAAATCAAAGCCCGCTATCTTGGTAAAACCGGCGAATTGACCGGACTTCTGAAAACCTTAGGTCAAATGTCGCCTGAAGAGCGCAAAACCATAGGTGCGCATATCAATGAGTGCAAAAACCAGTTTCAGACGGCCTTTAACAATAAACGCGATGCCCTCAACGAAGCCAAACTCCAAGCCCAGCTTGCCGCCGAAGCTCTCGATATTACCCTGCCTGGACGCGCGCAGGAAAATGGCGGTCTTCATCCCGTAACCCTGACCTTGCAGCGCGTGGTCGAACTCTTTCACGGCATGGGTTTTGAAGTGGCGGACGGTCCGGAAATCGAAGACGATTTCCACAACTTCCAAGCCCTGAATATTCCTGCAAACCACCCGGCCCGCGCCATGCAGGATACGTTCTACGTTGAAAACGGCGATGTTTTACGTACGCACACTTCCCCGATTCAAATCCGCTACATGCTCGATAAAAAAGAGCCGCCCATCCGCATTATTGCCCCTGGCCGCGTTTACCGTGTGGACAGCGATGCTACGCACTCGCCCATGTTCCACCAAGCTGAAGGTCTGTGGGTAGAAGAGGGCGTAACCTTCGCTGATTTGAAAGCCGTGTTTACCGATTTCATCCGCCGCTTTTTCGAACGCGATGATTTGCAAGTACGTTTCCGCCCGTCTTTCTTTCCGTTTACAGAACCGTCAGCCGAAATCGACATTATGGGCGAAAACGGCAAATGGCTGGAAGTCGGTGGCTGCGGCATGGTGCATCCCAACGTGTTGAGAAACGTGAATATCGACCCCGAGAAATACACCGGTTTCGCCTTCGGCATCGGCCTCGACCGTTTCGCCATGTTGCGTTATAACGTGAACGATTTGCGGCTGTTTTTTGATAACGATTTGAACTTTTTGAAGCAGTTTGGCTAAGCGATTTTAACTTCATTGCATCTGCTATTTCAGGCGGTTTGAACCTAAAAAGTAGCCTTAGTAGCCTTACTTGCCTTTCAAATAGCTTGAAAATGTCGGATTTGTTAATCTAGGCTACAAGCCTAAACCTGATTTTCCAGCAATTGTTTATTTTCCTATTGTAAAGACAAGGATGCCGAAATTATGGATACTCTGATTATCAACGCACACCCTGACCCGTATTCCTCTGCTTCCGCCACCAATCGCATGGTTGCACACCTGTTATCCAAACTGCCCGTAGGTAGTGCACAAACTGTTAATTTGGCAGAGACTGACATACAGCCGCTGGACAAAGCGGTTCTGGAAATGTTTGTCGCAACTGTGTTCCAAGAGCAGCAGCCGAATGCGGAACAGACCGCTTTGCTGGCACGACTGATGTCGGTAGTAAATCAAGTCAAATCCACCCGCCGACTCGTCATTGCCTATCCGATGTACAACTTCGGCATTCCCGCCCGTTTGAAAGACTGGTTAGATAATTTAGTTGTGCCTGGCGAAACGTTCCGCTACGGAGCGGATGGTACACCGCGAGGGCTGATGAGTGCGCACAAAGTACTACTGTTTCAGGCTAGTGGTAGTGTTTATACTGATGGACCGATGGCGCAAATGGATTTTGCCTCGAGCTATCTGAAAACGCTGCTTGGCGGCTTTTTAGGTTTTGCTTCAGTGGACACTATCTATGCCGAAGGCACGGCGAGTAACTGGGATGTAGCGGTTCAACGCGCCTGTGCAGAAATTGATGTTGTATTCGGTAGTTTTACGGCCTAGTTGCTCAAACTGGTTAGTTATATCCACGCGGATTACAAGTAGCCTAGCAATACTGGGCTTACTAAACCAATATAGAAAAACGTTATGGAACAGCATATTAACTACATCACGCTCGGCGTAGGCGACCTTGCTATTTCCCGCCGTTTTTACCAAGACATATTCGGTTGGCAGGAAACGGTGGACAGTAATGAAAACATTGCGTTTTTTGAAACAGGAAGCGCGCTGCGGTTTGCTCTGTTTGGTAAGGAAGCCTTAGCGCAAGACGCGCAGGTATTAGTGCAGGGTAGCGGTTTTCCATGTTTTACGTTGGCGCATAATGTCGGCAGCGAAGCTGAAGTGGATGCATTGTTTTCTGAGCTCGCCTCAAAAAATGTGAATATCGTCAAAGCCCCGCAGAAAGTATTTTGGGGCGGATACAGCGGCTATATCGCCGACCCCGATGGCTTTTTATGGGAAATTGCCTTTAATCCGTTTTTGCAGAAATTACGCTGAAATAGCACGATAAAGGTTACTTGAAAACGGCAGCTTCAGCGAAGTAAAAATCAAATTTGCTTACCCGAAAGCCGAGTCATGAAACGCTATATCGCTCCATCCGTTTGCTATGCACTTGCTGTTGCGCTGTGGTTGCTGTCCATCTATTGCGAAATCCGTGCTTTGTCGTTAGCCGATTTGAAAACCCTGACCGGTGACGATGTGGAAGGTGCAATAAGGTGGTCGAATTACGGATTTAGCGCATTTGCCGTATCCTGTTTTGCCACCGCGATCGGCAGTTGGTTGATGCCGCGGTTTAAAAGCTGGGAGCGTGTAGCGTTTACAGTGAGTGTCACCTTAGGATATACCTTGCTGGCGTGGTTCGTAACAATATTATTGATTTGATTGCTTAAGGTTTGAAAAGACTATCTGAAAGCGACAGCCCCAACAAAGTTAAAAAGCAGCCTGCACCCCACCAAGCAAACAGGTCGTCTGAAAACAAAATCTGATAAAAAGTTAATTAGTTGATTGAGAACATAACATGCAATTCTCCTATTCATGGCTGAAAACCCAAGCCGATACCGAACTTTCCGCCGATAAGCTGGAACATCTGTTAACCATGTCCGGCTTGGAAGTGGAAGAAGCCGAGACTGCCGCGCCGGCGTTTACAGGCGTGGTGATTGCCGAAGTGAAATCCGTTGAAAAACATCCGGATGCCGATCGTTTGAACGTTACCCAAGTTGATGCGGGTACGGGTGAGTTGGTGCAGATTGTGTGCGGTGCGCCGAATGTGAAAGCGGGCATCAAAGTGCCGTGTTCGTTGCCGGGCGCGGTGTTGCCGGGCAATTTCAAAATCAAGCCGACCAAGATGCGCGGCGTGGTGTCGAACGGGATGTTGTGTTCCACTGATGAACTTGGTCTGCCCGACGACGGCGTGAACGGCCTGCACATTCTGCCGCAAGACGCTCCCGTCGGCACAAACATCCGCGAATATCTGGATTTGGACGACACGGTGTTCACGCTGAAAATCACGCCGAACCGTGCCGACTGCCTGAGCATCAAAGGCATTGCGCGTGAAGTGTCCGCGCTGACCGGCTGCGCGTTCAAGCAACCTGCAATCCATGCCGCGCCAATCACAGGTAGCCGCAAACAGCCTGTGCAGATTGATGCGCCTGCCGATTGCGGCCGCTTTATCAGCCGCGTGATTGAAAACGTGAACGCGCGCGCCGCTACGCCGGATTGGATGAAGCAGCGTTTGGAGCGCAGCGGTATCCGCAGCCTGTCTGCGCTGGTGGATATCGGCAATTATGTGATGCTGGAAATCGGTCAGCCGATGCATGTTTTCGATGCCGACAAACTTTCAGGCAGCCTGCACATCCGCCGCGCGCGCGAAGGTGAAACGCTGGAATGCCTGAACGAGAAAACCGTCTCCCTGTCTGAAAACACGCTGGTAGTGGCCGATGAAAAAGGCGCGTTGAGTTTGGCAGGCCTGATGGGCGGCGCGGCAAGCGCGGTTTCAGACGACACACAAAATATCGTGCTGGAAGCGGCTTGGTTTGCGCCTGAAATCATCGCCGGCAAATCGCGCCAATACGGTTTTGGCTCGGATTCGTCGTTCCGCTTTGAGCGCGGCGTGGATTACCGTTTGCAGGCCGATGCCATCGAGCGCGCTACCGAATTGGTTTTGCAAATCTGCGGCGGTGCGGCAGGCGAAATGGTGGAAGCGTTGGGCAGGCTACCTGAAAACAAACAGGTTGAATTGCGTTTGGGTCGTCTGAAAACCGTGTTGGGCGTGAATATTCCTGCCGAGCAGGTGGAAACCATTTTGCAGCACTTGGGCTTGCAGCCTGAAAAAACGGCGGAAGGCTTCCGCGTTACCGCGCCGAGCTTTCGTTTCGACATCGAAATCGAAGCCGATTTGATTGAAGAAATCGGCCGCGTTTACGGCTATGAAAATATCCCCGACGATTACACGTCAGGTCGTCTGAAAATGCTGGCGCTGCCCGAAACCCGCCGTCCGCGTTTTGCCGTTTATAACGAAATGGCGGCGCGCGGCTACCGCGAAGTGGTCAGCTATGCCTTTGTTGACGAGCAGTGGGAACTTGATTTTGCCGCAAACGACAACCCCATCCGCCTGCAAAACCCGCTGGCGGCGCAGTATGCCGTGATGCGTTCCACGCTTATCGGCGGCTTGGTGGAAATTTTGCAAAACAATCTGAACCGCAAGCAAAACCGCGTGCGCGTGTTTGAAATCGCCCGCGTGTTCAGCAAAGGTTCAGACGACCGGTTTGTGCAAAACGAACGCATCGGCGGCCTGTGGTACGGTGCGGCGATGCCCGAACAATGGGGTGAGAAAACGCGCAACGCGGATTTTTACGACATCAAGGCCGATGTAGAAAATCTGTTGAAAAACAAAGCAGTTGAGTTCGTCAAAACCGAACATCCCGCCCTGCATCCAGGCCGCGCTGCCAATATCGTTTCAGACAGACAGGTCATCGGCTTTGTCGGCGAATTGCATCCGAAATGGCTGCAAAAATACGACTTGCCGCAAGCACCGCTGGTATTTGAAATCGATATGGCAGCCGTGTTGGAACGCGAAAAAACGCGTTATCAGGCAGTATCGAAATTTCAGCCGGTGCGCAGGGATTTGGCTTTTGTGATGCCTGAAACCATGACCCATGATGATTTGTTGGCCGCCTTGAACGGCGCGGCAAACAAGTTGGTACAGGAAATCAGCGTATTTGACGTGTATCGCGGTACGGGACTGCCTGAAGGGATGAAGAGCATGGCGGTTAAAGTGATTTTGCAGGATATGGAAAACACGCTGACGGATGAAACAGTCGAGCCGGTTATCGGAAAACTGATTGACGCGGCAACTGCTGCGGGAGCGCAACTTCGCAGCTAAAAAATAAATATTCGCTTGAATTTTAAATAGAAATTAGTAATAATCTGCACCTGTTACAACAGAAGGTAATAATATGACATTAACTAAAGCCGAATTGGCCGATATTTTGGTAGATAAAGTCAGCAATGTAACCAAAAACGATGCCAAAGAAATCGTCGAACTCTTTTTTGAAGAAATCCGCAGCACTTTGGCACGCGGCGAAGAAATCAAAATTTCCGGTTTCGGTAATTTTCAGTTGCGCGACAAACCGCAACGTCCCGGCCGTAATCCGAAAACCGGCGAAGAAGTACCGATTACCGCCCGCCGCGTAGTAACTTTCCATGCCAGCCAAAAACTCAAAGGCATGGTGGAGCATTACTATGACAAACAACGCTAATCCCGTTATTCCTGCAAAACGTTATTTCTCGCTGGACGAAATGTGCGAACTGGTGCAAATCAGCCCGTCACAATTTGCCCAGTGGCAACATGAGAACGGTATCGTTGTCGGTTACGGCGGCGATCGTTACACCCGTTCCGATGTGGTGAAACTGTTGAAGCTGAAAGATACCTTTGCGCCTTATGTCGACCGCTTCAGCCGTGATTCTTTGGATGCAAACGGTCATCCTGCTGCAAAGGCGGAAGAAGTTAAAGCCGGGTTAAATTCTATATTGGCAGATTTACAAAAAGCACTTGCTTAATTTATTAGATAAACAGCCGCTTCCTTATCTAAGGGAAGCGGCTGTTTGTTTTTATGGATTTTGGGGCTTGCTATGTATTAGAAAATATTTACCTAGTTTATAAGCATCCTTAATAAATATGATAGGTACCTGTTTTTAAATGATGTATTGATGCTGCTTGTATTGAATTGAACCATTTTTCGAAGTTATTGTCTTTTATATCAACAGCCTGCACGGATATTGTGTTTAACAATCCATGCTATGAAAGTTATAATGATACAAACACAATGATGTGTCGTCGGAATACTTCAATCTGCACATTTAATCTAAGGAGCGATATTATTGGCTCCAGTTTCCGGATAATCTGACAATGATTCAATATTGGCAAAAAAGTTTGGCTGCCGTACTGCTTTTAGGCGTATTTTCTCAAACATGGGCGCAATCCCATTCTGTTTATTTTAATCAACATGGCAAAATTACAGCAACGATGTCATCGGTTGCATATGTCCGACAATATACGGTTCAATCAGGTATTGCCAAGGCGCAGGATTTTTATTACCCGTCCATGAAGAAATATTCTGATCCGTATGAAGTTCCTGCAGAGCAAATTAAAGTGTTTGTTCCTGTGTTAGATAATGGGGCGTTGACGCTTTGGCATTTTAACGGACAGAAAAAAATGGTAGGGACTTATAGAAACAGCAAGCCGAACGGTGAATGGACAAACTGGTATCCGAACGGTAAGAAATCTGCTGTGATGCCTTATCAAAACGGTTTGAGCGAAGGAACCGGTTCGCGATATTACCGTAATGGGGTGAAGGAAAGCGAGATCCAGTTCAAACACGACAAAGCCAACGGTTATTGGAAGCAATGGTATCCGGACGGCAGTCCGAAGATGGAAATGAATATGGTCAACGATAAACCGACTGAGATTTTGAGTTGGGACGAAAATGGTCGTATTTTATCGGAAATCAGCATTTCTAATGGTCGTCGTAATGGTATTGTTTTGGAATGGTACGAAGATGGGGCCAAAAAGTCAGAATCGGTTTATTCCAACGATCAGCTGGTGAAGAAAACGCATTGGGATAAAGAAGGTTATGTTGTTGAATAACCGTTAAAATACATGAAAAAGAAGTACAGGTAAGGTTTAATGCCTTATCCGTATTTCTTTTTTATGAAAAGGTATTTGGAGGGAACTTGCGATATTTTTAAAATAGTGTATAATGTTATATTATAACATATTAATTATGGAGTATTGATTGATGAAACCGAATATTCATCCTGATAATTACCGTACTGTTTTATTTTTCGACAGCGGTGCAAATGAAGGCTGGCTTATCCGCTCTTGTGCGGAGACGCATGGTAAGACGATGGTTTGGAAAGATGGAAAAGAATACCCGCTTTTCGCGCTGGATACGTCGTCTGCATCTCATCCTGTGTACACCGGCAGACAGCGAAACGTTAACACTGAAGGGCGTGCGAGCAAGTTCAATCAGCGTTTCCAATCGATGATGTCTTCATTTAGAAAGGACAAATAATGCAAGTTTTATCTTCACTGAAAACAGCGAAAAAACGCCACCGCGACTGTCAAATCGTCCGCAGGAAGGGTAAGGTTTACGTTATTTGTAAGAGTAACCCGCGCTTTAAGGCACGTCAGCGTTAAATACCGGTTGGATCGACTGTCCGCACCTGAAAATGGTGCGGATTTTTTTGGTAATCATGTAAACTCATGTTGGTTAATATCATTAAAAATATCTTTTTTGCCTGCAAACAACCGGTTTTAGGAATATCGGGTAAATTAGCGTAATCCCGCTTGTTTGGAGGTGGAGATGTTTATAACATGGCAGCGCATTTAGCAGACAAATTCCTATTTAGGAGATATTTATGAAATCAAAAGTATTACTGGCTGTTGCCGCCGCATTATCCCTTGGTGCCTGTGTCGCACCCGACATGGATTATGATTTCGAACGTGGTTCCCGTCACGAGCATCGCCATGAACACCGTTACGACAATCGTGATGATAATTACGATCGTAACGAGATGCGCCGTGAAGAGCGTCGTTATGAAGAAAACCGTCGCACATCAGAGTCCCGCCGTTTGCGCACTTTCTCTTGTGAGAACGGATTGTCTGTTGATGTCCGCAACTTGAATAACGATCAGTTGGAATTGCGCCTTGACGACAAGCGCGCTGTATTGTCATCCGATGTTTCCGGTTCCGGCTCGCGCTACACTTCCAACCGCGGCCTGTTCGGCAAAGGTGCGGAATGGCATGAGAAAAACGGCGAAGCATCCTTCAGCTTTACCGATCCGTACGGCAACCGTGTAGAAACTTCTTGCAGCGTGCGCTAAATCCCAAATATCCTGTTAAAGGTCGTCTGAAAATATTTTCAGACGACCTTTTTTCTATTTGGTGCAGTGTGCCCCTACATTACAGGTAATCTTTTGGATATAACGAAATCATCTTTAAATCGAACAAACCATTCTTTCCCATTTTCAGACGACCTGATTAAAGTAGCTCCAAACTGAGAATAAGGAGCACCCTATGACTACCACCGCCGACCCGCGCGCCAAACTGCCCGACACCCCGCTTTCCGGCAACGAAGCCCTGAAAGACCGCAGCGACTATCTGCACGGTACCATCAAAGACGATTTGACCGACGACTTTACCGGCGGCTTTACCGCCGACAATTTCCAGCTTATCCGTTTCCACGGCATGTACGAGCAGGACAACCGCGACATCCGTGCCGAGCGTACCGACCAAAAACTCGAACCCTTAAAAAACATGATGTTGCGCTGTCGCTTGCCCGGCGGCATCATCACGCCGGCGCAGTGGCTGGGCATAGACGAATTTGCCGGCGACCACACCATTTACGGTTCCATCCGCCTGACCAACCGCCAAACCTTCCAATACCACGGTATTTTAAAAACCGATTTGAAACTGGCGCACCAGTCCCTGCACAAACTCGGCCTCGATTCCATCGCCACCGCCAGCGACGTCAACCGCAACGTACTCTGCACCAGCAATCCCGTTCAAAGCCCGCTGCACCAAGAAGCCTACGAATGGGCGAAACGCATCAGTATGCACCTTCTGCCGCGCACCATGGCTTACGCCGATGTCTGGCTGGACGGTGAAAAAGTGTTCACCACCGAACCGACCGAGCCGCGCAACAAAGAAATTGCCGACGACGTCGAACCGATTTTGGGCAAAACCTACCTGCCGCGCAAATTCAAAACCGCCGTCGTCATCCCGCCCGACAACGATGTGGACATCCATTCCAACGACTTAGGCTTCGTCGCCATCGAAGAAAACGGCAAACTTGTCGGCTTCAACGTCCTTGTCGGCGGCGGGCTATCCAGCGAACACGGCAACACCAAAACCTATCCTAACACCTCCTACGAATTCGGCTTCGTCCCCCTCGAATACACCCTCAACGCCGCCGAAGCCGTCGTCAGCACCCAGCGCGACTGGGGCAACCGCAGCGACCGCAAAGCCGCGCGCACCCGCTATACCCTCCAGCGTGTCGGCGTCGAAGTGTTCAAAGAAGAAGTCGAAAAGCGCATGGGCATCAAATTCCAACCCATCCGCCCCTACGCCTTCACCCATCGCGGCGACCACATCGGCTGGGTTAAAGGCCTCGAAGGCAACTGGCACCTGACCCTGTTCATCGAGAACGGCCGCCTGCTCGACTATCCCGGCAGACCGTTGAAAACCGGCGTGCGCGAAATCGCCAAAATCCATCCCGGCGACTTCCGCCTGACCGCCAACCAAAACCTCGTCGTCGCCAACGTTCCGCCCGAGCTGAAAGACACCATAGACAAAATCGCCAAAGAACACGGCTTAATCAGCAAATCCATCACCATCCAGCGCGAAAACTCCATGGCGTGCGTCGCCCTGCCGACCTGTCCGCTGGCGATGGCGGAAGCCGAACGCTTCCTGCCGTCGTTCTCCGACAAAATCGACGAAATGTTCGCCAAATACGGCTTGGAAGACGAATACATCGTCCTGCGCGTCACCGGCTGCCCCAACGGCTGCGGCCGCGCCATGCTCGCCGAAATCGGCTTGGTCGGCAAAGCCGTCGGTCGCTACAACCTCTACGCAGGCGGCAACCGCGAAGGCACCCGCATCCCGCGCCTGTTCAAAGAAAACATCACCGAACCCGAAATCCTCGAAATCGTCGACGGCTGGGTCGGAAACTGGGCGCAAAACCGCCTCGACGACGAAGGCTTCGGCGACTTCGCCATCCGCACTGGTATTGTCAAACCTGTTCTCGATCCGCCACGCGATTTCTGGGCTTGAGTGCAGGTAAGGAATGATGTATAGGAAGAAAGGTCGTCTGAAAGATTCAGACGACCTTTTGGATTTTGGGGTAACGGTTTTCGCGGGCGAATGCGGGGAGCAAGCGTTCACTTTAGGGGTGGGTTTGATGGAACGTTTGAAAAGTTGTCGTGGTGCAGGCTGTGTCTCCAGATTGCAGCAGTCGGACGAACGGCGGGAAGGAAAGTTTTCGCTGGCAAAGCTCATGATGCGACATCCTATTCGAAACGTCTTCCGAATCTAGCAAACATACTTAATTTTAATTCCGGCATATCATTAAATTCCGTCATTCCCGCCCCCGCCTACGCGAGGACAGGCTACGGCGGGAGTCTATCGTAAAACTTGAGAAACCTTGGTTTGAAAAACAGTTTCTGAATTTCAAAAATGGATTGCCGTCTGCACAGGAATGACGACAACCGGTAAATTGCGTATCTGAAAAAAAGTATAGTGGATTAACAAAAATCAGGACAAGGCGACGAAGCCGCAGACAGTACAAATAGTACGGCAAGGCGAGGCAACGCCGTACTGGTTTAAATTTAATCTACTATAATTTAGCTATAGCCCGACTTTGGGTTGGCAAATTCGAAAAAATAAGAGAAAGAGTTGAAAGCCGGTAGTCAAAAGGTCGTCTGAAAATGTTCAGACGACCTTGGATTCGGATTTCAAGTGCAACACTAGTGTATCAGTGGTTTGAACAGATTCAAGAATAAAACACTTGGCGTTTCGTAGCCAAGTGTTTTTCTTGGCCGGTGGTTCAACTCATCTTGAACCCTGCGTATCTCCCGATCGCTGATGTTTCGGAAATCGGTTTGCTTGGGGAAATATTGTCGGATGAGTCCGTTGGTGTTCTCATTCAGCCCTTTCTCCCAAGAATGGTAGGGGCGGCAAAAATAAGTCTCCGCTTTCAATGCTTTGGCTATTTTGGTGTGTTGGTAAAATTCTTTACCGTTGTCCATGGTGATGGTGTGGACTCTGGCTTTATGTGCCCTTAATACCCTAATGGCTGCCAGAGCAGTGTCTTCGGCTTTGAGGCTGTCCAATTTGCAGATGATGGTGTAGCGGGTAACGCGTTCGACCAAGGTCAGTAATGCGCTTTTCTGTCCTTTGCCGACGATGGTGTCGGCTTCCCAATCGCCGATGCGGGCTTTCTGGTCGACGATGGCGGGTCGGTTTTCTATGCCGACGCGGTTGGGCACTTTGCCTCTGGTCCATGTGCTGCCGTAGCGTTTGCGGTAGGGTTTGCTGCATATTCTGAGGTGTTGCCACAAGGTGCCGCCGTTGCTTTTGTCTTGGCGGAGGTAGCGGTAAATGGTGCTGTGGTGGAGTGTTATCCCGTGATGTTTGCGCAGGTAGGCGCATACTTGTTCGGGACTGAGTTTGCGGCGGATAAGGGTGTCGATGTGTTGAATCAGCTGCGAATCAAGCTTATAGGGCTTTCGCTTACGCTGTTTGATAGTCCGGCTCTGCTTCTGTGCTTTTTCGGCACTGTATTGCTGCCCTTGGGTGCGGTGCCGTCTGATTTCGCGGCTGATGGTGCTTTTGTGGCGGTTAAGCTGTTTGGCGATTTCTGTGACGGTGCAGTGGCGGGACAGGTATTGGATATGGTATCGTTCGTCTTGGGTCAGTTGTGTGTAGCTCATGGCAATCTTTCTTGCAGGAAAGGCCGTATGCTACCGCATACTGGCCTTTTTCTGTTAGGGAAAGTTGCACTTCAAATGCGAATCCGCCGACCTTTGTTTTGGGAAAAAGCTCAACGGATGACGTTGTGCCAGTCGCTTTCGAAATAGCTGACGAGGATTTGGTTGTTCAGATAGTTCGGCTCGACCTTGCGCCTTGCCATATCGGGCGGGAAGCGGAACATTTCGGCGGCGGTTTGGGCGTTTAGATAACGTGTGGGAACGTCGAATTTCTGCGGGACGGGGAATTGCTTATCGAAGCCTGCTAATACAAATCCCCATTCGCCGAAGGAGGGGACGTAAACGTGATAAGGCGCGGTGGAAAGGCCGGCGGCTTCGAGGGTGGCGACGACCGACCAGTAGGCGTTGGGGGCGAAGTAGGGCGAGGTGGATTGGACGACGATTTTGCCCTGCGGATGAAGATGGCGGGCGACGAGGCGGTACATGGGGACGGAGTAGAGTTTGCCCAGTGAGAAATTGGACGGGTCGGGTAGGTCGATGATGATGACATCGAATTTTTCAGACGACCCCTCCAGCCATTTGGCGGCATCGTCGTTGACGACGTGCATTTTGGGATGGGATAGCGAGCCTTGGTTGAGCGCGCTTAAGGCGGCGGAGGTTTTAAAGGTAGCGGTCATGTCGGGGTCTAAATCGACCAGGGTAACGTGTTTGACCTGCGGGTATTTCAAGACTTCGCGCGCCGCCAGCCCGTCGCCGCCGCCGAGGATGAGGATGCGGGAGGTGTGGGAAACCATCTGCATGGCGGGCAGGACGAGGGCTTCGTGGTAACGGACTTCGTCGCGCGAGGAGAATTGCAGGTTGCCGTTGATGTAGAGGCGGGTGTCGTCTTTCCAGCGGGTAACGACGAGCCGTTGGTAGGGCGAGTGGCTTTGATAGACGACGGGGTCACCGAAATAGCTTTGTTCGGCTTTGAAGGAGATGCGGTCGGCGTAGGCGAAGGCGGCGGCGAGGACGGACAAGACAATCAGCGCGCGCAGGCGGATGGCGCGGTAGCGGGGCAATTCGGCTTTGAATACGCGCGCGGTCAGGTAGGCGACGGCGGCGTTGAGGATGCCGAACAAGAGGGCGGAACGCGCCATGCCGAGTTTGGGGGCTAAGAGAAGCGGGAAGAGCAGGGAAACAGCGAGTGCGCCCAAATAGTCGAAGGTCAGGACTTTGGAAACGAGTTCTTTAAATTCTGCGCCTTTGCGGTTTAACACGCGCATCACCAACGGGATTTCCATGCCGACGACCGCGCCGACAATCAGTACGAAGGCGTAGAGCAGGGTGCGGAACGGGGCGGCGGAAAGCCCGAAGGCGACGAATAATGCCAGCGCGGAAATGCCGCCGATGATGCCGACCAGAAGTTCGATTTCGATAAAGCGGTGCAGCACGTCTTCGTCTTTGATGTAGCGGGTCAGGTGCGCGCCTATGCCCATCGAGAAGAGATAAAGCCCGATGACGGAGGAAAACTGCAAAATGCTGTCGCCCAAAAGATAGCTCGCCAGCGCGGCGATGATGAGTTCGTAGGCGAGGCCGCAACTGGCGACGATGAAGACGGAGATGATGAGGGTGCGGTTGGCAGTCATGGTGTGGTAGGAATAGGGTTTGAGCTGCTATTGTATATTGAAATAGGGATGGTCTGCCGCAAAGGTCGTCTGAAAAACTCCAGCCGTTTGTTCAGACGACGTTTCCGTATTTTTGGGGTTGACATGAAAATATTGTCAACAATTTGGGCAACTTTGTCCGATTTATTCTATAATTCTAGTTTCCAAGTTAACCTCGAATTCGGAGAAGACGATATGTGCGGTGTATTAGGTTTGGTCAGCCATGAGCCGGTAAACCAGCTTCTGTACGACGGTTTGCAGATGTTGCAACACAGGGGGCAGGATGCGGCGGGCATTGTAACGGCCGAAGGCGGCACGTTTCACATGCACAAAGGCAAAGGCATGGTGCGCGAAGTGTTCCGCACACGCAATATGCGCGATTTGATCGGCAACGCGGGCATCGCCCATGTCCGTTATCCTACGGCGGGCAACGCGGGCAGCAGCGCGGAGGCGCAACCTTTCTACGTCAGCTCGCCTTTCGGCATCGTTTTGGCGCACAACGGCAACCTCACCAATACCGCCGAACTGTATGAAAACGTGTGCAACAAACACCTGCGCCACGTCAACACCAGCTCCGATTCCGAGGTCTTGCTCAACGTATTCGCGCACGAATTGCGCCGCGAAGTCTCTAAAAACGCCAATCCCCACCGGCTCAATATCGACAATATTTTCAACGCTATTGCCGAAGTCCACCGCCTTGTGCGTGGCGCATACGGCGTGGTTGCCATGATTGCGGGCTACGGCATGGTCGCTTTTCGTGATCCTTACGGCATCCGTCCTCTGGTGTTGGGTTCTCAAACCGACGAAGCAGGCAGAAAATCCTATGCCGTCGCCTCCGAATCTGTTGCCTTCAATGCGCTTGCCTACGATTTGGAACGCGATATCCAGCCGGGCGAAGCAGTATTCGTCGGCTTTGACGGCACACTGATTGCCCGTCAATGCAGCGACCGCGCCAAACTCAGTCCCTGCCTGTTTGAATACGTCTATTTTGCCCGTCCCGACTCCGTGATCGACGGCGTATCGGTTTACCAATCGCGCTTGGACATGGGCGTGTCCTTAGCGGAAAAAATCAAACGCGAGCTGCCCGTGGACGACATCGACGTCGTGATGCCCATTCCCGACACCAGCCGCCCCAGCGCGATGGAACTTGCCGTCCACCTCAAAAAACCTTACCGCGAAGGTTTGATTAAAAACCGCTATATCGGCCGCACCTTTATCATGCCCGGCCAGGCGACGCGCAAAAAATCCGTGCGCCAAAAACTCAGCCCGATGGAAACCGAGTTTGAAGGCAAAAGCGTGTTGCTGGTGGACGACTCCATCGTGCGCGGGACGACCAGCCGCGAAATCGTCGAAATGGTACGCGCAGCGGGCGCACGCAAAGTCTATATCGCCTCCGCCGCCCCCGAAGTGCGCTATCCCAATGTGTACGGCATCGACATGCCCACACGCGAAGAATTAATTGCCAACGGGCGCAGCGCGGCGGAAATTGCCGCCGAAATCGGCGCGGACGGCATCGTTTTCCAAAGTTTGAGCGATTTGGAAGCCGTCGTCAAAGCACTCAATCCGAAAATCGAGTCCTTCGATTCGTCCTGTTTCAACGGCATCTATCAAACCGGCGACATCGACCAAGCCTACCTCGACCGCCTGTCCGCCGAGAAATCCGGCTGCGGCGGCTTGAAAGTCCACCCGAGCCGGATGGAACACAGCATCAGTATCAGCGATACGGGTGACGAAGAATAAAACCGGATTGAACGATTAAGACAAAAGGTCGTCTGAAAACCATTTCCCTTTAAAGGATAGCGGTTTTCAGACGACCTTTTTTATATAGTGGGTTAAGTTTATTAGACCAGCACAGGGTATTACTTTGTTGTGATTTGAAGTTGACCCACTATAAAAACCTACCATTCCATTCAAATAGCCTTAAGTATATCAATTAAGTCCGTGTTAGAATGAACTGTCTATCATTTCGATGGTATCAATTCTCTGCCTATTTCTTCAAAGGAATCTTATGAACACCTTAACCAAATTCGGCTTGGCATTATTCATCGCTGCGGCATTAGCAGCCTGTGGCGACTCCGGCAAATCGGCTGACAGCAAACCCACTACCGTACAAACAGCCGAGGGCGAAGTTACCCTCTCCGGCAAATACGCTGAAATCATCAATAAATTCCCCGTTCCCGATCCTAAATTGGCAGAGCCGATTACCATTTCCGACAAAAAATCGCCAACCGGTTTGGAAGACCTGAAGAAATTCATGGAATATATCTCAGGAGCGGAAGCACAAAAAATTGCGCAAATGGCTTCCAAGCTGCAACAAACGGCATTACAAGGTGATGAAGCAGCCGCACTTGCAGCTGTCAAAGAGTTGACACCCGCTCTTGATAAATACCTTCAAGATGTCGAGAAACTCAATATTCAAGATGCTGAAGTCAAAGCCGTTCTTGATCGTATGCTGCAAACAAGCAAAACAGCCAATGAAATGATCATCCTGTCCAGCGAAAATGCTACTGCCCTAAAGATTGACATGAAAGACAAAGAAGCTGTCCAATTCATGAAGGCATACCAAGACAAAACCCACAATATGGAAACGGTTTTACGCCAAGCCAATCAGGAAGTACAAAAAGCTGCTGAAGCTTTGGGTAAAAAATATGCCCAATAATCTGAGTTAAACTCCACCAAAGGTTGTCTGAAAACGCTATCACAGCCGTTTCAGACGACCTTTTTACAAGCCGCTTGATAACATATTAAAACCATATCCCAAGCCTGCCGAAATATGCCATAATAGCCACGCAGCGCGCTTTTGTGCCGCATTCGAAAAGAAAAACCTAACCTACAAGAGAATATCCCATGACTAGCAAAGCCACCATTATCTACACCCATACCGACGAAGCCCCCGCGCTGGCGACCCAATCCCTGCTGCCGATTGTGCAGGCGTTTACCCGCCATGCCGGTATCGAAGTCAAAACCAGCGATATTTCCCTGTCCGGCCGCATTTTGGCGGCGTTCCCCGAACATCTGACCGAAGCGCAGCGCGTACCCGACGCGCTTGCCGAATTGGGCGAATTGGTGAAACAACCCGATGCAAACGTAATCAAACTGCCGAACATCAGCGCATCCGTACCGCAACTGACCGCCGCGATTAAAGAATTGCAGGCAAAAGGCTTTGCCGTCCCTGATTATCCCGCCGACCCGCAAACCGATGAAGAAAAAGCCGTGCGCGAACGTTACGACCGCATCAAAGGCAGCGCGGTCAACCCCGTTTTGCGTGAAGGCAACTCCGACCGCCGCGCGCCGAAAGCGGTGAAAAACTTTGCGAAAAAAAATCCGCACAGCATGGGCGCATGGACGAAAGACTCCAAAACCCACGTTGCCACCATGCAAAGCGGCGACTTTTTCCATAACGAACAATCCGTTACCGTACCTGATGCGACTTCCGTATCCATCGTGTTCACCGATAAACAAGGCAACAAGAAAGAGTTGCGCGAGCCCGTCGCCCTGAAAGCCGGCGAAATCATCGACGCGACCGTGATGAGCAAAAAAGCCCTGCTCGCCTTCCTTGCCGAGCAAGTAAAAGACGCGAAAGCAAAAGGCGTATTGTTCTCGCTGCACATGAAAGCCACCATGATGAAAGTGTCCGACCCGATTATCTTCGGACACGCCGTCAAAGTGTTCTTCGCGCCCGTCTTTGAAAAATTCGGCGACAAACTGGCTGCCGCCGGCGTCAACGTCAACAACGGCTTCGGCAACCTGCTTGCCAATCTGGACAAACTGGATGCGGACACCCGCGCTGCCGTCGAAGCCGAAATCGCCGCCGTTTACGCTGCCAACCCCGATTTGGCCATGGTTGATTCCGACAAAGGCATCACCAACCTGCACGTTCCCAGCGATGTCATCGTCGATGCTTCTATGCCTGCGATGATCCGCAATTCCGGCCGTATGTGGGATAAAGACGGCAAAGCGCAAGACACCAAAGCCGTCATTCCGGACAGCAGCTACGCAGGCGTTTATCAAGCAACCATCGACTTCTGCCGCGAACACGGCGCGTTTGACCCGACAACCATGGGTACCGTGCCCAACGTCGGCCTGATGGCGCAAGCAGCCGAAGAATACGGTTCGCACAATAAAACCTTCGAAATCGAAGCCGACGGCCAAGTTCAAGTCATTGATGCAGCGGGCAAAGTCCTAATGCAGCACGAAGTTGAGGCAGGCGACATCTGGCGTATGTGCCAAACCAAAGACGCGCCCGTCAAAGACTGGGTACAACTCGCCGTCAACCGCGCCCGCCTGAGCAACACGCCCACCGTGTTCTGGCTCGACGAAAACCGTCCGCACGATAAAAGCCTGCTTGCCAAAGTCAACGCCTACCTTGCCGAACTGGATACCGACGGCCTCGACATCCGCGTCCTCGCGCCTGAAGAAGCCGCCAAGTTCAGCTTGGGTCGTCTGAAAAACGGCGAAGACACCATTTCCGTAACCGGCAACGTCTTGCGCGATTATCTGACCGACCTGTTCCCGATTTTGGAACTCGGCACCAGCGCGAAAATGCTGTCTATCGTTCCCCTTATGAACGGCGGCGGTATGTTTGAAACCGGCGCGGGCGGCTCCGCACCGAAACACGTCCAACAGTTCCTCGAAGAAAACCACCTGCGTTGGGACTCACTGGGCGAATTCCTCGCACTCGCCGTATCGTTTGAACATCTAGCGCAAAAAACCGGCAACACCAAAGCCCAAGTCCTCGCCGATACACTGGATGCCGCCACCGAAAAACTGCTGTTGAACGACAAATCGCCCAAACGCAAAGCAGGCGAACTCGACAACCGCGGCAGCCATTTCTACCTCACCCTCTACTGGGCGCAAGAGCTGGCAGCGCAGGATAAAGACGCGGAATTGAAAGCAGCGTTTGCGCCGTTAGCAGCCGCTTTGACTGCCGATGAAGCCAAAATCGTTGAAGAACTTTCTGCCGTACAAGGCAAAGCAGCCGACATCGGCGGCTACTACGCCCCCGACGCAGCAAAAGCCGCCGAAGCCATGCGCCCGAGCGCAACGTTCAATCAGGCATTGGCAAAGCTGTAAAAGTATTACGGTAAAACTGTAAACATGAAAGGTCGTCTGAAAACCTGTATTCAAAGGTTTTCAGACGACCTTTTTGGTACTTAGTTTTTATTTTTCATCATTGCCACACAGTCTGAAAGCTGGTTTTGAATTTTACCGACGATTTGCCAATATCTCTTTATTGGGGTTTCCAATAAATTACCGCTTGCGCGGAAATGATTGCTGGTGGCAGACAAGGGGTTAAAAAGAAGTGAACCTTGCCATTTGCTATAAAAACGCCGGACTCAAGAATCCTGCCTACGGATGAAAAGGGCTGTGATAAAATCTTTGCGTTTTCACTATCCCTTTCAGACGACCTTTTTATGTTGAACCCATCCCGAAAACTCGCCGAACTTGTCCGTATTTTGGAAGAGGGCGGCTATATTTTTGCCGGCGATCCCGTGCAGGCGACGGAGGCGTTGCGTCATGTCGAGGGCGGCGTGGAAGGAAAAATCATCCGCCGCGCGGAGATGATAGACAGAGACCGCCGGCTTAGTCATACCTTGGAGCAAGTGCGTACCGGGTCGTTTTGGTTGTGGATCGTGGCGGCGACGATGATGTTTAGCGGCGGCTTTTCCGGCACTTACCTTTTGATGGACAGCCAAGGGCTGAATTTCTTCCTGATTTTGGCGGGCGTGTTGGGTATGAATACGCTGATGTTGGCGGTATGGTTGGCATCGCTGTTCCTGCGCGTGAAAGTGGGGCGGTTTTTCAGTAGTCCGGCGACGTGGTTTCGGGGTAAAGACCCCGTCAATCAGGCGGTGTTTCGGCTGTATGCGGACGAATGGCGGCAGCCTTCGGCGCGTTGGATTGCCGGAGTGACTTCACACAGTCTATGGCTCTGCACCCTGAGCGGGATGCTGGTGTCGGTATTGCTGCTGCTTTTGGTGCGGCAATATACGTTCAACTGGGAAAGCACGCTGTTGAGCAATGCCGCTTCGGTACGCGCGGTGGAAATGCTGGCATGGCTGCCGTCGAAACTCGGTTTCCCTGCCCCCGATGCGCGGGCGGTGGTCGAAGGTCGTCTGAACGGCATCATCGCCGATGCGCGCGCGTGGTCGGGCTTGTTGGTCGGCAGCATAGCCTGCTACGGCATCCTGCCGCGCCTGTTGGCTTGGGCAGTATGCAAAATCTTTTTAAAAACAAGCCAAAGCAAGCTCGATTTGGAGAAGCCTTATTATCAGGCGGTCATCCGCCGCTGGCAGAACAAAATTGTCGATGCAGATACGCGTCGGGAAACCGTGTCCGCCGTTTCTCCGAAAATCACTTTAAACGACGCGCCCAAGTGGGCAGTCATGCTGGAAACCGAATGGCACGAAGGCACATGGTTTACGGGCAGGCTGGCGCAGGAATGGCTGGATAAAGGCGTGGCGGCGAATCGGGAAGAAGTTGCCGCTTTGGAAAACGAGTTGAAACAGAAACCCGCCCAGCTTCTCATCGGCGTACGCGCGGAAACCGTCCCCGACCGCGGCGTGTTGCGGCAGATTGTCCGACTCTCCGAAGCGGCGCAGGGCGGGGCGGTGGTACAGCTTCTGACGGAGCGGACGCTTTCAGACGACCTGTCCGAAACATTGAACCACTGGCGCAATGCGCTGGCAGAGTGCGACGTGGCATGGCTGGAACCTGATAAGGCGGCGCAGGAAGGTCGTCTGAAAAACCAATGACCGCACTTGAAACGCCACATAAAACCGCCATCCTAAAAAAGGTCGTCTGAAAATCCATTCTTCAAAAACATCATGAATAAACAACCCCTTTCCCTCGCCGTCGTCGGGCATACCAATACCGGCAAAACCTCGCTCCTGCGCACCTTGTTGCGCGACAGCGGCTTTGGCGAAGTCAAAAACGCCCCGTCCACCACGCGCCATGTTGAAGAAGCCGCGATTACCGACGGCGCCGATACGCTGCTGTATCTGTACGACACGCCCGGACTTGAAGACGCGGGCGGCGTTTTGGACTGGCTTGAAACCCATACGGATGCGCGCGCCGACGGCATCGAGCGGCTGCAACAGTTTCTCGACAGCGACGGCGCACATCACGATTTCAACCAAGAAGCCAAAGTGCTGCGGCAGCTTTTGCAAAGCGACATGGCGTTGTACGTCATCGACGCGCGCGAACCCGTCCTCGACAAATATCGGGATGAATTGACCATCCTTTCATGGTGCGCCAAACCGGTTATGCCCGTGTTCAACTTTACCGGCGGACAGCTTCCCGAAGCGTGGACAACCATGCTGGCGCGGAGAAACTTGCACGTTTTCGCAGGGTTCGATACCGTCGCCTTCGATTTTGAAGGCGAATTGAACCTTTGGAACAAGCTCGCCACCATGTTGCCGCAGCATGACATCATTGACCGCCTGACCGCCTCCCGTCGCCGCGAATGGACGCGTTTGGATAAAGAAGCGCGCCACGAAATCGCAGGTTTCCTGCTCGACGTTGCCGCCTTCACGCAGGAAATCGACGAAAACGACGACCCTGCGCCCGTCCTGCAAACCATGCAGGCGGAAATACGCCAGCTCGAACGGCAGATGCAGCAGCGGCTGTTTGGCCTCTACCGCTTCTACCACAGCGAAATCGACAGCGGCGACTGGGTGCCCAAAGCCTTCCATCAAGACCCGTTTGACAGCGAATTGCTCAAAGAATACGGCATCCGTACCGGCACTGGCGCGGCAACCGGCGCACTCATCGGCTTGGGACTGGACATCGCCACGCTCGGCGGTTCGCTCGGATTGGGTACGGCAATCGGCGGCTTTCTCGGCGGCATCCTGCCCAATACCCGAACCATTTCAGACAAGCTCAACGGCCGCCAAACCCTGCACACCGACCCCGAAACCCTGACCCTGCTCGCCGCCCGCGCCCTTGATTTGCTCCACATCCTGCAAACGCGCGGCCACGCGGCGCAATCGCAAGTCGAGTTGCACAGCCGCAAAGCGCCCTGGACGCCGGACAAACTCCCGTCCGAACTCAACAAAGCACGCAGCAGGTGGAAATGGTCGTCCCTCAACACCCACCTCCCCGAAACCAGCCGCGCCGAGCGGGAAGAATATACGGAAAGTTTGAGTAGGAAATTGGGCGGATAAAAAAATCAAAGGTCGTCTGAAACCTTAACTCCAGGCTTTCAGACGACCTTTGCCATATCGGCAACCTCACCTACTCTAATAAGTGTAGCGGGTTGAAAACCCAAAGTGCCTCAATGTGGACTTTACCTGCGACAATACAATATCGAATTGAAAAAGGTCGTCTGAAAAGTCGGAATACAGGTTTGAGGAAACTTGCTATATCCGTTTTCAGACGACCTTTTTACAAAGACAGTGCATTGCGCCGTCAAACTTTCGTGTAACGAGACAAACCCAAATCATCGCTGCGGATTTCGGTTTCCTTACCGCAGACTATATCGGCGGTCAGTTTGGCAGAGCCGAGCGACATAGTCCAACCTAAAGTCCCGTGTCCTGTGTTCAGAAACAGGTTTTCCAATGGTGTTTTGCCGATAAGCGGCGTGCTGTCGGGCGTCATCGGCCGTAACCCGCTCCAAAATTCCGCCTGCTGCAAATCTCCGCCGCCCGGGAAAAGGTCGTTGACGACCAATGCCAAAGTAGCACGGCGTTTTTCGGATAAATGCAATCCGTAACCTGACAACTCCGCCATACCGCCGACGCGGATGCGTTTGTCGAAGCGGGTGATGGCAACTTTGTATGTTTCATCAAGAACGGTGGAAACCGGTGCTTTTTCATCATGAACGACAGGGAGGGTCAATGAATAGCCTTTTACCGGATAAATCGGCAAATCCCAGCCCAAATCCTCCAAAACCGTTCTGCTGAAACAGCCTAAGGCGCATACGAATGCGTCTGCCTCAAACTGTCCTTGGTCGGTTTCAACGGCAGTAATGCGGCATCGGTCGTGTATGATGCGACGTATGTGATGTCCGAATTCAAAACGCACGCCTTTCTGTATGCACAAATCGCGCAGTTTTCGGGTAAACAGACGGCAATCGCCGGTGGCATCGGCAGGAAGGTGCAATCCGCCTGCGATTTTAGGTAAAGCATGGTGTAGCGCGGGTTCGAATTCCAAGCATTCTTCAGGTTTCAGACGACGTAGGGGAACGCCGTAACGTTCTAAAACGGCAATGTCTTTTTCAGCCGCGGCAACTTCTTTTTGCGTGCGGAAGATTTGCAAAGTCCCCTTGTTTCTACCCTCAAAATCAATGTTTTCCTGTTCTTTAAAAAGACGGAACATTTCACGGCTGTATTCCGAAATCCGAACCATCCTCTCTTTATTGATTTGATAACGCTCTGCCGTACAGTTGTCCAGCATTTGTTTGAGCCAGCGGATTTGAAACAGACTTCCGTCGGGCTGAAAAATTAAGGGCGAGTGTTGCTTGAACATCCACTTCAAGGCCTTGAGCGGAATACCCGGAGCCGCCCAAGGCGTGGTGTAGCCGTAAGAGAGCTGCCCGGCATTGGCAAAGCTGGTTTCCATTGCCACATCCTCAGCGCGGTCGATGACGGTTACGTCATGCCCTTCGGAAGCCAAATACCATACGGTTGAAACTCCGGCGATACCTGCGCCCAAAACAATCAGCTTCATATTTTTTTCTCCTTAAAATTATTTTTGATTATGAATGGCTAGTTTAGGATATTTTTATTAGGGATATTCACTTTATTTTTAATAATTTCGTATGTATTATCCCTATTAAATGACATTCAAAAGGAAAAGCAGTATGAAAGAACTGGATAAAACCGATCTGAAAATTTTAAAAATTCTGCAACAAAATGCCCGGATACCGATGACGGAATTGGCGGAGAAAGTGGGTCTTTCGACTACGCCTGTTACCGAGCGCGTCAAACGGCTGGAGCGCGATAATTTCATTACAGGCTATCACGCCCGCCTCAATCCGAATTTATTGGGCAAAGGGTTGTTGATTTTTGTTGAATTGAAGCTGCGTTCGAAATCAGGCAATATTTTTGAAGATTTTCGTCGGGAAGTCATGAGGATTCCGCAAATTTTGGAATGCCACTTGGTATCGGGCGAATACGATTATCTGATTAAAGTTCGCCTGCCCGATATGTCGGCCTATCGGGATATGTTGGGCAATATTTTGCTGCACCTGCCTGCTGCTGCGGAAAGCCGAAGTTATGTGGTGATGGAGGAAGTAAAAGAAGAAACCGTGTTGGATTTGGATTGAGTGCAGAACAGAAGCTAATATTAGAATAATTACACTGGTAGATAGTAGATAGGGAAATATGAAAGATTGCAACTTCTTTGCTTATATCTTAGATTGAAAGAAAAAAGCAAAAAAAAATGCACACATCAATAGGATGTGTGCCAAGTCTACAAAGGAGAAATAGAGGAGAAACTATTAACTGACTACTCGAACCAGCTAACGGGATGAATTATGCGCTTTAAGCGGAAGTAATGCAAGTTTTTTCTTGTAAAGTTTCTCTTTGATTGTTGTATTTTTGTATTTTGTAGTTATATTCCATGATAAAAGAATATGGGGTGAGTAATACAACGACAAGAACAAGCTCTTTAATTAAATTTAAGCCAAAAAGGTCGTCTGAAATTTTCAGACGACCTTTTTATGATTACTCAATGGATTATACGTTGCCGCGCTTCGGGTCATTCGGGCGCAGTTGGGCGGCGAGTTTGTCGAGGATGCCGTTGACGAATTTGTGTCCGTCGGTGCCGCCGAAGGTTTTGGTCACTTCGATGGCTTCGTTGATGATGACGGGGTAGGGGGTTTCGGGCATCGCGCTCAATTCGTGGCATGCCATCAGCAGGACGGCGCGTTCGATGGGGCTGAGGTCTTTTTCGTCGCGGTCGAGCAGGGGGCGGATTTGTTGGATGTATTCAGCGGCGTGGGTGTGCGTGCCGAAGAAGAGTTTGTTGAACAGCTCTTCGTCCGCTTTGGCGAAGTCGGGCTGGTCTTGGATGTTTTTAGCGATTTCAGGGGCGGCGGTGTTGTTGATGCCGGCTTGGTAGAGGGCTTGTACGGCTAACTCGCGGGCGCGGCGGCGTGGGGTTTTCATGGGGATTCCTTCGTTGGCGGCACGGTGGGTGCGGTAATGAATGTTTCAGACGACCTCTGTCGGATGACGGGTCGTCTGAAAACGGTTTGTTCAGCAGGCGGGCGAAACCGGAATGCGGCAAAGCTACGGGTTTCGCGTTCGGGCTTATTCTTCTTCGTCGTCAAACTGCTCTTCGATCAGATGGTTGACAAGGTTGGCACACTCGACGGCGACTTTGGCGGCGTCGGCAGCTTTTTCTTCAATACGGGCGACGGCTTGCTCGTCGTTTTCGGTGGTCAGGATGGCGTTGGCGATGGGGATGTTGTAGTCGAGTCCGACACGGGTTACGCCTGAACCGGATTCGTTGGAAACGAGTTCGAAGTGGTAGGTTTCGCCGCGGATGACGACGCCGATGGCAATCAGCGCGTCGTATTGCTCGGAGGCTGCCATGTTTTGCAGGACGAGCGGTACTTCGAGCGCGCCGGGTACGGTGGCGATGGTGATGTTGTTGTCGGCTACGCCCAATTCTTGCAGGGTGCGGCAGCAGACTTTGAGCATTTCGCTGCCGATTTCGTTGGTAAAGCGGGCTTGTACGATGCCGATGCGCAGGTGTGCGCCGTCGAGGTTCGGGGCGATGATGTTCATGGTGTTTCCTTGTATTTTGAGCGGTAAACGGGTTTTCAGACGACGTGTGGCTTTTCTGAAAACGATATTGGGGATTTATTCCTGCGGCTGCCAGTCGGCAACGGCTTGAAACTCACCGTCTTCGCCGATTTCCCATGCGCTGCCTTCGGGTTGGGTTATCAGCGCGGCGATGGCGGGATTGGACTGGGTGATTTCGGAAAGGCTGACGACGCTGAAATTGTCGGGGTCGTCGGTGTATTCGTCGGTCTCGTCGCCGCTGAAGAAACGCCAGCCGCTGTCGTTTTCGAAAACGGGGGCTTCGCGGTAGAGGAAGCCGACGGGTTCGCCTTGTTTGGCTACCGTGTTGGTCACGATGCAGCGGTCGAGTGCGGCTGAGAGGGCTTGGGCAAATTTATTCATTGCGGTGTGTGCATGCCGTAAAAATTGTGCGGATTTTATCATGATTAGGGCTGGCTCTGCACCGTGTATCTTTATATTTGCCGCTTATGGTTTGATGGTACAATGCTGGTCGTCTGAAACGGGCTGAACTGTGTTTCAGACGACTATTGCAGCCTTAAAGTGTTTCCGTATTTGCATGAAGTGCAGAAACGCATTCGGGTTGGTTTGGGAGGCTGAATTTTTGCCGCCGTCCGCCCAATATTCCGAAGCAAGAAGAAAGACAAACGTCCTCATGAAAACAGATGTGTTAAAACAGCAGGCGCATACCGCCATTCAGAATAAACTGGGTTACCATTTCAAAGATACCGCGCTTTTGCAGCAGGCGCTGACCCACCGAAGCTACCATGCGAAAAACAACGAGCGTTTCGAGTTTGTCGGCGATTCGATTTTGAACTACACCGTCGCTAAAATGTTGTTTGACGCGTTCCCCAGGCTGACCGAGGGCGAGTTGTCGCGTTTGCGCGCGAGCTTGGTCAATGAAGGCGTGTTGGCAGAAATCGCTTTGGAAATGAATGTCGGCGACGGGCTTTATTTGGGCGCGGGCGAGTTGAAAAGCGGCGGATTCAGACGGCCCTCCATCCTTGCCGATGCTATGGAAGCGATGTTTGCCGCCGTCAGCTTTGACGCGGATTTCGCCGAGGCGGAGAAAGTGGTGCGGCACTTGTATGCCGAACGCGTCAAACGCGCTGATTTCAAAACGCAGGGCAAAGACAACAAAACCGCCCTGCAAGAAGCCCTCCAAGCCCGCCGCCTTGCCCTGCCCAAATACCGCATTGAAGAACAAATCGGTCATGCCAATGACAGTATGTTCCTGATTTCATGCGATTTGGGCGAACTCGGCTTCATCTGCAAAGCACAAGGCAGCAGCCGCAAGGTTGCCGAGCAGCAAGCTGCCAAAGAAGCGCTGCAATGGCTCGAGCAACACCATCCTTTGAAAAAAGCAAAAAAATAGCCGATTTATTTTTCAGACGACCTATGGATACAAAAAAGTCGTCTGAAACTTCAAACAGAAAGCCATCATGGACATAGAAACCTTCCTGCAAAACGAATCCAACCACCCCGCCGACTACCGCTGCGGCTTCGTCGCCATTGTCGGCCGCCCCAACGTCGGCAAATCCACGCTGATGAACCACCTTATCGGGCAAAAAATCAGCATCACCAGTAAAAAAGCCCAAACCACGCGCAACCGCGTTACCGGCATTTACACCGACGACACCGCCCAATTCGTTTTCGTCGATACGCCCGGCTTCCAAACCAAACACCGCAACGCCCTGAACGACCGCCTCAATCAAAACGTCACCGAAGCGTTGAGCGGCGTCGATGCCGTCGTTTTCGTCGTCGAAGCCATGCGCTTTACCGATGCCGACCGCATCGTGATGAAACAACTGCCGACAAACACGCCCGTCATCCTCGTTATCAACAAAATCGACAAAAACAAAGCGGGCAGCGGTTTGCAGGAATTTATCGACCAAATCAGTGCAGAATTCAAATTTGCAGGGCATGAAACCGTCAGCGCCAAACACGGATTGGGCATCGCCAACCTGCTCGCGCGCCTCAGACCTTACCTGCCCGAAAGCGTGCCGATGTATCCGGAAGAAATGGTGACCGACCGTTCCAGCCGTTTCCTCGCCACCGAAATCGTGCGCGAAAAACTGTTCCGCTACCTCGGCGAAGAGCTGCCCTACGCCATGAACGTGGAAATCGAACAATTCGAAGAAGAGGAAAACGGCCTCTACCGAATCTACATCGCCGTATTGGTCGATAAAGACAGCCAAAAAGCCATCCTGATCGGCAAAGGCGGGGAGAAACTGAAAAAAATCTCCACAGAAGCCCGCCTTGATATGGAAAAACTGTTTGATACCAAAGTGTTTTTAAAGGTTTGGGTTAAGGTCAAATCAGGCTGGGCGGACGACGTGCGTTTCCTGAGAGAACTGGGTTTGTAGGTCGTCTGAAAATACTGCGATTGATTGTTTACACTGGATTTAATCTATGTCTGTTTATACTAATATTTCTGATGAGCAAATACGGGAATTTTTGTCAGATTACGATCTGGGAGAATTTGTTTCGCTGCAAGGCATTGCGCAGGGAATTACCAACAGTAATTACTTTTTGAATACTTCTAAAGGCAGCTATGTTTTAACTGTATTTGAAGTGCTGCGTCAGGATGAATTGCCATTTTTCTTGAATCTGAACCAACATTTGAGCGGTAAAGACGTGGCTTGTCCAAGTCCGATTGTACGAAAAGATGGCAAGCTGGATTCAGTATTAGCAGGTAAACCGGCTTGCGTTGTTACAAGATTAAACGGTGCGGATACCGCATGGGCGACCGAGATGCAGTGTTTTAACACGGGCGCTATGTTGGCCAAAATGCATTTGGCAGTTCAAGATTTTCCTGAAAAAATGGAAAATCCCCGGTACAACAGATGGTGGAAGCAAGCTTATGAACAATTATTGCCACAGTTGAATGAGGCTGATGCCCAGTTGTTGGGTAAGGAAATTTCAGATTTGGAAAACAATCTCGGCGGTCATTTGCCATCCGGCATCATTCATGCCGATTTATTTAAAGATAACGTTTTGTTGGATGGTGAAAATGTGGCCGGGTTCATCGATTTCTATTATGCATGTAATGGAAATTTCATGTATGACTTGGCAATCGCAGTGAATGATTGGTCGAGAACTTCTGACAGCAAGTTGGATGCCGAGTTATGCAAAGCGTTTATTGATGGTTATGAAAGCATTCGTCCGCTATCTGATGCGGAGAAGGAATATTTTCCTGTGGCGCAGCGGGCTGGGTGCGTACGCTTTTGGGTATCAAGACTGTTAGATTTTCATTTTCCCCAAGAGGGTGAGATGACTTTTATCAAAGACCCAAATGTTTTTAGGGATTTGTTGTTAAGTCTGAACTGAATTTGGATATGTTGTAGCGATTTCAAAGGTCCTTGGATTCGGATTTCAAGTGCAACACTAGTGTATCAGTGGTTTGAACAGATTCAAGAATAAAACACTTGGCGTTTCGTAGCCAAGTGTTTTTCTTGGCCGGTGATTCAATTCATCTTGAACCCTGCGTATCTCCCGATTGCTGATGTTTCGGAAATCGGTTTGTTTGGGGAAATATTGGCGGATGAGTCCGTTGGTGTTCTCATTCAGCCCTTTCTCCCACGAATGGTAGGGGCGGCAAAAATAGGTTTTCGCCTTCAATGCTTCGGCTATTTTGGTGTGTTGATAGAACTCTTTGCCGTTATCCATAGTGATGGTGTGCACTCTGGCTTTATGTGCCTTTAATGCCCTAACGGCTGCCAGAGCAGTGTCTTCGGCTTTGAGGCTGTCCAATTTGCAGACGATGGTGTAGCGGGTAACGCGTTCGACCAAGGTCAGTAATGCGCTTTTCTGTCCTTTGCCGATGATGGTGTCGGCTTCCCAATCGCCGATGCGGGTTTTCTGGTCGACGATAGCGGGTCGGTTTTCTATGCCGACGCGGTTGGGCACTTTGCCTCTGGTCCATGTGCTGCCGTAGCGTTTGCGGTAGGGTTTGCTGCATATTCTGAGGTGTTGCCACAACGTGCCGCCGTTGCTTTTGTCTTGGCGAAGGTAGCGGTAAATGGTGCTGTGGTGGAGCGTGATTTGGTGGTGTTTGCTCAGGTAGGCGCATACTTGTTCAGGACTGAGTTTGCGGCGGATAAGGGTGTCGATGTGCTGAATCAGTTGCGAATCGAGCTTATAGGGCTTTCGCTGGCGCTGTTTGGTAGTCCGGCTTTGCCGCTGGGCTTTTTCGGCGCTGTATTGCTGCCCTTGGGTGCGGTGCCGTTTGATTTCGCGACTGATGGTGCTTTTGTGGCGGTTAAGCTGTTTGGCGATTTCGGCGATGGTGCAGTGGCGGGACAGGTATTGGATGTGGTATCGTTCGTCTTGGGTCAGTTGCGTGTAGCTCATGGCAATCTTTCTTGCAGGAAAGGCCGTATGCTACCGCATACTGGCCTTTTTCTGTTAGGGAAAGTTGCACTTCAAATGCGAATCCGCCGTCGTCTGAAAGAGATTTCAGACGACCTTTGTTGCTATGGGTGCTGAGAGTTGAGTTTCTGTTTGTAGTTGTGAGAATTGGATGGTTTTGGGCTGTTCGGGTTTGGATTGAGGGTGTTTTGAAATGCTGTTTTGAGGGTTCTGAAATAAAAATCTTTGTATTTCAGTTTGTTGGTGTGTTTTGTAGAATTTTTTGTTGTTTGGGAGTTGACGGTTTTTGAGGGGAGGGGTATAGTTCGGTTCTTCGCTGCTTTGGCGGTGATTGAACGAACTAATAAGTATATCACAGTTGGTCTGATTTTTCGAGGTTTTGAAAAAAGTTTTGATTGACAATGATTTGAAATGCTTTATAATTCGTTTTCGCTCTTTAACAAAACAGATTACCGATAAGTGTGAGTGCGACAGCCTCACACTGTTTAAAAGACAGACAAGATGATGTTTTAGACATTGTCCTGTCAGTTTCTTTGAAACAGACCAGAAGTTAAAAAGTTAGAGATTGAACATAAGAGTTTGATCCTGGCTCAGATTGAACGCTGGCGGCATGCTTTACACATGCAAGTCGGACGGCAGCACAGAGAAGCTTGCTTCTTGGGTGGCGAGTGGCGAACGGGTGAGTAACATATCGGAACGTACCGAGCAGTGGGGGATAACTAATCGAAAGATTAGCTAATACCGCATATTTTCTGAGGAAGAAAGCAGGGGACCATTTGGCCTTGCGCTGTTTGAGCGGCCGATATCTGATTAGCTAGTTGGTGGGGTAAAGGCCTACCAAGGCGACGATCAGTAGCGGGTCTGAGAGGATGATCCGCCACACTGGGACTGAGACACGGCCCAGACTCCTACGGGAGGCAGCAGTGGGGAATTTTGGACAATGGGCGCAAGCCTGATCCAGCCATGCCGCGTGTCTGAAGAAGGCCTTCGGGTTGTAAAGGACTTTTGTCAGGGAAGAAAAGGGCGGGGTTAATACCCCTGTCTGATGACGGTACCTGAAGAATAAGCACCGGCTAACTACGTGCCAGCAGCCGCGGTAATACGTAGGGTGCGAGCGTTAATCGGAATTACTGGGCGTAAAGCGGGCGCAGACGGTTACTTAAGCAGGATGTGAAATCCCCGGGCTCAACCTGGGAACTGCGTTCTGAACTGGGTGACTAGAGTGTGTCAGAGGGAGGTAGAATTCCACGTGTAGCAGTGAAATGCGTAGAGATGTGGAGGAATACCGATGGCGAAGGCAGCCTCCTGGGATAACACTGACGTTCATGCCCGAAAGCGTGGGTAGCAAACAGGATTAGATACCCTGGTAGTCCACGCCCTAAACGATGTCGATTAGCTGTTGGGCAGCTTGACTGCTTAGTAGCGAAGCTAACGCGTGAAATCGACCGCCTGGGGAGTACGGTCGCAAGATTAAAACTCAAAGGAATTGACGGGGACCCGCACAAGCGGTGGATGATGTGGATTAATTCGATGCAACGCGAAGAACCTTACCTGGTCTTGACATGTACGGAACCCTCCAGAGACGGAGGGGTGCCTTCGGGAGCCGTAACACAGGTGCTGCATGGCTGTCGTCAGCTCGTGTCGTGAGATGTTGGGTTAAGTCCCGCAACGAGCGCAACCCTTGTCATTAGTTGCCATCATTAAGTTGGGCACTCTAATGAGACTGCCGGTGACAAGCCGGAGGAAGGTGGGGATGACGTCAAGTCCTCATGGCCCTTATGACCAGGGCTTCACACGTCATACAATGGTCGGTACAGAGGGTAGCCAAGCCGCGAGGTGGAGCCAATCTCACAAAACCGATCGTAGTCCGGATTGCACTCTGCAACTCGAGTGCATGAAGTCGGAATCGCTAGTAATCGCAGGTCAGCATACTGCGGTGAATACGTTCCCGGGTCTTGTACACACCGCCCGTCACACCATGGGAGTGGGGGATACCAGAAGTAGGTAGGGTAACCGCAAGGAGCCCGCTTACCACGGTATGCTTCATGACTGGGGTGAAGTCGTAACAAGGTAGCCGTAGGGGAACCTGCGGCTGGATCACCTCCTTTCTAGAGAAAGAAGAGGCTGTTGCATTCACACTTATCGGTAAACTGTAGAAGATGCGGAAAAATGCTTGAGTGAAGACAAGATTCGCTTAAGAAGAGAATCCGGGTTTGTAGCTCAGCTGGTTAGAGCACACGCTTGATAAGCGTGGGGTCGGAGGTTCAAGTCCTCCCAGACCCACCAAGAACGGGGGCATAGCTCAGTTGGTAGAGCACCTGCTTTGCAAGCAGGGGGTCATCGGTTCGATCCCGTTTGCCTCCACCAATACTTTCCAAATCAAAGCGAGTTAAAAAGGCAGTGTAACTGCTTTCTTTTTTTCTAAAGAGGAGTCTGCTGACGAATCAGTTTGACGGGAAAAGAAAGGCTGCTATAATAATCAGCTCATTTTGATTTGCGAAGTAAATAGCAATATTGAACGCATCGATCTTTAACAAATTGGAAAGCCGAAATCAACAAACAAAGACAATGTGTCTGTTTTTGATGATTGACCGATTGCAAACGGTCAGTTGTCTCCTGGATAGGAAAAGAAAAACAGGTGCAGTATTTGGGTGATGATTGTATCGACTTAATCCCGAAAGACAAAAGGCGGGATTAAGACACAACAAGCAGTAAGCTTTATCAAAGTAGGAAATTCAAGTTTGATGTTCTCGTCAACGGAATGTCAGGCAAAGTCAGAGAAGTTCTTGAAATGATAGAGTCAAGTGAATAAGTGCATCAGGTGGATGCCTTGGCGATGATAGGCGACGAAGGACGTGTAAGCCTGCGAAAAGCGTGGGGGAGCTGGCAATAAAGCTATGATCCCGCGATGTCCGAATGGGGAAACCCACTGCATTCTGTGCAGTATCCTAAGTTGAATACATAGACTTAGAGAAGCGAACCCGGAGAACTGAACCATCTAAGTACCCGGAGGAAAAGAAATCAACCGAGATTCCGCAAGTAGTGGCGAGCGAACGCGGAGGAGCCTGTACGTGATAACTGTTGAGATAGAAGAACAAGCTGGGAAGCTTGACCATAGTGGGTGATAGTCCCGTATTCGAAATCTCAACAGTGGTACTAAGCGTACGAAAAGTAGGGCGGGACACGTGAAATCCTGTCTGAATATGGGGGGACCATCCTCCAAGGCTAAATACTCATCATCGACCGATAGTGAACCAGTACCGTGAGGGAAAGGCGAAAAGAACCCCGGGAGGGGAGTGAAATAGAACCTGAAACCTGATGCATACAAACAGTGGGAGCACCCTTGTGGTGTGACTGCGTACCTTTTGTATAATGGGTCAACGACTTACATTCAGTAGCGAGCTTAACCGAATAGGGGAGGCGTAGGGAAACCGAGTCTTAATAGGGCGAACAGTTGCTGGGTGTAGACCCGAAACCGAGTGATCTATCCATGGCCAGGTTGAAGGTGCCGTAACAGGTACTGGAGGACCGAACCCACGCATGTTGCAAAATGCGGGGATGAGCTGTGGATAGGGGTGAAAGGCTAAACAAACTCGGAGATAGCTGGTTCTCCCCGAAAACTATTTAGGTAGTGCCTCGAGCAAGACACTGATGGGGGTAAAGCACTGTTATGGCTAGGGGGTTATTGCAACTTACCAACCCATGGCAAACTAAGAATACCATCAAGTGGTTCCTCGGGAGACAGACAGCGGGTGCTAACGTCCGTTGTCAAGAGGGAAACAACCCAGACCGCCAGCTAAGGTCCCAAATGATAGATTAAGTGGTAAACGAAGTGGGAAGGCCCAGACAGCCAGGATGTTGGCTTAGAAGCAGCCATCATTTAAAGAAAGCGTAATAGCTCACTGGTCGAGTCGTCCTGCGCGGAAGATGTAACGGGGCTCAAATCTATAACCGAAGCTGCGGATGCTAGTTTACTAGCATGGTAGGGGAGCGTTCTGTAGGCCGATGAAGGTGCATTGTAAAGTGTGCTGGAGGTATCAGAAGTGCGAATGTTGACATGAGTAGCGATAAAGCGGGTGAAAAGCCCGCTCGCCGAAAGCCCAAGGTTTCCTACGCAACGTTCATCGGCGTAGGGTGAGTCGGCCCCTAAGGCGAGGCAGAAATGCGTAGTCGATGGGAAACAGGTTAATATTCCTGTACTTGATTCAAATGCGATGTGGGGACGGAGAAGGTTAGGTTAGCAAGCTGTTGGAATAGCTTGTTTAAGCCGGTAGGTGGAAGACTTAGGCAAATCCGGGTCTTCTTAACACCGAGAAGTGACGACGAGTGTCTACGGACATGAAGTAACCGATACCACGCTTCCAGGAAAAGCCACTAAGCTTCAGTTTGAATTGAACCGTACCGCAAACCGACACAGGTGGGCAGGATGAGAATTCTAAGGCGCTTGAGAGAACTCGGGAGAAGGAACTCGGCAAATTGATACCGTAACTTCGGGAGAAGGTATGCCCTCTAAGGTTAAGGACTTGCTCCGTAAGCCCTGGAGGGTCGCAGAGAATAGGTGGCTGCGACTGTTTATTAAAAACACAGCACTCTGCTAACACGAAAGTGGACGTATAGGGTGTGACGCCTGCCCGGTGCTGGAAGGTTAATTGAAGATGTGAGAGCATCGGATCGAAGCCCCAGTAAACGGCGGCCGTAACTATAACGGTCCTAAGGTAGCGAAATTCCTTGTCGGGTAAGTTCCGACCCGCACGAATGGCGTAACGATGGCCACACTGTCTCCTCCCGAGACTCAGCGAAGTTGAAGTGGTTGTGAAGATGCAATCTACCCGCTGCTAGACGGAAAGACCCCGTGAACCTTTACTGTAGCTTTGCATTGGACTTTGAAGTCACTTGTGTAGGATAGGTGGGAGGCTTTGAAGCAGAGACGCCAGTCTCTGTGGAGCCGTCCTTGAAATACCACCCTGGTGTCTTTGAGGTTCTAACCCAGACCCGTTATCCGGGTCGGGGACCGTGCATGGTAGGCAGTTTGACTGGGGCGGTCTCCTCCCAAAGAGTAACGGAGGAGTTCGAAGGTTACCTAGGTCCGGTCGGAAATCGGACTGATAGTGCAATGGCAAAAGGTAGCTTAACTGCGAGACCGACAAGTCGAGCAGGTGCGAAAGCAGGACATAGTGATCCGGTGGTTCTGTATGGAAGGGCCATCGCTCAACGGATAAAAGGTACTCCGGGGATAACAGGCTGATTCCGCCCAAGAGTTCATATCGACGGCGGAGTTTGGCACCTCGATGTCGGCTCATCACATCCTGGGGCTGTAGTCGGTCCCAAGGGTATGGCTGTTCGCCATTTAAAGTGGTACGTGAGCTGGGTTTAAAACGTCGTGAGACAGTTTGGTCCCTATCTGCAGTGGGCGTTGGAAGTTTGACGGGGGCTGCTCCTAGTACGAGAGGACCGGAGTGGACGAACCTCTGGTGTACCGGTTGTAACGCCAGTTGCATAGCCGGGTAGCTAAGTTCGGAAGAGATAAGCGCTGAAAGCATCTAAGCGCGAAACTCGCCTGAAGATGAGACTTCCCTTGCGGTTTAACCGCACTAAAGAGTCGTTCGAGACCAGGACGTTGATAGGTGGGGTGTGGAAGCGCGGTAACGCGTGAAGCTAACCCATACTAATTGCTCGTGAGGCTTGACTCTATCATTTGAAGAACTTCAAATAAAAAGCTTACTGACTGATTCAGTCATCACCGAATATATTGATTGAGGCTTTACCGATTTGTACAGTTTAAGTTTGGCGGCCATAGCGAGTTGGTCCCACGCCTTCCCATCCCGAACAGGACCGTGAAACGACTCAGCGCCGATGATAGTGTGGTTCTTCCATGCGAAAGTAGGTCACTGCCAAACACCTATTCTAAGCCCCCGACAGATGTCGGGGGCTTTTACTTTGAATCGTTGACAAGTTTGGCGAACCGGACCCTCCTGCCTTGATAGCGGCGGTGGGGCGGAATGGGGTAATACTCCGAATGCTCCGGTTGCAGAAGAATGGACTTTTGAGAATGTGGATGGGGCCGCTTCGAAATTGAGGTGGGTTAGTAGATGTTGTAGAATCAATACATTGAGAGATAGTAAAGTTAGAAATATTTAAAATTGTTTGAATTAAAATGATGTAAAGTATATGATGATAAGATATATAGTGGTAACGTCTCCCCGGTGTTACCGTCCATATTAACGAAATGATAGGAAAACGCCCTTATGAAAAAACTCCTCTTTGCCGCACTCTCCGTTTTAACTGCCTCGCTGTCGCTGGCAGCCGTCAACATCAATACCGCCTCTTCTTCCGAATTGGAAGCCCTGCCCGGCATCGGTCCGGCCAAAGCGAAAGCCATTGTGGACTACCGTCAGCAGCATGGTGCCTTCAAATCGGTGGAAGAGCTCAAAAACGTCAAAGGCATCGGCGAGGGTATCTTCTCCAAACTGAAGGCCGAAGCAACCGTCGCGCCCGCACCTGCAAACTCAAAAGCTAAAAACGCCGTCCCATCACCTAAAAAATAACCCCATCCGCGTATTCGTGAAATTGCAGGTGAATACGATGGTCAAACTAAAAAACGTCCAGTTCCGGAAGGGAGTGGGCGTTTTTGTTTGTCGAACCGATCTTGTTACCGTCGCTCAGAGTGGGAATAGGACAATGTACCGTTTCGGCAATTCCTGCAATATTATGAAATTGTACTCGTATGAATGGTAACAACTTGTTTGATGAGATCTTTGCAAAATTTCCCCAAATCCTCTAAATTCCCACCAAGACATTTATGGGATTTGGGGAAATTTTGCAAAGATCTCAGCTTGTCTGTATTCCGTCAATCAAAAAGGTCGTCTGAAAACCTTATTTTAGGATTTTCCGACGACCTTTGTTTACTTTAAAGAATTAAGCAATCAGCCAGCCATTTGTTTTGCCTGAACCGCTGTCAGGGCGATGGTGAAGACGATGTCTTCTACCAATGCGCCGCGGGAAAGGTCGTTGACCGGTTTGCGCAAACCTTGCAACAGCGGGCCGACGCTCAGGACGTTGGCGCTGCGTTGTACGGCTTTGTAAGTACAGTTGCCGGTGTTGAGGTTCGGGAAAATCAAGACGCTTGCCTGACCGGCGACGGTGCTTTCAGGGGCTTTGCTTTTGCCGACTGAAGGCACAGTAGCCGCATCGTATTGCAGCGGGCCGTCGATTTCCAAATCCGGGCGTTTTTCTTTCGCCAGTTTGGTCGCTTCAATCACGGCATCGACATCAGGGCCGCTGCCTGAGTTGATGGTAGAGTAAGAAATCATGGCAACTTTTGGCGGAATACCGAAGGCTTTGGCGGTATCGGCGGATTGGATGGCGATATCGGCAAGCTGTTCGGGCGTCGGATTCGGGTTAACCGCGCAGTCGCCGAAGACGAGGACTTGGTTGGGCAGCAGCATGAAGAATACGCTGGATACGAGGCTGGCGCCCGGTGCGGTTTTAATCAGCTGCAAGGCGGGGCGGATGGTGTTGGCAGTCGTATGAACGGCGCCGGATACCAAGCCGTCCACGTCGTTTTGCGCCATCATCATGGTGCCGAGGACAACGGTGTCTTGCAGTTGTTTACGGGCTTCTTCAGGGGTCAGACCTTTGGATTTGCGCAATTCGCACATCGGCTCGACGTATTGTTCGATCAATGTAGCGGGATCGACGATTTCCAAAGAGTCAGGCAGGTTGATGCCGCGTTCTTTGGCAACGGCTTCAACTTCTTGGCGTTTGGCAAGCAAGACGCAGCGGGCAATTCCTTTTTCGTGGCAGATGGCGGCTGCGGCGACGGTACGCGGTTCTGCACCTTCAGGCAGGACGATGCGCATATCGGCTTTGCGGGCAAAATCAATCAGGTTGTAACGGAATTGGGCGGGAGAAAGGCGGGAGGCTTCGCGTTTTGCCAACGCAGATACGTCTTTGAGCGCGCTGCTTGAGCCGTAGAATGTCAGTCCGGTCAGGCGGGCGACTTCTTCGCCTACGGATGCTGCCGCGCCTTCAATAATGAAGCCTTCCAAAAGACCCGGTGCGTTGGTATAAAGCTGTTTGGCAAGGTTGATTCGGTGTGCCACTTCGGCTGCGTCAGCACTATCAGATTGCAATGCCAAGACTACGCCTGCATCCAAAGACAATGCCAGCTCGACGTTTTTGCCGGACAGGAAGAGTTTGTCCGCTTCGGGGGCGATACCTTCGATAACAAGATTGTCGGTATTGAGTGCGACGGCTTTGCCGACCACAGCGTCAAACCAGTCGTCGCTTTTGCCTTGTGCCAACAGAGTTTCGGCGGATGCGTCGAGCGGTTGGAAAACTTGCGCGCCCAAAGCTTGGGCAAAGGCTTTGCTTGCTGCTGCCACGTCCAAACCGGCGGATACCGGAGCGACCAATAATTTAGCCATGATATGTGTCCTTTCTATATGGAGGTTGTCCGTCTTGGAGGTTGTCCGTCGCCGCCATGATGCAGACGTAACGGCAATGGCTTAATACTAACAAACAAACTGCGTTTCCAACAAGGTTAAATGTTAATAGATTCAGCGAAAATGCAATGGATTTTTAAGGGGCTGATACTGTCTGTGCGAAATATAGAAAAGGTCGTCTGAAAAAAAACTTTGATGGAGTTTCAGACGACCTTTTTTGATCGGTTCGGGTGGTTGGTTGTCAGCCTTTGAACACGGGGACGAGTTCGAGCTGGCTCAATACCTGCGCGGCGATGTTGATGACGCCGAAGAGGAAAACCCAAACCATCAGCCCGAATCCGCCGTAAATCTTGTAGTTTTTTCCTGTGCCGAATTTTTGGCGCGAACGGTAGAGCAGCATGGCGGGGATGATGCCGGTCCAAATGGTTGCCGCCAGACCGACGTAGCCGATGGCGGTAACGAAGCCTGTCGGGAACAGCAGGCAGGAAATCAGGGGCGGCAGGAAGGTGAGGGCGGCGGTTTTGGTGCGGCCGGACACGCTGTCGTTCCATTTGAAGATGTCGGCGATGTAGTCAAACAGACCGAGCGTTACGCCGAGGAAGGAGGTGGCAATCGCCATGTAGGAGAAGAGGGTCAATACTTTGTCCATGCTACCGGTTTGGGCGAATTTGGACAGTGTTTCGATGAGGACGGAGACTTGTCCTTCGGCGGCAATCACGGGGGCAAACTCGCTGCGCGGCAAGTTGCCTTGGATGGCGATTTGCCATAAGACGTAAATCACGAGTGCAATCAGTGTACCCGCCCAGATGGATTTCGCCACTTTGGGCGCATCGCCTTTAAAGTATTTGAGCAGGCTGGAGACGTTGCCGTGAAAGCCGAAGGAAGCGAGGCAGACGGGCAGAGCGGTGGCGACGTAAATCCAGTAGCTGGTGCCTGCGGGGGCTTGGGTGTCGAAAAGGACGGGCAGTTTGGCATCGGCAATCAGCCCGCCGGTCGCCCAGATGAAAGTCAGCACCATGCCACCGATGAGGACGCTGGTGAAGCGGTCGACCAGTCGTGCCGACGCCCACACGCAAAACGCGAGGATGCCGAAGAAGACGAGTTGTCCGACGGTGAGCGAAATTTCGCTTCCTACCGCGCTGCCCAGCCCTTTGGCGGTCAAGTCGCCGCCGACGAAGATGTAGGCGTAGGTGAGCAGGTATAAGACGAAGGCGACGGCAACGCCGTTGATGGCGTTCCAAGTCGGTCCGAGCAGGTCTTTGACCATGGTGTCGAAGCTGGCGCCGTGCGGATAGTGGGTGTTGACTTCCAATATCATCAGACCGCTGGAGAGCATGGAAAACCAAGTGTAGAGCAACACAATCAGCGAGCCTGTAAACCAGACACCGGAAGTGGCGGTCGGGTTGGCGAGCATACCTGCGCCGATAACCGTACCGGCGATAATCATGGCGCCGCCGAAAAGCGACGGGGTTTTGACGGACATGGAATTCTCCTCGGAAAAAAAAACAGTCCGCCATTATGCCGTAAAGTGTAAGGATTGGTAAGGAGGTCGTCTGAAAATTACGGAGAATGGCAGACAGTAGGGAACTTTTTGGGTGGGGCAGCGATGTGTGGATGAGAACGATTTAATTTTTTGAAAGATTACGAAGTCATTTTTGAAAACAACCGCAAATGGCAGGAAACGAAGAGGCAACAATGCCCCGATTACTTCAAAGACCTCGCCGACGGACAAAATCCCGAATATCTCTACATCGGCTGCTCCGACAGCCGCGTCGCGGCGGAAGAGTTGATGGGGTTTGAACCGGGTGACGTGTTTGTACACCGCAACGTTGCCAACCTTGTTCACGGTTTAGACATAAATGTCGCTTCCGCCATCGAATACGCCGTCTCGCATCTGAAAGTCAAACACATCATCATCTGCGGCCACTACAACTGCGGCGGCATCAAAGCGGCGATGCTGCCCGAAGATTTGGGCGCGATGAATCCGTGGCTGCGCAACATCCGCGACGTGTACCGCCTGCATCAGGAAGAACTGTACGCAATCGAAGACGAGCACCTGCGCTATGACCGCCTGGTCGAATTGAACGTTCAGGAACAGTGCCTCAACGTCATCAAAATGGCGTGCGTGCAGGAACGATACCTGCTCGACGGCTACCCGATTGTTCACGGCTGGGTCTTCGACCTGCGTACCGGCCGCCTTATCGATTTGAACATCGACTTCAAAAACATCCTCGCCGACATTCAGAAAATCTACGACCTCACCGATTCCGAATGGGTGGTCAACGCGCGTAAGAAAGGGGTTGATGGCTCGGAGGTCGTCTGAAAATGCAGTTTGGACAAGCATCCTGATTTTTCAGACGACCTTAATTTGCCCCAAACCTATCAAATACAAAAACACACACACATCAGGAGTACCCCTCACCATGAAACCCCATCAGAAAAAACAAGCTTTGGGCAGCCTGTTTAAGTCCAATTTCGCTTCCGGACTGGTTGTCTTCCTCGTCGCCCTGCCGTTGTGCCTCGGCATCGCGCTCGCTTCCGGTGCACCGCCGTTGTCCGGTGTGTTGGCGGGCATCGTCGGCGGCATCGTCATCGGTTCCCTCAGCACTTCGCACATCAGCGTTTCCGGCCCCGCCGCGGGCTTGGCGGCGATTATCCTTGCCGCGATTACCGAACTCGGTTCGTTCGAGTTGTTTCTGTGTGCGGGCTTAATCGCCGGCGCCATCCAGCTTTTGCTCGGCTTCATCCGCGCCGGCAGCCTTGCCGAATACATCCCCGTGTCCGTTATCGAAGGTATGTTGGCGGGCATCGGCGTGATTATCATCATGAAACAGATTCCGTTTGCCTTGGGCAGCAACGGCAGCCTCGCCGACCCTGCCGCCCTGTTTGCCGACATCCACACAGGCTCCCTTTTGGTAGCGGGCGTGTCGATGGCGATCCTAATCGTATGGGACAAAATCCCCGCGTTGAAAAACATCAAAATCCTGCCCGCCGCGCTGGTTGCCGTGGGCGCGGGGATACTGATGAACCAATGGTTCGTCGCCAGCGGCAGCAGCCTTGCCATTCCCGCCGGACAACTCGTCCAACTGCCCGTTCCCGATACATGGCGCGAAGCCGCAGGTATGCTCACGCTCCCCAACTTTTCAGGTTTCGGCAACAGCTACGTCTGGATGACCGGCATCACCATCGCCATCGTTGCCTCGATTGAAACCCTGCTTTGCATCGAAGCCGCCGACCGCCTCGACACCCGCCGCCGCATCACCGACACTAACCGCGAATTGCGTGCGCAGGGCGCAGGCAACATCGTCAGTTCGCTTATCGGCGGCCTGCCCATCACCTCCGTCGTCGTGCGCTCGTCCGCCAACGCCAATGCAGGCGCGACGCACAAACTGTCTGCCGTTATTCACGGCGTTTTGTTGCTGGTGTGCGTTTTGGCGATTCCCTTTATCCTCAACATGATACCCCTGTCCACCCTCGCCGCCGTCGTCGCGCTCGACCTGCTCAAAGGCGTCGGCATCGGGATCGCCATCAGCATCATCTTCATCCTTCAGGGTAACATGAAACGCGCCTACTACTCAGCCGCGAAGAACTCGCCGAAGCCGACGAAATCAGCTTAGAGCTGGCGGAAGAAGTCTCGTTCCTGAATAAAGCCGCCATCAAGAAAACCCTGAAAAACATCCGTCCGGGTTCGAAAGTAACCATCAACGCCGAACGCTCGTCCTACATCGCCGGCGACGTATTGGAACTGATTGAAGACTTCGCCAACGTCTTCGCCAAAGAAAACGACATAGACGTCGTACTCAAAGGCTTCAAATCCGACTACGACCACGAAGGCCGCGACCACCACAGCCATGTGCGGGTGGGACACAGTGCGAGTATTTAGAAGTCGGGTTGGAATGAGTAGGAAGAAAAGAAAGAGGCCGTCTGAAAACCCTGTTTTGGGCTTTTCAGACGGCCTCTTTAGCAGATGCAAATGGAAAATACCTGCTTCGTCATTCCCGCGCAGGCGGGAATCTAGGTTTTGGAAGTTATGGAAATCTTTAAAAATTGCAGCGGCCTTTCAGAGTCTGGATTCCCGCCTGCGCGGGAATGACGGTGGCTGATGAATCGGCTGTTTCGTCCGACAGAAAAGAAACATAATGAAATATTTAAGAAACAGTAACGGCAGTATTCGGTAATCTACCCCCTCTCCCGTCTGGCGGGAGAGGGTTGGGGAGAGGGTGGCTCTTGCCCCTTATCTCGTATATCTGCAAGCCACCTCCATCCTAACCTTCCCCCGCCGGACGGGGGAAGGAATAAGGTTGCAGTAGCTGAAAGAGGTCGTCTGAAAAAAAACTTATTCCGAGCTTTTCAGACGACCTCTTTGTATTCCGATACTCTAAATCCATTATCGCTTCAATACGACACTAAAAAGCAGTAACGGCGGCATTCAGTAATCTCCCCCTCTCCCGTCTGGCGGGAGAGGGTTGGGGAGAGGGTAGCTCTTCCTTTATTGCCGTATATCCGCAAGCCACCCTCATCCTAACCTTCACCCGCCGGACGGGGGAAGAAATAAGGTTGCTGTAGCTGTAAAAAGTCGTCTGAAAACCTTATTTCAAGTTTTCAGACGACCTTGCGTTTTTGACGGATTTGACAATGGTAATTTAGAACGTAACTGCTTCAGCCAAAATTTTACCCGCCAAGTCTTTGGGCGACAGGTTGGGTTCGCCTTGCAGCGGCCATTCGATGCCGGCTGTCGGGTCGTTCCAAATCAGCGAATGTTCGGCTTTCGGGTTGTAATAGTCCGTGCATTTGTAAACGAATTCGGCTTCATCGCTCAAAACGTAAAAGCCGTGCGCGAAACCTTCGGGTACCCACAGTTGGCGTTTGTTTTCTGCCGACAGGATTTCGCCAGCCCATTTGCCGAAAGTCGGCGAGTCTTTACGCATATCGACGGCAACGTCAAACACTTCGCCGACGACGACGCGCACGAGTTTGCCTTGCGTGTTTTCGGTTTGGTAATGCAGGCCGCGCAATACGCCTTTGCTTGATTTGGAATGGTTTTCCTGTACGAAGGTGCGGTCGCAGACGTTGGCCTTAAACCATTCGTCGCGGAAGGTTTCCATGAAGAAACCTCGCGCGTCGCCAAAAACTTGCGGTTCTAAAAGTTTGACTTCGGGTAGGGTGGTATCGATGATTTTCATGAAGTATTCTCAAGTATGGGACAGGTCGTCTGAAAACGGACGGGATGTTACAAACAGACCATTTCGTTTGCCATTTGCTGTTCTAAGGTTTCGCGGCGGCGGATAAGCCGGTATTCGCTGCCGTCCACCAAGACTTCCGCCGCCCGGTTGCGCGCGTTGTAATTGCTCGCCATGCTGGCACCGTATGCGCCTGCGCTGCGGATAACCAGCAAATCGCCTTCTTCGCAGGCAAGGGTGCGGTCTTTGCCGAGAAAGTCGCCGGTTTCGCAAATCGGGCCGACGATGTTGGCGGTCAGCGGTGGGATGTTTTTTGCTTCTACCGCTTCGATATGGTGATAGGCGTCATAGAGTGCGGGGCGCATGAGGTCGTTCATGGCGGCATCGACCATGACGAAGTTTTTTTCTTCGCCGTGTTTGACGAACTCGACGCGTGCAAGCAGCGAGCCTGCGTTGCCGACCAAACTACGACCTGGTTCGAGGATAAGTTTCAGACGACGTGTGCCGATCAGTTTTTGAACCGCTTGGGCATACGCGCCCAAATCGGGGACGGTTTCGTCTTGATAAACGATGCCGACGCCGCCGCCTAAGTCCAAATGTTCTAAAACGATGCCTTCATCAGCCAACTTATCCACCAAAATCAAAATGCGCTCGCAGGCTTCGATGAGCGGGCTTAAGTCGGTCAGTTGCGAACCGATGTGGCAGTCGATGCCGATGATTTTGAGGTGGCTTTGGCGGGCGGCGTGGCGGTAGGCTTCGAGCGCGTCGGCGTAGGCAATGCCGAATTTGTTGGCTTTCAGGCCGGTGGAGATGTAGGGATGGGTTTTGGCATCGACGTCTGGGTTGACGCGCAGGGAGACGGACGCGGTTTTGCCCAAGCGTTCGGCAACCTTTTGAATGCGGTCGATTTCGGGGATGCTTTCCATATTGAAGCATTTCACGCCGGCATGCAGCGCGAACTCGATTTCCGCCTCGCTTTTGCCCACGCCTGAAAATATGGTTTTCGCCGCGTCGCCGCCTGCCGCCAAAACACGCGCCAATTCGCCGCCGGAAACGATGTCGAAACCGCTGCCCAGCGAGGCGAAGTGTTTGATGATGCTCAGATTACCGTTTGCCTTGACGGCGTAGCAGACGAGCGGGGAAAGCGCGGCAAACGCAGTTTGGTAATTTTCAAATGCTTCGGTCAGCGCAGATTGGCTGTACACATAAAGCGGTGTGCCAAATTCTTCGGCAAGGCGGGGGTAGGGGACTTGTTCGCAATGCAGGGTCATATTGGTAAGGCTTAATCGTTGGTTTGATTGGTAGGTTCTTTGGAAGAATGGATTTTCAGGCCGGTTTGGACCACGCCGAAACGCGCCTTGTCGCCTTCTTTGGGCAGGTAGAGGTCGCCTTTGTAACCGCAGGCCGAGAGCAGGAGGGCGGTTGCCGCAGCAAAAAATACGCCGTATTTCATCGGTAAACTTCCTTCATAAGCGCGAATGTGGCAAGATTCGGTATCTTAAACAAAAAACACACAAAAAGCCATGATGACCGAAAGCGAATTCATCCGCATGAGCGAAGAATTGTTCGAACACATCGAAGACCAAATCGACGAAAACGGCTGGGATTTCGACTGCCAGTTTGCCGGAAACGTCCTGACCATCGAAGCGGCGGACGGCACGCAAATCATCGTCAACCGCCACACGCCCAATCAGGAATTGTGGATTGCCGCAAAAAGCGGCGGCTACCATTTCGCCGAGCAAAACGGCAAATGGCTGGCAACGCGCGACAGTCGCGATTTTTACGACGTTTTGAACGAAGCACTGAGCGCGGCTTCGGGCGAAGCGGTAAAGATTGCCGAATTGTGATCGGACTCAGAAGCCCATCTCACACCCAAAATATTTACTCAAAAGGATAATCCAATGCCCCTGTTAGACAGTTTCAAAGTCGACCACACCCGTATGCACGCCCCTGCCGTGCGTGTGGCGAAAACCATGACCACGCCCAAAGGCGACACCATTACCGTATTTGACCTGCGCTTTTGCGTTCCCAACAAAGAAATCCTGTCCGAAAAAGGCATCCACACGCTGGAGCATTTGTTCGCGGGCTTTATGCGCGACCACTTGAACGGCAACGGCGTCGAAATCATCGATATTTCCCCGATGGGCTGCCGCACCGGTTTCTACATGAGCCTCATCGGCACGCCCGACGAGCAGCAGGTCGCCGACGCATGGCTCGCTTCGATGCAGGATGTGGTCAATGTCAAAGACCAAAGCAAAATCCCCGAATTGAACGAATACCAATGCGGCACCTATCTGATGCACTCGCTCGCTGAAGCGCAAGAAATCGCGCAAAACGTCCTGACACGCAAAGTGGCGGTGAATAAAAACGAAGAGCTGACGCTGGATGAAAGTTTGCTGAACGCTTAAACGTTATCTTGGAAAAAGGTCGTCTGAAAACGGGAAACCGGATTTCAGACGACCTTTTATTGGAACGGTAAGCTTACCTCTCAAGAAGGTTAAGATAAAAGGTTTTTATCATATTATACATTTACACTTGGATAGTTTAAGTTATTCAGATACTACAAAAGTCAGAAAGTATTTTGAAGATATAATTGCTAAATCAGTAATGTTATAAAGAAAGAGAAATATCAAATGGTCAATCAATCTGATTATGTTAATCATCTAAAAAAAAGAATGTATTATTCCATTGAACAACGTTTTTATTTGGAATCCATTTCGTGTTCTTATGCTATTGTTGAAAATAGGACTAAGAGAATTGTTGAGCATTTGGGAAAGTCAGCAAGTGGAATGAGGCTTGATAAAAAAATGGAGTATATATATGAAAGTATAAAAAACAAACAGAATGAATCCGATCCTAAAATGAAAAAATTAATTGGATATTTAAAATATAGAATTAGTCCTGAGTTAATGCAGATAGACCCATTAAAAGATTATAATAATTGGAAAATGGGTTTGAATCATTCTGCGAACTCCAATAGTGGCAATAAGCTATATCATTTTAAACAGCTTAGAAATGAACTTACTCATGAGTTAGCAACATATGATAGTGGAAATCCAGCATTAATTAATTTTGATTCATATAGCGATTTGGCAGAGTTAGGTAAAGAAGTAGCAGACGGATTATTAAAAATTGCTATAGGAATGAAGGCGAAAAAAAGAAGATTAAACTTATGATTGACTTTTTATTTAAAGATGATTAGTATGAGGAATGTAAGGCATCGTTATGATAGCGCCACGGAGAATCGGCGTTGGGACTTAAAAATCCTGCCTTACCCAAATTACTAGAAAGATATAAAGTGGCACTTTAATTATGAAGTGCCACTTTTTTATTAGGGTTAATATATTTCAATCCAAAATAAAATACGAGGACAAGATAAATACGGGAAGTTCCTATAAGGTTATTCTACAATACACCTTTTATTCATTGCGTAAGGTCGTCTGAAATGACGGATTTGTCGAAAGGTCTGATTGCGGCGGCGTTGTCCAATATTTTGTTTGTCGTGCTGTTTCTATACGGAATTTGGATGAAGCCGATGACGGGGACGGAAGTCTTCGCTTGGCGTATGGTGGCGATGCTGGCGGCTTTGTTCGTCCTGATGGGGATGGTGGGCGGCTGGCAGGCGGCAGACAGATTTATACGCGGCGTCGGCCGGGATTGGAAACGCTGGCTGCTGATTTTCCTGCCCACCCCTGTTTTTGCGAGCCAGTTGTGGCTGTTTGTCTGGTCGCCTGTCAACGGAGAGGGCGTGAATGTGGCGATGGGTTATTTTCTGTTTCCGCTGGCTATGATGTTGTGCGGGCGGATTTGGTTTAAAGAACGCCTCAACCGCCTGCAAACGGCGGCGGTCATGCTGGCGTGTGCCGGCGTGGCGTGGGAATGGCTGCGGATGGGAGCGTTTTCGTGGGCAACGGTGTGGGTGTTCGGCACTTATCCTGTGTATTACCTGCTGCGGCGAAGGTTGGGCGTGCCGCCCTTGGTCGGGCTGACACTGGATTTGATGGTGATTGCGCCGTGTGCGCTAGTGTATATCGTATTTTTTACGGATACGTTAGGCTTGATTGCCGATATGCCGGTATTGGCGGGGTTTGTGGTATTGCTGGGAATAAACAGCGCGGTAGCCATGCATTTGAACCTGAAGGCAAATCAATTATTGCCGGTCGCTGTCTTCGGCATGATGAGTTATTTGGAGCCTGTTTTGCTGTTTGCCGTATCGGTAACGTTTTTGGGCGAACCTTTGCAGCCCGGGGCTTTAATCAGCTATGGTTTGATTTGGTCGGGGTTGTGCATGATGATGGCAAACGGGTGGATCAAGGCAAGACAGAAAGCAGTCGATAAAAGATAAAGGACAATAAAAGGTCGTCTGAAAACTTGGAAACGGGTTTCAGACGACCTTTTTATTTTTAAATCAGGATGGAGGATTACCAGTTTTGTACGATTTGGGTTGCTTCGTTCAGCCGCTCTACCGTTCCGACATCCAACCAAAGACCGTTGTGTTTTTGCGCGCTAACCTTTTCTTCGTTCATTGCTTGGCGCAGGAGGGGGGTGAGTTTGGCCGGCTGGTGCGGCGGTGTATCGCGGAAGAGTTCGGGGCGGTAAACGCCTACGCCGCTGAAAGTCAAGGCTTCGCCTGCTGATTTGTCTGAAGAGGCTAGACCGTTGGTAAGCAGGGCGAAGTCTCCGTTGGGATTGTGCGGCGGGTTGTCAACCAGCCATAGGCAGGCGAGTTTGTCTGAATGGGGCAATGCTTCGGCGGCCTGTCGGGCTTTTGAAAAGTCGATGTCGGTTAGCACGTCGCCATTGACAACGAGGAATGGTGCGTCGCCAAGCAGGGGTAGGGCAGTGGCAATGCCGCCTGCGGTTTCCAAGCCGCCTGCTTTTTCAGGGGAATAGGCGATGCGTACGCCGTATTGCGAGCCGTCGCCGAGCGTGGTTTCGATTTGTTCGCCGAGCCAGGCGTGATTGATGACGATTTCGGTAAAGCCTGCGGCTTTCAGACGACGTAAGTGCCAGCCGATTAAAGGTTCACTGCCGACTTGCAGCAGGGGTTTGGGGGTATGGTCGGTCAGCGGGCGCATCCGTTCGCCGCGTCCTGCGGCAAGTATCATTGCTTTCATGGGGGAGATGGATAAGTTTGGATAATGAAATGATGGGCAGTCTGTCGGGATTGGGGAAGCTGATTCAAGGTCGCCTGAAAATGAAATTTGAGGGTTTCAGACGACCTTTGCGAGCTTGGGGAGCTTTATTCCAATGATTTGAATTGCCGTCGGAAATACAATAAAGCCGGGGGGTGTGTGCCGGAATTTTTGATTTCGTTGATTTCGACGTAAAAGATAAAATGCGTCCCGATTTCGTGTTGCGAAACGATACGCCCGTGGAGATGCGCCAGTGCGCCTTCGACTTCGAGTTGCCCGGTTTCGCCCCTGTTCCAAATATGGTAGGCAAAGCGTTCTTCAGGGGAAAGCCCGGTCAGGCCGGCAAAGTGTTCTGCGATGTCCTGTTGGCTTTCGGACAGGGTATTGATGCACAAGTCGCGGTTGGTCTGAAGAATCGGAATGATTGCTGACTTCCGGTTGATGCAGAGCATAATGGTCGGCGGTTCGTCTGTAACGGGGGTAACGGCAGTCATGGTAATACCGTAACGGCCGGATTTTCCATCGGTCGTGATAACGTGTACGCCTGCGGCGCAGGATGCCATGGCATCCCTGAACGGATGCTTGAGTGTGTGTGCCGAATCTGTCATTCGTCGTGCTTTTTTATTTCAGGTGCTGTTCGATTTTCGACAGCGCCGCCAGCAGCTCTTTGAGTTCGAGCATTTTTTCTTTGGAAAGCACTTGTTCGATGGCGTCGTAACGTTCGTCCACTTGCGCGCCGATGGATTCGAAAAGTTTTTCGCCTTCGTTTGTCAGCTTTAAATAGACGCGGCGTTGGTCGTTGGACGGCTTTAGGCGTACGACAAGGCCTGCTTTTTCCAAGCGGGTCAAAATGCCGGTCAGGCTGGGGCGCAGGATACATGCCTGATTGGCAAGGTCTTGAAAGTCCAATGTGCCGTTTTCGGCAAGCAGGCGGATGATTCGCCATTGCTGGTCGGTGATATTGGCTTGGTTCAGAATAGGACGAAATTGGGTCATTAACGCTTCCCGCGCTTGAATCAGACCGATGTTAATGGAAGCATGTTTGGATTGGTTGGGCATAAGGGGTCTCCGTTGTTACCGATAAACAAACCTTTGAAGCGTGAGGCAGATTTGTAAAGGCTGTATTGTCATTATAAGAGCCCTGTGAAAGCGGCGAATGCGTGGGAGCAAAAGTATCGAACCAAAAATCAGATAACATTCCGTAAGTTTGTTTTGATAGTAATGTTCCGTATTTTCTTATGTTCGTATATTAGTCTATTTTTGACATAATCTCAACAAAATCATCACTTGCCATGATAAGGGTAGTTTATTTTTTCAATAAATGAATATTTACTCGATAGCGTCATGTGCTACACGGGATTCAAGTTCTTTATATTTTAAGGAATCTAGCAAGGCAGCATCAATAGAATAGATCGGAAATAAAAATTCTGGCGCGCAGACCCCAATAAGTGCTGATTCCTGAGGTGAAGTGAACCATTTTTCCGTTTTTAATCAGGATAATGCTCGGGGTAACGGAGACTTTCCATTTTTGAGCCAAGCGTCCGTTGTTGTCGTTGACTGTAGGAAAATCAAGATGTTTTTCTGACATATAGGTACGGATATGCTCATCCGCACCGGAGTGCAGGGCAATACCGACAACAGGAATGCCGTCTTCGGCAAGCCGGGAAACGGTAGGTGAAGTATAGGCGCAGATATGGCACCAGTCTCCCCATACATAGAGGACGGCGGTACGGTTTGCGCTAAGTAAGGCAGGTGTCAGCGTTTCTCCTGAAAGTAGGTACAGCGGTTCAGACGACATTTGTACGGGCGGTTCGGGTTTGCGCCACCAATCGGCAACGGCCGATAATATGGCGAAAATGACTACCGCCTGTAAAAAAGATAAGGATAGTGATTTGATGCGTGATGGCAGACGTTTCATTTTTTGACGGTCGGAGTGAAAGAAGGGATGATACTTTGTTTTGATGCAGTGTTTCATAAAATTACCCAATGGGTCGTCTGAAAACGGTTGATGGGCAAGATGTAACTAGATTGATAAAACATTAATTACATCAAACTACATTTTTGTTATAATTCGGGTCGCAAACCTTTATCCAACCGTAACAGAGGAAAAACCATGGGCATTAAAGTCGCCATTAACGGATATGGCCGCATCGGCCGCCAAGTATTACGCGCCATCTACGATTACAACCTGCAAGACCAACTTGAAGTTGTCGCCGTCAACGCCAGCGGCAGCCTCGAAACCAACGCCCATCTGACCAAATTCGATACCGTTCACGGTCGCTTTAATGCCGACATTTCCCACGATGCAACCCATCTCATTATCAATGGTCGCAAAATCCCATTTTTCTCCACCCGCAACCCCGCCGAACTGCCATGGAAGGATTTGGAAGTTGATTTGGTCATGGAATGTACGGGCGCGTTTACCAGCAAATCCAAAGCCAACGTGCATTTGGAAAGCGGCGCGAAAAAAGTGCTGATTTCCGCGCCGGGCGAAGCCGACGTTGATGCAACGGTCGTTTACGGCGTGAACGATGATGTGATTACCGACGACATGACCGTCGTTTCCAATGCTTCCTGCACCACCAACTGCCTCTCTCCCGTTGCCAAAGTGCTGAACGAAAACATCGGCATCGTCAAAGGCGTGATGACCACCATCCACGCTTTGACCAACGACCAAACCGTTACCGACGTGCGCCATAAAGACTTGCGCCGCGCCCGCAGCGGTGTGGAAAACATGATTCCGACTAAAACCGGCGCGGCAAAAGCCGTCGGTTTGGTATTGCCTGAACTGAAAGGTAAACTCGACGGCCTCGCCATCCGCGTGCCGACCGTCAATGTTTCCGTCGTCGATTTGAGCTTCCAAGCCGCACGCGATACCAGCGTCGAAGAAATCAACGCGCTGATGAAAGCCGCTGCGGAAGAAGGTCGTCTGAAAGGCGTATTGAGCTACAACACGCTGCCGCTGGTGTCTATGGACTTCAACCATACCACCCAAGCCAGTACCTTTGACGCAACGCTGACCAAAGTCATCGACGGCAACATGGTTAAAGTGTTCGCTTGGTACGACAACGAGTGGGGCTTCAGCTGCCAAATGCTGAACACCGCCCGCCGTATGTTCGGTTTGGAAGTGCGCCCGTTTGAATAAAACGGATTGGCGAAGATACTGAAAGGTCGTCTGAAAACCATGATTGGATTTTCAGACGACCTTTTCTATTTATCCGCTTGTTTTCGTTCCGGATTGAGCCAGTGCCATTGCTCGCGCAATGTTTGTTCCAATGCCTTTTGTTTTTCTTTAGGATTGTTTAGGCCGTGTGTAATACGGTTGTAGTCGAGTGTAACGGACGGGTTGGCGACATTGCCCCGTATTTTGAGCGGTATGGGCTTGGCTGAAGGATTGAGTGTGTTGCGGATAAGCAGATCCTCGGATAGTTCTTGCGTATTCAGATCAGTGTAGCCGTTGCTGACTATGTGCAAATGTTCGGAAAACAATTCGGTATTGATGTGGTGGCTGATGCCCTTGTCGATTTCGCTATTGAGGGTAAAACGGTTGAAAGGGGTTTGGGCATGCTCGCCGCCGGGGTGCTGTGAGGAAATACCGTTTTTGAGGATATGGTTTATATCTATACCTTTCCATGCCCCATCCAAAATATTGAGGGTCAGCATCCCTTGTAGGGATTGGATGAGTTGCTTACGATTGTTGCCCCGTGCCGTCAAATCGATGACGGCATCTCCGTTGCCGCTGAAACTGTGGAAACCGAACAAATCTTGCAACAATGGTCGGATTTGTACGTTTTGGGCATTTTGTTGGAGATGGTAGGTGGGCGGAGTTGTGTTTGCCATACTGATACCGCCTTCTGTCTGACCACCGTAGAGACCTGCTTTAAAATGGCTTAGGGCGATGTGTTCTTTGTCGGCATTCAGCAGGGTTTCAATATTGTCCAGTTGCAGGCCGGGTATTTGGACATTGCCGATTTTGATGTTGGCATCAATTTGTGGGATTTGGCCATTGTTGAGGATTGTTGGGTAGCCTGATCCGGAATTTGCCTGTATATCGTCCCAGTAGGGGAGTAGTGAGAGTTTTTGCAGGGCAATCCCGGCTTCCAAAAGAGGTGTTTCTCCTTCCGTTGGTTGATATTTGAATACAAGCGCAAAGGGCTGGCGGTCAAATGTGCCTTTGAAATCCCCTTGCCAGTTTTCTTTGCCGTTCCAGTTGAATGATCCGGTTAACTGGCTGATAAAGCGCGGATTGGGTAGGCGGTTGACCGTATCCTGCAATGTGGTCAGATTGATTGGGGATGATTGCAATCCTTTGTTTTGCTGCCACAGTAGAGGGCCTGTCAGGGTTAAATTGGTCTGATGGGCGGCATTTTTGTGGCTGGCGTTGAATTCAAAGTTATCCAATGTGGCAACGCTGGTACGGATGCTTGCTTTGTCGAGTTTGAACGAGCCGTTCCATTGGCTTTCCAGCTTGCCTGCTGTAAATGCACCATTGAGCGATGGGATATTCAATACGTTGTTTTTAAGGGATAAACGGGGAATTTGCGCGGTCAGGTGAAAATTTTGGGCGGGATTATCCGTGCGTAGGCTGAGGTTGTCTGCTTTTAGGGAGTTGTTTTCAGACGACCATGTCCATGTGCCGTTTCCATCAGCGGACAGTTTGCTTTCTTTCTCAGCAACAGATGCTTCCCAAAGTAAATTGGGAATGCTCCAACCGGTTTCAGAGGCATTGAACACGCCACTACCCTGCCATTGGATGGATTGATTTGGACGGCGCAGGCTGCCGTTGATTTTGAAAGGACGGCCGTCAGCACCGTCGTTGCGGACGTTTAGATAGAAGTTGTCGATAATATGTGCTTGTCCTGCAATATTCATATGCAGAGAGCTATTTTCTATAATCAGACGGTTTAAAGAGGTAGGGTGGGAAGGATGTAACAGGTCTTGCAGGTTCCATTTGCCGTCATCGGTGCGCGATAACACGGCATCTGCTCCTGTAATAACCCATTTTTCGATGAAAGGGTAATCGTTCCACAGACTGCTCCAGCCTAGACCGATACGGGTCTCTTTGATGTGTAAGGCGGTTTGGCTGCTATGAGGTCGGGTAATGGTAACGTTTTTTAGGGTGACGGTAGGACGGGGAAACCAGCTTCGGCGGATGTCGCTGCTGAAGCGGATATTCCGTCCTGTCCCACTGAAGGCGTTTTGTACGGTTGTTTCGATTCGTTCGGGGGTAAACAGGGCATAAACCGATGCATACAGGGCGGCTGCGGTACAAACAAGCAATATGACCGCAGTTACGACTGTTTTCAGCCAAAATTTTCCTGAATTAAGCAGAGGATTTTTCATGCGTAAAGGCAATAAGGTAACATAGCTGAAAGTATAGCACATGACATTTGGGATAATGCGGATAGGGGATTAAGGGTAAATGTAAGGTGTGAGTGGTAGGCCTTGTAGCGGGCAGGTCGTCTGAAAGCGGTAGTATGCTAATATTGTCGTCTGTTTCAGGAGATATATGATGATTATTGTGATGGGTAAGAATGCTTCTCAGGAGTCGGTAGAGGGAGTAATCGGTTTTATCCGTAATAAGGGCTTGAAAGAGCATGTCTCTCGGGGGGAAGAGCGGACGATTATCGGTGCGGTTGGTGATGAGCGGGTGTTCCGTCCAAATGAACTGGAACGTTTGCCCGATGTGGAACGCGTTGTCCGGGTATTGAACGATTGGAAAATTATCAGCCGTGAGGCAGACGAGGAAGACAGCAGGATTGTTATACGGGGTGTGATATTCGGCGGAGCGAAGCGGTTGGATATTACTGCCGATACGGACAGGGTGCAAAAGGTGGATGCAGTATTTGTCGATCCGTTTTACCTTCCGGCGCGCCCTTATGAAAAAGTGGACGAGCAGCGTGAAAACTTACGGGTTCGGGCGATTGTTCAGGAAATTTCTGATTTGCAGAAAACAGGCAAACCCGTCATTGTCCGTATCCGTGATGTTCGCCAGATAGATGAAGCCTTATCTGCCAGTGCAGATATTTTGTATTTAGGCGGCAGTATGATGACCAATCGGACGCTTTTGGATGAAGTAGGTCGTCTGAATACGCCGGTAGTGTTGTGTAAAGACAAGCATCATCGTGTTGATGATTGGTTGGTAGCGGCAGAACATATCGCTTTGCGCGGTAATAGCCATATTATGCTCGGTGAAGCTGGGACGCTCAGTTTTGAGCCGGAACATGCCTATCGTTTGGATGTCGATGCCATCGTTCGGGTCAGGAAAGTGTGCCGTCTTCCGGTTATCGCCAATATTACCCGTCTGTGGCACAACGATATGCCTCAGGAAATATTGTATCGTTTGGCAGCGGCAGCAGGTGTGAACGGGATTATCAGCGGGTAAGAGATATATCCGGCAGTAGGGAATATGGTGATTGACTTGAAAATAAAAAAACAGAACAGCGAAAACTGTTCTGTTTTTTTATTTTCAGACGACCTCATGGATTTAAACATTGGAGGGGTCGTCTGAAACTGCTTTACCTACTTGTTAAACATTCACGGTCTCGGCTACTTCGTTGTAGCTGTCGATTTCGTTGAAGTTCATGTAGCGGTAGATTTGATCGCCCTGTTCGTTGATGATGCCGATGTTGGCTTGGTATTCTTCAACGGTCGGGATTTTACCCAGTTTCGAGCAAATCGCCGCCAACTCTGCCGAGCCGAGGTAAACGAAGGTGTTTTTACCCAAGCGGTTCGGGAAGTTACGGGTGGAAGTGGACATGACGGTCGCGCCTTCGTGTACTTGGGCTTGGTTACCCATACACAGCGAACAGCCCGGCATTTCCATACGCGCGCCGGCGCGGCCGAGTACGCCGTAGTGGCCTTCGTCGGACAACTCTTTCGCGTCCATTTTGGTCGGCGGCGCCATCCACAGGCGGACGGGGATGTCGGACTTGCCTTCCAAGAGTTTGGAGGCGGCGCGGAAGTGGCCGATGTTGGTCATGCACGAACCGATGAACACTTCGTCGATTTTGGTGCCGGAACGTTCGGACATGAAGCATACGTCGTCCGGGTCGTTCGGGCAGGCGATGATCGGCTCTTTGATGTCGTCCATGTTGATTTCAATCACGGCGGCGTATTCGGCATCTTTATCTGCTTCGAGCAGCTCTGGATTCGCCAGCCATTTTTCCATGGCTTTGATGCGGCGTTCCAAAGTGCGCGGGTCTTGATAGCCGTCGGCAATCATGTTTTTCATCAACACGACGTTGGATTTCATGTACTCGATAATCGGCTCTTTGTTGAGCTTCACGGTACAGCCGGCGGCAGAGCGCTCAGCAGACGCGTCGGTCAATTCAAAGGCTTGTTCCACTTTCAAATCAGGCAGGCCTTCGATTTCGAGGATGCGGCCGGAGAAGATGTTTTTCTTACCGGCTTTGGCAACGGTCAGCAAACCTTGTTTAATCGCGTAAAGCGGAATGGCGTTTACCAAATCGCGCAGGGTTACGCCCGGTTGCAGCTTGCCGCTGAAACGTACCAGTACGGACTCAGGCATATCGAGCGGCATGACGCCGGTGGCTGCTGCGAAAGCCACCAAGCCGGAGCCTGCAGGGAAGGAAATACCGATAGGAAAACGGGTGTGGCTGTCGCCGCCGGTACCGACGGTATCAGGCAACAGCAGGCGGTTGAGCCATGAGTGGATCACGCCGTCTCCCGGACGCAGAGATACGCCGCCACGGGTAGAAATAAAGGCGGGCAGTTCTTTATGGGTTTTCACATCGACAGGTTTCGGATAAGCTGCGGTGTGGCAGAAAGACTGCATCACCATATCGGCGGAGAAGCCCAAGCAAGCCAAGTCTTTCAACTCGTCGCGGGTCATCGGACCGGTGGTATCTTGTGAGCCGACCGTCGTCATGCGCGGTTCGCAATAAGTACCCGGGCGTACGCCTTGTCCTTCCGGCAGACCGCAGGCGCGACCAACCATTTTTTGCGCCAACGTGAAACCGGCTTTGCTTTCGGCAGGTGCTTGAGGCAGACGGAATTCGGTGGAAGCAGGCAGTTTCAACGCTTCGCGCGCTTTGGCGGTCAGACCTCGACCGATAATCAGGTTGATACGGCCACCGGCTTGCACTTCGTCCAGCAATACTTGGGATTTCAGGCTGAACTCGGCAACGATTTCGCCGTTTTTCACGATTTTGCCTTCATAAGGCAGAATATCGACGACATCGCCCATTTTCAGTGCGGAAACATCGACTTCAATCGGCAGCGCGCCGGAGTCTTCTTGGGTATTGAAGAAAATCGGCGCGATTTTTCCGCCCAAACAGACGCCGCCGAAGCGTTTGTTCGGTACGAACGGGATGTCTTCGCCGGTATGCCAAATCACGGAGTTGGTCGCGGATTTGCGTGAAGAGCCGGTACCGACCACGTCGCCGACATAGGCAACGGGATGACCTTTGGCTTTGAGTTCTTCCAACAATTTAATCGGACCAACTTCGCCCGGTTTATCGGGATTGATGCCGTCGCGCGGGTTTTTCAGCATTGCCAGCGCGTGCAGCGGAATATCGGGACGGCTCCACGCGTCAGGCGCGGGAGAGAGGTCGTCCGTATTGGTTTCGCCGTCAACTTTGAAGACGGTAACGGTGATTTTTTCGGGAACTTTGGCGCGTGAGGTAAACCATTCGGCATCCGCCCAAGATTGCAAAACTTCCTGAGCGTATTTGTTACCTTTTTCAGCTTTTTCCTGAACGTCGTGGAAAGAATCGAACATCAGAAGCGTATGTTTCAAGCCTTTAGCAGCGATTGGCGCGAGTTTGTCGTCGTCCAAGAGTTCGATTAAGGCGTGAATGTTGTAACCGCCGAGCATCGTACCTAAGAGTTCTGTCGCATATTCGGGGGAAACCAACGGGCTGGATGCGCTGCCTTCGGCAACAGCAGCCAGGAATGAGGCTTTGACTTTGGCGGCATCGTCCACACCGGGCGGAACACGGTGGGCAAGCAGTTCAACCAAGAATTCACCTTCGCCTGCGGGCGGGTTTTTCAGCAGCTCGACCAAATCAGCGGTTTGCTGCGCGTTCAAAGGGAGGGGGGGGATACCGAGGGCGGCGCGCTCGGCGGCGGCTTTGCGATAGGCTTCTAACATCTCTTTGTTCCTTTTTTCTGTTTTTTCTTCTGACCGTTGCAAATGATTTGCAATCAAAGAATTGTAAACAATTCTTTTGGGTATCATAGACCAGTTTGGCAAAAATTGGAATATTTATGTTATCGGATGTAATAGGTGTTTGCTATTGAAACGAATTATCTTGAAAAATACGAAAAGGTCGTCTGAAAACAGGGTTTCAGACGACCTTTTATGTTTTATCGGAATGACCGGCTCGTTCTTTTACCGGGCGTTTGCCTGATATTCGCTTCCGTCTTCGCGCAAGAGCTTGGGCTGTTCGCCTTTCTCGATGACGTTTTTACCGATGACAACTTTGGCCACGCCTTTCAAATCAGGCAGTTGATACATGGTATCCAACAGGCAGCGTTCAACGATGGAGCGCAGGCCGCGCGCGCCGGTTTTACGTTCCATTGCCTGACGGGCAATGCTGCGCAGGGCTTCTTCTTCAAATTCCAATTCGACATTTTCCATGCCGAACAGGGTTTGATATTGTTTCACCAAAGCATTTTTCGGCTCGGTCAAAATGTTCACCAATGCGTCTTCGTCCAATTCCGCCAGCGTGGCGATAACAGGCAGACGGCCGATTAACTCGGGAATCAGACCGAATTTAATCAAGTCTTCAGGCTCAACGATTTCAAACAATCCGGTAATGTCGGCATTTTCGTCCTTGCTGTGAACGGACGCACCGAAACCGATACCGCCTTTTTCAGTACGTTGACGGATCACTTTTTCCAAGCCTGCAAACGCGCCGCCACAGATAAACAGGATGTTGGTCGTATCGACGTTGATAAATTCCTGATTCGGATGTTTGCGGCCGCCTTGGGGCGGAACGCTGGCAACCGTACCTTCAATCAGTTTCAGCAAGGCTTGTTGCACGCCTTCGCCGGATACGTCGCGGGTAATTGACGGGTTGTCGCTTTTACGCGAGATTTTGTCGATTTCGTCGATATAGACGATGCCGCGCTGGGCTTTTTCAACATCGAAATCGCATTTACCCAAAAGCTTGGTAATGATTTGCTCAACATCTTCACCGACGTAACCCGCCTCAGTCAGCGTGGTCGCGTCCGCCATGACGAACGGCACGTCCAGTTTGCGCGCCAAAGACTGCGCCAACAGCGTTTTACCCGAACCGGTCGGACCGATAAGCAGGATGTTGGATTTCGACAACTCGACGTTGCCGTTGGCTTTGGGATGGCGTAGGCGTTTGTAATGGTTGTACACCGAAACCGCCAAGGCTTTCTTGGCTTGTTCCTGACCGATAACGTGGTCGTTGAGGTTGGCGACAATTTCAGCAGGCGTGGGCAGTTTGTTGTTTGGATGGGACGCATCCGTTGCAGATTTTTCTTCAGAGAGGTCGTCTGAACTTTGCAGCATGACGCCGCAAGTTTCTACACATTCGTTACAGATAAAAGCGTTTTCGCCTTCAATCAGGTTTTTGACTTCATGCTCGGATTTTCCGCAAAACGAGCAGGAGCGTTTTTCTTCAGTCATAATTTATCTTCTGTTTTCAAGCAATATCGGCAAACCGTTATCCGAATGTTGCGGGAACGGTTTTCGGCAAAGTCGGTAAGTATAATCAGTATCTTAAGGTTTATCAAATACCGTATGGGAAGCTGTTTGGCGTAAGGTTTTCAGACGACCCTCCGACGCATAGCAACACGCCATAATTTCCCATCCTTAAGATTGTTTCCAATTTGGGAAAAAGATGCAAACAAACGCAAAAAAGCCGTATTAAACTTTACATTTTGTTGTATTTTAAGCAAAATATCTCCTTTAATAATTCATTTGTCTTAAATTCTACTGGTTGAAGTATGTCGGTTATGAAATTTTATAAAACACTTAGTGCAGCCTGTTTGGGTATGGCTTTGGCTGTTGCCGCCGCCCCTGCCGCTGCAGACGATATGGACGTTTTGGGTCAATTTTTGGAACAGAATTTTCCAACCCAAAATGACCCGATGGAAGCTTTCGCATTAAGCCACGCACAAAAAATCGAAGCTCAGGCGATGATGGCGGGGCCGCTTTTGACATCGCAGGCCGCCCTGATTTTTAACAATAAAACAGGTGAAATCCTGTATCAGAAAAACGCAGACCGCGTGATGCCGATTGCGTCCATTTCCAAACTAATGAGCGCAATGGTCGTTTTGGACGCGCGTTTGGATATGAACGAGCGCATTACCATTACGGCTGATGAAATCGACCGCCTGAAAGGCACAGGTAGCCGCCTTGCCGTCGGCACGACGCTGACGCGCGGCGAATTGCTGCACCTGAGCCTGATGAGCAGCGAAAACCGCGCAACACACGCGCTGGGCCGCACCTATCCGGGCGGTATGTCGGCGTTTGTTGCTGCCATGAATGCAAAAGCGCAAAGCCTGGGCATGTATAGCAGCCGTTTCTACGAACCTACCGGTCTGAATTTCCAAAACGTATCAACTGCCCACGATTTAAACCGTATGGTCGCTGCGGCGAGCAAATATCCGCTCATCAGCAAAAACTCAACCTCCAACTACGGCTCGGTTTGGACGGCAAACGGCCGCCAAAACTATAAAAACTCCAATGCCCTCGTGCGCGAAGGCAGTTGGAACATCGAGCTTCAGAAAACCGGTTATATCCGCGAAGCAGGACGCTCGATGGTGGTTAAGGCAAACGTCCAAAACCAACCGATTACCATCGTATTGCTGAACTCGCCAACCTCGACAACCCGCGTAAACGACGCGCGTAAGATCGAATCTTGGATGTTGCAGCGCCGCTCTTAAAATACTTGTTATGCCGTCTGAAAATCAGGCGGCATTTTATTTTATGGTCAGTAGGTGAAAACGGAAGGCGTTTTGTACGGTTTTGGTTTCAATCTTTTGTCGGGCATCAAGGAATTTTTGAAATGAACAAAATCAATAAAATGAACAAAATCAGTAAAAAGTACGGATTATGGCTCGGGGTTGCAGCATTGGCGGGTTGTACTTCTGTCGCCGATATGGTGGGATACGATACGGCTGCTTTGAATGAAGGAGCCGAGCGAAACTATATACAGGTTGTACAAAAAGCGCGCAGCCAGAATGCGCTGGATGTCAGCTCTCCGACGGCGCAGCGTGTTCATCGGGTGTTTTCCCGACTGGTTCCGTACGCCAACCGCGCCAACCGTACCGGCATACCTTTTAATTGGCAGATGAACGTTATCCGCAGCAACGAGTTGAATGCTTGGGCGATGCCGGGCGGAAAAATGGCGGTATATACCGGTATGGTTGAACGTTTGCAACTGACGGATGATGAAATCGCCGCAGTCATCGGGCATGAAATGACCCATGCCCTGCTCGAACACAGCAAAAAAGCCATCGGAGGTCAGGTATTGACCGGCTTGGGCGGTTCTATTTTGGCAGGTGCCGTCGGTTTGGACGGAAATTTGGTCGGCGTTGGAACAGATTTATTGGCAACCAAACCTTTTTCGCGTCATCAGGAAAGCGAGGCAGATGCGGGAGGCGTCCGCCTGATGGCTCAGGCAGGTTACAATCCGCAGGCGGCAATCAGCGTATGGGAAAAAATGAATAGGGCGCAAGGCGGCAGTCAGGTTGCCATCTTGTCAACCCATCCCGCCAACAATACCCGTATCGAAGCAATCCGCAGGATGTTGCCGGAAGTTATGCCTATTTATCACCAAAATAAACGCTGATATTTTGTGTTGATGGATATTTTCAAACTGTTTTAGAGGTCGTCTGAAAACCGAGTATCCAACCAATAGAGATATTTGGATAGTAAAAGGAAAACATATGGAGACCTTTGCAATAACATAGGTTACTAAAATTTTATGCTCAATCTCATTTTCAAAATTCAAAACCTTTCTGATTTTTCCTACTTTTTGCTCAATATTAGGAAGGTTTTAGGCAATTGAAAATTTTTTGGCGCATTTTTATGCGTCAAATTTCGTTAACAGACTATTTTTGCAAAGGTCTCATATGATTAAGCCGATTATTTTAATCCTCGCGGCTGCAACTACTTTGTCAGCTTGCAATACTCTTGAGAAAGAAAGTGTACCGATGACCGGTATGCCCAATCCGGCTTCAGAATTTTGCGTGAAACAGGGCGGTAAGCTGGAAATCAAAAAAGACAAAGATGGCGGAGAGTATGGGATGTGCCATCTGCCTGACGGTATTGTTGTGGAAGAGTGGGCGTATTTCCGCCAACACAACAAATAAGTTACAAGAGTTAAAAAGGTCGTCTGAAACATCTTTTCAGACGACCTTTTTATATGAGGAGACCTTTGCAATAACATGAGTTATTAAAATTTTATGCCCAATACCATTTTTATAGTGGATTAAATTTAAATCAGGACAAGGCGACGAAGCCGCAGACATTACAAATATTAAGGCAAGGCGAGGTAACGCCGTACTGGTTTAAATTTAATCCACTATAAAATGAAGAACCTCCCTGATTTCTTCCACTTTTTTCTCAATATCAGTTTAGCCAATTGAAAATTTTTTTGGCGCATTTTTATGCGTCAAATTTCGTTAACGTACCATTTTTGCAAAGGTCTCAGATTGAAAACTTTGAGAATATATTGAAAAAGCCGGCAAACATTATGTTTGTCGGCTTTTTAGTCAGTACAGTATTAAGAATGCTGACGGTTAGGTTTAGAACTTATAACTGATGGTAAACAGCAAAGTCCTGCCACGCGCATAGTTATTCAGAACGGAGCGTGTCGTGCCGCCATATTTGCCATTGCATAAACCGTTGGCATCACATTCGACTTCTTCGTCATCTAAACCTCCTTTTCTTTCAAATACGCTGAAATAGCGCTGAGTTGCGGCATCGTTTGCGGCATCCAAAGGATCGATATAGCGCTTATTGAAGGCATTTTGAATGTCGAAACGAAGGATAAGGTTTTTCTTCGGTTCGTAATTGGCATAGAAATCAAAAATCAGCGGCTGTCTGTTGATGCTTTCTGTTTTTTTGATCGCCCTTCTGCCCATTTGGTGTGAAGAGTAGGTGTTGGCACCGGTTGTACCGTCAACAAATTCTTCCTCAGTCGTTGCCCGTGTACTTTTGCCGTAATAGCGCATAATGCCGCCGATGGTCAATTTGTTGCCCAACCAGCGGGAACCCAATTCAAACCGCCCGTAATCTCGGGGCAAGCGGGAAATTTTGCTTAAGCCGTAACCTTGTTTGATTTGGTCTTCTTTAGAAGAATTACGGGGCGATTCGCTGGCATCGCTATAATTGGTCGGCTGGTTGGTTTTTTGATATGCGTAAGACAGGGTTGAAAAAAAGCGGCCGAAATCATAGTTCATTTCCACTTCCAAACCATTTTTATGGACAGGTTTGGCATAGTTTCGATGCTGGATAGAGTATTGCAGGCCGGTACTGGTTACCCAGCTGGGTGCTTTATCCAAATCCCACCATTTGCCATAAACATTGTGAATATAGTTGTTTATCCTGCTGCGATAGGCGACCAGTTTGAAACCCAATACATCATCCGGCTTGAAAATCCCTTTTTTGAAAGTATTGAAGCCTATTTGGTAAGTATTGGCCTGTTCCGGCTTAAGGGCGGTATTGACGCCCGAGTCTCCGATTTGTGAAAAATACATTTCTTGAATATTCGGCATTCTATGCGTACGCGAATAGCTGATAAACGGCATAAAGTAGTCGTTGACATTGATGTTTAATGCCACTGAATGGTTTACCGCATGCTTTTTACCGGATTTGGTATAAACCGGTTCGTAAAGGTCGCAGCTTGGCGTGCAATGCTGTTTATAAATTTCAGAATCTTCTCCAAATGCTTTTTTAAAGTCTTCTTGGGTATTGAAGTAGTCGGTATATTCGCCTTTGTAGCGGTAGTTGACCATATTGGTGCTGTAATTCAATTGATAAATGCCTTTTTTCAAGGAAGTATCAAAATAGAACGTATTAAATTTTTGCTGGCCTGAAGGTTGTAATATGGTTGATTTTTGGGGAAATATTCCTTTGTCTCCTTTGAAGCGGCCTAAAAAGCTGTACAGGCCGGCATCTTGATCGGGACCGTCGTAAAACAGGCTCAGCTCTTCCGGAAAGCGGTTTTTACTGTATTGGTTTTTAAAGAAATTGAAACCGACGGTGGCTTTTAAATCTGTTTTGTTGGGAAGGTTGAAAGAGAAGCGGTTGTTGATATCCAAAAGATTGGCTGTGTTTTTGGTTTCCAAATAATCCAGCAGCCCCCATCCTGAAAAACGTGAGTTTTTCGGATATTTTTGTTTTCCCAGATTATGGGCGGCCAACACGTTTAAATCGACATAATCGCCAATGTTTAAGTTGTAATTGGCTTGATAGTTGCGGTTTTCTACTTTGCGGCTGCCGATACGGTTGTTCATGGTACGAAGCTGAAGATCCAACTTGTTGTTGTCGTTTTCGTATTCCACTTTGACCAAATGGCTGTTTGAGCGTTGTTGCAGGCTGGTCGGGTCGATTGGAGTCAGGTCCCATTGCGGTGCTAAATTCTCTTTCCAGCTTCTTTCCAAATCATCAACATAATCTCTTTGCAAAACCTCAGGATCGTTATATTTTTTGGAGAAAGGGTAGTCCCAATAGCTTTTACCGACCGCATTGCGTTTGGAAAAGTCGCGAACCCAACGATTTTGCCCTTGGTCGAATTTCAATAAGTTGCTTTCAAAATATTCTTGTTTTTTACGGTCTAAATATTCTTCGCCAAAATTGCCGATACGCTGACCGCCGCCGCCTACTTTATAGTTTTGCTCGACATTACGGTGGCTGTAACCATATAACGCGCCAAGGCGCGCACCGCTGTCAAACCATTTTTGTACCGCTCCGGTTGCCATAAAATTGCTTTTGGTGCTGTTTGTGCCGGTTAATCCTTTGGTTAAAAGCCCAAAGGTATGGTTTCCGTGTACCACATCGTCCACCCGTAAAGTACGGAAATTGGCTGTACCGGATAAGGTATTGATGCCGTTGGCACCTGTGAAACTGCCTTTGGTTACATCCACACCGGCAATAAAATTGGGATCCAGTGCCGTACCGAATTGCGAAGAGCTGCCGCTGCGTCCGGCATCGGCAGAAGTGGAATAGAAGGTTTGGGTTACGCCGTCAACCATCGTATTGACGCGTCCCAAACCGCTATCGCCACGGATATTGACCGCCAATACCCCCGATCCCTTGTCTTGTTGGGTGAAGACGCCGGGCATGCTCCGCACGATGGCATCGATGTTTTCGCTGGATTGATAAACGCGTTCACGCGAACTTTTGGCTTGGCCTTCGGTAAAAACTTTTTTCTCTTTGGCAATGTATTTACCTTTGACTTGAATTTCATCAAGCTCTTGAGTTGAAACCTCGTCTTCTGCGTGTGCGATACTTGTTATAGCCAGTAAAGATAATGTCAGTAGGTTTAATTTGAAATTCGGGTTCATAATAGTTACCTCAGAAACGAAGTCCGTTACTTTATAACATATTATTAAACTTTACAAATATTTTGATAATAAATTTCATTTATTAAAGAATAAAGCAGATTCTTGTTTTAGGAGATAACTCAAACGCATATGATAAATATGGCTGAAAAGATAAAGCGGGTCTGAATTTGAATTTGATTAGCAGGGAAGAGGGAAGATTTAATTGGATTTAAACAGACGAAAGAAGAAAATTTGATTGCAATATGTGAATTGGGCCGTCGGTTTAAAATGAAACCGGCAAAAAACGTGAAATGCAAAATATAAAGTCAATATAGAAAGGTTTGAATTCAGTTGAAGCAAAGGCCGATCTTTGCAAAATTCTTCTTTCTCTGACAGCCTAAACCCAAATATGGGTTTTCGGTTGCTGGGGAAAAGGGATTTTTGCAAAGGTTCGGTTGTATAGTGGATTAACAAAAATCAGGACAAGGCGACGAAGCCGCAGACAGTACAGATAGTATGGCAAGGCGAGGCAACGCCGTACTGGTTTAAATTTAATCCACTATATTTCGGCAACTGTTTTTGAAACATCTCCTTTTCGAATTTCCAATGGATTCCAGTTTGGTGAATGACGGCGGAAGTGAGGGTTTTAAAAACAGGTTTACCGGGGAAGAGGTCGTCTGAAACGATGAATTCACGTTTTCAGACGACCTCTTCCGATTTGCGGCTTCTATGCCGCATCGGACGATTCTTCCTTGACCGCGTCCAGCAGCGGTATCAACAGCTCTTCCACCAATCTTTGGAACAACGCCCCTTCCACCGGCTCGGTGTCTTCGTTGCCGAACACTAGGGCGACTTCGGTATAGTCTTTTTGCCCTTTGCTGACTTTGTTGCCGTGATAGCTTTCCTTGGCTTTGTTCAGGGCATCTTCCCAGCTCTGTTTTTTGCCGTAGGCTTCGGCGGTGGCGAGGCTGGTTTTGGCGAAGAAAGGCAGCGGGCGCGTTTGTCCGAGGTTGAAGAACGTCAGCCATTTTTGCAGCATTTGTTGCGCGTGGCTGCTGGATATTTCGGGATAAATCATTGTTTCTTCGGGCTGAACGATATGGGTTTGGCGGGTTTCGGTTTCAGACGACCCTACTGCCGACTCTACCGAGCAAAAGATTAAATGTTCGAGCAAGAGGGCGATGCGCTGCGGGGCGTTGGGTTTGCGGTCGAGGTAGAACACTTGGCCGCATTGGTACAGGTTGCCGAGGCTGCCTTGCAGGGTTTGCCCGTCGAACTGGATTTCGTAGGCGAAGGGCGGCAGTTTGGGGCTTTGCAGCAATTCGCCGTCTATGCGTTTGGCGGCGGCTTGGAAATTCTGCTGCCACAATTTACCCAATTCGCCGGCGGGCAACAGGCTTTCGGCGTCGAGGCGGACGGCGGTTTCTTGAAAGTCTTGGTTGTGGCGGCGGGCGTCGAGATAGGCGGCGGCAATTTTGTCGGCGCGTTGCGGCTCAAAGGGTTCGGCGGATTCCCATGCTTCGTCGCGGTAGGGTTCGCGCCAGCCTAGGGTTTGTTGCAGCCATGCTTTGACGGGATTTTTCCAGAAGCGGATAAAGTCGTCCTGCCAGACGGTCGGTGCGGGGCTGTTTTCTTCGAGGGCTTCGCTGAAAAACGGACGCGCCTGTTCGCGCGGGCGGTTGAGGGCTTCGGCGTAGTCTTGCCGCGTGCTGAAGAGGTCGTCTGAAATGTTGTCTGCGATGAAATAGCGGTGGGAGAACGGTTGCAGGGGATGTTGCTCGACCCAGTGTTCCGCCAGCTCTTTGCTGCGCCGTCCGGTCATGGCGGCGACGGTGTCGATGAGTTCGCTGACGAGGGCGGACGGGGCGAGTTCGTCGTCGTTGCGGATGCTGCGGCCGACGTAGGAGAGATAAAGGATGTCGCGCGCGCTGATGATGGCTTCGAGGAAGAGGTAGCGGTCGTCGTCGCGGCGGGCGCGGTCGCCTTTTTGCGGGTGTTTGGCAATCAGGTCGAATACTGCGGCTTTGGTATTGCGCGGGAAATCGCCGTCGTTCAGCCCCAACAGGCAGATGACTTTAAACGGCAGGCTCCTCATCGGCACCATGCTGCAAAAGGTGATGCCGCCGCGCAGGAAGCCCGCTTGGCTTTCGCTGCCTAAAAAGCGGCGGATGTGGTGGATGACCGTGTGTTGCGGCAAAGTACCGCAAAAGCCTGCCAACGCGGTTTCTTCCTGCCATTTTGCCAACGCCTGCTCAAACTGCTGCAAGGCGTATTGGTCGTCGGCGTCGGGCAGAAACAATGACTGCACCAAATCGCGGCAGCATTCCGTCCATTCCTCCGCCGCTGCGGGTTTGCGCCACTCGGCGGCGAGGCGTGACAGTGTGCGGATGAAGGCGGCAAGGCGGCCGAACACATCGAGGCGGTTGACATCACCGTGCCACGCGCTGACGTTTTGCCAGAGCGGGCTGCCGTCGTCAGGCAGCATCCAGCCCAACACGATGCGTTCCAACGCCTGCTGCCAGGTGAACAGATTGTCCGCCGCGCCGCGCATCGTTCCGTCCAACCCCCAATGCACGTTCAATTCGGCAATGGTGTCGTGCAGCAGCGGCAAATCGTCCGCCGTCAGCCCGAAACGGCGCAGCACCAAACCGCTTTCCAACAGCGGCAGCACTTTATCGACTTCAAACCGGCTTTCCAGCAAATCCAGCGTCTGCTCCAGCGCGTAAAGCAGCGGCTGGCGGCGGCTGAGTTTCACGTCCGACACCGAATACGGCAAAGCCTGCGCCCCGCCCTGCGCCTGCCCGAACACCGCTTCGATAAACGGGCTGTATGGTTCGATGTTCGGCGTCAAAACGGCAATATCGTGCGGCTGCCAGTCGGGATGTTCGTGCAGAATCCGCAACAGCTTGTCTTTCAAAATCTGCAATTCGCGCAGAGGGCTGTGTGCCGACACGATACGGACGGAGCCGTCGTCCAGCAAATCCGCGCGGCTGTGTTCAGACGGCATCCGCAGGTTTTGAATGTCGTTTTGCAGGCAGTGCAGCAGCGTGTCGTCTGAAACCTCTTCAAACACGGGCTGTTCCTCCAAGCCGATTTCCGTCAGAAAATCAAAAAAATCACGCCCCTGCTTGCCCAACGACGCCAACAGCGGATGCCCCGTCTGCGACAAATCCGCCTCGTCGCCGCCCTTCAAAAGCTGCGCCGCCTCAATCACATTGCCCCAATACTGGCCGCTCGGATTGAGCGCGAACACAAACACATCGCAATGTTCCGAAATTTTCTGCAAAAGCTGCAAATACATCGGCGCCATCGTCGAAATGCCGAACACGAAAAACCGCTCGGGCAGGTGCGCCTTATCCAAAGACGACAGCAGCTTTTCCCACAACGCCACACGGTGCGGCGCGGATTGGTTGCCGTCGTCCAAATAGCGCCAAAGCTGCGCCTGCCAGACCTCGTCGTCGCCCAGCCCCAGAAGTTTGCCTTCCTGCCAGGCATCAATCCACTGCGGTCGGTACACCAGATACTGGTCGAAAATATCCGCCAACTGCCCCGCCAACTGATAATCCGCCGACTCGCCGCTGCCCAAATAACTTTGCAAAACGGCGCGTACGTTTTCAAACTCAGAGGTCGTCTGAAAACGCTCGCTACGGAACAAATCCAAAAGCCGCCAGCGCATTACCTCCGGCGAAAACGGACTGAGCGCAGGAATATCGGGGATCAGTTTCTGCATCAACTGCCACGTCAAACCCGCCGGCAGACTGAATTGCAAATTCGCCGCCACCCCCAGTTCGCGCGCCAGATAAACACTCAAATAACGCCGCATCCCCTGACTCTGCACCACAATCTGTTCCGCCGCCAAAGCAGACTCAAGCGGCCTGACCCTTTGGATTCCGGCAAACAGGGCGGCTAGCGATTCAAGGCGGTTGGATTGGTAGAGGTAGAACATGGCGGGAGTAGGGCGGTGGATAATAAACGGGATTATATAGTGGATTGAAATAGAAAATACCTGCGCGTGAATATCGGTACAGGTATTTTTATTTGGATCGACAGGATATGGGCTTATCGGCTGATGACGGTTGTTTTACCGCATCTGTTTTAGGGATGGAATAGTAACGGAGAGAGATGGGTTTAAGGTCGTCTGAAAATGTTTCAGACGACCTTAAAACATCTTTCAATCGCTATGTCCGAATATGGTTTCTCTTGCCAGTGGGAAATGGTAGGCCGGCTGTTTATTGGGATTGATAGTAAAAGGTCGTCTGAAAATATTTCAGACGACCTTGGTTGTTTACGATGCCGCTATTTCCGCCGCGCAAGGTTTGGCGGTTTTGTGTTTTGGAGATTTCAAGAAATTGCGGCAATCTTCCAAAATTTGGGGCAGAAGCGGTTCGAATTCCTTTCTGCTGCGGATTTTGCCGGTGTAAAACGGCATCGTGTAAGGATAGTAATAATACATGTCTTGCATCCATTGCGCGCCTTCTTTGGTTTTACCTTGACGGTAGAGGTAGAGGCCGACCTGGTAGGCATTGCTGTAAGGGCGGTAGGTGAGTGCGTCGAATGCCGCTTTTTGCGCCCAAGGTTGGACTTTTTCATCGGCCGGATCGGCACGGCGGGTCAGGCTCAGGTCGGCATAATAGGCCAGCATGGGACTGGTTTCGGAAATGCGGCGCAGTCCGGAAATTTTGGCGTTGACTTGAGACGGGTCGTCGGTTTTGGGTTGACGGCTGTAAGCGGTCAGGTCGGTGTAGTTCCAGCCTAAGTGCAGCGTGCCGCCGATAATGGCCAATGCGGCGATACCGCCTGCCAAATTGCGGCGGCGGGCTTGTTTGATTCCGTCGGATACATCTTCAAAACGCGCGCTTGAGAGCGAAAGCATGAGGGCGAACGGAGTCAGGAAGTAGATGTACCAAAGCGGGTATTCGAGCATGCTGTGGCACATGGTTACGCTTGCGGCGGTCAGTAGGAACAGGTTGGCAGGATTAGACGGACGGGTAATCAAACGCCAAACGCCCGCCAGCATGGTTCCCGCGCTCAATAATGCACCTGTCAGCCCCATTTCGGCAAGGATTTGCAGGATAAGGTTGTGGCAGTGGGTGAACAAAACGCCGAGAATGTTATTGGCAAAGTACTGTTTTTCCGCATTTAACAGGAAACTCAGGCTGCCGAAGCTGTTCCAGCCGTGTCCGAAGATTGGGGAGCGGGTAAAGGCGGTCCAAGCATTCCGCCATTCGATTTGGCGTGCAGAACCTTCAAAATCACTATGACCGGCGCGTTCTATGGCGGTTTCGTAACGGCTGTTGCCCAGTAAATCAAGCAATGCCCCCATGCCGAACTGAAAAACCGCAGCCAATACCGCTGCGAAAAAGAAGATTTTAATTAAGCGTGCCGATTCGCGGCCTGCCCGCCAGTACCAAAAAGGCAGAATCAATACGATGGCGATGATGTAGCCCAAGATAGTGCGCGAGTTGACCAAACCCAAGACGGCAGTCAGCAGAAATACGCAAACCAATCCCAGCCAGTCGGGCATTTTCCGCGTTGCCCACAAATAGGATGCGGCAAGTACGCCCCACATCAGATAATGGCCCAGATGGTTGCGTTGTCCGAGCTGACCGTTTACCGTTCCGCCGCCGTAAGCCAATATGCCGTGAAACAGGGAAATGTCCGACCATCCTTTGAACTGCATAAACGCCACGACAGCCTGCGCAGCTGCACCAAAAAACAACGACCATGCGAATACGGTAACAACTCGATCCTGCCCGTAAGCGGAAATCCAGCCGCGACAGGCCCAGGCAGATAGGGCGAGGATGACGAAAGTCCATGCCGCCAAGTCGCTCATTCCTGGATACAGCAAACCCATTGCCCGTGGCTGTATCGCCCAATATGCCGCCATCAGCAACAGTCCGACAGATACATAAGGCAGGCGGATATTGAGCAGGCCTTTATATGCCGAAGCCAAAACTAAAATTGTCGCACCCAAGAGGGACCCGGCTTCAAGGTAGAAGCTCGGCAGCGGGCCTACGCGGTAAATCGACAGGAAAGGGACGGCGCAAACCCAGATAAAACAAATCCATAAAGGCAGCAGGCGGACATTCCATTCATTCTTAATATGATATGCGGTACGGGCAAACATCATTTCCCCTCTTTTTTGTGTTGTTTGATAAATGCGAGGCAGGCGATAAAGAAAATTATGCAGGAGCTAAGCGACAATGCGGCGCACAGACGTTCGGCAGGTGAAGCGTCAAACAGGCGCATGACCGCTTCGGCAAAATAAATCAGAATCAGCATGGAGCTGTATTGATAAGTATAAATACGGCCCTTGAGTATGCCGCCCAGCGGCAGGCATAAAGGCAGGGCTTTGAGGGCAAGCCATGAACCGCCGTCGCGCAAAGGCGCAATCCACAATTCCCAAGACAAGGAAAGAAGGATCAGAAAAATCAGGCTGGCGCACGAGGCAAGATAGGGTAGAGAAGGTTTCGATGATGTATTCACGGGCAAGTCTGAACGGTTTTTAGCCGGATATTGGAACGCGAATTATACCGAAACAGGATGTGATGACGCAAAAAGGTCGTCTGAAACCCACTATCTGAAGGTTGAACTGCACCCCAAAAGTTGGACACATCCCCTCCAACTCGCAAGGTGCAGTTTTTTTATGAGCAAATATACATTACACTTCAAATACCAAGCCGTACTCCACTACCTGCACATACGCAGCCAATAGCGTACCGCAGATCATTACGGCATTTCCCGAACCCACCTGCGGCGATGGATACGCGCCTATCAGGAAGGCGGTATCGGCGGACTCGAACATCCCCAATCCAAAACCATGCCCCAACACCGCAAAAACCCCTTCATCGCAGATAAACCCGACCAAGAAAAAACACAGGCAGAGCTTATCGAAGAGTTGTGCTATATGCGCGCAGAGGTCGCCTACCTAAAGGAGTTAAAAGCCCTCAGCCAAAAGCAGACCGCAAAGGACAAAGCCAAACCGTCCAAACACTGAGGGCGCAACACCCGCTCAAATACCTGCTGCACATCGCAAACCTGCCCAAAAGCAGCTTTTACTACCATCACCAAGACCGACCCGACCCCGACGCAGCCGACAAAGCCCTCCTTGTCGAAACCTACCGGCGGCATAAAGGACGCTACGGGCAAAGGCGCATTGCCGCAGCATTGGATTGGAACCGCAAAAAAGCAGCGCGGTTGATGAAACAGATGGGGCTGAAAGCCAAAATACGGGCGAAAAAAGCCTACCGCCATCCCGCCATGGGCGAAATATCGGAACACCTCCTCAAACGCCGGTTCACAGCCCGAAAGCCCAACGAAAAATGGCTGACCGACGTGACCGAACTCAAAGGGAGCGACGGCAAACTGTACCTCTCGCCAATCTTGGACTTGTTCAACCGAGAAATCGTCGCCTACGCCATGAGCCGCAATGCTAACAGCGAAATGGTGAAGGAAATGCTCGAAAAAGCCGCACCCCGTCTGACTGATAAGGGAACAATGCTGCATTCCGACCAAGGTGTGCTGTACCGTACGGCGGGGTATAGGGAATTGCTTGCGGAGCATTCCATGGTTCAAAGCATGTCGCGTAAGGCGAACTGCTGGGACAATGCACCGATGGAAAGCTTCTTTGCGGTGTTGAAGACGGAGTGTTTCTATAACGCAGGTGAATTGACGGTAGATGAATTGATGAAGCAGATAGATGACTATATGGATTACTACAACTGGGAACGTTGCAGTTTGAAATTGAAAAAGCTGAGTCCTGTCGCATACAGAACCCAGCTTGCACAGAGCGCCTGAATAGGCTTTTATGAGTGTCCAAGATTTGGGCGCCAGTTCAGGTTTCAGACGACCTTTTGCCGTTTCATCATTTTTTTCAGATTTTGGTGAAGATGGCTTCGCTTTCAAAACGTGATTTGGGTAAAGCGGCGTTGAAATCGTCCGCGGCACGGTAGCCGAAGGAGACGACGGCGACGGCTTTGTAGCCTTTTTCCGTCAAACCGAATTCCTCATTCAAAACCTGCAAATCGACGCCTTCCATCGGCACGGCGTCAATGCCTGTTGCGGCAGCGGCGAGCAGGGTGAAGCCCATGTTGAGATAGACTTGTTTGGCAAGCCATTGCTCTTCATCTTGGAATTGGTTGCGGTGGATGCCCAAGAACAGGCGGCGGGTGGAATCGCCTGCCTGCTTGGCTTCTTCTGTGGCGAAACGTCCGTCTTTGTCCTCTTGTGCCAATACGGCGGCGACATAATCATCGTCGGCACAAACGCGGGCGGCGAAAACGACGACGTGGGAGGCATGAGTAATTTTCGGGGTGTTGTAAGGGAGTTTTTCGGTGGATTTGGCAATGCGCGCTTTGCCCGCTTCGTCATCGGCGATGATAAAGTGCCACGGCTGCATATTGACGCTGGAGGGGCTGTTGCGCAGGGCGGCTTCGATATGGGCGAAGTCTTCGGCAGCGATTTTTTTGGACGGGTCGAAAGATTTGGTGCTGTATCGTTGGCGGACGATTTCGGTAATATTCATGATTTATTGCCTCTTTATAAAAAAGAAAAACAGATTATAGGAAGGTCGTCTGAAAGGAGCAATCAGGCAAATCTTAATGCTTTAGATGATAGGAGGACTTTTATTTTCCACCGATTGAACACAATATGAGACCTTTGCAAAATTCCCCAAAATCCCCTAAATTCCCACCCAAGACATTTAGGGGATTTCTCATGAGCACCTTCTTCCGGCAAACCGCACAAGCCATGATTGCCAAACACATCGACCGCTTCCCACTATTGAAGTTGGATCAGGTGATTGATTGGCAGCCGATCGAGCAATACCTGAATCGTCAAAAAACCCGTTACGTCCGAGACCACCGCGGCCGTCCCGCCTATTCCCTGTTGTCCATGTTCAAAGCCGTCCTGCTCGGACAATGGCACAGCCTCTCCGATCCCGAACTCGAACACAGCCTCATCACCCGCATCAACTTCAACCTGTTTTGCCGTTTTGACGAACTGAGCATCCCCGATTACAGCACCTTATGCCGCTACCGCAACTGGCTGGCGCAAGACGACACCCTGTCCGAATTGCTGGAACTGATTAACCGCCAACTGACCGAAAAAGGCCTAAAAGTAGAGAAAGCATCCGCCGCCGTCATTGACGCCACCATTATTCAGACCGCCGGCAGCAAACAGCGTCAAGCCATAGAAGTCGATGAAGAAGGACAAGTCAGCGGCCAAACCACACCGAGTAAGGACAAAGATGCCCGCTGGACAAAGAAAAACGGCCTCTACAGACTCGGTTACAAACAACATACCCGTACCGATGAGGAAGGCTATATCGAGAAACTGTACATCACTCCCGCCAATACCCATGAGTGCAACCACCTGTTGCCTTTGCTGGAAGGTATAGCCAAAGATACGACCGTCTATGCCGACAAAGGCTACGACAGTAAGGAAAACCGGCAACACCTGAAAGACCATCAGTTGCTGGACGGCATTATGCGCAAAGCCCAGCGTAACCGTCCGCTGACGGAAGCGCAAACCAAACGTAACCGATATTTGTCGAAGACCCGTTATGTGGTCGAACAAAGCTTCGGTACGCTGCACCGTAAATTCCGCTACGCCTGGGCAGCCTATTTCGGGTTGATTAAAGTGAGTGCGCAAAGCCATCTGAAGGCGATGTGTTTGAACCTGTTGAAAGCGGCCAACAGGCTAAGTGTGTCTGTTGCCGCCTAAAAGGCGGTCCGGATGCCTGATTATCGGGTATCCGGGGAGGATTAAGGGGGTATTTGGGTAAAATCAGGAGGTATTGGGGGGAAGGAAATGGCCGAAAACCTGTGTTTGGGTTTCGGATATCGAAGGAAGGGTTTTTGCAAAGGTCTCCAAATATCAAAAACATGAAAAAAACAAAAAAATCCTGATTAATCAAAATGTTGATTTCTAATATGAGCTTTCGACAGGCAAAAAAATAACCGCTGATAAGCGGTTTTTTGTGGTGCCCAGGGTCGGACTCGAACCGACACACCTTGCGGCGGGGGATTTTGAGTCCCCTGCGTCTACCAATTTCGCCACCTGGGCTGGTGAAGAAGTCGCTATTATAGCGACGTATTCGGGCTTGTAAAGCAAAATCTTGCTTTGTTTGCAGATATACTACTTATATTTTTGATTTTTAAAAACATTAAATTTATTTTATTTTGTTCCCGACGCGTCCTACTCTTTCCACTTATATCAAACATCATTCATTTTCAGCCGAAAAACGGCATAAACCGCTATATTAAATGTTGCAAACGCGCTAAGATGACGGCGTTCGTCTCATTTTTTATTTTCAGACGACGTTCACACACCATATTTGCATTGGAGAATTTTTATGATGCCTACTACAATCCGTACCGCCATTTTGGGCGCATTCGCCCTTACCGCACTTGCTGCCTGCAAACCTGAAGCCAAAACGCCGGAGCAAAACCCAGCGCCTGCTTCAGCTGCTTCTTCAACAGCGTCCGCCCCAGCCGCAACGCCTGCTTCTTCTCCTGAAACGACGACCTCGCTTAATGCTGCTGCCGCTCCTAAACCGCAAGGTCCGGGAACGGATATGCGTAAAGAAGACATCGGCGGCGATTTCACGCTGACCGACGGCGACGGCAAGCCGTTCAGCTTAAGCGACCTGAAAGGCAAAGTCGTGATCCTGTCCTTCGGCTACACCCACTGCCCCGACGTTTGTCCGACCGAATTGCTGACTTACAGCGACACATTGAAACAATTGGGCGATCAGGCGAAAGATGTGAAAGTAGTGTTCGTCAGCATCGACCCCGAGCGCGACACGCCTGAAGTCATCAGCAAATACGTCAAGCAGTTCAATCCTGAATTTATCGGTCTGACTGCGACAGGCGACCAAAGCCTGCCGGTCATCAAACAGCAATACCGCGTGGTTTCCTCCAAAGTGGTTCAGAAGGAAGACAGCGAGAACTATCTGGTTGACCACTCTTCCGGCGCGTATCTGATTGATAAAAACGGCGAAGTGGCGATTTTCTCACCTTACGGCAGCGAGCCGGCAACTATTGCCGCCGACATCAAAAAACTGCTTTGATCCACATGGGGTCGTCTGAATGCCGGTCGCGGTTTTCAGACGACCTTTTTCCCATCTGAAACATTAGTGGAGAAAGTCAGACCGCCTGCTTGATACAGGTTCGAAGTCTGACGGTACACAACAACAATGACTGAAAACACGCTGACCATTGCCCTGTCCAAAGGGCGCATCTTTGAAGAAACGCTGCCGCTTTTGGCGGCGGCGGGCATTGTTCCCTCCGAAGCGCCCGAAAAATCGCGCAAACTGATTATCGGCACCAACCATGAAAACATCCGCCTCGTCATCGTCCGCGCCACCGACGTGCCGACTTACGTCCAATACGGTGCGGCAGACTTCGGCATCGCGGGCAAAGACGTTTTAATCGAACACGGCGGCAGCGGGCTTTATCAGCCGCTGGATTTGCACATCGCCGAATGCCGCATGATGGTCGCCGTCCGCAAAGGTTTCGACTACGCCGCCACCTCGCAGCCCGGCAGCCGCCTGCGTATCGCGACGAAATACCCCAACATCGCCGCCGAGCATTTCGCCGGCAAAGGCGTCCACGTCGACATCATCAAACTCTACGGCTCGATGGAGCTTGCACCGCTGGTCGGTTTGAGCGACGCCATCGTCGATTTGGTCTCCACCGGCAACACGCTTAAGGCAAACGGCTTGGAAGCGGTCGAACACGTTGTCGATATTTCCAGCCGTCTGGTGGTCAACAAAGCCGCATTGAAAACGAAACACGCGCTGCTGGAGCCGATTATTCAGGCGTTCGGCAGCGCAGCGAAGGCGGGGTGAGCGTTCATTTGAATGAAGATGCGTTTTCAGACGACCTTAGCCGCTCCCGCCGACAGGTCGTCTGAAAATACCACCGGCAGTAAACTGTATAGGAGAATTTAAAATGGTTGCAAAAATAAAAAAATTTTCAGATTCAACCCTGTCCGTTTTGAATAACGGCGAACGTCGGTTTTACGTCTATTGCCTGACCGACATGAAAAAAGACAAAATCCTCTACATCGGCAAAGGCTGCGGTAATCGTATCTTCGAGCATGAATGGGTTGCTAGTCGTTCACAAGACCCAGTCTCCGGCGAGATTGTCGATCGGAAACTCAAAGCCATTTCCAAATGCAAGAAACTCGGTCGCTATATCATCAGCTATCATCTGACTGAAGCCGAAGCGCTAGCCGCCGAATCTGCCTTAATTCATTTTGTTAAATCTGTCTTGGGTAAAAAACTCAAAAATAAAATTGCTGGACATGGTCCGGGTGGTATTAGCGTAGAAAAACTGGATCGCCGCTTCGGATTCTCTTCTCTCCCGCTTAACGAGATTAACCCTGACGGGCTGGTTCTCGCCGTCAAAATCCACGATGCTTTCGATTTAGACACTAACGAAGAATTAGACTACCGTTTCGACAACCAAGACGATGCAAACCTTAAATCGCGTACCTTAGGCAATTGGTGGCTCAATAAAGATGCCGCCTCCAAAGTGAAATACGTTATCGGCGTTCACACCGGCCTGCAAAACGCTGTTGTCAGCGCATACGAAGTGGACGGCTTTGAAACAATGGTTGGGGAAAGCAAAAACGGCAGACCACAAACCCGTTACCGCTTCCATACCATCTCGCACAGCGAAGACGTATTAGCCAAACTCGGTTTACAACAAAAATGCCTGCCCGAATTGAAGTTTGCCAGCAGGGGTGAAAAGGCTTATATCAGACCCAAAACCGAGCAAGAGATGCTTCAGACGACCCCAAGTCCCAAAATAACAAAGGAGAATCCCAAATCATGAAAAAACTCAACACCCAATCGCCCGATTTCCAAGCCGAACTCAAAGCCCTGCTGGCCTTTGAGACCGCGCAGAATCCCGAAATCGACCGCATCGTCGCCGACATCTGCACCGACGTGCAAAAACGTGGTGATGCGGCGCTCATCGAATACACCAACCGCTTCGACGGCACATCCGCCCAAACCATAGCCGACCTCATCCTCACTCAAGACGACTTGCAGGCCGCGTTTGAGCGTTTGCAGCCCGAAATTCAGACGGCCTTGAAAACCGCCGCCGCACGCGTCGAAAGCTACCACCAACGCCAAAAAATGGAATCGTGGACCTACGAAGACGAAGACGGCACGCTGTTGGGACAACAGATTACACCGCTCGACCGCGTCGGCATTTACGTCCCCGGCGGCAAAGCAGCGTATCCGAGTTCCGTCATCATGAACGCCATGCCCGCCCATGTCGCCGGCGTGAAAGAAATCATCATGGTCGTCCCCACGCCCAAAGGCGAACGCAACGACATCGTACTTGCCGCCGCCTTCGTCGCGGGCGTCACCAAAGTCTTCACCGTCGGCGGCGCGCAGGCGGTTGCCGCCCTCGCCCACGGCACCGAGTCCGTACCGCAGGTCGATAAAATCACCGGCCCGGGCAACGCTTTCGTCGCCGCCGCCAAACGCCGCGTGTTCGGCGTAGTCGGCATCGACATGGTGGCGGGGCCGTCTGAAATCCTCGTTATCGCCGACGGCACCACGCCCGCCGACTGGGTGGCGATGGATTTGTTCAGCCAAGCCGAACACGACGAAATCGCCCAAGCCATCCTCATCGGCACGTCGCAGCCCTATCTCGACGAAGTCCAAGCCGCCATGAACCGCCTCATCGAAACCATGCCCCGCCGCGACATCATCGAAGCCTCGCTCGGCAACAGGGGCGCGATGATACTCGCCAAAGACTTGGACGAAGCCTGCGAAATCGCCAACTACATTTCCCCCGAACACTTGGAATTGTCGGTAGAAAACCCGCAGGAATGGGCGAAAAAAATCCGCCACGCCGGCGCGATTTTCATGGGACGCTACACCAGCGAAAGTCTCGGCGACTACTGCGCCGGCCCCAACCACGTCCTGCCCACCAGCCGCACCGCCCGCTTCTCCTCGCCACTGGGCACTTACGACTTCCAAAAACGCTCCAGCCTGATCCAAGTCTCCGAACAAGGCGCGCAGAAACTGGGTAAAATCGCCAGCGTGTTGGCACACGGCGAAAGCCTGACCGCCCACGCGCGCGCGGCGGAATTCAGGTTGAAAGACTGATTCGACCGAACCCGCCATCCATCAAAAAGCAAAGGTCGTCTGAAAACCTGTTTTTTAGGTTTTCAGACGACCTCTATTAAAAGAAACATCATGAAACAAACGATTCAAGAAAAACTCACCCACATCGCCCATACCGAGCCGCTGCATTTTCTGTTGGCGGTAGAGAGCGGCAGCCGCGCATGGGGTTTTGCCTCGCCCGACAGCGATTACGACGTGCGCGCCATTTATATCCGCCCGCAGGAATATTATCTGCAAATCGACGAAGCGAAAGACACCTTTGAGTTTATCGAAAACCAATGGTTTGACGTCGGCGGCTGGGACATCCGCAAGGCGTTGCGTTTGCTGCGGAAAAGCAATGCCACGCTGCTCGAATGGCTGCGTTCGCCGATGGTTTATACGCAGGACGATACATTCACAGGTCGTCTGAACGCGCTTGCGCCGCAATATGTGCAGGCTGCCGCGCTGCTGCACCATTATCGCGGCATTGCAGGCAACGCTTTGAGAAACATGGATTTGGCGCAACCCGTCAAACTGAAAAAATGGTTTTACGTCCTGCGTCCGCTACTCGCGGCACGGTGGGCGGTGAAACAAGGCGGGATTCCGCCAATGACGCTGGCGGAACTGATGAGCGAATGGCAAACGGACTGCGCCGCCCAAATCGCCGATTTAGTGGCAATCAAGGCGGAACAGGATGAAAGTTACCTGCATACGCTGTCACCCGAATTGCAACGCCTGACGGTTGATTTATATAACGAAGTTTCCGAATTATCCGCCCCTGCCGCCCAAGCCGCCGACAGCGCGCCACTGAATGAATTGTTCCGCGAAACTTTGGCAGCGGTTTATCCGTAAGGCCGTCTGAAAATGCTCACCATCGAAGACTTGCACACACAAAACCTGCTTCTGCTCGAAGCCGTTTCCGGCAGCCGCGCCTACGGTTTGGCAACGCCCGAATCCGATACCGACATCAAAGGCGTGTTTTACCTGCCCAAATCGATGTTTTACGGCATGGAATACATCCCGCAAATCAGCAACGAAACCAACGACATCGTTTATTACGAACTTGGGCGGTTTATCGAGCTTTTGCTGCAAAGCAACCCGAACACGCTGGAGCTGCTCGCCTCCCCGCCCGACTGCGTGCGCTACCGTTCGCCGCTGATGGACGCGTTCAAAACCGAATGGTTTGTGTCCAAAGCCTGCCGCCAGAGTTTCGCCGGATACGCCTACGGGCAAATCAAAAAAGCACGCGGGCTGAACAAGAAAATCAGCAACCCGATGCCGTCTGAAAAGAAAAGCGTGCTCGATTTCTGCCACATCGTAGAAGGCGCGCAAACCGTGCCGTTGCGGCACTGGCTTTCGCAACGCGGAATGGAGCAGCGGCGCGTCGGTTTGGTCAAAATCGCCCACGCCCGCGAACTCTACGCCCTGTTTTACGACCCCGACGGCACGCGCGGCTACCACGGCGTCGCGCTCAAACCCGAAGCCACCAACCTCTCCCTCAGCTCCGTTCCCGAAGGCGAAACCCCGCTTGCCTATCTCTCCTTCAACCAAGACGGATACAGCAGCTACTGCCGCGAATACGCCTCCTATCAGCAATGGCTGGCGGAACGCAACGAAACGCGCTACCAAGGCACGCAGGCACACGGACAAGGCTACGACGCCAAAAACATGATGCACACCTTCCGCCTGCTCGAAACCGCCCGCGACATCGCCCGCCACGGCGAAATCCGCCCGCGCCGCCCCAACCGCGACGAACTGCTCGCCATCAAACGCGGCGAATCTTCCTACGGAAACCTGCTGGAAAAAGCAGAACGACTGATGGCGGAAGTCGAAACAGCGTTCGACGCTTCCAACCTGCCCGAAACGGTAAATACTGCCTCAGCGTTGGCGGCTTTGGTTGAAGTCAGGGAAACACTTTATGGATAGATGGCGAAAGGTCGTCTGAGGCAAGGTTTATCGCGAATGGACTTTAAAAAATCGCTGCATTTCGACTAAACGTCAGCCCCATAAACAAAAGGTCGTCTGAAATCTTTTTTCAGACGACCTTTGCTTTTTTCCCCATCAAATCGAATATTCAATCAACTCGTTCTGCGAGAACACATAAACCTGTTTCGGCACCAATGACAATTCGCGCCCTGCGGACAAATCCAGCCTTGACGCGTCGCTGCCTGCCAGCGTGATATGTACATCCTGTTTGCCGTGTTTCACCAAAACGTGCGTCAGTGCGCCGACGGCGTGGATTTTTTCGATTTCGGCGCGGATCATCGGGGTTTCGTGTTCGGCGGCGATTTGCCATTCGTGCGGGCGGATGTAGCCGGTGGCGGTTTGTTCCTGCCATTTGTATTGCGCGTCCAATTTCCACGCGAAGCCGTTGTAGTGCCAGATGCCTTTTTCGATTCTGCCTTCGAAGGCGTCAGTTTCGCCGAGGAATTCGGTAACAAAGGCGTTTTCGGGTTTGCGGTAGATGGCTTCGGCGCTGCCGGTTTGTTCGATTTTGCCGTGGTTCATGACGACGATCTCGTCGGAAACCTCAAGGGCTTCTTCTTGGTCGTGTGTAACCAGAATGCTGGTTACGCCCAGGTTGTGATGGATGTCGCGCAGCCAGGTACGCAATTCTTTGCGTACTTTGGCATCCAGCGCACCGAAGGGTTCGTCCAGGAGTAGGAGTTTGGGTTCGACGGCGAGGGCGCGGGCGAGGGCGATGCGTTGGCGTTGGCCGCCGGAGAGTTGGTGCGGATAGGATTTGGCGAGGTGGGAGAGCTGCACGAGTTTGAGCAATTCTTCGACTTTGGTGCGGATTTGTTCTTTGGACGGGCGTTCGGACTTGGGCAATACGGTCAAACCGAAGGCGACGTTGTCAAACACGTTCATGTGGCGGAAGAGGGCGTAGTGTTGGAACACGAAGCCGACTTTGCGCTCGCGTACATGCTTGGCGGTTACGTCTTGCCCGTCAAAGAGAATATTGCCGCCGTCGGCGTTTTCCAGTCCGGCGATGATGCGTAGGAGCGTGGTTTTGCCGCAGCCGGATGGGCCGAGCAGGGAAACGAGTTTGCCGGTGGGAACGTTGAGGTTGATGTTTTTCAGCGCGTGGAAATTACCGAAGTGTTTGTTTAGGTTTTGGATGGTGATGCTCATGCTGCGTTCCTTTCGGCGGCGGCGAGTTTTTTATCTTGTAATTTTGTGATGATGTTCTGCACCGCCAGCGTCGCCAGTGCTAAAAGTGCCAATACGCCGGAGAGGGCGAATGCGCCGGTGAAGTTGTATTCGTTGTAGAAGATTTCGACCAAAAGCGGGATGGTGTTGGTTTCGCCGCGTATGTGTCCCGATACTACGCTGACCGCGCCGAACTCGCCCATCGCGCGGGCGTTGGTGAGGATGATGCCGTAGAGCAGCGCCCATTTGATGTTGGGCAGGGTAACGCGCCAAAACATCTGCCAGCCGCTTGCGCCGAGAATCAGCGCGGCCTGTTCTTCACTGTCGCCCTGCGCCTGCATCAGCGGGATGATTTCGCGCGCGACAAAGGGGAAGGTAACGAACAGCGTCGCCAAAATAATGCCGGGGATGGCGAAGATAATCTGTATGCCTTGCGCTTCGAGCCAGCCGCCCAACGCTGTGTGCGCGCCGAACAATAAGACGAACATCAAACCGGCAACCACGGGCGATACGGAAAACGGCAAATCGAGCAGGGTGGTCAGCAACTGCTTGCCGCGGAAGTCGAAACGGGTCAGCAGCCACGCCATCGCCACGCCCAAGACGGCATTGACGGGAACGACCACCGCAGCGGTAATCAGGGTGAGCTTGATCGCCGCCCACGCTTCGGGGTCGGTAAGGGATTGCAGGTACAAATCCCAACCGCCTTTCAGCGCTTCGTAAAACACGGCGGCAAGCGGTACGACCAGCATCAGCAGCAGGAACCCCAGCGCGACAGCGGTCAGCAACACGCGCAGCCAGCGCGGTTCGGTCAGGTTGGGATTGGCGGAATAGGGTTTCATGGCGGTGGTGTTCTCTGGTTGGTTTTAAGATGTTTGGAGGTCGTCTGAAAAACTGTGTTTTGGGGAGCGGATTCGTTTTCAGACGACCTTTTATCTTTTATGTTAAAAGAGAAATAAAAAAGTCTAGCTGCCGTCATTCCCGCGCAGGCGGGAATCCATCGGTAAAGTTCGGCTGCCTTATTTATTTTTGGTTTTTCTGTTGCCGTGCGGTGGATTCCCGCCTGCGCGGGAATGACGGCAACAGCGTAGTTCAGGTTTTCAGACGACCCCTCAACCCTTCGCTCCCGAACGCCTGCTCAACGCCCACTGCATCACGTTCAGCGCAAACAGAATCACAAACGAAACCAGCAGCATAAACAACGCCACCGCCGACGCGCCCTGTACGTCGAACTGTTCCAGCTTGCCCGTAATAATCAGCGGCAGGATTTCGGAAACCATCGGAATGTTGCCCGCGATAAAAATCACCGAGCCGTATTCCCCCGTTGCCCGCGCGAACATCATGCCCGCGCCGGTTAAGAGCGCTGGCGTGATTTCCGGCAGCAGCACGCGGCGGAACGTCGTGAAGCGGTTTGCCCCCAATGTTGCCGCCGCTTCCTCATATTCGCCCGACAATTCCTCCAATACCGGCTGCACGGCGCGGACGATAAAGGGCAGGCTGACGACGACCAGCGCAATCCAAATACCGACGGGCGTAAACGCGATTTTGATGCCCAAAGGCTCGAAAAAACGGCCTATCCAACCGTTGGGCGCATACAGGGTCGCCAACGCGATGCCCGTAACCGCCGTCGGCAGCGCAAACGGCAAATCGACCAGCGCGTTCACCAGCCCCTTGAGCGGAAATTCATAGCGCACCAACACCCACGCCACCAGCGTGCCGAACACGACATTGGTCAGCATCGCATAAAACGACATCCGCAAACTCAGCCACACCGCCGCCAACACGTTCGGCTCGGCAATCGTGTTCCAAAAGCCGCCCCAGCCGATTTCCGCCGCCTTCGCCGCCATCATCGCAAACGGCAAAACCACCAGAAGCGACAGGCACAATACGGTCAGGCCGAGGCTGATTTTGAAGCCGGGCAGTACGCTGGGCGTTTTGAGTAATAACATGGTTGCTCGGAAGGGAAAAAGAAGATGCTGCCACTTTAACGGGGTCGTCTGAAAAACGGAAAGAATGGTTTGTTTCCGGCAAAGAAAAATTGGTTATAAGTATTGCGTGAAACAAGGCCGAAAACTGTACATCCGCCCGCGCGGGGTGTATGCTTCGAATACATTCATACAATATCAATCTTTACCACAAACCTTAAACGTCGTCTGAAAGCGACTAAATTCAGGAATACCGCCATGACCGATTTGACCGTTTGGGAAGTTTCCCCCGTAAATACCGTGATAGACCATGTCATCAGCCGCTATCACAATACCCACCGCGCACAACTTGAAGAGCTTGTCCCCTTGGCGCACAAAATCGCCTCAACCTCGCCCGACGGCTTCCCCGCCGAACTGCCGGAACTGCTCGAATACATCCAAAACGAGCTGCTGATGCACATGATGAAGGAAGAACGTATGTTGTTCCCGATGGCAAAACAAGGCTTGGGCAGCCGTGCCGCCATGCCGGTTAATGTCATGATGCACGAACACGAAGAACACGACCGTGCACTGGCGCAGTTGAAAACCCTGACCAACCATTTCACTCCGCCGCAAAACGCCGATAAAGACCAGCAAAGGTTGTACGCGTTGGCACAAGAACTGTCGGACGATTTGGAAGAACATATCCACTTGGAAAACGAAATCCTTTTCCCACGCATCTTGGCTTCATAAAAAATATCGGCGGCTGTCTAGCCGCCGATATTTTCTACCTATGCCACTCTATAATATATAATTGTTTTATATGGATATTCAACCCATGAGGATTATCTTATGAAACCTATTGCCACCGCGTTATCGCTATCCGCCTTCATCCTGACCGCCTGCACTGCAGACTCGCCCCGCATGTCGGTAGGCCTGGGCTTGGGAACAGGTATAGGCAGCCATATCGGATTAGGTACCTCTGTCAATATCCCCGTCGGCATCAGCAAAAGGGAAAACCGTATCCCTAAAAACAACGGCGGCATCGATATTATCGAGGAACAAATCGTTACTTATTTTGACGCGCAGGGCATCCCTGCCGACAGCCCCGTCAAGGGAGGTTATTATCGGCAATTAATCAGCAGGCACAATAAGGAATATCTGGTACAGGATTTCTACAGCGACAACAGCAGGAAACGCACCGATCCCTATCCCCTGCCCCGCGAACGGCTGCTACAATTCCGCGCCACGCCGTATGACGGTTCATTAACCGTATATACCTACAACGGCAACGTCATGCAGCAGCAAGTATTTAAAAACGGAAAATTGATCAGCACAAAATATTAATGGGATAAAGTCAAAATAATATACTTACCATTCAAATATTTGAAATGCTGCCGTTTCGTCAGTTAAAATTTTAGTTGACACTTTTTTTCAGGGCTATATAATACGCCCCATTCCCCGATAGCTCAGTCGGTAGAGCGACGGACTGTTAATCCGCAGGTCCCTGGTTCGAGCCCAGGTCGGGGAGCCAAATTTAAAAAGCCTGAACAATTTGTTCAGGCTTTCTTGCATATACATATTGAGACCTTTGCAAAAAAGCCCTTCCTCCGGCAAAACCCAAACACAGGTTTTCGGCTATTTTCATGCCAAATACCCCCTTAATCCTCCCCGGATACCTGATAATCAGGCATCCGGGCCGCCTTTTAGGCGGCAACAGGCACACTTAGCCTGTTGGTCGCTTTCAACAGGTTCAAACACATCGCCTTCAGATGGCTTTGCGCACTCACTTTAATCAGTCCGAAATAGGCTGCCCGGGCGTAGCGGAATTTACGGTGCAGCGTACCGAAGCTTTGTTCGACCACATAACGGGTCTTCGACAAATATCGGTTGCGGTGGGCTTTGCGCATAATGCCGTCCAGCAACCGATGCTCTTTCAGATGTTGCCGGTTTTCCTTACTGTCGTAGCCTTTGTCGGCATAGACGGTCGTACCGTCGGCTATACCTTCCAACAAAGGCGACAGGTGGTTGCACTCATGGGTATTGGCGGGGGTGATGTGCAGTTTCTCGATATAGCCTTCCTCATCGGTACGGGTATGTTGTTTGTAACCGAGTCTGTAGAGGCCGTTTTTCTTTGTCCAGCGGGCATCTTTGTCCTTACTCGGTGTGGTTTGGCCGCTGACTTGTCCTTCTTCATCGACTTCTATGGCTTGACGCTGTTTGCTGCCGGCGGTCTGAATAATGGTGGCGTCAATGACGGCGGCAGATGCTTTCTCTATTTTTAGGCCTTTTTCGGTCTGTTGGCAGTTAATCAGTTCCAGCAATTCGGACAGGGTGTCGTCTTGCGCCGCCAGTTGCGGTAGCGGCATAAGGTGCTGTAATCGGGGATGCTCAGTTCGTCAAAACGGCAAAACAGGTTGAAATCGATGCGGGTGATGAGGCTGTGTTCGAGTTCGGGATCGGAGAGGCTGTGCCATTGTCCGAGCAGGACGGCTTTGAACATGGACAACAGGGAATAGGCGGGACGGCCGCGGTGGTCTCGGACGTAACGGGTTTTTTGACGATTCAGGTATTGCTCGATCTGCTGCCAATCAATCACTTGATCCAACTTCAATAGTGGGAAGCGGTCGATGTGTTTGGCAATCATGGCTTGTGCGGTTTGCCGGAAGAAGGTGCTCATGAGAAATCCCCTAAATGTCTTGGTGGGAATTTAGGGGATTTGGGGGAATTTTGCAAAGGTCTCGGCCTTTTATTTACAACTGGAAATTACAGCGAACGGGCAACTTCGACAATGTCGAAGCATTCTAATTGGTCGCCTTCCATAATTTCGTTGTAGCCTTTGATCATCAAGCCGCACTCGAAGCCCATGCGGACTTCTTTGACGTCGTCTTTGTAGCGTTTCAAAGAAGACAGTTCGCCGGTATGGATGACCACGTTGTTGCGGATAAGGCGGATATGCGAATCGCGTTTGACTACGCCGTCGGTAACCATACAGCCTGCGATGTTGCCGACTTTGGATACGCTGATGACCTGACGGATTTCAACCATACCGGTAATCTGCTCTTTCTCTTCCGGCGCCAACATGCCGCTCATGGCTGCTTTGACGTCGTCGATGGCATCGTAAATGATGTTGTAGTAGCGGATTTCCACGTTTTCATTTTCGGCAAGTTTGCGCGAAGACGCATCTGCACGCACGTTAAAGCCGATGATGAACGCGCCTGAAGCGATGGCAAGGTTGACGTCCGATTCGGTAATACCGCCGACGCCGCTGTGCAACACGTTCACTTTCACTTCGTCGGTGGACAGTTTTTTCAGGCTGCCCGCCAAAGCTTCGTAAGAACCTTGTACGTCTGCTTTGATGATGACCGACAAGGATTGGGCTTGGTTTTCGCCCATGTTGTTGAACATATTTTCCAGCTTCGCCGCCTGTTGTTTGGCAAGGCGGACGTCACGGTATTTGCCTTGACGGAAGAGCGCGATTTCACGGGCTTTTTTCTCATCCGCCAACACCATTGCGTCTTCGCCGGCATTCGGTACGTCGGACAAGCCGAGGATTTCGACCGGAATAGACGGGCCGGCTTCGTTGACGGCTTTACCGTTTTCATCAACCATCGCACGGATTTTACCGAACGCGGTACCTGCAAGCAGCATATCACCTTTTTTCAGCGTACCGCTTTGCACCAAAAGGGTGGCGACCGCGCCGCGTCCTTTGTCCAGACGGGCTTCGACGATGATACCTTTGGCAGGCGCATCGACAGGGGCAGTCAGTTCCAATACCTCGGCTTCGAGCAATACGGCTTCGAGCAATGCGTCGATATTGATGCCTTTTTTGGCGGATACGTCGATAAATTGCACATCGCCACCCCATTCGTCAGGCACGACTTCGTGTGCAGTCAACTCTTGGCGGATACGCTCGGGGTTGGCAGCTTCTTTATCGATTTTGTTGACGGCAACCACCATCGGCACGCCCGCTGCTTTGGCGTGGGCAATGGCTTCAATGGTTTGCGGCATCACGCCGTCGTCGGCTGCGACCACGAGAATCACGATGTCGGTTGCTTTCGCACCGCGCGCACGCATGGCGGTAAACGCTTCGTGACCCGGGGTATCCAAGAAGGTAATCACACCACGAGGGGTTTCAACGTGGTATGCGCCGATGTGCTGGGTAATGCCGCCCGCTTCGCCTTGTACCACTTTGGCGCGGCGGATGTAGTCCAGCAGCGAGGTTTTACCGTGGTCGACGTGACCCATGACGGTAACGACCGGCGGACGCGGCAATGCTTCGGCTTCGGCAGCTTCTACGCCTTCATCCAAGAATGCTTCGGGATCGTCGGCGGCGGCAGGTTTACCAATGTGGCCGAGTTCTTCCACCACAATCAGGGCGGTGTCTTGGTCGATGGATTGGTTGATGGTGACCATCATGCCCATTTTCATCAGGGCTTTGACCACTTCCACGCCTTTGACTGCCATTTTGTGCGCCAAATCGGCAACGGTAATGGTTTCGGGAACCAAGACTTCGTGAACGACAGGTTCGGTCGGCGCTTGGAAGGCGTGTTGGTTAGGCTCGAGTTTGAGTTTCTTACCTTTTTTACCGCCGCGTACGCGCTCGTCGTCGCCGTTGCGGGCGTTGCGGTCGCGTCCGCCTTTTCCGCCTTTGCCTTTGGCATTGCGGCCTTGACTGTCATCGTCGCGATTGTGGCGGTCTTCTTTTTTCGCACGCGCAGGGTTGGTGGCTTTGTTGTCGGCAGGCGCTGCCTTGGCTTTTTCAGCAGGTTTGCGTTGTTCACCGGCTTTGGCTTCGGCTGCGGGCTTGGTTTGCTGATCCGCCTGTTGTTTCATGGCTTCACGACGCGCCTGACGCTCTTGTTTTTCTTTCAACAAGGCTTCTTGATGGGCGCGCAAAGCGGCGGCACGGCGCGCTTCTTCATCGCGTTGCGCTTGCTCTTCCGCGCTGACCACAGGTTGCGGAGCGGCTGGAGCAGTGGGTTTTGCCGCTTTTTTCGCGTCTTTGCCTTTATTACCTTTGTCTTGTTTAGGCTTGGCTTTGCCTTCGGCAGGTTTTTCAGACGACCTTTGGGCAGGTTTTTCTTCAGACTGAACTGCTTGTGCAGCAGATTCTGCCGGTTTGTCGTCGGCTTTGCTTTCAGCTGCTTGCGCTTCGGCAGGTTTTTCAGCCGCTTCAACAGGTTTCGCTTCTTCCGCTTTGGCTTTCGGCTCGGCTTTGGCCGCTTTGGCAGCTTTCAGTTTCGCAGCTTCGGCTTCGGCTTTCGCACGCGCTTCGGCACGGGCGGCGGCTTCTGCTTCGGCTTTTGCCTGTTCTTCAGCTTGGTCTTTCGCTTCTGCCTGCTCGGCTTTTTGTGCTTCGGCTACCGCTTTGGCTTTGGCTTCGGCGGCAAGCTCTTCCGGCGAAGGAATCGTTACGGCGCGGCCGCGTTTGCGTTCGACTTTGACGCCGCCTACGGTGCTGACTTCGGTTTTTTTGCGGCGGATGCTGATGGTTCCGCCGTCATTGCCGTTTTTCTTTTTCAGATAGGCGTTCAGCAGTTGCTTGTCGTCCAGCGTCAGGGAATCGCTGCCGCTGTTTTTATTGACGCCTGCTTCTTTCAGTTGTTTCAACAAATCATCGACGGGGCGTTTCAGTTCGGCGGCAAATTGTTCTACGGTTGTGTTACTCATCTGTACCCCCATTAGTTCTCTTCGGTAAACCAGTGTTCGCGGGCAGCAAGAATCACTTTTTTCGCCGCTTCTTCATCTACACCGGTTATTTCAATCAGTTCGTCAACGGCAAGTTCGGCCAGATCGTCGCGGGTGGTTACGCCGGCTTCCGCCAGTTTGCGGAGTATATCGGAATCTATGCCGTCCAGATTGCGCATGTCGTCTGAAACTTCTTCCAGCTTCTCTTCGGACGCAATCGCCATGGTCAGAATCGCATCACGGGCGCGGTTGCGCAGGGTTTCGACGATTTCTTCGTCAAAGCCTTCGATGGCGAGCAATTCGGCGGCAGGAACGTAAGCAACTTCTTCCAGCGTGGCAAAACCTTCTTCCACCAAAATATCGGCGGTTTCGTCGTCTATGTTCAGATGCGCGGTAAAGAGGTCGCGGATGGCTGCGTCTTCGGCAGCAGTGCGTTCGTCCGCTTCTTCGACAGTCATGATGTTCAACTGCCAACCTGTCAAATCGGATGCCAAGCGCACGTTTTGACCGCCGCGGCCGATGGCAAGCGCAAGCTGGTCTTCGGCAACGATCACGTCAACCGCGTGTTTGTCATCGTCAATCACGATGCGGCTGACTTCGGCAGGAGACAGCGCGTTCATCACGAACTCGGCAGTTTCAGACGACCACAGCACCACATCAATGCGCTCGCCTGCCAATTCGTTGCTGACAGCGTTCACACGGGAGCCGCGCACGCCGATACAGGTACCCTGCGGATCGATGCGTTGGTCGTTGGCTTTGACCGCCACTTTCGCACGTTGGCCCGGATCGCGCGCCACTTCGCGGATTTCCAACAAGCCGTCTGCAATTTCAGGCACTTCCATTTCGTACAGCTTCGCAAGGAAATCGCCCGAGGTACGGCTGAGGATAACTTGTTTGCGGCCGGTGTTGCCGATTTCGTCCACACGCAAAAACAGCGCGCGGATACGGTCGCCGCCGCGGAAGTTTTCGCGCGGAATCATTTGTTCGCGCGGAATCAGCGCGTCCAGCTTGCCCGGAACGACTTCGACGATGATGCCGTGGCGCTCTACGCGTTTTACCGTACCGGAAACGATATCTTCTTTAACAGCAAGAAACTCGTTCAAATTTTGCTCGCGCTCGGCATCGCGGATGCGTTGCAGGATGATTTGTTTGGCAGTTTGCGCGGCTTGGCGGCCAAAGCCTTCGTTCGGCAGCGTTTCTTCGTAGTAGTCGCCGATTTGAATGTCGGTACCCGGAATTTCTTCTTGGATTTCTTCGATGGTTTTTTCCAGGTCGGGATAGGTGTAATCCTCGTCGGCAACAATCAGCCAGCGACGGTAAGTATGATATTCGCCAGTATCGCGGTCGATTTCGACGCGCACGTCCATGTGCTCGCGGTCGGCTTTTTTCTTGGCTGCGGTAGAAAGGGCAAATTCCAATGCTTGGAACACCACTTCCGCTTCAACGTTTTTCTCGCTTGCCAACGCTTCGGCAAGTTGCAACATTTCGCGACTCATTTTTTAGAATCTCCAATATCAAGTTTTAAAATTTAAATTCGGGGCGCAGGCGGGCTTTATCGATATTATCTAAGCTGATTTGCGCGGTTTTGCCGTCGAAAGAGAGCGTTACGGTATCGTTTTCACAACCCTCGATGCGGCCGATAAAATTCTTTTGTCCGTCAACCGGCAGGCGGGTTTTGATTTTTGCCTGCTGTCCTGCAAAGCGCACGAAATCGGCGGCTTTTTTCAGCGGGCGGTCAAGGCCGGGGCTGGAAATTTCCAGATTTTTATAATCGATGTCTTCCACCATGAACACGCGGCTCAAATGATTGCTGACGGTCGCGCAGTCTTCGACGGTAATCCCGCCTTCTTTATCGATGAACACGCGCAGCGTGCCTTGCGCAGTCAGCTCGAAATCGACCAGTTCGTAGCCCAAACCCGGCAGGGTTTTTTCGAGAATTGTTTGAATATCCATGAATCTCCCAGAGTACATAAACAAAAAAATGGCCCCGTGGCCATTTTTCGTCAAAATTGAAAAATTGGCTTATTATAACCGCTTTCCACTCAAAAGAAAAGCGTTGATTTATCGCGGCTTTTTTCATACGATCTCATAGAATGAATACGCCTGGCGGCATAAAACCAAGCTTAAAATTGTTGACAAAAACGGTCGTCTGAAAAATTGCCATTAAATCTTACCCATTGATAATCATCATTTTATTTCCAACCTTTCTTTTTCAGACGACCCCATTTCCCTTCCATACGGCTTGCACGAAGCACGCCGTCATTCTAAAATCCAAAGCTGTTATCATCGAAACAAAAAGGCATTGCCATGTCCGCCCGCCCCATCTACAACTTTTCCGCAGGTCCCGCCGTCCTGCCCGAAGCCGTATTGCGTACCGCGCAGCAAGAAATGCTTGACTACAACGGCACAGGCTTCCCCGTCATGGCGATGAGTCACCGCTCGGAAATGTTCCTCAGCATCCTCCATCACGCCGAACAAGACCTGCGCACGCTGCTGAACATTCCTTCCAACTACAAAATCCTGTTCTTGCAAGGCGGCGCGACCACGCAATTCAACATGGTTGCGATGAACTTGGCGCACGGCTTCCCATCCGCCGATGCAGTGGTAACGGGCAACTGGAGCCGCATCGCCTACGAACAAATGAGCCGGCTGACCGATGCCGAAATCCGACTGGCGGCACACGGTGGCGAACAATTCGACTACACCGCCCTGCCGCCTGTCGAAACTTGGGACATAGACAAAAACTCCGCCTTCGTACACTTCGCCATCAACGAAACCGTCAACGGTCTGCAATACCAAACCGTTCCCAAACTTTCAGACGACCTGCCGCCGCTCGTTTGCGATATGTCCAGCGAAATCCTCTCGCGCGAATTTGACGTTTCCGACTACGGGCTGATTTACGCGGGCGCACAAAAAAACATCGGCCCCGCCGGCGCAACCGTCGTCATTATCCGAGAAGACCTGCTCGACCGCTGCCCCGACAGCATTCCCGACGTTTTCAACTACCGTTCCCACATCAACCGCGACGGCATGTACAACACCCCGTCCACCTACGCCATTTATATGTCGGGTTTAGTGTTCCGCTGGCTGCTGACACAAGGCGGCGTGAAAAAAATCGAAGCCGTCAACAACATCAAAGCCCAAACGCTTTATGATGCCATCGACAACAGCGGCGGCTTCTACGTCAACCGAATCCGCCCCGATGCCCGCTCGAAAATGAACGTCGTTTTCCAAACCACCTCAGCCGAACTCGACCGCCGCTTCGTCCTCGAAGCCGAACTGCAGGGTCTGTGCCTGCTCAAAGGCTATAAAACGGTCGGCGGTATGCGCGCCAGCATCTACAACGCCATGCCGCTCGAAGGCGTACAGGCGTTGGCAGACTTTATGTGCGATTTCCAACGGCGTTACGGCTAAGGATTTTATTTCTATATATAAAGGTCGTCTGAAAATTTGCCGCGCTTGTTTTCAGACGACCTTTATATTGGAGGCGGCAGATTAACGGCCTCTATTTATGTAACGATTTTGGCACCTGTCGCATTGCTCTGCCTTTCAGCCGCATTTTCAAACATGGTGTTTCAATTCGCTTTGTGCTATAAAATCCGCTGTTTTAACTGATTCGAAAGAAAAAAATGGACGCTTTACACCTTCTCACCACACGTCGTTCATCTAAAAAACTGACTGCTCCCGCGCCGAACGCAGAGCAACTGGAAGCAATGCTGCAAGCCGCTACGCAGGTTCCCGATCACGGCAATATGCGTCCGTTCCGCTTCACCGTCATTCAAAGCGCGGAAGGATTGCAACGTTTCCGCGAAATTTTGTGCCGGACCGTTACCGAGTTGAATTTTGGCGATGATGTTATGAGAAAGGCCGAGCGGGTGGGCAATATGGCTCCGATGGTTATTGGCGTAACTTTTGCGCCTAATCGCGAAGTGGCGAAGCCCAAACCCGAATGGGAACAGATGTTGAGCGCGGGCTGTGCCGCCTACGGGTTGCAGCTTGCCGCTTCCGCGCAGGGCTTCGACAATGTGTGGATTACGGGAATGTGGGTCAACAGCCCGCTCTTGCGCGAAGCATTCGGTTGTTCGGACAAAGACAAGATTATCGGGCTGATGATGATCGGCTCTCCTGTGGAAGAGGGGGGCGGTGCGAAAAATACCGATTTGGAACAATTCGTAACGACTTGGTAAACGGTTTGCAATATAAACAGGTCGTCTGAAAACCGGGATTCAGGTTTTCAGACGACCTTTGGTTTTGGTAAAAGCCAAATAGACGGCTGCCTTTTCCGACTTCGGGCAAAAGGCGTACAATCCGAATTCAAACGAACCGGAACGAATGGAAACGAATCCAGATGAAACCGAAAATACAGAGACACGAACATATCCTCACGCTCGTGCGCGAGCAACATTTCATGACGGTCGAGCAGCTTGCGGAAGCCTTGGACGTTACCCCGCAGACCATACGCCGCGACATACAGGAGTTGAGCGAAACGCGGCAGTTGAAGCGTTACCACGGCGGGGCGTCGGTCGGCGATATTTCCGGCAGCGCGGCACAAGGCAAGCGCAATCATTGCCAAAATGAAAAAAACGCCATCGCCCGCCTGATTGCCGCCCACATTCCCGACAATTCGTCGCTGTTTATCAGTATAGGCACGACGATGGAAGCTGTTGCTGCCGAGTTGGTCAAGCAGCGCAAAAACCTGCGGATTATCACCAACAATATTTACGTCGCCTCCATCACTTCCGCGCGCACCGACTACACTGTCATCATCACATCCGGCGTCGTGCGCCCTTTGGACGGCGGGATTACGGGCGTGGCGACGGTTGATTTTATCAACCAGTTTAAAGTCGATTATGCCGTCATGAGTACGCACGGCGTGGAAAGCGACGGCTCGTTGTTGGACTACGACTATAAAGAAGTCAGCGTTATGCAGGCGATGATGACCAATGCGCGGGTCAGGTATTTGGGCGTGGATCACAGCAAATTCAACAGCAACGCCTTGGTCAGACTGGGCGACATCGGCTCGTTTGACAAAGTATTTACCGACCGCGCGCCTGAAGCCGCCATGCAGAAGGTTTTGGGCGATGCAGGCGTAGAATGGCTGGTTGCCGAACCTGTGCCGCTTTGAGTGCGCCACTATAACGATAGAGTCAAGTCGGGTACAATAAAGCCCTTTTCAGACGACCTTTTATAGATACGTCGTCTGAAATCCAATCCCTTCCCAATAAAGAACCATTATGCTCAATAAAGACCAATTCGCGGACAACCATTTCATCCGCACCATCATTGAAGAAGACCTTAAAAGCGGCAAACACGAAGCCATCCAAACCCGCTTCCCGCCAGAACCCAACGGCTACCTGCACATCGGCCACGCCAAATCCATCTGCCTGAACTTCGGTTTGGCGTATATTTACGACGGCTTGTGCAACCTGCGTTTCGACGATACCAACCCCGAAAAAGAAAACGACGAATACGTCAACGCCATCAAAGAAGACGTCGAGTGGCTCGGTTTCCATTGGGCGGGCGAGCCGCGTTTCGCTTCCAACTATTTCGACCAGCTTTACGACTACGCCGTCGGTTTAATCAAAGACGGCAAAGCGTATGTCGATGATTTGACGCCCGAAGAAATGCGCGAATACCGCGGCACGCTGACCGAAGCGGGCAAAAACAGCCCTTACCGCGACCGCAGCGTCGAAGAAAACCTCGACCTGTTCACACGCATGAAAAACGGCGAATTCCCCGACGGCAGCAAAACCCTGCGCCTGAAAATCGACATGGCATCAGGCAACATCAATATGCGCGACCCCGTCATCTACCGCATCCGCCGCGCCCATCACCACAACACCGGCGACAAATGGTGCATCTACCCGATGTACGACTACACGCATTGCATTTCCGATGCCATCGAAGGCATCACGCATTCCTTGTGTACGCTCGAATTTGAAGCCCACCGCCCGCTGTACGACTGGGTGTTGGACAACATCCCCGCGCCGCACGCCACCCGTCCTCGCCAATACGAGTTTTCCCGTTTGGAGCTTCTGTATTCCATCACCTCCAAGCGCAAGCTGAACCAACTGGTTTCAGAAGGCCACGTTTCCGGCTGGGACGACCCGCGTATGCCCACCATTTCCGGTATGCGCCGCCGCGGCTACACGCCCGAAGGCCTGCGCCTGTTTGCCAAACGCGCCGGTATTTCCAAATCTGAAAACATCGTCGATATGAGCGTGTTGGAAGGTGCGATTCGTGAAGAGCTGGAAAACTCCGCTCCGCGCCTGATGGCGGTCTTGAACCCGCTCAAAGTGACCCTGACCAACTTTGAAGCCGGCAAAACCCAAAGCCGCCGCGCCGCGTTCCACCCCAATCACGAAGAAATGGGCGAGCGCGAAATCCCTGTGTCCCAAACCATTTACATCGAAGCAGACGACTTTGCCGAAAATCCACCCAAAGGCTTCAAACGCCTGACACTCGGCGGCGAAGTGCGCTTGCGTCACGGCTATGTGATCAAGTGCGACGAAGTAGTCAAAGACGCGGCAGGCAACGTTGTCGAACTCAAATGCAGCATCGACCACGACACCTTGGGCAAAAATCCCGAAGGCAGAAAAGTCAAAGGCGTGATTCACTGGGTTTCCGCCGAACACGCCGCCGAAATCAAAGTCCGCCTGTACGACCGCCTCTTTACCGTCGAGCGTCCCGATGCCGTGCGCGGCGAAGACGGCGAATACCTGCCGTTTACCGATTTCCTCAACCCCGAGTCCGTCAAAGAAATCACCGCCTATGCCGAACCCGCAGCCAAAAACCTGCCCGCCGAAAGCCGTTGGCAGTTCGAGCGTATCGGCTATTTCGTCACCGACCGCAAAGACCACAGCAAAGACACGCCGGTGTTTAACCGCACGGTAACGCTGAAAGATTCTTGGCAGGCAAAATAATTGGTAAGAAGGCAGTCAGTATGCACTGGCTGCCTTTATTGTGTTTAAATTTTTGATTTTATAATAGGAATTTTATGGAAAACCAAATACCCACTTCACAGGAAGTTCGATATCACGAACCCAAACGCCTTCCTGCTTCTGCAGGCATCAAGTGGATTACCGACGCTTTCGGTATTTTCAAACTTCATCCGTGGAAATGGATAGGCGTATTATTGGCCTATATGATCGTAGGCTTTGTGGTTTCTATTATTGACTTACTAGGAATTAATGCGCTTTCTAGTTTAAAAGGTATTGTATTCAGCTGGGTGGGTTCATGCTTAGTAGGCGGAGCTATGTATGTTGCTAACAATATCAATAATGGAAAAGCATTTGATGTGAAAGATTTTTTTATTGTTTTTTTAGATAAAAAAATGAGTTTTTTCATTTTATTGTTACTTCAGGTGCTGTTCAGTATAGCTGTTAGTTTGCTTATCATTCCGCTATATTTTGCAGGTCATTGGGCAATGATGATAGGTGTTGTATTGATTGTTATTGTCCTTTTGTCTATATTTTTATTAACCCCCGCTTTGATTGTTTTAGATGGTCTGAAGCCATGGGAGGCTATTAAAGCTAATGTTAAAGCGGCTATGTGTAATATTCCTGCAATATTAGTTTATGTTGTAGGTGTGGCTCTCTATTCTTTTATGTGGGGCGTATTAGGCAGCATGTTAGGCCAGTGGATTATCATGATCATACTTTTACTATTCCTACCTGTCAGCGCAGTTTTACTGCTGTCCCCTTATATTGCTTACCGCAGTATTTACCCTAATGGTCGTATTGTAAAATCCTAAGTGGATAAAGGCCGTCTGAAACATTTGAACTGCACCCCAAAAGTTGGACATCCCCTCCAACTCACAAGGTGCAGTTTTTTTATGAGCAAATATACATTACACTTCAAATACCAAGCCGTACTCCACTACCTGCATATACGCAGCCAACAACGTACCGCAGACCACTACGGCATTTCCCGAACCCACCTGAGACGATGGATACGCGCCTATCAAGAAGGCGGTATCGGCGCACTCGAACATCCCCAATCCAAAACCATGCCCCAACACCGCAAAAACCCCTTCATCGCAGATAAACCCGACCAAGAAAAAACGCAGGCAGAGCTTATCGAAGAGTTGTGCTATATGCGCGCAGAGGTCGCCTACCTAAGAACGTGTTCATTGTCTCAGCCTCTGCTGTAAACTATAGTGGATTAACTTTAAACCAGTACGGCGTTGCCTCGCCTTGCCGTACTATTTGTAATGTCTGCGGCTTTGTCGCCTTGTCCTGATTTAAATTTAATCCACTATATCGGCATGAACAGAAAAACCTACCCAAGCGATATCAGTCGCGAGCAATTTGCGCCTCTCCTTCCCCTGTTGGAAAGTGCCCGTAAACGCACAGCGCCACGCCAGGTGGACTTGTACGATGTCTTTTGTGCCATTCTCTACCTGCAACACACTGGCTGCTCCTGGCGCGCTTTGCCGGGCGACTTCCCCAAATGGCGCACCGTGCATTCCTACTTCCAGAGATGGACCGAACCACGCGAGAGTGACATCAGCATCCTTGAGGAAGCATTAAAAAAATCAGGTAGTTGCGGAGCGCCACAAGCAGGGGCGCCATGAAGCAACTACTTTCCTGATTATTGATGCGCAGAGTGTGAAGAACACGGATACCGCCATGGAAAAAGGCTACAATGCGGGCAAGAAGGTTAGCGGTATCAAGCGACATATAGCGGTTTACACGCAAGGTTTGCCGCATGCCCTTGCGGTAACGACGGCGGATGTTACGGATAGAAAAGGCTGCCTGGTGGCATTGGAACGTGGGCGGGATAATCTTGGTGCGATACAAAAAATCCTTGCTGACGGTGGTTACACGGGTAAAGGCATTTGCTTCGTCGGTACAGGAGTTGATTGGTGCGGAGGTAGAGATTGCCAAACGAAACGAATTGCACCGTTTTGCAGTATTGCCGAAGCGATGGGTAGTAGAGCGCAGCTTTTCCTGGTTGGAAAAGAACAGGCGGCTTTGGAAAAACTGCGAGCGTAAGTTGAGTACCAGTCTGCAAATGGTAGCTTTGGCTTTCTTGGGAGTCCTGCTACGAAGACTATGAACACGCTCTAAAGGAGTTAAAAGCCCTCAGCCAAAAGCGGACCGCAAAGGACAAAGCCAAACCGTCCAAACACTGAGGGCGCAACACCCGCTCAAATACCTGCTGCACATCGCAAACCTACCCAAAAGCAGCTTTTACTACCACCACCAAGACCGACCCGACCCCGATGAAGCCGACAAAGCCCTCCTTGTCGAAACCTACCGGCGGCATAAAGGACGCTACGGACAAAGGCGCATTGCCGCCGCATTAGATTGGAACCGCAAAAAAGTGGCGCGGCTGATGAAGCAGTTGGAACTGAAAGCCCTCATACGGGCGAAAAAAGCCTACCGCCATCCCGCCATGGGCGAGATATCGGAACACCTCCTCAAACGCCGGTTCAAAGCCCGAAAGCCCAACGAAAAATGGCTGACCGACGTTACCGAACTTAAAGGGAAGGACGGCAAACTGTACCTCTCGCCAATCTTGGACTTGTTCAACCGCGAGATCGTCGCCTACGCCATGAGCCGCAGAGCCGACAGCGAAATGGTGAAGGAAATGCTCGAAAAAGCCGCACCCCGTCTGACTGATAAAGGAACGATGCTGCATTCGGACCAAGGTGTGCTGTACCGTACGGCGGGGTATAGGGAATTGCTTGCGGAGCATTCCATGGTTCAAAGCATGTCGCGAAAGGCGAACTGTTGGGACAATGCGTCGATGGAAAGCTTCTTTGCGGTGTTGAAGACGGAGTGTTTCTATAGTGGATTAAAATAAAAATGAGACAAGGCGGCAACGCCCGCCGTGTACAGGTAGTACATAAGGGCGTTGGCAACGCCGTATCATTGCAATTTTAATCCACTATATAACGCAGGTGAATTGACGGTAGATGAATTGATGAAGCAGATAGATGACTATATGGATTACTACAACCGGGAGCGTTGCAGTTTGAAATTGAAAAAGCTGAGTCCTGTCGCATACAGAACCCAGCTTGCACAGAGCGCCTGAATAGGCTTTTATGAGTGTCCAAGATTTGGGGGCCAGTTCAAAGTTTCAGACGACCTTTTGTTTAAGCTGTCATCAGCTTAGTTTGCCGTGGCATTGTTTGTATTTCAGGCCGCTTCCGCAAGGGCAGGGGTCGTTGCGGTGGACGATACGGCCTTGGGCGGTCAGCGCTTCGGGGCTAAAATCCGTTCCATCGGGGTCGAAAGCTTCGGTAACCAAATTAGTTTGGGATTGTCCGAGCAGTTCTTCCATGTCGGGCGCTTCGGAGTGGATGGTTTGGATGCCGACGGGTGCGGGTTCGGCAATTTCTTCTACGTCGGTGTTGCGCTCGATTTGGACGGAGGCTAAGAGGGAAGCGGTTTGATGCTTGATACCGCGCCACAGGTTTTCAAACATGGCGAAGGCTTCGCGTTTGTATTCCTGTTTCGGATTTTTCTGGGCATAACTGCGCAGGTGGATGCCTTGGCGTAGGTAGTCCATGGCGGCAAGGTGTTCGCGCCATTGCAGGTCGATGACTTGCAGCATGACGTTGCGTTCGAAATCCGCCATCGGTTTTTTACCGACAAGCTCGACTTTTGCCGCGTATTCTTCTTCCACACGTTTAATCAGACGCTCTTTGATGTCCTGATTGTCCAAAGTGCTGTCTGCTTTGAGCCATGCTTGGATGTCTTCGTTCAGGCGGAATTCGGCGGCAAGCTGGCTTTCGAGCCCAGGGATGTCCCATTGCTCTTCCATGCTGTCGGGCGGTATGTACAAATCGACCAAATCGCTGATGACTTCTTCGCGGATGCGTTTGGTCAGGTCGCTGACGTCTTTGCTGTTGAGGATTTCGTTGCGTTGGTGGTAGATGACTTTACGTTGGTCGTTGGCAACGTCGTCGTATTCCAATACTTGTTTGCGCATGTCGAAGTTGCGGCCTTCGACTTTGCGTTGCGCGCCTTCGATTTGGCGGGTTAGCATGCCGTGTTCGATGGCGATACCGCGTTCGGGAGCGAGGCGGTTGAGGATGGCGGCGGCGCGGTCGAGCGCGAAGAGGCGCAGCAGCGGGTCTTCAAAAGAGAGGTAGAAGCGGCTGGAGCCTGGGTCGCCCTGACGGCCTGCGCGTCCGCGCAATTGGTTGTCGATGCGGCGGCTTTCGTGGCGTTCTGTACCGATGATGTGCAGGCCGCCTGCTGCGACCACTTGGTCGTGTTCTGCCTGCCAGCCGTTTTCAAGGGCGGCGATTTGTGCGGTTTTTTCTTCGTCGCTCAGGTTTTCGTTGGACTGGATGGCTTCGATTTGGTGCTTGAGGTTGCCGCCTAGGACGATGTCGGTACCGCGCCCCGCCATGTTGGTGGCGACGGTAATGGCGCCGACTTTACCGGCTTGGGCGACAATCAGGGCTTCGCGTTCGTGTTCTTTGGCGTTAAGGACGTTGTGCGGCAGTCCGGCTTTTTGCAGAAGACGGGAAACCAGCTCGGAGTTTTCGATGCTGGTGGTACCGACGAGGACGGGCTGCCCGCGTTTGTGGCATTCTTCGATGTCTTTGACGACGGCTTCGAATTTTTCTTCGGCAGAACGGAAAATCTGGTCGTTGAAGTCTTTACGCTGTACGGGGCGGTTGGTCGGGATGATGACGGTTTCGAGGTTGTAGATGCTTTGAAACTCGAAAGCTTCGGTATCGGCAGTACCGGTCATGCCGGAGAGCTTGGTATACAGGCGGAAATAGTTTTGGAAGGTGATGGAGGCGAGGGTTTGGTTTTCGCGTTTGATTTCCACGCCTTCTTTGGCTTCGACGGCTTGGTGCAGACCTTCGGACCAGCGGCGGCCGGACATCAGACGACCTGTAAATTCGTCCACGATGACGATTTCGCCGTCTTGGATGACGTAGTGTTGGTCTTTGTGGAACAACGTATGCGCGCGCAATGCTGCCATGAGGTGGTGCATCAGGGCGATGTTGGCGGCGGAGTAGAGGGAGTCGTTTTCTTGCAGCAAGCCCATTTGAATCAGGATTTGCTCGGCGTGTTCGTGACCCGCTTCGCTCAAGATGACTTGGTGTGCTTTTTCATCAACCCAGTAATCGCCTTCGCCTTCTTCGGTTTCTTGACGGATGAGGTGCGCGGGAAGGCTGTTCATGATTTGGTACAGCTGGATGTTGTCATCCGCCTGACCGGAGATAATCAGCGGGGTACGCGCTTCGTCGATCAAAATGGAGTCCACTTCGTCCACTACGGCAAAATTCAATTCGCGCTGAACTTTGTCGTATTGGTCGGTTACCATATTGTCGCGCAGATAGTCGAAACCGAATTCGTTGTTGGTACCGTAGGTGATGTCGGAGCCGTAGGCGTTTTGACGGTCAAACGGCTGCATATCGGCGATGATGACGCCGACGGTTAAGCCAAGGAAGTTGTAGAGCGGCGCCATAATGCCCGCGTCGCGCGAGGCAAGATAGTCGTTGACGGTAACGACGTGCACGCCTTTGCCGGACAGGGCGTTGAGATAGACGGCAAGGGTGGCGACCAAGGTTTTACCTTCACCGGTACGCATTTCGGCGATTTTGCCGTCGTGCAGCACCATGCCGCCGATAAGCTGGACGTCGAAGTGGCGCATACCGAGTACGCGGCGGGACGCTTCGCGGCAGACGGCGAAGGCTTCGACCAAGATGTCGTCCAAAGTCTGACCGTTGGCGAGGCGTTGTTTGAATTCGGCTGTTTTAGCCTGTAAATCCGCATCGCTCAAGGCTTTCATTTGTTCTTCGAGTGCGTTGATTTTGGCAACGGATTTACGGTATTGTTTGAGCAGCCGGTCATTGCGGCTGCCGAAGATTTTCTTAGCAATGTTTGTCAGCATGAAATAGTTCCTGCGCCTGATATAAAATAATGGCGAAACGGGGATTTTAACACAAGCCTCGCGGCAAGGCAGTCATGCCGTTTGAAATAAAGGCAGTTTTACCGGATTTCAATCTTGATAATACAACCGTACACTTTGAAAAGGTCGTCTGAAACATATGAATTTGGAACAATTGGGCAAGCGGGATGCGCGGTTGGCAGGTTTGTTGCAGCAATCGCAACAATGGCGCAGGCTGGATGCGGCAGTCAAACGCATCCTCCCTGCAAACCTCCATCCACACTTTCAAACCGCCTGCATCGAAGAGGGCAGGCTGGTGTTACTGGCGGCAAACGGCATGGCTGCCTCGCGACTGAAAATGATATTGCCCGCGCTTGTGCCACAGCTTCAGGAATTGAACGCGGGGATTCAAGATGTAGCAGTCAAGGTTGTGCCGAAGCCTCCGGCGCAACCCAAGGTCAACAGCCTGCATTTGAGTGGGGCGGCATTGGAGAGTTTTGATGCGGCGGCGGCAAAATTGGAAGACAAGCATCCTGAATTGGCTGCCGCGCTGGCGGAGTTGGTGCGCAAATACAGCCGCTGATTTGGAATAGTTGCGAGATTTGTTAATTAGAGTTAAAAAATATTTCATCTGGCCGATAAGGTCTAATACTAAAGAAATACGACATAAACAGTAGTTATTCTCATCTGTGTAAACTGAGGTAAAATAGCCGTCGAGCTTTGGATTTGTTCGATTTCTTGTAGCAGAATACGGTTTCATTTCTATCCTTCTTTCTCTTGCGAATATCAAAACCGATATCGGTTTATTAATATATTCGCAGGTTTTATTTTGTGGAACTTAACATATTCTCACCATATCATTAGGAGATATACATGAAAGCTTATCTGGCTCTGATTTCCGCTGCCGTCATCGGCTTGTCCGCTTGTTCGCAAGAGGCTTCAAAACCTGCCGAACCCGCCGCTCCGACTGCATCTGCTGCTTCTGAAGCCGCACCTGCTCCTGCAGAAAGCACACCTCCTGCCGACGCACCTGCTTCCGAAGCCGCATCTACGGCTGCCGCACCTGCCGCAGGCAACTGCGCGGCTACCGTTGAATCCAACGACAACATGCAGTTCAACACTAAAGACATTCAAATCAGCAAAGCTTGTAAAGAATTCACCATCACCCTGAAACACACCGGTACCCAACCTAAATCAGGCATGGGTCACAATATCGTGATTTCCAAAGCGGAAGACATGGATGGCGTATTGAAAGACGGCGCCTCTGCCGGTGCTGAAGCCGACTATGTAAAAGCCGGTGATGCCCGTGTCGTCGGTCATACCAAATTGATTGGCGGCGGCGAAGAGACTTCTGTAACCGTTGATCCTGCCAAACTGGCAGACGGCAGCTACAAATTCTACTGCTCATTCCCAGGACACGGCGCTTTGATGAAAGGCGACGTTACTTTGGTGAACTAAGCCGCCTTAAGCGTCCGAATACAGACAGCCTGCTTTATGCAGGCTGTTTTGTTATAAAATGGTCGTCTGAAAAGTATCCCGTCGAGAACACAACCATGAATCCGTTTGAAACTAAAAGCGTTACCTTTGCTGAACCGATAGAAATGCTGTATGCCTGCCACGGCAAAGTGCGCCGTTTCTGCGGCCAGGTCGCCATGCTGTCGGACTACATCGCCGAAAACGGCTGCAATCAGATTGTTTTGCAAACCATCCGCCAAATCGCCCAATATTTCAACGTCGCCGCGCCGCTGCACCATGAAGACGAAGAAGAAAACTTCTTCCCGCTGCTGCTGCAATACGCGCCGCAAGCCAAAGAAAGCGTGAACGAGCTTTTGCGCCAACATGTGAGCCTGCATGGCAACTGGGATGCCGTGGCTGCCGAATTTGCCAAACTCGAAGCAGACAACGCCTATATCCCCGATGCGGAAGCGTTCAAACGCTTTGTGGCGGGTTACGATGTGCATCTGGCGATTGAAGAACCCTTGTTCGACATGGGCAAAACGTTTATCCCCAAAGAGAAACTGACCGAAATCGGCGAAATCATGGCGGCGCGCCGGCGCAGATAAGGCCGTTTACAGATTGCCGTTTCTTCAAACAAAGGCCGTCTGAAAACTTGAAAACAGATTTTCAGACGACCTCAATATCACCCGTAACACAACCACGTCGTCTGAAAAGGAAGCAAACCATGCTGACGCCAAAAAGCTGCGATTTGTTCAATATCCCGTTTTTCCAGTTTGCCCAGCTCAAAAAATACCAGCCCGAAAGCATTCCGCAAATCAAAGCCGACTACAAGGAAAACTGGCAGATATGGCAGCAACTGATACAGCAGGTCGCCGCAGATTTGGGCGAACCTTTCGCCCCGCCGCATATCGAACGCTGGTGTAACGGCTGGCAGGTTCGCGCCCATTTCTTCGCCTATTTCAAATACGCCCAATACAAAAACTCCGCCGCCATCCTGTCGATATTGCTCAACCGCCGCCGTCTGAGCGTCAGCTTGGACTGGCACTGCTACAAAGCCGACGTATCGCCGATTGCGCTGCCGGAATACAACCGCTGGCTGGACAATTTCGATACCGAAAAATACGCCGCATTCGATATGTGGCACGGCGCGGAAAGCGAATACGACGACTACCGCACCGTCGCACAACAAAGCGAATCCGACCGAAGGTTGCAAAACGACGAAGACTTTTTCTGCATCGGCAAACACATTGAACGCGACGATTTGGGCAAGCAGGATGTAGCGAAATGGATAGCCGAAACGGTGGAAGATTTGCTGCCGCTTTATGAAGCCTGTCATGGCGGATAAAGACGGTTTCTGTCCGAATGTGCCGTAGGTTAAAATAGGAAAAACGCACATCGTCATTCCCGCTCCGATGAGAGGCCGAAACAGGTACTTCATTTAAATTTGCCCTGTCAAACATATCCTGCTGTTTCCGTTTTTCAGACGACCTTTAAGCACTTGGCGGTCGTCTGAAAACTTGTTATATCGAGCAACAATCTTAAATTATGAACGAAAAACTCCCTCCCGACGCGCTCATCGAAGCCGCGCTTTTGACCCAAACCGAACCCTTAAACGAAAAATCCATGCGCGAATTGTGTGTGCCGCCGCTGTCGCAGGACAAATTAATCGATGTATTGGCGCAGTTGAAAACACGTTGGCAGGGCAGGGCGTTGCAACTGGTGCATACGCACGAGGGCTGGCGGTTTCAGATTGCTCAGGCGGCATTCGAGCGGCTGGGCAGCCTTCAGGAGCAGCGTGCGCCGCGCTATTCCCGCGCCGTAATGGAAACGCTGGCGATTATTGCCTACCAGCAGCCGGTTACGCGAGGCGACATTGAGGGCATACGCGGCGTGGCAGTGTCGCAGAACGTGATGCAGACTTTGCAGGACAGAGGCTGGATTGAAGTGATCGGGCATCGTGATTCGATCGGGCGGCCTGCATTGTGGGCGACGACGGAAACATTTTTGAGCGATTTGCAGTTGGATAGTTTGGAAGAGCTGCCGCCACTGACGGAATTAGGCGAATTGGTGTTGCCCGATTTGGTGGAAACGCCGCCGACGGGCGATGAGGAAGGACCTGCGGAAAAGTCTGAAAATGCGGGCAGGTTGGTCAACTGAATTGAGAGGGGGTTGTCTGAAAGGGTTTTCAGACGACCTTTCGTGTTTTGGGCGTTGCTTTGCCGTTTGCAGGTCGGGCATGAATGCCGACCTGAGATATTGGTTTTTAATACGACATCCGTCATCGTCGTCAGCCGTCATTCCCGCGCAGGCGGGAATCCATTTTTGAAATTCAGAAACTGTTTTTCAAATCAAGGTTTCTCAAGTTTTACGATGGATTCCCGCCTGTGCGGGAATGACGGAATTGAACGACATGCTGTATTCAAAGTTAATTATGTTTGCGATAGCCGCAACATGTAGCGTAGTTTTCCCGCGAAAATACTTGATTGTCCGATTCCAAATTTGCTTGGCTGATTTTGCAGGCAAAGTTCAAGCTGCGGCGTGGTGGGATTGTGAAAGGTCGTCTGAAAAACCTGATTCGGGTTTTTCAGACGACCTTTCGTGTGTTTACGCCTTGTTTGAATATTTATTCCTTGCGTTGCAAAACGGCGGCGAAGAATCCGTCGGTTTGGTGTTTTGCCGAATCAAGGCGCAGGTATTTGCCGGTGTTCAAATCAATTTTCAAAGCGGCGAGCAGCTCGGCGCAGTCGAGGAGTTCGTATTCCGGGTGTTCTTTCAAAAAGCGTTCGACCTGCATTTCGTTTTCTTCGGGCAACACGCTGCAAGTGGCGTAAACCAGCCTGCCTTGCGGTTTGACCAGTTTGGCGGCGGCATCGAGGATGCTGTGTTGCTGCTCCAAAAGTTTGGCGACGGTTTCGGGCGACTGGCGGTATTTGAGGTCGGGGTTGCGGCGCAGCGTGCCTAAGCCGGAGCAGGGGGCATCGACCAAAACGCGGTCGGCTTTGCCGGTGAGGCGGGCGATGCGGCTGTCGTGTTCGCTGCTGATGCGTTCGGGGTGGATGTTGGTCAGTCCGGCGCGGGTCATGCGGGGCTTGAGGTTGGCAAGGCGTTTTTCGGCGATGTCGAAGGCGTATATTCTGCCTTTGTTTGCCATTTGTGCGCCGACGGCGAGGGTTTTGCCGCCTGCGCCGGCGCAGAAATCGACGATGATTTCGCCGCGTTTGGCACCGACAAGCAGGGCGAGGAACTGGCTGCCTTCGTCTTGGACTTCAAGCGTGCCGTCTAAAAACAATTCGTGTTTGTTGAGGGCGATTTTGTTTTTCAGGCGGATGCCCCAAGGGGAATAGGGCGTGGCTTCTGCATCGGGGTTTTCGGCTTGAAGCAGCGGCAGCACTTTGTCGCGTCTGCCTTTGAGCGTGTTGACGCGGATGTCGAGCGGCGCGGCTTGGTTGATGCTGCGGCCGAAGGCGAGGATTTCTTCGTCGCTAAAATGTTTTTGCAGTTGCGCCACCAGCCATTGCGGCAATTCGGCGGCGGTATGGAGGTCGTCTGAAAATTCGGTTTTGCGCGCTTTCAGGCTGCTGAGGAACTCGGTTTCTTCTTCGTCGAGCAGGTCTTTGATTTGGCTGATGTTTATGCTTCTGCCGAGGACGAGTGCGGCAAGCGCGGCTTTGCGCGGCTGGGCATGCGGACGGCGCAGGACGGCACTGATTTTTTGATAATGGCGCAGGGCGGCGAAGGCGGTTTCGGCAATTTCGTGGCGGTCTTGCCTGCCGAGTTTTTTGTGTTCTCGGAAGTAGCCGGACAAAACGGCATCGGCAGGCTGTTTGAAGGTCAGCATGTCAGCCAGGACTTTGGCGGTGTGGTCGAGTTGGATCGGGGTCATGGTGGGTTCGCAATCGGGGAAAAGGCTTGGATTATACCGGAAAGGTCGTCTGAAAACCTTGAATCAGGTTTCAGACGACCTGCTTGGACTACACAATCCGCGCCATCAGTAAATCGTGCATATTCAGCGCGCCGGTCAGCACGCCGTCGGCGTCGGTTACCAAAAGCCCGTTCACATGGTTTGCCTGCATGACTTTCAGGGCTTCGGTGGCGAGGCGTTCGGCGGGGATGGTTTTGGGGGAAGGGTGCATGATTTCATCGACGGTCAGCCCATCAAAGCGGTCGCGCTGTTGGAACAGACGGCGCAAATCGCCGTCGGTGAACACGCCTTTCAGACGACCTTGTTCGTCCGTTACCGCCAGCATACCCAAGCCTTTTTCGCTCATACTGACGATGGCTTCTTTTAAGGGCGTACCGAGTCGGACGGCAGGCAGGGCGTCGTCTTTGTGCATGATGTCGGCAACGCGTAGAAGCAGGCGTTTGCCGAGGCTGCCGGCGGGGTGGCTCAAGGCGAAATCGTCGGGCGTAAACGCGCGGGCGCGCAAAAGGACGACTGCCAATGCGTCGCCCAAAGCCATGACGGCGGTGGTGCTGGTGGTCGGGGCAAGTCCCAGCGGGCAGGCTTCTTTGGAAACTGACGCCGTGATGTGGATGTCGGCATGGCGCGCCATGGTCGAATCGGGGCGGGCGGTGATGCAGATGAGGGTGATGTTTTTGCGTTTGAGCGCGGGGATGATGGCGGCGATTTCGTCGCTTTCGCCGGAATTGGAAATCGCGACGACGACGTCGTTGTCCACAATCATGCCCAAGTCGCCGTGCGCCGCTTCCGCAGGATGGACGAAAAACGCGGGTGTGCCTGTTGAAGCCATGGTCGCCGCTATTTTGCGCCCGATATGTCCCGACTTGCCCATGCCTGTAATGACGACCCTGCCTTTGCAGTGCAACAACGCGTCTGCCGCGTGGACGAATTGTTCGTCCAATTCCGCCGCAATTTCGCGCAAGCCTTCCGCTTCGGTGTGCAACACTTCGCGCGCCCAATCGAGATATTGACCGTTTCCTGCCATAAATGAATGCCTTTTTGTGTTCGTTTTATATGATTTTGGACATGATGAAATGCCCTAATAAACTATCCAAATTTTCCGAATAGGGGTAGCATTACTGCCTGCTTCGCAAATAACCTATATTTAAAGGAATCAGAGATGACTATTTTATCGGACGTTAAAGCATTAGGACAACAAATCTGGCTGGACAACCTTTCCCGCTCGCTCATACAAAGCGGCGAATTGGCGCAAATGTTGAAACAAGGCGTGTGCGGCGTAACTTCCAATCCCGCCATCTTCCAAAAAGCCTTCGCCGGCGACGCGCTTTACGCCGATGAAGTCGCCGCCCTCAAGCAGCAAGACCTCAGCCCCAAACAACGCTACGAAACCATGGCGATTGCCGACGTACAGGCAGCCTGCGACGTTTGCCTTGCCGAACATGAATCCACCGGCGGCAAAACCGGTTTCGTCAGCCTCGAAGTTTCTCCCGAGCTTGCCAAAGACGCACAAGGCACGGTAGAAGAAGCCCGCCGTCTCCATGCCGCCATCGCGCGTAAAAACGCCATGATTAAAGTCCCCGCTACCGACGCAGGCATCGAAGCACTCGAAACCCTCATCGCCGACGGCATCAGCGTGAACCTGACCCTGCTGTTCTCACGCGCCCAAACCCTCAAAGCCTACGCAGCCTACGCGCGCGGCATCGCCAAACGCTTGGCAGCCGGGCAAAGCGTTGCCCATATCCAAGCCGTTGCCAGCTTCTTCATCTCCCGCGTGGACGGCGCGCTGGACGCCACGCTGCCCGATCACCTCAAAGGCAAAATCGCCATCGCCCTTGCCAAAGCCGCCTACCAAGACTGGGCGCAATACTTCGGCAGCCCCGAATTTGCCGCGCTGGAAGCCAAAGGCGCAAACCGCGTGCAGCTCTTGTGGGCATCCACAGGCGTCAAAAACCCTGCCTATCCCGACACGCTCTACGTTGACAGCCTGATCGGCGCACACACCGTCAACACCGTCCCCGACGCCACCCTCAAAGCCTTCATCGACCACGGCACAGCCAAAGCCACGCTGACCGAAGGTGTGGACGAAGCACAAGCGCAGCTTGCCGAAACCGCTGCGCTCGGCATAGATGTGGAAACCCTCGCCAACCGCTTGCAGGAAGACGGTTTGAAACAGTTTGAAGAAGCCTTCGACAAACTGCTCGCCCCGCTGGCTTGATTGTCAAACCGCGGGTAAGGCTTGCGGTTTGTCGATATAAAAGGTCGTCTGAAAACCTGAATTTTGGTTTTCAGACGACCTTTTTCATTTTTATAGTGGATTAACTTTAAACCAGTACGGCGTTGCCTCGCCTTAGCTCAAAGAGAACGATTCTCTAAGGTGCTGAAGCACCAAGTGAATCGGTTCCGTACTATCTGTGCTGTCTGCGGCTTCGTCGCCTTGTCCTGATTTAAATTTAACACTATATGAATTATTTCAAAGCCGTTTTCCAGTCCAAACCGCCGAGGGAGGAGACTTGGGTGATGCTGTGGTCGGCAAGGTTGATGGCGGTCAGTTCGCCGCCCCAAAGTGCGCCGGTGTCGAGGGAAAGGATGTTGTCGATGTTCATAAAGCCCAGCGACGACCAGTGTCCGAAGACGATGGTGTGACTGAGGTTTTGCCTGTTTGGGGCTTTGAACCAAGGGCGTAGGTTCGTGGGCATTTTTTTGAGGGTGGATTTGTAGTCGTAGTCGAGTTCGTTTTTCAGCGTCAGCGCACGCATTCGGGTAAAGACGTTGACAATCATGCGCAGGCGGTCGTAGCCGGTCAGGTCTTCGCTCCATTCGGCGGGTTTGTTGCCGTACATTTTGGAGAAAAACTTTTTGTATTTTTTGCCGCGCAGCTCGGCTTCGGTTTCGCTGGCGAGCAATTCGGCGCGGGCGATGGTCCATTGGGGCAGAATGCCAGCGTGAACCATAACATGGCGGACGCCTTTGATGAGCAGGGGTTGGAAACGCAGCCAGTCGAGCATTTTTTTGCTGTCGGTGTGGGTGAGGATGGGTGTGATGGTGTCGCTTCGCTTGACCGTGCCTTCGCCGCAGCCGACGGCGAGCAGGTGCAGGTCGTGGTTGCCGAGAACCATGCGGACGCTGCTTTCGTGTTCCATGCAGAATTGGAGGACTTCGAGGGATTTAGGGCCGCGGTTGACGATGTCGCCGACGAGCCAGAGGGTGTCTGTGCCGTGGTTGAAGTTGATTTTGTCGAGCAGAAGGGTGAATTCGTCGAAGCAGCCTTGAATATCGCCGATTGCGTAGTGTGCCATTGTTGTTATTGTCCGATTGTGTGTGGTGTTTCAGACGACCTTTGGCTTGTGGGAGGTCGTCTGAAACGGGTTGTGTGTCTTATGCGTTCAGTACCAGCACGGCTTCGGCTTCGACCTGCACGCCTTTGGGCAGGGAGGCAACACCGACGGCGGCGCGGGCGGGGAAGGGTTCTTGGATGAACTCTGCCATGACTTCGTTGAAGACGGCGAAGTTGGTAAGGTCGGTCAGGTAGGCGTTGAGTTTGACGATGTCGCCCAGCGTGCCGCCTGCGGCTTCGGCGACGGCTTGCAGGTTTTTAAAAACCTGGCGTGCTTCGGCTCGGAAGTCGCCGTTGCCGACAACGGTCATGGTGGCGGGATCGAGGGGGATTTGACCGCTCATGTAAACGGTGTCGCCCGCGCGTACGGCTTGGCTGTATGCGCCGATGGCGGCAGGGGCTTTGTCAGTGTGGATGATGGTTTTGGACATGATTTTCTCCTGTTGTCGGGGTCGTCTGAAAGATGGGAACTTTGATGAAAACGGTGTCGATTATCGTATAAAACCGAGTGATTGTGTAGGGTATGGATATTTTCAGACGACCTTAATGAAGCGGCAGTCTGCGGATGTTACGGTTTGGTGTATCAAGGTCGTCTGAAAAAATCCAATCTTACAAAAAGCATTGCAACAAATCGTTTAAAAACAACCGTCCCCGTTCGGTCGGGCGGAACACGGTCGGGTCGGTTTCCAGCAAACCTCTTTGTCTTGCCGTTTCGATTTGCGCCATGATTTTGGCGGCGGGTACGCCTGTGCGTTCCTGCAACATCGCGGCGGGTACGCCGTCGGTCAGGCGCAGGGCGTTCATCATGAATTCGAACGGCAAATCTTCGGCGGCAACGGTTTTGCGTTCGACGGCAACACTTGGCTGACTTTGCATTAAGGCGAGGTAGTCGTTGGGATGGCGGCGGCGGACGGTGCGCTCGATGCGGTCGGGGTAGGAGATTTTTCCGTGCGCGCCCGCGCCTATGCCTAAATAATCGCCGAACTGCCAGTAGTTCAAATTGTGGCGGCACTGCATGGCGGGTTTCGCAAAAGCCGATGTTTCGTAGTGGATAAAACCCGCGCCTTCCAGCGCGCCGTGTACCGCGTCTTCGATGTCGAGGGCGGCTTCGTCTTGCGGCAAACCTTTCGGCGGCGTATGACCGAACGGCGTGTTTGGCTCCATCGTCAGATGATACGCGCTGATGTGGGTTGCACCTGTGGCGATGGCGGTTTGCATGTCGCCCAAGGCCGTCTGAACGGTCTGGTTCGGCAGGGCGTACATCAAGTCGATATTGACTTTATCAAATAATTTCAAGGCGGTAGCTATGGCGGTTAAGGCTTCTTTGCCGTTGTGGACGCGCCCCAGCCGCGCAAGCATATCGTCGTTGAAACTCTGCACGCCAATAGAAAGCCGCGTGATACCTGCGTCTTTAAATCCTTGAAACTTCTCGATTTCAAATGTACCCGGATTGGCTTCCAAAGTAATTTCCGCTTCCGGCTGCAAGCGCAACAGCGAACGCACGCCGCTCAACAAACGGTCAATCGACTCCGCCTGAAACAGGCTGGGCGTACCGCCGCCGAAAAATATCGTTTCCACCGGCCTGCCCCAAATATTGGGCAATTCGAGCTGCAAATCGGTCAGCAGCGCGTCGATATAGGCGGCTTCGGGCAATCCGTTTTTCAGACTGTGGGAATTGAAGTCGCAATACGGGCATTTTTTGATGCACCACGGGATGTGGATGTAGAGTGACAGGGGCGGCAGGGCGGTGAGTTGTCCGGGGCGTTGGAAAGTGATTTGGGTCATGGTGTGCTTTTTGGGATTGAGGTCGTCTGAAATTTTTTCAGACGACCTATGGATTGATTTATAAGGCTTCAATTTTTCTCAACAATTCTCGCAACGCCTGCCCCCTGTGGCTTTCGGCGTTTTTGATTTCGGGGGCAAGCTCGGCGGCGGTGCAGTTGTGTTCGGGCAGGTAGAAATGAGGGTCGTAGCCGAAGCCGTGGGTTCCTGCGGCTTCTGCCTGCCATTGTCCGTGCCAAATGCCTTCGGCGATGATGGGCTGCGGGTCGTTTTCGTGGCGAACGAGGACGAGGACGCAGACGTAGTGGCAGCTTTTGTCGGCTTGGTCGGAGAGGTCGTCTGAAAGGCGTTTGTTGTTGGCGGCATCGGATTTGGGATTGGCTCCGGCATAGCGGGCGGAGAGGATACCGGGTGCGCCGTTTAATGCGGCGGCGCAGATACCGGAGTCGTCGGCGAGCGCGGGCAGGCCGCTGTGTTTGGCGGCGTGGCGGGCTTTGGCGAGCGCATTTTCGACGAAGGTGCGGTACGGCTCGGGGCATTCGGGCGTGTCGAACTGCGATTGCGGCAGGACTTCGATGTTCAAATCGGCGAAGAGGCGGGAAAATTCTTTGAGTTTGCCTGCGTTGCCGCTGGCGAGGACGATTTTGTCGAACATGGGTTTTCCTTAATGGGGTTCGGTTTGTTGCGAGCGCATGATTTGTGCGCGGGCTTTATGGCGGATGTAGAGGGCGAGGCTGCCGATTTGGGCGAAGACGGCGCCGAAGGCGAATAGGAAGGCGGCGACGGCGAATTGTTTGCTTTGGATGGAAAGCAGGTAGGCGCCCAACGTTACCAATGCGATGAAGAGCAGGGTGAAGAGGATGGTCAGAATGAGGAAGGTTCGGCGTTTGGTCATTGGTTTTGTTTGTTTCTTTTAGATTTCAGGTAGCCTTAACGGCAGATGGGGGAAGCTTGCTTCCGCTCACAGCCGCACATTGTGGCAGGCTTCGTACACTGGCAGCAGGCGGTGCAGGGTTTCGACTAGCCAGGTCGCGCTGCCAGCCGTTGCACCAGCGTTCGATATGCGGCGGGGCAAAGCCCGCGCCCAGTTGTGAGGCTACCTGTAAAACCAACGTGCGCCACACTTGCCACGCGGCTTTGTAGTCGGCCTTGCTTGGTTTGCGCTTCGGTTTCGGGCTGGTATTGGCGGATTTGGGCGAACTGGAAAAATGGGCGTTGGAATAGGTCGCAGCTTTGCGGGGTGAGCATGATGGTTTGGCGGGGCATGAAAAAGGGAGAGGCTACCTGAAAAATAGATTTTCAGGTAGCCTCAAACCGGTTTGGCATGCATCCGAAACGGAAAATTTGAGCGGTTACATACCTTGGGTTGGTGGCAGTGTTATTTCAACTTGGCTGCCAATTTGTCGAATTTTTGTTTGATGTCGGCCTTGAAGGCTTCCACTTTCTCTTTGCGCTCGGCTTTGCGCTGTTTTTTCCACGCTTCGTGTGCCTGACGTGCCACTTCTTCCTGCGCTTCTATTGCTGCCAATACGTCCTGTTGGGCAACGGCTGCATCTTGCCGGAGAATAACGGTTTTGAAACGGTGGAAGAAGGCATCCAATACAGCTTCGTCGGATTCTTGCGCCAAAATAATGATTGCAGTACTGCCGTTATCCAGTTTTTTGGCTGTATTTTCCAGCAACAACCCCTCTCCCAATGTTTGGGCAGTGCCTGCATCACTGCCGATGAGTGCGCCAGTAGCTCCACCCAACAGAACACCGATAGGACCGCCGAGAATGCCGACCAGTGAACCAATGAGGCCGCCCGTCCATGTGCCTTCGACCGTATTGGCGGTAAAGTCGGTGCTTTCTGCTGGGATAATCAGACCATTTTCCTTTTTAATCAAAACGGCTTGTGCCACCAAAGCATCTGTTGTCTGCGAGTAAGCTTTCAATTCAGAAAAGGCTTGATAAGCTTCGCTGGAGATGTTGAATAAGACAACGATGATGTTTTGTTTCATAAGTCTACTCCCGTGGGTTGAAAGATTTAAGAACATACAAGTTGTATGCGGTGTCAGTGTAAATTGCAAGGGGGGGGGGAACAATGCGGCAAACAAAACTTTACCTATGTAAAGCCTGTAGAACCGGCAAACGGATAACGAACAATACCCAGCCTTAATGGGATTCGGTTTGTTGCTCACGCATGATTTGTGCGCGGGCTTTGTGGCGGATGTAGAGGGCGAGGCTGCCGATTTGGGCGAAGACGGCGCCGAATGCGAACAGGAAGGCGGCGACGGCGAATTGTTTGCTTTGGATGGAAAGCAGGTAGCCGCCGAGCATGATGAGTGCGATGAAAATCAGGGTGAAAAGGGCGGTCAGCAGCAGGTAGGTTTTTTGTCGGTTCATGATTGAAAGGGTGAAAGTGAATGAGGCGGATTATAGCGCAGGCTGTTGTTTGAAATTTGAAAAAAGTATTGTGTGGATTTTGTTGTGATACACATTTTGTCAGGCAAACTGTGTGAACAGCCTGTGTATAAATCGGTTTGACGATTGATATACAAACAAAAAATCATGTTGCTTAAAAATAATGCACATCCGGCAAGGTCGTCTGCAACGGAAGCCGCTTTTCAGACGACCTCTAACATTTCCCTGTATAATCACGCTTTTGTTCAAACGCTTGTACTTTCTAATATGATTTATCCGTGGCATCAAAACCAGTGGCGGCAGCTTGCTGGCCATTGGGAAAACCGTCCGAACGCTTGGCTGTTTACCGGCAAGGAAAACACCGGTAAGACAGCGTTTGCGCGGTTTGTGGCGCAGGCTTTGCTGTGCGAATCGCCTCGGGAAGATCATCAGCCTTGCGGCGTATGCGCTTCGTGTCATTTGTTTTTGCAAAACAGCCATCCCGATTTTTACGAACTCACTCCTGAAATCCCCGAAGACAGTGCGGTCGGGCGAAAATTGTTGCAGATTAAAATCGATGCCGTGCGCGATATTGTGGAAAACATTTATCTGACGGCTGTGCGCGGCGGATTGCGGGTGGTATTGGTGCATCCCGCTGAAAGTATGAACGTGCAGGCGGCAAACGGCTTGCTTAAGGCTTTGGAAGAACCGCCGCAACATGTTGTTTTTTTGATGGTTACGCATGCGCGCGACAAGCTTCTTCCGACCATTAAAAGCCGTTGCCGCCAGATGGTTTTGCCCGCACCTTCGCGCGACGAAGCTTTGGCGTATCTTCGGAAAGAGGGTGTCGACGATGCGGAATCTTTGCTGGCTTTTCACAGCGGTGCGCCCTTGTTTGCCCATACGCCCGAAATGGATGAATTGCGCGAAGAGCTGCTCACTTTACTTGCTGCGCCGCGCCTGTTGACGATACTCGACTACGCCGCTGCGTTTGATAAATACAAGCAGCCGTTGGCAGTCTTCATCGATTGGATGCAGAAATGGCTGTTGGATGTCGGCTTGGCGCAACAACAAATGCCGCCGCTTTATTATCCCAATTACGCGCAGGCATTGTCGCAGACGGCTTCCAAAACCGATCCGTGCCGCCTGTTTGCGCTGACAGGTCGTCTGAACGCACTCAGCCCTTACGGATACCACACCTTGAGTGTTAAAATGCAGCTTGAGTATCTGCTGACTGAATATCTCGAATTTTGGCAAAACAAATAATTAGATAAGGTAAAACAAAATGGTAAACAACAATAAAGACATTCCGGCGAAAATGATGGCGTTGCAGCTTAAAGACCCGACTCTGCTCTACAACTGCTATATGCCGTTTCTCGAACACGGTGGACTTTTCGTTCCAACCGAAGACGTATTTTCATTGGGCGAAGACATCCTGCTCGCCGTTGAAATCGCCGATTACCCCAAACGCTTCCTGCCTACCAAAGTCGTTTGGATCAACCCCGCACGTACTTCCGCACACCGTCCTAAAGGCGTCGGACTGGCATTTTCCGAACACGAGAGCTGCCTTCAGGCGAAAACCCTGATTGAAGGCGAGCTGGGACCGAAACTGCGCAGCGACCGCGTCACCTTCACGCTTTAAAACTATGCATTTAATCGATTCGCACTGTCACCTCAATTTCGAAGGCTTAAGCAACCGCCTGCCTGAAGTGTTTGCCAACATGGAAGAACAAAGCGTCAAGCAGGCGCTTGCCATCAGCGTGAGCAAACAGAGTTTCGCCGAAGTCTTCGACATTGCCCAAGCCAATGAACAGGTTTACTGCACCATAGGCGTCCACCCCGACAGTCAAGAAGCCGAAGAATTTACCGTTGCCGAAATGGTTGAAGCGGCAAAACACCCGAAAGTCGTCGGCATAGGCGAAACGGGCTTGGATTATTATTGGTGCAAAGGCGATTTGGCATGGCAGCATCGCCGCTTTGCCGAACACATCCAAGCCGCCAATGAAAGCGGTTTGCCCGTGATTGTCCACACCCGCGATGCCGCCGCCGATACTTTGGCGATTCTGAAAGAAGGTCAAACCAACTCGGGCGTTATCCACTGCTTTACCGAAGATACCGCTTTCGCCAAAGCTGCCTTGGATTTGGGGCTGTACATTTCCTTCTCCGGCATTGTTACCTTCAAAAATGCCCCGCAAATTCAGGAAGCCGCCAAATATGTCCCTGCGGACAGAATACTGGTCGAAACCGATGCACCGTTTCTCGCTCCAGTTCCCAAACGCGGCAAGCCTAACGAACCTTCCTATGTCCGCTATACCGCCGAGTTTGTGGCGAAACTGCGCGGCGAATCTGTAGAAACGCTTGCTGCTTACACTAGCGACAATTTCTATCGTCTGTTCAATAAAGTACCTGATATCCGTATTTGATTCGAATGGAACAAAGGTCGTCTGAAAATGTTTCAGACGACCTTTTTTGATGTTTGAAACCGTCAAACGGCTTATTTGTCGTGGCGCACCATCTTCGGCGCGTAGCGTCCGGCGCGTTCTTTGAGGCGTTTGACCAGACCTTCGGTGGTGGTCGGTACGCCGTCGGTACAGAAGGCTTGGTAGAGGACGGCGCGCATCGCGTCGTTTTTGTTGAAGGTCGAGCCTATGGGTTTCCATTCGGCTTTGTGCGGCTCGATCCAGCGGCGGTTGACGGTGTCGCCGTAGCCGAACACTTTATAAGACGAGCGTTTGTCTTTGCCGTATGTGAAGGAAGAGCGGGCGCAGAAGAGGCCTTCGACGGTCAGGTTGTCATGGCCTTTGTCGGAACGCACATTCAGGATGTAGCGGATGCTGCCGTCGGGAGAGGGCATGATTTGCAGGCTGCTGAGGAGGATTTTGGGCTGTTTGACGTAGTCTTCGCTGACGTAGAGGTCGAACCAGTCGCCGGATTGGGTGTCGGGCAGGGGTGGGAGCGCGGTTTTTTGTTCGGCAAACTCGCGGGCTGCTGCTTCTTCGGGGCTTTCTTTGTAGCGTGTGTTGAAGGGGGTATCTTTTTCGCTGAATCCAGCGGCGTTGACTGCCGTGGCGGCGAGGCAGAGAGTCAGGAGGGCGAGACGGCGCATGGTTTGCTCCAAAGTGAAAAACGGCTTTATTTTATGGGTTTGGCGGGGTGGGGTGCAAGTAAGTACGGTATAATTCATGTTAATCCTGTTAACGGAACATCGGAAAATATGAACGCACACACCTTAGACTTGAAGGGGCTCAGATGCCCTTTGCCGATTTTGAAAACCAAAAAAGCCTTGGCGCAAATGCAGGCGGGCGAAGTCCTGACCGTGTTGGCGACCGACGGCGGCGCGCCCGGCGATTTTGAGGCGTTCTGCCGCCAGACCGGGCATGTCTTGCTCGAATCGCGCGAAGAAGACGGCGTGTTCACGCTGGTCGTGAAACACAAATAAAGGTCGTCTGAAAATGGTGAAACGTCCGATTTCAAGGCTTTTGACGCTTGCCGCTTTCTCCGTTTTATTGGCGGCGTGCGGCAGGGAGGAAGTGCCGCCCGAGCAGATGGCGGATCGTGCGAACGCGGCGGCGGAATTGTTCCGGCAAGGCTGCGTCGCTTTTGACGGGGCTGCCGATAGAGTGCGCTCTTTTGCCGATAATGAAAAGTTGACGGCTTTGAACGCGGAAGAAATCGGCAGGCTGCCCGCAGGTTTCATCGAGCTGGATGCGCTTGCCGTTTGGAAGAAAACGCAGGACGGCGCGGATTATTATTTGAGCCTGACCGGCGACAGTTGCAGCGTGAAGACGGCGCGTGCGGACGAAACCTTGATACGCAAGCAGTTTATGGTATTGGTCGAAAACCCGCCGAAGGGTTTGAACAACGAATTGCGCACCGATCAAGCGTCCGAATCGCCGATTCCGATCCGCCAGTTGTCCTATGCGTGGCGCGCTTCGGGCAGCTCGGAAGAAACCCTGTTGACCGTCAAAACCACCCCGTCCGACCAGTTGCCCGTACAGGCAGTGTTTTACCTGACGCATCAGTCCTACAACGGCAAGCCTGTTCTTGTGCAATAGCCTTTTCAGACGACCTTTAAGGGAGCATCAAGGGGTCGTCTGAAACCCAAAAATCTAAAAAGGAACACTCATGCAAACCCTGACCATCATCCGCCCCGACGATATGCACCTGCACCTGCGCGACGGCGACGCGCTCAAAGCCGTTGCCCCCTATACCGCCCGCCAGATGGGGCGCGCCGTCATCATGCCCAACCTCAAACCGCCCGTCGTCAGCGTTGCCGACGCGCTTGCCTACAAAGCGCGCATCATGGCGGCATTGCTCGAAGGCAGCGCGTTTGAGCCGTTGATGACGCTTTACCTGACCGACCAAGCCACGCCCGAACTTGTGCGCGAAGCCAAAGCAGCCGGCATCGTCGCCTTCAAACTTTACCCCGCCGGCGCGACGACCAATTCCGATTCCGGCGTAACCGACCTGTTCAAACTCATTCCTGTGTTGGAAGAAATGGCAAAACAGGACATCCTGTTCCTCGTCCACGGTGAAGTAACCGATCCCGAAATCGACATTTTCGACCGCGAAGCCGCCTTTATCGAGCGCGTGATGAAACCCGTTTTGGCGCAAGTGCCGAATCTCAAAGTCGTGTTCGAACACATCACCACCGCCGAAGCCGCCCGCCTGGTTTTGGAAGCAGGCGACAACGTTGCCGCCTCCGTGACCCCGCAACACCTCCTGCTCAACCGCAACGACCTCTTGGTCGGCGGCGTGCGCCCCCATCATTTCTGCCTGCCCGTACTCAAACGCGAAACCCACCGTCAGGCATTGGTTGCCGCCGTTACCGGCGAGAAGGCGCACAAATTCTTCCTCGGCACCGATTCTGCGCCGCACGCCAAATCCGCCAAAGAAAACGCCTGCGGCTGCGCCGGTATGTTCAGCGCCATGACCGCCATCGAGCTTTACGCCGAAGTGTTTGAAAAAGCAGGCGCGTTGGACAAACTCGAAGCCTTCGCCTCGAAAAACGGCGCAAGGTTCTACGGCATTCCCGAAAACACCGACACGATAACCCTCGTCAAACAAAGCCAAACCGTCCCCGCAAGCGTTCCTTATGGCGACGGCGAACTCGTCCCGATGCGCGCAGGCGGCGAGATAGGCTGGACGGTGGAATATTGAGCCGAACCTGATTGAACTGACGTATGAAAATGCCTGCCCGAAAAAGGGCAGGCATTTTGGTTTTATGGTGAATTCAAATGGAAAATACTCAATCATCGTCATTCCTGTGTAGGTGGGAATCCAAAAGTTTAGATTTACAGTAATCTTTAAATATTTCTGAAATGCAGAGGTCTGGATTCCCGCCTGCGCGGGAATGACGGCGGTCGGTTTGGTCTTTATATGCAAAAGGACGCAAAAAGGTCGTCTGAAAATAGGTATAGCGGATTTTGTGCCAACCCGTTTTCAGACGACCTTAAATCAACGGACTGTTCAACACTATCTATTTTTCTTTTTGGAAGACATGGTTGCGGTGATACTCGAAATATTTTTCGCTTTCAGGTTCGATTTTTAATTTCATATCGGGAGAAATTCCAAGCCGCTTTTGATTTTCCAGATCGATTTTCGGACTGATTTTTATCGTACCGTCGGCATCAAACGTAATCAGTCCGCTATCGAATAATGCGTCAATATTGGGTGCGAGCATCAGTCCATTGAAGGGATCTAACCTCTCTTCATTATTGCATTTGCTCCAAGGTTTGATATGGCTGGCAATAAGTAAAGACCGAACATCTAGACCTGTTAGCGGGCAGTTCGGATACAGTTCGAGTAGTTTTTGCCGGAATCTGCCTTGCCCTTGACGGGCTTTTATCAAAGTTTCAATTTCAGTTCGCTTTTCTGGATTAGTTTCGGAGGCTAAACATTCTTCGAGTTCGTCTATATCAGATTTTAAGGACAGGGCAGAAGCTACCTGAAAATTTGGTATTCCCATGAGCCGTCCTACCGGTAATCCGTTTTTCTTACAGGTTCCGCATGGAGTTAGTTCTCTTCTGTATTCATCCAGGCTCCATTTTTCAAGTTCTTCAATTGAGTTTGAGCAAACTTTGAAATATTTTCCAGTTGTGCGCCCCGGCCTTTTATTTAGTTGGTTACAATTAGCAAAATGTATTTTGGGATAATCTTTCCAAATCTTAGAAGGGTCTTTAGTTTGATCTATATTTAATACAAATCCATTTGGGTTTTCATCAATCCATTTAATATAGTCATCATCATTCGGCATGTTTTTAAAAATTACTATGTTAGACATAAGCTTCTCCAAATCTTTCTATAAATTCAATTAAGTTTATTTGTATATAGGTTCGGGACAAAAAATCTAGGCCGTCATTCCCGCGCAGGCAGGAATGACGGCGGTCGGCTCGGTCTTATACGCAAAAGAACATATAAAAGTCGTCTGAAAACAGATATAGCAGAATCCGCTAAATCGTTTTCAGACGACCTTTCTCTTTAAAGCCGAATCAAATCAGCCTGCCGGTTAACCCAACGCCTTCCTTGCTCCGGCAAAGAGGCGGTACCAGCCGGACAGTTCCGTCCAGTCTTCCGGTTTCCAGCTCATTTGCGCGGCGCGGTACACGCGTTCGGGGTGGGGCATCATGATGGTAACGCGGCCGTCGGCATTGGTAACGCCGGCGATGCCTTGCGGCGAGCCGTTGGGGTTGAGCGGGTAGGTTTGGGTAATCTGGTTTTGTCCGTCGACGTATTGCAGCGCGATGCCGAGATCCTCTGAAATTTTGCCGCCGTGAAGCGCGAAGTCGGCGCGGCCTTCGCCGTGGCTGACCACGACAGGCAGGCTGGAGCCTTGCATTTCGTTCAGGATCAGGGAGGCTGATTTGGGGACGTGAACCATGCTCAGGCGCGCTTCGAACTGTTCGCTCAGGTTGCGCTTGAACTTCGGCCAGCCTGCCGTGCCGGGGATGATTTCGGCGAGGTTGCTGACCATTTGGCAGCCGTTGCACACGCCCAGTGTCAGTGTGTTCGGGTCGGCGAAGAAGGCGGCGAACTGGTCGCGCAGGGCGGGGTGGAACAGGATGGATTTCGCCCAGCCTTCGCCCGCGCCGAGTACGTCGCCGTAGCTGAAGCCGCCGCACGCCGCCAGCATTTTGAAGTCGGCAAGGTGGACGCGGCCTGCCATCAGGTCGGACATATGCACGTCGTAGGCATCGAAGCCGGCGCGGGTGAAGGCGGCGGCCATTTCGATGTGCCCGTTTACGCCCTGTTCGCGCAGGATGGCGATTTTGGGTTTCGCGCCGCTGTTGACGAAAGGCGCGGCGATGTCTTCATTCACGTCGAATGTCACGTCGGCAAACAATGCGCTGCGTTCATTGTCGCCAATCAGGGCGAACTCGCTGTCGGCGCAGGCAGGGTTGTCGCGCAGGCGTTGGATGGCGTGGCTGGTTTCCTGCCATGCGCGTTGCAGGTCGACGCGATTTTGTTCCAACACGATACCTGCCTGATTGCGGATAACGATTTTTTCGTCAGAACCGATGGTGGCAACGGTATGCAAGGGCAGCGCTGCCGCTTTGAACAAGGCTTCTGCTGCTGAGACATCTTGTTTGGCGATTTGAATCACTGCGCCCAGCTCTTCATTGAACAATGCGCGTATGCTGGCTTCGTTGACATCGGCTTGGTTGGCAACCAGTGAGGTCAAATCCACATTCAAGCCGCACCGTGCCGCAAACGCCATTTCCGCCAGCGTCGCAAACAAACCGCCGTCGCTGCGGTCGTGATACGCCAAGAGTTTGTCTTCAGCGACAAGCTGTTGAATCACGTTGTAAAACGCTTTCAGACGACCTGTATCGTCCAAATCGGGCGCGTCGCCGCTCATATTGTTATAGACCTGACCGAACGCCGAGCCGCCCATACGCGCTTTGCCGAAGCCCAAATCGATAAACAGCAATACGCTGTCTTCGACGTCTTTCAATTCGGGCGTAACGGTTTTGCGCACGTCTTGAACCGGCGCGAACGCGGAGATAATCAGGCTCAACGGCGAAACGACGGATTTCTTGTCCGCGCCATCCTGCCAAACGGTTTTCATCGACAAACTGTCTTTGCCCACGGGAATGCTCAAATCCAATGCCTGACAGGCTTTGGAAACTGCTTCAACGGTGCGGTAGAGTTTTTCGTCTTCGCCCTCGTTGCCGCATGCCGCCATCCAGTTGGCGGAGAGTTTGATATTGCCGATGTCGCCGATGTTGACCGCCGCGATGTTGGTGATGGCTTCGCCGACGCACATTCTGCCCGAGGCGGGCGCGTCAAACAGGGCGACGGTCGGTTTTTCGCCCATAGACATCGCTTCGCCGCGATAGGTGTTGAAGCCCATCATGGTAACGGCGCAGTCGGCTACGGGGGTTTGGTATTTGCCGACCATTTGGTCGCGGTGGGTCATGCCGCCGACGCTGCGGTCGCCGATGGTAATTAGGAAGTTTTTGGAGGCTACGGTAGGCAGGCGCAGAACGCGGTAGGCGGCTTCGGTGATGTCGATATCGCCCGCGTTAAACGGTTTTTCAGACGACCTCACGGTTTTGTCGCTGCGCGTGGTTTTGGGCGGTTTGCCGAGCAAGACGTTCAGCGGCAAATCGACGGGATTGTTGGAGAACAAATCGTCGCGCACTTTCAAATGGCCGTCGTCAGTCGCCGTGCCGACCACGGCAAACGGGCAGCGTTCACGTTCGCAGATGGCGCGGAAGGTGTCCAAATCTTTTTCCAAAATCGACAACACATAACGCTCTTGCGATTCGTTGCACCAGATTTGCAATGGGTTGAGACCGTGTTCTTCCAGCGGGACTTCGCGCAGCTTGAATACTGCGCCGCGTCCGGCATCGTTAACGAGTTCGGGGAAGGCGTTGGACAAGCCGCCAGCGCCGACGTCGTGGATGGAGATAATCGGGTTTTTGTCGCCAAGCTGCCAGCAGCGGTCGATGACTTCCTGCGCGCGGCGTTCGATTTCGGGGTTGCCGCGTTGTACGGAGTTGAAGTCCAGAGATGCGTCGTTTGTACCGGTATTCATGGATGAAGCCGCGCCGCCGCCCAAGCCGATAAGCATACCCGGGCCGCCCAGTTGAATCAGCAATGCGCCTTCGGGGATTTCGTCTTTATGCGTCTGCTGCGCCTGAATGCTGCCCAAGCCGCCGGCAATCATAATCGGTTTGTGATAGCCGCGGACTTGACCGTCGAATTTTTCTTCAAAGGTACGGAAGTAGCCCAAGAGGTTCGGACGGCCGAATTCGTTGTTGAACGCTGCGCCGCCGATCGGGCCTTCAATCATGATGTCTAGAGGAGAAGCAATATGGCCGGGTTTGCCGTAGGCTTGTTCCCAAGGCTGCTCCAAGCCAGGGATATTCAGGTTGGAGACGGTAAAGCCGGTCAAGCCCGCTTTCGGACGCGAACCTTTGCCCGTTGCACCTTCGTCGCGGATTTCGCCGCCCGCGCCCGTTGCCGCGCCCGCAAACGGCGCGATGGCGGTCGGATGGTTGTGTGTTTCCACTTTCATGATGATATGCGTGTCTTCCTCGTGGAAGCGGTAGCCTTGGTTTTCCGCCGCATTCGGATAGAAACGCTCGATTTTCGCGCCTTCAATCACGGACGAATTGTCTTTATAGGCAACGACCGTGCCTTCGGGATGCGCGTTGTGCGTGTCGCGTATCATGCCGAAGAGCGATTTTGGCTGTTTTTCGCCGTTGAGGATGAAATCGGCGTTGAAGATTTTGTGGCGGCAGTGTTCGCTGTTTGCCTGCGCGAACATCATCAATTCAACATCGGACGGATTGCGCTGCAAAGCCTGGTAGTTTTCAACCAGATAATCGATTTCGTCGGCTGAAAGTGCCAAGCCCATTTCGGTATTGGCTTTGACCAATGCCTCTTTACCGCCGCCCAAAACATCGACGCTGGAGAAAGTTTCGGATTCGAGATGGTGGAATAATTTGGAGGCCGTCTGAAAATCGGGCAATACGGATTCGGTCATGCGGTCGTGCAGCAAAGCCGCCCATTGCTGTTTCTGTTCATCATTCAGACAACCTTCCAGCCACACCGCCATGCCGCGTTCGATGCGCTCTATGCCTTCCAAACCGCAGTTTTCGGCGATATTGGTCGCCTTGGAAGCCCACGGCGAAATCGTGCCCAAACGGGGCGTTACCAAAAATAAATGCAAGCCCTCGCGCGCTTCGGGCGTTTGTTCAACGCTTTGCGCCGCCAACAAGGCTTGCAGTTTTTCGACAGTCGCGGCATCCAATGCTTTCTCGCTGCCGACAAAATACCAAAATTCGCTTTTCAGTTTCACTTCGGGCAGACCGAGTGCGGCTGCTTTTTGCAAGAGTTTTTCAACACGGAAATCGGAAAGGGCGGTAACGCCGCGCAAGGGCAAAACAACAGACATAATTCAGCTCTCAAATGCGGTTGGGAAAGGCCGTATTATACGCCGAATGGGTCTGGGTTGCTTGGTAATTTGGGTTAAAATGTTGACAATTTTTCAGACGACCTGTGGTCGGGGAAAATGTAGGGGTCGTCTGAAAATATTAAGGGATAAGGGTTTTATCTGTTTTTCTGATTTTCGTCGGAAGTCGGGTATGTGGAAAATTTTAGGAAGTAGGGGTGGGCAACTGCTTCCGTATGTCTTTATATCAAATGCCGTCATTCCTGCGCGGGAAGGAATATAGAAGTTTGGATTTACAGTAGTCTTTAAATATTTCTGAGCAGAGATTTGGATTCCTGCCTGCGCGGGAATAACAGCTTTCGGCAAATTGCCGCATCGCCGAGTGAACCGTACCGCTTATCGTTTCCCTGCTGCTTCTGTTATATTTGCCATTTATTCTTATTCCAATCGGAGTGTGCCATGAAAAAAATCGAAGCCATCATCAAACCCTTCAAACTCGACGATGTGCGCGAAGCCCTTACCGAAATCGGCATCACCGGCATGACCGTCAGCGAGGTCAAAGGGTTCGGCCGTCAGAAAGGGCATACAGAAATCTACCGCGGCGCGGAATACGCCGTCGATTTTCTGCCCAAAGTCAAAGTCGAATTGATTATTGCCGATGAAGATGTCGAACGAGTGATTGACGTTATTATCGAAAACGCCCGTTCCGGCAAAATCGGCGACGGCAAAATCTTTGTGCTGCCTGTGGAAGAAGCTATCCGCATCCGTACGGGCGAACGCTCTGAGGCGGCGATTTGAGGGTTTTCAGACGACATTGAGGGTGTTTAAGGTCGTCTGAAAGGTTTCTGGCTGTCCATCAACCGTTGTTTCCAATATAATTCCGTTTTCAAATCCCATACGGAACAGGCCGTCTGTTTTCAGACGACCTGTTTCTTTATTTCCGCTTTTTTAAAGTTCTACAAACACTTATGCTGCTCGACCTCAACCGCTTTTCCTTTTCCGTCTTCCTGAAAGAAATCCGCCTGCTGACCGCCCTTGCCCTGCCCATGCTGTTGGCGCAAGTCGCACAGGTGGGTATCGGTTTCGTCGATACCGTGATGGCGGGCGGTGCGGGTAAGGAGGACTTGGCGGCGGTGGCTTTGGGCAGCAGCGCGTTTGCCACGGTTTATATTACCTTTATGGGCATTATGGCTGCGCTGAACCCGATGATTGCCCAGCTTTACGGCGCGGGTAAAACCGGTGAAGTGGGCGAAACGGGGCGGCAGGGGATTTGGTTCGGGCTGATCTTGGGGATTTTCGGCATGGTATTGATGTGGGCGGCGATTACGCCGTTCCGCAACTGGCTGACCTTGAGCGATTATGTGGAAGGCACGATGGCGCAGTATATGTTGTTCACCAGTCTGGCGATGCCGGCGGCAATGGTACACCGCGCCCTGCACGCCTACGCTTCCAGCCTGAACCGCCCGCGCCTGATTATGTTGGTCAGTTTCGCGGCGTTTGTATTGAACGTGCCGCTGAACTATATTTTCGTTTACGGCAAATTCGGTATGCCCACTTTGGGCGGTGCGGGCTGCGGACTGGCGACGATGGCGGTGTTTTGGTTCAGCGCGCTGGCATTGTGGATTTATATCGCTAAGGAAAAATTCTTCCGCCCGTTCGGACTGACGGCAAAATTCGGCAAACCGGATTGGGCGGTGTTCAAACAGATTTGGAAAATCGGCGCGCCCATCGGGCTGTCTTATTTTTTGGAAGCCAGCGCGTTTTCTTTTATCGTGTTTTTGATTGCGCCTTTCGGCGAGGATTATGTGGCGGCGCAGCAGGTCGGCATCAGTTTGTCGGGGATTCTCTATATGATTCCGCAAAGCGTCGGCTCGGCGGGGACGGTACGCATCGGCTTTTCATTAGGACGGCGCGAATTTTCGCGGGCGCGTTATATTTCCGGCGTATCGCTGGTCTCGGGCTGGGTGCTCGCCGTGATTACCGTGCTTTCCTTGGTATTATTCCGTTCTCCGCTGGCAAGCATGTACAACAATGATCCGGCGGTTTTAAGCATTGCTGCCACCGTCCTGTTGTTCGCCGGCTTATTTCAACCGGCAGACTTCACCCAATGCATCGCGTCCTACGCCCTGCGCGGCTATAAAGTCACAAAGGTGCCGATGTTCATCCACGCCGCCGCCTTCTGGGGCTGCGGCCTGCTGCCGGGCTACCTGCTCGCCTACCGTTTCGATATGGGCATTTACGGCTTCTGGACGGCATTGATCGCCTCGCTCACCATCGCAGCCATCGCCTTAGTGTGGTGCTTGGAATTGTGCAGCAGGGAGATGGTCAGATCGCATAAGGTCGTCTGAAAACTCCGCCAATTAAAATATGAAACTATGGGCTGAAGCCCGCCACTGACAATACCCATTTTAAAGTTTAAACCCATGCAACCCATCCAATACCAAACCGACCTCACCCCCTACAACACCTTCGGCCTTCGCTCCCAAGCCCAAGCCTTTATCGCGCTCGAACACGCCGACGAGTTGCGCGACATCGTCCGACTGCCCGAGTTCGACCGCGATACCGTTTTATGGCTAGGTGGCGGCAGCAACATCCTTTTGATGCAGGATTACGACGGACTGGTCGTACATATGGAAAACAAAGGCATACGCGAGATTGCGCGTTCAGACGACCTCGTTTACATCGAAGCGCAGGCGGGTGAAATCTGGCACGATTTTGTCCTGCACACCGTCGCGCAGGGCTTGAACGGGCTGGAAAATCTGAGCCTGATTCCGGGCACGGTCGGCGCGTCGCCCGTGCAGAACATCGGCGCATACGGCGTGGAGGCAAAAGACGTGATTCACAGCGTGCGCTGCTTCGATTTGGATACGGAAACCTTTGTCGAGCTTGCCAATGCCGATTGCCGCTTCGCCTACCGCGAAAGCCTGTTCAAGCAGGAAGGCAAAGGGCGTTATGTGATTGTTTCGGTCGTGTTCGCCCTGAAAGAGCGTTTCGAGCCGAATTTGGGTTACGGCGATTTAGCAGCGGCTGTTGCCGAACTGAGCGCGGGCAGGATGCCGGCGGCGAAAGACGTTTCCGATGCAGTGTGTGCAATCCGCAACAGTAAACTGCCTAATCCTAACGTACTTGGTAATGTCGGCAGTTTCTTTAAGAACCCCGTCGTCAGCGCGGAAAAAGCCGTTTCCCTGTTGCAGCAGCATCCCGATATGCCGCGCTATCCGCAGCCCGACGGTTCGGTCAAACTCGCCGCCGGATGGCTGATCGACCAATGTCGTCTGAAAGGCTTCCAAATCGGCGGTGCGGCGGTACACGACCGGCAGGCTTTGGTTTTGGTGAATAAAAACAATGCCTCTTCAGATGACGTCTGGAAGCTGGCGCAACACGTCTGCAATACAGTATTTACTCGATTTCAGGTAGAATTACACGCCGAACCTAATTGGCTGCCCGCTTCGTTCAGCCTATAAATCCAAGGAGTATGCCCGTGACCCGCATTGCAAAAACCAATACTTACACCCGCATCATCGACGCCAGCCTTGCGCTCTTCAACGAGGAAGGCGAGCGCAACATCAGTACCAACCATATCGCGGCGCATTTGGGCATCAGTCCGGGTAATCTCTATTACCACTTCCGCAACAAAGACGAAATCATCGTCCAGCTCTTCAAACGTTACAGCGAAGCCCTGCTGGCATACCTGAATGAAGCCGTATTGCCGTCTGATGTGGAAGACTCCATTAACTATATGGCGGGCATTTACGACGTCATGTGGGAATACCGCTTCCTCTTTAGCGACGTGAACACCCTGCTTGCGCGCAGTGCCGAACTATTGGGCGAACACAATACCTTCACCCAAGCCAAAGTCTCCCCGCTCTTGGTCAACCTGCTCACCCAGCTCAACGGCCTGAACATCATCCAAGCTGACCAAACCGCCATGAACGACCTCGCCGTCAATATGTGGATGGTCACGAAATACTGGTTCGACTTCGACAGCTCCCTGCGCGGGCGTACCAAACTGACCGAAGACTCCAAAGCACGCGGCGTCCGTCGTACCTTAAGCCTCCTGCGCCCCTACCTCTTGCCGGAACACCGCGAGGAATACGACCGAAGAATTACAGCGGCATCCGATATTTTACAATCATAATCATTGGAACAGGGCTAAAGGTCGTCTGAAAAAAGATGATGCGTCAAATCTCTGTCTGAGTATCCATGCCTAGTTGCCAATATCTAAAAACATCTCAATTCGATTACAAACAGGAAAACTGATGAAAACCTTGAAATTTACCAAAATGCACGGTTTGGGCAATGATTTTATGGTGGTAAACGGTATCGGGCAGGATTTTGATCCGCTGACTGCGCCGCTTGCCGAATGGTCCGACCGTTTTAGAGGAGTGGGCTTCGATCAGTTGCTGCTGGTGGAAAAGCCGTCTTCCGATGCGGTGGATTTCCGTTATCGTATTTTTAACTCGGACGGCAGCGAGGTGGAGCAGTGTGGCAACGGTGCGCGCTGTTTTGCCCGATTTGTGGCTGATAAAGGTTTGACTAATAAAAAGGAAATTCTGGTTGAAACGGCTAAGGGTGTGATTATTCCCAAGCTGTTGGATAATGGTTTGGTTACCGTGAATATGGGCAAACCGCGCTTTACGTCGTCTGAAATCCCGTTTGTACCGGTTCCTGACGAGGCGGAAGATGCTTTGACGCATATGGTGATGGTCGGTTTGGAGACAGTACAGGTCAGTTGTGTGAATATGGGCAATCCTCATGCTGTGATTGTGGTCGAGGATGTACAGACTGCGCCCGTGGCTCATTGGGGCGAGGCCATTGAGTCGCACGAACAGTTTCCGGAACGTGTCAACGTCGGCTTTATGCAGATTGTCGATAGGGAGTCTATCCGCCTGCGCGTATTTGAACGCGGCGTGGGTGAAACTCAGGCTTGCGGTACGGGGGCTTGTGCGGCTGTGGTTGCGGGCGTCCGTTTGGGGCTGCTGGCAGAAGGCGTGCCTGTGAAGGTTTCGCTGCCGGGTGGGGATTTGTTTATTACTTGGTCGGATGGTGAGGACGTTTTGATGACCGGTCCTGTTCAAACGGTATTTGAAGGCGAGTTGCAGTATTCATGATTTGGACGAATTTGGATTTTCTCGCTGTTGTTGCTTATGGACTGGTGTTTTTTGGATTGATTTTCCGCGCTGAAATGTTCCAGTGGTTTTGGGCTTCGGTTGTTTTGTGGCTGGGTGTGTCGATTTTGGGATCGCAGCTTTTGCCGGGGATATGGGGGATTACCCATGTCGGTCCGTTGTTTGTCCCGCATTTTTATCTGACTTTTGCCAGTGTGTTTTTCTTTGCTTTTCATTGGAAAAAGCAGGCGGATACTGATTTTTGGCAGGCGGACTTACGGCATCCGTTTTTGAGTGTGTTTGCTGTCAGCAATGTGCTGATGACTTTGGCTTTTGTGTCGATTATCGCTATATTGTATTTTATGCTGCCGGGCCGTTCTTTGGCTTTTACGTTGCCGGCTTTGTTGAAATTGTACGCGCTCAAGCCTGTTTATTGGTTTATTTTGCAGTTTGTTATCATGACCGTTTTTTATCTGCACCGCAGAAGCATTGCCAAGCAGTCGCCGGCGGTGTTCAGTAAGGCGCAACTCAGGTTGGGCTGGCTGATGGCTTTGGTCATGCAGGTTTTGGTAACAGGAGCTTTGGTCGGAGAAATCGGGCTTCATTAAGAAAAAAAATTTTGCGAATCAAGCCAAACAACCAAAAGTTATAAAGAAAGAAATATTCGATATTGGTTTTTCAGACGACCTGTCCTTAATATACAGGTCATATCACATCAAAATCTGGAGTAGAAAATGAAGATTGCAAACAGCATAACCGAGCTGATCGGCAACACCCCGTTGGTCAAATTAAACCGTCTGACTGAAGGCTTGAAAGCCGAAATCGCTGTCAAACTGGAATTTTTCAATCCTGGCAGCAGCGTGAAAGACCGCATTGCCGAAGCGATGGTCGAAGCCGCTGAAAAAGCGGGCAAAATTGGTAAAGATACCGTGATTGTAGAAGCGACCAGCGGTAATACGGGTATCGGTTTGGCAATGGTGTGTGCGGCACGCGGCTATAAGCTGGCGATTACCATGCCTGAAAGCATGAGTAAAGAACGCAAAATGCTGCTGCGTGCATTCGGTGCTGAATTGATTTTGACTCCAGCGTCCGAAGGTATGGCAGGGGCGATTGCAAAAGCCCAAGCCTTGGTGGACGAACATCCGGATACTTATTTCATGCCGCGCCAGTTCGATAACGAGGCAAATCCTGAAGTACACCGCAAAACAACTGCGGAAGAAATTTGGCGCGATACCGACGGTAAAGTCGATATTTTTGTGGCGGGTGTCGGTACGGGCGGTACAGTTACCGGCGTAGGCGAAGTGTTGAAAAAATACAAACCCGAAGTCAAAGTTGTTGCCGTCGAGCCTGAAGCCTCTCCGGTGTTGAGCGGTGGTGAAAAAGGTCCGCACCCGATTCAAGGCATTGGTGCCGGTTTCATTCCTACCGTATTGAATACCAAAGTATATGACAGCATTTCCCAAGTCCCGAACGAAGCGGCATTTGAAACTGCCCGTGCGATGGCGGAAAAAGAAGGTATTTTGGTCGGTATTTCTTCCGGTGCGGCAGTATGGAGTGCATTGCAGCTCGCCAAACAGCCTGAAAACGAAGGCAAACTGATTGTCGTGCTGCTGCCTTCTTATGGTGAACGCTATCTTTCTACGCCTCTGTTTGCCGATTTGGCATAGTAGGGTTGAGAGAAAATAAGTGATAAAAAAGACCGCTTTGGCGGTCTTTTTTCGTGGTTTCGTGGTTTCGTGTTTTGGTGTGGTACAAAAATAAATTTAAGGTGTCATATCATGTAAAGATTGGAATGTAAGGCGAAAGTTGTTGTAATTCAGTCAACGGAAAAAGTCAGATTGATATAGAATTTGGTTATCTGGATAATCCTGATTATAATGGTAGACATGAAAAAATATATCCCCATCTTATTTGCGTTGGCGGCACTTGCCGGTTGTGAGACCATTTATGTCCCAAGCTTGCAAGAAGTGCCTGTCCGTCCGACTAATGTTAAGCCTAATGTTAAAGCGAATAAGGCTGAAAAACCTGCAGCGTTCAGTTTGGCTTCTTCGCATTGGAGTGATGTTTCAAAAATCCGCGATGAGGCAACGCGCTTGAGTTATCAGGTCAGCCAAGGAAAAATGACTAAAGTTCAAGCTGCGCAATATCTGAACAAGTTCCGCATTCAGCTTGTCGGCCGTAATGTCGTGGATGACAGCGTATATGAGGTTTATCTGCGTTCTGCCGTTGACAGCCAACGAGGCGAAATCAATACCGAACAATCCAAGCTGTATATCCAAAACGCTTTGCGCGGTTGGCAGCAACGTTGGAAAAATATGGGCAACAAACCTTCCAATCCGGCGTTTACCAACTTCCTAATGGAAGTAATGAACATGACTCCGTTGAAATAAGTTTCACATTTCAAATAAAAGGTCGTCTGAAAATTTTCAGACGACCTTTTGTTTTGGATATGGATATTTATGATGTCTTACGCAGCAACTTTTCGGTTGCGACTCTTGCCCGTTCTTTAATGTCTTCGGTCAGGTAGGTTTTCATCTGGCTATACACCAAAGTAATGACGGCAATGTCGTCACTGAATCCCAAAGGACCAAGCAAATCGGGAATGCTGTCGATAGGGCTGAGGAAGTAAACCAATGCGCCGACAATAATCATCTTGGCTCGTCTGGGCGTGTGCGGGGAGTCCCAAAGATAATACAGCGCATACAACTGACGGACGATGGGTTCGCCTAATCGACCTGCAAAACGGGCGAGTTTGTTGAGAAAGCCCGTTTTGTTCAAATTACGCCTTCTGAATTTTGGGATAAAGTTTTCCGGATCGGAAGACCGGGTGTATTGTTTTTCTTCGGAGTGTTTCATACAAGCCTCGCTGTAAATGAGTGGAAAGAGTTTGCCGTAATGCGGGCAAAGTATAAAACGGAGTAAGGCAAAGAAATGTCAGTTTTGCCTAAACGAGGCAAAAATTATGGTTGACTACTTCTTTATCGTAGCTGTTTCATATTATAAATAAATATTATTTCGATTAATGGAAAAGATAGAAAAATCAAATGGCTTTAATAGCTAATAACATCCTAAAAAATACTCGATTTACTCTCCATATTGTTTAGAATACAAAGGAGTTTTTGACATAAATTTGGCAAAAAAGGAGATATAAATGAAATTTAAAACACTCGTAGCTGTTGGTATCAGTGCAATCTGTGCTGCGGGAGTAGTCAATGCGCATGAACACAAACATGACCACATGACACCTGCCGGTGCTTCTATTAAAGTGAAAGTACAACAACTTGATCCGGTTAATAGTAATAAAGATGTAGGCACTGTAACGATTACCGAATCCAAATACGGCTTGGTTTTTACACCAAACTTAAGCGGTTTAGAAGCAGGTTTGCATGGCTTTCATATTCACCAAAACCCAAGCTGTGAGCCGAAAGAAAAAGACGGTAAACTGACTGCAGGCTTAGGTGCAGGCGGCCACTGGGATCCGAAAGAAACCAAAAAACACGGCTTCCCATGGCAAGATGATGCCCACTTGGGCGATTTGCCTGCATTAACCGTATTGCACGACGGCACAGCTACCAATCCGGTTCTTGCACCACGCATCAAGTACCTTAATGAAGTTCGTGGTCATTCCATCATGATCCATGTTGGTAGCGACAATCATTCCGATCATCCTGCTCCACTTGGTGGCGGCGGTGCGCGCATGGCGTGTGGTGTAATTAAATAAGTTATTGTTAGAAACAAAAAGTGCGGTTAAAAATGTTGAACGTTTTAACCGCACTTTTATTTGCAATGAGATCTACTTCAGCTGTGTCATTCAATTTATGAATAACGTCAATCAGCCGTTTATCTGAAGCCCGTATCATTCCGCTATGGTTGCAGCGCTGTCTTTTTGAAGGCATTAGTAGAAATCACATCATCGATATGACGTATGACGCAAATCTTTATTCACTAAAATATTGCAGTTTTGTAATAGAAAAATAAGAGAGTCGTCTGAAAAGTTGCCTGTTGAAATTTTGTTTTGAATGCAACGTTTTATCCCATAAGGTTATGGTTGTTTTGCTTGTGGATGCGTTGGTAAATGATATTAATTCATATTTTTATCACAAGAAACAAGATATTAATACTATTTTGATGGTGTGAGATTATGCGAAACTGATTAAGCGGTAGTGGAAAAAATGTTGGTTTAAGTATTAATAGAGATGTTTATTGTTATTGGTACAGTTTATGATGTTTTTTGGTAAAATTTATTAGATTGTTTATAAATTAGACTGTTCAAAATCGGATAAAACAGGTAAATTATAGTTTATGTAACTCGATGTAATTTGAGTTATTGGTTTTGAGCTGATAAAAAATACAGAGGAACTGGCTATGTCCGTCAAACCGCGTCCTGTCTTTTTGGAGATTCCCAATATACGGTTGCCTATACCGGGAATTGTCTCCATCTTGCACCGCATCAGCGGGGTAGGGTTATTTATAATGCTTCCCGTTTTGCTGTATCTCCTGTCCGGTACGTTGAGCCGCGAGTCGGCGTTTGAAACTTACCGTGCCATCGTTTCCAATCCTTTGGTCAAGTTGATTTTAATCGGCGTGTTATGGGCTTATCTGCACCATTTTCTCGCCGGTATCCGTTTTTTATTTTTGGATGCACACAAAGGCCTTGAGCTGAATACTGCGCGCAATACCGCCAAATTGGTGTTTGCTGCCGCGCTGGTGTTGACCGTCGTTTTGGGAGCGTTGTTATGGTAGAGCGTAAATTGACCGGTGCCCATTACGGTTTGCGCGATTGGGCGATGCAGCGTGCGACTGCGGTTATCATGTTGATCTATACCGTCGCGCTTTTAGTGATTCTGTTTACCTTGCCTAAAGAATATTCGGCTTGGCAGGCATTTTTCGATCAAGTTTGGGTGAAAGTGTTCACCCAGGTTAGCTTTATCGCCGTATTTTTGCACGCTTGGGTGGGTATCCGCGATTTGTGGATGGACTATATCAAACCCTTCGGCGTGCGTTTGTTTTTGCAGGTTGCCACCATCGTTTGGCTGGTCGGCTGCTTGGTGTATTCAATTAAAGTAATTTGGGGGTAAGTATGGGTTTTCCTGTTCGCAAGTTTGATGCCGTGATTGTCGGCGGTGGTGGTGCAGGTTTACGCGCAGCCCTCCAATTATCCAAATCCGGTCTGAATTGTGCCGTTTTGTCTAAAGTGTTCCCGACCCGTTCGCATACTGTAGCGGCGCAGGGCGGTATTTCCGCTTCGCTGGGTAATGTGCAGGAAGACCGTTGGGACTGGCACATGTACGATACCGTGAAAGGTTCCGACTGGCTGGGCGACCAAGACGCGATTGAGTTTATGTGTCGCGCCGCGCCTGAAGCGGTGATTGAGTTGGAACACATGGGTATGCCTTTTGACCGCGTGGAAAGCGGCAAAATTTATCAACGCCCTTTCGGCGGCCATACTGCCGAACACGGTAAACGCGCGGTAGAACGTGCCTGCGCGGTTGCCGACCGTACAGGTCATGCAATGCTGCATACTTTGTATCAACAAAACGTCCGTGCCAATACGCAATTCTTTGTGGAATGGACGGCGCAAGATTTGATTCGTGATGAAAACGGCGACGTCGTCGGTGTGACCGCCATGGAAATGGAAACCGGCGAAGTTTACATTTTCCATGCTAAAGCCGTGATGTTTGCTACTGGCGGCGGAGGTCGTATTTATGCTTCTTCTACCAATGCCTATATGAACACCGGCGACGGTTTGGGTATTTGCGCCCGTGCAGGCATTCCGTTGGAAGATATGGAGTTCTGGCAATTCCACCCGACCGGCGTGGCAGGTGCAGGCGTGTTGATTACCGAAGGCGTACGCGGTGAGGGCGGTATTCTGTTGAATGCTGACGGCGAACGCTTTATGGAACGCTATGCGCCGACCGTAAAAGACTTGGCTTCGCGCGACGTAGTTTCTCGCGCGATGGCGATGGAAATCTACGAAGGTCGAGGCTGTGGCAAAAACAAAGACCATGTATTGCTGAAAATCGACCATATCGGTGCCGAAAAAATTATGGAAAAACTGCCGGGCATCCGCGAGATTTCCATTCAGTTTGCCGGTATCGACCCGATTAAAGATCCGATTCCCGTTGTGCCGACTACCCACTACATGATGGGCGGTATTCCGACCAACTACCACGGCGAAGTCGTTGTTCCGCAAGGCGACGAATATGAAGTGCCGGTGAAAGGTCTGTACGCAGCGGGCGAGTGCGCTTGTGCTTCTGTGCACGGTGCGAACCGTTTAGGTACCAACTCTCTGTTGGACTTGGTGGTGTTCGGTAAAGCTGCCGGCGACAGCATGATTAAATTCATCAAAGAGCAAAGCGATTGGAAACCGCTGCCTGCCGATGCCGGCGAGCTGACCCGTCAACGTATCGAACGCTTGGATAACCAAACCGGCGGCGAAAACGTTGATGCATTGCGCCGTGAACTGCAACGCTCTGTCCAACTGCACGCCGGTGTGTTCCGTACCGATGAGATTCTCAGCAAAGGCGTTCGAGAAATTATGGCGATTGCCGAGCGTGTGAAGCGTACTGAAATCAAAGACAAGAGCAAAGTGTGGAATACCGCGCGTATCGAAGCTTTGGAATTGGATAATCTGATTGAAGTGGCAAAAGCGACTTTGGTGTCTGCCGAAGCACGTAAAGAATCACGCGGCGCGCACGCTTCAGACGACCATCCTGAGCGCGATGACGAAAACTGGATGAAACACACGCTGTATCATTCAGATACCAATACCTTGTCCTACAAACCGGTGCACACCCAGCCTTTGAGCGTGGAATACATCAAACCGGCCAAGCGCGTTTACTGATGCGTTTTCAGACGACCTCTGTATCACAAGGGGTCGTCTGAAAATCAAATACACCACCACACTGAACAGCCTGAACCCATAACATAAAACCATCAGGCGGTTTATGAGAAAAGGAACACTTCTCATGGAAAAAATGAGTTTTGAAATTTACCGTTACAATCCGGACGTTGATGCCAAACCATATATGCAACGTTACGAATTGGAACTGGAACCTACCGATGTCAAACTTTTGGATGCGCTGGTGCGCCTGAAAGCGCAAGACGACACCCTGTCTTTCCGCCGTTCATGCCGCGAAGGTATTTGCGGGTCGGATGGTATGAACATCAACGGCAAAAACGGCTTGGCGTGTCTGACCGATTTACGCGGTTTGAAGCAGCCTGTGAAAATCCGCCCGCTGCCCGGTCTGCCCGTCATTCGCGACCTGATTGTGGACATGACCCAGTTCTTCAAGCAATACCACTCCATCAAGCCTTACGTCGTTAACGACAATCCGATCGATTCCGACAAAGAGCGTCTGCAAACTCAGGAAGAGCGTAAAGAGCTGGATGGTTTGTACGAATGTATTTTGTGCGCCTGCTGTTCGACTGCCTGTCCGTCGTTCTGGTGGAACCCTGACAAATTCGTTGGTCCGTCCGGTTTGCTGAATGCCTACCGCTTCATCGCGGACAGCCGCGATACCATTACCAACGAGCGTTTGGACAATTTGAACGACCCGTATCGCCTGTTCCGCTGCCATACCATCATGAACTGCGTGGACGTATGTCCTAAACACTTGAATCCGACCCGTGCCATCGGTAAGATTAAAGAAATTATGTTGAAACGAGCCGTTTAAGAAATGATGGTTTTTGACGATATTGCCAAACGGAAAATCCGTTTTCAAACCCGCCGGGGATTATTGGAGTTAGATTTGATTTTCGGCAGGTTTATGGAAAAAGAATTCGAGCATTTGAGCGATAAAGAGCTGTCCGAGTTTTCCGAAATCCTTGAGTTTCAAGATCAGGAGCTTCTTGCCCTGATCAACGGACATTCGGCAACAGACAAGGAACACCTTATCCCCATGCTTGAAAAAATCAGACGAGCTTGACGTATTGGAAATCCGCCTGTTTATCGGCGGATTTCTAGGATACGGAGGTCGTCTGAAAACAAAGACCGTGCTGCATAGGCAGTAACGAAAGCCCCAACTTACAAAGGAGCGATAAATATGTCCAAATCAATTAAACTCAACGTACCCAATCAAGAGGATTTAGAACTGCCCGTATTGGAAGCGAGCATCGGTCATGACGTGGTCGATATCCGCACCCTGACGAAAAGTACAGGTTTATTCTCATTCGACCCCGGCTTCGTTTCAACAGCAAGCTGCGAGTCTAAAATCACTTATATCGACGGTGACGAAGGCTTGCTGTATTACCGTGGTTATCCCATTGAGCAGCTTGCAGAAAAATCTGATTATCTGGAAGTCTGCTACCTGTTGATTTACGGCGAATTGCCGACACCTGAACAAAAGGCAGAATTTGACAATACCGTCCGCCGTCATACGATGTTGCATGAGCAACTGACTTGGTTTTTCCGCGGTTTCCGCCGCGATGCCCATCCTATGGCGATGATGGTCGGTGTGGTCGGTGCGCTGTCTGCGTTCTATCAAGACAGTTTGGATATTACCAATCCCGAACACCGCAAAATCGCGATTTACCGTTTGATTTCCAAAATTCCGACGATTGCTGCGATGTGTTACCGTTATTCCAACGGTCTGCCGTTCAATTATCCGAAAAACAATCTTTCTTATTCCGAAAATTTCCTTCATATGATGTTCGCCACACCATGTGAAGACTACAAACCTAATCCTGTATTGGCGCGTGCGCTTGACCGCATCTTCATCCTTCATGCGGATCACGAGCAAAACGCTTCGACTTCGACCGTCCGTCTGGCAGGTTCTTCAGGCGCGAACCCGTTTGCCTGTATCGCTGCCGGTATTGCCTGTCTGTGGGGTGCGTCTCACGGCGGTGCGAACGAAGCCGTCTTGAAAATGCTGGACGAAATCGGCGATGTATCCCGTGTTGCCGAATACATGGAAGGTGTGAAACAGCGCAAATACCGTCTGATGGGCTTTGGACACCGCGTGTACCGCAACATGGATCCGCGCGCCAGCATCATGCGTGAGACTTGCCACGAAGTGTTGAAAGAATTGGGCTTGGAAGACAGTCCGAAATTCAAACTGGCGATGGAATTGGAACAAATCGCCCTGAAAGACCCGTTCTTCGTAGAGCGTAAACTTTACCCCAACGTCGACTTCTACTCAGGCATCGTTCTGTCTGCGCTGGGTATTCCGACCGAAATGTTTACCGTCATTTTCGCCCTGTCGCGCAGCGTAGGCTGGATTTCGCACTGGCATGAAATGATTAGCGATCCTTCGCTGAAAATCGGTCGTCCGCGCCAACTTTATACCGGTGCCGTACGTCGCGATTATGTACCGACGGATAAACGCTGATAATCGGTATATTAATATGTTGTCGGAGTTTTATTTGAGAAAGCCGAATAGCTTTTTTAAATGAGTTTGTCCGCAATAAACGAAACAGATACAAGTAATTTGGCTGGAAATAGGGTAGAATGAAGTGTCATTTCAAACGGCATGGATTCCGTTGAAACACATGGAATTCTACCCTTTGTTTATATTTTAAAGAAAAGAGCTCGTGTCATGATGGATGAAAAACTCAATTTTTCTTATCTGTTCGGTTCAAATGCTCCCTACATCGAGGAGTTGTATGAGAATTTCTTGGAAAACCCAAGTTCTGTCGATGAGAAATGGAAGCAATATTTCACCGACTTAAGCAAGCAGCCCGGTGCGGCGGATGTTGATGTCGCCCATGCTCCGATTCGTGAATCCTTCGCTAATTTGGCAAAAACCAAATCGACAGCGGCGATTGCAGGCGGTATGGACGAAGCCATGATGAAGAAACAGGTCGGTGTATTGCGGTTGATTTCTGCTTACCGTATTCAAGGTGTGGGTGCTGCTCAGCTTGACCCGCTCAAACGTATTCCGCCACGCAATATTGAAGCCCTCGATCCCAAATTCCACGGACTGAATGATGCCGATATGGCGGTTCAGTTCAATATGGGCGAGGGCGATTTTTCCGGCCAAAGCAAATTGCCTCTGTCCCAAATCATCAGCAACCTAAAACAAACCTACTGCGGTCACTTGGCATTGGAATACATCTACATTCCCAATACCGAAGAACGCCGCTGGTTGCGCAATTATTTCGAGGATGTGCTGTCTACCCCGAGTTACAGTGCCGAACAGAAACGCCGCATCCTGAAAGAAATGACCGCTGCCGAGACTTTGGAGCGTTACCTGCATACCAAATATGTCGGTCAGAAACGCTTCGGCGTTGAAGGCGGCGAGAGTGTGATTGCCGGTCTGAATTACCTGATTCAAAACGCAGGTAAAGACGGTGTTGAAGAAGTCATCATCGGTATGGCACACCGAGGTCGTCTGAATGTCTTGGTCAACATCTTGGGCAAGAAACCGGGCGATTTGTTTGCCGAATTTGAAGGCCGCGCCGAAATCAAGCTGCCCAGCGGCGACGTAAAATACCACATGGGTTTCAGCTCCGACATCGCTACGCCGAACGGTCCGATGCACGTTTCTTTGGCGTTCAACCCGTCTCACTTGGAAATCGTCAATCCTGTCGTTGAAGGTTCTGCACGCGCCAAACAAAAACGTCTGGGCGAAAATGGCCGCGACAAAGTATTGCCCGTATTGATTCACGGCGACTCTGCATTTGTCGGCTTGGGCGTAAACCAAGCGACGTTCAATCTGTCCAAAACGCGCGGCTATACCACCGGCGGTACGGTCCATATCGTCATCAACAACCAAATCGGCTTCACCACCTCCGATACGCGCGATACCCGCTCGACCGTGCATTGTACCGACGTGGCAAAAATGGTTTCCGCTCCGGTCATCCATGTCAACGGCGACGATCCAGAACGCGTTTGCTTCGCCATCCAAGCCGCTTTGGACTACCGTAAGAAATTCAACAAAGACATCGTGATCGATGTCGTCTGCTACCGCAAATGGGGCCACAACGAGGGCGATGATCCGACCCTGACCCAGCCGATGATGTACAAAAAAGTATCGCAACACCCCGGTGCGCGTGCTTTGTACACCGAGCAACTGATTGCAGAAGGCGTGGTGACGCAGGCAGAAGCCGACGGCTATATCCAAGCCTACCGCGATGCTTTGGATAAAGGCGAACATGTCGAACAAACGACGTTGAGCAATTTCCAACGCACGCAAATCGACTGGAGCAAATACCAAGGCAAAGACTGGCGTGAAGATGTGGAAACCGGCCTGCCCGCTGCTGACATCGAGCGTCTTGCCGAGAAATTTACCGCAGTCCCCGAAGGCTTTGCACTGCATCCGACTGCCAAACGCGTGCTCGAAGCGCGCAAAGGCATGGCTGCGGGCAGTCAGCCGATTGACTGGGGTATGGCGGAAACCCTCGCATACGCCAACTTGGTCACCAAAGGCCACGGCGTGCGCATTTCCGGCGAAGACTCCGGACGCGGTACATTCTCACACCGTCATGCCGTATTGCACGACCAAAAACGCGAAAAATGGGATGACGGCACTTATGTACCGCTGCGCAATATGGGCGAAGGCGCAGGCGAATTCCTCGTCATTGACTCCATCTTGAATGAAGAAGCGGTCATGGCGTTCGAATACGGTTTTGCCTGCTCCGCGCCCGACAAACTGACCATTTGGGAAGCGCAGTTCGGCGACTTTGCCAACGGCGCGCAAGTGACCATCGACCAATTCCTGTCGTCCGGCGAAACCAAATGGGGCCGTCTCTGCGGTCTGACCACCATCCTGCCGCACGGCTACGACGGTCAGGGTCCGGAACACTCATCCGGCCGCGTAGAACGTTGGTTGCAACTGTGCTCCGAACACAATATGCAAATCATCATGCCGTCTGAAGCGTCGCAAATGTTCCACCTGCTGCAACGCCAAGTCTTGGGTTCGTACCGCAAACCGCTGGTGATTTTCATGTCCAAACGCCTGTTGCGCTTCAAAGGTGCGATGAGTCCGCTGGAAAACTTTACCGAAGGTTCGCGCTTCCGCCCCGTTATCGGCGATACCGCCGAGCGTGGCAACAATGAAAGCGTGAAACGCGTGATTCTTTGCGCCGGACAGGTTTACTACGATTTGGAAGCAGGTCGCGCCGAGCGCAAACTGGAAAACGATGTCGCCATCGTCCGCGTTGAGCAGCTTTATCCGTTCCCATACGACGAGGTGCGTGCAGAGTTGGCGAAATATCCGAACGCGAAATCCGTAGTTTGGGCGCAAGAAGAGCCGAAAAACCAAGGCGCGTTCTACCAAATCCGCCACCGCTTGGAAGACGTTATCGGCGAAAGCCAAAAACTGTCTTACGCCGGTCGTCCGAGCAGCGCATCGCCAGCCGTCGGCTATATGAGCAAACACGTCGCCCAGCTGAAACAACTGGTTGAAGACGCAATGACGCTGTAACGCAATACGGTGCGGCGTTCCGAATGAAACACTTCAGACGGAACGCCCGCCAAACAAAAGAGATAACACACAACAGGTCGTCTGAAAACCAACGACCATCCGGAGACACAAAATGATTATTGATGTAAAAGTACCCATGCTGTCCGAAAGCGTATCCGAAGGCACGCTCTTGGAATGGAAGAAAAAAGTCGGCGAAGCCGTAGCGCGCGACGAAATCCTGATTGACATCGAAACCGACAAAGTGGTTTTGGAAGTACCTTCCCCACAAGCCGGCGTATTGGTTGAAATCATCGCCCAAAACGGCGAAACCGTTGCCGCCGAACAAGTATTGGCACGCATCGACACCGCTGCTACCGCTTCTGCTGAAGCCCCAGCCACCGCTCCTGCGCCTGAAGCCGCTCCCGCCGCTGCGCAAACCAATGCCGCCATGCCTGCCGCCGCCAAACTGGCAGCCGAAACCGGCGTGGATGTGAATGCGCTGCAAGGTTCCGGCCGCGACGGTCGCGTCTTGAAAGAAGACGTACAAAACGCCGCCGCCAAACCTGCTGCTGCACCCGCTGCTGCTCCTGCACCTGTTCCGGCGGGCGTACGTCCGGAACAACGCGTTCCGATGAGTCGCCTGCGCGCCCGTGTTGCCGAACGTCTCTTAGCTTCGCAACAGGAAAACGCGATTCTGACTACGTTCAACGAAGTCAACATGAAACCCATCATGGACTTGCGTGCGAAATACAAAGAAAAATTCGAGAAAGAACACGGTACCAAACTCGGCTTCATGTCTTTCTTCGTCAAAGCAGCCGTTGCCGCGCTGAAAAAATATCCGGTGGTCAATGCCTCCGTTGACGGCAGCGACATCGTTTATCACGGTTACTTCGACATCGGTATCGCTATCGGCAGCCCGCGCGGTCTGGTCGTACCGATTCTGCGAGATGCCGACCAAATGAGCATTGCCGACATCGAGCAAGCCATCGTCGATTACGCCAAAAAAGCCAAAGACGGTAAAATCGCGCTGGAAGATTTGACCGGCGGTACGTTCAGCATCACCAACGGCGGTACGTTCGGCTCCATGATGTCCACCCCGATTATCAACCCGCCGCAATCTGCCATTTTGGGTATGCACGCGACCAAAGAGCGCGCAGTCGTAGAAAACGGTCAAGTCGTCGTCCGTCCGATGATGTATTTGGCACTCTCTTACGACCACCGCATCATCGACGGCCGCGAAGCCGTGCTGACTTTGGTTGCCATCAAAGACGCGCTGGAAGACCCGGCACGCCTGTTGTTGGATCTGTAAACGCGGTCAAAGGGATATAAAGCGGATAAAAACAAAGCAGTTTGAAATCGGACTGCTTACCGGTTTTCAGACGACCTTAAAACGAAAAAAGGTCGTCTGAAAACAGCGGGATGTTTGAAATCTAAGGGAGAAAGTTTGTTGCTGCCATTTGCCGTGCAGAAGCAAACGGTATGAAAACCCATAGGAGTATATCCATGAAACCCATCTCCTTGTTTCCGCTTTTGGCTGTCGTTTCCCTGCTTGGCGCGTGTGCCGCATTCGAAGGCAAGGAATATTCCGTCAACGCTTATGATGCGCGCGGCAGAATGTTGAACAAGCGTTTTGAAATGGACAGCAACAAAGCAGGCATTCCCGTCGCCCGCAGCGTTTTGTGCAAACGTTATCCGCACGCTACCGTCCGCGTTTACAACAATTTTACCGGACAGGAAGTCAGGGAATACAGTCCGCATTCCTGCCGCCGCTGATGCGTCCGAACCAATCGGGCTGAAATTTGAATAGGTCGTGCCTGCGAGCAGGCTTCGCACTCTGAAAAAGGCAGAATAAGTTTTAATTTTGTTGAAGCCGCGTTTTCAGACGACCTCTCATGCAAAATATAGTGGATAAACTTTTGCTGAAGGTTTTCCTGCGGCAAAAATATCAAACAACAAAGGATTTTTCACATGTCTCAATACGATGTAGTAGTCATCGGCGCAGGTCCCGGCGGATACGTTGCCGCCATCCGCGCCGCCCAACTGGGTTTTAAAACCGCCTGTGTCGATGCAGGCGTCAACAAAGCAGGCGATGCGCCCGCGCTGGGCGGTACCTGCCTGAACGTCGGCTGCATTCCTTCCAAAGCCCTGTTGCAATCCAGCGAACATTTCCATGCTGCGCAGCATGATTTTGCCGAACACGGCATCAGCGTCGGCGACATCAAATTTGACGCGGCGAAAATGATTGCGCGCAAAGACGCTATCGTAACCAAGCTTACCGGCGGCGTGAAATTCCTGTTCCAAAAAAACAAAGTAACCAGCCTGTTCGGTACGGCTTCATTTGCCGGCAAAAACGGCGATGCCTACCAAATCGAAGTCGATAACAAAGGCGAAAAAACCGTTATCGAAGCCAAACACGTCATCGTAGCGACCGGCTCCGTGCCGCGTCCGCTGCCGCAGGTTGCCATCGACAATGTAAATGTATTGGACAACGAAGGTGCATTGAACCTGACCGAAGTGCCTGCCAAACTGGGCGTTATCGGTTCAGGCGTGATCGGTTTGGAAATGGGTTCTGTATGGAACCGCGTCGGTTCGCAAGTTACCATCCTCGAAGCCATGCCGACTTTCCTTGCCGCCGCCGACCAGCAAATCGCCAAAGAAGCCTTCAAATATTTCACCAAAGAGCAGGGCTTGAACATCGAACTGGGTGTGAAAATCGGTGACATCAAATCTGAAGGCAAAGGCGTTTCCGTTGCCTACCAAACCGCCGCAGGCGAAGCCAAAACAGAAGTATTCGACAAACTCATCGTCGCCATCGGTCGTATTCCGAACACCAAAGGTCTGAATGCCGAAGCCGTCGGCTTGGAAAAAGACGAGCGCGGCTTTATTAAAGTGGATGGCGAATGCCGCACCAACCTGCCTAATGTCTGGGCAATCGGCGACGTGGTTCGCGGCCCGATGCTGGCGCACAAAGCCAGCGACGAAGGCGTAGCGGTTGCCGAGCGCATCGCCGGTCAGAAACCGCATATCGACTTCAATAATGTACCGTTCGTGATTTACACCGACCCCGAAATCGCTTGGGTCGGCAAAACCGAAGAACAGCTCAAAGCCGAAGGTGTGGAATACAAAAAAGGTACTTCCGGCTTCGGTGCGAATGGTCGCGCGTTGGCGATGGGTAAAGCCAAAGGTACAGTCAAAGTGTTGGCAGATGCCAAAACCGACCGCATCTTGGGCGTACACATGATCGGCCCGGTTGTCAGCGAATTGGTCACTGAAGGCGTAACTGCGCTTGAATTCTTTGCCAGCAGCGAAGACATCGCCCGCATCATCCATGCCCACCCGACCTTGTCCGAAGTGGTTCACGAAGCTGCGCTGGCCGCCGATAAACGCGCTTTGCACGGCTAGTCAGGACAAGTAAAGCATAAAAGGTCGTCTGAAATTTTTTCAGACGACCTTTTCGGAAAGATGAATGTTCGCAAGTGATGTTCTGATGGGTATAGAGAGAAAGTAGGGCATATCAGTTGCCGCCGTTCTCGTATCAGAATGACGATTTAAGCTGAATCTACTATATAATCGGCGATACATTCACAGACAGCATTTAATTATGAATAAAGAAGTAATCGGTATCCTGTTTATACCGATGGGCATCCTCAGCATGTGTATGGCCGCGTTGTGGCAGATGTATGTGATGATGACCGAAACTTATACGCTCAACCGTTTCAAAGACAAAGAATTGGTTTGGCGCGTGGCATTGTTGTTTATCAGTTTCAGCCTTGCCGTTTACCTGCTCTGCCCGAATTCGCGTAAAAAAGGCATCGTCTTTTTTATCCTCGGGGGCGGCGGCGCAATCATGTATCTGCTTGCGCGGATGTGGTTGCCGTTCAGCAAGTGAAACGATGATTTTCCGACCGCCGAAAGGTCGTCTGAAACGCACGGGGTTGCCATTCAGAGGCAGTCTCAGGGCATTCCACTAATCTAAAGGAGAAATCCATGAATCTACACGAGTATCAGGCTAAAGAACTGCTGGCAGGCTACGGCTTGCCCGTGCAAGGCGGTATTTTGGCGCACAACGGCGAAGAAGCTGCAGCCGCTTACGACAAACTGGGCGGCAAATTTGCCGTCGTCAAAGCCCAAGTCCACGCAGGCGGCCGTGGTAAAGCGGGCGGCGTAAAAGTCGTTAAAAGCCGCGAAGAAGCTAAAGAAGTGGCTGAAAGCCTGATTGGCACCAACTTGGTAACTTACCAAACCGATGCCAACGGCCAACCTGTCAACAGCGTTTTGGTTTGCGAAGACATGTATCCTGTGCAAACTGAGCTGTATTTGGGCGCGGTGGTTGACCGTTCTACCCGTCGCATCACATTCATGGCTTCGACCGAAGGCGGTGTGGAAATCGAAAAAGTTGCCGCCGAAACCCCTGAAAAAATCTTCAAAGTAACCGTTGATCCGTTGGTCGGCCTGCAACCCTGCCAAGCGCGTGAAGTTGCGTTCCAACTGGGCTTGAAAGACAAACAAATCAACGAATTCGTCAAACTGATGACCGGCGCGTACAAAGCGTTTGTCGAAAACGACTTCGCCCTGTTTGAAGTAAACCCATTGGCAGTCCGCGAAAACGGCGCGCTGGCCTGCGTGGACGGCAAAATCGGTATCGACAGCAACGCGCTCTACCGCCTGCCGAAAATCGCCGAATTGCGCGACAAATCTCAAGAAAACGAACGCGAGCTGAAAGCCTCCGAATTCGACCTGAACTACGTTGCGCTGGAAGGCAACATCGGCTGTATGGTGAATGGCGCAGGTTTGGCGATGGCAACCATGGACATCATCAAACTCAAAGGCGGCCAACCTGCCAACTTCCTCGACGTAGGCGGCGGCGCGACTAAAGAGCGCGTGGTTGAAGCGTTCAAACTGATTCTCGAAGACAAATCCGTCAAAGGCGTATTGATCAACATCTTCGGCGGTATCGTCCGTTGCGACATGATTGCGGAAGCCATTGTGGCAGCCGTTAAAGAAATCAACGTTGACGTGCCTGTCGTTGTCCGTTTGGAAGGCAACAACGCCGAACTCGGCGCGAAAATCCTGAACGAATCAGGTCTGAAACTGACTTCCGCCGACGGCCTGAATGACGCAGCCGAAAAAATTGTCGCAGCCGTAAACGCCTAAGGAGAAAAGAATGAGCGTATTGATTAATAAAGACACCAAAGTATTGGTTCAAGGTTTCACCGGTAAAAACGGTACTTTCCACTCCGAACAAGCTCTGGCTTACGGCACTAAAGTCGTCGGCGGCGTTACCCCGGGCAAAGGCGGCCAAACCCACCTGAACCTGCCCGTGTTCAACACCATGAAAGAAGCCGTTAAAGAAACCGGCGCGGACGCATCCGTGATTTACGTTCCGGCTCCGTTTGTGTTGGATTCTATCGTTGAAGCCGTTGATTCCGGCGTAGGCTTGGTGGTTGTGATTACCGAAGGCGTGCCGACTCTGGACATGCTCAAAGCCAAACGCTATTTGGAAACCAACGGCAACGGCACACGTTTGGTCGGCCCTAACTGCCCGGGCGTGATTACTCCGGGCGAGTGCAAAATCGGCATTATGCCGGGCCATATCCACCAACCTGGCCGTATCGGCATCATTTCCCGTTCCGGTACATTGACTTACGAAGCCGTGGCACAAACTACCAAACTGGGCTTGGGTCAATCAACCTGTATCGGTATCGGCGGCGACCCGATTCCGGGTATGAACCAAATCGACGCGCTGAAACTCTTCCAAGAAGACCCAGATACCGACGCCATCATCATGATCGGTGAAATCGGCGGTACTGCGGAAGAAGAAGCAGCCGAATACATCCAATCCAACGTAACCAAACCTGTTGTAGGTTACATCGCAGGTGTTACCGCTCCTAAAGGCAAACGCATGGGCCACGCCGGTGCGATTATCTCCGGCGGCAAGGGTACTGCGGAAGAAAAATTTGCCGCTTTCGAAAAAGCCGGCATCGCCTACACCCGCAGCCCTGCCGAATTGGGCAGCACCATGCTGGAAGTGTTGAAAGCAAAAGGCTTGGCGTAATAACGCTTAGTCGTTTTGACTGAAAAACCGAAAGGTCGTCTGAAAACTTGGAAACAGGTTTTCAGACGACCTTTTTATCTCTAGCGTTAATCTTTACATGTTTTCAAACCAACTTTAGCCGAATTGACTTGAGAAGAAGTGTAAAGGGGTTATAATCAGTTAACAGATGAATAATCTGTTATTTCACCCATATGGACATCAAGGAGAAGGTAATGAAAAAACATGATTTTGAATCCCGCAAAGAAGCTTTGTTGAAAGACATTCAAGATGTAATGAACGATGTTGAAGAGCTGTACAGCAAAGGTGTGGAAGTCGGCTCGGAAGAGGGCAAAAAAGCCAAAGCCAAATTGCAGGAAAAACTTGAAGCTGCCAAGGATCGTTTACACGATTTTCAAGAAGAAGCCGGCGACCGAATCAGATACCACGCCGACCGCGCGCGCGAAAAATACGACGAATTTGAAGAAGAGGCAGAAGAGCGTTTCAAAGAAGGTAAAAAACGCTTTGCAGAGTTTAGCGATGAAGCAGGTGACCGTATCAAACGCGGCGCACGCCAAGCTGATGCAGCAGTACACGACAAACCTTATTACGCGATGGGCTTTGCCGCACTGGCAGGCTTGGTCGTCGGCGTATTGCTGAACCGCCGCTAATCGGTAAAACATGAATGCCGTCCGGACACGATTTCCCGAAATCTTGTTCCGGCGGCGTTTGCTTATGCGGGTCGGCAAAGATTTCAGACGACCCCAAAGCCTTCAGATTGTCCGTTTCGGAACAATCAGGGAAATCGGAATATGGGCATCAGACAAAATATCGAACATACGAAAACGCTTCTGAATCAAGGTGTTGATTTGTTCCTGTTGCGGATGCAGATTTTGAATCTGGATTTGGCAGAGCAGGCAGAAAACGTGTTTCGCATCAGCATATGGCTGGTCTTATCAGGCATTTTACTGCTGGTTGCATTTATCAGCCTGCTTTTCGGACTGAACCGCGTGTTGTCGGATACCGCAGCGATATGGGTATTCTTTGGGATAACCATCGTCTGCCTGATCGTCATTGCGGTTTTGTTCGGCAAAGCGTTAAAAGGCTGGCGCAGCCAAAACAACAAAATCGCAGCAACCTTGCAGGACATTCAGGCAGACATCGCCTGCCTGCGCGGTCAAGATATGCAGGAAGGAGAGGACGATGAATAAAAAGGAACGCGATGAAGCACGCGAACTGCTGCAACTGGAAGCCAAGCTGGTTCGCCTGAGAATCGAAGCATCGCATATGAAACAGCGTAAATGGAAAGAACAGGACGATCGCAAGTCAGATAAGCTGATGACGCTGCTGGACTTGGGTAGCGAACTAAACCGCACACGCCTCCTGTATAAAACAGTAGGACTCGCCATCCCCCGAAAATTCCGCTTAGGGGCGCTACTGGCAGCGTTTGCGTTGAAGGCTGCGATGAAGTAGATAGAGTTAGAAAAAAGGTCGTCTGAAAGTTGGGTTTCAGACGACCTTTTTGTATCTTGGGGATTTGTAGGCGAAGCCCACACTACTGTTGAGACCTTTGCAAAAATAGCCTGTTAGAGACCTTTGCAAAATTCCCCAAAATCCCCTAAATTCCCACCAAGACATTTAGGGGATTTCTCATGAGCACCTTCTTCCGGCAAACCGCACAAGCCATGATTGCCAAACACATCGACCGCTTCCCACTATTGAAGTTGGATCAAGTGATTGATTGGCAGCCGGTCGAACAGTACCTGAATCGTCAAAGAACCCGTTACCTCCGAGACCACCGCGGCCGTCCCGCCTATTCCCTGTTGTCCATGTTCAAAGCCGTCCTGCTCGGACAATGGCACAGCCTCTCCGATCCCGAACTCGAACACAGCCTCATCATCCGCATCGATTTCAACCTGTTTTGCCGCTTTGACGAACTGAGCATCCCCGATTACAGCACCTTATGCCGCTACCGCAACTGGCTGGCGCAAGACGACACCCTGTCCGAATTGCTGGAACTGATTAACTGCCAACTGACCGAAAAAAACCTAAAAGTAGAGAAAGCATCCGCCGCCGTCATTGACGCCACCATTATTCAAACTGCCGGCAGCAAACAGCGTCAGGCTATAGAAGTCGATGAAGAAGGACAAGTCAGCGGCCAAACCACACCGAGTAAGGACAAAGATGCCCGTTGGACAAAGAAAAACGGCCTCTACAGACTCGGTTACAAACAACATACCCGTACCGATGAGGAAGGCTATATCGAGAAACTGCACATCACCCCCGCCAATACCCATGAGTGTAACCACCTGTTGCCTTTGCTGGAAGGAATAGCCAAAGACACAACCGTCTATGCCGACAAAGGCTACGACAGTGCGGAAAACCGGCAACATCTGAAAGACCATCGGTTGCTGGACGGCATTATGCGCAAAGCCCACCGCAACCGTCCGCTGACGGAAGTGCAAACCAAACGTAACCGATATTTGTCGAAGACCCGTTATGTGGTCGAACAAAGCTTCGGTACGCTGCACCGTAAATTCCGCTACGCCCGGGCAGCCTATTTTGGGCTGATTAAAGTGAGTGCGCAAAGCCATCTGAAGGCGATGTGTTTGAACCTGTTGAAAGCGGCTAACAGGCTAAGTGTGCCTGTTGCCGCCTAAAAGGCGGCCCGGATGCCTGATTATCAGGTATCCGGGGAGGATTAAGGGGGTATTTGGGTAAAATCAGGAGCAATTAGTGGCAGAAACAGCCGAAAACCTGTGTTTGGGTTTCGGCTGTCGGGGAAAGGGCTTTTTTGCAAAGGTCTCTGTTAACGAAATTTGACGCATAAAAATGCGCCAAAAAATTCAATTGACTAAAACCTTCCTAATATTGAGCAAAAAGTAGGAAAAATCAGAAAGGTTTTGCATTTTGAAAATGAGATTGAGCATAAAATTTTAGTAACCTATGTTATTGCAAAGGTCTCCTGTTGTCAGAGTTAGGTCTGGGACGGTTTTTTTGTATAGTGGATTAACTTTAAACCAGTACGGCGTTGCCTCGCCTTAGCTCAAAGAGAACGATTCTCTAAGGTGCTGAAGCACCAAGTGAATCGGTTCCGTACTATCTGTACTGTCTGCGGCTTCGTCGCCTTGTCCTGATTTAAATTTAATCCACTATATTTGGGTGGTTTGCGGGTAAAGTACACGCTGCGTGGCTGCTGGAGGCAATCGTGGGTTGGATTGGTAAAGTTTGCGTTGAAAGTTGCTGAGGTAGGTAGGGTTGTAGAAAGGTCGTCTGAAAGTGGGTTTTCAGACGACCTTTTGGCGTTAGGCGGGTTCGTGGGCAAAGCTCACGCTACTTTTGATTTCAGACGACCTTGGGTCAGAGGTCGAAGGCGGCGTTGATGAGGCGTTTGGTGTAGTCTTTCTGCGGGTGGTGGAAGATTTGGTCTGCGCTGCCGTATTCGACGAGTTCTCCGTGCTGCATGACGGCGACGTTGTCGCTGACGGCGCGGACGACGGAGAGGTCGTGGCTGATGAAGATGTAGGTCAGTCCGTATTTGGTTTGGAGTCCGCGCAGCAGTTCGACGACTTTGATTTGGACGGAGCGGTCGAGGGCGGAGGTGGGTTCGTCGAGGAGGATGAACTTGGGCCGCAGGATGAGGGCGCGGGCGATGGCGATGCGTTGGCGTTGTCCGCCTGAGAATTCGTGCGGGTAGCGGTTGAGTGCGTCGGCGGGCAGGGAGACTTCGTCGAGGACTTTGAGGACGAGTTCGGTACGCTGGGCTTTGGTCATTTCGGGGCGGTGGACGGTGAGGCCTTCGCCTATGATTTCGCCGACGGTGAGGCGGGGGGAGAGTGAGCCGTAGGGGTCTTGGAAGACCATTTGGCGTTCGGCTTTGAGCTGGCGCGCGCGCTCGGGGGTGAGGGCGGCGAGGTCGCTGCCGTCGAACTGTATGCTGCCTTGGTAGGGGAGCATTTGCATGATGGCTTTGCCGAGCGTGGATTTGCCGGAACCGGATTCTCCGACGATGCCGAGGGTTTCGCCTTGGCGGATGGCGAGGCTGATGTTTTTGACGGCGTGGAAGGTTTTGAGGGGTTTGCCGAAGAAGTTGTGTTTGAGGGTGAAGTGGACGTTGATGCCGTCGGCGCGGATGAGCTCGGGCGGGTTGCCTTCTACGGGGTCTTTCATGCCTTTGGGGACGGAGTGGATGAGTTGGGCGGTGTAGGGGTGGGTCGGGTTGGCGAAGACTTGTTTGATTTTGCCGCGCTCGACGATTTCTCCGTCTTTCATGACGCAGACGGTTTCGGCGTAGTGTTCTGCGAGTCCGAGGTCGTGGGTGATGAAGATAATCGCCATGCCCATTTGTTTTTGGAGGTCGTGGAGGAGGTCGAGGATTTCTGCCTGAATGGTGACGTCAAGGGCGGTGGTGGGTTCGTCGGCGATGAGCAGGGCGGGGTCGTTGAGCAGCGCCATGGCGATCATGATGCGCTGGAGCTGACCGCCGGAGAATTCGTGGGGGTATTGTTTCAGACGACGTTCTGCTTCGCGGATGCCGACGCGGTTGAGGAGGTCGAGGATGCGTTCGCGGGCGGCTTTGCGGGTGATGGTTTTGTTGTGGACGCGCAGGGCTTCTGTGAGCTGGGTGCCGATTTTCATGAAGGGGTTCAGCGAGGTCATGGGCTCTTGGAAGATGAAGCTGATACGTCTGCCGCGCAGGCTGCGGAGGGTTTTTTCGTCTGCGTCGAGGATGGATGTGCCGTCGAAGGTGATGCGCGAGTTTTGTCCGTAGCGGGTGCTGTTTTCGGGCAGGAGGCGCATGAGAGCCATGGCGGTAACGGATTTGCCTGAACCGGATTCGCCGACGAGGGCGAGGGTTTCGCCTTTGGCGACTTGGAAGCTGATGTTGCGCACGGCGTGGACGGTTTTGTCGTGGAGTTGGAAACGGATGTCGAGGTTTTCGACGGTGAGTAATGGGGTGGTCATGGGTGTGTCCTCGTTGTGTGTATCAGCGGTCTTTGGGGTCGAGTGCGTCGCGCAGGCCGTCGCCGATGAAGTTGAAGCAGAAGAGGGTGGCGACGAGGAAGAAGCAGGGGACGAGGAGCTGCCACGGGGCGGCTTCCATGGAGGCTGCGCCTTCTTGGAGCATGGAGCCCCAACTGGTTTGGGGTTCTTGTACGCCCAATCCGAGGAAGCTGAGGAAGGATTCGAACATGATCATGCCGGGGACGAGCAGGGAGGCGTAAACCATGACGACGCCGAGTACGTTGGGGATGATGTGGCGGGTAACGATGCGGCGGCGGGATACGCCTGTGATGCGGGCGGCTTCGACGAATTCTTTGTGTTTGAGGCTGAGGGTTTGGCCGCGGACGATGCGGGCGACGTCCAGCCATGAGACGAGTCCGATGGCGACGAAGATGAGTAAGAGGTTGCGCCCGAAGAAGGTGGTCAACAGGATGACGAAAAACATAAACGGAAAGGCGTTGAGGATTTCGAGCAGGCGCATCATGACGGAGTCGAGTTTGCCGCCGAAAAAGCCTGCGAGTGCGCCGTAGAGCGTGCCGATGACGACGGCGACAAGTGCGCCTGCAATGCCGATGAGCAGGGAAATGCGTCCGCCGGCGGCGGCTCGGGTAAAGAGGTCGCGTCCGAGCAGGTCGGTGCCGAAGTAGTGGCGGGTGGCGAAGGAAGGCGGGATTTGCATGTTGTCCCAGTCGGTGTGGTCGTAGGTGTAGGCGCTGACCCAGGGGACGGCGATAACGAAGAGGATAATGGCGGCAAGGATGAAGACGCTGCACAGGGCGGCTTTGTTGTTGCTGAAACGCCGCCATGCGTCCTGCCACAGGCTGCGTCCGTGTACTTGTGCCTGTTCGGCGGCTTCTGCTATGGCGCGGGAATTTTTCTTGTTGAATAGCATGGTGTTCTCCGTTTTTTGTTCGGGGGTCGTCTGAAAGCGGCAAAACCGGTTTTCAGACGACCTTTTTTGCTTTTAATAGCGGATTTTGGGGTCGATCAGGGCGTAGAGGATGTCGAGTATGGCGTTGAAGACGATGGTCAGTACGCCGACGAGGATGGTCAGCCCCAAGATCATGCCGTAGTCGCGGTTGAGCGCGCCGTTGACGAAGAGTTGTCCGATGCCGGGCAGACCGAAGACGCTTTCGATAACGATGGCGCCGGTGATGATACCAACGAAGGCGGGAACGAGATAGGAGAGGATGGGCAGCATGGCGGGACGCAGGGCGTGGCGCAGGACGATGCTGTTCATCGACAGCCCTTTGGCGCGTGCGGTGCGGATGTAGGGGCTGTTCAACACTTCTATCATCGCGCCGCGCGTGATGCGGGCGAGGCCTGCGACATAGCCTATGGAGAGGGCGGCGACGGGCAGGATGAGGCTGGTCAACGAGCCGTCATTCCAGCCGCCGGCGGGCAGCCATTTGAGGGTAATGGCGAAGATGAAAATCATGATGGGGGCTTTGACGAAGCTGGGGACGACGATGCCGGTCATGGCGGCGGTCATGATGGTGTAGTCCGCCCATGTGTTGCGCCTGAGTGCGGCGATGGTACCCATGAGTACGCCCAAGACGGTGGAGACGATGAAGGCGTACACGCCCAGTTCGACGGAGACGGGCAGGGCTTGGGAGAGCAATTCGTTGACGTTGTAGTCTTTGTATTTGAACGAGGGGCCGAGGTCGCCGTGGGCGAGTTGTTTGAGATAGTTGAAGTATTGCAGGTACATCGGGTCGTTCAGATGATATTTGGCTTCGATGTTGGCTAATACGGCGGGCGGTACGTTTTTGTCGCCGGTGAAGGGGCTGCCGGGTGCGAGCCGCATCAGGAAGAATGAGACGGTAATCAGTACCAGCATGGTGGGGATGGCGGAAAGTATGCGGCGGATGATGAATTTCAGCATATCGTACCTGATCGGGGCTTGGTGGGTCGGAATATGCCTGAATACGGGAAGGCGGTCTGAACGGGGTTCGGACGCTTGGGATGGTTTCTCTTCTTTGTAGTCAGGCCCTTGGTTTTGGAGTGTGCGGGCTTTTGTTTTATGGTCGTCTGAAAACTTTAGAATAGGATTTCGGACGGTTTTTTATTGTGGCAGTCGCGGGCGGAAGCATGCGTTTTGGGTTTGTTTCGGAGGTCGTCTGAAATCGGATTTTTGGTTTCAGACGACCTTTTTGCTGGTGTTTCTCGTGGGCAAAGCCCACGCTACGGCCTTTTCAGACGACCTTTGCGGTTAACGCGCCAGCGGTTCGGTGCGTTTGATCAGCCATGCTTTTGCCGCGCCTTCGGTCAGCGGCTCGAGGCGGCGGCGGACTTCGGCGTGGTAGCGGTTGACCCAGTCGATTTCGCCGTCGGTCATCATGGCGGTGTCCATCAGGCGGGTGTCGATGGGGCAGAGGGTCAGGGTTTCGAAGTAGAGGAAGCTGCCGAACTCGGTTTCCTGCGGGTTGGCAACAGCTTGGTTGGCGGCGAGGTTCTCAATGCGGATGCCCCATTTGCCGGGACGGTAGAGTCCGGGTTCGATGGAGGTAACCATGCCTTTTTTCATGGCGTGTTGCGGGCCGGGAACGGCGGCGCAGGCGATGACTTGCGGACCTTCGTGGACGTTGAGGAAATAGCCTACACCGTGTCCGGTGCCGTGTCCGTAGTCGCATTGTGCCTGCCACAAGGGTTTGCGGCAGATGGCGTCTATCATCGGCGAGAGGATGTTTTCAGGGAACACGGCTTCGGCAAGCGCGATATGGGCTTTGAGAACGAGGGTGTTGTCGCGTTTTTGTTCGGCGGTCGGTGTGCCGACGGGGACGACGCGGGTGATGTCGGTCGTGCCACCTTTGTATTGCGCGCCGGAGTCGATGAGCAGCAGACCGTTGCCGCTGATGGTGCTGTGGCTTTCGGGCGTTGCGCTGTAATGTGGCAGGGCGGCATTGGCGTTGAAGCCCGCGATGGTGTCGAAACTCAATGAGATGAAGCCCGGACGTGCGCTGCGGTGGCGGTGGAGCATGGTGTCCACGTCGATTTCGGTCAGGCTGCCGCCGTTGTCGATGATGTCTTCAAACTCGGCGAAGAAGCCGCACAACGCCGCGCCGTCGTGTTCCATCGCTTCGCGGATGTGGGCGATGTCGGCTTCGGATTTGACGGATTTGAAGAAGGTGGACGGGTTGATGCCTTCGATCAGGCGCACGCTTTCGGGCAGGCGCACGAGCGTACTGACGGCGGTTTTGTTCGGCTCGATAAGCAGCGTGCCGCCGATTTGCGCGAGTTTGTCGGCAACTTGGGCGTAAGGTTCGACCGTGATGCCGGCGGTTTGCAGCGCGGCGGCGGCTTCGGCGTTCAGACGACCTTGGTCGGTAAACAGGACGGCGTTGTCTTTGCCGATAAGCAGGAAGGACACGAAAACGGGGTTGAAAGGCACGTCGCTGCCGCGCAGGTTGGTCAGCCAAGCGATGTCGTCAAGCGAGGAAACCAAGTGGTAATCCGCGCCTTTTTCCGCCATGACGGCGCGCACGCGGGCGAGTTTTTCGGCGGCGGTTTCGGAGACGTAGGCGGGATCGTGGATGAACACCGTTTCGGCGGGGATGGCTGGGCGGCTGCTCCATACGCGGTCAAGCAGGTCGTCGGGGTGTTCGATGCTGATGTTTTTGGCGGCTAGGGACTGCGCCAAAGTGCGTTTACCGGTGAGCGAGACCATATCGGAAGGGATGCCGACGGCGGCGTTTTCGGGCAGGTTTGCCGCGAGCCATTCGTTGTACGGCGGAACTTGCCCGCTTTTTTGCAGCTCGATGCCGCTGCCCGCAAGCTGTTTGGTCGCCTGCTCCCAATAGCGGCTGTCCACCCAAACGCCCGCTTCATCGGCGGTAACGACGAAAGTGCCGACCGAGCCGGTAAAGCCCGACAACTCGCGGCGCGCCTGCCAGTGTGCGGGCAGATATTCGGAAAGATGGGGGTCGGCGGAGGGGATGACGAGTGCGTCCAAGCCTTGCGCCTTCATGGCTTCGCGCAATGCGGACAGGTAATTCGATACGGTATTCATGAACGGGATTCTCCAATAGGGTTTCGCGGTTTCAGACGACCTCTTCAATTTAGTGTACAGGGAGGTCGTCTGAAAAACGTGTCTATGTTATCAAATCACTTCTTGGGTGCAAACGACCAATTCTTGACGGTGTAGTTTTTCAGCGGGTCGCGGTCGGAGTAGCCTTGGATGTCGGGTTTCACCAGATTGATACTGACTTGGTGATACAGCGGGATAAAGGCATCGTCGCGTTGCAGCATCGCCTCGGCGCTGACGTAGCGGCGGGCGCGCTCTTCGGCGGAAATACCCGCTTCGAGCGTGCTGTCCATCAGCTTGTCAAACTCGGGGGCTTTGTAGCGGACGGCGTTGTTCGGATTGTTGGATTTGAAAATATTGAGCATGCCCGCAGGGTCGTTGTAGTCGGAACACCAGCCTGCAAACGCCATGCTGAAATTACCTTGCATACGGGTGTCCAAAAAGGTTTTCCATTCTTCGTTCATCAGCGTGGGGCGCACAAACGGCACGGTCGCCTTCCAAACGGATTGCAGCGCGGTAATCTGTTTCTTGGCGGCCTCGCTGGTGGTATAGATGATTTGGAACTCGAACGGTTTCTCTTCGCTGTAACCCGCTTCACGCAAGAGTTTTTCTGCTTCGGCAATACGCGCTTCGCGCTTGAGCGGCTTCCACACGGGGGCAGATTCGCCACCGCCCTGCATATTCGGCGGGGTAAGCTGGAACGCTTCTTGGTCGCCGCGTCCGGCAACCTTGGTAATGATGGCGCGGTCAGTCAGCAGGTTGAGCGCGCGGCGGACTTTGGGATTTTTAAATTCGGCGGATTCTAAGTTCGGCTCTAAAAACCAAGAACACAGCAAAGTCGCGCGCCGAACCTGTCCGGGAAATTCTTTTTCGGCAATCTTAATCTGGTCGGAAGGAATGCCGTAGGTAACATCTACTTCGTCGGCGCGGTAGCGGTCGTATTCTTTGCCGATGGCGAGGAACACCGCCTGCGGGATGGATACTTTTTTGCTGTCATAATAAGCAGGGTTTTTATCCATGGTGATGTGGCTGTTGACGTGCCATTCTTTGAGGATGTATGCGCCGCTGGAGACATAATTGCCAGGCTGCGTCCATTTTTCGCCAAATTTCTCGACGGTGGCGCGGTGGACGGGATAAGTGAATTGCTGAACCATCATATCGGGGAAATACGGCACAGGCGCGGTGAGCGTGAATTGCAGCGTTTTCGCGTCCAAAGCCTTCACGCCCAAAGTATCGGGCTTCGCCTTGCCTTGCAAAATCTCTGCCGCGCCCTGTACTTTCGCGTCCTCCAAGTAGCTGCTGTAAGGCGCGGCGGTTTCGGGATCGGCGAGGCGGCGGAAGCTGTACACGAAATCTTCGGCGGTAATCGGGTCGCCGTTGCTCCATTTTGCATCGCGCAGGTGGAACGTCCAAACGCGCCCTTCGTCCGACGGCTCCCATTTCAACGCCAAAGCGGGAATGGTTTTACCTTCATCATCCGTACCTGTCAGGCCGTCCATCATCTGACGGATAATCGCGCCCGCCGCCATATCCGAGCTTTTTTGCGGATCGAGCGTACTCGGTTCGACCGCATTGCTGATGACGATTTTATTGTATTCGCTGCGTTTGAATTCAGGCGCGGGCTTGACTTCGCGATTACACGCCGACAGCGCAAGCACCACGGCAAGCGATAAAGCCGATACGGAATAAGGTTTGGTCGGCAGCACGTTGTTTCTCCTCTTTTCCTTATCTCCCCTCCGTTTGCGTCTTGTAGAAATAAAAAAATTACATACGACTACAAGATGGGGAAATATTCTGAATTTAGGCGGATAAATAGATTTATTCTCTATGGATATTTAAAAAAATCCACCCGTTTTTGGAATTGGTTTGCAAGATAACACAAAAAAACGCCATAAAAAACATTTTTAAAAATAAAAGTTACAAGCGATTACAAAAATATTGATTTTTTTGCAATCCTAAAATAGTATAAAACCCTGTCGAAACAAAAGTTCAGAAAAATCAAACAAAAGGAGAATAAAATGAAGAAGTTGCTGATGATTGCGGTTGCCGTCCCGCTTGCCGTTCCTGCTTTGGCGTCCGATAACGAAGCCAAAATCGGCGGGCGGATATTTACCTCCATCGAGCACGAACGCAACGGCAAAGGCCAATCCGCTACCGATATATCCGACAACAACAGCCGCATCTGGATTATGGGCAGTGAAAAACTCGACAAAGACCTCAAGCTCATCTACGGCGTCAATTCATTCGTCGCTTTCGATTACAACGGCTGGAGTACGGATGACTCCTATATCGGCCTGCGCGGCGATTTCGGTACCGTCCGTGCCGGCTGGCTCAGTACCCCCATGCACTACCTGACCGGCGAACAAGACGCATTCAACGGCAACAACCACACCCAAACCATGGGGCGCATGACCCGTTTCGGCGGTCGTGAAATCGCCCTGAACTACGAATCCAAAACCTTCGACAACGGCTTCAACTACCGCGTCCAAATCGCGCCCGGTGCCAACAAATACAAAGACAGGAAACGCAACGGCGACTGGATGGCAGGCGTAGGCTTGCACTACAAACACCCGACCAACGGCTTCAACGCCCACTACGCCCTCGAATACGCCCGTAACGGTTCGCCCGACGATACCAAAGACAGACAGGTTCATTCCATGAAAGTCGGCTACGACAAAGATAACCTCTATCTCGCCGCCGGCATGATGTACGCCCGCAATGTCGCCGACAAATTCCACTGGGAAGACGAAACCAAAACCAACACCAACACCCGCGACTTCCAAGTGACCGCCGGCTACACCATGGGCAATATCACCCCAAAACTCGGCGTCGCCTACGGCCGCTCCGATACCGGCAAGAACTACAAACAGCTCGCGTTCAACACCGAATACAAATTCTCCAAACGCACGACCCTCTCGTTCAACTCGGGCGTAGTCAAAGAAAGCAAAGACCCCAAAACCGGCTGGGCGGCAGGTATTTCGCTGGAACACAGCCTGCAATAACACGGGATTTGAAGCGTAAAAGGTCGTCTGAAAACCTGAATATCGGTTTTCAGACGACCTTTTGTGTTTGGATTCATTGCCTGCTGATGCAGGTAGGATACTTGTATCCGACAACTGCTTGAAATTTTCCACATTGCCTAATTAGGGTTTGAATGTTGATAACGTTGGATACTCATATCTGGCCTACTGACTCCTGAATCGGGACAATAAGCCGGGTCGTTTCTTCGTAGGCAAGGCACACGCCGCTTATACGGGCAATCTGCCTGCACCGGCTTTGAAAAAGGTCGTCTGAAAACGGCAGATGCTTTGTCCACAAGAATCGTGCCTATATCCGGATACTGCCTTTATGTTTACAATCATAATGTTATAAAGTATCATCTTTACTTTTGTTTCATTTTGAACACATCGTCTTTAATTCCGATATTGTTATGAATTCCATTTTACTCACCGGATTGTTCCAACGCCTGCTGATTGCACTTTTCGCTTTGGCGGCGGTTTGGGGCATGTATTTTTGGGCGGTTGCATGAGTATCGTTGTTGAAAATCTGACGGTCAGCTACCGGACGCGGCCTGCCGTACACCATGTCGGCATCGAATTTGCCGAGCATTCGATGTGGGCGGTCTGCGGGCCGAACGGTGCGGGCAAATCAACTTTTTTAAAAGCGGTCATGGGTTTGCAGCAAGTCGATACGGGACGCGTCCTCCTGCAAAACCTGCAACGCAAAGACATTGCCTATCTGCCGCAGCAGTCGGACATCGACCGCGGCCAGCCGATGACGGTTTTCGAACTGGCGGCGATGGGTTTGTGGTACGAAATCGGCTTTTTCGGACGGGTTGACGCGGCGCAGCGTACCCGCGTTTTGGATGCGCTTGCACGCGTCGGTATGCGGGATTTTGCCGACAGGCAGATCGCCCATTTGTCCAACGGTCAGTTTCAGCGCGTTTTATTTGCGCGTATGCTGGCGCAGGGGGCGAAATTCCTGCTTTTGGACGAACCTTTCAACGCCGTCGATGCACGTACAACCTACGCGCTCTTGGACGTATTGTGCCAATGCAATGAGGAAGGGCAGGCAGTTATCGCGGTGTTGCACGATTATGCGCAGGTACGCGATTATTTTTCGGACACGCTGTTGCTGGCTCGGGAAAAGGTTGCGGCGGGCAGGACGCCGTCCGTCCTGACCGATGACAACCTTGCCCGCGCGAATATGCTGATGCAGCGGCAGGAGTCTGAGGACTGGTGCGACGTATAGTTTGCGCCGCCCCCCCTTGTAAAGCCATACGTCGTCTGAAAGACGCGGCTAAGGATTTTCAGACGACGTTTCCCATTTTCAGAAGTTTTCCCTTATTGACCGGATACCATGAATTTATACGATTTGCTGATTTCCCCTTTTGCGGAATTCGACTTTATGCGCTATGCGCTTGCGTCGGTATTCTGTCTGGCTTTGAGTGCCGCTCCGGTCGGCGTGTTCCTGGTCATGCGGCGCATGAGCCTGGTAGGCGATGCTTTGAGCCATGCCGTCCTGCCCGGTGCGGCAATCGGCTATATGTTTGCCGGGCTGAGCCTGCCTGCAATGAGCGTCGGCGGGTTTGCAGCAGGCTTGCTGATGGCGCTCTTGGCGGGTTTGGCGAGCCGTTTTACATCGTTGAAGGAAGATGCCAACTTTGCCGCCTTTTATCTGAGTAGTCTGGCAATCGGCGTGGTTTTGGTCAGTAAAAACGGCAGCAGCGTCGATTTACTGCATCTCTTGTTCGGGTCGGTCTTGTCGGTGGATATTCCCGCGCTGCAACTGATTGCCGCCTCGGCAAGCGTTACGGTAACGGCATTGGCGATTATTTACCGCCCGCTGGTTTTGGAAAGCATAGACCCGCTGTTTCTGAAAGCTGTCGGCGGGAAGGGCGGCTTTTGGCACGTCGTCTTCCTGATTTTGGTAGTGATGAACCTTGTTGCAGGCTTTCAGGCACTTGGTACGCTGATGTCGGTCGGTCTGATGATGCTGCCGTCGATTACCGCGCGGCTCTGGGCGAAAAGCATGGGTGCGCTGATGGCTTTGTCCGTTTTTATCGCGCTGGTCTGCGGTTTTGCCGGACTGCTGTTTTCCTATCACGTCGAAATTCCGTCCGGACCTGCGATTATCTTGTGCTGCGGCGTGCTGTATGCCGTATCGCTGGTGTTCGGGCGCGAAGGCGGTATATTGGGCAAATGGTTCAAGCGTCGCAAGCACAAGGCCTTGTGAAGGGCAGTTGTGCAAGCTGAAAATCAAAAAAGGTCGTCTGAAAAGCTGCTTGGGCTTTCAGACGACCTTTTTATCGGGTTTACCGCTCGGATTTTCGAAACCGATTTGTTGTTATTCAAACAGAAACGCTTCAATCGGCGTCATTTCCGCATAGGTGGAGATTCACTTTTAATTTTGACAACCGTTTTTCAAATACCTATTTCTCAAGATTTTCGACGGATTCCTGCCGATGCGGGAATCTCGGCGGATGGCGGGCAGAGTGTTTTTCAGACCCCTTATCCCTGCTGCTTCAAAACTGTTTCTCCACACTGACGAATGTCTGCATACTTTTGCGGGAATAGAAGCCGCTCATATTGCTGTCGATTTTGAGATAACGGAAATTCAAATGCGGCACTAAGCCTTTCCATGAAATTTTATTGTGCCAAACAGAGGCATTTGCCTGATATTCATGGTCTTTACGGGTCAGACGGTACACCAGGCTTCCCGGCGCATCAAAGGTACGGCGGGCGTAGCGCAGGTTGGTGCGGATGCCGAATCCGTTCTCAAACGCTTTCGCCGCGCCGAAGCGTATGCCCTTGCGCACGGATGCCTGCTCCGCTTCTTTGGTTATGTCGTGCGACCAGTCTGCGCCGCCGTAGAGCAGCCAGTTTTTCGGTGCAGAGTATGCCAGCGTTGCCCCCGCCAGCGGCATATGGCTGTTGTAACGCGCTGCCGAGCCGCTGTTCCGATAGTATTTTTTGATATAGCCTGCATTGAGCGAGAGCCGCCATTTTTCGTTCAGACGACGTGAAAAATCGGTATGGATACCGGTTTCGCGATTATAGCGTTTGCCGCCCAGCCAGTTTTGCTCGGCAAACGGTACAACGCCGAAAGATTGTACCGCCGAACGGTTTTTATAGCCTGCCGCCAAGCGCAGGCTTTGCTCGTTAAAATCCTGATTGTCCCAATAATGCACGCCGTCGCCGCTCAGGCTGCCGTAAACAAAATGATGTCCGCCTACATTGATTTCGCGCGATACGCCTGCGCCGTAGCGGATACCGTGCGCCTTTTGCGGCAGGCTGTCAGCGGTTTTATTCCAGCGTCTGCCGTTCCATTCTATAACGCGCTCGGATGAGGCATTGTTCACATTATCGGTCTGCTCGTATTGCAGTGAAACATCGGGCTGCCAGCTTTGCGCCGATTCAATGGAAGCAAGATAGCGGTCAGCAAGTTGCTGCATGGGCGGCTGCAAATCCGGTTTTGCCCGTTTCAATTCAGCTTTTGCCTCATGGTACTGTTTGTTTTCAAACATCATTACGCCCAAATCGAAACGCGGATACGCCAAATCGGGATGTTTCGCCAAAATGCCGCGATAGAGAGATACAGCCTCACCATGCCGCAACTGACTGCGCCGCAACGCGCCTAAAGCATAATCGTATAAAACGGCATCCCGGTCGGGTGCAGCTTTATATTGCGCCAACAAGCCTTCCAGCGTCTTCCAGTCCCGTCCGATTAATGCGCGGTTGATTTGTGCTTCCAATGAGGAATCGGCAGAAAGGTCGTCTGAAAGCCTCTGTTCTGCGGGTTTGTCGTCGGTAAAATCTTTTGAGGGTGTTTCGCTGTTAGGCTGCTTGTCAAAAAATACAGGCGCAGGTACACGGACAACGGGTGTATCGGCAAGGGCGGCTATTGGGAAAGAGAGCATCAGTAAGACGAGGTGATTTTTATTCATTTTATTCAGTAGGATATGGATTGCCGGAGTATCCTGTCATTATACGGATAACGCGGTGAAAATGGTCGAAAGGTCGTCTGAAACATTTTCAGACGACCTCTGTACTATTATCAACTATAAATTAGCGAGAACCGGCGAAACCAATTTCACCATTTTGGCGATCATCGACAGTTCCGACGATTTCTTCCGCATTTGGACCAAAGAAGCCGAGTCGGTAGCTGCCACGGTTGGAAGAGCCTTCGATGCCGTGTCCCTTAATTGTGGTTCCGTCAGTTTCTTTATTGGTGTAGCTCATTTTTTTAATTTCTGCTTCATTCAGATGAATGTCGCTGTCAAGACCTGTAATTTTGCCACTACCTTTTCTGCTGTCGAAGTCAACAGAATAAGCCAATTTTCCTTTCTTATCTCCATCGCTTGCAATACCGGAATAGTCGAATTTCCCCGCAGTAGGCAGGTTTTGGGTGGTATAACCTTTAATCAGGATATTGGTATCGTCATCGTCAGCATCCAGCTTTTCTGATTCACCATTAAGTGTTAAGCCAGTGGGCGTAATACCTGCAATCAGGGAATAGTTTTGACGGTAAATATGAGCAACACCGTTTCGGGTAATGGTATGGTTCTGACCTTCTGCCCGTGCAACGACAGTTTCCTGATAGTTTTGGCTGTCTAACGTTTTAAGTGGAATACTGGATAAATCAAAATTATTACCACTGCTGGATTGGTTTCCTAAATTTACCTTATAAGATTTGAGAATAACTGCCCCATCAATTTTCTTATCCTCTGCAAGTTCTCGGATATCTTTATCGGCGGTATTTTTTATACCTTCGTATGAAACTGAAAAATCAACGTGCGGTGGCGGATTATTGGCGGTAGTGTTGCCACTGTTGGCAGGGTTATTCGCATTTGCAGCAGTGTTGCCATTGCTAGCGGCATTATTTTCATTGTTGGCAGCGGCATTGCCGTTGTTCGTTTGGCTGCCGTTGGACGGATTAGTAACAGTTGGGTTAGTGTTGGGCAGTGTGCTGTTGGGAGAATCACTGCCGCTGCTACAAGCCGCCAAGCTCAGGGCGATAATAGTTGCTGCACTTACTTTTTTTAAAGACATAGATGTTTCCTTTGCAATGAGTGGGTTGATAATTGAAATGCAGGTGTATTATCAACCAGTCATTTGAAAATATCAAGTAAATAATTTACAAAAACAACAGAACTGTTAAATTTTGCAACAGTCGGCTATTCATAATTCTCGATTATGCATACCGAACAAGACAAAATTGATTTCAGCGAACGCTTGAAAACCGCAATCAGGCTGGCGGGTTTGGATAATCTTTCCAACGCCAGCCTTGCCAACCGCTTTAATCTGCGCCATCCCAATCAATCCGTCAGTACGCAGGCTTTCCATCATTGGTTGGTCGGACGTTCGATTCCGACGCCCGATAAAATCGAAACGCTGGCGAAATGGCTGGATACCAGCGGAGAATGGCTGCGGCACGGACGAATGTTGGAAGAAGGTGGGGCAGTTTCCCCGCAAGAGGCGTTGTTGTTGAAATATTTCCGCGCGCTGTCGCCGGAAAAGCAGGAGGCGTTGATTACTTTGCTTCATAAAGCGGAGGATTGAGTTTTAATCACAAAAAGGTCGTCTGAAAACGGAAATCTCGTTTTCAGACGACCTTTTGCCTTATCCGTCAAACCGCTGCTGCTTCAGGTTTGGCTTTGTTTTTCTTGAATTTCAACACGGCTTCTTCTTTTGCCGCATCCCAGTCTATCCGCACGAAGCCGCCGTCGGCGAGTTTGCCGAACAGGAGTTCGTCGGCGAGCGGTTTGCGGATTTTTTCCTGAATCAGGCGGTGCATCGGGCGCGCGCCCATTTGCGGGTCGAAACCTTTTTCCGCCAGATATTTGCGCAATGCCGGTGTGAATTCGGCTTCGACTTTTTTGTCGAGGAGCTGGTGTTCGAGCTGGAGCAGGAATTTGTCCACGACTTTGGCGATGACGGGTTCGGACAAGGGTGCAAACGGGATAATCGCGTCCAAGCGGTTGCGGAACTCTGGCGTGAAGAGTTTGTTGATCGCCTGCATTTCGTCGCCGCGTTCGCGTTTGGCGGTAAAGCCGAGGCTGGGGCGGCTGAGGCTTTCCGCGCCTGCGTTGGTGGTCATGATCAGGATGACGTTGCGGAAATCGGCACTCTTGCCGTTGTTGTCGGTCAGTTTGCCTGCGTCCATGACTTGCAGGAGGACGTTGAAAATGTCGGGATGGGCTTTTTCGATTTCGTCCAAGAGCAACACACAATGCGGATGTTTGTTGGCGGCTTCGGTCAAAAGACCGCCCTGGTCGAAGCCAACGTAGCCCGGCGGCGCGCCGATGAGGCGCGATACGGCGTGTGGCTCCATGTATTCGGACATGTCGAAACGTTGCAGCGGTACGCCCATCGAGTAGGCAAGCTGTTTGGCGACTTCGGTTTTGCCGACGCCGGTCGGGCCGGAGAAGAGGAAGCTGCCTATGGGTTTGTCGGGCAGGGCGAGGCCGGAGCGCGACATTTTGACGGCGGCAACCAGCGCGTCGATGGCGTTTTCTTGACCGTAAACCATGTTTTTCAAATCGCGACCGAGGAATTGCAGCACTTGTTTGTCGTCGTTCGATACGGTTTTTTCAGGAATCCGCGCGACTTTGGCGATGACGGTTTCGATTTGCGCTTTGCCGATGACTTTTTTCTGTTTGGATTTGGGCAAAATCCGTTGCGCCGCGCCTGCTTCGTCCATTACGTCGATGGCTTTGTCGGGCAGGAAACGCTCGTTGATGTAGCGCGCGGAGAGTTCGGCGGCGGCTTCGAGTGCACCTTGCGTGTAGCGCACTTGGTGGAAGCCTTCGAACATCGGTTTCAAGCCGCGCAGGATTTGCACGGTTTCGGCGACGGTGGGTTCGACCACGTCGATTTTTTGGAAGCGGCGGCTTAGGGCATGGTCTTTGTCGAAAATAGTGCGGTATTCGTCGTAGGTGGTCGCGCCGATGCAGCGCAGCGAACCTTTTGCCAGCGCCGGTTTGAGCAGGTTGGATGCGTCCATCGTGCCGCCGCTCGTGCTGCCTGCGCCGATGATGGTGTGGATTTCGTCGATAAACAAAATGGCTTGCGGGATTTTTTCGAGCTGCTTCAAGACGGATTTGACCCGAGCTTCAAAGTCGCCGCGGTATTTTGTACCCGCCAAAAGCGAACCCATATCCAGCGCGTACACTTCGGCCTCTTTGAGCGCGTCGGGAATATCGCCGTTGACGATTTGATGCGCCAAGCCTTCCGCCAGCGCAGTTTTGCCCACGCCTGCTTCGCCGACCAAAAGCGGATTGTTTTTGCGGCGGCGGCACAGGATTTGCACCAGCCTTTCCATTTCGTGTTTTCTGCCGATTAAGGGGTCGATGCGGCCGGCTTTGACTTCGGTGTTGAGGTTTACAGTGTAGTCCGACAGCGAGCCGCTTTTCGATTCGACAGGGTCGTCTGAATCATTGTCGGGGTCGTCTGAAAAGCCTTTGTGTTTATCATCTTCGGTTGCGCCGTGGGCAATGCAGCGCAAAACTTCAAAACGCGTAACCGATTGCAGCTTGAGGAAATAGACGGCGTGGCTGTCGGTTTCGCTCATCAGCGCCACCAAAACGTCCAACGGCTCGACCAAGCCTTTGCCTGCGGATTGGGTATGCACCATCGCCCGCTGGATGACGCGTTGGAAGCCGAGCGTGGGCTGGGTTTCGACCGTATCTAAAAGGTGGTCGGGAATCTGCGGGGTATTTTCGGCAACGCTGGCGGCGAGCTGTTCGGACAACACTTTCAAATCTGCGCCGCAGAGCTTGAGGACGTTGGGGACGGAGGCGTCTTCTTCGATTAACACCAAAAGCAGATGCTCGAGGCTGATAAATTCATAATGAGCCTTACGCGCCTCGCGGTAAAGCTGCTGCAAAATCTGTTCCAATTCGGGTGAAAGCATATTAAATCTCCTCGACAATACATTGCAGCGGATGCCCTTCGGCTTTTGCCCGTTGCATGACCTGCTGCTGCTTGGTTTGGGCGATGTCCCGTGTGTAAGTGCCGCACAAGCCTTTGCCTTCGTGATGAACCAACAGCATCACCGCCACCGCCTGCTCCTGTCCGAGCATGAAGATTTCGGTCAGGATTTCGACGACAAATTCCATCGTGGTGTAATCGTCGTTCAGCAAAAATACGCCGTAACGTTTCGGCGGGGCGGTTTTTTGGTCGCTTAAAAGTGTATCGGATTCGTGATGTGTGTTTGGGTTGTTCATAAATATTTGGCTTTGTGGAAGAGGATTTGTTTTCAGACGACCTTGTGAAAGGTTTGATATCAAATGAATCTATAAATAAAGTGATTATAAGGTTTATTTCGATTTCTGTTGTATTTTGGTCGGTTTCCGCCATTTTCGCACTTTTTCCCTTGTATGGCTTGACGTTTTGGCTTAACAAATGTAAAAAGACGGTTAAGCAGAAGCCGGCACTCGACCAAGTATATAAAGCTAGGGAGAAACGCTGAACGTTTAAGTTTGCTGTATGCCTTATTTTGCTGATTTTGTTAATTTTTAAGTATAGGAAGTTTCTAATGGCAACCGGTATCGTAAAATGGTTTAACGACGCTAAAGGTTTTGGTTTCATCACTCCTGACGAAGGCGGCGAAGATCTGTTCGCTCACTTCTCAGCGATCAACATGGAAGGTTTCAAAACCCTGAAAGAAGGCCAACGCGTGTCTTTCGACGTAACCACCGGCCCTAAAGGCAAACAAGCTGCTAACATTCAGGCTGCTTAATTAAACGTGCGGCTTATGCCGTAGAATAATGGCGGGATTGATTCCCCGCCATTTTTTATTGTCTATGAGAAACGGAATCCATATGGCAGAAGACAAACAAAATGCCGCCTACGAAAACGCCCTGCGGCAGTTGGACGAACTCATCGCGCATCTGCGTAGCAGCGGGGAAGTCAGCTGCACGGTGGCGGAACAAGAAGACCTGATGCTGATACGGCTTGCCGATTTGAAAATCGATTTGAGGCCGAATGATGAAAAGGCGATAGCGGATATTGACCGGTTTTACCGCCGCCATTTGGGGGGCAAGTAAAAACAGTTTCAGGTTTTAAGAAATTGAAAATGCAAAAAATAAACGGCACACCTTGGCGTGCCGTTTATTTTTGAGATTAAGGTTTGAGGTTGCTTGCCAGCAGCCATTCTTGAGCCTTTGTAGCATCATCAAAATATTTGGGGTGTTGGTTGGTCAAGAGGCTGGAGAGGCGTGCGCCGAGTTTGATCCAGATGTCATCTGTAATGACGGCAACCCGACCGAAGTCGTTTTCGTGTTGATTGAGGAATTTTATTTGTTCCACCGCCATATCGATGGTGAAGTCTTTCAGCATGGACAAATCCAAGAGTATGTCGGGCAGGTGGATTTTTTGTTTGCTTTCCAACAGGGCGGATTCGAGTTGGCGGAAGTCGTCCAGCGTAAACTCGTTGTACAACGCTACATTCAAACCATAAGACTGCTCTCGGATGGAAATCATCATGCTCTCCTTGTTTGAGGACGTTAATGTCCGGAAAACCATTTTTTAATCGCAACCGGCCGGATACCGCTCAATACGCCGCTTGCTACAATAATAATCATACCAAAGGTTTCCTGCCAAGTAACGCTATCTCCTAAAAACATTACGCCTGACAATGCGGAGAAAACGACAGTCAGGTAGGACAGTGAAGCGACAGTGAATTTGTTGCCGACTTTATAAGCGCGGGTCATGCAGAGTTGGGCGATGGTTGCGGACAGCCCGATACCTGCCAAGTAGGGTAATGCCTCGGCAGATAAGGAATGCCAGCCGGTCAGCGTCGCCCAAACCGCCGACATGGCGACGCTGGTTACCGACAGGTAAAAAACGACCCGCCAGCCCGGTTCGCCAAGCAGGGACAATTCGCGTACCTGTAAATACGCCCAGCCCGACATCGCTCCGCCTGCCAAGCCTGCCAATGCGGCAATTTCTTGTCCGCCTTTGAACGAAGGGTTTAGCAGTAGGACGACACCGATAAAGCCGAATACCAATATTGCCTGCGTATAAAATGCAATCCGTTCTTTTAAAATCAAAAATGAGAATACGGCCAAAAAAATCGACGAGGTGTAGCTTAAGGTTACGCCTGTTGCCAGTGGCAGGTGGGTAACGGCATAAAACAGGCACAACATCGCCGCTGCGCCGATGACGCTGCGGTTGAGATGGATTTTCCAATACCGCGTGGCAAATGTGTCTCCCCGCATTTTCGCTATGGCGGCAAGCATGACGGCTGCAAAACTCATGCGCCAGAAAACCAATTCGCCGCTGCTGAAGCCGAATTTTCCCGCTGCCGCTTTGATGCAGAGGTTCATGACGGTAAAACCGAGTGTGGCGATGATAATCCATGCGGAACCGAGCGGATCCTTAGTCGCGGTTTGGTTCATTTTGATATTAATGGATAGATGAGGCGTTCATTATAATGATGTAGGGGTCTTCGGGGAATAAATATTTAAAAAGGTCGTCTGAAAAGTATATCTTGTTTTCAGACGACCTTTTGACGGATTAAAGAACATAGAAATAAATACAGAGAAACTGCGCTATGCTGCCGCCAAGGACGAATAGGTGCCAGATGCCGTGTCCGTGTTTGATTTTGGCATCATTAACGAACCAATAAATGCCTGCGCTGTATAAAATACCGCCCAACGTCAGCCAAAACAGCCCGGCAAAGGGAAGGGCTCGGACCAGTGGCGATACGGCAATTAAAATCAGCCAACCCATAATGACGTAAATCATCATGGAGAGCAGCCGTTTTTTGCTTTTCCTGCCGATAGTCAGTTCTTGAATAATGCCGAAGAGTGCCAAGCTCCAAGATACGCCGAATAATGACCACCCCCAGCCGCCTTTAAGGGGTATCAGCGTAAACGGGGTATAGCTGCCCGCAATCAGCAGGTAAATCATGCAGTGGTCCACTTTTTGCAAAATCGCTTTGATTTTGGGCTGGGGAATGCTGTGGTAAAGCGTGGAGCCAAGATAGAGCAGGATCAGGCAGATGCCGTAGGTGAGTGCCGAGGCAAGTTGGTAGGGACCGTTTGCCTTGACTGTCATCAGCACTAATGCCGCCACTGCTAGCATCGAGCCTGCCAAATGGCTGTACGCATTGAAACGTTCACCGTGATACATAAGAGTAATTCTCATTTCTTTAGGTGTAGAAAGTGTACGCGAAAGGCAAAGGCGGGGCTAGGATAAAAGGATAAAGATAAGTTAAGGTTGTCTGAAAAAACAAATCTTGGTTTCAGATGACCTTTTGATGTGTAGAGAGCCATTTGTGCTGGATTCGAATAGAGAAGAAACCGTATGTGCGATTGCCTGTTGGCTAAGTTGATTCATATCGACAAGCAGAACAAAAGAAATAGGTTCTTGATTGAAAGTTGTCTCAAAACCAAAAACAGAGGTCGTCTGAAAATCGAAAAACAGGTTTTCAGACGACCTCTTGCTTTTCCTTTAAAACTAACCGTCACACTGACAATTGTTCCAACAAAGCCTGTTTCAACGACGACTGTGTTTTTGGGTTTTTCAAATCGGGGCTGAAGACGATGAAGCTGTCTTCGACGCGTTCGTCCAGCGTGGAAATTTTGGCGTAGCGCAGGCTGACGTTGTGGGCGAAGAAGACTTCCGCCATGTCGGCGAGCAAGAAGGGGCGGTTGACGGCGGTGATTTCGACGGAGTACCAGTCGGGGTAGTCTTCTTCGGGGGTGATGGTAATGCTTGGCGCGATCGGCATGTAGCGGCTGCGGCGGCTGATGCGGCGGCTGTGACTGGAGGTTTCGGCAACGGTGTGTCCGTGGATAAAGCTGTTGAGTTCTGCTTCGAGCGCGCTTTGGATGTCGGGATAGTCTTCGGGGGCGTGCTGCGAGGGGATTTGCACGATGAAGGTGTCGAGGATGTAGTCGTGTTCGGTGATAAAGGCGCGGGCGGCGAGAATGTCGAAGCCGTGGCGGCTGAAGATGCGGCAGAGGCGGGCGAACAGGCGCGGGCCGTTGGGCATGAAGACCATGACTTGAAAGCTGTCGCTTTTGAACAGGATGCGGCTGCGGACGATGGGGGTTTCAAAGTCGTGTACGAGGTTTGCGGCGTGCCACAGGATTTCGCGGGACTGATGGCGGGCGAAGTAGGCGGAACCGAGCGCGTTCCATAGTTTTTTCTGCTGTTTTTCAGGGACGGCGGCTCGGGTGAGCAATTCGGCGGCTTCTTGTTGGCGGCGGCCGAAGAGGGCGTGCGGATTGCCGCCGTTGCCTGCGAGGTAGCGTCCGGCGGCGTGGAACAGGCTTTCCAATAGGCTGGCGCGCCATGCGTTCCAGAGTTTGGGATTGGTGCCGCGGATGTCGGAAATGGTCAGAAGGTAGAGTGCGCTGAGGCGTTCGTGGGTTTGTACGCGTTTGCAGAAGGCATCGAGTACGTCGGGGTCTTGGATGTCTTCTTTTTGGGCGACGGTGGACATGAGCAGGTGGTTTTCGACCAGCCAGGCGAGCAGGTCGCTTTCTTCTTCGGTCAGGAAGTGGTCGGCGGCAAATTGGCGCGCGTCCGTGATGCCTTGTATGGCATGGTCGCCGCCGCGTCCTTTGGCGATGTCGTGGAAGAAGGCGGCGAGATAAAGGATGTCTTGTTTTTCAAAGGACTGCATTAGCGCGGAGGCGTAAGGCAGCTCGTGGCTGTGCATGTCTAGGGCAAGGCGGCGGACGTTGCGGACGACGGCGAGGATGTGGTCGTCCACAGGATAGATGTGGAACAAGTCGTGTTGGAGCAGGCCGACGATTTTTTCCCACGCGGGCAGGTAGCGGCCCAACACGCCGTAGAGGTTGAGAAAGCGCAGGGTTTGGGTCAGTCCGTTGCCGCTGCGGAAAAAGCCGGCGAAGCGGCGGCGGTTTTCAGGATTTTGGTAAAAGCTGCGGTTGATTTTGCGCGTCGCGCCCCACCAAGCGCGCAGGGTTTGCGGTTCGAGCGCAGTAATATCGTTGCGCTGCTGCATGATTTCGACGATTTTGAAAATGTGTTCGGGTCGTCTGAAAAAAATATCGGTGTGCCGTGCGGCGATTTGGTTGTTGACTTGGATGTAGTCGTCGTCAATCCGCAGGGTAACGCGCATCGGCGTGGAGGAAACGCGGCTTTGCAGCATAGGCGTGAGGATGCCGCTCAGTTGTTTGACGGTTTTAATCGCGCGGTAAAACACGCGCATCAGTTCTTCGCTTTGACGGCGGAGGTTCAAGCCTTGATAGCCCATGCTTTCGGCGACTTGCGGCTGCAAATCGAACAGCAGGCGGTCTTCGGCGCGCTTCGCGTTTAAATGCAGATGGATGCGGATGTGGGCGAGGCGGCGGTAGCCGTGTGAAAGCATGCCGGCTTCGGTGCGCGTCAGAATACCTTGTTGTACCAACGCAGGCAGGTTGGCCGCCAAGCCTTGCGCTTTCGCTATCCAAAGCAGGGTATGGATGTCGCGCAGACCGCCCGGACAGCTTTTGATGTTCGGCTCCAATACCGTTCCCGAACCTTGCGATTTGGCATGGCGGTGTTCCATCTCCACCAGTTTTGCTTCGATAAACGCCGCTACATTGCGTTGCGCGTTCATTTTTTCCGTCAACTCGTCTGCTGTCTGGCGGTTGCCGAACAAAAAACGAGCCTCTAAAAACGCCGTGTCCCCTGTAATATCATCGCGCACGCTTTCGCACAGCTCATCAACGCTGCCGCTTTTGACCGACGGCGCAAGTTTCATGTCCCACAAATCCTGCACAAAAGCCGCGATTTTTTCTTGAAGGTCGTCTGAAACGGTTTCAGACGACACGACCGCCAAATCCAAATCAGAATAAGGATACAATTCGCCGCGCCCGAAGCCGCCAGTTGCTATCAGGCATAAACCGCTGTTTTGGAAATGTTTGTCCCAAAGTGCCGCCAGCAAGGTTTCGACTGCCGCCGTGTATTCCTTGAAGAATACTGACACGCGGTTGACTTTCAAATAATGTGATTCGGCGGCATCACGTTGTTGTTTGAAGGTTTCCAATGCTGAAGACAGGTTTGCAGACATTTTTTATTCTTTCGAGTTATGGATGGCATAAGGCTAAAGGTGGTTCGGCGGTCAAATATCGTTTTCAGACGACCTCTGTTGAGTATCGGAGGGATTGGTCATCAGGTTTAGCAGTTCCTGCGGCGGCAGCAGCAACTGATACGCCGCCACGCCCAAAGCCGTCGCCATCTTTTCAATATTCGATAACGCAATGTTCCAGCGTTTGCGCTCCACAGCCGATACATAAGTCCTGTCCAAACCGCATTGTCGCGCCAACTCTTCCTGAGACCAGCCTTTATTCACGCGGAAAAGCCGCATGTTGTACGCCAAGACCGCCCGTAAATCCTGCTCATTAGGCAGTTCAGCAGGCGGAGTCAATTTATTGCTCATGATTTTGCTTTCGGATAAAAGTTTAAATGAAAGAATTTGCTGTTACGGATTTTACTTCACATAAAAACCAAAAAAAGGGGTGGCAACAGCCACACCCAAACACACACACATCAAGAGGAAAGAGATAGAGAGTATTAAATCAAAGCAGATGTATCATCTACTGATCAGAAAATCTTGAGGACTTTGAGAAATGTCGTCTCAGTTCCAATGTCGGCGATTATAAATGAAACTCAATTTGGAGCTTTGATTCAAATCAAGTCTGAAGACTATTTATAAAATATATTTTTTAAATAGATTATTTTAATAATAATATAAAAACCGCACCATTCGGTGCGGTTTTTATTTCCACATAAGGAATTAGCGTTTTTTACCGGTAACGGTAGCAACCGCCAGGTTTTCGTTACGTTTTAGAGAAACGCTTTCTACACCTTCAGGCAGTTGAATGTCAGACAGGTGAAGGATGTCGCCGGCAACGACTTTAGCGCAGTCCAGATCCAAGTAAGCAGGGATGTTGGCAGGCAAAGCAACCACTTCAACAGTAGTGTTCAACAAAGATACGCGACCGCCTTGCAGTTTAACGGCTTGAGAGCTTTCAGCGTTAACAATGTGCAGAGGAACGCGGATGCGTACAGGTTGGTCGGCTTTAACAGCTTGGAAGTCGATATGTTGAACTTCGCGACGGAACGGGTGCATTTGGAAATCGCGGACGATAACGTCTTTGGTTTCACCGTTCAGGGACAGTTTGATCAGTGCAGTGTGGAAAGATTCTTTTTCCAATGCGTAAAATACGGTTTTGTGATCCACAGCAATTGCAATGGGCTCTTGACCTTCACCGTACAAAATGCCGGGGATTTGGCCTTCGCGACGCAGGCGGCGGCTCGCACCAGTGCCTTGTGCTTCACGAACAGAGGCTTGAATTTCATAAGTCATGTTAAATACTCCAAATTAAATAAAACTACCGTCATCGGCCGCGACCAGCTTAAGACGGCTTCGGGGTTATGGCAGCAACATGCTGCCTGTCATCACTTCTTCATTGAAAAGATATGAGACGGATTCTTCATTGCTGATGCGGCGGACCGTTTCAGCCAAAAGGCCGGCAATCGTCACTTGACGGATACGGTCGCATTGTTTGGCCGCTTCAGACAGAGGGATAGTGTCGGTAACAACAACTTGGTCAATTTCAGACGAGGCAATACGGCTGACTGCCTCTCCTGAGAATACGGCATGGCTGGCATAAGCCAAGACTCGCTCCGCGCCACGCTCTTTCAAAGCGACGGCGGCTTTACACAGCGTATTTGCAGTATCAATCATGTCATCGACAATCAGGCAAGTACGGCCTTGGATGTCGCCGATAATGTTCATAACTTCCGCTACATTGGCTTTCGGGCGGCGTTTGTCGATAATCGCCAAATCGGCATTTAATGATTTGGCCACAGCACGGGCACGGACTACGCCACCGATGTCCGGGCTGACTACGGTCAGGTTTTCAATCCGCTGCTGTTTGATGTCATTCAACAGAATAGGAGTGGCATAGATGTTGTCGACAGGGATATCAAAGAAACCCTGAATTTGGTCGGCATGCAGATCAACGGTCAAAACGCGGTCGATACCTGCCGAATACAACATATTCGCCACCAGTTTGGCGGAAATCGGAACGCGCACGGAACGCGGACGGCGATCTTGCCGTGCATAGCCGAAATAAGGAATTGCTGCGGTAATACGACCGGCTGAGGCGCGCTTCAGCGCATCTGCCATTGTCAGGATTTCCATCAGGTTGTCGTTAGTAGGAGCGCAAGTAGGCTGCAGAATGAAAACGTCACGACCGCGTACATTTTCCATCAATTCAACGGCAATTTCGCCGTCTGAGAATTTGGATACTGTGGCCTCGCCCAATGAAATATCCAAGTGTTTGACAACACGTTGTGCCAATTCCGGATTTGCATTACCGGTAAATACCATCAAACTGTCGTATGCAGCCATATCTTCACCTGATTTTATGTTTAACTTCCGCTCAGAAAACGTCATGCTTCCCTCTGCTTTATGTCTAAGACATTATGGGCGTTATTATACGCATAATGACCGGCATAGTGAATTAAATTTGTGGCGTGACATCGCTATCGCGCCTCATTTCAATCCAAATTTATCACTATAAAACAAAGTTTTTCAGCGTTATCATTGATTTTCAACATAAAAGAGCGTGTAAGGAAACTTACACGCTCTTATTTGGCTGGGGAGGAAGGATTCGAACCTTCGCATGCTGGAATCAAAATCCAGTGTCTTAACCGCTTGACGACTCCCCAATAAAGGGTGCTGGCTGGGGAGGAAGGATTCGAACCTTCGCATGCTGGAATCAAAATCCAGTGTCTTAACCGCTTGACGACTCCCCAACAAAGGGATTTGGCTGGGGAGGAAGGATTCGAACCTTCGCATGCTGGAATCAAAATCCAGTGTCTTAACCGCTTGACGACTCCCCAACTTTATCAAATCATTTGAAACAAAGGATGAACGTCTAAACCTTCAACACAATATGCTTCATATGATTGTGAAACTTGTTGGTATATATTGTTTGCTTCTTGCTGGCTATCCGTAGAGAGAAATATACACGCTCCAGATCCTGTCATTAATGCAGAACCATATTTGGATAATTCACAATAAGCTTTCCAAACTTTAGGATATTCCTCAAAAACAACAGCCTGCATATCATTTCTAAACGGCTGCAAAGAATGGAAAGTCGGCATTATGCTTGGTTTGGAATTTCGTGTCAAGTTTTCATGCGAGAAAATTTTGGGAGTGGAAACATGGGCCTTGGGTTTGATGACGACATACCATTGCTTCGGTATGTCAATAGGGGATAATTGCTCGCCTATGCCTTTGGCAAAGGCATTTTTGCCAAAAATGAAGAAGGGAATATCTGCCCCCAGGGTCGCACCTAAATCAATTAACTGTTGGCGGGATAATCCGCATTCCCACCAATGGTTCAATACGGTGAGTATGGTTGCTGCATCTGAGCTGCCCCCTCCCAAGCCGGCTCCTGTCGGGATTTTTTTATCCAACCAAATTTCAACACCTAATTTTGAGTTAGTGTGTTTTTGCAGTAAAGATGCGGCACGGTATGCCAGGTCTTGTTCCGGTGGAATATCGCCTGTCGGTGTGTGAAGTATGATAAGGTCGTCTGAGCGTGGTTTCAGATAAACGGTATCGCATAAGTCAATCAGGCAGAAAATGCTTTCTAGGTTGTGGTAGCCATCTGCGCGTTTTCCGGTGATTCTGAGATCTAGGTTGAGTTTGGCAGGAGCCGGGAAGGCTTGTGCTTCGTTTGGAATCATTTTGTTTACGGTTGTCTGGCAAGATAGTTATTTTCTGGCGGCACATTGGGTTTGGGTGTCGCCCTCGGGATGATCGTCGAGATTGTCAAATGCCAAGCGCAGAGTGAGTTTCGGGCTTTCCAATAGGAGGGTTTTGGGTTTGCCGTTGCTGTTGAGTGTGCGGGAAATTGTCCAGTCGAATTGTTGCAGGCGGCTGTCCGGGAGCAGTTGGTATGGTGCGCTGGCTACACGTTTTCCGCTTGCCCAAATGTGTAGGTATTGAATGGGGAGTTCGAATCCCAATAGGCGGTTGCTAAGTTCTTGTGCCGTGGAGGCTTCATATGTACGGCCTTTGTTATCGACAGCCAATACGCCTTGATTGTCTTGACACAACTGCCCTACGGTGCTGCCGATTGGGGTGTTGATGTTGATGGTTTGGACTTGGTTTTGGTATGTCCAATCGAAGTTGGCGTAAGAGCCTTTGCCTTCAAGTTTGACGGCAATTCGTCCTTCGGCAGAAAAATCGTTGACTGTTTCAGCCGGTTGCCAACCATTTTGCTGCGGGAGATCGGGGCGGGCGCAGGCGGTGATGAGGAGGGTTAGGGCGGCTGCAGATAATATGTTGGTCTGTTTCATGATAAATCCTGTGCAGGGGAAGGGTCGTCTGAAAAGTTTTCAGACGACCTGTTTTTATTTTGTTTTAGCGGAAGGGTGTTTTTTGCGCGGGGGAACGGGGATGTTGAATCTGCGCATGGTTTTTTTCAATAAACCGATGTCGCCTTCTTGTTTCAAACCTTCGGTCCAAACGGCTTTGGCATCTTCTTGCTTGCCGAGCTTCCACAAGACTTCGCCCAAATGCGAGGCGACTTCGGCGTCGGGATATTGCTCGAAGGCGTATTGCAGGTAGGGCAGGGCGGTTTCGGCATCACCTTTCAGATAATATGCCCAACCGAGACTGTCGTTGACGGCGGGATTTTCCGGCTCAACCTGATACGCGGTCTGAATCAGTTTGAATGCTTCGTTTAAATCATATTTCGGGGAAGAAAGCATGATGTAGCCTAGTGCGTTCATGCCGCTGGTGCTGTCGGGGGATATTTCCAACTGGCGGCGAAGGTCGGCAATGGCTTTGTCGCGCTCTCCAATTTTGTCGTAAACCATGGAGCGTTGATAGAGAATGTCGGGCAGCAATTGGTTGGCATCAGGCTGTTTGGAAGCTTTTACCATGAGTGTATTCAACTCTGATAGTGCTTTTTTTGGGTTGTCATGTTTGGCGATGGCGAACAGGGAAACACGTTGCAATTCGCGCGCACCGAAAAAGCGTCCTTGCTGCTCGGGCAGTTTGAGCGCACGTTGTACCAATTCCCACGCGGCTTTGCCGTTGCCTTGTTCGGCTTCGAGCGAGGCGCCGAGAACGGTTTTGTCGAAAATGTAATCCGCAGAATTGATTTTGCCGAGCCATTGTTTGGCCTTGACGTAATCTTTGGCATCGGCATAAGTCATGGCGCCGATCAGGGCGGCACGGCTTTGTTGTTGGCTTGTGCCGGATTGGTAGGCTTTTTCGAGGTAATGGTTGACAACGGATAAGTCATCTTTACGGCTGGAGGATAGTATCGCAGCCTGTATAAACAAATCGGGCGAGGGGTTGTCTTCCAGTAACGTTTTCAGACGACTGTATGCCTTGTCGGGACGGTGGTTGGCAACCAGGTTGGTGATTTCAAGCTCCTGCCATACGGATGACAGTTTGCGCGTGTCGGTTTGTTCGAAGAATCCGTTGAGGATTTCCGGACTGCGTTGCGCCATCAGGCGCAAGGTGAGCATGGTCGGGGGCAGGATTTCAGAATCCAGTTTGGCAAGTCTTTGCAGGGCGGCAATGGCATTTTTTTTCTTGCCGTCGTATGCGCTGTAAATGGCATCTGCAATCGCCGCTTCAGGCATTTCAGGGTATTTGAGTGTTTCTTTATGAACTTGTGCCGAGGCCTTTTCTGCCAAATCAGGCTGCTGGACGGCGGTTTGGGCGAGAAGCAGGAAAATACGGCGGTTTTGTTCTTCAGTAGCGCCTGCAAGGACTTCATCCAAGCCGCTGAGGTGTTTGTCGTTTTTTCCGAGCAGAAGGTCGCGCAGCCAGGTCATGCGTTTTTGTGCTGCACCCGGAACAGGTTCGATTTCCCGCCATTTTTGATAAATCAATTCGGCCTGTTCAAATGCATTGAGTGAAACCGCCATTTCCAATGCGCGTTCTGCTACGTCGGGTGATTTTGTGCGGTCGAGCATATGCATATAGGTGCCCAAGGCCATACCGGCATCCCCTTTTTGCAAAGCCATCTCGCCGCCTAAAAGCGTGAAAACTTTCCAAGCGCGATCGTTTGCAGCAATCAAGCGTTCTTGTTCGGCGAGCCTTGCTTCAGGCGTACGGCGGTTTTTTTTCTGAATGGTTTGGGATTGGATTTTGACTTCTGGTACAGATTCTTGTTTGGCGGCGATGGTTTGGGTAGAAAAAAGCAGCATGACGGCGGCTGTCAGTGTGCGGATATGGGACGGAGACAAAAACATGATAAGCCTTTATTCAAAAAAAACGGACTGAAGCGCAGATAATCCGTCGTGAAAACAGCCGATACTTTATCACAAGCGCTTGTCTTTGTAGATTCGTGAGCTTTAAGCAACCGTAAACCTAATGTAATATTCTTTTTTCAGACGACCTATCAATCATTGTTTTCGGAGTCTGTATATGGAGATGAGGCAGACCGATCTTGTGGATTTTTTCGGGCAGGCATTTCGTTATGCCAGCATAGCGCAAGAGGAACGAAACCGTTTTGTCCGGCAGAAAGGTAAAACAGCCGCCGTTTTGCTGGCTATCGTTCGGCGGGAAGGGCAGTGGCAAATTGTGCTGACGCGTCGCGCCGATACCCTGCGACACCATACCGGGCAGATTGCTTTTGCCGGCGGCAGGTCAGACGAAGGGGATAAAGACTTTATCGTGACGGCATTGCGTGAAACTGAAGAGGAGACAGGAATTACACCGCATTTTTGGCAGGTTTTTCCACTGTTGCCGCCTTATTACACGCCGTCCGGTTATGAAGTGCATCCGGTTTTGGCACTCTGTCCGGAAAATCCGCCAACTTGCGTCAATAGTGGTGAAGTGGCTGAAATCTTCTACTTGCCATTGGATTTTGCATTAGATATGGACAACTATGGCAGCCGCAGCTTCATCTATGAAGGCAATATGATCGCTACGCCTGTTTTGCCGTATTTGCATTACGATATTTGGGGATTAACTGCACTGATATTGTATGGGTTGGCAGAACGTTACCGGTATTATTGTGCCGGTCGGAAGGGCATAAAGTGAAAATACGGACACAGGATTTTGCTGTGCTTTACTGTTGGAGTTGTTACAGTGAAATTGTGTCATGATAAAATTAACACATTGATGATTATTACAAAATCATTTTTTTTGACAATGTGGTCTGGGAATGAAGCCGACGAATTATTGTGCGCCCGGATAGCTGGTACTTTGAAATATAAAGTAAGAGGAAAGTTTATGAGACCGATTAAAAAAGCCGTTTTCCCCGTAGCCGGTATGGGTACGCGCTTTCTGCCTGCCACCAAAGCCAGTCCGAAAGAAATGCTGCCTATCGTCGATAAGCCGTTGATTCAATACGCGGTAGAAGAAGCAGTAGAAGCCGGTTGCACAGAAATGGTGTTCATTACAGGCCGCAACAAACGCAGCATCGAAGACCATTTCGACAAAGCCTACGAGCTGGAAACCGAGCTGGAAATGCGTCAAAAAGATAAGCTGCTGGAACACGTCAAAGACATTCTGCCTTCTAACATTACCTGCCTTTACATTCGTCAAGCCGAGGCTTTGGGTTTAGGACACGCCGTATTGTGCGCCCGTGCCGCAGTGGGCGACGAACCCTTTGCCGTTATTCTCGCCGACGACCTGATTGATGCACCCAAAGGCGCACTGAAGCAAATGGTTGATATTTATAATCAAAGCGGTAACAGCGTTTTGGGCGTGGAAACCGTTGATCCGTCACAAACCGGCTCTTACGGCATTGTAGAAGTGGAAAAATTAAACAGCTTTCAACGGATTACCAATATTGTAGAGAAACCGAAACCTGAAGAAGCACCGTCCAATCTTGCCGTTGTCGGCCGTTATATCCTGACTCCTCGCATTTTCAGCCTTCTGGAAAACCTGCCGCGCGGTGCAGGCAACGAAATCCAACTGACCGACGGCATTGCCCGCCTGTTGGATCACGAGTTCGTTCTCGCACATGCCTTCGACGGCAAACGCTACGACTGCGGCAGCAAACTGGGTTATCTCGAAGCTACCGTTGCCTACGGCTTGAAACATCCGGAAACCGGCGTGCAGTTCCGCGAACTCTTAAAACAATATTCTTAAGCCTGATCTAGTCTTGAAAAGATAAGGTCGTCTGAAAGAGTCTCTTGATTTCTTTTCAGACGACCTTTCCTATTGCAGTGATATAATCCGTTTTCTCTTTTAAATTCAGACATATTATGGACAATACATCCGAAGAAACCATGCGTCTTTCCAAGCGTATGGCGCAATTAGGCTTATGCTCGCGCCGCGAGGCAGACAGCTACATCGAGCAAGGCTGGGTCAAGGTCAACGGGCAAACCGCCGTACTCGGTCAGAAAGTAACCGAACGCGACCGCATCGACCTCAACCGGCAGGCGCATGAAAGACAGGCAGAGCGCGTTACCATCCTGCTCAACAAGCCCGTCGGCTACGTCAGCGCGCAGGCGGAAAAAGGCTACAAATCCGCTGCCGAGCTGATTACTGCGGACAACCGTTGGGAAGGCGACGACAGCCGCATTCCGTTCAGCGAAAAACACAAATTCGGCTTGGCGCCCGCCGGACGGCTGGACATCGATTCCGTCGGATTGCTGGTGTTGACGCAGGACGGGCGCATCGCCAAGCAGCTTATCGGCGAAAACAGCGGCAGTGAAAAAGAATATTTGGTGCGCGTGCGCGGCAAATTGGACGAAAAAGGGCTTGCCCTGCTTAACCACGGATTGAGTTTGGACGGCGAGAAACTGCGCCCCGCCAAAGTAGAATGGCAAAACGAAGACCAGTTGCGTTTCGTGTTGAAACAAGGCAAAAAGCGGCAAATCCGCCGTATGTGCGAACTTGTCGGTTTGCGTGTCGTCGGGCTGAAGCGGATTCGGATGGGTAAAGTCAAACTGGGCAAACTGCCGCCCGGAAAATGGCGTTATCTGCGGGCGGATGAGTCGTTTTAAACGTGTTAACCGCTGCTGCTTGCAGTACAATAGGAATAGGTCGTCTGAAAATTGTGGCACATTTTCAGACGACCTTGTTTTTGGGAAAACCGATTATTTGTTTTGTAATAAAGAAGGATTTTTTCGTATTAAATGGATGATTTAGGTAAGTTGGGTATGTGGTAGAAGAGTGGTGCTTTTAAAGTGATTTCTTATTGGTTTTTGAGTATTTTATTTTAGATGTTTGTATTGTATTTTCTAGAATCATTCCCAGACTTCCAAATAGCACCCTGTTTAATTTTTGTCATAAATGTTTAAATTTAATCATCATTCTTGAAAATTAGCTTATAATAGGCAAGTTTCCGTTGAAACAGTTACAAAAATTTTAATAAGGTAACGGCAAAGTCTGAAAAGGGATGCGAGGTTTGTCCGGGTTTGCCATAGAATTTAAATTACCTACATGAAGATAAGACGTTTTCTCCTACATTTTCTCAACCGCCACGCCGTTGCCCGCATTTTGGTATACGGCAAGCTGATGCGCATCGACAAGCCCATTGGCACGTTGTTGCTGCTTTGGCCGACCTATTGGGCGTTATGGGTTGCTTCGGAAGGCATTCCGCAAGCGGATATTTTTTGGGCATTTACCGCCGGTACATTCTTTATGCGCAGCGCAGGCTGCGTGATCAATGACTTTGCCGACCGCAATTTTGACGGCTCGGTCGAGCGCACGAAAAACCGCCCCTTTGCCCGCGGGCTGGTTTCTAAAACCGAAGCGATTCTGCTGACGATCATTCTTTGTCTGCTCGCCGCCCTCTGCATGACACCGCTGAACCTGTTGACTTGGGTAATGAGCGTTCCCGCGCTGTTTCTGGCGATGACTTATCCTTTTACCAAGCGTTTTTTCCCGCTGCCGCAGTTTTATTTAGGGCTGGCGTTTTCTTTCGGGATTCCGATGGCGTTTGCCGCCGTCCGCAGCGGCGTGCCTTCTACGGCGTGGCTGATGTTTACCGCCAATGCTTTATGGACGCTTGCCTACGACACGATTTATGCGATGGCGGACAAGGAAGACGATTTGAAAATCGGGATCAAAACTTCGGCAATCACGTTCGGCGATCACGATATTTCCGCTTCCATGCTCTGTCATTTTTGGTTTACCGCGCTGATAGCGGTGTTGGGCGTGAAAATCGGTGCGACATGGCCGTATTGGATCATGCTGCCTGCGGTAGCGTGGCTGCAAATCGGTCAATACCATGCCATCAAAACCCGCGACCGCCAGACTTGTTTTAAAGTGTTTTTGGATAACAACCATATTGGTCTGCTCTGTTTCTTGGGTCTGTCGGGGCATTATTTGTGGACTGTGGCTGCTACACGATTGTAAGGCAATAGAATGGATAACACGTCGTCTGAAAAGGGTTTCAGACGACGTTTTGTGTTTTTAGGGAAGGGCGGATTGATGATGGCGCTGGGTTTTATAGTGGATTAACTTTAAACCAGTACGGCGTTGCCTCGCCTTAGCTCAAAGAGAACGATTCTCTAAGGTGCTGAAGCACCAAGTGAATCGGTTCCGTACTATCTGTACTGTCTGCGGCTTCGTCGCCTTGTCCTGATTTAAATTTAATCCACTATATCTGGTATCCGAACCCGTAATAAACCACTTGCCGCCGTTTTCAGACGACCTTGTGTATGGGTTAAGAAATATCAAAGAAGCAGCGTTTCTTGTTAGCAATCTGAGTGTAAATTGCGTGTTCAGGATTGAGGTTTGTACAGACAGTCGGTACAATTCCATTTCATTTTGCCACATCAAAAGAGATTTCTATGAGCCTTATCGGCGAAATTTTGCCTTTGTCCCATATCGTTTTAGACTTGGAAGTCGGCAGCAAAAAACGCTTGTTTGAAGAAGCGGGCCTGCTGCTTGAACATGAAGCAGAATTACCTCACGGCGATGTCTTCGATTGCCTGTTTGCCCGCGAAAAGCTGGGTTCGACCGGCTTGGGTCAGGGCGTCGCCATTCCGCACGGCCGTCATGCCTGCGTGAAAAAAGCTACCGGCGCGTTTATCCGCACGAAAGAACCGGTTGCTTTCGATGCGCCCGACGGCAAACCCGTATCCCTGATTTTCACTTTGCTGGTGCCGGAAAATGCGACCAGCGAGCATTTGGAAGTCTTGTCCAAACTGGCGGGCAGATTCTCGCAAAAAGCCGTCCGTGAAGCCTTGATGTCCGCAACCTCTGCCGAGGAGGTGCGCAAACTTCTGGCAGAAGAGTAAAAAATGCCCAGTATATCGGTCCGCCGCCTGTTTTCCGATAATCAGCACAAGCTCCAACTTGCTTGGGCGGCAGGCAATTCGGGTGCGGACAACCGCATCGGAGTAGAGGCCGACAAACCCGTTTTGGCGTTGGTCGGCCATTTGAATTTTATCCATCCCAATCAAATCCAAGTCGTCGGCGTTGCCGAAGCCGAATATCTCAAGCGCCTCGAATCGGGCGAGTTGAATTACGACTTCGGCGAACTCTTTGATATTCCCATGTCGCTGGTCATCGTTGCCAACGGTCTGGCGGTTTCGCCCAAATTGCGCGACTACTGCCATAAAAACGACATCCCGCTGCTGACTTCCAAGCTCGAAAGCCCGTATTTGATGGATGTGTTGCGGATTTATCTGCAACGCACGTTGGCGACTTCCATCGTCAAACACGGCGTATTCCTCGATGTATTTGAAGTCGGCGTGTTGATTACCGGTCATTCCGGCTTGGGTAAAAGCGAGTTGGCGTTAGAATTGATTTCGCGCGGACACAGTCTGATTGCCGATGATGCGGTCGAGCTGTTCCGTACCGGCCCCGAAACGCTCGAAGGCCGCTGCCCGCCGATGCTGCGCGATTTCCTTGAAGTGCGCGGTTTGGGCATACTCAACATTCGCCACATTTTCGGCGAAACTTCTATCCGTCCGAAAAAAATCCTCCAACTGATCATCAACCTTGCCGCTGCCGACGACGATTACATGAAGCAGCTTGACCGCTTGAGCATACGCACGGAAACCGAGTCCATCCTCAATGTGAACGTCCGTTCCGTCACCCTGCCAGTCGCCGTCGGTCGAAACCTTGCGGTATTGGTTGAAGCGGCGGTGCGCAACTACATCCTCCAGTTGCGCGGCAAAGACAGCACCAAAGAATTCCTCGAACGCCATCAAACACAACTCAAAGAAAACGAACAAAACCATGAAAATCGTCCTGATTAGCGGATTGTCCGGCTCGGGTAAGTCCGTTGCCCTCAAGCAGCTCGAAGACCTCGGCTATTTTTGCGTGGACAACCTGCCGCTGGAAATGCTGCCCTCGCTGGTGCTGCACCACATCGAACGTGCCGATGAAACCAAACTCGGCGTGAGCGTCGATGTCCGTTCCGGCATCAATATTCAGGAAGCGCAAGAGCAAATCCAATACCTGCGCGATGAAGGGCATCAGGTCGAAGTATTGTTTGTCGAAGCAGAAGAAAGCGTGCTGGTGCGCCGTTTTTCCGAAACGCGGCGCGGCCATCCGCTGTCCGGATTGAGCCTTACCCTGTTGGAAAGCCTGCAAAAAGAACGCGAATGGCTATTCCCGCTCAAAGACATTGCCTATTGCATCGACACATCCAAAATGAACGCGCAGCAACTGCGTTATGCCGTTCAACAATGGCTCAACATCGAACGCAGGGGGCTTTTGGTAATCCTTGAGTCTTTCGGTTTCAAATACGGCGTGCCGAACAACGCCGATTTCATGTTTGATATGCGCAGCCTGCCCAATCCCTATTACGATCCCGAGCTGCGCCCCTACACCGGCATGGACGCTCCCATTCAAGCGTATCTCGACCAACAGCCCTTGGTGCAGGAAATGGTGGACGACATCGACCACTTTATGAACCACTGGCTCCCGCGCCTGCAAAAAGAAAGCCGCAGCTACGTGACCATCGCCATCGGCTGTACCGGCGGGCAGCACCGTTCCGTCTATGTCGTCGAAAAACTCGCCCAACGCCTACAAGGGCATTACGAATTGCTGGTCCGTCACAGACAGGCGCAAAACCTGTCCGGACGCTGATTCCCCTTTTCAGACGACCTTTTCGATATATAGTGGATTAACAAAAATCAGGACAAGGCGGCGAAGCCGCAGACAGTACAAATAGTACGGCAAGGCGAGGCAACGCCGTACTGGTTTAAATTTAATCCACTATAAAAGGAGAAACCCATGAAACACATCCTCACCCTCGCACTCGCCTGCACGCTCGCCGCCTGCGCCGCAGAAATCCCCGCCTACCGTTGGCACCGCACCGGCGCGAGCGAATCCGAAGTTTCCCGCCAAATCAACGTTTGCAAATCACAAGCGCAACACGACGCCAAACATGGGCGCGAATCCAAATCCCTCGAACAATGTATGGACGAAGCCGGCTACTACCGCTACGAACGCGGCAACCTCTAAACCTTGAGCACCCTCAACAAAAAGGTCGTCTGAAAAACCGCGAAGGCTTTCAGACGACCTTTGCACAGAAAACGGACAAACCTCAAGGTCGTCTGAAAATCCCCCCCCCTAACCACTTTTCAGACGACCCCACCGCAAATCAGACAGAAAGAACAAAACATGGCAATCCAATGGTTTCCCGGCCACATGAACAAAGCAAAAAAAGCCATCGCTGAGCGCGCCAAAAGCGTCGACATGGTGATTGAAATGCTGGACGCGCGAATGCCTGCCTCCAGCGAAAATCCCCTGCTTGCCCAGCTTTCCAAAGGCAAACCCAAACTCAAAATCCTAAATAAACAAGACCTTGCCGACCCTGAGCGCACCAAAATCTGGCTCGAACACTACAACAGCCGCCCCGACACCCGCGCCATCGCCCTCGATTCCTCCGAAACCGGCGCACACGGCAAAATCACCCAAGCCTGCCGCGCCATGATTCCCCACCGCCAAGGCATAGACAAACCCCTGCGCGTCCTCATCTGCGGCATCCCCAATGTCGGCAAATCCACACTCATCAACGGCATGATAGGCAAAAAATCCGCCAAAACCGGCAACGAACCCGGCATCACCAAAGCCGAACAACGCCTTTTCCTCGCCGACGACTTCTGGCTCTACGACACACCCGGAATGCTGTGGCCGAAAATCATCGTCGAAGAAGGCGGCTACAACCTTGCCGCCGGCGGTGCAGTCGGACGCAATGCGCTGGACGAAGAAGAAGTCGCCCTCGAGCTCCTAGACTACCTCCGCCGCCACTACCTGCCCATGTTGCAAGAACGCTACCAAGCCGACAAAGACCCCAGCAGCCACTGGGACGACAATTCATGGCTCGAATGGATAGCCAAAAAACGCGGCGCAGTCTTGAGCGGCGGACGGGTCAACTACCAAAAAGCCGCCGAAAACATCCTCACCGACTTCCGCGAAGGCAAAATCGGCAGAATCACCCTAGAAACGCCGAACCAATGGGAAACATGGCTCAAAAAAGCCCGCCAAAAAGAAGCCGAACTCAAAGCCATACGCGAAGCCAGAAAAGCGGAACGCAAAGGGCAGAAGCCTGCGGACGAGTAGGGCGGTGTGGTGGGCTAAAATAGAAAATATTCCGTGTCTCCATTTCCGTATAGCAATGAATTCAAGCATCGGACGCTATATAATTTGCTATAAAAAGGTCGTCTGAAACCCGAAACTGATTTTCAGACGACCTGTTCCAAATATTCACAATCAACAAGAAAACCAAAAAATGACCGAAACCCAATCCCTAGAACTCGCCAAAGCGTTGATTTCCCGCCCGTCCGTTACCCCCGACGACCGAAATTGCCAAAAACTGCTTGCCGAACGCCTGCACAAAATCGGTTTTGCGGCTGAAGAACTCCATTTCGGCGACACCAAAAACATCTGGTTGCGACGCGGCACGAAAGCTCCTGTCGTCTGTTTTGCAGGGCATACCGACGTCGTGCCGACAGGCCCTGTTGAAAAATGGGATTCGCCCCCGTTCGAGCCGACCGAGCGCGACGGAAGATTATACGGGCGCGGCGCGGCGGACATGAAAACCAGCATCGCCTGCTTCGTTACCGCCTGCGAACGCTTTGTTGCCGAACATCCCGACCACCAAGGCAGCATTGCGCTCCTGATTACTTCCGACGAAGAGGGCGACGCGCTGGACGGTACGACCAAAGTCGTCGATGTATTGAAAGCGCGCGACGAGCTTATCGACTACTGCATCGTCGGCGAACCGACCGCCGTGGACAAATTGGGCGATATGATTAAAAACGGCCGACGCGGCTCGCTGTCGGGCAACCTGACCGTCAAAGGCAAGCAAGGCCATATCGCCTATCCCCATTTGGCAATCAACCCCGTCCACACTTTTGCCCCGGCCTTGTTAGAGCTGACGCAGGAAGTCTGGGACGAAGGCAACGAATACTTCCCACCGACCAGCTTTCAAATTTCCAATATCAACGGCGGCACAGGCGCGACCAACGTCATTCCGGGCGAGCTGAACGTCAAATTCAATTTCCGCTTCTCCACCGAGTCCACCGAAGCAGGGCTGAAACAACGCGTCCACGCCATTTTGGACAAACACGGCGTGCAATACGATTTGCAGTGGTCGTGCTCGGGGCAGCCCTTCCTGACCCACGCGGGCAAACTGACCGACGTGGCACGCGCAGCCATTGCCGAAACCTGCGGCGTAGAGACCGAATTGTCCACCACCGGCGGCACTTCGGACGGACGCTTCATCAAAGCCATTGCGAAAGAACTCATCGAATTAGGCCCGTCCAATGCCACCATCCACCAAATCAACGAAAACGTGCGGCTGGACGATATTCCGAAGCTGTCGGCGGTGTATGAGGGGATATTGGCGCGGTTGTTGGCTGAAAAGGCCGTCTGAAAAGAAGATGGGCTATCGGATATGGATGTCCGATAATTTGATTAGATCTAACGTGAGTTTGAGATAACGCATTGATTTTTATGTAGAGCGATTTATTTGAACGGCAATCCATTCCCTCTCCCGTGGGAGAGGGTTAGGGAGAGGGTATTAGGGCGGCAACGGAAATATTGTCTGTATCTGCCCCGTTTTACCCTCTCCCCGACCCTCCCCCGCAGGGGAGGGAGCCAAGTTGCAGGCACGCCGACGGAATTTGGCTTTGCATCAACTGCCTTATTTCGAACGCACGTCAAACTTAAATTTGTAAGGCCGTCTGAAAAGCAGATTGCTTGTCGGATATGGATGTCTGACAATTTGATTAGACCTAACGTGAGTTTGAGATAACGCATTGATTTTTATGTGGAGCGATTTATTTGAACGGCAATCCATTCCCTCTCCCGTGGGAGAGGGTTAGGGAGAGGGCATTGGGTCGGCAACGGAAATATTGTCTGTATCTGCCCCGTTTTACCCTCTCCCCAACCCTCCCCCACAGGGGAGGGAGCCAAGTTGCAGGCACGCCGACGGAATATGGTTGAAACCCGGCCCCTCAGGGCAGTAGAATTTTGTTTATTTTTTGGGAAGTAACCCCTTCCAAATCAGGGTAAACAGGGCTGCGCCTTATGTGCAGCCCTGTGTGTTGAAACATTGAGGAATATAACCGTGCCGTCAAATTACTTTCATACGCGTGAACGATTGGGTGCTTTAGGCGGCATCGTGCAACATCATACCGCCTTGTACCGCAGCGTGGCGGTACATGAACCGACCATGGTTATCGTGCGGCGCGGATGCAAGAAGCTGCGGTGGGCGGGGCGCGAATTGAGGATTGCGGCGGGTGAGGTTGTTGCGTTGGCAGGCGGGCAGACGTTTGACGTCATCAATATTCCTGATTCAGACGACCTCTATCAGGCGCAATGGATTGCTTTCGAACAGGAAGCCATAGAAAGGTTTGCCGCACAATACGGGACGGCGCAGGCAGTGTGCGATGCGGTGAAGCTGCCGCACCCCGGGCGGATGAACGCGGCGTTTGATTATGCGGCTGCGGTACTGGCGGATGAAGAAGTGCCGCACAATGCGGCGGAGGCCGCGCTTTGCGGCGTGTTGGCGTGGTTGCAGCATGACGGCATCGGTTTTGCCGTGTACGAAGGCTTCAACCTGATGCGGCAAATCCGCAAACTGATTACCGCCGATATGGCTGCGGACTGGTCGTCGGCGATGCTGGCGCAGCGGCTTAATTGCAGCGAGGCTGCGTTGCGGCGGCGGTTGGCGCGGCAGGACACGAATTTCCGTACGCTGCTGACGGATGTACGCATGATGCGCGCGCTGACGCTGTTGCAGGTTACGCAATGGCCGGTGGCGCAGATTGCCGGCGCGGTCGGCTATGACTGCCCGTCCCGTTTCAGCGCGCGCTTCAAAGAGCGGTTCGGTTGCGTACCGTCGGCGGTCTGATCGGAAGCGGAGCCGGCGGCATATCGGCGCACGGGGCAGGTCAGCGTTGGTGTTCGACCGTGAATTTCGCTTCGCCCAAGCTGTTTGCCCTAGTAAAGAAACCGACCAGCGCGGGTGTGGATTCGGCGGTGATGTTCGGCAGCTTGGCGACTTTCAGCGCGGTGAGTGTGAATTCGTAGCGGTGTTTCCTGCCTTCGGGGGGACATGCGCCGCCGTAGCCCGGAGTGCCGAAGTCTGTGCGGGTTTGCAGCGCGCCTTTGGGCAGCCTGCCGCCTTGCGCGGTAATGCCTGCGGGCAGGCGGCGGACATCGGCGGGGATGTCGGCGACCACCCAGTGCATCCAGCCCAGACCGGTCGGCGCGTCTTTATCGTAAACGGTCAGGACGAAACTTTTTGTCCCTGCGGGCGGATTTTTCCACGACAGCGCGGGCGAAGCATTGCCGCCCGAACAGCCGAAGCCGTAAGGCGCGCTCAAAAGCTGGTTTTGCGTGAAGCCGCCGTCTTTGGACGGGTTGTCGAATTGCAGCGTGAATGCGCCCTCGGCAAAGGCAGCGGTTGAAAAAGCCATCAGTACGGCGGAGAGGATGCGGGTTTGCATAGATGATTCCTTTGCTTGATGAATAAGTGGATTCATTATAGGCTGTCAATGGCGGCAGGAATGTGCCGAAACGGTTGGATGATGTGCCGAAATGCGCAAATGTAAAAATCCGTGGTTTCAGACGACCCTTTGCAGGTCGTCTGAAATCTTTAATTCCTTTCCCTGAGGCTTTAGAAATATCGAATATTTAGGAATCGCCGCAACCTGACCCACAAGATTTACGTCATAGCCCGTTCCTGCGCCGGCGTTCGGGAATGGTGAAAATTGGGGATTTTGCCGTCAAATCCATGATAGAGATACGGAGCAAACGAATGATTACCCTGCCTTCCTTAAACAACCTGCCGTCAAAATGGGATGAAATCCGCCATTGGCTCGAAACCCAAGTTTTTGAGTGTGAAGTCATGCCGTATCCCAATCTGACGGAACACGAGGCCAAACAGTTCGAGCAGGATTTTATCGACCGTATCGGCTGCGCGCCCGAAGAATATGTCCGTATCCGCCGCGCCATCTGTCTGTTGGAAGCGATTTATCCCGACAGCTTGAACGAACTGACCGCTGCCGCCATTGCCACGCCTTTGGGCGAGATGCTGGCGGTGTTCGGCGGTAAGGGCTTGTGTTTGCTGGAGTTTGTCGGGCAGAAACATATGGAGCAGGAAATTACCGCCGTCCAAAAAGCCTTGCACGGACGGTTTGTGTTTCGGGAAGATGAGCAAACGCAACTTCTGCGGCAGGAATTGGACTTATACTTCAAGGGTCGTCTGAAAACCTTTGCTACGCCTTTGGAGCAGATCGGTACCGAATTTCAAAAGCAGGCATGGGATGCGCTCTTGGCGATTCCTTACGGCGAAACGCGCAGCTACAAGGAGCAGGCGCAGCGTTTGGGCAATCCCAAAGCCGTCCGTGCCGTTGCCGCCGCCAACGGGCAGAACAAGGTTTCTATCCTGATTCCCTGCCACCGCGTCATCGGCAGCGACGGCAAGCTGACCGGCTACGCAGGCGGTCTGAACCGTAAACAGTCGCTGCTTGCTTTGGAACGCGGCGAAGTTCAGACGACCTTGTTTTGATTTCGGAGCAGGCTTCGCACTCTGAAAAACGGTCGGCAATGATGCCTGACAAAATCCGCATACAAAACAATATCGGGCATCAATGCCCGACCTGCCGGAAAGGAGAAATACGAATATGAACCTGAAAAACCGCCATTTCCTGAAACTTTTAGACTTTACGTCCGAAGAAATCACCGCCTACCTCGACCTTGCCGCCGAGTTGAAAGCCGCCAAAAAGGCAGGGCGCGAAGTGCAGCGGATGAAAGGGAAGAACATCGCCCTGATTTTTGAAAAAACATCGACCCGCACCCGCTGCGCGTTTGAAGTCGCCGCGCGCGACCAAGGGGCGGGGGTGACTTATCTGGAGCCGTCCGCCAGCCAAATCGGGCATAAGGAAAGCATCAAAGACACCGCCCGCGTGTTGGGCAGGATGTACGACGGCATCGAATATCGCGGCTTCGGGCAGGACGTGGTCGAAGAATTGGCGAAATACGCCGGCGTGCCCGTGTTCAACGGTCTGACCAACGAGTTCCACCCCACCCAAATGCTCGCCGACGCGCTGACCATGCGCGAACACAGCGGCAAACCCTTGAACCAAACCGCGTTTGCCTACGTCGGCGATGCACGTTACAACATGGCAAATTCGCTGCTGGTGTTGGGCGCGAAGCTCGGTATGGACGTGCGCATCGGCGCACCGAAAACCTTGTGGCCGTCTGAAAATATCGTTGCCCGCGCACGCGCCGTCGCCGAAGAAACCGGCGGAAAGATTTTGCTCACCGAAAACGCGGAAGAAGCCGTCAAAGGCGTCGATTTCATCCATACCGACGTGTGGGTCAGCATGGGCGAGCCGAAAGAGGCATGGCAGGAGCGTATTGATTTATTGAAAGATTACCGCGTTACCCCCAAACTGATGGCGGCATCGGGCAACCCTCAGGTCAAATTCATGCACTGCCTGCCCGCCTTCCACAACCGCGAAACCAAAGTCGGCGAATGGATTTACGAAACCTTCGGTTTAAACGGCGTGGAAGTAACGGAGGAAGTATTCGAAAGCCCCGCCAGCATCGTGTTCGACCAGGCGGAAAACCGGATGCACACGATTAAAGCGGTGATGGTGGCGGCGCTGGGGGATTAATCTCAACGTAATGCCGAAATAGAAAACGGTTAACCGCGGCTGTCCACACATAGATGGAGATGGCGGCAGAGGGTTATCCTATTTTTTATAGTGGATTAACTTTAAACCAGTACGGCGTTGCCTCGCCTTACCGTACTATCTGTACTGTCTGCGGCTTCGTCGCCTTGTCCTGATTTAAAGTTAATCCACTTCGTCGCCTTGTCCTGATTTAAAGTTAATCCACTATAGAATCACCATCATTCATTACATAGACAAAGGTCGTCTGAAAACTTTTCAGACGACCTTTGTCTATGGGGAATGACTTACATCACATCCAACACATCAATGCCCAGTAAATCCAAGCCTTGTTTCAGCGTGTCGCCGGTGAGCTTTGCCAGTTGCAGGCGGTTGTTGCGGGTTTCACCTTCGGCTTTGAGTATCGGGCAGGCTTCGTAGAAGCGGCTGAACAGGGTGGCGGTTTGGTAGAGGTAGGCGGCAAGGTAGTGCGGATATGCCGTGTCTGCCACGCTTTGCAATACGTCTTCGAATTTCAGCAGCTCGGCAGCAAGCTGTTTTTCCAGCGGTTCGGTCAAAATGGTTGGCGCGGTTGCGTCCCATTCGCCTGCTTTGCGGAACACGCTTTGCACGCGGGTGTAGGCGTATTGCAGGTAGGGGGCGGTGTTGCCTTCAAACGAGAGCATGGAGTCCCAGTCGAACACATAATCGCTGGTGCGGTTTTTGCTCAAATCGGCGTATTTGACCGCGCCGATGCCGACGGTTTTGCCGATTTTCGCCGCTTCGTCCGCGCCCAATTCGGGATTTTTTTCTTTCACCAAAGCAGTGGCGCGCTCAACGGCTTCGGTCAGCAGGTCAACCAGCTTCACGGTGTCGCCGCTGCGCGTTTTGAACGGTTTGCCGTCTTTGCCCATCATGGTGCCGAAGCCGATAAACTCGGCTTTTGCATCTTCCGGCAGATAGCCTGCCTTGCGGGAAGTGGTGAAAAGTTGTTCGAAGTGCAGGGCTTGGCGGTGGTCGACGACGTACAGCAGGCGGTCGGCTTTCAGACGACCTATGCGGTAGCGCAGGCATGCCAAATCGGTGGAGGCGTAGAGGAAGCCGCCGCCTTGTTTTTGCACGATAAATGCGGCGGGTTCGCCTTCTTTATTTTTAAACTCATCCAAGAACACGACTTTCGCGCCGTCGTCCTCAACCGCCAGACCTTTTTGAACCAAGTCATCGACCACGGGCTGCAAATCGTCGTTGTATTTCGATTCGCCCGCCACGTCCTCAGGGCGCAGTTTCAAGCCCAGCGTGTCGTAAACGGCTTGGGCGTGCGAGAGCGAAATATCGACAAACTGTTTCCACAAAGCCAACACGGTTTCATCGCCGCCTTGCAGCTTCACAACGTATTCGCGCGCGGTGTCGGCAAAGGCAGGGTCTTCGTCAAAGCGCACTTTGGCGGCGCGGTAAAACTGCTCCAAGTCCGCCAGCTCGAACGCGGCATTGTCTTTTTGCTGCTCAACCAAATAAGCGACCAACATGCCGAACTGCGTACCCCAGTCGCCGACGTGGTTTTGGCGGACGACGGTGTTGCCCATAAATTCCAACACGCGCGAAATGCTGTCGCCGATGATGCTGGAACGCAGATGGCCGACGTGCATCTCTTTTGCTAGATTGGGCGAGGAATAGTCGATAACGACGGTTTGCGGTTTGTCGGTTTCCGCTATGCCGAAACGCGCGTCGTTTAAAGCCGCATGAATGTTTTGGGCGAGAAATTCGGGGCGCAGGCGCAGGTTGATGAAGCCGGGACCGGCCACTTCTGCGCTTTCAATCACGGCGTTTTCCGCCAATGCTTCGGCGACCTTTTGCGCCAATTCGCGCGGATTTTGTTTGGCTTTTTTCGCCGCGCCCATCACGCCGTTGATTTGAAAATCGCCGTGTTCGGCGTTTTTGGTCGGCTGCAAGACAACGGGGCTGTCGGCGATGCCTGCGGCGGCAAAGGCGGCAGCGGCTTCGCGTTCGACGGTTTGATGTAGGTTCATGAAGTTCGGTCTTTCGGTTAAATTCAAATCAGGCGGTATTTTAAAAGAATTTGGGGTGTTGAAACAGGGCTAAGGTGAAAGGTCGTCTGAAAAAATGTGGATGGTTTCGGCGTAACCCGCCATGCCCGTTTTCAGACGACCTTTTAATGATGGCAGCTTTTGGAAAAATTCAACGGACAAGGTTCCAAGCCATTTTTATGGCAATCAGCAGCAGCATGATGCCGAAGGAGATTTTGAGCTGGCGGGCGGGGAGTTTGTGCGCGGTTTTGACGCCGAGCGGAGCAAAAATCATGGTGGCGATGCTGAGGATGGCGACGGCAGGCAGATAGAGGAAGCCGCCGGAACCGTGGGGCAGGTCGGGAACGTTCCAGCCGGTAACGAGATAACCGATTGTGCCTGCAAGCGCAATCGGCCAGGCGAGGCCGGAGGATGTGCCGATGGCGCGGTGGGCGGGGAAGTTGCAATACATCAGGAAGGGGACGGACAGTGAGCCGCCGCCGATGCCGACCCAGCTCGAAGCTGCGCCGAACAATGTGCCGACAGCACTTAGGCCGGGTAGGCCGGGCAGGTGGCGCGAGGCTTTCGGTTTGGAGTCGGTCAGGGTTTTGAGGGCGATAAGGGTCAGGAATACGATAAAGAAGATTTGCAGGGAGCGGGTAGGCATGTATTTGGCGGTTACTGCGCCAATCAGTACGCCGAATATCATGGAGGGGGTCATACGGCGGACGGTCTGCCAGTCGATGGCGCTTTTTTTATGCTGGGCGTACATGCTGGAGAAGGTCGTGAACACCATCACGGCGAAGGATGTGCCGATGGCGAGATGTTGGGCGTAGGGGTGGCTGCTGATGCCTTGCAGTTGCAACGTCCACAAGACGACGGGGACAATCAATGTGCCGCCGCCTACGCCGAACAATCCTGCAATAAAGCCCGCCGCGCTTCCGACGGCGAGCAGGGAGAAGATGATGTCCCAAGTCCACATTTTTCAGACGACCTTTTTGGTTTTACGGCGTTTTTTCAACCAACGCCATACTGCCATGATGTAGCCGGAGAGGCTGTAACCCAGGAAAAACAGGAAAAGTACAAGCGAAGGTTTCCAGTTGATGAGCAGCAATACCAACACGGCAAGCACCATGCCCATAAACGGGACTTGGCGGCGGATGTTGATTTCTTTGAAGCTCCAAAACGGGATTTGGACAATCATGGAAATACCGGCGAAAAGCGTGATGCCCAAAGCCCACCAATGCACGCCGGGGAAGCGTTCGATGCTGTGGTTGACCCAAATCAGGCCGACAATCAACGCGGCGGCGGTCGGACTGGGAACGCCGATGAACCAGCGTTTATCGACTTTGCCGATAAGCGTATTGAAGAGGGCGAGGCGCAGGGCGGCGCAGGCGCAGTAGATGAAGGCGACGGAATAACCGATTTTGCCAAACTGCCAAAGCTGCCATTTATAGGCAATCAAGGCGGGCGCAACGCCGAAACTGACCATGTCGGCAAGGCTGTCGAGCTGTTCGCCGAACGCGCTTTGGCTGTTGGTCAGCCGTGCCACGCGACCGTCCATGCCGTCGAGCAGCATGGAGAGGAATACTGCAATCGCTGCCGTCTCATAACGCCCGTGCATGGATTGGGTGATGGCGAAAAAGGCGCAGAACAACGCGGCGATGGTAAAGGAGTTGGGCAGCAGGTAAATACTGTTCCGACGCAGAGAATTGCGCGGCGGGATTGGCGGTTGGTTTTGCATGTTGTCCATAATCGTTTGATGATGCAGTACAAAGCAGATGGAGGGATTATACCGTATTGAGATGAAAATGATTCCGGAATGTGCAGGAGGTCGTCTGAAAATGTGTGAATACCGCTTGGTTTGTTCATTTTCAGACGACCTTTTTACCGAAATATGAGTTTTGCTGTCTTTCTAAAAACAGGAACAATCAGCCGTAAATTGCCGTATTTTTACCAAATCCGAACAACCGAAGAACAGCGTATAACGTAGGCTTAGCCCGCGAAAATCATCATCGGTCTGCTGGCTCGGCATTTGTGCCATATCGGAAAACTGGATTCGTGCGGGACGGGTCGTCTGAAAACAGGTGGATCAAATTTTGTCAAAGCAAATGTTCAAATAATAAGCGCAAAGAAAAAGCATCAGAACCATCATTCCCGCGCAGGCGGGAATTCAGATTTTTGGTTTTCGGAAGGATTCGGAACGCCATTATTCCAAATCTCCGGATTCACGCCTGCGTGAGAATGACGGCAAGAGCAGTTTCTATTTTAATCGACTCTGTTTTCAGACGACCTTCTTCAGTCAAGCCGACGATTAATCAAACAATTCCCGCTGCGCCTGCTCTTTGGTCACGCGCACGTCGGTTTCACCTTCGGCAAAAATAATGTGCAGTTTCTGCCCTTGTTTCAACGCGTTGGCGTTGCGGATGACTTGTCCGCGTGTGTTTTTGACGACGGAAAAGCCGCGCTCCAGAATCTGCTGCGGCGAGACAGCTTCGAGCAGGGCGGTTTGGGCGGTCAGGCTTTGACGGCGTTGGACGAGCAGTTGACGGAAGGCGTGCGATAAGGTCGTCTGAAAGCGGTCGATGTCTTGCCGGTAAACGGAAATATCGGGGCGGAAATGTTGCAGGGCTTGGGTTTGGCGTTCGAAACGGACGGTGTGGGCGCGGACGTTTTGCGTCATCGAGTAGGACAGGGTTTGCGCCAGTTTGTGGATGTAGGTGCGCTGTTCGTCGAGTTTTTGGCGCGGGTGGCGGATTTGCCGCGCGAGCCAGTCAAGCTTTTGGCTGGCATCGAAATAGCGTTGTTCCAAAACGGTTTTCAGACGACCTTTAGCTTGGGCGAGGCGGTGTAACGATTCTTGGCGGTTGGGGCTGACCAGTTCCGCCGCGCCGGTCGGCGTGGGCGCACGCACGTCGGCGACGAAATCGGCGAGCGTGAAATCGGTTTCGTGTCCCACGCCGCTGACGACCGGAATTGGGCAGACTTCGATGGCGCGCACGACAGGTTCTTCGTTAAACGCCCACAAGTCTTCAATGCTGCCGCCGCCACGACAGACAATCAACACATCGCATTCGGCGCGTTGCGATGCGGTTTTAATCGCTTGGGCAATCTGAAACTCGCTGCCCGCGCCCTGAACGGCGGTCGGATAAACGATGACGGGAATTTCGGGCGCGCGACGTTTCAAGGTGGTAACGACATCACGCAAAGCCGCCGCTGCCAGACTGGTTACGATGCCGATACATTGCGCTCGGGCGGGCAAAGGTTTCTTGCGTTCCGCCGCAAACGCGCCTTCCGCCTGCAACTGCGCCTTCAGCCGCTCGTAGGCTTCGTAAAGCTGCCCCAAGCCTTTGAGCCGCACCTCGTTCACGGTAATCTGAAATTCGCCCCGCGCCTCGTAAATACTGATTTTGCCCGCCACTTCGATATGGTCGCCTTCTTTCAAAGGTTTCGCCAAACGCGCCGCCGCACCCTTGAACATCGCGCAACGCACCTGCGCGCGGCTGTCTTTGAGCGAGAAATAATAATGCCCGCTGGCGGCACGGGTCAGATTGGACACTTCGCCCGCAATCCACAAGCCGGCAAGATGGTCTTCCAGCAAGGCTTTGGCGAGAGCGTTGAGTTCGGATACGGAAATGGAGGAGGGCGCGAAGAGTTCGGACATTGGGAGGCAGGAAGAATGGGGAAAGGTTGGATTATAAGGGGTTTCGGGCGGCATTTATAGCCGATAGGCTTGTGTTATATAATCTTCAGTCGAATATTTCAAGGTTGTCTGAATGCCCAAACTCCACCAAATCATCGAACGCCATTGGCAACGCCCCAATCCGTTTTTATCTTTACTGCTCAAACCCTTATCCATGCTATTTGCCAAAATTGCGGCGAAACGGCGCGATGATTTCGTTTCAGGTCGTCTGAAAAGCGAAAAGCTGCCCGTGCCTGTGGTCGTGGTCGGCAATATCCACGCGGGCGGGACGGGGAAAACGCCGATTGTCGCCGCGCTGGTGTCGGGTTTGCAGGAAAAAGGCATCAAGGTCGGCATCATCAGCCGGGGCTACGGGCGCAAGAGCAAGGCAGTTCATGTATTGAATGCCGCGAGCCGTGCGGAAGATGCGGGTGACGAGCCTTTGCTGCTGTTCCGCAAAACCGGCGCACCGACGGCGGTGGGCAGCAGCCGTGCGGAGGCAGGCAGGGCGTTGCTGGCGGCGCACCCTGACATCGGGCTGATTGTGGCAGACGACGGTTTGCAGCATTATGCCCTGCGGCGGGATGTGGAAATCGCGGTGTTTCCGGCGGCGGATACGGGGCGGACGGATTTGGATTTACTGCCCAACGGCGGTTTGCGCGAACCTTTGTCGCGTTTGGATTCGGTGGATGCGGTCGTCGTCAGCGGCGGTCAGGCGGATGCGTCGTTTGCGCCGTCTGAAAACATGTTTCACAGCAGTATCGAAACGGGACGGATTTACCGTTTGAACCAGCCGTCCGAAATACTGGATACAGGTCGTCTGAAAAACCAAACCGTCGCCGCCGTGGCAGGTATCGCCAAACCGGAGCGTTTTTTTGATTCGCTGCGGAACATGGGCATCACGTTGAACCAAACCGTCGCACTGCCCGACCATGCCGATATCGCTGCGACAGACTTGCCCAATGCGGACGCGGTCATTATTACGGAAAAGGATGCAGTCAAGTTTTTAGACGATCTCAATCTGAATCATGTATGGGTATTGCCTGTTTGTGCGATAATCGAACCTGATTTGGCGGAATTTGTGTTGGAGCAGTTAAGTCTTGCCGAAGAGGTCGTCTGAAAATATTCTGTAGGTCGGGCATTCATGCCCGACAAGCCGTCTTATTTGGGAAACATCGTCTGAACATTTGTATTTTTGTTTTTAGAAGGAGAGGAAGATGAAATTGAAAACCCTGTTGCTGCCCCTTACTGCCTTTGCATTGTGTGCCAACGCATTTGCCGCTACACCCAGCGACGCGTCGCTGGAGCGTCTGTTTGAAGTACAGAAGATGGATGCCTTGTTGGAACAGTCTTTCCAAAGCATGGAAGGCATCGTGCTTTCCGATCCGAATGTACAGAAATTTTTGAAAGATGCGCCGGAAGACAAACGTCCGCAGTTGGAAGCAGTCTTGAAAAAGTATGCAACCCGGTCGATTGCCGAAATCAACACGCCGCAAGTGCGCGCACAGTTGCGTAAAGCCGCTTTAGACGGCATGAAGACGGTTTATACGCAAGAAGAAGTCAACGCATTGATTGGCTTTTACAGCACGGCGGTAGGTCAATCGATAATGGACAAAACGCCGCGCTATCTTGAGGCGACGATGAAACCTATGATGGACATCCTTGCCGGCAAATACACCCAATCCAACGAAAGCGCAAACTTGAGGCGTGAAATCCGCCAAATCATGTGCGAAGGCAAAAATCCTGCCCAAGCCTGCGCCAAACAGCCTAACAAACCGGCACGGAAAAAATAATGCCGCTTGAGGTCGTCTGAAAACGAGCGAAGCAAGTTTCGCCAAAACGAGCGAAGCGAGCTTCGCTAAAACCATCAAACCCGAAAGAAACCCATGGAAAAAAAATTCTTAGACATCCTCGTCTGCCCCGTTACCAAAGGCAGGCTGGAATATCATCAGGACAAACAAGAGTTGTGGAGCCGTCAGGCGAAGCTGGCTTATCCGATTAAAGACGGCATTCCCTACATGCTGGAAAACGAAGCGCGAGCGTTGAGCGAAGAGGAACTCAAAGCATGACCGAATTCGTCGTATTGATTCCGGCGCGGCTGGATTCATCGCGCCTGCCCGGAAAAGCCTTGGCGGATATTCACGGCAAACCGATGGTCGTGCGCGTTGCCGAACAGGCGGCAAAAAGTAAAGCCGCGCGTGTCGTCGTTGCCACCGACCATCCCGATATTCAGACGGCCTGTCAGGCACACGGCGTCGAAGTCGTCATGACGTCAAACCGACACGAAAGCGGCACGACGCGCCTTGCCGAAGCCGCCGCCGCACTAAAACTGCCGCAACATCTGGTCGTCGTCAACGTACAGGGCGACGAGCCGCTGATTGCCCCCGAACTCATCGACCGCACCGCCGAAGTCTTGGTGGAAAACAACGTACAAATGGCGACCGCGGCACACGAATTGCACGATTTCGACGAATTTATGAATCCCAACGTCGTCAAAGTCGTCCTCGACAAAAACCGCAATGCCATCTACTTCAGCCGCGCTCCGATTCCCTATCCGCGCGATGCCATGCGCGCCGAAAAACGCGAATTGCCCGCCGAAACCGCCGTCCTGCGCCATATCGGCATCTACGCCTACCGCGCCGGTTTTCTGCAACGCTACGCCGAAATGAGCGTCTCGCCGCTGGAAACCATCGAATCGCTGGAGCAACTGCGCGTCCTGTGGCACGGCTACCCGATTGCCGTCGAAACCGCCAAACAAGCCCCCGCAGCCGGTGTGGATACGCAGGAAGATTTGGACAGGGTCCGAGCCGTCTTTGAGGCCGTCTGAAAGGAAAAACATGACCGATTTACGCCATTTGAGCCGCGAAGAGCAAAAACTGCTTGCCGATGTTGCCCTGCTGGTTCAAAACGACGACCAAGAGTTTAACTATGAGATGTTGAAAGCCGCCGCGCCGGATGAAGCCAGCGGCGAGTTTTGGTTCCGTATGGCGGAAACGCTCAGTACGCTGCCGCCGAACCGTTCGCTGGATTTGCGTTTGAACGGGGGCAGGCTGACAGTTGCCGTGTCGATTTTGTCGGTTTTGCTGCAAGACAGCCCTGAGATTCCGCAGCTTTGGGCGCAAAAGGTGATTGCACTCAACTACTTGGCACACGGGCATCAGACCCGCGCGCTCGGTTTGGCGCAGCAGGCGGACAAGGCGGCGGAAGCCAACGAGGAAGAGTATCTGGCGAAGACTTTATCGCAAAACCTGCTTTCCACTTTGAAAGACGCATTGGCGCGTTTCCCCGAAGACACATGGTTTGCCGAAATGCGCGATGACGCATGGAAACATTTCGGCGCGGAACAGGCCGTCTGAAGTTTTGAACGATAAACGCAAGCCGTGTAAAATCATTTGAATCACGTTTCAAATCTATATCACTTAATAAGAAGGAACACCCATGAAAGTATTATTGTTAGGCGCGCCGGGCGCGGGCAAAGGCACTCAGGCACAATTCATCACCGCTGCGTTCGGCATTCCGCAAATTTCTACCGGCGATATGCTCCGCGCTGCGATTAAAGCAGGCACGCCGCTGGGTTTGGAAGCGAAAAAAATCATTGACGAAGGCGGCTTGGTGCGCGACGACATCATCATCGGCATGGTCAAAGAGCGCATCGCGCAAGACGACTGCAAAAACGGTTTCCTGTTCGACGGCTTCCCGCGCACGCTGGCACAAGCCGAAGCGATGGTTGAAGCGGGTGTGGATTTGGACGCGGTCGTTGAAATCGACGTACCCGACAGCGTGATTGTCGACCGCATGAGCGGCCGCCGCGTCCACTTGGCTTCCGGCCGTACCTACCACGTTACCTACAATCCGCCCAAAGTCGAAGGTAAAGACGACGTAACCGGCGAAGATTTGATTCAGCGCGACGACGACAAAGAAGAAACCGTCAAAAAACGCCTTGCCGTGTACCACGAGCAAACCGAAGTGTTGGTTGATTTTTACAGCAAACTGGAAGGCGAACACGCGCCGAAATACATCAAGGTTGACGGCACTCAGCCGGTAGAAGCCGTAAAAGCCGAAGTATTGGGCGCATTGGGCAAATAAATCGAAAAGGTCGTCTGAAAACAGGAAATCAGGTTTCAGACGACCTATTTTTGATAAACAGCGTGTTGCAACCGAAAAATAATCATTCGGCGTCATTCCCGCGCAGGCGGGAATCCATTTCTGAATTTGGGCAATCGCTATTTAAATCTGATGAACTGAGTTTTATCAATGGATTCCTGCCTGCGCGGGAATGACGGCTGATGTACCGGTTCAAATTTATCCGAAACAGTTTGTCGGGGGCTTGAATCCGCTTAGGTCGGACATCAATGCCCGACCTACGGTTTGAATTTACGTTGTTATAGTGGATTAACAAAAATCAGGACAAGGCGACGAAGCCGCAGATAGTACAGATAGTACAGATAGTACAGATAGTACAGATAGTACAGATAGTACAGATAGTACAGATAGTACAGATAGTACGGCAAGGCGAGGCAACGCCGTACTGGTTTAAAGTTAATCCACTATACTGCGAAAAAGACGATAAAGGTCGTCTGAAAACCCGAAACGAAAACACCATGAATCCTTTAATCACCGACTTCCAAACTCCGCAACAACGCACCCCCGTCATCGTTGCCCTTGATTTTGCCAACGAAAAAGACACGCTCGGATTCGTTCGCAACCTGGATCCGGCGTTGTGCCAAATTAAAATCGGCAAAGAGCTGTTTACCGCGACGGGGCGCAGTTTAGCGGAAAGCCTGATTCATCAGGGTTTCAAACTCTTTCTCGATTTGAAATACCACGACATTCCCCACACCGTCGCGCAGGCGTGCAAAGTCGCCGCCGACATGGGCGTGTGGATGGTCGATATGCACGCATCGGGCGGCCGCCGCATGATGGAAGCCGCCGCCGAAGCCGTTGCCGGATACGGCACGAAGCCGCTCCTAATCGGCGTAACCGTGTTGACCAGTATGGAACAAAGCGATTTGGCGGAAATCGGTTTGAACATCGCCCCTGAAGAGCAAGTCATCCGTTTGGCGAAACTGGCGCAAAGTTCGGGCTTGGACGGCGTCGTCTGTTCCGCCCAAGAAGCCGCGCCGCTGCGCCGCGAATTGGGACAGGATTTTGTCTTGGTCACGCCGGGCATCCGCTTGGACGTTGCCGGCAACAACGACGATCAACGCCGCATCATGACGCCCGCCGAAGCATTGGCGGCAGGTTCGACTTATCTGGTAATGGGACGCCCTGTTACCCAAGCCGCCGATCCGGTAGCCGTATTGCGCGAAGTGAACCGCGTGGCGAACGCTTGAACATCAACAATTTTGATACCGTTCAAAGGAAACTACCTTACTTTGATACGATAGATAAATAACCAAAAAATTTCAGCTTAGAAAGGAAATTATTCGATGTCTCAATGTGGTTCAGATGTGAGCAATATTTTTGATCATGATGCATTTCCAGAAGATGATTTACTTGTAAAGGATACCCCTGTTGGATGGTATGCGATTGTGTCACATAAAATTGTTGAAGAGGGGCTTCCTATTAGATTTATGTATCGGGAACATCAAGGGGATTTACCATTTGATAGCGGATGGCGAGTATTTTCCGGAACAGAAGATGATGAATACATGAATAACTCTGAAAACTTCTCCTTTCAAAGCTTGACGCGACTTACTCATTATCAAGCAGATGTTGGGGAGCTGTTTTGGGCGGATATAGGTAGCGTTTTTGAAAAAAAAGAAGGAGAGGATTGTTTTTCTCCTGTTACCGATTGGTCTCCTTTCGATTTTGAAGAATAATAAAAAGTCAGATTTTATTTTTAATCAGTAGATCTGCAGGTGAGTGCGCTGAGAATACATTGAAGTTTTCACACACAAAAAATAACTTATTTTGGAGTGCAGAAAATGCCCACCAAGTTCCAACAAGAAACCCTCAAATCCCGTTTCGCGCAAGCCAAAGTCCTTGTTGTCGGCGACGTGATGCTCGACCGTTATTGGTTTGGCGATGTGTCCCGTATTTCGCCCGAAGCCCCCGTGCCGGTGGCGAAAATCGGACGAATCGACCAACGCGCGGGCGGGGCGGCTAATGTTGCGCGCAACATCGCTTCGTTGGGTGGCAAAGCTGGGCTGTTGTCCGTAACCGGCGACGACGAAGCCGCCAATGCGCTCGACGCGTTGATGGCGCAAGACGGCGTCGCCTCCTATCTGATGCGCGACAAACAAATCGCCACCACCGTCAAACTGCGTGTCGTCGCCCGCAACCAGCAGCTTATCCGCCTTGATTTTGAAGAGCATCCCAACCGTGAAGTGTTGGAACAAATCAAGCAGCGATACCGTGAAATCTTGCCCGAATACGATGCAATTATTTTTTCAGACTACGGCAAAGGCGGCCTGTCGCACATCTCCGATATGATAGATTGGGCGAAACACGCGGGCAAAACCGTCTTAATCGACCCCAAAGGCGACGATTACGAAAAATACGCCGGCGCTACGCTGATTACGCCCAACCGCACCGAATTGAAAGAAGTGGTCGGCAGTTGGAAAAACGAAAGCGAGCTGACCGAAAAAGCGCAAAACCTGCGCCGCCACCTCGACCTGACTGCCGTTTTACTGACCCGAAGCGAAGAGGGCATGACCCTGTTCAGCGAAGGCGAACCCATTTACCAGCCCACCCGCGCCCAAGAAGTTTATGACGTATCCGGCGCAGGCGACACCGTCATTGCCGGAGTGGGTTTGGGGCTGGCAGCAGGCTACACCATGCCCGAAGCCATGCACCTCGCCAATACCGCCGCCGGCGTCGTCGTCGCCAAACTCGGTACGGCGGTTTGCTCGTTTGCAGAGTTGAACAAAGCATTGGAAGAGCAGTAATTTCTTTTTCAGACGACCCCGTCTTTCCAAGGTCGTCTGAAACGAGTGCAACGAGTTTCGCCAAAACCAAAAAACAAAGGAAACCCAATATGACCATCATCGTAACAGGCGCGGCCGGCTTCATCGGCAGCAACATCGTCAAAGCCCTCAACCAACGCGGCATTACCGACATTATCGCCGTTGACAACCTGACCCGTGGCGAAAAATTCAAAAACCTTGCCGAGTGCGAAATCGCCCACTACCTCGACAAACACGAATTCATCCGCCAAGTGCGCGGTCATCTTCTGCCTTACGAAAATATCGAAGCCGTCTTCCACCAAGGCGCGTGTTCCGACACCATGAACCACGACGGCCTCTACATGATGGACAACAACTACCAGTACACGCTCGACCTTTTGGACTGGTGTCAGGACGAACGCATCCCCTTCCTCTACGCTTCCAGCGCCGCCGTGTACGGCAAAGGCGAAATCTTCCGCGAAGAGCGCGAACTCGAAAAACCGCTCAATGTGTACGGCTACTCCAAATTCCTGTTCGACCAAGTATTGCGCCGCCGCATGAAAGAAGGCCTGACCGCCCAAGTCGTCGGCTTCCGCTACTTCAACGTTTACGGACAACACGAACAACACAAAGGCCGCATGGCATCCGTCGCCTTCCACCATTTCAACCAATACCGCGAACACGGTTACGTCAACCTGTTCGGTGCCAATGACGGCTACGGCAACGGCGAACAAACCCGCGACTTCGTCAGCGTCGAAGACGTCGCCAAAGTCAACCTCTACTTCTACGACCATCCCAACTTCTCCGGTATCTACAACCTCGGCACCGGCCGCAGCCAACAGTTCAACGAACTCGCCGCCGCCACCGTCAACGCCTGCCGCGCCGCCGAAGGTAAGCCTGAAATGAGCTTGAAAGAGCTGGTAGAAGAAGAACTTATCCGCTACGTCCCCTTCCCCGACGCGCTCAAAGGCAAATACCAAAGCTTCACCCAAGCCGACATCACCAAACTGCGCGAAGCCGGATACAAGGAAGAATTTTTGGATGTCAAAGCAGGCGTAGCCCGCTACGTCAAATGGATGCTGGAAAATTTGGCTTGATTTGAAATGTCCATAACAAAGGTCGTCTGAAAACTCGGATTTGAGGTTTTCAGACGACCTTTTATTGAACTGCACCCTTGTTCAGCGATACAGGGAAACGATGGTTTCGGCGGCTTTGACGCAGCTGTCGACATCGGCGACCAAGGCGATGCGGACGTAGCCTTCGCCTGGGTTGCCCCATTCGGTATCGCGGGCGAGGAAGCGGCCGGGGAGGACTTGGATGGCGGCTTTTTGCCAGAGGTTTTTGGCAAATGCCAAATCGTCGCCGTCCGGTACTTTCAGCCAGATGTAGAACGATGCGTCGGGCAGTTTGACATCGAATGTCTGTTGCAAAATGGGGATGACGCGGTCGAATTTTTCCTGATACAGGCGGCGGTTGGCGATGACGTGTTCTTCGTCGTTCCATGCGGCGATGCTGGCGCGTTGGACGGGGATGCTCATTGCGCTGCCGTGGTAGGTGCGGTAGAGCAGGAAGTTTTTAAGCAATTCGGCATCGCCTGCGACAAAACCGGAGCGCAGTCCGGGGACGTTGGAGCGTTTGGAGAGGCTGGTGAACATGACGATATTGCGATTGCTGCGACCTAATTGCGCTGCTGCCTGTAAGCCGCCTATGGGTTTGTTGCCGTCGAAATAGATTTCGGAATAGCATTCGTCAGAAGCGATGATGAAACCGTATTTGTCTTGCAGATCAAAGATTTCTTTCCAGTCTTCCACTTGCAGGACGCTGCCGCTGGGGTTGTTGGGCGAGCAGACGAACATGACTTTGGTGCGTTGCCATACGTCTTCGGTGATGCTTTTCCAATCGGGCTTGAAGGACGGGGCAGGGCAGTTGGCAAAACGGATTTCGCCGCCGCCGAGGATGGCTGCGCCTTCGTAGATTTGGTAGAACGGATTGGGGCTGAGGACGACGGGTTTGAGGTCGTCTGAAACGGGGGTTAAGACGGTTTGAACGAAGGAAAACAAGGCTTCGCGGCTGCCGAGTACGGGTAGGACTTCTGTATCGGGGTTGACGGTCAGTCCGTCATAACGGCGGCGCATCCAGTCGGCACAGGCTTGACGCAGTTCGGGCAAGCCTGCGGTCAGGGGGTATTTTTCCAGTTCGTGCAGCGAGGCGGTTAGCGCATTGGTGATGACTTCGGGAGTGGGGTGTTTCGGCTCGCCGATGTGCAAAGGGACAGGCGCGACACCTTCGGGAGGGTTAATGCCCTGCATGGCTTCGCGCAGGCGGGCAAACGGATAGGGTTGGAGCTGGTCGAGTAGTGGGTTCATGGGTGTTCCAAATGTCTATCGAGACGGTCATCTTAGCATTTTTTATGCGGATTTTGTTGACAATGTGTCCATAGAAAGGGAGGTGGCGTTGGGAAAAGGTCGTCTGAATATCGGTTTCAGACGACCTTTTTAAGCATCACACTATTTGTAGGCACGATAAAAGGGCACATTGAAATATGCCCTTTTTTAGCGTTCATCTGCGGGTATGAATTATTTGGCTGCTGCGGGAAGAGCGCCGTTGAGCAGATATTGGATGGTTTCTTGCACCGTGCGGATGGCGTTGCCAAACGGCAGCGGGTCTTTACCTCGGAAAAACAAGCCTTTATCGACTTCGCCACGGAAGGCGGCGGAAAGTTGGATGTCGATGCAGAATTGTCCGGCTTTTGCCAAACCGTCGCGCAGGCCGCAGCTGGTCAGACAGTTCAAGCCTTGCGTACAGCGGCGCGGGTCGGCTTTGGCATTGGCTTGAAGCTTGGATTCGCGCTTGATGTAGCTGTCTAGAAATTTGGTGCGCACCCCGCGTGCGGGCAGTCCGGCGACGGACATAAATTCGACAACATGCTCGGTTTCCGCGCCTGCCAGCGTTTTTTTGAAGTTGATGTGGGCATCGCCTTCTTCGGTAACTGCAAACGCCGTGCCGATTTGGACGGCGGATGCGCCCCAGTTTTTCAGCGCGGTTTTGACTTTCTCAAAGTTCGCCATGCCGCCGGCGAGGATGAGTGGGATTTTTTCGCTTTCAAGGCCTAAGTTCTTGAATACTTCAAAAGTTTCTTCGATGACGCGTTTGAATTCAAACTTGGCATCGTTCACACCTGCCACGCTTGCCGCGCCCAAGTGTCCGGCAGCGTGCGCGGGATGCTCGATAACGATAGCATCGGGCAAAACGCCTTTTTTCATCCAGCGTTTCAATACGATACCGATACCGCGCGATTCGGACAAAATCGGGAACAGGGCGACATCTTTGTGATAACCCTCAGTCATTTCAGGCAAATCCAGCGGCAACCCCGCACCCATCACAATCGCGTCCGCACCCGATTCGCAGGCTTGGCGGACATAGGCGGCGTGGTCTTTGACGGCTTTCATGACGTTGACGGCAATCATGCCTTTGCCGTTTGCGTCGGCTTTGGCTTTTTGGATTTCACGGTCAAGCGCGGTACAGTTGAGTCGGGTGTATTTTTCTTCACTCGGGTTGATTTTGGATTCGGCGAGCAAGTCGTCGTGCAAGTGGCGCAAATCGACGCTGGCAATCGTGCCAACACCGTTTTCACGGGCGACTGCGCTGGAGAGTTTCGATGCGGAAACGCCCACGCCCATTCCGCCTTGAACGACGGGAATCAATGATTTGCCACGGATGAGCAATGGGTCGAAGTTGCTTTGCATGTATGGGTTCCTTGATGGTTGCGGGTGGTGTTTTTAATAGACGGGTATCTGTATCGAGGTTGCTTTTATCGGCTGAATGACGCCTGTTTTAAAATTTTAGGAATTATACTCTAATCAAATGGGAAATTAGAGTTTTAATACAGTTTCTTTGTTAAAATAATCTTAATATATTGTTAATTAAGAAATTATTATTTTGAGTGTTGGCGGTGTGCTGCGGCATTTTTGGGACGAATGTGTCGTTTAAAAATCAAAAAGGTCGTCTGAAAACCTGATTGGGCTTTTTCAGACAACCTATGCTTTGCCGGTGAAGATTCGGGTTGTTTATGGACGGTTGGCTGCTATATGGTAGCGCGTTTCAAATGCGGCTTCTTCTCCCGCGTCCAGCTTGATTAACCCTAAGCCGTTGTTGAAACAGTCGGGTGCGCCGCTGAGGTTTTCGATGGCGATGGAGTCGCGGGTCGGCGGGGTGAAGATTTGCAGGTAGGGATAGGATGCGTCAGGGTAAATGCTCAGGGTCAGTCCGTTGCCTGAAAGTGTGCAGGCGGCGGGTTTGCTGCGTGCCAAGACAAAGCTGTTGTCCAATTCGATGCCTGTCAGGCTTGAGGTCGTCTGAAAACGGGTATCGTCGATGATGCTGCCGTCAGGAACCAAATCGGCATCGAAGCCCAAGTGTTTGCTGCTGTCGATTTCCAGCGACCAATCGTCGGCTTTGCCGCCGAGCGTGAAATAGGGGTGCCAACCGTCTGCGAGCGGCATGGCGGTTGTGCCTTGGTTGTGTACGGTGGAGCGGATGCTTAAGCCGTCTGCACTGAGGCGGTAGCGGACGGTCAGGCTGAAGGGGAAGGGGTAGCCGCTGTCGTCTTGTGCGTAATCTGCGCGGATTTCGACTTCGGCGGATTGGTCGTCGGCATGGCTGTTGACGAGGGCAAACTCGCGGTCATACATCAAACCGTGTGCCGCGTGTTCGGCGAGTTTGAATTTGCCGCACTGATACGCTTTGCCGTCAAAGCTGTATTTGCCGTGGCGCAGGCGGCAGGCGTATGGGCTGAGTTTGCCGCTGCGGAACCATTCGGTCAGGCTCTCGCGGGCGTGTTGCGGGGTGTCGTAGGCTTTGACGATGTTGAACCATGTACCATCGGGGCGGCGGATTTCGTAGCGGTTGAGCAGTCCGCCGTAAAGATAAATTTCCGCGCGCAAATCGGGGGAGGCGAGCAGCAGGCGGTCGTTGTCGGTTTTGAGTGTGAACATGAGGCGGCTCCTGATTGGGGTTGGGGCAGGGTGTATAAAAGGTCGTCTGAAAAGTTTTCAGACGACCTTTGCGGTCAGGACTTCTTCCGGCGGCGTTCGCCCGGCAGTAGCATGTCCGCCCATTTGATGATGTTGGCGACTTCGGCGGGGTTGAGTTCGTAGAACTGTCCGCGTTTGAGGCGGTTGGGTAGGCCGATGGGGCCGAAGCCGACGCGCACGAGGCGGCTGACGGTGAGGCCTTGGCTTTCGAATATGCGGCGCACTTCGCGGTTGCGGCCTTCTTTAATCACGACGTTGTACCATTTGTTCGCGCCTTCGCCGCCTTGTTCGTAGATGCGTTCGACTTTTGCCAAGCCGTCTTCGAGCATCACGCCTTCTTCGGTGAGGCTGCGCATTTGTTCGGTGGTCAGCCCGCCCAGTACGCGCACGGCGTATTCGCGTTCGACTTCAAAGCTGGGATGGGCGAAACGTTGGACGAGTTCGCCGGAGGTGGTCAGGATGAGCAGGCCGCTGGTGTTGATGTCCAAGCGTCCGATGGCGACCCAGCGGCTGCTGGCGGCCTGCGGCAGGCGGTCGAAGATGCTGACGCGGCCTTGCGGGTCGTCGCGGGAAACGATTTCGCCTTCTTGTTTGTAATACAGGATGATGCGGGGCAGGCGGTCCGCCCATTTGAGCTTAATGATACTGCCTTTGACGGTAACGTGGTCGTCGGGGGTGACTTTGTCGCCCAACTGCGCGGTTTTGCCGTTGACCGTTACCCAGCCGTTGTTGATCCATTCTTCCATTTCGCGGCGGGAGCCGACGCCGGACGCGGCAAGCACTTTTTGCAGGCGTTCGGGTTCCATGCGCGACAGGTCGCTGCGGCGCTCTTTCAAATCGCGCGCGCGTTCCATGATTTTTTGGTTGGGATTGCGGACGACGAGTTTTCTGGCTTTGGCGGCGCGCTGTTTGGGGGCGTTTTGCGGCTTGAGGTCGTCTGAAACTTTTTGTCCGTAAGGTTGTGAAGCGGCTTTGCGCGTTTCGTCTTTGGGACGGGCTTTGTTTTTGAAAGGTTTGGCGGTTTTCTTGGCAGACGGGGCTGCGCCGTCTCGCCATTGGCGTTTGCTGGTGGGTTGCTTGGACATGGAGTTCTCCTAACGCGTTTGATGGCAGCGGGTTGAATTTGAAGCAGGACAAGGCAAGTCAAATTCAACCCGCTGCGGAAAACGGTTCTTCTGCGGCGGTGGCGGCAGGATAAGTTACGGATAAAAGGCCGCCTGAAAACGAATGAAACGAGTTTTGTTAAAACGTTTTTATATTTCAGACGACCTTTTGCTGGAGTCGGGATTTTACCCTATCGGCTTGAAGCTGTGGGAAGTTTAAGGCGACAGCCGCTCGCGTATCCAGTTGCCGTCAACCAAGCGGTATTGGATGCGGTCGTGCAGGCGGCTGGGGCGGCCCTGCCAGAATTCGATGCGGTCGGGAATGACGAGATAGCCGCCCCAATGCGGCGGACGCGGGACGTGCAGCGGGTGTTTCGCGCCTACGGCAGTGGCTTTGGCAACCAACATCGCTTTGCTCGACAACACTTCGCTTTGCGCGCTTGCCCATGCGCCGATGCGGCTGGTGTAGGGGCGGCTGTCGAAATATTCGTCCGAAGCGGCGGCATCCAGTTTTTCGATGCGTCCTTCAACGCGCACCTGCCGCTCCAGTTCCGGCCAGAAAAACGTCATGGCGGCAAACGGATGCGCGTCAAACGAACGTCCTTTGCGGCTTAAGTAATTGCTGAAAAAAACGAATCCCCGCGGATTGACCTCTTTCAGCAGCACCATGCGGCTGTTCGGCCTGCCGTCTTCGCCCACGGCGGCGACGTTGACAGCGGTCGGCTCGTTGACTTGCGAATGAATCGCCTCGTTCAGCCATTGCTCGAACTGGACAATCGGGTCGGCATGGCATTCCGATTCCGACAGTTCGCGCTTGCTGTAATCTTCGCGGATATTGTGCAAATCCATGATGTCCTCCGATACTCACGTTTGTTTGAATGAATCATACCCCGTTTTTTCAGACGACTCCAACGATAGGGAGGGGGAAAATGTGTATAATCCGCGTCAAATCAAATGAAACGGAAAAAATCATGCAAACCGAAGTCGAACTGAGAATCCTCAATCCGAAAATGGCGGACAAACTGCCCGCCTACGCCACGCCGGGTTCTGCCGGACTGGACCTGCGCGCTTGTTTGGACGAAGCCGTGACCCTGCAACCGGGCGATACCTACCTTGTTCCGACCGGTCTGGCGGTGCACCTTGCCAATCCCGACTACGCCGCCGTTTTGCTGCCGCGTTCCGGTCTGGGACACAAACACGGCATCGTCTTGGGCAACTTGGTCGGACTGATCGATTCGGACTATCAGGGCGAACTCAAAGTCTCCGTGTGGAACAGGGGCAAAGAAGCGTTCACCATCGAGCCGATGGAACGCATCGCGCAAATGGTCATCGTTCCCGTCATCCAAGCCTCGTTTAAAGTCGTGGACGAATTTGCCGCCAGCGAACGCGGCGAAGGCGGCTTCGGCAGCACGGGCAAGGCGTAAACCGCCTGTTCACATACAAAGGTCGTCTGAAAACTTGCAATGCCGGTTTTCAGACGACCTTTTGCCGTATTTGTATTGCAGGCTGAAATTGATAGAACGTGCAGTATTGGTTACAATTTCGTTTCTTAAAATTTTTTAACGTTTGACAACAGATAGAAAGACTGCAATGGCTGGAACAATGAAAAAACAGGCGGATTCGCCTGATTTGGTGTACGGTTTGGAGGATAAACCGCCATTCGGAAATGCCTTATTAAGCGCGATCACGCATCTTTTGGCGATTTTTGTGCCGATGATTACGCCCGCGCTGATTGTGGGCGGCGCGCTGGAATTGCCGGTGGAGATGACGGCGTATCTCGTGTCGATGGCGATGGTCGCGTCAGGTGTCGGCACTTATTTGCAGGTCAACCGATTCGGGCCGGTTGGTTCGGGGATGCTGTCCATCCAGTCGGTGAATTTCTCGTTCGTTACCGTCATGATTGCGCTCGGCGCGGGGATGAAAGAGGGCGGATTGACCAAGGATGCGATGATTTCGACGCTGTTGGGCGTGTCGTTTGTCGGCGCGTTTTTAGTGTGTTTCTCGGCGTGGCTTCTGCCGTATTTGAAAAAAGTGATTACGCCGACGGTCAGCGGCGTGGTCGTGATGCTGATTGGTCTGAGTTTGGTACACGTCGGCATTACCGATTTCGGCGGCGGCTTTGGTGCGAAGGCGAACGGCACGTTCGGCTCGATAGAAAACTTGGGGCTGGCGTCGCTGGTGTTGCTGATTGTGTTGATCTTCAACTGCATGAAAAACCCGCTGTTGCGCATGAGCGGCATCGCGGTCGGGCTGATTGTCGGCTACATCGTCGCGCTGTTTTTGGGCAAGGTAGATTTTTCCGCGCTACAAAACCTGCCGCTGGTTACGCTGCCCGTACCGTTTAAATACGGTTTTGCTTTTGACTGGCACGCGTTTATTGTGGCGGGCGCGATTTTCCTGTTGAGCGTGTTTGAGGCGGTCGGCGATTTGACCGCGACGGCAATGGTGTCCGACCAGCCGATTGAAGGCGAAGAATACACCAAACGCCTGCGCGGCGGCGTGTTGGCGGACGGCTTGGTATCTGTCATCGCGACGGCTTTGGGTTCGCTGCCGTTGACGACTTTTGCGCAAAACAACGGCGTGATTCAGATGACCGGCGTGGCTTCTCGTCATGTGGGCAAATATATTGCTGTGATTTTGGTGTTGCTGGGTTTGTTCCCCGTGGTCGGACGCGCGTTTACGACGATTCCGAGTCCGGTTCTTGGCGGTGCGATGGTTTTGATGTTTGGCTTGATTGCGATTGCGGGCGTGCGGATTTTGGTCAGCCACGGCATCCGCAGGCGCGAAGCGGTGATTGCGGCAACGTCGGTCGGTTTGGGCTTGGGCGTAGCGTTTGAGCCGGAAGTGTTTAAGAACCTGCCCGTCTTGTTTCAAAACTCCATTTCCGCCGGCGGCATCACGGCAGTTATCCTGAACCTGCTTTTGCCGGAGGATAAAACCGACAAAGTCGTCGAAATCAATACCGAGGGGCTGGAGCATTAAGTTTCAAGCGTAAACAAAAAGGTCGTCTGAAATTTGATTTTCAGACGACCTTTTTGATAATCCTATTACATAAATATGACGTTCGTGGAATAATCCGCAAACTTTAAAAATCAGGTAACTATATGATTAAAAGAAAGAAAATAATTTTTGCGATTTTAACTTCAGTTATCTTGTTCTCAATTTATTTTTTCAGCAATTACCGTATCTTCTTTTCACCTTTTGAAATCCTCAGCAACAAAACCATAGAGCAGAACCTGCAAGGGATTTGCGTGGATGAGGGAAGGAAATTGAGCAAGGAAGAGCTGCTGAGGCGGGCTTTGGTCAGCTATTTCACGCATGAGTCGTCGGGGCAGTATTTCGATGACCCATCTGACTATGCCTGGAAGGACAGATGCCCTACTGAGAAATCGTGTCAGTTGTATATGATGCCCGCTATCGAGATGGGGGATTATATCTTTGACAAGGAAAAAAGAATCTCGCTATTAAAGGCGAGGAATAACGGAGTTACATTCAGCAGGGCGGATCAGTTTTTTCCAAAAAATGTCCGCTACCAATCGCACAAGCTCCCCTTCGGATTTTATGCCTCAAACAGGTTCAGTTCTTTTTACCCTTATGATTGCTGCGGTATCAAGGAAAAGTCAGAGTTGTTGAAAGCTGATTATCCGTTTCAAGGGACTCCCAGTTTTCTTTCAAAAAGAGGGGTTGGAAATTACTTCTTAGATTTGAAAGAAGTAGATTTTACGGGAGAAAGGGCTGAAACCTATTATCGCAGATATATTATTATTAATAACTGTGGATTATATCTTCCCGAAAAATATTCCTCTGTAACGGGAAATTATACAAAACATATGACTACAAGTTACGGATTTCTTCTTACACAGGATTTTACAAAATCCGTATCTACCCCCCCCCCTACTGGTTGCTGGAAATGGATTAATGGCAAACCTGATGATTCTGTAATGAACTCCCTTTCAAAATCATTTGATTATATGTTTCATTACCAAACCCTTTGGGATGGTAATGATTTTTACAGTTGTCCTAAGAAACCTTAAATCACACGAGGAAATGCAATAATGTCTCAAACTAAAAAATTTGTTTTGGATTTGTCTGGAAATTATACAAGCGAAGTATTGTATGAGATGTATTCATTTGGTTGTTTAGGTTTAGTGTTGAAATGTTGTCTGAAAATTTCAGACGACCTTCTATATTAGAAATATAACTACTGGGTAAAAACGCTTTGTCTTTTTATTCCATTTGTGTAGAATATTTCAAGCTGATAGATATTTGATTATCCTAATGATCAATTAGGCAATTTTATTGTTAGATATGATGGAACGGTTATGGCAGCGGTTGCTTATTACATTTTTATTTTAGTCATTGGAATTATTCCTGGGTTTAGGATTGGGGCAAGGTTCTACAGAAAAAGGCATTCGGAGCATTCGGAAAGAAAGAGAAAGGTAGGAACTTAATTATGATAGGTATTCTTTTCCTGATTCTTCATATTATTGTCTTTGGGGCGGTCGGGTTTGTGCTTGGGGTGGCATTTGAGTGGCAGTATGCAAAGCAGAATACTCTACTTGATTGTAAAAAAACAAAGTTATATCTCTTTATAAGCCTCATTCTAGGATTTGGATTTATGTTCTTTGATGAGCTAATAGGATTGATTCAGTTTAAAAAATTATGTAATCAATCCAGTATTGTATTTCTGCATAATCCTAATGAGATAAAAAATAAGAATTTAATAAAAGTAAGATATAAAAAAAGTAATGTTAGATTTTCTTTTTTAGAAATTTATTATTATAAGAAAGAATATGTTGATTCTCATGGAGAAAAATATATTATCGTTTATCCTTATGTAGCTAAAGGGGGGTGGGTTTCAAAAGTATTGAATGGAGCTGTGGGAGCGGAGAAAACCCCTTTTCTTTTCTCTAATAGATACTGTAATCTTCATTATATTAACTCAATTGATAAGTTATATAATTTTAATATAGTCAAAGAGATTGATTTCTAGGTGTATATATATTTTAAAATCATACTATGGAAATTATTATCAATACTATTAAAAATATGCGTATTAACTCATTATTGAGTGGTGCGGTTTATACAAAATTAATTGAAGCTGCTAATTCAGGTTCAACAGGATTGAGAGACATTGTAAGGGAAAGCAAGACGTAGCCTGCATAAAGTCTCTGTTTCATCAGATAGGATGTGTGCGGAATGCATGCATGCGGTTGTTTGTATTTGGTATTGCAAGGTCGTCTGAAAATTTCAGACGACCTTTTCAGTAATTCTATTGTATAAATATGACGTTCGTGGAATAATCCGCAAACTTTAAAAATCAGGTAACAATATGATTAAAAACAAGAAAATAATTTTTTCGATTTTAACTTCAGTTATCTTGGCTAGCTGATGCAGTTTATACAGATATTCAAAAACTTAGGGATAATAGTGCTCGGGATAATATGGAGGATATAATGTCAGAACGTATGTCCTCGTATCGAGTGAAATTCATTGCTAATAATTTTGAGATTGTTGCTGCTTTAGAAAAAAGTAACCTCTATCAAAATGGTTTCGCAGCAGCAGTATGGAAAGGAAAGGGCGGCACCTCTTACAAAGGTAAGCTCTTTCGTAAATAAAAAGGTCGTCTGAAACCTGAAACATGGTTTTCAGACGACCTTTTTCTTTGAATCGGTTTTATCCGTCCGTTTTCAGCATCCGCAAGAAGTTTCGTCCGATGTCTGAAGGCTCAAAGCTTTGCGTTTTTTGGCTTTTTCGTAACGGCAGCGTTGACGCTCGGTAGTAATTTCCAGCGGCGGGACGGGAACGGGTTTGCCGTCTTCAACCGCGACCATGGTGAAGTAGCAGCTATTGGTATGGCGCACTTCGCCGGTGCGGATGTTTTGCGCTTCGACGCGGATGCCGATTTCCATGGAGGTTCTGCCCGTGTAGTTGACGCTGGCGTAGAAGGTTACCAAGTCGCCGACGTGTATCGGCTCTTTAAACAAGACTTTATCGACAGACAGGGTAACGCAGTAGTTGCCGCTGTAACGGCTGGCGCAGGAATAAGCGACTTGGTCGAGCAGGCGCAAAAGTTCGCCGCCGTGAACGTTGCCGCTGAAATTGGCGGTGTCCGGCATCATCAGCTCGGACATGATGAGTTCGTGTGAAGGGAGTTGGCGGGCTTGTTCCATGATGTTCCTCTTTTTGAAATAAATGTTTGTGTTGAAACGGGCGGTCTGAGAGTAGTTTGAATGGTTTCAGACGACCTTAACGAGTGTATTTAATATATGAACATACGGCAATTGGATTTTTTTATGGGTTTATAACCATTTTCTGCGCGAGAAGAAAATCAGCAGCCCGACGATGATACACAACATCAAACCCAAGACCATAAAATAGCCGTAATGCCAATGTAGCTCGGGCATATTGTCAAAGTTCATGCCGTAGATGCCGGTGATGACGGTCAGCGGCATGAAGATGATGGTGATGACGGTTAGGACGCGCATTTGCTGGTTCATGCGGTTGGACTGGAAGGAAAGGTAGATGTCCATCATGCTCAACACCATGTCGCGCGAGGCGTCGAGCGATTCGAGAAGCTGCATGTTGTGGTCGTACACGTCGCGCAGATAGACGGTGGACTCGCCTTCGAAAATGGCAAAATCGCCGCGCACGGCAAGCTGATAGAACACGTCGCGCAAAGGTAAGAGCGTGCGGCGCAGGCGGACGGCGTCGCGCTTGAGGCGGTGGATTTTGCCGAGAATGTCGCTGTTTTCATTTTTAAACAGGGATTTGTCTATGGATTCGACGCGGTTGTTGTACTCTTCCAAGACGATGAAATAGTCGTCCACGATGCGGTCGAGCAGGCAATAGGCGAGGAAGGCTGTGTTTTTGCCGAGGATACCACGCGGGTTTTCGCTCATTTGACGGCGCAACTGGCTGAACAGTCCCAGCGGTTTTTGCTGGAACGACAACACGAAATCCTTGCCGATAATCAGATACACCTGGTCGGAATTCAGTTTGCCGGCGGCGGTGTAGTGATAAACTTGCGCGGCGATAAACAGATAATTGCCGTAGTCTTCGATTTTGGGGCGCTGTTTGCGGCTGAGGATGTCTTCGATGACCAGCTCGTGGATGCCGTAAGGTTCCAGCGCGTGTTTGAGGAGCGCGGCGTTGTTGATGCCGACAAAGTGCAGCCAGTTAATCTGCCCCGCTTGCGGACGGACGATGTCGGGCAGTTTTTTACCCGCGAGATAATCGTGCTGGGCAAACGTATCGGCGGAATAAAGCGTCTGGTGGATGGCGGAACGCGGCGCGTTGTCGGTATTGCTGCGTGGGACGGTTTGGTCTTGCGGGATTTCTGCGGGTATTGTCTCGGGAGCGGGTGGTGTGTTCATCATGATTGAAAAGGTATGTCTGAAGGTCGTCTGAAAACGGAATGTTTTTTCAGACGACCTTGGTTTTAAATTATTAGCATTGTAACAGAGTAGGGCAGGTACCAAGGTCGTCTGAAAATTCAAAGGCGGCGCATATTCAAAGCATGTCGTTTCGGGTATAGTATCGCTTATTGGTACACGGTTGTTTCCTTTGCAGGAAAAGATTTTGGAGCTGTAAAAATGTTTAAACGTCCTGAAGAAATCATTGTTTTGGTGCTGGCTGTTTTATGGGTGGTTTTGACGTATTTTCTGGCCGCATTTTGTGGGGCGGATGCTTATACGGTGATGTTGATCACCGGGCTGACTTTGATTTGGACGGCGGTATGTTTCCGCTTTTGGCAAAAGGGCTGGGAGCGCAACATTTGGCCTGTTTTTTTAGGATGTCTTGTTGCTTGCTGGTGGCCGATGTTGGATTGGCTTGCCGTCAAAGATATTATTGTGCCGAATTCTGAAGCAGCGGCGATTGTGGTTGCAAAACCTTGGTACGCAAACTGGATTTTCAAATCTTTTCTGGCTTTGCTGCCTGTCGTTGCCGGATATGCATTGAAATGGAAAAGATCGCGTCATGCCCGAAATTTGGTTGGTTAAGCATCCAATCACTTTGTAAAAACGCCGTTTGCCGAAACGGCGTTTTTTACTTCCGTCCGACTTGATTTTAGAGCGATTGCCCTTAACTACAAATCCAATAAAAATTTTGGATATTATTAATCAAAGGAATAACATGGCAGAAAAAAATTATTACGAAATATTGGGCGTCGCTAAAGATGCGGATGAAGCCGCTATTAAAAAAGCCTACCGCAAGCTGGTGCGCAAATACCATCCTGATGTGAGCAAAGAACCGGATGCCGTTGAGCGTACGGCGGAAATCAACCGTGCTTACGAGACGCTTTCCGATAAGGAAAAACGTGCCGAGTATGATGAAATGTTGGCAAACCCTTATGGCCGCAACGCAGGGGGCAATCCGTTCGGACAAGGCGGGAACCCGTTCGGCAACGGTTTTGACGGCGGAGGTTTCCGTTATGAGTACCGGGAAGGAGAGCCGTTCGGCGCGGGTGACTTTAATTTCGAAGACTTGTTTTCATCGTTCCGCCACGCCGGCTCACGTCCCGAGCAGCCGCGCGGTCCCGTCAAGGGAGAGGATCAACACGCCGAATTGAGCATTGATATTTATGCAGCCTATACCGGTGCGGAGCGCAGTCTAACTTTGAATGTGCCGACTTTGGACGAATACGGCCGTATGGTTTACCAAAGCAAAACCCTCAACGTCAAAATCCCCAAAGGCATCGCCGAAGGCCAGCAAATCCGTTTGGCAGGGCAGGGGTTGCCGGGCAGCAATGGCGGAGCGAACGGGGATTTGTACTTGAAAATCAAGTTCCACGACCGGCCGGACCTATACGTCAAAAACAGAAAAGACGTATATCAGACGATAGACGTCAAACCGTGGGAGGCAGTATTGGGTGGCAAAATCATCGTTCCTACTGCATCCGGCCGCTTACAGGTCAATCTGCCTGCCAACACTCAGAGCGGCAAAACCATCCGCCTTAAAGGCAAGGGTATTCCGGCAAAAGAGGCGGGAGACCTATACTTGAATATCCGCATCAATGTCCCTGTTGCGGAAAGTGAAGCCGACCGTGCCGCATGGGAGAAACTGGCAGAACATTTCGCTGCGAAACACGCATGAAAGAAAGGATAAACCATGACGCAATCCACCGACATCACATTGACTTTTGAAGAAATCATTGCTGTCAGCCATTGCCGCCGCGATTGGCTGTTGGAACTCATCGAGGAAGACATCATCAGCATAGGCGGCAAGCCCGAACAAACTACGTTCAGCGGTTTCCACCTTGCACGCATCCGCCGCGCACAGCGTCTGAGCCGTGATTTTGAGGCCGGCATCCCGGCGTTGGGCTTGATTATGCGGCTTTTAGATGAAGTGGAGGAGCTGAGGAAAGCACAGCGGCCATCGGTGTTACTGGAAGAGGAAGGATAATAAGGCGTTGTTATGTGTGAAGAAAGGTCGTCTGAAAACGAAACAGGTTTTCAGACGACCTTTTAAGTATGGCCAGATAACAAGGGTCTGGGACAAATCGAAATATAGCTTGGGCTTTATCTGAAAACTCCCAATACAATCAGAATCGACGTTGTACCGTCTGTTTATTTGCTGGATTTGATGGATTCCCACCTATGTCGGCATTGCGGTTTTATATTTACTTTTTCTCATATTTTTTGTACAACTTGGGTTTAATCTTATTTAAAGAGGTCGTCTGAAATGCCTGTCATGCTGATTGTCCGTCCGTCCGCGCGTGCGGGAGATGATATACGCACCTGTTCACAGGCTGGGTGGCGTGCGCGGGTGTTGAGTCCGGTTGAAATCGAGCCGGATGAAACGGCGTTACGTGGCTTGGAAGAACAGTTTTCCCGTGCGGACGCGGTGTTTTGGGTCAGTCCGACGGCGGTTGAAACCGCTGCGCCGTATGTGGATTTTTCAGACGACCTGAAGGTTCAGATTGCGGTCGGGCAGGCAAGCGGTCAGGCTTTGCAGCAGTGTGGCGCGAAAAATGTGTCTGTGCCGCAAGAAGGCAACGACAGCGAGGCAGTGTTGCGGCTGCCGGTTTGGGATAGTTTGCCTCAGGGCGCGCGCATATTGATTGTGCGCGGACGCGGCGGGCGCGATTTTTTGGCGGAGTCGTTAAAGAAAAAAGGCTTTGCGGTGGAAATCGCGGAAGTGTATTTCAGACGACCTAATGAATTGAATTGGCAGGATTTTGATGCCGAATCCATTGATGCCGCCTTTATCGCTTCGGGCGAACTGGTACGCGGGCTGTTTGCGCAGGTTCCGCCGCAATTTTCCCGATTCTTCGAATCCTTGTTATACTTCACCCATCATCCACGCATAGCCGACGCGCTTCGCGAGGCGGGTGCGCGCCACATACGGGTCGTCGCTTCTCTGAAAGCGGCACTTTCATCATTTCCTAAGGAGCAAACCGATGAGCCGGTCTGAAGACAATCCATCCGAAGCAAACGAAGCCGGTCGGCCGATTATCGTCGACAGTCAGGGCAACGCGGAGTCGTCTGAAACAGCGGCTCCAAAAAAGGCAAAACAGCCTAAAACCTCCGAATACTCAGGAACACACATGTCTGAATCTAAAAATCTTCCTCAAAACCAACCCGCCCCCGTCATCATCAAACAATCCGGCGGCAGAGGGCTGGCGGTAGGCGCGCTGGTGCTGGCGCTGCTGGGTTTGGGCGCAAGCGGCTTTTTGTTTGTGCAAGGACAAAATGTCTTGAAAAACCAAGAGCTTTCGTTTAACCAAAAGCTCGATAAAGCCGCCTTGGGCGAATCTGAAAACGCTTTACTCCTGAAAGACCATCTAAACCGCCAAACCGCCATCCAAGCCGAATTGGAGCGCTTGGGCAAAGCCCAAATGGCAAACAGCGAACAAATTCTGTTAATGCAAAAAGCGTATCAGGAGCTGACCAAAGGGCGCGTCAACTGGCTGGTTGACGAAGCGGAAACCATGTTGAACCTCGCCTCGCAGCAACTGCTCTTATCAGGCAATGTACAAGGCGCAGCGGCGGTATTGGAACACATCGATGGTCGCCTGAGCCGTTTCGACCAGCCCGAACTGCTGTCCATCAAACAAGCCGTCAGCCATGATTTGGCGGCATTGAAAAACCGTCCTTATGTCGATATTTCCGGCACGGCGTTGCGCCTTGATCGTTTGGAAACCGCCGTTTCCGGCCTGCCGCTGGTGTTGGACGGCGTATTGCAGCCGGGCGAGCAGGCGCAAAGCAACGGCGCATCTTCAGGCTCTTGGTGGCAAAATACTTGGGATAAATCTTTGGTTGCACTGAAAGGGCTGGTGGAAGTCCGCCGACTCGACAATAAAGACGCGATGCTGCTTTCGCCCGAACAGGCGTATTTCGTCCGCGAAAACCTGCGCCTGCGCCTTTTGGATGCGCGTACCGCGCTGATGCAGCACAACGGCGAGGTTTATCAAAGCGATTTGAACTACGTCGAAGCGGCGGTCAAACAATACTTTGACGGCAAATCGCCCGCAACACAGGCATGGCTGAAAGAGTTGTCCGAATTGAAAGCGCTGGATGTACGCATGATTTCAGACGACAGTTTGAAAGCCAGCCTCAGCGCAATCCGCGCCTATCAAGACGGTACGCGCACTCCGGTTGCGCTGCCCGAACCCGTAACAACCGCCGCGTCCGCGCCCCTGCCCTCCGCCGCGTCCGAAGCTGCCGCTCCTCAAACCGCCTCGCAGGTGAATGAAACTGCTTCCGCACCGAAAACCGCACCGGCTCCAAGGGCTCCCCATCCTGCCAAAGCAAGACCCGCCCCTGCCGCCCAAACAGACGCGAAGCCTTTAGAAGCTCCGGCGCTGCCTTCCGAGGCCAAACCGCAAAACATTTCCAAGCCGGAAAAGAAAGCGGCTCCTGAGAAACAAAGCCATCCTGCCGCCGATGCTGAGACCAAAGGAGGCCGTGCATGAAAGCCGTCGTCTGGATTGTCGTTTTATTTGCTGCCGCAGTCGGTATCGTCCTAACTTCCGGTATTTACACGGGTAATGTCTATATCGTCGTCGGACAGGTCATGATGCGGGTCAACCTGCACGCCTTTATCTTAGGGCTGGTCCTGTTTGTCGTTACCCTGTATTTCCTAATCAAATTCATCGTCGGCCTGATGAACATCCCCGCCCGTATGCAGCGTTTCGGCACGGCGCGCAAAGGCCGTCAGGCAGCCGTCGCTTTGAACAGCGCAGGTTTGGCGTTTTTTGAAGGCCGCTTTGAAAAAGCGGAGCAGGAAGCCGCCAAAGTATTGGAAAACAAAGAAGCCGGCGACAACCGCAACCTCGCGTTGATGCTGGGCGCGCACGCCGCCGACCAAATGGAAAACTTCGAACTGCGCGACCACTACCTGAAAGACATTGAAAAACTGCCGAACAAACAGCAGCTTTCCCGCTATCTGTTGTTGGCAGAGTCCGCACTCGGCCGCCGCGATTATCCGACCGCCCTGGAAAATCTGAACGCCGCCGCGCGTATCCATCCCAACCTTTCCCGCCTCGCCCGCCTGCAACTGCGTTATGCCTTTGACCACGGCGATGCAGAAGATGTGTTGGCGAAATCCGAAAAATTGATGAAAGTCGGCGCGATTAACGATTTTGAAGCGGAACAATACCAAAGCTGGGCATACCGCCGCCTGTTGGCGGAAGCATCAGACGCAGCCAGTCTGAAAATCTGTCTGAAGCGCATTCCCGAAGCACTCAAAGCGGACGAATTGTGTGTCGCCATTGCCGAAAAATACGAGCGTCTCGGACTCTATACCGAAGCCGTCAAATGGGTGCGCCAATACTACCCGCAAAACCGCCGCCCCGAACTTTTGGAAGCCTTCGTCGAAAGCGTCCGCTTCTTCAACGAACGCGGCCAGCAAAAAGCCATCGACCTTGCCGATTCTTGGCTGAAAGACAAACCCGACGACGCGCCGCTCTTGATGTACCTCGGACAGCTTGCCTATGGCCGCAGCCTGTGGGGCAAGGCGCAAAGTTACCTCGAAGCCAGCATCGCCCTGCAACCGAGCATCGCCGCCCGCCTCATGCTGGCGCGCGTACTCGACGAAACCGGACAACCGCAAAAAGCTCAGGAACAGCGGAAATTGGTTTTGGAAGCCGTCTCCGATGACGAACGCCACGCAGCGTTGGAGCAGCATAGCTGAGTTTGGGAAACATCTTTATCTATCTCCTTTTCAGACGACCTTTCATTGCGGAAACCGCCGCAAAGGTCGTCTGAAAACCGTTTTCCTTCCCCGTTTTACAAACAAACCGAAAGCCCCACATGACCTCTTTGAAAAACGACACCTTTCTCCGCGCCCTGCTCAAACAGCCCGTCGAATACACACCGATTTGGATGATGCGTCAGGCGGGGCGTTATCTGCCCGAATACAAAGCCACACGCGCGAAAGCGGGCAGCTTCCTCGATTTGTGTAAAAACACCGAATTGGCGACCGAAGTCACCATCCAGCCCTTAGACCGCTTCGATTTGGACGCGGCGATTCTGTTCTCCGACATCCTGACCGTCCCCGACGCAATGGGCTTGGGTCTGTATTTTGCCGAAGGCGAAGGCCCGAAATTCGAACGCGCCTTGCAACACGAAGCCGACATTGCCAAGCTGCAAGTTCCCGATATGGAAAAACTGCAATACGTCTTTGACGCCGTCGGCTCCATCCGCAAAGCATTGGACGGCCGCGTACCGCTTATCGGTTTCTCCGGCAGCCCGTTCACGCTCGCCTGCTATATGGTCGAAGGCGGCAGCAGCAAAGAATTCCGCACCATCAAAACCATGATGTACTCGCGTCCCGATTTGCTGCACAAAATCCTCGACACCAACGCCCAAGCCGTTACCGCCTACCTCAACGCCCAAATCGACGCGGGCGCGCAGGCCGTGCAGATTTTCGACACTTGGGGCGGCGTCCTGAGCGATGCGGCGTTTAAAGAATTCAGCCTCAAATACATCCGCCAAATCGTTGCTGGTTTGAAACGCGAAAGCGAAGGCAGACGCGTTCCCGTTATCGTGTTTGCCAAAGGCGGCGGGCTGTGGCTGGAGGGCATGGCGGAAATCGGCGCAGACGCATTGGGCTTGGACTGGACGTGCAACATCGGCGAAGCACGCCGCCGCGTCGGCAACCAAGTCGCCCTGCAAGGCAACTTCGACCCGTTTGCCCTCTTTGGCACGCCTGAATCCATCCGCACCGAAGTCGCGCGCATCCTAGCCGACTACGGAAACGGCAGCGGCCATGTCTTCAACCTCGGACACGGCATCAACCAACACGCCGACCCCGAACACGCCAAAATCTTAGTCGATACCGTACACGAACTGTCGCGCCAATATCACGCTTGATTGAGCGTGTAACGTAAAAGGTCGTCTGAAAAATCGCCATACTCGTTTTTCAGACGACCTTTGTATATACTCATCATCTGAACCTTACCGCCTCAAACCAGTCAGACTCAAAAATATAGTGGATTAACTTTAAACCAGTACGGCGTTGCCTCGCCTTAGCTCAAAGAGAACGATTCTCTAAGGTGCTGAAGCACCAAGTGAATCGGTTCCGTACTATCTGTACTGTCTGCGGCTTCGTCGCTTTGTCCTGATTTAGTTAATCCACTATACATCCGCTCCCGACATTCCTCTACCGCCTATCGAACATGACTTTTCTAAAAGACATCACCTGGACAGAAATCTTCATTTTCGCCCACACCTGCGCCGCGCTCGGCTGCGTCTTGCGCGTGTTGTACAAACAAAAAAACATTGGCTCCACGTTTGCCTGGCTGATTATCCTCTTCCTTTTCCCTGTCTTCGGCACCATTGCCTACCTGCTTATCGGCGAGCCGCGGCTCGGCACGGCGCGGGCAAAGCGTACGGACGAGATGAACCGTTTTTATCAAGGTTTCGTCGAAACTTACCTGTCTAACCTTTACCTTGATATCGGCGACAAAGTCAAATCCCGTTATCACGGCATCAGCAAAGTCGCTGCGAGCGGAACGGGACTTGGCGCGACGCGCAACAACGCCATGACGCTGCTGTCCACCACCGATGAAATCATCGACACCATGCTTGCCGACATCCGCGCCGCCCGCCATTCCTGCATGCTCGCCTTCTACATCATCGAACCCGAAGGCAGGATAGAAGAACTGTTAAACGAACTCCTCGCCGCCGCCGACAGAGGTTTGGATTGCGCCATCCTCGCCGACGCCGTCGGCAGCAGCCGCTTTTTCGACAGCGGCTGGGTAGAAACCCTGCGCGAAGCCGGCGTAGAAGTCCACGCCTCATTGCCCGTCGGCGTCTGGCGCACCTTCTTCACCCGCACCGACCTGCGCAACCACCGCAAAATCCTCGTCATCGACAGCAAAATCGGCTACACCGGCAGCTTCAACCTCGTCGATCCCCGCTTCTTCAAAAAAGATTCAGGCGTCGGCGAATGGGTGGACGTCATGATGCGCTGCACCGGCCCGCTGGTACTCGAACTCTCCGCCGTCTTCTTTGCCGACCTCGCCGTCGAAACAGACGAAAACCTCGAAGGCGTACAGCAATATCTGACACAGGCACAAGAGCGCATTCCCGAAATCCTTCCCGAAAAAATGCAGCAGGGCGACATCGTTGCCCAAGTCATCCCCTCCGCGCCAGAACAAGGCAGCCACGTCATTTACGAAACCATCATCAGCGCGATTTACGCCGCCACCAAACAAATCACCATCACCACCCCCTATTTCGTCCCCGACGAACCCCTCCTGATGGCATTGACCATCGCCGCCAAACGCGGAGTCAAAGTTACCCTGATCCTGCCTGCCAAAGTCGATTCCCTCATGGTACGCTACGCCTCCCGCGCCTACTACCCCATGCTGCTCGACGCAGGCGTCAAAATCGCCATGTTCGAAGGCGGGCTGCTACACGCCAAAACCATGACCATAGACGAAGACTACGTCCTCTTCGGCACGGTCAACATGGACATGCGCAGCTTCTTCCTCAACCTCGAAATCAGCCTCGCCATCTACGACCGCGACATCACCAAACAAATCTGCAACCTCCAACGCGACTACCTCAAAAACAGCAGCTACATCACCGTCAAAGCATGGCAGCAACGCTCCAAATTCCGCGGGCTGATAGAAAATACCGTCCGCCTGATGAGTCCGCTGTTATAGGCAGGCTTACCGTTCGTACAAAACCAAAGGTCGTCTGAAAAGCTTGGAACCTTTTTCAGACGACCCTTTTGTTTGGATATAGTGGATTAAATTTAAATCAGGACAAGGCGACGAAGCCGCAGATAGTACAGATAGTACGGAACCGATTCACTTGGTGCTTCAGCACCTTAGAGAATCGTTCTCTTTGAGCTAAGGCGAGGCAACGCCGTACTGGTTTAAAGTTAATCCACTATAACAGTTGTCAGCCCAAAGACAGATGGATAATATAAACCGAATATTTTTCATCTCGCCCGCGCCCCGTAAACGAATATTCCCGGGCTTGGTGCTTGTAAAATTTGAGTCAAGAGGCAAAAAAAATGAAAAAGAATTGGAACCAAATACTTGAATCAGCGCAACCCGTGGTTGATTTTTTGTCGTCAGACAGTTTCTTTTCCCGTCCTTATGATGGAGATCGTGAAAGATTTATCGTTACCGCCTCTCCAACAAATTTACTTGTAACTCAGCACCAAATGTTAGAGCATGTTAAAACTGCTAAATAATTAACACGGGATTATTGATATGAATATAACAGGAATAGAATACTTTGTTGTCTCAAATAAAAAACCTGATATTGTTTTGAATGGTTTCAATAAAGCAATAGCTGAGCTATGGCCAAATTGCATTATTTATGAGGATGACAAACTATTTGATGGCAGTTTTTTTTATGGGTATGTTAAAGATCATGAAATGGAGAATTTCTCAGAAGAGAATGCTTATAAACTCGATCAACATGGAGAAGGCCAAATATCATTGGCATGCCAGTACTATCGTTCATTAAGAATGAATACAATGGCAGATTATGCGTATTATGATGGATATGAAGACCTATATGATGACTGTCCTAAAGACAGTATCTTGAGAAAGAATATTTTTATACTTCATGAAATGTATTACTACACTCTTATATTACCGGATACACATGAACATCCTTTTAGCAGAAAAATAATTAATATTTTAGAGGAAATTCTTTTATAAGAATCTGAAATATAATTCAATTAACCAAGAATATAGAGATGATTTTTAAAAATTTTGAAGAGTTTGAATCGAAGTTAGATAACCTATATGATAATGAACAATACGACATAGCCGATAGAAGCATGGAAAATCAGATAGATAATATTTGCAAACTATCTTCCTTTGAGGAAATTGATCAGTATCTATGGTTTTATGCTTCTGTCGCCGGAGATTGCGAATCTTTCGGTAGATTTCAGAAATTATGTAGAAAATTAGTGTCTTTAAACAAGATAAAATCGAGTGATTTAGCCAAATATGAAGAAAAATGTCCTGTTAACAGGTGGTTTTAGTTAAGGATAGATCGGCTCAAAACCTAACATTTAAAAAGGTCGTCTGAAAAGCTTGAAATCCGTTTCAGACGACCTTTATCAAAAACAACCCTATCGCTACAACTTAAAACCGCTTTCAAACATCCGTGCCTGTCCGCTGACAGGATCGGTAAACTCAATTCGTTTTGCCAAAAGTTTTAAAGGTTTCCCATAATCCTCATCACCCGCCGCAGACGGAACGGGATAAAGCGCATCGTTCATCAGCGGCATGCCCAGGCTCATCATATGCACGCGCAGTTGGTGTTTCTTCCCTGTATGCGGCGTAAGGCGGTAGAGGCTGAACGCGCCGCGGTTTTCGATAAGCTCGATTGTTGTGTGCGCGTTCGGCTCACCTTCCACTTCAAGTGTCGTAAAAAACTTTTCCCCACGCACCATGCGTGAAGAAACATTTAGCGGATAAGCCAAATCCGTCCGCGTCGGCGCGATTGCCTCATAAGTTTTGCAGACAGTTTTATTTTGGAACATGGTTTGATAATCTCGGCGTGTGGCAGGATTGTGCGACAGTAGCATGACCCCTGCCGTATCCTTATCCAAGCGGTGAATCGGCGTAATGTCCGCTACATTCAAATGCTGCAATTCCGGCCGCAGGCGCAGGCGGGTCAGCAGCGTTTCACGCAAAAAACGCCCGCTGGGGATGACGGGTAGAAAATGCGGTTTATCAACCACAATAAGATGCTCATCAACAAACAGAATCTTCTCTTCAAACGGAATCCGCGGTTCGCTATCTCTGCTGGTTTCACGGTAATAAAACATCATCTTGCCCGCTTCAAACACCGTATGCTCGTTAAACGGTGCCCCGTCCGCACCTACCACAAAACCGCTGTTCAGCCGCCTGCGCCAATTTTCTTCACCGACAAAAGGAAAACGTGTGCAGAGAAAATGCAGGAGCGGCAGGCCGTAAAACTCTTTTTCATGCGGCAGCACCAAATAGCTGGGCTTTACACCGTTTAAAAGGGGGAGGGGATTAGAAGGTTTTTTCATGTGGCGGATTGCTTATAGAAAAAATTGTCTGAAAATGATTGAATGGTTCTGTAATTGATAAACTCAACTGTCTAAACGGCTTTAAGCTTTTAATTTGGATTTTGTCATCATTTATTTTAAAAAATTTACAAAAAAAATTGTTGACAATAAATATTTGAGAAATTAATTTTTGAAAAAATATGGTGAGAAATAGAGAAAGACATGAAAAATATTTTAATCCCAATTTTTCCCTTGTGCCGTCTGTTGCTTTAGCTGAACTTCCTTTAAATTTAGAGTCATTGTAGATTGATAGGGGAAAGGTCAAATCATGATATGCTGTCAGTTATGTATAGTGGATTAAATTTAAATCAGGACAAGGCGACGAAGCCGCAGACAGTACAGATAGTACGGCAAGGCGAGGCAACGCCGTACTGGTTTAAAGTTAATCCACTATAAGTAGTGAAAGTCGGCATTCGGAATTATCTTCTACTATCTATATCCAAAAAGGCTCAGCAAGTTTTATTTCCATTCCAGCTGAACTTCGAAAAAATAATCGAAATACGAATATGGGTTTGAGTATGGTAGGCATACGTTATGTCATAAGCGAAAAGGCAGAATTGTATGATAACGTCAGTTATTTATGGGTGGAAAGCCGTAATTTAAATGGTATGCTAAAAATAAAGCCAAGGATAAGAGCCTATCAAATATCAATTAGGGATTAATTATAATGCTGTTTAGGACGGTAAAAATCCGGCTTTATTAAATCATTTGTTGGCTGTTGGCAGAGTTGTAGAAGGAGCTGTCGGTGGATATGCACCATCATATTGATCCGAACCTTCTCCATCAAGAAAGCAGCCGCTGACTCCTAGTTGAATGGTGATGCGAAATGTCAAATTTTTACATAACATTTGCTTTGATGATTGCATTCAATATTATTTTACGCAAATTATATATAAAATTTGCTTGTAAAAATGGTTGGTGTGAGTTCATCTATTATTTTGTTATCTTTTTTATTAATGTTCACATATTTGTTCGTTATGTGAAATGGTGAGATACACGGCAGTCAAGATGATATATGTTGCGTATATTTATTTTTTATGAATATTATGCTGATAGTGTTAACTTTTATACAAATTATTTATAGAGAGGATGCTGAACGTGATACGTCGTTTTTTACTCGAAGTCCGAAACGTCAGACGGAGTTCGCAGTCTGACAGATAAAATGGTGGCGTGCATTTTGAATTTGAGCGAAAAGGTCGTCTGAAAATTTTTTCAGACGACCTTTTCGCTCAAATCCTTCGTTGCCCAAACCTCACAACTCCTTAAAAATCAGCTATAATTGCCGACTATTTTGATTCCGGTATCCCTATTTGAAATGGCACAAAAAATCCAATCCGTCAAAGGCATGAACGACCTTTTGCCCGTCGAACAGAAAGATTTCAAGCTGACCGCTGCGTTTTGGCAGGCGTTTGAAGATGTGGTCGGCAGCTGGACGCGTGCTTATGGTTATCAGCAAATCCGTACGCCTATTGTCGAGCAGACGGGTTTGTTTGTCCGCTCCATCGGTGAAGAAACCGATGTGGTCGGCAAGGAAATGTATACTTTTTCCGATTCCAACGATTCTTTGAGCCTGAGCCTGCGGCCGGAAGGTACGGCATCCTGCCTGCGCGCGGTGGTCGAACACAATTTGTTGTACAACAGCCCGCAAAAGCTGTGGTACATGGGGCCGATGTTCCGCCGCGAACGCCCGCAAAAAGGACGCTACCGCCAGTTTCATCAAGTCGGCATCGAGGCGTTGGGTTTTGAAGGTCCGGACATCGACGCCGAAATCATCGCCATGTCGGCGGATTTATGGGACAAGCTGGGTATCCGCGATTACCTGACTTTGGAAATCAACAGTTTGGGCAATCGCGAAGAACGTGCGGCGCACCGTGCGGCTTTGGTCGAATATCTGACCCGTTATGAAAACAAATTGGACGAAGACAGCAAACGTCGTCTGAAAACCAATCCGTTGCGCGTTTTGGATTCCAAAAATCCCGATTTGCAGGAAATCTGCAATGCCGCGCCGCATCTGACCGATTATCTGGGCGAAGAGTCGCGCAATCATTACAGCCGTTTCAAAGCCATGCTGGAAGGCTTGGGCATCCGATATGTTGAAAATCCGCGACTGGTGCGCGGCTTGGATTATTACAACCAGACTGTTTTTGAATGGACGACCGACAAACTCGGCGCGCAGGCTACGGTGTGCGGCGGCGGACGCTACGACGGTTTGATTGAAGAACTCGGCGGCAAGCCCGCTCCGTCCATTGGTTTTGCAATGGGTATCGAGCGTTTGCTGCTGCTGGTTAGCGAATACGGTTCGCTGGAAGTCAATGCCGCGCCTGACGTGTACGCCATGCATCAGGGCGAGGGCGCGGATTTGCAAGTGATGAAATACGCACAAGCCCTACGCGCACAAGGTTTCAACGTGATGCAGCATTCCGGCTATCAAAGCCTGAAAGCGCAAATGAAAAAAGCCGACAACAGCGGCGCGCGCTTTGCCCTGATTGTCGCGCAAGACGAATTGGCGAACGGTACGGTTACACTTAAAGATATGAACGGTGCACACGGTCAGCAAACCGTCGCCACCGACGATTTAATCCACACTTTACAACAATGGAAGAACGCATAAATGGCAGCCCATCTCGAAGAACAACAAGAGTTAGACAATTTTAAATACTTTTGGAAAACTACCGGCCGATGGCTGTTTGCCCTGCTGATGGCGGCGGCGTTGGGCTATTTGGGCTATACCATGTATAAAAGCCATAAAGCCTCGAAAAATCAGGAAGCTGCTGCGGTATTGGCGAAAATCGTCGATAAAATGCAGGCAAAAGCCTCGCAAGCCGAAGTTAACGCCGATTTGACCAATCTTCAGCAAAACTATTCTGATTCCATTGCCGCAGCGCAAGCGACGCTGATGGCAGCTGCGACCGAATATGATGCCCGCCGTTACGACGTGGCTGAAGGTCATCTGAACTGGGTGTTGCAAAACCAAAAAGCCCCGCTGGTTCAAGCATTGGCGGCGCAGCGTTTGGGTATCGTTTTGTTGCAGCAGAAAAAATACGATGCCGCGATTGCAGCATTGAACACCAAAGTTGAAGCCGATTTCGAGCCGCTGCTGTTGGAAGCGAAAGGCGATGTTTACGCCGCGCAAAACAAAACCAAAGAAGCCGCGCAAAGCTATCAGCAGGCTTTGGAAAAGCTGCCAAAAGACGCCATTGAACGCGAATTGCTGCAAATGAAGCTGGATTCGCAAAAATAAGGTCGTCTGAAAAATTGAGAGACGTATGCGGCTTGTCGGAATCTTTCCGGCAAGCCTTGTCTGTTTTAATTGTGTTCCACTTTATATAGCGGGAGACCTTTGCAATAACATAGGTTACTAAAATTTTATGCTCAATCTCATTTTCAAAATGCAAAATTTTTCTGATTTTTCCTAATTTTTGCTCAATATTAGGAAGGTTTTAGGCAATTGAAAATTTTTTGGCGCATTTTTATGCGTCAAATTTCGTTAACAGACTATTTTTGCAAAGGTCTCAGCGGATTAAAATAAAAATGAGACAAGGCGGCAATGTCCGCCGTGTATAGATCGTACATAAGGACGTTGGCAATGCCGTATCATTGCAATTTTCATCCACTATATTTTCAGACGACCCCTTATCCTTTTTAACCCACCGTGTTTTGAAAAACACCTGCTCGTGTTGCAGGTTCGCTTCCGAACCGACACTTGACACAGAAAGACTCCATCATGAAACCCACCATCGCCCTTGTCGGCCGCCCAAATGTCGGCAAATCCACCTTGTTCAACCGCCTGACGCGCACCAAAGACGCGCTTGTGCACGACCTGCCCGGCCTGACCCGCGACCGCCATTACGGACACGGTAAAATCGGCAGCAAACCTTATCTCGTCATCGATACCGGCGGTTTTGAGCCGGTTGTGGACAGCGGGATTTTGCATGAAATGGCGAAGCAGACTTTGCAGGCTGTCGATGAAGCCGACGCCGTCGTGTTCTTGGTGGACGGTCGCACCGGTCTGACCCCGCAAGACAAAATCATCGCCGACCGCTTGCGCCAAAGCCCGCGTCCCGTTTATCTGGCGGTAAACAAAGGCGAGGGTGGCAACAGAGCCGTGCTTGCCGCCGAGTTTTATGAATTGGCATTGGGTGAGCCGCACGTTATTTCCGGCGCGCACGGCGACGGTGTGTATTACCTGATTGAAGAAATTTTAGAAAAATTCCCTGAGCCAGAAGCCGAAGAAACAGAAGTCAAGCATCCTGTCTTTGCCGTTATCGGTCGTCCGAATGTCGGCAAATCTACGCTAGTTAACGCCATTCTCGGCGAAGAGCGCGTGATTGCCTTCGATATGGCTGGCACGACGCGCGACAGTATCCACATCGATTTCGAACGCGAAGGCAAACCGTTTACCATCATCGATACCGCAGGCGTGCGCCGTCGCGGCAAAGTTGACGAGGCGGTGGAAAAGTTCTCCGTTATCAAAGCCATGCAGGCGGTTGAGGCGGCAAACGTTGCCGTTTTGGTATTGGACGCGCAGCAGGACATCGCCGACCAAGATGCCACGATTGCCGGTTTTGCCTTGGAAGCAGGGCGCGCGCTGGTGGTTGCCGTCAATAAATGGGACGGCATCAGCGAAGAGCGCCGCGAGCAGATCAAACGCGACATTTCCCGCAAACTGTATTTCCTCGATTTTGCCAAGTTCCACTTCATTTCCGCATTGAAAGAACGCGGCATCGACGGATTGTTCGACAGTATTCAGGCAGCCTACAACGCCGCCATGATCAAAATGCCGACACCGAAAATCACCCGCGTCCTGCAAAGCGCCGTCGAACGCCAACAGCCGCCGCGCGCAGGTTTGGTGCGCCCGAAAATGCGCTATGCCCACCAAGGCGGCATGAATCCGCCCGTGATTGTGGTGCACGGCAATTCGCTGCACGCGATTTCCGACAGCTATACGCGCTACCTGACCCAGACGTTCCGCAAAGCCTTCAATCTGCAAGGTACGCCGCTGCGGATTCAATACAATGTTTCGGAAAACCCGTATGAAAATGCGGAAGACAAGCCGAAGAAAAAACCGCTGCGCCGCGTCAGCCTGAGCAACCGTATCGAGAAACGCGAAGGCCGTAAGGAAGAGAAAAACCGTTTTAAAAAGAAAACCAAAGTCAGCGTGAAAAAACAGCACAGCAAATAAATCTGACGAAACAAGGGGCGCGCCGCGAGGTGCCCCCCCTTTTAGATTGCAGCCGGAACGAGTAGGGCGGTTGGGGATGAAGCCTTTTTGGAGTTGGTTGGCTAAGATTTTGTAATAAAAGGATTTTGTTTAATGGCAAGGTCGTCTGAAAATCCAAATCCTCCGCCGTATGTCTGATTGCAAAAATTGTTTGTATTGAAATGAATTTTTAATACATTAGGGTAAAAAATCGTTGAGAAGCCCGTTGTTTGATAGATGTTTGCATATTCTTACGGAAAAATAGTTGGTAATTTTTCTTGTTCGGGTCTACAATCCGACTCATGTTCGTTTTCAAAACGATTTCAAAATCATAATAATGGAGCTTATGAATATGACAGCTAAAGGACAAATGTTACAAGATCCTTTTTTGAATGCGTTGCGTAAAGAGCACGTTCCGGTTTCGATTTATTTGGTCAACGGTATCAAACTGCAAGGCCAAGTCGAGTCGTTTGACCAATACGTCGTTCTGCTGCGTAATACTTCCGTTACCCAAATGGTTTATAAACACGCGATTTCAACTATCGTTCCTGCCCGTGCCGTGAGCCTGCAACACGAGAACAAACCCCAAGCTGCTGCGGCTGCTCCGGTTCAAGTTGAGACCGTGCAACAACCTGCCGAATAATGTATGTAACGCATTAATCGATTCTGATACCTTACCGCTTGGTCGGTAAGGTATTTTTATTTTCAGACGACCTCTGTACGGTTTCATCTTATGCAGCTCGAAAACATCCTCCCTTTTGCACACGCGCTTCTTAAACAAGCCTTAAAACCCGATGCCCGCGCTTTAGACGGCACGGCGGGAAACGGCAACGATACGCTGATGCTGGCGCGGTCGGTCGGCAGCGGCGGGAAAGTGTGGGCATTTGACGTTCAAGAGCAGGCATTGGCAAACACGCGAATGCGCTTGGAAGAAGCAGGCATGGCGGATAGGGTGGAACTGATATGGGACGGACATGAAAACCTTGCCGCCCATATCCGCGAACCGTTGGACGCGGCGGTATTCAATTTCGGCTGGCTGCCCGGAGGCGATAAGAGTTGTACGACAGAAGCGGCAACCAGTATCCGCGCGTTGACATCCGCCTTATCGCTGCTGAAAACGGGCGGGCTGGCGGTTGCCGTCCTGTATCCGGGACATGAGGCGGGGCAGCATGAAGCGCAGGCAATCGAAGATTGGGCGCAGCGGTTGCCGCAGGATGAATTTGCCGTTTTGCGTTATGGTTTTATCAACCGCCGCAACTGCCCGCCGTATTTGTTGGCGTTTGAAAAGTTACGTCAAGAATGAATGTTTGGGGTAGAATAGGCGCTTCTTTCAAAAACAATAACGTGCGACCGCTATGCAATATCTGTTTGTAAAATACAGCCATCAGATTTTCGTCACCATCACCATTTTGGTGTTCAATATCCGCTTTTTCCTGCTTTGGCGGCATCCCGATAAACCTTTGGCGGGTATCTGGAAAGCCCTTCCCCATCTCAACGACACCATGCTGCTCTTTACCGGCTTGTGGCTGATGAAGATTACCCACTTTTCGCCCTTCAACGCGCCCTGGCTCGGCAGCAAAATCCTGCTGCTGTTGGTTTACATCGGCTTGGGCATGGTCATGATGCGCGCCCGTCCGCGTTCGCCGAAGTTTTATACCGTTTATGTTTTGGCAATGGCTTGCGTCGGTTGCATCGTCTATCTTGCTAAAACCAAAACGCTGCCGTTTTAAAAAGGTCGTCTGAAAATGCCGCAAACCCATTTTGCCGTCATCGCCTTGGGCAGCAACCTTGCCGAACCTGCCCGCCAGGTCTGCGCCGCCTTGTCCGCGCTGGAGGCGCATCCGCAGATTCAAATCGAAAAAACTTCCTCGCTGTATGTGACCGCGCCGGTCGGCTACGACGATCAGCCTGATTTCGTCAACGCCGTTTGTTCCGTCCGCACTTCATTAGACGGCGTTTCGCTGCTTGCCGTGTTGAACCGCATCGAGGCGGATTTCGGGCGGGAACGCACGTTCCGAAACGCCCCGCGCACATTGGACCTGGACATCATCGATTTTGACGGCATCTCCAGCGACGACCCGCATCTGACCCTGCCGCATCCGCGCGCGCACGAACGCAGCTTTGTGATGAAGCCGCTGGCTGAAATCCTGCCCGATTTTGTTTTGGGCGGACACGGACGGGCGGCTGCTTTGGCGGCTGCTTTGGGAGATGAAGGCATACGTCTGTTGGAAGCTGTTTGAAGCAAGGTAGTGAAATAAAAACGCCTGTTTGCTTTGATCGCGTGTCGAAGTTTCTATTTGAAGCAAGCTAGGTTCAAGAGGTCGTCTGAAAAGGGAAATGGCTTGGCAGTTTCCTTTTTCAGACGACCTTTCAAGAAGGACGGCGGCAGGTTTGGGCAAATTCCGTCGGTCTGATAAAATGCCTCTTTCCAAAATATCAAAACAAAATCATTAATCAAACCATGAACTACCGTTATATTGTCGTCGAAGGCTCCATCGGCAGCGGGAAAAACGCCTTGAGCCGCCGCCTTGCAGAACATTTCAGCGCGCTGTCGCTGGCGGAAAACCCCGAACACAACCCCTTCCTCATGAAGTTTTACGCCAACGCCTCCCATCACGGCTTGGCAACCGAGCTTTTTTTCCTGATGCGCCGCGCCGAAAGCGTGGACATCATCAAAAACGAATACGCACAAGGCGGCATGGTGGTCGCCGATTTCCTGTTGGAAAAAGACCGGATTTTCACGCCGGTCGTGTTGAATGAAGACGAGCAGCAGCTCTTCGCCGATTTGAAACAAAAAATCCTGCCGCAGTATCCCGCGCCCGATTTGGTGATCTACCTGCAAACCGCCGTGGACGGAAACCGCAAACGCCTGCAAAAACGCAGCGACGGCATCATCAATCTTTTCCCCGAAGGCTATTTGGGGCGGATACACGAGGGATACAGCCAGTTTTTCCACCTTTATCAAAACGCCCCGCTGCTGACCGTCAATGCTGACGAGTTGGACTTGCAAGGCAATGACGAACATTTCCAACTGTTGCTCAATGCGCTGAACGATTTGCAGGGAACGCGCAATTATCTGAATTTGAGCGAACGCTGACGCAGTTTGTAAGATTGTGGTGAAACGCCGAAGCGGCTATGTTGGGATTCATTTTATTCCTTGCCCGCTTCTACGTTTCCGTCTTAGGTCGTCTGAAAGGAGACATCATGACCCAATACCGATTCACTTTGCCCTCAAGCAGCGGCAACGACTTCGATTCTGCCGAACATCTGCCGCTGATTGTTTATTTCTACCCCAAAGACAGCACGCCCGGCTGCACCACCGAAGGCTTAGATTTCAACGCCCGTTTACCACAATTCAAAGAACTCGGCTACACCGTCGTCGGCATCTCGCGCGACGGCGTGAAATCGCATCAGAATTTCTGCGCCAAGCAAGGCTTCAATTTTGAATTGTTGAGCGACAAAGACGAAACCGTGTGCAAAATGTTTGACGTGATCAAGCTGAAAAAACTGTACGGCAAAGAGTCTTTGGGCATTGAACGCAGCACCTTCGTATTGGACGCAAACGGCGAAATCATCCATGAATGGCGCAAAGTCAAAGTCGCCGGACACGCGCAGGAAGTTTTGGAAACGCTGTCACGATAAACCGTAATGCAGCAAAAGGTCGGCGGATTCGCATTTGAAGTGCAACTTTCCCTAACAGAAAAAGGCCAGTATGCGGTAGCATACGGCCTTTCCTGCAAGAAAGATTGCCATGAGCTACACACAACTGACCCAAGACGAACGATACCATATCCAATACCTGTCCCGCCACTGCACCGTCACAGAAATCGCCAAACAGCTTAACCGCCACAAAAGCACCATCAGCCGCGAAATCAGACGGCACCGCACCCAAGGGCAGCAATACAGTGCCGAAAAAGCACAGAAGCAGAGCCGGACTATCAAACAGCGTAAGCGAAAGCCCTATAAGCTTGATTCGCAGCTGATTCAACACATCGACACCCTTATCCGCCGCAAACTCAGTCCCGAACAAGTATGCGCCTACCTGCGCAAACATCACGGGATAACACTCCACCACAGCACCATTTACCGCTACCTCCGCCAAGACAAAAGCAACGGCGGCACCTTGTGGCAACACCTCAGAATATGCAGCAAACCCTACCGCAAACGCTACGGCAGCACATGGACCAGAGGCAAAGTGCCCAACCGCGTCGGCATAGAAAACCGACCCGCCATCGTCGACCAGAAAGCCCGCATCGGCGATTGGGAAGCCGACACCATCGTCGGCAAAGGACAGAAAAGCGCATTACTGACCTTGGTCGAACGCGTTACCCGCTACACCATCATCTGCAAATTGGACAGCCTCAAAGCCGAAGACACTGCTCTGGCAGCCATTAGGGTATTAAGGGCACATAAAGCCAGAGTCCACACCATCACCATGGACAACGGTAAAGAATTTTACCAACACACCAAAATAGCCAAAGCATTGAAAGCGGAGACTTATTTTTGCCGCCCCTACCATTCTTGGGAGAAAGGGCTGAATGAGAACACCAACGGACTCATCCGACAATATTTCCCCAAGCAAACCGATTTCCGAAACATCAGCGATCGGGAGATACGCAGGGTTCAAGATGAGTTGAACCACCGGCCAAGAAAAACACTTGGCTACGAAACGCCAAGTGTTTTATTCTTGAATCTGTTCAAACCACTGATACACTAGTGTTGCACTTGAAATCCGAATCCAAGGTCGTCTGAAAACGAACATGGCGGGTTCTGCTCAAGCAGGTTTTCATTTTCAGACGACCTTTTATAGTGGACGTCAATCAGGGCAGGGTTGCTTGTCCTGATTCATATTAAATCCACGATACACACCATCTTCGGACTGCCCGTAAAACCCCATGACCGACGAACTCATAGACAAACTGCTCGAATCCCTGTGGCTGCAAGACCGTCTCAGCCATAACACCTTGCAAGGCTACCGCCGTGATCTGGAAAAAATCGCCGCGCGCTTGGAAGCGGGCGGACATACCTGGCTGGATGCCGAAGCCGCCGATTTAGCGGACGCCGTCTATGCGGCAGACGAAAAACACAGCTCGCAGGCGCGCGCCCTGTCCGCCTGCAAACGCCTATACGCCTGGTTGGAAGAGACCGAGCGGCGGACGGACAACCCGACCCGTTTCCTCAAAGCCCCGAAACAGACGCAAAAGCTGCCCACACTGATTACCGAAGCGCAAATCGAAAACCTGCTCGCCGCGCCCGATACCCATACGCCGCACGGCCTGCGCGACAAAGCCCTGCTCGAAGTCATGTACGCCACAGGTTTACGCGTAACCGAAGCCGTCAAGCTCCAACTGGGTGATCTCGACCTCAACCGAGGCTGCATCCGCACCATAGGCAAAGGCGACAAACTGCGTATCGTGCCTATGGGCGAAGAAGCCGTTTACTGGGTCGAACGCTATTGCGCCGAATCGCGCCCGCTGCTGCTCAAAAACAAAATCTGCGACGAAGTCTTCGTCAGCCAAAAACGCAGCGGCATCTCCCGCCAACTCGCGTGGATGATTGTTAAAAACTACGCCGAAACCGCCGGCATCACCTCTCTCAGCCCGCACGGCCTGCGCCACGCCTTCGCTACCCACCTCGTCAATCACGGCGTCGATTTGCGCGCCGTACAGCTCATGCTTGGACACACCAACATCAACACCACCCAAATCTATACCCACGTCGCCAACATCCGTTTGAAAAACATTGTTGACGAACACCATTCGCGAAACTAAACGAGCCGATTAAAAAAGGTCGTCTGAAAACGGAAATCTCGTTTTCAGACGACTTTTTTGTTGATATGGCATTAAACATTCAAAATAAGTTATTTTGGAAAATATCAATCGAAATATGGATTTCAATAGAAAATTACCAAGATAAACCAAGAGGTAAACCTTGCAATGCAAACAGTTTTTATTTATATTCATGTTTAAGAATAAAACACACTATCAATACCGAGCGAAAGAAAACACGGAGTACATTATGTTTGTCTGCATCTGCAACGCCATTACCGACCACGAAATCAAAGAAACCATCGCCGCCGGCGCAAGTACGATGAGCGATTTACAGGCTCAATTAGGAGTAGCTACTTGCTGTGGGTGTTGCAGCGAATTGGCTGCTTCGTTTCTGAATATCAACAATGCCCAAACTACCATTACCGCCGGCATTAATGTTCAGTCTTAATTTCATCTAGAATTCAAAAAGGTCGTCTGAAACCAAAATCTTTGGTTTCAGACGACCTTTTTATATCTACTCTAAAATAAAACGGTATATGCCGCACCGCCGTTTTGAAGTTAATCGGCTATACCTTACAATCTCGATTTCCGTTTACAGTAAAGAGTCTATTATGAAACTGACGTTGATGTTTCGCGAATATTGCAGCCTCTGCCACAAAATGCGCGAACAGCTTAAACCGTATCAAGAAAGATTTGGCTTTGAGCTGGAAATTCTTGATGTTGATGAAGATCCTGTCTTGGAAGAAAAATATAATGAACTTGTCCCTGTTTTGCTGGATGGCCAAACAGAAATTTGCCATTGGTTTTTGGATGAGGAAAAATTGAAAACCTTCTTGGAAACAAAATGTAATGGGTATAACTGCTGAAAGTATTTCTGTTTTGATAAGTTTGTTTCGATAATTGAAAACAGCTCGTCTGAAAAATTTTCAAAGAATTTCAAGATTTTGTTCTTACGCTACCGCTATATGAATAAAAGGCTGCCTGATTTTTTATTTCAGACAGCCTTTGAAATATCATGAGGGGTAAGCATCATCTCCTCTGTTTTGTTTAACCGGCTACGGGTGTAGTTGGAGCAACCGGTTTTCCGGTGAAGGAAGCACGTTTTGCGGCTTGGTAAATAGCCAGTCGTCTGCGATGTGGCATTATTTTTCCTTTCTGTGATTTAAAGGATTATTCTGAAACGGAAGATAAATCAAATCGTGCATTTACCGTTTAATAATCCTGTCGTTGATTGTTTATTGGTCTTTTATCGATTATTCAATATATTGTGAGATGTTAGGTTAGGATGATAGCTGTTTTTTATTTAGATTAAAAGATGAATTGTGTAAAGTTAAATACTTGTTTCGTAAGGTTTGACGTTCATATAAAAGCCCCTGTTATCAGGGGCTTTTTAGTGAGGATTAGTCCAATTTACCGATGATGTCGTTTAAGGCTTTTTGCCAGTCAGAGGGTTTGATGCCGTAATCGTTTTCGATTTTGTGACAATCCATAATGCTGTACTCGGGACGTGGTGCAGGAAGAGGATATTGGTCGGTGGTGATGGGTGTTAATTTCGGCATTTTGAAATTATTGTCATGTTTTAGTGCCGTTTGAAAGATAGCTTGGCTGAATTCATACCAAGTAACCGATTTGTTGCCGCCGAAGTGGTAGATTCCTCTGGAAGGTGATGGGTGTTGCAAAAGTGTAATGATGGCTTGCGCCAAATCCCCCGCATAGGTCGGGCATCCGATTTGATCGTTGACAACGGAAAGACTGTCTCGTTCTTTTGTCAAACGCAGCATGGTTTTAACAAAATTGTTGCCGTATTCGCTAAATAGCCAAGAGGTACGGATAATGGTGCTTTCAGGATTAGCGGCAAGCGCGAGTAGTTCACCGGCAGCTTTGGTGCGGCCGTATACGCTTTGTGGATTGGTGTAGTCATGTTCACGGTAGGGTGTTTTGCTTGTCCCGTCGAAAACGTAATCAGTCGATATGTGGATAAATCGGGCATGAACCGAACGTGCTGCGTCGGCAAGATTGTGAACAGCTGCAGCGTTGACGGCAAATGCGGCAGGGACGTTTGTCTCTGCACGATCAACAGCGGTATAGGCGGCGGTATTGACAATCGCATCGGGTTGAAAGCTTTGGACCATATTGCGAACGGCATCGGCATCCGTAATATCTAAAGAAGAGGAGTCAGTGGCAATCAGCTCCCAATTATCAGGAAGTCGGTCACGGAAGCAGTGTGCGAGTTGTCCTTTAGAGCCTGTCAGCAAAGTCCTCATGATATATCTCCTTAATGAATATTGTTTCAGCAAGATGCCCATCATTATAGAGCAAACATCAGCTCTTAACAGCATTTTACGCCTTCACCGTTTTGAACTTGTGTTTATCGGAAAATTTGAACGAGGGGAGATGAGAGCGTTGTAATATCTCGCTAATATTTGGTGGTAAGATAAGATGAATTATGAAAAATTTTGTTTGAAGGGGAAAAAAGGGATCCCTGTTGTGGAAAGTGAAATAAATAGTACGTTGAAATAAATAATATTATTTCAAAAAATAATCAATATCTTGTTTTTTAAAAAGGAATTATCATCAGGATAAATTGTCAATTTGGATTTGATTGTTTTAAAAAAGGTTTCCATTCGTCTGAAATTTCAACCGTTAGCGAATTGAAAAACAGTTAATCATGAAATATCACTAGAATAACAGTGTAGGCAGTTTGATCAGTTTTCATTTTGTCAAAAAGCCTATGCTTCTTAATTACATATATTCTGGGAGTGATTTATCATGACTTATCATTATGGCGGCTATTCTTCTAAAGCCCACTTCAACTCATACTGCCCTCCGGTTAAATCCTACAATCCTTACTGCCCCCCGAGCCATGGTGGTTTCGGTTACAAAGGTAGTTTCCATAACTACGGCTCTTCTCACGGTATCAAAGTACATCATGGCAAAATTGGTCATGGTGCGTACTGCCCACCTCCAAAAGTAGCTTACAAATGCGTTGTAATCAAGTTTGATTGCAATCCGGGTAAGCCTTATTATCCAAAACCGGCTCCAAAACCAGCTCCTCAGAAGCCTTTGGAACCAAACTTCCCACCGGTTGAACCACAAAAACCACAACCTCAACCACAACCTAAGCCGCAACCTCAACCTCAACCACAACCTAAGCCGCAACCAAAACCGCAGCCTAAACCTAACGATAAAGACTGCAAAGATTGCGTTGATGACCATAATCAAAACAACACTTATGGTAATGTTGATAAAAATCCAGGCAACATTATCCATGTTGACGGTTCAACTAAAGATAAAAAGGGTGCAACCAAAACTGTGGGTACCGATAAGAAAGATACTATCTACGGTACCAGCGGCGAAGACGTAATTTACGGCGGTGACGGTGCTGACGTAATTTACGGTGGTGACGGCAATGACACTCTGCAAGGCGGTAACAACGGCGACTCCCTGTATGGTCAAGCCGGTAAAGACTACCTGCAAGGTGGTGATGGTAACGACTATCTGAACGGTGGTGCTGACGCTGACATCATGCGTGGTGGCGACGGTAATGACGTTTACTTTGTTGACCACAAAGGCGACGAAGTTATCGAATACGGTAATCTGAACGGCGGTATCGATACTGTTCGCAGCGTAATCGACTACACTCTGACCGACAACGTTGAACACCTGTTCTTGCAAGGTTCCGGCAACCTCAACGGTACCGGTAACGCTCTGAATAACGACATCAACGGTAACTCCGGCGACAACCACTTGTACGGCTTGGCAGGCGATGACTGTCTGGTTGGTAAAGACGGTAACGACTACCTCGACGGCGGCATTGGCAATGATGTCCTGATTGGCGGTACCGGCAACGACACTTACTTCTTCGACAAAGGTTACGGCCGCGATACCATCCAAGACGAAAGCGGTAACGATACCCTGCAATTCGGCAAAGGTATTTCTGCTTCCGACGTATTGTTGAGCAAATCAGGCAACAACCTGACCGTATCTGTCGGCGGCGGTGACACTGTTACCATTGATGACTGGTTCTCCGGTAACAACCATAAGATCGAAAACTTCAAGTTTGCCGATGGCAGCACTTACGAAGTAACCGGTCATGGTGATTACTACTCTCTGTCAGCTGTAAACAGCATCCAACAACAAACCCAGGTTCCTAACATCTAATCTTTGATTATTAGTTATACTTAGGCTTGATAAGGTCGTCTGAAAGCGTCTGCATTCATGCAAAACGTTTTCAGACGACCTATTTTGTAAACAATCTGACCCCAAAATCCAAATTCGGATAAAATAACGGAATCCTGTTTAAACCAAGTCAGTGAAGGGAGAAGCCCGAAATGTCCGAAATTAGCTTGAAAAAAATTTACTCTGGAAAAGTGCGCGATTTATACGAGATCGACAGTAAACGCATGTTGATGGTTGCGTCAGACCGCTTGTCTGCATTTGATGTGATTTTAGACAATCCGATTCCGGGGAAAGGAGAAATGCTGACGCAGATTTCCAATTTCTGGTTTAAAAAACTGGCGCATATCATGCCTAATCACTTTACCGGCGATACGGTTTATGACGTGTTGCCCGAACATGAAGCCAAAGCCATCGAGAAACGTGCGGTTGTTGCCAAGAAACTGACCCCTGTCAAAGTAGAGGCGATTGTGCGCGGTTATTTAGCGGGCAGCGGGTGGAAAGATTACCAAAAAAACGGTTCTGTCTGCGGCATCAAACTTCCCGAAGGGGTGAAAGAAGCGCAGCAGCTTCCGGAAGTGATTTTTACTCCGTCTACCAAGGCTGCCGTTGGCGATCATGATGAAAATATCAGTTTTGAAGAATGTGAACGCATTATCGGTAAAGAGCTGGCGGCTCAAGTACGCGCTAAAGCGATTCAGCTTTATACGGAAGCCGCAGAATATGCAAAATCACGCGGTATCATCATATGCGATACCAAATTTGAATTCGGGCTGGATGAAAACGGTACGTTAACCCTGATGGATGAAGTACTGACACCCGATTCCAGCCGCTTTTGGCCGGCGGATCAATATCAAGTCGGCACCAATCCACCGTCTTTTGACAAGCAATTTGTTCGAGATTGGCTGGAGCAAAGCGGTTGGAACAAAAAAGCTCCGGCACCGGAAGTCCCTGGCGATGTTATTCAGAAAACAGTTGATAAATATCGGGAAGCATTAAATCTTTTAACCAGAGAATCATAAATTTGATAAAAGGTCGTCTGAAACACAGAAGTCTGTTTCAGACGACCTTTGCTGTCATGAATGCTTGGATTTACTTACATTTGCTATTATAATGCGCGTTTGGATTGACCGTTTGAGGTCGTCTGAAAAATATAGTTTTTACCAACCGCCGCACACCTGAAACCCTAACTATGCACATTCTCACTTTTAGTGTGCATTATTAGTGTTTTAGCGTGCGGCATTTCGAAAGGAACAAAATGTTCGATAAACACGTTAAAACCTTCCAGTACGGCAATCACACCGTTACTTTGGAAACCGGCGAAATCGCACGCCAAGCCGCAGCGGCTGTTAAAGTATCGATGGGCGATACCGTTGTTTTGGTCGCTGTGACCACCAATAAAGAAGTCAAAGAAGGTCAAGACTTTTTCCCTCTGACTGTTGATTACCTCGAGCGCACTTATGCCGCAGGTAAAATCCCCGGCGGTTTCTTTAAACGCGAAGGCAAACAAAGTGAAAAAGAAATCCTGACCAGCCGTCTGATCGACCGTCCTATCCGTCCGCTATTCCCCGAAGGTTTCTACCACGACATCCAAATCGTTGCGATGGTGGTTTCCGTTGATCCTGAAATCGATTCCGATATTCCTGCCATGCTCGGCGCATCCGCTGCGCTGGTGTTGAGCGGTGTACCGTTTGCCGGTCCGATTGGTGCCGCTCGCGTAGGTTATGTAAACGGCGTGTACGTATTGAACCCGACCAAAGCCGAATTGGCTAAATCCAAGCTGGACTTGGTGGTTGCAGGTACATCTAAAGCAGTTTTGATGGTGGAATCCGAAGCCAAAATCCTGCCTGAAGATGTGATGCTCGGTGCCGTAGTTTACGGTCACGACCAAATGCAGGTGGCGATTAATGCTATCAATGAATTCGCCGATGAAGTAAACCCTGAAGTATGGGATTGGAAAGCGCCTGAAACCAATGAAGAATTGGTTGCCAAAGTACGCGAAATTGCCGGCGAAGCCATTAAAGAAGCGTTCAAAATCCGTCAAAAACAAGCGCGTTCCGCTAAATTGGACGAAGCTTGGAATGCAGTAAAAGATGCGCTAATTACCGAAGAAACCGATACTCTGGCTGCCAATGAAATCAAAGGCATTTTCAAGCATTTGGAAGCCGACGTTGTCCGCACCCAAATTTTGGATGGTCAGCCGCGTATCGACGGTCGCGATACCCGCACCGTCCGTCCTTTGAACATTCAAACCGGCGTACTGCCGCGTACACACGGTTCTGCCCTGTTTACCCGTGGTGAAACCCAAGCCCTTGCAGTAGCGACTTTGGGTACTTCTCGCGACGAGCAAATCATTGATGCGCTTTCCGGTGAATACACAGACCGCTTCATGTTGCATTACAACTTCCCGCCATATTCTACCGGTGAAGTGGGTCGCGTCGGCGCGCCGAAACGTCGTGAAATCGGACACGGCCGCTTGGCAAAACGCGCACTGGTTGCCGTATTGCCGTCTCCTGAAGAATTCAGCTACACCATGCGTGTTGTTTCCGAAATTACCGAGTCCAACGGTTCGTCTTCTATGGCTTCCGTCTGCGGCGGCTGCTTGAGCCTGCTGTCTGCCGGTGTGCCTTTGAAAGCACACGTTGCCGGTATCGCGATGGGTCTGATTTTGGACAACAACAAATTCGCCGTGTTGACCGACATCTTGGGTGATGAGGATCACTTGGGCGACATGGACTTCAAAGTTGCCGGTACGACCGAAGGCGTGACCGCGCTGCAAATGGACATCAAAATCCAAGGTATTACCAAAGAAATCATGCAGATTGCCTTGGCGCAAGCCAAAGACGCTCGTCTGCACATCTTGGAACAGATGAAAGCCGCCGTGGCAGGTCCGCAAGAATTGTCTGCCCATGCTCCGCGCCTATTCACCATGAAAATCAACCAAGACAAAATCCGCGACGTTATCGGCAAAGGCGGCGAAACCATCCGCGCGATTACTGCTGAAACCGGTACTGAAATCAATATCGCGGAAGACGGCACCATCACTATTGCCGCAACCACTCAAGAAGCAGGCGATGCAGCGAAAAAACGCATCGAAGAAATCACTGCCGAAGTGGAAGTGGGCAAAGTATACGAAGGTACTGTGGTTAAAATCCTCGACAACAACGTCGGCGCCATCGTCAGCGTGATGCCGGGTAAAGACGGTTTGGTACACATCAGCCAAATCGCCCACGAGCGCGTACGCAACGTCAGCGACTATCTGCAAGTCGGTCAGGTTGTAAATGTGAAAGCATTGGAAGTGGACGACCGCGGCCGCGTGCGCCTGTCTATCAAAGCTTTGGTCGAAGCTCCTGCCCGCGAAGAAAAAGCACCTGAATAATCGTTGAGTCGATTTTGATTGATGAAAGGTCGTCTGAAAAATTTCAGATGACCTTTTTTACTGAATGTAGATGAAAAAGTAGGGGGGAGGAATATTAAGTTGAATTGTCTTGTGTCGGAACTTTGATTCCACATTCCCTTTTAAGCAGTAGTTAGGGTGAATGTTGAAAGGTCGTCTGAAAACCATTTTTCTTGGTTTCCAGACGACGTTTTATATCAATAATATTCGGGACAATCAGATATATTGGACCGAAATAATGTCGTATTCGCGAACGCCGCCGGGAGCTTGTACTTCGGCTACGTCGCCTTCTTCTTTACCGATTAGGGCGCGGGCAATAGGGGAGCCAACGTAGATTTTACCTTCTTTGATGTCCGCTTCGTCTTCGCCTACGATTTGATAGGTAACGTGTTCTTCGGTTTCTAAATCTTCCAAAGTTACGGTCGTACCGAAGACAATTTTGCCTTCTGCGTGGATTTCGGCAGGGTTGATGATGTGTGCCATGGACAATTTGTGTTCCAGTTCGGAAATACGACCTTCAATAAAGCCTTGTTTTTCTTTGGCAGCTTCATATTCGGCGTTTTCGGACAAGTCGCCGTGTGAACGGGCTTCGGCGATGGCTTCGATGATTTCGGGACGGGCGACGCTTTTGAGGCGTTGCAATTCTTGTTTGAGCAGTTCTGCGCCGCGTGCGGTCAATGGAATTTTTTGCATGGTTTGTCGTCTCCGCAAAAGCGTTTGGCTGCTTTTGCCTGGTAAATACGCGGTAAATATAATCCGCAAAATGAAAATAAAAATACAAGCCGCCTAAATCCCGGCGGCTTGTCTGTATAAGAATGAATGGCGGTATTGTACCAAAACCAGGGGAAACTGCAACGGCAATCGGCTTTTCTCCTACTTTGGTGTGGCTTTAGTCCAAATGTTCGCTGCTTTGTGCCAAAACGGTACGGTTGCCGTTGGTTTCGGCAGGCGAAACGATGCCGTCTGCTTCCATTTGGTCAATCAGGCGGGCGGCACGGTTATAGCCGATGCGTAATTGACGCTGGATGCCGGAAATGCTGGCTTTGCGCGTTTTCAGAACGACAGAGACTGCTTCGTCATACATCGGGTCAACTTCGCTGTCGCTGCTGCGGCTGATGCCCGGCAGATCGTCGGTTGTGCCGCTCATCAGAATATCGTCAATGTAATCGGGCTCGCCGAATTGTTTCAGATATTCGACCACACGGTGTACTTCGTCGTCTGAAGCGAATGCACCGTGAACACGTTGGGGATAGCCTGTACCGGGCGGCAGGAACAGCATATCGCCTTGTCCGAGCAGGTTTTCCGCGCCCATTTGGTCGAGAATCGTGCGGCTGTCGATTTTGCTGGATACTTGGAAGGCGATGCGTGTCGGGATGTTGGCTTTAATCAGACCTGTGATGACATCGACGCTGGGGCGTTGCGTGGCAAGGATCAAATGGATACCTGCTGCGCGGGCTTTTTGGGCAAGGCGGGCAATCAGTTCTTCGATTTTCTTGCCTGCGGTCATCATCAGGTCGGCAAATTCGTCAACCACGACGACGATAAACGGCAGTTTTTCCAAAGGTTCGGGATCGTCGGGCGTCAGGCTGAACGGGTTGGCAATTTTCATGCCTTGTGCGGCAGCTTCCATGATTTTTTGGTTGAAGCCCGCAAGGTTGCGAACGCCTACATGACTCATCAGACGATAGCGTTTTTCCATTTCGTTGACGCACCAGTTGAGCGCGTTTGCCGCCAGTTTCATATCGGTAACGACAGGCGCGAGCAGGTGCGGAATGCCTTCGTAAATGCTTAATTCCAGCATTTTCGGGTCAATCATAATCATGCGCACGTCTTCAGGCGTTGCCTTGAAGAGCATGGACAGAATCATGGCGTTGACGCCGACCGATTTACCCGAGCCGGTCGTACCGGCAACCAACAAATGCGGCGCTTTGCCCAAGTCGGTAACGACGGGCTGTCCGGTAATATCCTGACCGAGCGCAAGCGTGAGCTTGGATTTGGATTCGGCAAACGCAGGCGAATTGAAAATTTCGCTCAGACGTATCATTTGGCGTTTCGGGTTCGGCAGCTCCAAGCCCATACAGGTTTTACCGGGTATGGTTTCGACGACGCGGATAGAGGCAACGCCGAGCGAACGGGCGAGGTCTTTTTCGAGGTTCATGACCGAATTGCCGCGCACGCCGACATCAGGTTCGATTTCGTAACGCGTAATCACCGGACCAGAATAGGAATCCACGACTTTGACTTTGACCTTGAATTCCGCCAGTTTTTCTTCGATGGTGATGCTGTTGTTCAGCAATTCTTCTTCGGTCTGCGTCGCGGCAGGGTCGAATTGAGGCGGAAGGAGCAGGGCGGTAGTCGGCAGATGGATACTGTTCGTCTGCGGGGCGGTGAGGTCGTCTGAAGCCGCGTCCCAATCATCGTCACCGTCAAACCATGGTGTTTCATTGGTTTCAATGTTTTCAGACGACGTTTGCTCATGTGGCAGGTCGTGTCCGAATACATCCACGGTATCGTTGTCTGCTTCGGAATCAACGTCATTAATTGTGTCGCTTGCCGATTCGCGAATCAGGTAATCATGTATAGAGATTTCCGGATTGTTGCTGATGTGTGCGTTAACTTCCGACTCAAATACGGAAACGGACGGATGGTTACGGAACACGGGCGGTTCGGGAATATCGATTTTGTTTTCAGGTATATCAAATTTGGGCGGTTTCGGAATATCGACCGCAGGTGCCGGTACGGGCGGTACGGGAGGTGGTTCGATAACGGTTGCGTCAGGAGCGGGCGGACGGGAGATGAAAGTGTTTTCACGAACGGCGCGGGACAGTTTGGCGGGAACCGCCGCTTTTCGGCTGAGAACAGGAGCTTGGTTTCTTGCTGTAAAGGATGAGGTGGGTTTCGCCGTTGATTTTTCAACACTTTCTGCTTCTTGTTTAGACAGTTGACGACGGGTCATTTTTTCTGCGGCAGCTTCGGAGTGCTTGAGCGTGCGGCGGCGGTTTGCGGGCAGTTTCAGATTGGCAAAAATATCCTCATCTTCAATAATTTGAGGCTGGTATCCGCGCACAGGGGCAACGGCTGCGGCAAGTTTGTCGCGAGCGGCACGGCGCATGGCGAGATTGTTTTGGATGTCGATGACGTTGATTTCGTCTTTTTGACCGTAATAGTTGGCCGTAGAGGGGATGGATTCACGTTCGGCAGTACGCAAAGCGGTTTGTGCCGTTTCGATATGGGGTCGGCCGGCTTTTTCCAGATGGATGCTATCCACATAAGATTTGACACGTTCGCGCGTACGGCGTAAGACAGGGTCGTTGAAATCAATGACTTCCAAACCTTTCATCGGTGTAACCGATGTCCGCACCAAACGGATTTCCGGTTCGCTTTCAGCGGTGATGGCAACGGGGTTTTGTTTGGCGGTTTGATGCTCTTCCCATTCTTGAACGGCGGCTTCGGTCAGAGAGCGGGTGGCTTCTTCCAAAGTAATCTCTTCGAAGGAGCTACCTGTTACCAAACCGGGCGTATATTCCGGCGTATCGGACGTTTCAAACGGTACGATTTCCGGATATTGCTCAGGTTTGTGGGCATTTGGGCGGACTTTAGGGAGAGGATTGTCGCGCGTTGCGGGAAATTCAGGCTCGTGGAGGTATTCCGGCTCGAAATCGGTTTCAGACGACGTTTCGTATGTGGGTGATGAATCTGCCTCATCTTCTTGTACGGAAGGGGAAACTTGAAATGCGCCCATAGCCTCCGCCAGCGAGCTTGGAGAGAAAGAGGAGTCGTCTGAAAGCGTTTGCGTACGTTTCTTATAGTCGTGTTGCGCCGCCAAAAGACGCTGGCGGGCGATGGTTTTGTTGCCTGCGGTTTTTGCTTCTTCTGCAAGTTCGTATGCTTCGTCCGGATTTTCGTCAAAATCCCTGCCGCGTTTCAGACGGACCAGCTCGCGTTCCCAATCTTGTTCTTGTTTTTTGTGCAGTAAAAACACGATGCCGATGGCAAGCAATAAAATAATAATCAGCACGCTCCACAACATATTGAAATTTTCCCGAGTCAAAAAAGCAAAGTCCGTTATTCTAACGCTTTTCAGGATGAAACAAAACCGACAAGGCTTTGTTTCCTTTCGGTTGTGCGAATCCACTATAATCAGGTCGTCTGAAACGCTTTTTAAACATTGAGGATATATGCTTTTCCAAACGGGATGGTTTTCGGGTTTAATTTTGGCTGCTGCGTGGTGCGTGTTGGTTTTATTGTTGGCATTATCCGCGCCGCAGGCTTATCGTGATTTTCGAAAACATGGTTCGGCAGCCGCATTGGCAGGGATTATTTTGGCGTCGGTCTGGAGCTTGAATGCCACCCCTGACGGCGGGCAGCTTGCGGGAATGAGCTACCATCTGTTGGCGGTAAACCTGATTGCCTTGATGCTCGGTGTACCGCTGGCATTTTGGGTCTGTGCGTTGCTGTATTTGCCCTATGTTTGGATATTCGGCTCAGATTGGCAGGCTTATCCGGTCAATGCGCTTGCGTTGTTTCTGCCTGCGCTGGCGGTCAATTTGCTGTCGCGCGCCTGGGTTAACCGGCTTCCCGCCAATATTTTTATCTTCATTTTTGTCAATGGTTTTTTAGCATCCGCAGCGGGCATGCTGCTGACCGGGGGTGTTTTGGTCGGCATATTGGACAGGGTGCGGGCTTTTCCTGAAACGGCATTGTGGAGTACGGCATTTCCCGTGTTTTTCCTCATTGCATGGGCGGAAGCGTTTTTAAGCGGTATTACCGCTGCTATTTTTATTGCGTTAAGGCCGCAGTGGATTAATACGTTTGATGACGGACGCTACCTGAAACCGTCAAATAAGATTTGGTAAAAGGTCGTCTGAAAACCTGATTTGGGCTTTTCAGACGACCTTTTGTTTGGGCAGGTATCAATAAACGTCGCGTTGGTAGCGTTTGTCTTCGCGCATTTCGTTGAGATAGTCTTCGGCATCGTCGCGACTGAGTTTGCCTTGGGTTTCGATGACGTCGAGCAGGGCGGTTTCTACGTCGCGTGCCATGCGGGTGGCGTCGCCGCAGACGTAGAGGTGTGCGCCTTGTTGCAGCCAGTTCCAAACTTCGGCGGCGTGTTCGGCGATTTTGTGTTGGACATAGACTTTGTGTTCGCCTTGTCTGCTCCATGCCAAGTCGGCGCGGGTGAGGATGCCGTCTTTGCGGTAGTCGCTCCATTCAAGCTGGTAGAGGAAGTCGTCGGTGAGGCGTTGGTTGCCGAAGATGAGCCAGTTTTTGCCACTGTCGCCGTTGGCGGCGCGTTGCTGCATGAAGGCGCGGAAGGGGGCGATGCCTGTACCTGCGCCTATCATGATGACGGGGGTGTTGCCGTCGGCGGGCAGGCGGAAGTTGGGGTTGGGTTCGACGAAGACGCGTACTTCGCCGCCTTCTTCAAGGCGTTCGCCCAGATAGCCTGAGGCTGCGCCGGTGTAGGTGCTGCCGTGGTGTTCGAAGCGGACGACGCCGACGGTCAGGTGTACTTCTTCGCCCACTTCGTCTTGTGCGGAGGCGATGGAGTAAAGGCGCGGAGTTTGCGGGCGGAACAGTTGGAACAGGGTTTGTGCGTCCAACGGATGGGGGTGGGCGGTGAAGACGCCGACGGGCGGGGTGGCGGCGAGGTAGGCGTCCAAGCGGGTTTTGTCGGAGGCTGTGGTTTTGAGTGCTTCGCTGCCGGACAATTCGGCGTACTGCTGCACGAGTGCCGGCGTGTTTTGCGTGATGTCTGCGGACTCGGTCAGGGCGGTGCGGATGTCGGTTTCGAGGTCGTCTGAAAGTCGGACTTTTTCTTCTCCGCTTAATTGGTGCAAATCGAGGATTTCTTGAACCAAAGCCGAATCGTTGAGCGGGAGTACGCCCAATGCGTCACCTGCTTGATAGTGCAGTCCGGAGCCGGACAGGTCGATTTCGATGTGTTCCACGTCTTTCTCGGCGGAACGGGACGTGATTTTTTGGCGGACGGACAGGGTGGCGGTATAGGGTTTGTCTTTGGTATAGACAGTGCCAGCGGTTTGGTTTGTGGCTGGTGTGGCGGTAGGCGCAGCAGCTTGGGCAGCAAGCTCGGCAACTTTGGGGACAACGGCTTTGACCCAAGCATCGGCAGCGCTTTGAAACTCTAAATCGCAGATGCCCAAGTCGTTCAGACGACGTGCGCCCAGTTCGGCGAATTTGGCGTCAAAGTCCTTGCCCGCTTGGCAGAAATTGGGATAGGAGGAATCGCCCAAACCTAAAACGGCAAAAGTGAGTTTGCCCAAATCGGGGGCTTTTTTGCCGAAGACGAATTTATACAGCGGCAGGGCTTCTTCGGGCGGCTCGCCCTCGCCTTGCGTGGATGTTACCAATAACACGATGTCTTCATCGGGCAGGGTTTTGCTTTTGAAGTTCCCCGCGCTGCTCAATACGGCTTCTACGCCGGCGTTTTTGAGTTTGGCGTGTAAAGATTCGGCAACGCCGCGCGCATTGCCCGTTTGCGAGGCAGATAAGACCAACACGCGTCGCGCGGGGGCTGCAACGGCGGGAGCTACGGAAACACTCAAACCGCCCGCCGCCCCTTGACTTTGCGCCCAGCAGTAGCCGGAAAGCCAAGCGAGCTGTGTAGGCGAGAGGGCGGCGAGTTGTGCGGAAAGTTCGATGGGAAGCGGGTTGGCTGGGGTCATGTCGGTTCCTTTGTGCGGACGGCTGCTTGAGGCAGAACGTTTGCCTGCGCGGCTTTAATTGTTTGGTTGAATGGTGATTTTTCTGAAAACAGTGGCGATACTGTAAACAGGTCGTCTGAAAAACGGAAAGAATGCTTGGTTTTAATTTAATGCGATTTCGTTATATTCTGGATTGGGAGAGGGGGAGAGAAATGGTGATGGGGTTGGATTTCAGACGACCTGGTTATCATCTTTCAGATTGGCAAAATATGAATGGATAAGAAATTTTTTCAATGAAATTAGTGGTTTTATTGCGTATCGCTGCCGACGGTTTGGATAAGGCAAAAAATATTCTGTCCAATCCTGCAAAATAACCGATGATCCGAATTGTGCAGAATATTCCTGCAAAGGCAGCGGGTATTTGAAGGGGAGTGAACTAAAGCTGAATTTTGTATGGCCAGATAGAAAAGGTCGTCTGAAAACCTACAATATTGGTTTTCAGACGACCTTTCGAGCTTTAAAGCGTTAACCGTTTACAGTGGCCATTTCAGCGCGGGATTGCTTTCTATGACGGCTTTGAACTGGTTTTGAATCCGCCCGATGGCTTCGTCGGAATCTGCTTCGAAGCGCAACACCAAAATCGGCGTGGTATTGGAGGCGCGCATCAGGCCGAAGCCGTCGGGGAATTCTACGCGCAGGCCGTCGATGGTGATGATTTCGGTCGCGCCTTCGAATTTGGCTTTGGCGGCGAGTTCTTTGATAACCTGATGGCCGTTACTGCCTTCGGGCAGGTCGATATTGAGTTCGGGCGTGGAAATGCTTTGCGGCAGGCTGTTCAAGACTTCAGACGGATTGTCGAAGGCAGACAGGATTTCCAAGAGGCGCGCGCCGGCATACAGACCGTCGTCGAAGCCGAACCAGCGTTCTTTGAAGAAGACGTGTCCGCTCATTTCGCCGGCAACCAGCGCGCCGGTTTTTTTCATGGCGGACTTGATGAAGCTGTGACCGGTTTTTTCCATGACGGGTTCGCCGCCGTGTTCTTTAATCCACGGAGCCAGCAGACGGGTGGATTTGACGTCGAAGATGACTTTCGCGCCGGGGTTGCGGCTCAAAACGTCTTGGGCGAACAGCATGAGTTGGCGGTCGGGATAAATAATGTTGCCGTCTTTGGTCACGACGCCCAAGCGGTCGGCATCGCCGTCAAAAGCCAAGCCGATTTCGGCGTCGCTGTTTTTCAGTGCGGCAATCAAATCTTGCAGGTTTTTCGGTTTGGAAGGGTCGGGATGGTGGTTGGGGAAATTGCCGTCCACTTCGCAGAAAAGTTCGGTCACTTCGTTGTCCAAACCTTTGTAGAGTTTGCCTGCGAATGCGCCGCCGATGCCGTTGCCCGCGTCGATGGCGATTTTCATGGGGCGTTTGAGTTTGACGTGACCGACGATGTGGTTGTGGTATTCGCCGGAGATGTCTTTTTCGGTTACGCTGCCTTTTTTATCAGAAGCGGTCAGTTTGTCGGCTTCGATCAGGGCGAGCAACTCTTGGATGGCTTCGCCTGCGAGGGTGTCGCCGCCGAGCATCATTTTGAAGCCGTTGTAATCAGGCGGGTTGTGGCTGCCGGTAATCATCACGCCGCTGCCGCCGCATTCGTTGATGGCGGCGAAATAAAGCATGGGGGTGGCGACCATGCCGACATTGAGGACGTCGATGCCGCCGTCGGTAAAACCGCGTTGGATGTGTTCCATCAGTTCGGGACCGCTCAAGCGTCCGTCGCGTCCGAGTGCGATGCGGGTGATGCCTTTTTCGGCAGCTCTGGTGGCGATGGCTTTGCCGATAAGGTAGGCGGCTTCGTTGGTCAGGGTTTTGCCGACAATGCCTCGGATGTCGTAGGCTTTGAAGATGTCGCGGGCAATGTTTGCCATGATGGTTTCCTTTGTGATTGTGAATGGAAAACGGGCTTATTCTAACATAGGCAAAGGTCGTCTGAAGGCTTTCAGACGACCTTTGGGGGTTATATCAAATAACCATTTACTGCGGTTTCAATCAATTGCCGAAAGTGTTGCATTGATTGATGTCGCCGCTGTCCAAACCGCGTTTGAGCCATGCCATGCGCTGTTCGGACGAGCCGTGTGTAAAGCTGTCGGGAACAACATAGCCCTGCCCGTCTTTCTGCAGGCGGTCGTCGCCGACGGATTCGGCAGCCAGCATGGCTTTGGGGATGTCTTCGGGTTTGAAGATATTATTGTTGACGGCGTAATGCCCCCAAATGCCCGCGTAGCAGTCCGCCTGCAATTCGAGTTTGACGGAAAGGGCATTGGCTTCTTTTTTGCCGACCTGCTGCTGCATTCTGTGGACTTTAGGCAGGATACCGAGCAGGTTTTGGACGTGGTGTCCGACTTCGTGTGCGATGACGTAGGCAAACGCGGCATCGCTGGCAGAGTTGAGTTTGGTCTGCATATCCCTATAAAAGTCTAAGTCGAGATAGACTTTTTGGTCGCCCGGGCAGTAAAACGGGCCCATTGCCGATTGGCCCATGCCGCAGGCGGTGGATGTACCGCCGTTGTATAACACCAGCGTGGTCGGGGTGTAATTTTGTCCGTGTTGCTTGAAATAGCTGCCCCAGGCTTTTTCCGTATCGGCGAGGACGACGCGGGCAAGTTCGTTCAGCTCGGCTTCTTCTTGAGGTTTGAGTTGGGAGGTTTGGGTTGAACCCGTACCAATGGAAGGCGTGCCGACCAAGCCGCTCAAATCGACGCCGTAATAAGCGCCGATCAAAACGACAATGATACCGAGGATGCCGGGCGTTCTACCGCCGCCGCCTCCGCCGCTGCTGCCGCGTCGGTCTTCTACGTTTTGACTCTGTTCGCGTCCTTTCCAATCCATCTTGTGTGTTCCTTGTTGTGAAGTGATATGGGGCGGATTATACCGTGAAGGGGCGGCGTGATGCCTGCCTATATTGAGAAAAGGTCGTCTGAAAACACCAAACGGAGTTTTCAGACGACCTTTTTGCTATGTCAAAATCGGATTATTCCGCCTTCAAACCTGCCACACATTGCTTGTCGCGATCTTCAAATGCTTGCGCACCGCCGAGCAGGTCGAGTTGCTCTTGCGGGCTGAGTTTGCCCAATGAACGGATTTGCTCTTCGGAAAGTTTGTCCAAAGGCTTGTCCCACATACAGGTGCAGTAATCGGTGGCGAGTTTGCTGTTGTTTGAATCCAAGCCCCTTTCTTTCAAATCGTTTTGCCATTTTTCGGCAAAGGGGATGTTTTTCACGCAAGACTCAAAGATGTTCTGCTTTGCCTGCGGTTTGGACATGGTGCATTGGGAGAGCAGGGCGGTCGCGGCGAGCAGCGCCAAAATGACCCACGCCCAAATGCGGATGGTGCGGATTTTGGCTTTCGCTTTTTTACGCGCCGCGGCTTGCTCTTCGGCGGACATTTCGTTTTTCGGCTCAGTCATGCAGGCTTTCCATGCGGATCATGGTGATCGGTTTTTCCACGCAGCTTAATGCTTCGATGGCGGCAATGGCGCGCTTGATGTTTTTCTCGACCGTGCTGTGGGTCAGAATCACGATTTCGGCGGTGGTTTGGTCGATCACGCCTTTTTGGATTAAGGCTTCGATGGACACGTTTTCTTTTGCCAAAAGCGCGGCGATTTGCCCCAGCGTACCCGGTTCGTCTTTGGCTTGGACGCGCAGGTAGTAGCTGCTGGTGATTTCGTCCATAGGCAGGATGGTTTGCGCTTGGACTTGGGAGGGTTGGAACGCCAGATGCGGTACGCGGTGGTCGGTATTCGCTTCAATCAGGCGTGCGATGTCGATGATGTCGGCGACGACGGCGGAAGCGGTCGGCAATGCGCCCGCGCCCGCGCCGTAATATAAGGTTTCGCCAACCATATCGGCGTTGACGCGCACGGCATTCATCACGCCGTTGACGTTTGCCAAGAGGCGGCTTTCGGGAATCAGGGTCGGGTGGACGCGCAATTCGATGCCTTTGTCGGTTTTACGGGTGATGCCCAAAAGTTTGATGCGGTAGCCGAGTTCTTCGGCGTATTTGATGTCGCGGCTGTCGAGTTTGCTGATGCCTTCGAGGTAGCAGGCGGGGAAGTTCATCGGCGTACCGAATGCCAGCGCACTCATGATGGTGATTTTATGGCCTGCGTCGTTGCCTTCGATGTCAAAGGTCGGGTCGGCTTCGGCATAGCCCAATGCCTGCGCTTCTTTCAATACGTCGGCAAACGCGCTGCCTTTTTCGCGCATTTCGGAGAGGATGAAGTTGCTGGTGCCGTTGATGATGCCGGCGATGCTGCGGATGCGGTTGGCGGCAAGGCCTTCGCGCAGGGCTTTGATAATCGGGATGCCGCCCGCTACTGCCGCTTCAAATTGCACCATGACGTTTTTTTCTTCCGCCAGCGGGAAGATTTCGTTGCCGTATTCGGCGAGCAGTTTTTTGTTGGCGGTAACGATGTGTTTGCCGTTTTCAATGGCTTTCAACACGGCATCTTTGGCGATGCCGGTACCGCCGAACAATTCGACGACGACATCGACGTCTTCACGCGCGACCAGTTCGAACGGGTCTTTGACGAAGGCTGCGGACGGACAGGTTTGGTGGGCTTTTTCTTCGCTCAAGTCGCATACGGCACTGATGCGCACTTCGCGTCCCAAACGGCGGCTGATTTCCGCCGCATTGTCCTGCAACACGGCAGCCGTACCGCCGCCGACCGTACCTAAACCTAAAAGACCGATGTTTACTGGCTTCATTGTGCCTCCTTGTGAGCCGATTCTCTTAAATCAAAAAGTAAAAACAGAAATTCAGAAAGCCCGAAACGCACCGCCGCCGCAGATTGATATAATGCTGATTTTGCAAGGGCGGAAGGCGCAGGCTAAAGTCGCCCATCCTACCTGAAATTGCCTGATTTTGCACCTTTTTTACGGAACGCGGCGAAAGGGCGGCAAGCCTGTTTGAAATTGATATATCAAGCCGAGAAAGAAACGGAAGAAAAATGCTGATTGAAGAAAACAAAACCGATGAAACCCTAAGCCTGACCGCTTATCGGGCGGGCGCAATCGAGGCGGGCGGCAAAACCTACACTGCGCCCATCATCTGGCGCAACGGCAAAATCGAAGCAATGAACGTGCAAACGCCGTCCGAGCTGACTGCCGCCGACCTGTTTCAGACGACCTCCGATTTAGATGATTTGCCCGAAGTCATCATCATCGGCACAGGGGAGAAGCAGCAGTTCCTCCATCCGAAAATCGCCGCCGAACTTGCCGCACACGGCATCGGGCTGGAATGTATGAACACAGCCTCCGCCTGCCGAACGCTGGTGTTGCTGCAAGGTGAAGGACGCAGCGTTTGGGCTTGGCTGTGGGTGTGAACGGGCATGACAAAGGTCGTCTGAAAATTTTAGACGACCTGTTTTGAGCATATCGCCTTTAATCCTTTAATTATGTATCGCTTGGCAAACAGATAAAAACCTTCTATCCTCGTCAATATTTTTCCGTCAACCCCAAAAAGGAAACCCTTATGGCTCAAATTACCTTCCAAGGCAACCCTGTCCACACTTCCGGCGACCTGCCTGCCGTCGGTCAAACCGCGCCTGCATTCAGCCTGGCTGCTGTTGATTTGACTGACAAAACTTTGGCAGATTTTGCTGGTAAGCGCAAAGTATTGAATATTTTCCCATGCGTAGATACCGGCGTATGCGCCCAATCCGTGCGTACGTTTAACCAACGCGCGTCTTCTTTGGACAACGCGGTTGTGCTGTGCATTTCAGCCGATTTGCCGTTTGCCCAAGCACGCTTCTGTGGTTCGGAAGATTTAGATGATGTTGTGAACCTGTCTACGTTCCGCAGCAGCTTTGCCGCCGATTACGGCGTCGCTCTGACCGACAGCCCGTTGCGCGGACTGACTGCGCGTGCCGTTGTGGTTTTGGACGAAAACGACAAAGTCCTGCACAGCGAACTGGTTGCTGAAATTGCCAACGAGCCTAATTACGACGCGGCTTTGGCTGTTTTGTAAACCAGGGTTTTAAAGCTGAAAAAGGTCGTCTGAAAAGTTTCAGACGACCTTTTGTCTTTCTTCCTAAACTATTTTGCAGGCGGCTTCAATTCAAACACTTCGGGATGCGCCTTGAAATATTCTACGGCGATAAATCCGCTGCCGATGATGATCACCAGGAACACCGCCATGACAATCATGGCAAGGATGAATTTATCCGAAGGATGGGCGTCGGGCTTTTGTTTATCCGCCATTATTGCATCTCCGAGAGCCAGTCGCGGGCGGTGAGAAACTCGTTCAGCCGCGCTTCGGGCGAACCTTCTTCCGGCGCGTATTGATACTCGAAACGCACCAAAGGCGGCATAGACATCAAAATACTTTCCGTGCGCCCGCCGCTTTGCAGGCCGAACAGCGTACCCCTGTCCCAAACCAAATTAAATTCCACATAACGCCCGCGCCGGTAAAGCTGGAAATCGCGTTCGCGTTCGCCGTACGGCGTGTTTTTGCGTTTCGCCACAATCGGCAAATACGCTTCGATGTAGCCTTCGCCGACCGCCTTGATGAAATTCAGGCAGGTGTCGAAATTCCAGCGGTTCAAATCGTCGAAAAACAAACCGCCCACGCCGCGCGTTTCGCCGCGGTGTTTCAGGTAAAAATACTCGTCGCACCATTTTTTGAACTCGGGATAAACCGCTTCCCCAAACGGCGCGCACACGTCCCGCGCGACCGTGTGCCAATGCAAAATATCTTCTTCAAACGGATAAAACGGCGTCAAATCAAAGCCGCCGCCGAACCACCACACAGGCTCGCCGCCTTCCGGATACGCGATAAAAAAGCGCACGTTCGCATGGCTGGTCGGTACATACGGATTTTTCGGATGAATCACCAGCGACACGCCCATCGCCTCAAACGCCGCGCCCGCCAGTTCAGGGCGGTGCGCCGTTGCCGAAACGGGCATTTTACTGCCCTTCACATGCGAAAAATTCACGCCCGCCTGCTCGAATACCGCGCCGTTTTTCAATACGCGGGTTTCGCCCACGCCCAACTTGCCCGTCCATTCTTCACGCGCAAACACCGCCCCGCCGTCTTCTTGCTCAAGCGCGGTGCAGATTTGGTTTTGCAGGTTTTTCAATACGGTTAAAACGGCTTCGGTATGCATGGGTATTCCTTGCTTTTATGATGAGACGGAGTTCGTCGGGTTGATGAGAGAATTTAATTCGGTATTGTAGTCTGAAATGAACAAATAAGGTCGTCTGAAAACCCTTTTTCAAGATTTTCAGACGACCTTTCCGTGTGACAAGATGCTTAAACGGGCAAGCCGATTACGCGCCGTAAACGGGATATTTGTCGCAAAGCGCGGTGATTTGTTTGCGGACGTTTGCCAAATTCGCTTCGTCTTCAGGATTTGCCAAAACATCGGCAACGAGGTTGGCGAGGACTCGGGCGTCGGCTTCGTTAAAGCCGCGCGTGGTCATGGCGGCGGAGCCGATGCGGATACCGGAGGTAACGAACGGTTTTTCCGGGTCATTCGGAATGGCGTTTTTGTTGACGGTGATGTTTGCTTTGCCCAATGCGGCTTCGGCGGCTTTGCCGGTGATTTTCATCGGTTGCAGGTCAACGAGGAAAACGTGGCTTTCGGTGCGGCCGGAAACGATGCGCAAACCGCGTTTGACCAATTCTTCCGCCATCGCTGCGGCGTTGATTTTCACCTGTTTCGCGTATTCTTTGAACTCGGGTTGCAGGGCTTCTTTGAACGCAACGGCTTTGGCGGCGATGACGTGCATCAGCGGGCCGCCTTGCAGGCTTGGGAAGATGGAAGAGTTCAACGCTTTTTCATGCGTGTTGTCGCGGCACAAAATCACGCCGCCGCGCGGGCCGCGCAGGGTTTTGTGGGTGGTGGTGGTCACGAAGTCGCAGAATGGGACGGGGTTGGGGTATTCGCCGCCGGCAATCAGACCTGCGTAGTGCGCCATATCGACAAAGAGGTAGGCACCGACTTTGTCGGCGATTTCGCGGAATTTCGCCCAGTCGATTTGCAGTGCGTAGGCAGATGCGCCGGCAACGATCATTTTGGGTTTGTGTTCGAGCGCGAGGCGTTCGACTTCGGCGTAATCGAGGACTTCGTTTTCATCCAAGCCGTAGGTAATGGCGTTGTAGAGTTTGCCGGAAATGTTGACGCTGGCACCGTGGGTCAGGTGTCCGCCGTGGGCGAGGCTCATGCCGAGGATGGTGTCGCCGGGTTTGAGGACGGAGGCGTACACGGCTTGATTGGCTTGGGAGCCGGAATGGGGTTGGACGTTGGCGTATTCTGCACCGAAGAGTTCTTTGACGCGGTCGATTGCCAGCTGTTCGACGATATCGACGTATTCGCAGCCGCCGTAGTAGCGTTTGCCGGGGTAGCCTTCGGCGTATTTGTTGGTCAATTGCGAACCTTGTGCCTCCATCACGGCGCAACTGACGTAGTTTTCGGAAGCAATCAGTTCGACGTGGTCTTGCTGGCGTTGGTCTTCTTGGGCAATGGCGGCTGCCAGCTCCGGATCATATTGGGCTAGGTTGACGCTTTTTGAAAACATCTTCTCGACTCCTTTGTCGGTTGGGAAACGGGGATTGATAAGTGTTGAACAATGTACCAAATCGGTTTGGATTGTCAACGATTTTATCTTTCAGACGACACCTTTGCTGCTTGGAGGGTCGTCTGAAAAGTTTTATTTGAACAGATTATCTTGTTTCAAATGAAATTCGATTTTTTCAAGCAGGGCTTCGAGGTCGGTCTCGGCTTGGGCGGCGGCGAGGTTTTTGCCCAACTCTTCCAAAGCCAGCGCATCGAGCCTGCGGCGTTCGAGTTTGCGCGCTTCTTCGTTGAAGATTTTGATGTTGTCGGGCAGGATGAGCGGCGGCACGCTGCCGTCGGTCGTATAGAACGCTTCATCCGCAAACACGAACCCCTCCGGCAATGCAGGCGCATTGTCGTAGTCGGCATCGTTGACCGGCATCCACTCGGAATGCTGTTCCAACAGGATGAATTGCCCGTTCATGCCGTAAATATGGGCAAAATGGGAGAGCTTGGGGCGTTTGGTGTTCATGCAAAGATTGTATGCCGATGATGCGGGAGCGTCTAGGGCGGAATTTTGTGTCGTCGCAGTAGGAAGGTCATCTGAAAGTAGTATAATTACAAAATCGATAAATTTTTGAAGACAAATATAAAAAGGGAAACCCCAATGTCAGCAAACACAAACAAGCAATGGCTAAGCGTCATCGCCCTGGCAGTTGGCGCATTCATTTTCAACACCACCGAATATATCCCGATTGCCCTATTGAGCGACATCGGCGCGACCTTCAATATGCCGCCGACCGAAGTCGGTATCATGATTACCGTGTATGCGTGGATCGTCGCACTGCTGTCGTTACCGCTGATGCTGGCAACGAAAAACATCGAACGCCGAAAGCTGCTACTCGTCCTCTTCGCGTTCTTTACCATCAGCCACATCGTTTCCTATTTCGCCCGAAGTTTCGAAATCCTGCTCGTCAGCCGCATCGGCATCGCCCTGACGCACGCCGTGTTTTGGTCGATTACCGCCTCGCTGGCAGTGCGCGTTGCGCCGCAAGGCAAAGGCAATCAGGCTTTGGGGCTGCTCAGTACGGGTACGGTTATGGCGATGGTAGCGGGCATCCCGCTGGGGCGAGTTATCGGGCAACATTCAAGCTGGCAGTTCAGCTTTTTGCTTATCGGACTTTGCGCAGCAGCAGTCATGGGCATATTGGCGAAAAACCTGCCGCTGCTGCCCAGCGTAAACACAGGTTCGCTCAAAAGCCTGCCCGGATTGCTCAAGCGCAAAAACCTCATGCTGCTCTACGCGCTGACCGTCCTCCTGATTACCGCCCACTTTACGGCATACAGCTATATCGAACCCTTCATCCTGCAAGCCGGCGGCTTCGCGCCCGAACAAGTGACCATCGTTTTGAGCCTGTACGGGCTAGCGGGATTTGCCGCGTCGTATCTGTTCGGCAAATGGTTTGCCAAACACCAACGCGCATTCCTGCTCACCTCGGTATCCGTCATCTTGGTTGCGACGCTCTGCCTGCTTCCCCTTGCCGCTTACCCGATAGCCGTTTACGCGCTGGTGTTTGTCTGGGGTATCGCCATTGTCGTCCTGAGCCTCGGCATGGTATCCAAAGTATTGGACTTTGCCTCGGATGCGACCGATGTTGCCAACTCGATTTACTCCGGCCTATATAACGTCGGCATTGGTGGCGGCGCGCTTTTGGGGCATTACGTTACCGTGTGGGCAGGTATGTCCAACATTGGCTTTGCCGCTGCAATCTTGGCGGCAGCGGGATTGGTTGTGTGTCGGATGTTGGTTGAGATGCGGAAATAAGGGGGTTGTATAAAAAGAGGTCGTCTGAAAACGTTTCTTTTTTATTTAAATACATCGCCCCGCTGCCGGTACGCTCCGTCCGCGTAGGCATCAGAATGAATTTCTAAGTTTGGAATAAAACAAACCGGATTCCTTTGATGGAAATCCGGTTTTTCTTTTCGATGATTGGATTTTCAGACGACGTTTGGGTTCGTCTGAAACCTTATCCATGCCATTTACTTCTGCTTATTCAACGCCTCTTCATCCAGCGATTTCAACCATTCCAGCTTTTCGCCGATTTTGATTTCCAGCCCGCGCGGGACGGGTTGGTAGAAGTCCGGTTCGTCCAAGCCGTCGGGCATATAGCTTTCGCCGGCGGCGTAGGCGTTCGGTTCGTCGTGGGCGTAGCGGTATTCGCGTCCGTAGCCCAATTCCTTCATCAATTTGGTCGGGGCGTTGCGCAGGTGGACGGGTACTTCGTCGCTGGCGTTTTCTTTGACGAAGCGGCGCATTTGGTTGTATGCCTTGTAGCCCGCGTTGGATTTGGCGGCGGCGGCAAGGTACAGCACGGCTTGCGCCAGCGCGAGTTCGCCTTCGGGTGAGCCTAAGCGTTCGAAGGTGGCGGCGGCATCGTTGGCGATTTGGAAGGCGCGCGGGTCGGCAAGCCCGATGTCCTCCCACGCCATGCGCACGATGCGGCGGGCGAGGTAGCGTGGGTCGGTGCCGCCGTCGAGCATACGGCAGAACCAATACAGCGCGGCGTTCGGATGCGAACCGCGCACGGATTTGTGCAGGGCGGAGATTTGGTTGTAGAAACTCTCGCCTCCTTTGTCGAAACGGCGGATTTGCGCGCCCAAGCTGTCAGCGAGAAATTCGGCGGTCAGAGTTTTCAGACGACGTGTGTCAGCGGCGCGTAAAAGTTGTTCCAATAAATTCAACAATCTGCGCGCATCGCCGTCGGCGGTATTGACGAGCAGCTCTTGCGCATCGGCTTCAATCGTGAAATCCCGGTATTCGGGCAACGCCAAGACTTTGGCAATCAGCTTTTTGAGGTCGTCTGAAGACAAGGATTGCAAAACATACACCTGCGCGCGGCTCAACAGCGCGGGATTGACTTCAAACGAGGGGTTTTCCGTAGTCGCGCCGATAAAGGTCAGCAAACCGCTTTCGACATGCGGCAAAAACGCGTCCTGCTGCGCCTTGTTGAAACGGTGGACTTCATCGACGAACAAAATCGTCGCGCGTCCCTGCTGCAAAGCGATTTCAGCCTTATCGATTGCCTCGCGTATGTCCTTCACGCCGGAAAACACAGCGGAAACAGGCAGAAACTGGGCATTGAAACTCTGCGCCAAAATCCGCGCCAACGTCGTCTTGCCCACACCCGGCGGCCCCCACAGCAACATAGAATGCGGCTTCCCGCCTTCCACCGCCACGCGCAGCGGCTTGCCTTCGCCGATTAAATGCTGCTGCCCGATAACATCATCAAGCGTATGCGGGCGCAGGCGTTCGGCAAGCGGCGCATCAGGTTGGCGGGTAAAAAGGTCGGACATGGCGGTTTCCGTGAAAAGGGTTTTCAGACGACGTGGATTATAGCAGGTCGTCTGAAAACGGACGGATGGTAAAGGGAACAATAAAGACAGGATACATCACAACCGTAATTCCCGCGCAGGCGGGAATCCGATTGTGAATTTCAGTTGATTGATTTTTATGGCTTTGCTTTTCGTCAAAGATGGATTCCCGCCTGCGCGGGAATGACGGCATGGGTTTGCCATAACTTACTGGCAGATTTTTTTGTCCGTGTATCCTATATCAGGATGACCATCCTTGTTTCTTGGCGAATCATGATTACAGCTGCCGTAATTAATCTGGATTGACATATTTTTTGCATTGGATTGTATCGGCAGGATAGGTTGGACATTGAAATTATTCAAGCCGGCATTGGATTGGGCGTTAAGGTCATTTTTGAATCTAACGTCAGTATTAATATCAATTGCAGGATTGTCATGACCGGTATTGTCAGGATTATTGTCGTCATTGTCATCGGTATCGGTGCTAAGATAATTTTCCGGCATGATTTGCAGGGCTTTTCCGCTGATGACGATACATTCTTTACCTAATTGTTCTTTTTTTCTGTTTCTTTCTTTTTGTTGTTCTTCTTCTGTTTTGGTGTCATCAACAGTTAGGGTATTGTCAACAGTTGGCGGACAGAAAACTTTGGTATCACCTAAATTCCAAGCCATGTAGCCGAATAGTGCATTATTGCGTGTTTCAGGAGAACAGGTAATTTTCCTCTTTTTTCTTACTTCTTCTGGAAGGGCAGAACATTTGAATTTTTGTTTTAATTTAAGTAAGTCATTTTTATCAATGCCGTTGGTTTCTTGAGAGCCATTGTTTTGTTGGAAGTTGTTGTGTAATAAGTACCATGAGGAATCTTGTTTTGTTCTATGAAATGGAAAAAAGATAGTATGCCTATTTTATTGCTAAGTAAAATTAAAAATATTAAAATATTTAATGCGCAAAAATTAATTAAAAAATAAATAATTTTTTCATATTTTTTATTTTTTAATATAAAAGATAATATAAAAATGCATGCAATATAGAGAACAAATAAACCTATAAGTATAAGATCGTTTGAGGATAAAGGTGCTAATATAAGTACAATAAATAAAATAATTGCTCCAATAATTGTTCCGCAGAGAAGTAAAATTATAATTTTTTCATATTTTTCAAGATTACTGTTAATAATTATTAATGATGTAAGATTAGTGATAAAAAAACTAAATAAATTAATAGTGCCTGAAATCCAAACCAAATACTAATAGTTATAAAGCTAGAAGCATTAGTTGCCAACTCAGGGAAAATGCTTAATTGCCCTATACTTTTAAGATAAATATATGTAATAGTTCCTCCTAATAATGTGCCAAATACTGCCGAAATTCCCAATAATTTGCTAATGCTTTCTAATTTGTTGCTGTTTCCTAAATAATCAGACAGTTTTCTTTGCTCTTTTGTTTGCTCAACTGTATCAGCTTGTTTCATTTCTTCCTGTTTTGCAGCATCATCGTTTTTTGCGGCATTTTCATCTGCATTATTTGAGTTTTTATTTTTTCTTGCGCATATCCATTCTGCAATCTTTTTAAAAAATTGACATAAGCATGTAGATTCATCTTTTTTCTGTGCATTGTCTTTTGATTCAGGCTGTTTATTTTCAGCGGTATGCTCTGAATGCTTTTGAATACCTTCGTCAGTCGTTTTCTCTTGATCGTCTTTAGGGTTTTGCGTGTTTTCGTTTGAGTTAGCCATTGATCAATCCTCTATTTTCCCAAAAAAAAACGGATTATACCCCGACTCTCCCCAATCCCCCATCTCACACTGCTTACGGTATAATACGCGTTTGTTTAAAGACTTTGCGGGGCGTTTCAGACGACCTTGCGGCAAGAGATGGCTATGAATATGAAAAAGATTGTTGCCGTTGCTTCTGTGGCGGCGTTGTTGGGCGGTTGCGCTTATGATTCTGACTCGGCGTTCGGCGGTTTGGGCGGCGGTACGGGTATCGGCGGCAGCGTGGTGAAAATGGCGGTCGATCATCAATGCCGTTCGGAATTGAACAAGCGCAATGAGTGGCGTTTGATTGCGCTGACGATGAGCGCGGACAAACAGCGCGAGTGGGAAGACAAAATCTGCGGCTGCGCGAGCGAGGAAGCGCCGAATCAGGTGTCTGCGCAAGAGTTGATGGATGTTTTGAATCCTTCTTCGCGCGATCGGGCGATTGCGTCGGTAACGGTGAAAACCGTCAATGCTTGTTTCAAGCGTTTGTATAGATAATGTTTTTCAGACGACCTCTGTGTATCGGGGTCGTCTGAAAGTTTATAGTGGATTAAGGTCGGGATAGGGCGGCTTGCGGGATGGTTCGCAGGCGGGTTTCTTATTTTGATCGGCAATATTTTTGTTTTTATAGAGAAGAAATCATGAAATATATCAGTACGCGCGGCGAGACGGCGCATAAACCGTTTAGCGAGGTTTTGTTGATGGGGCTTGCGCCCGACGGCGGTTTGATGCTGCCGGAGCGTTATCCGCAGGTCAGCCGCGAGACTTTGGACAAGTGGCGCGGTTTGAGTTATCCGGAGCTGGCGTTTGAGGTGATGAGCCTGTTTGTTACGGATATTCCGGCGGACGATTTGCGCGATATTGTGAATCGTACTTATACGGAAGCGGCGTTCGGCTCTAAGGAAATCACGCCTGTGCGTACTTTGTCCGACGGCATCAAAATCCAAGCCTTGTCCAACGGTCCGACGCTGGCGTTTAAGGATATGGCGATGCAGTTTTTGGGCAACGCGTTTGAATATGTGTTGAACAAAAAAGGCAGGGAACTCAATATCTTGGGCGCGACCAGCGGCGATACGGGTTCGGCTGCGGAATATGCGTTGCGCGGCAAAAAGGGCGTGAATGTATTTATGCTGTCGCCCGACGGCAAAATGAGCGCGTTCCAACGTGCGCAGATGTACAGCCTGCAAGACGAGAATATCCACAATATCGCCGTGAAGGGGATGTTTGACGACTGTCAGGACATTGTGAAGGCGGTGCAAAACGATGCCGCGTTCAAGGAAAAATACCATATCGGTACGGTCAATTCGATCAACTGGGGACGCATCGTCGCGCAAGTGGTTTATTACTTTGCGGGCTATTTCAAGGCGACGCAAAGCAATGACGAGCAGGTCAGCTTTTGCGTACCGAGCGGCAACTTCGGCAACGTTTGCGCGGGACACATCGCCAAACAAATGGGCTTGCCTATCCGCCGCCTGATTGTCGCGACCAATGAAAACGATGTGTTGGACGAGTTTTTCAAAACCGGCGCATACCGCCCGCGCAACAGCGAGCATACTTATGTTACCTCCAGCCCGTCTATGGACATTTCCAAAGCGTCCAACTTCGAGCGTTTTGTGTTCGACCTGATGGATCGCGATCCTCAGGAAATCAATACGCTGTGGGCGGAAGTGGCGGCGGGCAAGGGCTTTGACTTGCAGTTTGCCTTGGAAAAAGTCGGCGGCAAATACGGTTTTACCTCCGGCAAATCCACCCACGCCGATCGCCTCGCCACCATCAAGCAGGTTTATGAGCAAGATAAAGAACTCATCGACCCGCACACTGCCGACGGCGTAAAAGTTGCCCGCGAAGTGCGCGAAGAAGGGGAGACGGTTGTGTGTTTGGAAACCGCGTTGGCAGCGAAATTCGATGCGACCATACGCGAAGCCGTCGGCGATGTCGCCATTCCGCGCCCCGCCGCGCTGGAAGGTTTGGAAAACCTGCCGCAGCGCGTCCGAGTCGTGCCGAACAATGCAGCCGCCGTTAAAGAAATCATCCGTGAAACCTTAGACAAGTAATGCGTTGACCGAGAGGTCGTCTGAAAAGTTTCAGACGACCTCTGCCAGACAGCAAGCATTGTGATGATAAATATTTTCGTTTAAAATTGCGCGTTTGCTCTAATTCGGCATTATCTATTCACAGGCGAGAGAGGTCGTCTGAAAACCCTTTTAAACCATCATCCGCCCGACCCGCGTGTTCAGACGGATTTACCGACAGGAAACTCAAATGGCAGCATTCAATACCCAAAAAGTATTGTCCGTACACCACTGGACGGATGCGTATTTCACCTTTACCTGCACCCGCGACGAATCGTTGCGCTTCGAAAACGGCCAATTCGTCATGGTCGGATTGATGGTGGACGGCAAGCCGCTGATGCGCGCATACAGCGTTGCCTCCGCCAACTGGGAAGAACACCTCGAATTTTTCAGCATTAAAGTCCAAGACGGCCCCCTGACCAGCCGCCTGCAACACCTCAAAGTCGGCGACGACGTGTTAATCAGCAAAAAACCGACCGGAACCTTGGTTGCCGGCGACCTGAATCCGGGCAAACACCTTTACCTGTTGAGCACCGGTACCGGCATCGCCCCCTTCTTGAGCATCACCAAAGACCCCGAAATTTACGAGCAATTTGAAAAAATCATCCTCGTACACGGCGTGCGCTACAAAAAAGATTTGGCGTACTACGACCGCTTCACCAAAGAATTGCCCGAACACGAATACCTCGGCGACTTGGTTAAAGAAAAACTGATTTACTACCCGATCGTTTCCCGCGAAGACTACGAACACCACGGCCGCCTGACCGACCTGATGGTAAGCGGCAAACTGTTTGAAGACATCGGCCTGCCCAAAATCAACCCGCAAGACGACCGCGCCATGCTGTGCGGCAGCCCTGCCATGCTGAAAGACACCTGCAAAGTTCTGGATGATTTCGGTCTGACCGTCTCCCCGAAAACCGGCGTACGCGGCGACTACCTGATTGAGCGCGCGTTTGTGGACCAATAAGGGTTTTGTTTTTTAAGGATAGATAAAGGTCGTCTGAAAAGTTATGAAAACTTTTCAGACGACCTTTTGGCTTTTAAACCGATAATAGGTAAACGAATGAAAGAATCAGGTGGGAGAATTTATATCACATCGGCTTTGTGATACATTTCATATCTTTACAAACCGCTATATGAAAGGCGGCGGGTAGGCAGTTTGACTGTTTGACAGTGGCTTCAAATAGAAAATATTTGTACCGTGATTGCCGCGGCAGGTATTTCTTATTTGAATTTACTCCTTTCCAATCTGCCGTTTCATTCCCGATTATCGCGCCCTTCGTTATTGCACATCAAAAATACAGGAAAACAAATGTTTTGGTACATCATAGGTTTTTGCGCCTTTGTCGTTTCGCTTCTCGCGCTTTGGGTCAACGCCAGCGCATTCGGTATGCAGGATGACGATACGCCGCAATCGGAATACGAAAAACGCCTTGGTCTGGGAACGAAATTGAAAGACAAGGAAACCGCCGCCAAAGAGCGTGCCGCCGCGCGTTTCCATCCGGACGATTGAGCCGTTTGGCAATATGGGTTTCAGACGACATAAGGAGTCCGAACAATGAAAAAATGCGTTGTCCTGACCGGTGCAGGAATCAGCGCCGACAGCGGGTTGCTGACTTTCCGCGATGCGGGCGGTTTGTGGGAAGGGCATAAGGTGACGGATGTCTGCACGCCCGAAGCCTTGGCGCGTAATCCCAAGCTCGTCATCGATTTCTACAACCAGCGCAGGCTTCAGGCAAATGCCGCCGAGCCGAATGCCGCGCATCTGGCGTTGGTCAAGCTGGCGCAATATTACGATGTGCACATCATTACGCAGAATGTGGACGCGCTGCATGAGAAGGCGGGCAGCAGCAAAGTATTGCACCTGCACGGCGAGCTGAACAAACTGCGCAGCACCGTCGATGAAGACGAAATCATCGAATTTACCGGCGAGCAGACCGATGACGTGCGCGACAGCCAAGGCAATCCGATGCGCCCGCATATCGTGTTTTTCGGTGAGCAAGTGCCGATGTTTGACGCGGCGGTCGAGGAAATGCGCGATACGGATGTGGTCATGATCGTCGGCACATCGATGCAGGTTTATCCGGCAGCTTCGCTGATTCATTACGCGCCGCCCGATGCAGAACGCTATCTGGTCGATCCGAATCCGCAAGGCGTGGGCGCGGATGTCGAAGTGATTCCGAAACGCGCGGCAGAAGGCGTGCCGGCATTGGTGGAGTATTTGATTTGTCGGGTTTGAGAATTAATTAAGGAAAGGTCGTCTGAAGAAGTTTCAGACGACCTTTGGTATTGTATGTGGCTATCCGGTTGGAGATTGTTTGGCGGGAAGTTTAAATGTTAAGTGTGGATATTGTCTTCACTCTCGCCCCTATATGACTAACCTATCGTCGTCATTCCCGCGCAGGCAGGAATCCGGAAGTTTAAAGTTATGGCAGCTTTGAAATCATTCCGAAATGCCGAGGTCTGGATTCCCGCCTGCGCGGGAATGACGATGGATAAGGGTTTCTTTGAGTTTTTTAAAGTTATATCGGCGGTGGTTTTCGTGGGCAAAGCCCACGCTACGGTTGGGTTTTTTGATTGAATTCGAGATAAAAGGTCGTCTGAAAGCTTAAATCCGTTTTCAGACGACCTTTGTTTTTCATCAGCATTATTGTCCGCGTAAGAACAGTGCGTCCAATTCTTTCAGCGTCAGTTTTACCCAGGTCGGGCGGCCGTGGTTGCATTGGTTGCTGCGCGGGGTGTTTTCCATGTCGCGCAGGAGGGCGTTCATTTCGGGCAGGGTGAGCTGGCGGCCGGCGCGGACGGAGCCGTGGCAGGACATGGTGGCGAGGATGTGGTTTTCGTGTTCTTCGATGGTTTGGCTGCTGCCGACTTGGGCGAGTTCGCCCAATACGTCTTTGGCGAGCGAGACGACGTCGGCTTTGCCGAGCATGGCGGGGACGGCGCGGACGGCGATGGTGTTGCCGCCCATGTCGGACAGTTCCAACCCGAAGCCTGCCAGTGTGTCGGCGTGGTCAGAAAGGGCGGCGCATTCTTCGTGGGACGCGGCGAAGGTAACGGGGATGAGCAGGCGTTGGCTTTGCAGGTTGCCGTTTTCCTGCCGCTGGCGTTTCATTTTTTCGTAGTTGACGCGCTCGGCGGCGGCGTGCATGTCGATGAGCAGCAGGCTGTCTTCGGCTTGGGCGAGGATGTAGATGCCTAATAGTTGGGCGATGGCGAAGCCGAGCGGCGGCAGTTCGGGTTTGGGGTCGTCTGAAAAGCTGCGTGCGGGGATTTCAGACGACGTGGCGGATGTGCTGCCGAAGCGGGCTTGTTCGAATTGTGCCAACTCGATGTCTGCTTCATCGGCTGCGGTGTTTTTGAAGAGTTCGGCGTAGGTGTTGAGGGCGGCACGGCTTTCGCGCAGGGACAGGCTGCGCTGCTGAGGCGCGCGTGCTGCCTGATAGGGCATGGGGGCGGTTTTGTCGGAACCGAAGGCGCTGCGCGGTTCGGAAACGTGTGTGTTTGGTGTGGCGGCGAAAATGTTTTCAGACGACGTGGTCGTGTTTTGGAGAAACTGATTATGCTCGTTTTCAGACGACGTTGATGCGGGACGGATGCCTGTGATTTCGTGCAACACTTCGCCTGCGTTGCCGACGCTTTCGGTCAAGTCGGCGCGGGTGTCGGCGAGGGCTTTGTTGAGGGTGTGGAACACGAGTTGGTGTACCTGCTGGCTGTCGCGGAAGCGGATTTCGGTTTTGGTGGGGTGTACGTTGACGTCCACGGCTTCGGGCGGCAGGCTGAGGAAGAGGACGAAGGCGGGGGTGAGGGCGTTGTGCAATACGTCGCGGTATGCTTGTTTGACGGCATGGAGCATGACTTTGTCGCGCACGAAGCGGTGGTTGACGAAGCAGTATTGTTTGTCGGTTTTGCCTTTGGCGAAGGTGGGTTTGGCGATGGCGCCGTAAAGCCGCAGCGCGCCGTTGCCGCTGTCGATTTCTAGGGATGCCGCCTGAAAGTCTTCGCCGACGATGGCGGCTATGCGTTCGTGCAGGCTTTGGGCGGGGAGTTTGAACACTTGTTTGCCGTCGCGTTTGAGCGAGAAGGCGATGTGCGGATGCGCCAGCGCGAGGCGTTCGAGCATGGTGGCGCAGTGGGCGTATTCGGTGTTTTCGGATTTGAGGAACTTGCGCCGCGCGGGAGTGTTGAAGAAGAGTTCGGCGGCTTCAATGGTGGTGCCGACGGGATGGGCGGCGGCGGTGGGGCTGCTGAGTTTGCCGTCTTCGGCTTTGACTTGGGTCGCGTGTGCGCTGCCGTCTTGGCGGCTGGTCAGGGTCAGGCGGCTGACGGAGGCGATGCTTGCCAAGCCTTCGCCGCGAAAGCCCATGCTGGCGACGTGTTCCAAGTCGTTTAAGGTTTTGATTTTGCTGGTGGCGTGGCGGTGGAGTGCGAGTTCGATGTCGTCGGGGTGGATGCCGCCGCCGTTGTCGCTGACGCGGATGAGGCGGATGCCGCCGCCTGCCAGCTCGACTTCAATCGCCGTCGCGCCTGCGTCTATGCTGTTTTCGACGATTTCTTTGAGGGCGTTGGCGGGGCGTTCGACCACTTCGCCGGCGGCGATTTGGTTGACGAGGTGGTCGGGCAGGGCGGCGATTCGGGACATGGGTTTCTTCCGTTTTCAAACTGGCGGGTATTATAGCAAAAGGTCGTCTGAAAACCGGAATCGGGATTTCAGACGACCTTTTGATCAGACGGGCGGTTTATTTGTTTTCTGCTTCTTCAAAACCGACGACTTCCAAGCCGAAGCCGGTCAGGCCGGTGAAGGCGGAGGGTTGGCCTAACACGCGCAGTTTGCCGACGTTGAGGCCGGCGAGGATTTGCGCGCCGATGCCGTAGCTTTTGCTGTCCCATTTGTAGGCTTGATTGGCGCCTTTGGGCAGGGTGCGGTCGAGCAGGGTGGCGCCGTCTTCGGTACGATGCAGGAGGATGACGACGCCGCTGTCGGCTTGCTGGATGCGTTCAAGGGCTTTGGGCAGTGACCAGGAATGGCGCGGGTTGGCTTGGATGAAGTCCATGACGCTGAAGGGTTCGTGTACGCGGACGAGGGTTTCGGTGTCGGCGGTGGGCTTGCCTTTGACGAGGGCGAGGTGGGTTTCGCCGGAGAGTTTGTCAACGTAAACGTGTTGCTGGAATTCGCCCCACGGGGTTTGTACGGGGGCGTTGCCCATGTCTTCGAGCAGGCTTTCGGTGCGGCTGCGGTATTCGATAAGGTCGGTAATTGTGCCGATTTTGAGGTTGTGTTCTTCGGCGAACTTCATCAGTTCAGGCATACGCGCCATGGTGCCGTCGTCGTTGATGATTTCGCAGATGACGGCGGCGGGGATTAGCCCGTTCATTTGTGCCAAGTCGACGCCGGCTTCGGTGTGTCCGGCGCGTACTAGGACGCCGCCTTTTTGCGCACGCAAGGGGAAAATATGACCGGGTTGGACGATGTCTTCGGGTTTGGCGGTCGGGGAAACGGCGGTTTGGATGGTCAGGGCGCGGTCGGCGGCGGAAATGCCGGTGGTGATGCCTTGCGCCGCTTCGATGGAAACGGTGAAGTTGGTACCGTATTGCGCGCCGTTTTTCTGGGTCATCATGGGCAGGCCGAGCCGCTCGACCATGCTGCCTTCCATCGGCAGGCAAACCAGTCCGCGCGCGTGTTTGATCATGAAGTTGATGGCTTCGGGGGTAACAAACTGCGCTGCCATTAGCAAATCGCCTTCGTTTTCGCGGTCTTCCGCGTCGGTGATGATGACCATTTTGCCGGCTTTGATGTCGGTGAGGATTTCGGGGATGGAGGAAATGTGGGGCATGGTGCGTCTTTCTTGATGGTCGGATTGGGCTATGGCGTGTTCTTGATCCAGCCACATGGCGGGCATTTGCGCCGCCTGTTCGATTTTGCGGGCTTTTTTCTCGCCGAAGGATTTGTTTTTCAGAAGGGCGGACAATTCGCCTTGGTTGATGGCGATGGCTTCGGCAAAACGGGTTTGCTGGCCGCCGTATTTGTCCGCTATCCATTGCCGCAGGTTGCGGCGGCGCAGGTCGGTGGTGTTCATGATGTGTGGTGTGGCTGAAAGGATGTAGGCGATTGTAGTCTTGTCTTTACCAAAAGGCAAACTGTGTTTAACGGCGGATTTTCATTACCTTTTGGTAATGTTTTGACAGGAGGTCGTCTGAAAAACAAAAATGGCGTTTTCAGACGACCTTTGCTTGAAATCTGAACATTTGAAAGAATATGGGCGTTATAGTGGATTAAAATAAAAATGAGACAAGGCGGCAACGCCCGCCGTGTACGGGTAGTACATAAGGGCGTTGGCAACGCCGTATCATTGCAATTTTAATCCACTATAAGTTTAACGCAACCGAAAAGGGTCTAACCTGATGAAAATGGTTTACCGATTGATTTTAATATCTATTTTTTGCGCAGTCGCAGCAGCGGGCGGCTGGTTTTATGCCCAGCACCGCAACGACAACGCCCATGAAGCGATTTCGCGCGAAGGCGTTTTGATGCAGATTAAGCAGATGAACCGCTTGGAAAGCACGGCTTTTTACATCGACACCATCATCCGCACCGAGAAAAAAGGCGACTGGCGCAGATTGTGGCAGGACTCGCAAAGCGGTCTGTTTATCGTGCGCGGCAAAGTGTTGGCGGGCTTGGATTTGGACAAACTTCACGCCGACAACGTCAATATCGTGGACGGAAAAGTCCTCATCAGCCTGCCGCCCGTAGAAATCCTCAGCGTCGATTTGGAAAATATCGAGGTGTACGACATCCAAACCGGCTCGTTCAACCTTTTGCCCGTGGATAAGGCAGTGTTCAAAACCGTGCAGGACGAAGCCAAAAAACAAGTTCTCGCCAGCGCGTGCAAAGCCCAAATTTTGGATCACGCCAACCGCCAGGCGCAAACGCAGCTTGAAAACCTGTTTGCCCTGACGCAGACGCAGGTATCGGTTTATCCGGCGGCAGTGGGGCAGTGCAACTGAACGCTGGATGACGTTTGACAGCATAATATTGCGAGTGGGTAACCAAAAGTGTATTTGGATTTGCATACCTTTTCCCAATAAGGTGTTTCGGTAGGCGAGACTTTTTGAGAAAATACATTGCCTTTTGCAAGGTATTTGAAGAATTCATTTTTTACATAACAAACAAATTTAAAGGAACACTGGTGAAACGTGTCTTTCTGTTTCTCGTAACCAATATCGCGGTTTTAGTCGTCATCCGGATTGTTTTGGCAGTCCTCGGTATCAACAGTACGGACCAAGTCGGCAGCCTGCTGGTGTATTCTGCCGTCGTCGGCTTTACCGGTTCGATTATTTCTTTGCTCATGTCCAAAACCATCGCTAAAAACTCGGTGGGTGCGGAGGTTATCGTTCAACCGCGCAGCGAAGAAGAAGCATGGCTTTTGGCAACTGTTGAAGCGCAGGCCCGTCAATGGAGTCTTAAAACCCCCGAAGTGGCGATTTATCATTCTCCCGAACCGAATGCTTTTGCAACCGGCGCGACACGCAACAGCTCTTTAGTCGCCGTCAGTACCGGCCTTCTCGATCATATGACCCGGGACGAGGTCGAAGCGGTTTTGGCGCACGAGATGGCGCACGTCGGCAACGGTGATATGGTTACGTTGACGCTGATACAGGGTGTCGTCAATACGTTTGTGGTTTTCTTGGCACGCGTCGTTTCCGGCATGATTGCCCGCAATAACGACGGCAGCACTTCCCAAGGCACATATTTTATGGTGAGCATGGTGTTGCAGATTGTGTTCGGCTTTTTGGCAAGTATTATCGTCATGTGGTTCAGCCGTCAGCGCGAATACCGTGCGGATGCGGGTGCCGCCAAGTTGGTCGGTGCGCATAAAATGATTGCCGCGCTGCAACGTTTGAAAGGCAGCACGAGTGATTTGCCCGAGCAGATGAATGCGATGGGTATTGCCAGCGATGCCAAAGATTCCCTGCTGAGTACGCACCCTTCTTTGGATAACCGCATTGCGCGCTTGAAAAATCTGTAATGCGAAAAAACAAAAGGTCGTCTGAAACTAAATTTGGTTTCAGACGACCTTTTTTTCATGAGTGTTTCGGATAGACGGCCGCAGTATGGGGACGATACAATAGCATCCCTTTTCAGAGAGCTATAACAATGAATATCTTGATTTCCAATGACGACGGGTACTCTTCGCAGGGCATAGCCATTTTGGCGAGGGTAGCGGCGGAGTTTGCCAATGTCCGCATCGTTGCCCCAGAACGCGACCGAAGCGGCGTCAGCAATTCTTTGACGCTCGACCGCCCTTTGCAAATGAAGCAGGCGGCAAACGGGTTTTATTATGTTGACGGTACGCCCACCGACTGTATTCATGTGGGTTGTCATGTGCTTTCGGATTTTAAACCCGATTTGGTCCTTTCAGGCATCAATAATGGTGCGAACATGGGAGATGATACGCTTTATTCGGGAACGGTTGCCGCAGCGACCGAAGCCTTCCTGATGGGCATTCCTGCCGTTGCGTTGTCTTTGAACGATACGCGGGGGCGTTATTGGCAGACGGCGGAACAGGCCGCTTGGATGATATTGGAGCGGTTGTTGAAAAATCCGCCTAAAACGCCTGTCCTTTGGAACATCAATATTCCCGCCGTACCGCCGGATGCGGTGCAAGGTATCAAAACAACGCGGTTGGGGCGGCGGCATCATGAGCAAAGCGTTATCCCGATGAAGAATCCCCGCGGTGAGTCTATTTATTGGATAGGCCCCGTCGGCGATATTTCCGACCGGGAGCAAGGTACGGATTTCGGGGAATGTGAATCAGGCTTTATCACGGTTACACCGCTGCAAATCGATTTGACTTCCTACCGCCATATGGATGCAGTCAGCGGATTTTGGCAGGATGGCAAAGAGGAATAAGCACACAGATTTCTGTTTTTGTCGAATGCTTTCAGACGACCTTTTTGTTCTGAAACAGGCGCGGCAAGCCGATTTAACAGTCCCTAACCGCCCCGATACTTGAGGGGCGGGCTTATTTTTATTATGATATGCACCAATCAAGACAATAACCCCGATATAAAGGTCATCGATTATGTTGAAAAAAACCGCATTTTATGCCGCTTTCGCCCTGACATTGGGCGCATGTACCAGCCAGCAACCCGCCCCCGTCGTCGTCGGTAATGCCGGTTCCGGTACTTCTTCCAATCCTTATGGTGCGACCCCTTACGGCACAAATGCGCCGGCAGCCAACGATGCCCCTTATACTCCTCCGTCCGCTCCGGCTGCCAACAGCAGCTATACGCCTCCTGTTTCCGGTGGTGCCTATGTTCCGTCCTATGCTCCGGTTGACATCAATGCAGCAACGCATACTGTCGTCCGTGGCGATACCGTTTACAATATTTCCAAACGCTACCATATTACCCAAGACAATCTGCGTGAATGGAATGGTTTGACTGACAATAACATCAGCGTCGGACAAAATCTGCGCGTCAAACCGGCCGGTTATACTGCCCCTGCTTCGACTGCGGCAGCCAAACCGTCATATTCTGCACCTGCACCCGTTGCCAAGCCTGCTCCTGCACCTCTCAATACGCCGACAGTTGCTACCGGTGCAACCCGTACAGTCAGCGGCATCACATGGCAACGTCCGACCAATGGTAACCTCCTTGCCAACTTTGGCGGCAGCAATAAAGGCGTGGACATCGGCGGTAATGCTGGTCAGCCCGTCGTAGCTGCTGCAGACGGTAAAGTGGTTTATGCAGGCTCGGGTTTGCGCGGTTATGGTAACCTTGTCATCATCCAACATAACTCCTCATTCTTGAGCGCATACGGACACAACCAACGTCTGCTCGTCAATGAAGGACAAAATGTCAAACGAGGACAAACCATTGCACAAATGGGTAATACCGATGCCAACCGTACCCAACTTCACTTCGAAGTCCGTCAAAACGGCAAACCGGTCAATCCTGCCACTTATATTGCATTCTGATGAACAAATTGAAGGCCGCCCGATTATTCGGGCGGCCTTTTAAATTAAATCCGTTAGGTCTCCCTGTTTCAGCAATGATTGTACCTGTGCTGGTAATTTATCAAGGGGGCTGTTTGAGTAGAACTTTATACCGATATGCTGCCCTAAATATTGGTTTTCAATAATACATACTATGAAAACAGCCGTATGTTCTCAGTTTTTGAAAATGTAAAAATGGAAAAGGAGCGATTATGAAACAATATACCTTAGACCCCAAAGCCCTGTTGGGCGGTGTGATCAGCAGTGATGCCGATCAGGAAATCGTCCAGCTTTCTTTGCAGAAAGACAATGAAATTCCGCCCTATGAAGCCGATGCGATTATTTTGTTGATCGTGTTGAACGGTAGTGCGCAAATCTCGACGTCGTCTGAAACTTTACATACCGAAGGCCTGCAAATTGTCCGGCTCGAACCTGGCGAGACGCATAGCATCCGTGCGCTTGAAGATTATACGAATATCTTGGTGATTAAGCAGTTGACTTACGTTGCGGGCTTAAACAAAAAATTGCGTTTCGGAAAATGTTGCCTGTGAAAGTTTTTGCAGTATGGCGGTACTGTCGCGGTGAGTTTGGTGATTTCCATAAAGAACCAGATAGTAGGTGATGTACTGTATAAAGGTCGTCTGAAGAACAGATAAAGTTTTCAGACGACCTTAATCCATAACGTTTAAACAGGAATCCCCATGCGTACCCTGAAAAACATTCTGACTCTGATGCTCAAAGAGTTCCGCAGCGTGTTGACTGATCCGGTGCTGATGGTGCTGATTGTGTACATCTTCACCGCCACGATCTATCAGATGGCGCAGGTGGGCGCGGATTTGAAAAATGCCACCGTCGGCATCATCGACCAAGATCGTTCGGTCTTGTCCATGCGTATCCGCGATGCCGTGCAGCATCCGTTTTTCAAACCGGTAGAGGACGTGCGGCGCGAAGATTCGGACGAATTGATGGATAAGGGCGAATTCACCTTTATTTTGGAAGTACCGCCCAATTTTCAGCGCGACATGGCGGCGGGGCGCAATCCTGATTTGCAGCTTTTGGTTGACGCGACGTCGATGACGCAGGCGGGGGTGGGCGCGTCTTATCTTTCGCAAATTATCAACCGTGAAATTTACGAATTCACCGGCGTGACGCGGCCGGAGTTAATCAGCCCCGTCATCAATACTTATTACAATCCCAACGGCGAAAGCGCGTGGTTCATGCCGACTTCGCAAATCGGATCGATGTCGTGTATGTTGCTGATTTTATTGACGGGGGCGGCGGTTATCCGCGAACGCGAACGCGGTACAATCGAGCATCTGCTGGTGATGCCGGTCAATGCGTTCGAACTGATGATGGGCAAAGTGCTGGCAAATGCTGCCGTGATTTGGGTGGCGGCGTTGTCGTCGCTGTGGTTTATCGTGCATTTGAGCATAGGCGTGCCGCTCATCGGCTCAGTACCGCTTTATGCGGTAGGGCTGGCGTTGTTCCTGTTTTCGGTGGCGTCGCTGGGCATCATGATTGCCACGTTCGCATCGACGATGGGGCAGTTCGGTATGCTGATGCTGCCGGTGTATATCGTGATGAACCTGTTTGCCGGCGGCGCATCCCCGCGCAGCAATATGCCTTACGCGGCGCAACTGATCAGCGAATATTGGCCGCTGACGCAGTTCGTCAAATTCTCGCAAGACATCCTGTTCCGAGGCGCGGGGATTGAAATTGTCTGGGGACATATGCTGATCATGGGCTGTATCGGCGTAGGATTCTTGTGGCTGGCATTGTTGCGGTTTCAAGGGATGTTGGAACGGCAGGGTTGATGAGGTCTTCCTGCCGAGGATCGCTAAAAAGCAAACCTGACGGTTCGTTGCCCTCTCCCTAACCCTCTCCCATGGGGAGAGGGGATTGAGGATGCTGAAACCCAACCGTGTTTTAGATTTCCAACCGATTTGTCCCCTCTCCCCGAGGGAGAGAGTTGAGGATATAGAAACCCTACCATGTTTTAGATTTTCTGCCAATTTGTCCCTTCTCCCCGCGGGAGGGGGAGTTGAGGATACCGAACCTCAGCCACTTTGGGATTTCAGCCAATTTTGCCCCCTCTCCCCGTGGGAGTGGGGTGGGGAGAGGGCGGTAAGCCGCAGGCTTACATTGTTTCGCAAAAAATCTTCTGAAAGGTCGTCTGAACGGTTGTCCCGTCGAGAGGCTGCGCACTCTGAAAACGAGCGAAGCAAATTTCGCCAAAACGGAACGCTAAAACCTTTTCAAAAAGGAAAATACGATGAAATTCAATCAAATCCATTTATTGTGTATTGCCGCAGCCTTGGCGCTTGCTGCCTGTAAAAACACAGAAGTTCCGTTAAACAGTCAGGTTGAGTTGCCTGAAACGTTTACGCAGGATGCGGCGGCAAAGGGTGATGCGGACATCGGGGCGTGGTGGCAGCAGTGGAACGATCCGGTGTTAAGCGGATTAATCGCGCAAGGTTTGGCGCAGGGGCATGATGTGAAAATCGCTGTCAGCCGTCTGAACGAAGCCCGTGCCGTGGCGGGGGCGGCGCGTGCCGATTTGGGGCCGACCGTTGGACTGAGCGGCAAGGTGGGGGCGAATTACAGCCAAATGGATAACCCGCTCGACAGCAATGCCAGAGCGTTGCTCTCGCGTTATCCGCAGGCCTCGTCTTTAAACGGCGATACCATCGAGTCCACAGGCACCAGCATGTACGGCGGACTGGCCGCTTCGTGGGAGCCGGATATTTTCGGCAAGAAACGCAGCGATGCCGATGCCGCCCGTTATGCCGCACTCGGGCAGCAGGAGCTGGCGTATGGCGCGCAAATGCTGGTGGCGGGCGATATTGCCGACAATTATTTCAAGGCGCGTGCGGCACAAGGCCGTCTGAAAACCGCCGACCAAACCGTTGCTACCTTGCGGCGTATGGTGCGCTATATCGAAGGTCGGTTTAAGGCGGGACATGTCAGCGGCTATGAAGTGAACGAGGCGAAAGTGCAACTGACCGCAGCGGAAGCCAAACGCGCCACGATAGCGGCGGAATACGCCGCTTATGTGCGCAGTATCGCCGTTTTGACCGGTAACGTGCCGCAGACGTTTACGCTGCCCGAATCGTCTGTCGATGCGTTGGCGCACCAACCTTCCGCTCCAAGCGGGCAAACGCCGCAAGGCTTGCTGGAACGCCGCCCCGACCTGCGCGCACAGGTGGCGCAAGTTAATGCCTACGCCGCCAAATTCGCCAGTGCCAAAGCCGATTTGCTGCCGCGCTTCACCATCAGCTTTATGGGACAGGGAGGGCGCATCGGTGTGGACGGCGACCGTTCGCTGACCGGCTGGGCAAGTTTGCTGTCGGTGGGCATACAGACGCCGCTGTTCACCAACGGCCGCATCAAAGCCAACATCAAAGCCGCCGACGCGCGCCTTCAGACGGCATTGCTGGAATACGACAAACGGCTCCTGACCGCACTGGGCGAAGTCGATAGTGCGTATCAAGGCGTGGAATCGCTAAGCCGTCAAACCGAGCTGCTGCAGACCGCCCATAATCAGGCAGCACGCCATGCTGCCGATACGGAAAAAATGTTCCGCAACGGCTACAAAACGCTGGATGTCTCCCTCAAAGCCCATATCGCTGAAGACCAAGTGCAGGAAAACCTGATTGCGGCGCGACTGGCAAGGGCGCAGATGCTGGTGTCGCTGTATAAGGCATTGGGCGGCGGTTGGTCGAAATAAAGAAGCAAAAAGGTCGTCTGAAAAATTTCAGACGACCTTTTTAAGCTGATGACTATTGTTCTCTATCCGGCAACAGTATATTCAAAATAATGGCCAATATTGCGCACAAGCCCACTCCGGCAAAGCTCAACGTACCGATTTTGATGACCATACCGCCGATACCTGTCGTCAACACAGAGCTGACGATAACCAGATTTTTAGGCAGCATCAAATCAACCTTCGAATCAATCAGCGTTTTCACACCCAAAGATGCAATCGTACCGAACAAAAGCAGCATAATGCCACCCATGACAGGCATCGGGATGGAAGCTAAAAACGCATTGAATTTACCGAAAAACGCCATTGCAATGGCAAAAATCGCCGCCCAAGTCATAATGACAGGATTGCTGTTTTTCGTAATCATCACCGCGCCTGTAACCTCGCCGTAAGTCGTTACCGGCGGTCCGCCGATCAAACCGGCTACGCATACGCCCAAGCCGTCGCCCGCCAGCGTCTTATCCAAACCCGGATCTTTCGTATAGTTTTGACCGGTAACATTTCCAATAGCCATGATACCGCCGATATGCTCGATGGCAGGTGCAATCGCCACCGGTAGCATAAACAGCGCAGCCTGCCAGTTTACTTGCGGCGTTTCAAAATGAGGCACTGCAAACCAAGGCGCATTGACGATGGCGGCAGTATCTACCAAGCCCATTATCAAAGCCAATGTGTAGCCCGAGGCCACACCGATCAAGATCGGCACCAGTTTCATCATGCGACTGCCGAAAACCGACACCACGACCGTTACCGCAAAAGTAAAGCCCGACAAAATCAACGAGTCTGCATAATCAATTACCTGTTTGCCGTCAGCCTGCCCCATAGCCATACTGCTTGCCGCAGCGGCTACCGACAAACCGATGACCATAATCACCGGCCCGATGACTACCGGCGGCAGCAAGCGGTGAACCGCCGCCAACCCTCGCCACCTGATTAAGCCCGCGAATACAAAATACATAAAGCCGGCCGCAAACAGGCCAAACATCGTTGAAGGCAGCCCCCATTCACCAATCGAGTAAATAATCGGTGCGATAAAAGCAAATGAAGAACCCAAAAAAATCGGCACCTTACGCCGAGTAACCAATTGGAACAGCAACGTCCCAATCCCGGCGCCTAACAATGCCAGTGCAGGGTTCAACCCCGTCAGAAGCGGCACAAGCACCATCGCACCGAACGCCACAAACAAAATCTGCGCGCCCGAAACCGCCAATTTAAGCTGATTCATCCGAAACCTCGTATATTCGATTCAAACGGCGGGAATTATACTGTCTAGGCAGCCGAATGAACATTAATTTAACGCGGATTGGAGGTAAAACAGATTGGTAAAGATGGCAATGGGTGCAAGATGGGTAGAGACCTTTGCAAAATTCCCCAAAATCCCCTAAATTCCCTCCCAAGACATTTAGGGGATTTCTCATGAGCACCTTCTTCCGGCAAACCGCACAAGCCATGATTGCCAAACACATCGACCGCTTCCCACTATTGAAGTTGGACCAAGTGATTGGTTGGCAGCCGATCGAGCAGTACCTGAATCGTCAAAGAACCCGTTACGTCCGAGACCACCGCGGCCGTCCCGCCTATTCCCTGTTGTCCATGTTCAAAGCCGTCCTGCTCGGACAATGGCACAGCCTCTCCGATCCCGAACTCGAACACAGCCTCATCATCCGCATCGATTTCAACCTGTTTTGCCGCTTTGACGAACTGAGCATCCCCGATTACAGCACCTTATGCCGCTACCGCAACTGGCTGGCGCAAGACAACACCCTGTCCGAATTATTGGAACTGATCAACCGCCAACTGACCGAAAAAGGCCTAAAAATAGAGAAAGCATCCGCCGCCGTCATTGACGCCACCATTATTCAGACCGCCGGCAGCAAACAGCGTCAGGCCATAGAAGTCGATGAGGAAGGGCAAGTTAGCGGCCAAACCACACCGAGTAAAGACAGCGATGCCCGTTGGATCAAGAAAAACGGCCTCTACAAACTCGGGTACAAACAACATACCCGTACCGATGAGGAAGGTTATATCGAGAAACTACACATTACCCCCGCCAATGCCCATGAGTGCAAACACCTGTCGCCTTTGTTGGAAGGGCTGCCCAAAGGTACGACCGTCTATGCCGACAAAGGCTACGACAGTAAGGAAAACCGGCAACATCTGAAAGACCATCAGTTGCTGGACGGCATTATGCGCAAAGCCCACCGCAACCGTCCGCTGACGGAAGCGCAAACCAAACGCAACCGATATTTGTCGAAAACCCGTTATGTGGTCGAACAAAGCTTCGGTACGCTGCACCGTAAATTCCGCTACGCCCGGGCAGCCTATTTTGGGCTGATTAAAGTGAGTGCGCAAAGCCATCTGAAGGCGATGTGTTTGAACCTGTTGAAAGCGGCTAACAGGCTAAGTGTGCCTGTTGCCGCCTAAAAGGCGGCCCGGATGCCTGATTATCAGGTATCCGGGGAGGATTAAGGGGGTATTTGGGTAAAATCAGGAGCAATTAGTGGCAGAAACAGCCGAAAACCTGTGTTTGGGTTTCGGCTGTCGGGGAAAGGGCTTTTTTGCAAAGGTCTCGGGTAATCTGTTGTTTAGCAACAATACGCTTCGCAGATTGAGCTTTAGTAGCGGTTTCACACGAGCATTTGGTAAAAAATCAAAAGGCCGTCTGAAAACTTTCTTCAGACGACCTTTTGGATTTCTGCAGCTGGGTTTGCCGCACATCAAGCAAGAATCTTAGTCTAAGTTATCATATCAGGATAAAGGCACTGAGGATAAAGGCACCTGATACGGATAAAAACCGTCAGAAAACTGATAGGCAAATTCGGTGTTTAACCATAATTTAACTTTTGAAAAACCATCGTATTGAATACTATTAGCTACTTCAAACCTATAGGCCGTCTGAAAAGTTTTCAGACGACCTTTGATAGTATTTACAGTTGTAATGATACGTTTGTCTGAGTTAAATACCGTTTATCTGAAATGGGTTGTAGGTTTATGGGAATGTGGCATTTTATTGGAAATTTTATTTTGAAGATGGATATTCTTGTGGAAAAAACAAAAGCCGTTCCCTTTAATCCTAAACAGATTTCTTTTTTCTTTTTCTTTTTCTCTATTCCATTTTTTATTGTCAGCTTCCAGGATTTAAAAAATTATAGTTATTATCTATATAATCAACCTAAATATAAAAGTTTGCATACTATTACTGGAGAAGTTATCCATGATGACCGCCTACCACCTGGAAAGTATAAAGAAAGATTGGATGGAATTTATATTAAAACAAAGAATAAAAACATAAATATTTACTGTGGTAATGTGAATAAGCTCCTAGTAGGGTATGGAGCTAGAGGTATAGGAGGAGTTTATGCGCCGGGTAGATGTGATTGGATTGCGGTAAAGCTAGAAAGGGAAGGTAAGTGCATATCAGACTCAAATAAAATATTTTGTGAAAATCCAAGAAACTTATATGGTTATAAAGTATATGCTAAAGTAGATGATAATATGACAATTTATGAGCTAAAGCTAAATGATAGTATTTTTTATACTTATGGAGAAATGGTTTCGCTTTATAGGAATAGATATATTGCAAATCTAAAATCAGATTTATCTTTTTGGTTTATTTTTTTTATATTGTCTCTATTATTTTTTATAATTAGCCGTAATGATAAATATAAAAATCTTAGAATTTTGTCAAGCAGTAAGTAACTAAAAATTAGGAGTTTGTTTTCATATCAAGAGTTTCTGAAGCTATAAATATTGGTAATGGTGTCGTTAATGCGAGCAATATTTCAAGCAATAATCTTGTACTTCCCAATCAAGATAACTCATCAAGAGAATATACTAGTCAGGATTGGATAAATGCGGCTGGTGCTACATATGGTTATTTAGACAATTTATTGCAAATTGGTGGGAAATCATTGCCATTTGCAAATTCGGCTGCTATTGGTTCTGCTTCCTATAATCTGTGTTGATGATGAAAGGTCGTCTGAAAACCTTGGAAACAGGGTTTCAGACGACCTTTATTATTTTTTAGGCTTATTTTAGATATTTCGATTACTTTTTAATGAGTGATTATCGAGTTACATAAATTCTTTTTCGTTCAGGCTGTCTATTTAGAAAGGATTGCATGGAGTTATCTAAGTTTGCTATATAATCGCGTTTCTTTGATGATGAACAAACGTCGTCTGAAAACGTACCTTGTTTTTCAGACGACCTAAAATAAAACCGACATACAAAGGATCCGAACCATGTTTCACAGCATCAATGCCTATACCGGCGAAACCCTTTGTCGCCGACCTGCGCAAAGTTATGCCGAGTTTGCACAAGAATTGGCAGCGTTGAGAGTACGTCGGCAGGCGTTTGCGCGATTGGGCGTTACCGGGCGGACTGCTTTGCTGCAAGCTTTTGCCGAGCGTTTGGCGCAAAACAAAGAGCGGCTTGCGGAAATGGTTTGTGAAGAAGTCGGACGCTGCCTGCATGAATGCCGTGCTGAATTGGATAAATCCGTCGAACTCATCCGATATTATGTCCGCCTTGCCCCCGAGTTGCTGGCGCATAAGACCATTGCCACGCAGGCGAGCCTCAGTCAGGTGCGTTTTGAGCCGTTGGGTGTTGTGCTTGCCGTCATGCCGTGGAACTATCCTGTCTGGCAGGTTTTGCGTTTTGCTATTCCCGCGCTTTGTGCGGGCAATGCTTGTGCCGTCAAACCTGCGCCCAGTGTTGCGCGGGTCAGCGCGGCACTGCTGGAACTGGTTTCAGACGACCTCCCGTTGATTGGTGCGTGGCTGGATAACGACGATACCTTGAAAGCCATCGAAGACACCGATGCGATGGCGTTTACCGGCTCGACGCAGACCGGCCGCCTGCTCGCCGCCCATGCGGGATTGCACCTCAAGAAAACCGTCCTCGAACTCGGTGGCAGCAATCCTTTCATCGTCATGCCCGATGCGGATCTCGAACGCGCCGCTGCGGAAGCCTGTTATTCGCGTTTCCGCGACGCCGGTCAGTCTTGCAACGCCGCCAAACGTATTATCGTTACCGAAGCCATCGCCGACCGCTTCATCCCCCTGTTTCTTGCCGAATGCGCCAAATTGCAAACAGGCGATCCTAAAGACCCCGCAACCACACTCGCACCGCTGCACCGCGAAGACTTGCGCGCAAACGTACACGCTCAAGTGCAGGACGCAGTCGCACACGGCGCAGAAGTTTTGGTAGGCGGTTTCATTCCCGAAGGAAAGGGCTGGTTTTACCCTGCCACCGTGTTGGACAAAGTAAATCCTGACTGCCGCGTTTGGAATGAAGAGGTTTTCGGGCCGGTTGCCATGATTTTGCGGGCGAGGGATGAAAAACATGCCATCGCCCTTGCCAACGATACGCCTTACGGACTGGGCGCAAGCATTTATACCGCCGATACCCGCCGTGCATGGGAGTTTGCCGAAAAAATCCAAGCAGGCTCGGTCTTTATCAACCGCCACACCAGCAGCGACCTGCGCCTTCCCTTTGGCGGCGTTAAAGCCTCAGGTTACGGACGGGAATTGTCTGAATTCGGGTTGTATGAATTTGTGAACGTGAAAACGTATTGGCAGAAATAAAAATGGATTGAAAAAGGTCGTCTGAAAACGCTGGATTGTCTATATTGCGTTTTCAGACGACCTTCTTTTTGTTGAAGCGGTAGTTTGTTTTTCTCAATATTCTCCGTAGGAATGATGTATTTGGAAATTTCCGATTATTGAATAAGGATTTTCATTTGCACTGGAATGACGGAATCTTTTTTTATATTTATAAGGTCGTCTGAAAACCTCTTTCAGACGACCTTTGAAGTCTCTCCACCAAAATCATCGTATTTCTTTGGCTGCTTCTTGCTCCGCTTTATAACGGCGCAGATAGGCGAGCGCGGCGGCTTTTTCTTCTTCGTTGCCATATTTGACATCACGCTGGGCGCGGCGTAATTCGGCACGCTCTTTAGCTTCTTCGATTTGTCGGTTTTTGAATGCTTCGCGGTTGTCGGAAGCAACCAGTTTGTCTTGTTGGGATTGGGCTTTCGCCATGGCTTTGGCAATCAAATCCATAGGATTGAATGCAGGTTTGGCGGCAGCTTGGGTTTCGGCTTGAATTTGCGCCTGCTTGGCTTTAACGGCGGCTTCGCGCTCGGCAAGCATGGCTTTGCGTTCCGCCTCGTCACGCGCTTTGCGCTCGGTGTGCCAATCAAAGCGGCTTTGCGCGTGTTCGGCGGCGGCGAAACGCGCTTCGGAAGAGCGGCTCAGGCTGCGCGCGGCGGGAAGGTAGTCGTGTTCGGAAGGTATCATGTCGATACAATCCACCGGACAAGGCGGGAGGCAGAGTCCGCAGCCTGTGCATTCGTCGCTGATAACGGCGTGCATGAATTTGCTTGCGCCCATAATCGCATCGACAGGACAAGCGCGGATGCAGGCGGTACAGCCGATACAGGCGGCTTCGTCTATCAGGGCTACGGCTTTGGGCTGTATTTTGACGGGCGCGACGCGCGGCTTACCCAATAAGGCGGCAATGTCCAGCATCACCGCTTCCCCGCCGGGTGAGCACAAATTAACAGGTGCATCCTCGTGCAGCAAAGCTTGCGCATAAGGCAGGCAGCCTTGATAGCCGCATTCTCGGCACTGGGTTTGCGGCAGCAGGCGGTTGATGGCTTGAAGGTCGGTCGGCATGGCAGATAGAGTCAAAATCGAAAGCGTGTATTTTATCGGGAAACGGAATGTAGGGGAATAAAGGGTTTGAAAATAAAAGAGATTCTTCTATCGTTTTACAGTAAATTCAAGTAGGAACGACGGAATGGGAATGATGGCCTAAGTATCCTTTATTTGAATTTCATACGGTGTAGTGGGTAAGAGTGTGGATATGGAAGGCCGTCTGAAACACCTGATTTCAGGTTTTCAGACGACCTTTGGCATGGGTGCGGTCAAGGCAGTTTGGGTCGGACTTTGACGCTTAAGGGCAAGTGGTCGGAGAGGCGTTGCCAGTTTTTGCCGTTGTGGATTTGGGAGTCTAGGACTTCCAAGTTGCGGGTATAGACGCGGTCGAGGCTGAGGACGGGCAGGCGGGCGGGGAAGGTTTTGGGGCGTTTGCCGTTGCTGTCCACGAATACTTCGTTCAGGTTCAAGGCGTTGCCTAAGGATAGGGCGGATTTTTGCCGCCAGTCGTTGAAGTCGCCGGCGAGAATCAGCGGGCTTTGCGGGTCGATGTGATGCACGACGTATTCGAAGATGGCGCGGTATTGTTTGGCGCGGTCGGGTTCGCGCAGGTTGAGGTGGGCGCAGAGGCAGACGAGCGGGGTGTCCCAGCCTTCGGGCAGGACTTCGCAATGGAGTACGCCGCGCTGTTCGAGTTTGTTGACGCTGATGTTGAGGTTGTGGCGGGTTTCCAGCGGCAGGCGGCTGAGGATGGCGTTGCCGTGGTGGCGCTGCGGGTATACGGCGTTTTTGCCGTAGCTGCGGTTGTAGGAGAGGCGGTCGCCGAGGATGTCGTAATGCGGTTTTCCGGGAAAATCGGGCAGCCTGTTGCTGCGGGTCAGGTGTTGACCTTGCACTTCCTGTAAAAACAGGACATCCGAGCCTATGCCGCGCAGCTCTTCCGCCATACTGTCCACTTGGACTTTGCGGTTGAGTGCGGACATGCCTTTGTGCATGTTGTATGAGGTGATGGTAATCGGGCGGGGGGACATGATGTGTAACCGTAGTGTGTGAATCGTTTGTCGTTGTATTGATAGTATAACACTGCAAGTGTTTGGTTTCAGTAAAGATTTGATGGGCTGGCGGCTGCTTTAAGGTAAAACGTCGTCTGAAAAGTTTCAGACGACGTTTGAGGGGGAAACGCGCGCAAAGCGGTTTATTTTATGAACTCGTCCATGCCGTCTTCGCAGCGGATTTTTTGTTCGGACAACGTGGCTTTGAGCAGGGCGTCGTTTTGCGGCAGGGCGTCGCGTTCGGCTTCGTGATGCCAAAGGTGGTAGGCGATGCCGGAGAATTTGAGGTTGTGGCGTTTCATGCCGTTATGGAAGAGGCGGGCGACGAACTCGCTGTCTTCGCGCCCCCAGCCGACAAAGCGGTTGTCGAAGCCGTTGACAGCAAGCGCATCGCTGCGGAAAAAGCCCATATTGCAGGTTTTGATGCCTTTGTGTTTGCGGCTGCTTTGTCTGCCGATCAGGGCGGACAGGCTGCGGCAGCGCAGGGCGGAGAGGCGTTTTTCTATGCCTTGGCTGAACACGGACAAATCGGGCAATTCGCCGGAGTCTAAAATTTCTTCGGTACGCGCTTGGGTCAGGATGACGCGTGAACCTTGTATCAGCCTGCCTTTGCGTGCGAGCTTGAGGTGGTCTGCGATGAAGGAAGGGTCGAGTATCATGTCGCCGTCGATAAGGATGATGTAGTCGCTTTTTGCCTGCGCCAGCGCGCGGTTGCGCGATTCGGCGGCGCGGAAGCCATCGTCCGGCCGCCAAGAATGTTTGACGGGGATGTCGGTATGGCTGCGGATGAACTCAACGACTTCGGCGGTGTCTTGGCGCGAACCGTCGTCCGCGACGATGATTTCGTTGGGCAGGCGGGTTTGCGCGAGCGCGGATTTCAAAACCAGCTCCAGCGCGTCGGGGCGGTTGTAGGTGGTTACAATCAGGGCGACGCTGATATTGCGGTTGCGCTCGTAAAGTTTGACGTATTTGTAGTACGAACCTTGAGCGTTGGCGATGGAAATGGTCAAGCCGTCCGTGCCGTAGGCGAAACCGCGTTTGAGCAGGTAGTTTTTGACAAACGATACGCTGCCGTGCAACAGGGCTTTGAAGGGCGAGCTGTCTTTTTTGTAGCGGTTTTCTTCGGCGTAGAGCGAGCTGTATTGCTGCATTTTTTGAATCAGCACTTCGGCGTTTTCAAAGGAATAGTGTTTCAGACGACCTTCGAGTGGACGGACGTTTGCATCGGGCGGCAAGATCAGCGATTCATGCACCTGACGGTCGGAAAAGCGGGTAAAGCGTCGGTGGTAAAGGCGCGGGATAATATCGGGATACCAGCCGCAGGCTTTGATCAGGCGGCCGTTGTAGTGGTTCAGGCGCGAGAGCGAGAAGATGTTTTGTTCTTTGTTTTCCGCGACGGCTTTGCGGATGGCTGCAACTAATTCGCTATCCGCCACTTCGTCGCTGTCTATGCTGAATATCCAATTGTTTTGCGCGAGGCGGGCGGCAAGGTTTTTCATCGGGCCGAAGCCGATGAAGTCGTGTTTGTAATAACTGACGTTGGTGAAGCGTTCGGCAATTTCAAAGGTACGGTCGGTCGAGCCGTTGTCGAGCAGCAAAACTTCGTCGAAGTCTTGAAGCGCGGTTAATACTTCGGTCAGATAACGTTCCGAGTTTTTGACCAACATGGCTGCTGTGGCGGGAATTTTCGGGTTCATGATGGGGTCGTCTGAAAAGGGGTCGTCTGAAAAATCAAAATCGGGAAATCAAGGCAGTTCGGCAATGGCGGCGGTCAGTTCTTCAAACATACGGTCGGCATCGACTTCGGTGATCCAAAGCGCGTTGGGCGTTTTGCCGGTCGTTCCGTGCCAATCGACGGCGCACGCGCCAGTGGAAAGTCCGCTTTGCGTCTCCACATCCACGCGGCACATCCTGCCTGAAAACAATTCGGGGAACACGGCGCAGATAACGGCGCAAGGGTCGTGCAGCGGGCCGCCTTCCAAACCGAACTGCTGAATGTCGAAGCGTTCGTAACTTTGCAAAATATCCGCCAAACGGCTGCCGTTGGCGTTTTTCAGACGACGTAAGCGGTTCATGCGTTCAGAAGTGATTTGCGCCTTGTGGGTAACGTCCAGCGGCAATATCGTAATCGGCGCGCCGCTTTGCAACACGATTTGCGCCGCGTGCGGGTCGGTGAAGAAATTGAATTCGGCGGCTGGCGTCATGTTGCCTGCTTCAAAATAATTGCCGCCCATCAGAACAATGCGTTTGATGGCGCGGATGGCTTCCGGCGCGATGCTCAACGCCAGCGCGATATTGGTCAGCGGACCTATCGGACACAAAGTAATCGAAGCGTCTTCGGCGCAGCTCAAGGTTTCGACCAAATAGGCAACTGCGTGCTGCTTTTGCAAAGGACAGCGCGGCTCGTGCAACGCCGTACCGTCCAAGCCTGTTTTGCCGTGCACCGCTTCCGCGGTTTCCAGTTCGCGCAATAAAGGTTTGACTGCGCCGGCGTAAACGGGGAAATCTTCCTCGCCCGCCCAATCGCAGACGATACGCGCGTTTTTTGCCGCTAAATCTACGCCGACATTGCCCGCGACGACGGTCATGCCCAAAAAATCAACCAAGCCGCGCCGTGCCAGACCGTGTGCCGCCAAAATGGCCGCGGCATCGTCCTGCCCGGGGTCGGTATCGATAATCAAACGGATTTTTTCGTTCATCGCCATCGCTTGCGCCGTCTATGTGGAAAGCGTGTATTTTAACCGATATACCGCTACAATACGCATATCCTTTTTTCAGACGACCTTCTCCGATATGCAGCTTATCCTTGCGCCCATGCAGGGGCTGGTGGACGATGTGATGCGCGATTTGCTGACCCGTATCGGCGGCTACGACGAATGCGTCAGCGAGTTCGTCCGCATTACCCACACCGTCCATTCCCGTTCCACCTGGCTCAAATACATCCCCGAAATTGCCAACGGCAACAAGACCCCCGCAGGCACGCCCTGTACCGTCCAGCTTTTAGGCAGCGACGCCGACAATATGGCGGTCAACGCTTTGGAAGCCGTCCGCTTCGGCGCGGACAAAATCGACCTCAACTTCGGCTGCCCCGCCCCTACGGTCAACAAACACAAAGGCGGCGCCGTCCTGCTCAAAGAGCCCGACCTTATCCATCACATCGTCAAAACCCTGCGCCAACGCCTGCCCGAACATATACCACTCACAGGCAAAATGCGGCTCGGCTACGAAGACAAAAGCCTCGCGCTCGAATGCGCCGCCGCCATTGCCGAAGGCGGAGCCTGCGCCCTGACCGTACACGCCCGCACCAAAGTTGAAGGCTACGAACCGCCCGCGCATTGGGAATGGATACGCAAAATCCGCGAACACGTCGCCATCCCCGTAACCGCCAACGGCGACGTGTTCAGCCTCAAAGACTATATCGGCATTAAAGAGATGACGGGCTGCAACAGCGTCATGCTCGGTCGCGGCGCCGTCATCCGCCCCGATTTGGCGCGCCAAATCAAACAATACGAAAACGGCGAAACAGTCCGCGATACTGATTTCACCGAAGTTTCGACGTGGATAAATCAATTTTTTCACTTGTGTCTCGCCAAAGAAGCAAACAACAAATACCCCGTCGCTCGTCTGAAACAATGGCTGGGCATGATGAAGAAAGAGTTTGGAGAAGCGCAGGAACTGTTTGACGCGGTAAGGGTGGTCAAAGACGCAGAAGAAGTCGCGCTGATTTTGGCGGCATTTGAAGACAAGATGAATGCCGGATAATGATGAGGTCGTCTGAAAGTTTTCAGACGACCTTTAAACCCATCGCTTAAGGCGGAATAAAATAAAAACAGGACGTTTCTAAGCCGTTATAGTGGATTAACTTTAAATCAGGACAAGGCGACGAAGCCGCAGACAGTATAGATAGTACGGAACCGATTCACTTGGTGCTTCAGCACCTTAGAGAATCGTTCTCTTTGAGCTAAGGCGAGGCAACGCCGTACTGGTTTAAAGTTAATCCACTATATTTCTCTTCCTGCGCAGGCGGGAGCGAGAAAGACACTATGAATCGGATTATTTGAATTTACTACATCTTAGAAAGGACAATGATGCCTTACGTTAATATCAAGGTAACGGGCGGTAGCGAGGCTCCGAATGCCGAACAGAAAGCCAAGCTTATCCATGGCGTTACCGAGTTGCTTGCCCGTGTATTGAATAAAAATCCGCATACCACGGTCGTCGTCATTGACGAAGTGGATATGGATAACTGGGGTATCGGGGGCGAGAGCATTACCGTGCGCCGCGCCAAATCGAAAAAATCAGGATAAGCGCGCCTTGTCGGGAATGGATAGCGTCATATCGGCTTGCGTCTGCGTGAAAAGAGAAATGACAGCGGTACAAAAAGCCGGTTTGGGATACTTGTCCGCAATGTTCGGATATGACTTTTTTCCTGTTCATCGAAACTCAAAAGGTCGTCTGAAACCGGATTTCAGACGACCTTTTTGTGTTTCTGCGCAGCGGTTTATTCTTCCGGAGCGCGGAAGGTGTCGTGGCAGGATTTGCAGCTTGCGCCGGTTTCGCTGTAAGCGGCTTTGATTTCTTCCAACTTGCCAGTTTGTGCGGCGGCGTTCAGTTTCTCAACGGCTGCGGCGAATTTGTCTTCTTCGGCTTTGAATTTAGCCGCATCAGACCAAACCGCAGGCAGGGCGCGGCCGTTGCCTTTGTCGTCAGATTGGAAGAAGGTGAAAGGTTTTTTGCTGCTTTCGGCAAAGGTTGCCGCAGCCTGCTTGAATTTCTCTACGTCGTAAGGCTCTTCGCCTTTTACCATTTTGCCCATGCCGGAGAACTCGGGCATCATGGATTTGAACGCAGTGGTACGGTCTTCGGAGATCGGGCCTTTGGGTTGCGCGGGTGCGCCGCCACCGCAGGCGGCAAGGGTCAGGGCAGCGAGCAGCGCCGCTGAGAAGAGTTTGGTATTCATGGCTTTTGTGTCCTGTGATAGTATTTTGTTATTCATATTTTTCAGACGACATCCGAAGAGGTCGTCTGAAAAGTTGCAATCATACCTGAAATGGGTTTACAAAACGAGAAAAGAAAGGAAATAGTTATGGCGATTTTGGTTACCGGCGCGTCAGCAGGTTTCGGTGAGGCGATGTGCCGCACGTTTGCGCAGGCCGGTTATTTTGTTATCGGTGCGGCGCGGCGCGGCGAGAAACTGCAGGCATTGGCGGCTGAATTGGGCGAGCGGTTTTATCCTTTGGAAATGGACGTTTCGCGTACCGAGTCGATACGCAACGCGCTCGACAGCCTGCCTGAAAATTTTGCCGAAATCGATTGCCTGATCAACAACGCCGGATTGGCTTTGGGTTTGGAAACGGCGGACAAAGCAGATTTTGGCGATTGGGAAACCATGATTCAAACGAACATCGTTGGTCTGACTTTCTTAACGCGCCAAATCCTGCCGCAAATGGCGGAGCGCAAACAAGGCTATATCATGAATCTGGGTTCGATTGCCGGCAGCTATGCCTACGAGGGCAGCAACGTGTACGGCGCGACCAAGGCGTTTGTGCGCCAGTTCAGCATGAACCTGCGCGCGGAATTGGCGGATAAAAACATCCGCGTCACCAACATCGAGCCGGGTTTGTGCGGCGGTACCGAGTTTTCCAACGTCCGCTTTAAGGGCGATGACGAGCGTGCGGAAAAGGTTTATGAAAACGTCGAATCCATTCAGCCGCAAGACATCGCGGACACGGCTTTATGGCTCTATCAGCGTCCGGCGCACATGAACGTCAACTCCATCGAAATCATGCCTGTTGCCCAAACATTTGCCGGTATGAAAGTGATCCGCAATGCGCTGCCCGTACCCGCGCAGGCAGAGAATTTCGAGAAACAAAGCATGTCTTTGTTTGCACGGATTAAGTCGTGGTTTAAATAGGGTTTTGAAAGAAGAAAGGTCGTCTGAAAATGGTTTTCAGACGACCTTTTTAGTTAGGGATTTCAGGGTTTGACAGGTTTGCCGTTGATGCTGACGGAAGTCAGTTTCAAATCGTAGGTTTTGCCGTCGTCGGTATAGCTGATTTGGGCGGGGATGTTGCCCAAGGAGGTGGCGAAGGAATAGGTTACAGTGTCGTCGCCGCGTTGTACGCGGTATTTTTCGACGGGTATGGCTTTGCCGTTCAGGGTATAGCTGCCGCTGCCGATTTTGCTCATACCGCTGACGGGATAGATTTTTTTGCCGTTGGTGATGCTCAGGCGGGCGGGCAGTTTCGCATCGTTGGCGGCAAGCTGCCATGCCAGCGTGAATAAATCGCTGATGTTGCCGCCGACGGTTTCGGTTTGCAGCTCGCCTGTTTTACCGTAGGTAACCTGATTGCCTCGGAATTTGGCTTCGGCATAGGTTTTGCCGTCGCGGACATCTTTGTAGTAACTCGGGCGGATGGTGTTGCCGCTGATGCTGCCGCCGGATTCGAAACGGATGTGGTAGAGCGGGACTTTGATTCTGGAAACGATGGTGTATTGGTTGCCGCTGCGTGTGAAGGTCATGGTGGCGGGTATGCCGTAGCTGCCGGAGTATTTCAGGGTGGCTGATTGGGGTAGTCCTGCGGCATAGGCGTTTGCGGCGCTTAGGGAGAGGGCGGCGGCGATTAGCAGGGTGGGTGTTTTCATGATATTTCCTCCTGTTTTGGGTCGTCTGAAAGGGTTTCAGACGAGCTTGGTTTATTGGAGATTGCCCGAACCGAACATAAATTCTATCTGGCTTTGGTAATGGCTGTTGCCGTTGCGTTTGTCGAAGTCGGCGGCAAGCTCGTGGGCATGTTGCGCCGCATCTTCGTCAAAGGGGTAGAGTGCGATGAGGTAGTCCAAATAGAGCATATTGTCGTTTTGGGCATGTTGAATAATGGCGTCGCCGTGCCGGTTCATCAAATCGAGGGCGCGTTGCGACTGTCCGAGTTTGTAAGCCAGTTGGGAGAAGAGGGGGATAAGGCGTACGAAAATTTCGTCTTCTTCGGCGTTGATTTTGTCTATGGCTTCATCCAAAAGACGCTCTGCTTCCGGATATTTGCCCAGCCGTATCATGCTGTCGACGGCGGGATGGTAGGTAATATGCGGCACTTCGGCGCAGGTCATTTCGCCCGTTAAGATGGGTTGGGCGGTGTCGATGGCTTTTTGATACTGTCCGATGAAATGGTAGAAGTTGACTTGTTCGGTCTGTTCGCACGCGGGACAGTCGGAAAATTCGTCCGTCGCGGTTTGCTGCCATTTTTGGAAATTTTCTTTGGCGGCGGTGTGGTCTCCGGTCAGGATGTTTTGCAGCATCAGTGTTTTATAAAATGATGAAAGACTGAACCGCATGTTTTCATAGTGGTAACGCATTGTTTCGTTCGCTTCCTCGATTTCCTTTTTGTCGAGAAAAAGGTCGCGGGCAAGCGTAGGAATGATCCATTTGAATTTCCACTGGCAATCGATTAAATCGTAGAAACCTTCGGGAAAGCCGTCGTCTTCAGGATGCTGCTCGTAGCTTTCGTCACAGCGGTCCAAGTGATGGTCGATCAGCCAGTTTAGGCAGTGCAGCTTGAAACCGGGAGAAAAGGATTGGTTGCTGAGTACGTCGCCGACAACAAAATTGCATAATGCCAACGTTGTTTCAGGGTTGTTTTTGAGGCTTTGGTTGAATAAATCGATGGCTTTGCTTTGGCGTTGACGGTAGTCGGATTCGGAAATGATATCCAAAAGGGTCAACTGGTTTTGGCTCATGGTTTTTCCTTGTATTGTGTCGCGAATTGGGAGTGGATTACGCGAGCAGGGTTTGCCCTTCGGCGTTGCCTGCTGAATTGAAAACTCGGTTGCCTTCGATTTTCAGACGACCTGCGACGAAATCGGCAACGGCTTGCGGGAATAGGCGGTGTTCGACGGTAAGGACGCGGGCAGCAATGTCGTCGGGTGTGTCGCCGTCAAGTATCGGGACGATGCCTTGCGAGATAATCGGACCGCAGTCCAGCTCGGGGGTCACGAAGTGGATGGTACAGCCGGCAACGCGGCAGCCCGCTTCGAGGGCGCGTTCGTGGGTGTGCAGACCGGTGAAGGCGGGAAGGATGGACGGGTGGATGTTGATCAGGCGGTTTGGGTAATGGGCGCAGAATTCGGGCGTGAGAATGCGCATAAAACCTGCAAGGACGACCAAATCAGGTTGATAGGCATCGATTTTCTCCATCATGGCTTGGTCGAAATCGAGGCGGCTAGGGAAGTCTTTGTGGTTGAGGCTGTCGGTGGAGATGCCGCGCTCGGCTGCCCAAGCCAGTCCGGCAGCGGTTGCGCTGTTGCTGAGGACGGCGACGATGCGGGCGTCGGGAATGGCAGCATTGACGATGGCCTGCATATTGCTGCCGCGGCCGGAGATGAGGATAACGATGTTTTTCATGGTGTCGGGCTTTCGATTTTTTTCAGGCAGTCATTGTATAGCAAAATAAAATCGGAATGCTATGCGTGATATGGATGGGAATCGGATTTGCAAAGGTCGTCTGAAACGGATAAACCGTACCGTTGCTGCCTGAAAACAGATAACGGCAGTTGGGGTGGATTTGTAATGAAAAATGCCCGAAACGGATTAGGTTCGGGCATTGGGTTAAAGCGCGGGCTTATTGGACTTTTTTGATGTCAACTTGACCGGGGGCAGGCTGGAAGTCTTCGGGTTTACCGATTTTAACCAGCTTCACGTCGAATACCAAAGTGGAATTCGGACCGATTTTACCACCGGGAACTGCCTGATCGCGGTAGGCAAGTTTGGACGGGATATAGAATGTGGCTTCGCCGCCTTCTTTCAAGAGTTGAATGCCTTCGGTCCAGCCAGGGATGACTTGGCTGACGGGGAAGGTAGCAGGGCTGCCGCTGGCTTTACTGCTATCGAAGACGGTACCGTCAATCAGGCGGCCTTCGTATTCGACAACGACGATGTCGTCTTTGGTAGGCTGTTTGCCTTCACCTTCTTTGGTGATTTTGTATTGCAGGCCGGAGGCGGTGGTTTTCACGCCTTCTTTAGTTGCATTTTCTTTAAGGAACGCTTCGCCTTTTTCAAAGTTGGCTTTGGCGTCAGCTTGAAGTTTTTCTGCGGCTTTGGTTTGTTGTTCGGTCAGGAATTTCATCATGACTTCTTGCGCTTGAGCTTCGGTCATTTTGTTTTCTTTGCCTTCATAAGAAGCCTGCATGGCTTCGATGAAGACTTTCATATCGATTTCCGCACCTTGATCTTTCATTTGTTTCAAAGATCTGCCGATGTCCATACCCATTGCGTAGCTGGCTTGTTGGGTCGGTGTGCCGATAGAAGATGCGTCTGTTGCAGCAGAAGCTGCGGATGCGGGAGCAGAGGCAGCCGCAGGTGTATTGGCGTCTTTTTTATCGCAGGCGGTCAGTGCCAATGCGGCGGCGATTGCCAATGCGCTAAATTTGAAAGTTTTGTTCATGGTGTTTTCGTCTTTTAAAAGGGTCAGTAAAAGAAAGTCGGGATTATAGCCCAGTTTGATTCAAAAGGAATCAAAGCTGTTTAAATTTTTGGCTTGGAGTGTAAAGCTGTTTTCAGACGACCTTCGGTTTCAGGCTTTTCCAGTCATATTGTGGTGTTCGATGGTAAAGCCGCTTTTTCTGTATGCGCTGAAGCGTTCGCGTGCGTCGGCGAGTTCTTCCAGGCTGCTGCCTACGATTTCGAGTACGCGGGCGGGGATGACAGGGGCTTCGTTCCAAAAGTCGGGCGAGAGGTTGAGGACGATGGCGTTTTCAAGTACGGTGGGCAGTGTGTTGCCGAATGCGAGCCATACGGGTGTTTCAGACGACATGGGTTGGTCAGGCTGCCAGATTTCGTGCGGAATGAAACTTTCGGGGATTTGCTGCCAAAGGTCGCGGTCGAGGCGGCGGATGGTCTCGGCAGAATCTGACCACACCAATATCTGTCCGCCGTCGCGTATGGCGCGCGCAATCAGGCGGCAGGCGAAGGCGGCGGGGTCGGCGGCGTGGGTGTAGAAAGTGGCTTTAGGCATGGCGAGGGAGTGGGGTGGGGAAATGGGGATTATAGTGAAAACGGGTTGAAAGGGCTATCGGGCTTTCTGTATTGAATTCAAACCTTTTGTCTTTGTTTTTTCGGACGCCTTTTTTGCGGCAGTCAGCCCCGTTCCAACACCTTCCGCGCCGCTTCCACGCCCCAATACAAAGCCTCCTCGAATACCGAATAGCCGCTCAAATCGCTGTGGGCAAACAGCAATCCTGACGAGCGGTTTCTGATTTTTAACAAAGATTCGTCGTTCAGATAACCGATTTTCGGTACGCTCATGCCATGTCCGCGCACCGTAACATCAACGTGGGAAACGTGTTGCCAGAAGCCTTCTCCGTAGGCGGCGATCAAGTCTTTGGCGGCCAAGTCGCGCAGTGCTTCGTCGGTGGCTTCGAGCAGTTGGCGGCGGACGGCTTGCGGGGTGTCGTGGTTGAGCGCGGTGTAGGCAGTAAAAATCGTGCGTTCGGGGCGGGCGACGCGGATGAGCTGGTTGGTGGCGACGACATAGCCGAGTCCTTGGCTGCCGTAGATGACATTATCCCATGCGGTTTCGCTGTTGTTTTTTTCTTTCGGGAAGCTGTGCAACTCGAAATTGGCGACCAACCACGGGGCGTATTCGGGAATGTTCAAACCGTATTGCGCGGGATTTTCGACGATGCGGGCGGCGACCATCAACGGCATGGCGGAGATAACGTGTTGCGCGGTCAGGGCGACGGTTTCGCCGCTTGAATTGTCGCGCAGCCAAACTTCGATACGGTCGTCTGAAAGGGGTTTGATTTTGACGGCGGATGCGTTGACGGAAGCGGGTTTGTCGAAGCGGATGCGGTTTTCAGACGACCGTTGCCAACCTTCCTGCAAACCGGCATGGCGGCGCAGGTTTTCAGAAAGATGCGCCAAACCTTCGGGCCAGGTAAGGACGGTTTCCACGCTGTTGCGGGCGGCGAAGTAATGCAGTCCGGCAAAGGCGGATACTTGCGCTATGCCCTGCCCGTAATCGTCGCGGCAGCAGTAATCGAGATACCACAAGAGTTCGGGCGAGGTGTAGCCCTCTTGCGCAAGCCATTGTTTGAACGTCAGGCTATCAAGTTTGCGCCACGTTTCGTCTGCCGATGACAAGGCAATTGGAATGGCGAAAATCTTTTTGCCGTCGCTGCCGTAAGCCTGTTTCAGACGACCGATTAAATCAAAAAAACGTTTGGAATCCGTATCTTCTTTCGGCAACAAGTGTTCTTGCCATTTATCCTGATACCAAAGGCGCGACTCGGGCGCGTAAACCAAATCGGTTTCCCTGAAACTGCCGTCCGATTGCAAGATACCAAAATCCGCCAGCATCTCGCGCACATACACGCTCTCTTTCGACGGCAACGCAAGATAATGCGCTCCGCTCGGCGCTTTCAGGCCGTCTGAAGCGGCGTAGGCGGCATTGTTGCCGTTGCGCTCGAACCCTTCCGCCAACAATACATCACGATGACCGTGTTTCGCCAAATACCACAACGCCCCCAAACCCGCCGCGCCGCCGCCGAGTATCAGCGTATTGCATTCGTAACGGCGGGTCGGCGGGCTGAGCAATTTCCCGTCGCGCAACAAATGCCCCAACGGCAGCCCGACGCGGTTGACGGAAATCGGCGGTTTACGGTTGAGGCGGTTGTAAGTCAGCCAAGAGAAAGAGGACGCAGCGGCAAGCGCGGCGGTATAACTGAGAAATTGACGGCGTGTCGGCATGGAGTTGAATGTCGGTTTAGGGTTCTGACAGGTCGTCTGAAAACATCAAGACGGTTTCAGACGACCTTTACAGGTTTTGTTGTTCTACTGGCGGCTGAGTATCGTCCAATATTCCTTCGCCACGTTGCGCAACCGTCCAAACAGCCCGTTCTGCCGCCAATTCCCTGCACAATATTTCCTTCACTCTTTCCAACTTCATGCCGCCGCAGATGAATGCGTCTATGGCGGCAAAGCGGTGTTCCGGCCACGTGTGGATGCTGATGTGGGATTCGGCGAGCAGTAACACGCCGGTTATACCGCCTGCCCCGCCGAAGGTGTGGAAACGCTCGGCGAGGATGGTGGCTTCTGCGGCTTGGGCGGTGGCTTTGAGGGCGGTTTTCAGACGACCCTCGTCTTTCAAGACAGCTTCATCACAGCCATATAAATCCAAAAGACCGTGGTTGCCGGGGATATGGGTCATTTATGACCTCCGGAATAACCGCTACCGCCGTAATAACCGCCGCCGTAATAGCCGCCGGAGTGCATACGCGAGCCGTCAGAATCGGAAGAGCCGTAGCTGATAATCATGGAAATGACGATGATGATGGTACTGAAAATGATGTAAGTAGTTCTCGACATGGTTTAATCCTCGTCCTCGTCCTCGTCTTTTTTGCCCATAGTCCACATTAACCAGGCTCCTATGAGGATGACTGAGGGGGTGGCAGGGTTGTCGCTGATTATCAAAGCAGGGAGGTTGACGACAACCAAGATGGCGGTCATCACGATTCTCAGTGATTTATCAATACCGTCTGCCGCCATTTTTGCGGTGTAATGCGGTGCGCGGCTGCTCAGGCTAAATGCCTCGGCAACTTCGCTGTAATCAACCGGTACGCTTTTGCTCCATGCCATTTCGTGCGTGTTCAATTCGGCAGAAAGTTTGCGGTTTTGTCCGTCGCGGTAGTCGCTGTAATAGTTCAAATCGCCGCTTCGGATGCGCCAGTAGAACGCGCCGGCCGCGACTTCGACCCTGCCGCCGTAGTCGTAAAGTTTGCCGCAGCCTTGCGGTTGGCGGTTTCGGTCGAGGCGCGGCCATGTGTTTTGGGTTTGGGAAAGGTTCCAGCCGTCATCGGATTCGACCAGCCACAGGAAACCTTGCGTCGGGTTGTAAAGCAGATATTCCGACCATTGACCTTCGGGCGTGAGCACGCGGTCGGCGCCGTTAAACAGGTTGTCGAATGTTTCCTGTGCGTCGGTTTCGGCGTATCTGACCGCCCCCATAACGTAAAATTCGCGGTTTTTCAGACGGCCTTGTCTGCCGACGGACAGGGTAAACAGGCTTTGCTGCGCCGTGCGCATGGCGTTGGCGGTAATGAGTTCGGCTTTGTCTTTGCCGATTGCCAATTCGCTGCCGCAGCTTGGGCAGTTGAGATGGGAGGTGAGGCCGTTGACCCAGTGGACGGACGAGCCGCAGTTGGGGCAGTTTTCCGAGGAAATACTGCCTTTCAGACGGCCTGCGCTTTCTTTGATTTCGTCTTCGCTGCGGGTATTTTCCAGCTTCAAATCATCCAAGTTCACCATGCGGCCGAAGAAGGTTTCGGGGGTGTCGCCGCTGTAATCGAGCGTGATGAAAAGGTCTTCGCAACGCCAGTCTGCGACTTTGTTCTGACGGTCTTCGTCCAAAACAAACGGCAGCTCGCCCTGCGCGGCAGCGCGTTTCAAGCTGATGTGGCGTACGTCTGAGGCGACATAGCGTTTGTTTTGGAAAGTCAGTTCGCTAAATCCTGCCCGAATGTCCTCAAAGCGCGGCGGGTTGTCGGTTTCGACGGGCATGGTCATCACATACAAATCGCCTGCTTCCGAAAGCCAGCCCGTCCTGCCGTCGTCAAACAGCGCGTACCATTCGTTCCATGCGCCGTCGTCGTATTGCACCTGAAGCCGCCCGACCAGGGTGAAGCGTTGCGTAACGAATGTGCCGGCCGTACCGATTTGCAGCGGGCTGAAATCTTCCAGCAATGCGGAATCGCGGCCGGAATCGACGATACCGTCATCCTGCCGCACCAGCATGCTGTTGCAGTAGCCGCACACCAGCGTAACGGCTGAGGCGGAATGCGCTTCGACAGGCGCGCCGCAGCTCGGGCAGTCGGTTTTAAAGAAGGGGGTGTTTGACATGTTTGCTTTTCGGAAGTGGGTTGGAAGTTTCAGACGACCTTGCAATAGTGTGGGACGGATTGTTTTTTAAAAATCGAAATATCGACGGCTGGATTTTACCGTATAGACTGACCGAACAGGTAAAGGCCGTCTGAAACCGTTTTCAGACGGCCTATTTCCTCAGCCGATCAACTGCTTCAACACTTCCGCTTTGGCTTTATCGTAATCCTCTTGAGCAATCAAACCGCCGTCCAGCAAAGATTTGAGTTTCGCCAATTTTGCCTGCGGGTCTTCGGAGGCCGTCTGAACGCTTTGGGCAGGTTGTGCTGCCGGTTGAACCGCTGGCTGCATCATGCCTGCCATCGCGCCAGCCATTGCCTGACCGACGCCTGCGCCTACGCCCAAGCCTGCGCCGATTCCAGCAAGCCCGCCTTCGTTTTGCGCGGCGAGCGGGATGGATTCGGCGGTTTGGTATTGGGTGTAGCGTCCCAAGTCGCCGATGACGCCCATGGAAATTTTCTTATCCAACGCTTCTTGGATGGCGGCAGGCAGAGTGATACTTTCGACGGTGAAGTTTTCGAGCGTCAAGCCGAGTTTGGCAAACTCTGCGCCGAGCAACTCGCCGATTTTTTGCGACAGCAAAACTTGGTTTGCCGCCATATCCAAAAACGGAATGCCTGAGCTGCCGAACGCCGCTGCGAGTTGGGTGACGGCGATATTGCGCAACTGGGCTTCCAACTCCGCGCCGCTGTATTCTGCCGCTACACCGCTGACTTCTTTAAAGAATTTTGCCGGATCGCTGATGCGGTAGGCGTACATACCGAACGAGCGCAACTGTACCGCGCCGAATTCGGCATCGCGCACGGTAACGGGTTGCGACGTCCCCCATTTCCGCGCAAGCTGTTGTTTGGTATTGAAAAAATAAACATCGGATTTAAACGGGGATTCAAAGAGTTTGTCCCAGTTTTTCAGGTTGGTCAGCAGCGGCAGCGTTTGCGTGTTGAGCGTGTAACGCCCCGGTCCGAACACGTCGGCGGTTACGCCCTCATCGACAAACATCGCCATCTGCGCCTCGCGCACGGTCAGGCTCGCGCCGTTTTGGATTTCCTCATCGGCAATCGGGAAACGCCACATCAGCAGGCTGTCGTCGGGATTCGGCCATTGGATGACGTCGATAAACTGTTTCTTGATAAAGTTGAACATTGCGGTTCCTTATTTTGAAGAATGGGATAACACGGAGCGGGGCGGAAATGCGGGCAGCCGTATATTTTGCAAACTGTTTATATAAATCAGGTCAAACAAGCGGCATTCAAGATACCGATGGACACGGACACCGCGCCATAGAGTGCGCCGACGGCGACGTTGTTGCCGATAAGTTCTTCCGTTGCGCCTTTAATCATCATCGTGGCGGCAAAATACACCAAAATTTGAATCACTGCCGCGACGAGACCCCACAGGATAAAATCGACGAAACTGACACTATGGGCAATACTGGACGCGAGTGTCAGACAAAATCCGACCAGCGCACCGCCGAACGACAAGGCGCAGGCAAGGTTGCCGTTTTTAATCAGCCGCAACTCTTCCGCAGGCGTGATACGCAGATACATCGCGCCGAAAACGACAGTCATCACTACACCCGCAAGCATATATTGCAGGTAAAGCAGGTATTGGGGCAGGGAAATACTCACGATAGGGATTCCTTGTCAGATATTTTTGATGCTTTTGATTATGCCATATTTCAATAGTAAAGGTCGTCTGAAAAGGGTTTCAGACGACCTTTTACTGTTTTTTGCTTTGTTTTGGGCTGTCAGGCTGGCGGAGGCAGAAGAGGGAATGAGACTATAGTGGATTAACTTTAAACCAGTACGGCGTTGCCTCACCTTGCCGTACTATCTGTACTGTCTGCGGTTTCGTCGCTTTGTCCTGATTTAAAGTTAATCCACTATATAACCTGTCCCGCACCATTCTCGATAAGGCCTCAAAAAGCTATAAAAATTGTTTGAAAAAATGCGCGGAGTTTTCCGCGCATTTTGCTTAAAACGTACTCTCGTTTTCAGATGACCTTTTACAAGGCGGCGAGTACGGCATCGCCCATTTCGGAGCAGGAAACGAGTTTTGTACCTTCTTCGTAAATATCGCCGGTGCGCAAGCCTTGTTGTAGCACTTTTTGGACGGCGCTTTCAACTTGTTGCGCGCGCGCTTCATCGTTCAGGCTGTAACGCAGCAGCATGGCAAGCGAGAGGATGGTGGCCAGCGGGTTGGCTTTGTTTTGTCCGGCGATGTCGGGAGCAGAGCCGTGTGACGGTTCGTACAGGCCTTTGCCGTTTTCGTCCAACGAGGCGGAGGGCAGCATGCCGATGGAGCCCGTCAGCATGGAGGCTTCGTCGGAGAGGATGTCGCCGAAGATGTTGCCGGTGGCGATGACGTCGAATTGTTTGGGCGCGCGCACGAGCTGCATGGCGGCGTTGTCCACATACATGTGGGAGAGTTCGACGTCGGGGTATTGTTTGCCGATTTCTTCAAAGATTTCGCGCCACAGTTCGGTGGTTTCCAAAACGTTGGCTTTGCCGACGGAGCAGACTTTTTTGCTGCGTTTTTGGGCGGATTGGAAGGCGACGTGGGCGATGCGGCGGATTTCGCTTTCGCTGTATTTCATGGTGTTGTAGCCTTCGCGTTCGCCGTTTTCCAGAACGCGGATGCCGCGCGGTTCGCCGAAGTAGATGTCGCCGGTGAGTTCGCGCACGATGAGGATGTCGAGGCCTGCGACGATTTCGGGTTTGAGCGTGGAGGCGTTGGCAAGCTCGGGATAGAGGATGGCGGGGCGCAGGTTGGCAAACAGGTTCAGATCTTTGCGGATTGCCAATAGTCCGCGTTCGGGGCGTAGCGGGCGGTCAAGATTGTCGTATTGCGGGCTGCCGACCGCGCCGAGCAGGACGGCATCGGCTTTGCGGCAGAGGTTTTGCGTAAATTCGGGATAGGGATGGCCGTATTCGTCGTAGGCTTCGCCGCCCAATGGGGCGTATTCGTAGCTGGCGTCCAAGCCTTGGGCGATGAGTTTGTCGAGTACGCGGACGGTTTCGGCGACGATTTCGGGACCGATGCCGTCGCCTCGGAGGATGGCGATATGTTTGGTCATTTTGGGTTTCCTTACGGGAAAGTTTTAGGTAAAGGGTAGGGTACCTGTTTGTCAGACGGCCTTAAATCAATTTGCTCTGAAAACGCTGATTGTACCATTGTGGTACTGGTAAAGCTGGGTAGAAATCGCGTAGGCAGATTCTTCAAATGCCTGCAGGGTAATATTTGCCATCGCCTGCAAAGCTTCTTCATCGGACGGGCTGCAAATGAGCAGGGCGTTGCGTGCCGGAACTGCAAAAACAGGATTGGCGGGCAGCATAGGATCGTCTTTAAGTACTTCGTCTAAAAGCAAAATCAGGGAGGCATCATAGTCGTTGTCCAAATGAATTTGAGCCAATGACCAACCTTCAGCATGATGAATTTGGACACGTCCATTTATCCGTTGGCGCAGATTATCCATGGCGGTACGATACAAGGCGTCTTCATCTTCAATACCGGCCTCTTTCATATGTTCATGGTTGAGCGTATGCATGGATTCATCCGTATCCACCATATAAAGCAACATGATATCGCCCGCAATCGGTTTGAATACCAGGTAATCGATAGGTTCGGTTTCGTCCTTATTTGCGATCAGTCTGGTGTTTTCCAGATAAATCGTATTTTTAATCGTCGGAAGAATTTGTTGTGCTGAAACGCTGGCTTTAGTGTCTTGAATCTTACGGATAACCGCTAAATTGGCAGCAACAATGGCATTCAAGGCATCAGGATTTTGCAGATAACTTGTGTAATGGCTGCTCAAATATGTGCTGAACGACGCTTCATTATCTTCGGGAAAATGGACAATGATAGGCGAAGAAGCAATATCTTCACCCCAGTCGATTTTAACTTCAAAATGTAATTCGTCTTGGATACGACGGGCAAAGTATTCGACAAATTCCTGCCAGTTCATTAATTTGGGTTTGGAACGGAACAACCTGCTGAAAAAAGACATATTGTGTCCTGAATAAGGGTGTGAGGTCGTCTGAATATTACAGACGTTCAGTTTCAACACGGATTTTAAAAACGGCTTTGCGTATGTTTGGCCTGTCGCCGACCAGCGGAGCATGTGCGTCGTTGGGAAAGAAGAGGGCAAACTCGCCCGGTTGGAGCGTGAGCCAGGTTTCCGATTCGCAGTCGAAAAATTCGATGTCGCGCTTTTCGTCGTAGCCCAAACCGTTTTTCAGACGACCTCTGTCTATCCAGCCGTAGGTTTCCTCTCCGCTGATGGGAGCTTGGATGTCGATGTGTTTCAAATGCGCTTCCGGCTTGGCATCGGCTTTGCTCCTCATCGGTTCGCTGCCGATAAAGAGGCGGATGTTTGGATTTTCACACGGCACTTGTCCGTCGGGCAGGGCGGCGAAATCCAGCGTTTGCAACAGGCGGACGGCGTCGGCGAAGTCAGGGTGCAAAGCGGCGTAACGGGCGGCGTTGGTGATGGTGTCGGTAATCATGTTTTGAGGGAGGAGACGAAAAAAGGTCCTTGGATTCGGATTTCAAGTGCAACACTAGTGTATCAGTGGTTTGAACAGATTCAAGAATAAAACACTTGGCGTTTCGTAGCCAAGTGTTTTTCTTGGCCGGTGATTCAATTCATCTTGAACCCTGCGTATCTCCCGATTGCTGATGTTTCGGAAATCGGTTTGTTTGGGGAAATATTGGCGGATGAGTCCGTTGGTGTTCTCATTCAGCCCTTTCTCCCACGAATGGTAGGGGCGGCAAAAATAGGTTTTCGCCTTCAATGCTTCGGCTATTTTGGTGTGTTGATAGAACTCTTTGCCGTTATCCATAGTGATGGTGTGCACTCTGGCTTTATGTGCCTTTAATGCCCTAACGGCTGCCAGAGCAGTGTCTTCGGCTTTGAGGCTGTCCAATTTGCAGATGATGGTGTAGCGGGTAACGCGTTCGACCAAGGTCAGTAATGCGCTTTTCTGTCCTTTGCCGACGATGGTGTCGGCTTCCCAATCGCCGATGCGGGCTTTCTGGTCGACGATGGCGGGTCGGTTTTCTATGCCGACGCGGTTGGGCACTTTGCCTCTGGTCCATGTGCTGCCGTAGCGTTTGCGGTAGGGTTTGCTGCATATTCTGAGGTGTTGCCACAAGGTGCCGCCGTTGCTTTTGTCTTGGCGGAGGTAGCGGTAAATGGTGCTGTGGTGGAGTGTTATCCCGTGATGTTTGCGCAGGTAGGCGCATACTTGTTCGGGACTGAGTTTGCGGCGGATAAGGGTGTCGATGTGTTGAATCAGCTGCGAATCAAGCTTATAGGGCTTTCGCTTACGCTGTTTGATAGTCCGGCTCTGCTTCTGTGCTTTTTCGGCACTATATTGCTGCCCTTGGGTGCGGTGCCGTCTGATTTCGCGACTGATGGTGCTTTTGTGGCGGTTAAGCTGTTTGGCGATTTCTGTGACGGTGCGGTGGCGGGACAGGTATTGGATATGGTATCGTTCGTCTTGGGTCAGTTGTGTGTAGCTCATGGCAATCTTTCTTGCAGGAAAGGCCGTATGCTACCGCATACTGGCCTTTTTCTGTTAGGGAAAGTTGCACTTCAAATGCGAATCCGCCGTCGTCTGAAAACTGTTTTTGCGTTTTAGCGAAATTCGCTACACTCGTTTTCAGACGACCTTTTTATGTATCAACCGTTAAACAGCCAAGGCTGGCTTTGGCGGCGTTTTTCTTCGAAATCGCGGATTTCGTCGGCGTGTTGCAGGGTTAAGCCGATTTCGTCCAAGCCGTTTAAGAGGCAGTGTTTGCGGTGTTCGGTAATGTCGAATTTAAATGTTTCGCCGTTAGGCGTGGTCAGGGTTTGTTCGGCAAGGTCGATGGAGAGCTGATAGCCTTCGTTGGCTTCGACTTCTTTGAAGAGCTGGTCGACTTGTTCTTCGGTCAACACGATGGGCAGGAGGCCGTTTTTGTAGCAGTTGTTGAAGAAGATGTCGGCGAAGCTGGGGGCGATGACGGCGCGGAAACCGTAGTCATCCAATGCCCAAGGGGCGTGTTCGCGCGAGGAGCCGCAGCCGAAGTTTTTGCGTGTCAACAGGATTTGCGCGCCTTGGTAACGCGGCTGGTTCAGCGAGAAATCGGGGTTCAGCGGGCGTTTGCTATTGTCCATGCCCGGTTCGCCGTGGTCGAGGTAACGCCATTCGTCAAAGGCATTGGGACCGAAGCCGCTTCGTTTGATGGATTTTAAAAATTGTTTGGGGATGATGGCGTCGGTGTCAACATTGCTGCGATCGAGCGGAGCGACGATGGCGGTGATTTTGGTAAAGGCTTTCATGTTCTGTACTTTTTCGTTTGTCGAGGATTATAAAATGCCCCGATTTCCGGGGCATTTACGTTTAAATTTTGTTTAGTCAGTAGGTTTTGACATTTTCAGCGGTATTGCTGACAGCAGTACCGGCGGCACTGACGTCTTTAGCTACGCCTGAAATAGTGTTGCAGGCAGAGAGCAAGGTCATCGCGGTAAGTGCGATTAGGGCAAATTTCTTCATGTATGGATTCCTGCGTAAAATTGGATTTTGGATTAGTAATTTTTTACAGACTCAGCAGAACCACTGACTGCGTTACCGGCGGCGCTGACATCTTTGCCCATACCGGAAATGGTGTTGCAGGCAGACAGCAAGGTCATAGCGGTCAAAGCAATGAGGGCGAATTTTTTCATTTGAAGCTCCTAATAGTTTGAAAAGTACAGTCTGTGTTACTGTATTACTAATAATATTCGGCATCTTCACAAAAGGCAATAGTTGGTATAAATGAAAAAATGCGGAGTTACATGAATATAAACGGTGGTTTGAGTAAAGGTTTTTATAACTCTTATTGTTTGCGTAGTAGGCTGCCTGAAAATATATTTTAGGCAGCCTTGTGTAAAGATAGCAGTTTATTCAGTAGCTTCTTCAATTTTTTCGCCGACATGGGTCATGCCGCGGCCAACAGCGTTACCGCCTTTTTTCACGGCAGCTTTGGTTTTGTCCCAGCCGCGCTCGGCAGCGTTTTCTGTTTTATCCCAGTTGCGGCTAGCGTCATCTTTCGCTCCGGACCAAGTGCTGGAGCAGGCAGCCAGGGTAAGGGCAGCAAGGGTGGTTATCAACAGTTTGTTCATCATTGGATTCCTTGATTTAAGAGTTGGAGAATCTCCTTTGCGCGGAGATGGTGGTTACAGACGACCTTTGGTGGTTATGCAAGGTCGTCTGAAAGATTATGCCATGGTACGGATGTCGGTAAAGCGTCCGTTTACCGCGGCGGCTGCAGCCATAGCGGGGCTGACCAGGTGCGTGCGTCCGCCGTTGCCTTGGCGGCCTTCGAAGTTGCGGTTGGAAGTGGAGGCGCAGCGTTGGCCCGGAGTGAGGCGGTCGGCGTTCATGGCGAGACACATCGAGCAACCCGGTTCGCGCCATTCGAAACCGGCATCAATGAAGATTTTGTCCAAGCCTTCCTGTTCCGCCTGCCGTTTAACCAAGCCGGAGCCGGGAACGATTAACACGCGCTGTACATTGTCGGCTTTTTTACGGCCTTTGACGACGGCGGCGGCTTCGCGCAAATCTTCGATGCGGCTGTTGGTGCAGGAGCCGATGAATACGATGTCGACGGGGATTTCGTTCAGCGGCGTGCCGGCTTCCAAACCCATGTATTCGAGGGCGCGTTCCATGCCGCTGCGTTTGACGGGATCGGTTTCTTCGGCAGGATTCGGTACTTTGCCGCTGATGTCCAAAACCATTTCGGGCGATGTGCCCCATGTTACTTGCGGTTCGATGTCTTCGGCTTTGAAACGGTATTCTTTGTCGAATACCGCGCCTTCGTCGGAAACCAGCGTGCGCCAGTATTCGACGGCTTTGTCCCATGCTTCGCCTTTGGGTGCGAAGGGTTTGTCTTTGACATAGTCAATGGTGGTTTGATCGACGGCAACCATGCCGGAGCGCGCCCCTGCTTCGATCGCCATGTTGCACAGGGTCATGCGGCCTTCCATAGAGAGGCTACGGATGGCTTCGCCGCCGAACTCGATGGCGTAGCCCGTGCCGCCTGCCGTACCGATTTGTCCGATGATGTAGAGGGCAACGTCTTTAGCGGTAACGCCCGGTTTCAGACGACCTTCAACGGTAATCAGCATGGATTTGGATTTTTTCGCGGTAATACACTGGGTCGCCATGGTGTGTTCGACTTCGGAAGTGCCGATACCGTGTGCCAGTGCGCCGAATGCGCCGTGGGTAGAGGTGTGCGAGTCGCCGCAGACGACGGTCATGCCGGGCAGGGTTGCGCCTTGTTCCGGTCCCATAACATGAACGATGCCCTGACCTTTATCCATGAACGGGAAGTAGGCGAGTGCGCCGAACTCTTTGATATTTTTGTCTAAAGTATCGACTTGCAGCTTGGAAATCGGGTCTTGGATGCCTTTGTCCCAATCGCCGGTCGGGGTGTTGTGGTCGGCGGTGGAGACGACGCTGTCGATACGCCACAGCTTGCGCCCCGCCATTTTCAGACCTTCAAATGCCTGAGGGCTGGTGACTTCGTGTACTAAATGGCGGTCGATATAGAGCAGGACAGTGCCGTCTTCTTCTTCGCGGACGACGTGGCTGTTCCAGAGTTTGTCGTAGAGGGTTTGTGCGCTCATGATGGGTTATCTTTACTTATTAATAATAGGAGTAGATGGTTTGTTTTAATGGGCGGATTTTAGGCTTTTTACAGGGGTAGTGCAATAGAAATTTGTCTAATTTCTACATTTTCATATAAAAATCTAAAAATCAATTTCAAAAATTAGACAAATTGTAGAATTGTTGACAAAAAGAGGTATTTTATTTGAAACAATGCTTGTCGTACCGCCTAAAAAGGCACTATCATTTCCATCCGTATCCAACATCCGACATCAGAGGTATAGAGAATGAAATTACCGGTTATGGCTGCCGAACATCTGTCGCAACTTCAGGCGTTTGAAGCGAAAATCTTGTGCAACCACGCCAAAATTGAAGCATGGTTCCGTTCGCAATGGAACGCACACCGCCCGCCGTTTTATGGTTCGGTCGATATCCGCAATGCCGGTTACAAAATTTCGTCTATTGATATGAACTTGTTCCCCGGAGGTTTCAACAATCTGAATCCGAATTTCATCCCGCTGGCGGCAGTCGCGGCGCAAGATGCGGTACAACGCGCCTGCGAAACGGCAAAATCCGTATTGATTATTCCCGAAAACCATACCCGCAACACATTCTACCTGCAAAACGTTTACGCACTCAGCGAGATTTTGCGCTCGGCAGGGTATGAAGTCCGTTTGGGCAGCCTGAATCCGGAAGTTACCGAGCCGACCGAGTTTGAAACCGCGTTGGGCGATAAAATCCTGCTGGAACCTTTATTGCGTACCCGTGAGCGCGTCCATCTTGCAGACGGTTTCTCGCCTTGCGTCGTCTTGTTGAACAACGACTTGTCCGCGGGTGTTCCCGACATTCTCAAAGGCATCAGCCAAACCGTATTGCCTCCACTGCATGGTGGTTGGACGACGCGCCGCAAAACAGAGCATTTCAGCGCATACAACCAAGTCGCCGCCGAATTTGCCAAGCTGATTGACATCGACGAATGGCAGATTAACCCGTATTTCGAAAAAATCGGCGGTTTGGACTTCCAAGAGCGCGAAGGCGAAGACGCGTTGGCGGAAGCAGTAGAGCGCGTGCTGGCGAAAATTCAAGCCAAATACGACGAATTGGGCATTACCGACCAGCCTTTCGTGATTGTCAAAGCCGACGCGGGTACTTACGGCATGGGCGTGATGAGCGTCAAATCAGCCGACGAAGTGCGTGGGTTGAACCGCAAAAACCGCAACAAAATGGCGAAGGTCAAAGAAGGCTTGGAAGTCAGCGAAGTGATTGTCCAAGAAGGCATTTATACCTATGAAACCATGAACGGCGCCGTGTGCGAACCCGTCGTTTATATGATGGACCGTTTTGTTATCGGCGGCTTCTTCCGCGTACACGAAGGACGCGGAGCGGACGAAAACCTCAACGCCGGCGGCATGGTATTCGTCCCGCTGTCCAACAGCATCCCCACCGGCAGCGGCGACAACTCCCAAGAAGCCCCCGAAGCCTGCAAACGCGTATTCGAACAATGGGATTCGCTCGGTATGCCACGTTCTGAAAAAGACTGCGACGTGGACAACGAACACAACCGCCTCTACGTTTACGGCGTAATGGCGCGCCTGTCGCTGCTTGCCGCCGCGCTTGAGTTGGAACAAACTGCTCCATAAAGCGCGTTTGGTCTGATTATTTGAAATAGTAAAAGGTCGTCTGAAAACTTGAGATTCAGGTTTTCAGACGACCTTTTTCATGACGTTTGCGGTAAATTCAATTATTATTTCCGTTTAATTTCAAAACTAATAATAAAAAAGGGAAACAGTTTTGCTGAGATATTATGGATTGCCGTTTTGGGCAGTCGGCGTCATCGCTTCGTTCGCTTTGCCGTCCGTACCGCATTGGGGCGTGTGGTTGTTGGCGGCATTAGTTTTGCTGGCGGCTTCGCGGCGGTTTGCGGCGGCGGGAATGATGCTGTGTGTCCTGCTTGGCGCGGCTTACGGCGTGTTTCGGACGGAAGCGGCTTTGTCGGTGCAATGGCCGCTGAACGGGGCTTCGGAGTCGGTGTTGACGGTTGAAGTCGCGGATATGCCGCGCGGCGACGGGCGGCGGGTGCAGTTTGCGGCGAAGGCGTGGACAGAGGACAGGCGGCAGTTTGATTTATTACTGTCGGATTATCAGAAACGCGATTGGGCGGTGGGCAGCCGCTGGAAAGTGTCGGCACGGCTCAAGCCGATTATCGGCGAAGTGAACCTGCGCGGGCTGAACCGCGAGGCTTGGGCGTTGGCAAACGGTTTGGATGGCGCGGGTACGCTGGGCAAGGGCAGGAGCTTGGTTCGCGAGGGCGGCGGTGTCGGCTTGGCGGTGTGGCGCGATGCAGTCAGCCGCCGTTGGCAGGCTGTCGGGGCGGACAGTCCGGATTTTTCGGACGGTATCGGTCTGATGCGGGCTTTGAGCATAGGCGAACAATCGGCGTTGAGGCCCGAACTGTGGCAGGCGTTCCGACCTTTGGGCTTGACGCACTTGGTCAGTATTTCGGGGCTGCACGTTACGATGGTGGCGGTGTTGGCGGGTTGGCTGGTCAAACTGATTTTCAGACGACTGCCTTGGATACCGGCAAAACCACGCGTGTGGATTTTGGCGGGCGGTGCAGCGGGGGCTTTGTTTTATGCGCTGCTGGCGGGCTTTTCCGTGCCGACGCAGCGCAGCGTTTTGATGTTGACGGCGTTTGCCTGGGCGTGGTGGCGCGGCAGTCTGTCTTCGGGCTGGACGGCGTGGTGGCAGGCTTTGGCAGTGGTGTTGCTGCTTGATCCTCTGGCGGTTTTGGGCGTCGGCACTTGGCTGTCGTTCGGCTTGGTTGCAGCCTTGATTTGGGTTTCGGCAGGTCGTCTGAAAGAACGCGGCTGGCGTTTGGCTGTACGCGGACAATGGGCGGCGACGATATTGTCGGTGGTATTACTGGGCTATATTTTTGCGTCCTTGCCCATCATCAGTCCTTTGGTCAATGCGGCGATGATTCCTTGGTTTTCTTGGGTTTTGACACCTTTGGCGTTGCTGGGGTCGGTGTTGCCGTTCGCGCCTTTGCAATGGGCGGCGGCAGGTTTGGCGGAATACACTTTGCGCGGCTTGGTTTGGCTGGCGGAGGTATCGCCTGAATTTGCCGTAGCCGCCGCGCCTGTGCCGCTGTTGGTTTTGGCTTTTGCGGCGGCTTTGCTGTGGCTGTTGCCGCGCGGACTGGGGCTGCGGCCTTGGGCGTGTTTGGTGTTGGCTGGATTTGTGTTTTACCGCCCGGAACGACTGGACGACGGGTTGGCGCGGATTACCGTAATGGATGCGGGACAGGGTTTATCGGTATTGGTACAGACGCGTGACCGCAACCTGCTGTTTGACACAGGGACGGCGCAGGCGGCACAAACGGGTATCGTGCCGAGCCTGAACGCCATGGGTGTGCGCCGTTTGGACACGCTGATTTTGTCGCATCACGACAGCGACCACGACGGCGGTTTGGATGCCGTTTCCGATATTGAAATCGGCGAAACGCTGGCGGGGCAGCCTGAGTTTTATCCGAACGCAAAACTTTGCACCGAAGCGCAATGGCAATGGGACGGCGTGGATTTCGAGTTATTGAGGTCGTCTGAAAACCCAGGTAGCGAAGACAATGACAAAAGCTGCGTCTTCCGCATCGTTTCCGACGGACAGGCTTTGCTGGTTACGGGTGATTTGGGCGTGAAGGGCGAAGCGGAACTGGTAGAACGCTACGGCAGCTCGCTGTACAGCCAAGTTTTGATATTGGGACACCACGGCAGCAATACGGCTTCATCCGGCGGCTTCCTAAACACCGTCGCGCCCAAATATGCCGTCGCTTCCAGTGGCTACGCCAACGCCTACAAACACCCCACCCCCGCCGTCCAAACCCGCGTCCGCGCACACGGCGCGACTTTGTTGCGGACGGATTTGTCGGGCGCGCTGGTGTTTGAATTGGGCGGCGATGAAATCTTTAAAGGTCGTCTGAAAAGAGATAAGTTTTATTGGCAGAAAAAGCCGTTTGAATAAATGTATTTGCTGTATGGAGGAATTGGCTTTTCAGACGATTTTCTTCAGTTTTATCGGCAAGGCAGGGGATACCGTTTCTGTTGACGTTCTTTATCGTCGAAATGTTGATGGTCGTCAGCTCAGATATGGGTTTGTTCGGAGGGATTTGAGGTAGGGAGGGCTGTATCCGACCGGGGGAGGGTAGCCTTATTTATTTTCTGTTGGCCAGTTTACAGTTGTTCAAAGAAACTGAATGAAACGGCGTAGTAAAAAAGTATGAATCTGAAAATAGTGTGTTGATAAAGGGGTTTTATAATAAAGCAAAAGTCGTCTGAAAACCTGTCTTTCAAGTTTTCAGACGACCTTTGCATCAACTCAATTCAAACACCGCCGTCAGCAGCGTCCCAACCAAACCGCTCTTTTCCTACCCAAGCAGTTTTATCAGAATAAGCCGCTCATTGCACAGGCGAAATAGCTGAATAATCAACGCATCTTCTATCAGCGCGTGTCTAAATTGCTCAAATCAAACCTTAAGCCTGCAAAGAAGCACGATTTTCCAAAACTTGGTCAATCAAACCGTATTCTTTGGCTTCTTCGGCGGACATGAAGTTGTCGCGGTCGGTATCGCGTTCCAAATCTGCCAAATCGCGGCCGCAGTGTTTCGCCATCAGGCGGTTGAGTTTCTCTTTGATTTTCAACAGCTCGCGGGCATGGATTTCAATATCGGATGCCTGACCGCCCAAACCGCCGTTGATCAAAGGCTGGTGAATCATGATACGGCTGTTGGGTAGGGCGAAACGTTTGCCTTTCTCACCTGCCGACAGCAGGAATGCGCCCATGCTTGCCGCTTGTCCCAAGCACAAAGTGGAGACGTTGGGCTTGATGAAATTCATGGTGTCGTAAATCGACATACCTGCCGTTACCGAACCGCCGGGCGAATTGATATAGAAGAAAATATCTTTGTCCGGATTTTCACTTTCCAAAAACAACAGCTGGGCAACCACCAAATTAGCGGTCTCGTCGGTTACCGGGCCGATCAAAAATACGATGCGCTCTTTCAAAAGGCGCGAGTAAATATCAAATGCACGCTCGCCGCGGCCGCTTTGTTCGATAACGGTAGGAACGAGGTAATTATTGAAATCGAAGGACATTTTTGTCTCCTGTCAATGTTGCGAAAGCACCAAAGGGACGCTTTGGTGCTTTCAAGTTGTCTGTTTCAGACGACCTTTTGAAGATGATTAGGCTTGTGCGCCCATCACTTCGTCAAAAGACAAAGCTTTTTCGGTTACTTTGGCTTTGCCCAAAACGAAATCAACAACGTTGCTTTCTACTGCCAAAGAAGTCGGGCCTTGCAGGCGGGAAGGCTCTGCGTAGTACCAGTCGATCACTTCTTGAGGATCTTCGTAGCTTTCTGCGAAGTTGGCAACAACGGCTTTGATTTGCTCTTCAGTCGGTTCCAGTTTGTTTTCTTCAACCAGTTTTGCCAAAATCAAGCCCAGAGATACGCGGCGTTCGGCTTGCTCTTTGAACATATCCAAAGGCAGATCCAAGTTGGCAGCGTCAGCCATGCCTTGGTTGACGAAGTTTTGTTTCATTTCGTTTGCCAAGCGGGCGGCTTCTTCATTTACCAAAGCAACAGGCGCTTTCAGCTCTACGGCTTTGAGCAGCGCGTTCATTACAGATTCTTTGGTTTGTTCGTTTACGCGGCGCTCAACTTCGCGGCCCACGTTTTTCTTCACTTCTTCGCGCATTTTGGCAACGTCGCCGTCGGCGATACCCAATGCTTTGGCGAAGTCGGCATCAACTTCGGGCAGGGTGGGCTCGGATACGTTGTTCAATGTGATGGTGAAGACGGCGGATTTACCGGCAACGTCTTTACCGTGGTAGTCTTCAGGGAAGTTGACGGTAACGTCTTTGCTTTCGCCTGCCTTCATGCCGACTACGCCGGCTTCAAATTCAGGCAACATTTGACCTGCGCCCAATACGAAGGCGTAGTTTTTGGATGCACCGCCGGCAAAAGGTTCGCCGTCGATTTTGCCTTCGAAGTCGATGATGACGCGGTCGCCGTTTTGGGCTTCGCGTTCAACATGGTTGAAGCGGGTGCGTTGTTTGCGCAGGATTTCTACGGTTTGGTCCACTTCGGCATCGCCGACGGAAGCGGTTACTTTTTCGACTTCTTGTGCAGACAAATCGCCGATAACGACTTCAGGGAACACTTCGAAAATCGCGGCGATTTTCAGGGATTCTTTATCGTCTTGTTCTTCAACGCCTTCGAAACGCGGATAGCCGGCAACTTTCAATTCTTGGGCAACGGCAACATCGTAGAAGCGGCGTTGGACCATTTCATTGATGACTTCATTTTGAGCGCTTGCACCGTACATTTGGGCAATCATTTTTAAAGGTGCTTTACCCGGACGGAAACCGTCGATTTTTGCACGGCGTTGGGTTTGTTTCAGTTTTTTATCGGTTTCTGCGTTGATTTCGGACCAAGGCAGAGACAACACTACTTTGCGTTCCAGATTTTCTAAAGTTTCAACAGTTACGCTCATCGTAAGACCTTAATTTGTTGTGTTAAATAAAAAATGGGAATCCTTTTGCCAATGATGACTGCAAAAGCGGCTCCGACACATCGGGGCTTTTATCGTCCGTTGCTTGCAAAAGGCAGGAAAATTAGCTGGCTAGTATATCACAATGTTTGATTGACTGGATAATATAGTGAAATCATTGTAAAACGGTTGCCACATCTGTCCGCTCCGGCTTGGAAAAAGTAGTTGGATGGGAGATGGATGGCGGCATTCCGATAAACTTATGCGGAGCTACAAAGGTCGTCTGAAAGTCGGAAGAGAGTATTCAGACGACCTTTTGAAGTTTGAGAATGTTAATTGGGCAAGTATGTCATAGGATTGACGGCTTTGCCGTTCAGACGGACTTCAAAATGCAGCTTTACGATGTCAGTGTCTGTGCTGCCCATCGTTGCAATCTGCTGACCGGCTGCAACCTGCTGGTCTTTTTGTACCAGTAAGGCATCATTATGTGCATAAGCTGTAATCGCATAATCATTGTGGCTGATTAAAATCAGTTTGCCGTAACCCCGTACTTCTTCTCCGACATACAATACTTTCCCCGCAGCTGAAGATTTTACAGGCTCTCCGGATGTACCTGCTATATCGATGCCTTTGTTGGTTGTTCCGTTGTACTGCTTGATAACGGAGTTGCGTCCGTTTTCGACAGGCCATAGTAAGTTCAGGCGGTTGATCGGTGCGACAGCCTGAGTTGCTTGGTTTGATTGGGAAATAGGGCGCGTATTGCGTCGGATACGTAATACTTGACCTACTTCGATTTTAGAAGTGTCTTGCAAGTTGTTCCAAGATGCCAAGGTATGGATGCTTTGGCCGTGGCGTTTAGCAATCTGGGATAGCGTATCGCCAGGCTTGACTCTGTAATAGCCATCGGGAACCGCACCCGTCGGTGAACCACTTCCGGCGCAGGCAGCCAGAAAAAGTGTCAGACAGAAAGGGCTTAATCGTTTGAAGGTCGTCTGAAAAAAGGGAATGGTATTCATCATATGTCTATTTAATAAAAATCAGCGAATGAATTGTCTTCAGACGCTTTATTTGGGTGAAGGTTCATCGGCTTTTGAGATGTTTTATGAATGCCAAATGGCGGCAGAATTTTATCTTTTTGATTAGAAGCATATTTTACTCAGCGTAAAATAAAGTCAAATTATATCTGCCGTTAGATGGCTAAAACAAATCCCCCGTCCGCTTTAGGGATGGGGGATTTTTAGATTTTATAAAAAATCTTATTTATTCAACTCATTAGCCAAATACAGCCAAGTTTCGATGACGGTATCCGGATTCAGGGAAACGCTTTCGATGCCTTCTTGAACCAGCCATTTGGCAAAGTCCGGATGGTCTGATGGGCCTTGACCGCAGATGCCAACGTATTTGTTTTGCTTGCGGCAGGCAGAGATTGCCAAATGCAGCATCACTTTGACGGCAGGGTTGCGTTCGTCAAACGATTCGGACACCAAGCCGCTGTCGCGGTCGAGGCCGAGGGTCAGTTGGGTCATGTCGTTGGAGCCGATGGAGAAGCCGTCGAAGTATTGCAGGAATTGTTCTGCCAATACTGCGTTGCTCGGCAGTTCGCACATCATGATCAGGCGCAGGCCGTTTTTACCGCGTTCCAAACCGTTTTCTTTCAAGGCTTTGACGACGGCTTCGGCTTCGCCCAACGTGCGGACGAACGGGATCATGATTTCGACGTTGGTCAGACCCATTTCGTCTCGGACGCGTTTCAAGGCTTTGCATTCGAGGGCGAAGCAGTCTTTGAAGCTTTCGGCGACATAACGCGCTGCGCCGCGGAAGCCCAGCATCGGGTTTTCTTCGTGCGGTTCGTAAATGCTGCCGCCGACCAAGTTGGCGTATTCGTTGGATTTGAAGTCGGACATACGGACGATGGTTTTACGCGGATAAACCGATGCGGCCAATGTTGCCACGCCTTCGGCGATTTTATCGACGTAGAAGTCGACAGGGGAGGCGTAGCCGGCGATGCGGCGGGTAATTTCCGCTTTTAATTCATCGTCTTGTTTGTCAAATTCCAACAAGGCTTTCGGGTGGATGCCGATTTGGCGGTTGATGATGAATTCCATGCGTGCCAAGCCGATGCCTTCGCTCGGCAGGTTGGCGAAGCTGAATGCGAGTTCGGGGTTGCCGACGTTCATCATGACTTTAACCGGCGCTTTGGGCATATTGTCCAAGGCAACGTCGGTGATTTGTACGTCCAGCAGGCCGGAATAGATGAAGCCCGTATCGCCTTCGGCACAGGATACGGTAACTTCTTGACCGTTGCTCAGCAATTCGGTTGCATTGCCGCAGCCGACTACGGCAGGAATACCCAGTTCGCGCGCGATGATGGCGGCGTGGCAGGTACGACCGCCGCGGTTGGTGACGATGGCAGAAGCGCGTTTCATTACCGGCTCCCAATCCGGGTCGGTCATGTCGGTAACGAGTACGTCGCCTGCTTCAACGGAATCCATTTCGGATGCGTCTTTTACCAAGCGGACTTTGCCTTGACCGACTTTTTGACCGATGGCGCGGCCTTCGCACAAGACGTTTTTGTCGCCGTTGATGTCGAAGCGGCGCAGGTTGCGGCCGCCTTCTTCTTGGGATTTCACAGTTTCGGGACGGGCTTGCAGGATGTAGAGTTTGCCGTCCAAGCCGTCACGGCCCCATTCGATATCCATCGGGCGGCCATAGTGTTTTTCGATTGTCAGCGCGTAGTGTGCCAACTCGGTGATTTCTTCATCGGTAATGGAGAAGCGGTTGCGGTCTTTTTCGGGAACATCGACGTTCATCACGGATTTACCGGCTTCTGCTTTGTCGGTAAAGATCATTTTGATTTGTTTCGAACCCATGGTTTTGCGCAGGATGGCAGGTTTGCCCGCTTTCAGCGTGGGTTTGAATACATAGAATTCATCGGGGTTGACCGCGCCTTGTACGACGTTTTCACCCAGACCGTAAGATGAAGTCACGAAAACGACTTGGTCGAAGCCGGATTCGGTGTCGAGGGTGAACATGACGCCGGATGCGCCGCTGTCGGAACGCACCATGCGTTGCACGCCTGCGGAGAGGGCGACGATGTCGTGTTCGAAGCCTTTATGAACGCGGTAGGAGATGGCACGGTCGTTGTATAAAGAAGCGAATACATGGCGCATGGCTTCTTTGACGTTTTCTAAGCCGTTGATATTCAGGAAGGTTTCCTGTTGACCTGCAAACGATGCGTCGGGCAGGTCTTCGGCGGTTGCAGAAGAACGGACGGCAACGGAAATGTCCGCGCCGCCTGCGTCTGCAACCATTTTGTTCCATGCCGTTTCGATTTCGGCATCCAGTTGTTCGGGGAAGGGCGTATCCAAAATCCATTGGCGGATTTCTTTACCGACGCGCGCCAGTTCGGCGACATCTTCTACATCCAGTTGTGCCAGTGCGGCGGAAATACGCTCGCTCAGTCCGTTGTGCGCCAAAAATGCGCGGTAGGCTTCGGCAGTAGTGGCAAAGCCGCCGGGGACGCGGACGCCTTTTTCAGTCAGCTGACTGATCATTTCACCTAGGGAGGCGTTTTTGCCGCCCACGCTTTCAACATCAGTCATACGCAGGTTTTCAAACCAAATTACGTAGTTGTCAGCCATTTGTGTGTCCAATCCAAGATATGTTAAAAAAGAAACGAATACGCTTTGTTATTTTAAGCGATTCAAACGACCGCTGTCATGCTTTTTCTGTCTCGATTTATTTGCGGGTCGTCTGAAAAATTGCGGGCTTCAGGCGTGTAGTCAAATGAAATCTGATGGGGAAACCATTATTCCCATTGTCTATTTCTTTGTAAAACATAAGGTTTGAAATAGATTAATGACTGATTGGTAGAGTTTGGAAAGGTTTTGGATGGGTATAAAATTTTAAGATAATTTAATTATTGGAATAAAAATGCGTTTATAAAGTAGTTTGATTTTGGCGTAGTTGGGTGTAATTTAAGCGTATTCCCTTTATTTAGAAGGTTTCAGCTGCTATGATGACTGCCTGCAACCATTTAAAATTTTAGAGGATAACCGAATGACCGCACCGCGCCATGTGTTTTATATTTCCGACCGTACCGGCCTGACTGCTGAAAATATCGGTGAGGCCCTGCTGAATCAGTTTGGCAGAATCGAATTCAAACGCCACACCTATCCTTTCATTGATACGCCTGAAAAAGCGCGTACCGTCGTCGAAATAGTCAACCGCAACGCTCAGGAAAACGGTTTGCGCCCGATTGCCTTCGTCAGCGTCGTTAATGACGAAATCCGTGAAATCATCAAAAAAGCGGGCGCTTTCCATATCAATTTTTTCGAAACCTTCCTCGGGCTTTTGGAAAAAGAACTCAACACCGAGGCGGTTGCCGCCGAACAGGGGCACCACAGTATCGGCAATACGCAACGCTATGATGCGCGTATGGAGGCGGTCAATTTCTCGCTCAACCATGACGACGGCGTCAGCGATAAAAACCTGAAAGAAGCCGATGTGATCCTGATGGGCGTATCGCGTTCAGGCAAAACGCCGACCTGTCTTTACCTCGCCCTGCAATACGGCATCCGCGCCGCCAATTACCCGCTGATTCCCGACGATTTGGAATCTACCGACCTGCCGCGCATGGTCAAACCTTACAAAGACAAGCTGTTCGGCCTGACCATTCAACCCGAACGCCTGCAGGCCATCCGTCAAGAGCGCCGTCCGAATTCGACTTATGCCAAAATCGATACCTGCCGCAGTGAGATTTCCGATGCGCAAAATATGTTCAAACGCCATGGCATCCCGTTCACCAATACGACGGATAAATCGGTGGAGGAACTTGCCGTCCATATCCTTCAAGCCTGCAAATTGAAGCGGCGTTTTTGATTTTCTTAAAGTATGAGCAAGAGGTCGTCTGAAAAGCAATTTTGTGTTTCAGACGACCTCTTGTTTTCTATCATTCAGTCTAAATAGATTTCTAGTTCTTTGTAACTAAAAACAATCATCAATAATATTTACATTTTGAAATAAAAAGAGTAAGGTTGCCTTGCTTTTCGGGCTTTCCGTTGGCTTTTGAACCGTAAACAATCAAATTTGAGGAAGAAACATGAAAAAATTATGGATACTTGGCGCATTGGGTTTGAGCATGGCGGCGCAGGCGCATGATTTGTGGGTGTCGGCTCCGGTGCGTTTGGATTCGGGCAGTACGTTGAAAGCAGATTTGGGTTACAGCCATGATTTCCCGAATGTTGAAAAAATCGCCGACGACCGCGTGCATATTTTCAAACCGCTGCAATTGACGGACAAATCCGGAAAAACGGTCGATTTGACGAATAAAGGCGAAAATTACCAATATGTTTCCAAATCCCGCCTGAAAGACGGCTCGTATTGGGTCGGCGCGGTGTACAAACCGACGTTCTGGTCGCAAAACAGCGAAGGCTGGAAACAGAAAACCTTGAAAGACCTGCCCGGCGCGACTTATTGCGAACAGGCTCAGATGTTTGGCAAAGCGTTTTTGCAAGTGGGCAGCGCAGGCATGGATGAAAGCGTATTGACCCGTCCAGTCGGTCATGAATTGGAACTGGTGCCGCTGAAAAATCCGAATGAAGTCAAGGTAGGCGGTCTGCTGCCGGTTAGAGTGCTTTATAAAGGCAAACCGTTGGCAAAAGCGACGGTAACGGCAAGCTCGGATACGCTGGCGGAAATGGATTTGGTGGCGACACACGACCACCGCGAGCCGCAAGGTTTCTCAGGGAAAACGGATAAGGACGGCGTCGTCAATGTGATTCCTTTGATTGAAGGTTTGTGGAAAATCAAAGCCGTCCATCAGGCAAACTATGCCGATAAAAGCGTTTGCCAAGAGGACAAGTCGTATGCAACGCTGATTATGCCCGTCGGAACGAAACGCGCGGCTGAACGGCATGAACACCATCATCATCAACACTAATTGAGTGTGAAAGATCGAAAAGGTCGTCTGAAAAAGTTTTCAGACGACCTTTCTTTATATAGTGGATTAAATTTATAGTGGATTTACAAACCCAATGCCTCAGCATGAAACTCGATATGCGAGTCGATAAAGCTGGCGATGAAGAAATAATCGTGTCCGTAGCCGGGGCGGACTTTGTCTTGAACGTTGAAGCCGTTGGCGCGGGCGGCATTGACGAAGGCTTCGGGTTGCAGTTCGTTGGGGAACAGCGGATCGGCGCCGCCTTGGTCGATGAGTATCGGCAGTTTGCGTGAGGCCGTCTGAATAAGCGATGTGCTGTCGTATGCCTGCCAAGCATCCGACTCCTTGCCCAGATAGGCGGCAAACGCTTGCTTTCCGGCTCGGCTGGCAGTCGGGTGGCACAAGGGTGCAAACGCGGAAACGGCGGCATAGCGACCGGGGTTTTTCAAGGCGATGGAAAGCGCGCCGTGTCCGCCCATGCTGAAACCCGCGATGCTGCGCTCTTGGGTGGCGGGGAAATGCCGTTCCACCCACTCGGGCAGTTCGCGGCTGATATGGCTGTACATCTGATAATGCGCCGCCCACGGCTGTGCGGTCGCATCGACGTAAAATCCCGCACCTTGTCCGATAAACTCGTCCGTACTGTCGCTGATATGGCTGCCGCGCGGCGAGGTGTCGGGGAAAACGACGATGATGTTCCATTGCGCGGCGAAACGCTGGATGCCGGTTTGGCGTATCAGTTCCGAGCCGTCGCCGTGCAGTCCCGACAAGAAATACAAAACCGGTGCGGGATAGCCTTTCAATACCTGCGGCGGCAGGTAGATGCCGAAAGTCATGTCGGTTTGACAGGTTTCGGAAAAGCAGCGGTATTGCTCTTGATGGCCGTTGAACATTTTGGCGCGGGAAAGCAGGTGTAATTCGTGTGCGGACATAGATGGGATGACGTGAAAAAAGTGAAGGCATCATCTTAACAGAAAGACCGCGTTACGGGCTTTTAAAAACCTATCGAACGGTATGGTTTCAGACGACACCAATCTATACACAAACTCTGTGGATAAGTTTGTTGATAAGCTTTGGGTAATCGGAATTTTTGCTTTTGGAACAACCCAAGCCTTTCGGTGCTTAAAAAATAATCAAATAAAATACAATAAAATCAATTAGTTATAAAAATAAAAAATTTCAAAGCCTTTATGGGAAAAATCTATAAGCAAAACAAGCCAATGCGGGATTGTGTATAAAAAGTGATTGACACGCCCGATAAATGTCAAATGAGTTGGCTGGACAAGCAAGGCAGCGGCTGTCGCCCTATGGGGAAAAACTTCAATCCCCCTGCCTTTCGCGTTACAATACGCGCTTACTTTTTTACACAGAAAAACACACCATGAAAGCCAGCCAATTTTTCATTTCCACCCTGAAAGAAGCCCCCGCCGAAGCCGCGCTTGCCAGCCACAAGCTGATGATTCGCGCCGGCCTGATTAAAGCCAACGCGTCCGGCCTTTATACTTGGATGCCGATGGGGCTGCGCGTGTTGCGTAAAGTCGAAAACGTCGTGCGCGAAGAAATGGCGCGCGCGGGCAGCGTGGAGTTGCTGATGCCGGTGGTGCAGCCTGCCGAGCTGTGGCAGGAATCCGGCCGCTGGGAATTTTACGGTAAAGAACTGCTGCGCCTGAAAGACCGCCACGACCGCGATTTCTGCATGGGCCCGACCTGCGAGGAAGTCATCGCCGACATCGTGCGCAAAGAAATCAACAGCTACAAACAGCTGCCGAAAAACTTTTACCACATCCAAACCAAATTCCGCGACGAAGTGCGTCCGCGCTTCGGCGTGATGCGCGCGCGCGAGTTCGTCATGAAAGACGCTTATTCCTTCCATGCCGACTACACCTCGCTTCAGACGACCTATGATGCAATGTATGACGCTTACTGCCGCATCTTCACCCGTCTGGGCCTGGAATTCCGTCCCGTTGCCGCAGACACCGGCAGCATCGGCGGCACCGGTTCGCACGAGTTTCAAGTGTTGGCGGAAAGCGGCGAAGATGTGATTGCGTACAGCGACACTTCCGATTACGCCGCCAATATCGAGCTGGCACCGACCTTGCCGCTCAAAGGCGAACGTGCGGCTGCTCAGGCAGAGTTGACCAAAGTACACACGCCGAACGTCAAAACCATTGATTCATTAGTTGATTTTCTCAGCATTCCGATTGAAAAAACACTGAAATCCATTGTCGTCGAAGGCGAAAACGAAGGCGAAATCGTCTTATTGTTGTTGCGCGGCGACCATGAGTTCAACGACATCAAAGCCGAAAAACTCGCAGGCGTGAAATCGCCGCTGACCATGGCAGACCCTGCCGCCATCCGCGCGCAGTTCGGCGCAAACGGCGGCTCGCTCGGCCCTGTTGGCTTTAAAGGCAAAGTCTATGCCGATTTCGCCACCGAGAAAGGCGCGGACTGGGTCATCGGCGCGAACGAAGACGACTACCACTATACCGGCTTCAACTTCGGCCGCGATGCCGCCGAGCCTGAGTTTGTCGATTTGCGCAACGTCGTCGAAGGCGACGAAAGCCCCGACGGACAAGGTCGTCTGAAACTCGCGCGCGGCATCGAAGTCGGACACGTTTTCCAGTTGCGCGACAAATACACCCAAGCCATGAACGTAAGCTTCCTCGACAACAACGGCAAATCGCAAATCATGGAAATGGGCTGCTACGGCATCGGCATCACCCGCGTCGTTGCCGCCGCCATCGAGCAGAACAACGACGAAAAAGGCATCATCTGGACCAAAGCAATGGCACCGTTTGAAGTCGTTATCGTACCGATGAACTACAAAAAATCAGACGCCGTACGCGAAGCCGCCGACAAAATCTACGCCGAACTGCTGGCAGCAGGCGCGGATGTCCTCCTCGACGACCGCGACGAACGCGCAGGCGTGCTGTTGAACGACTCCGAGCTTCTGGGTATCCCGCACCGCATCGTCATCGGCGACCGCGCCTTAAAAGAAGGAAACGTCGAATATGCCGAACGCCGCGACAATCAGGCGCAAACCGTAAGCTTGAATGAAGTCGCCGGCAAAGTATTGGCTGCATTGAAAGACTAATGACAGTTTAAGCCAAATGCAGATGAAAAAAGGTCGTCTGAAAACTGGAAACAGGTTTCAGACGACCTTCTTTATTGTGAAATCAGAAGCTTAACGGATGAATGCTTTGCCTTATAGCGAACAGACTTAACTTTAAATACGGCATATTATCAAATTCCATCATTCCCGCGCAGGCGGGAATCCATCGTAAAACTTGAGAAACCTTGATTTGAAAAACAGTTTCTGAATTTCAAAAACGGATTCCCGCCTACGCAGGAATGAAGACAACCGGTAAATTGCGTGTCGAAAATAAAGTCATTCAGCTACATTTCTGAACGAATCCGCATTCAGTCGGACAACTGCCGCTTCAAAAACCAATCGCCGAACGGCCAGTCCACGCTGTCGAGCAGGTTTTTGGTAATCAGACCAAGCTCGGTATCGCCTTCGATTTGCAGTTTGCGGTTGAAAAACAGGGTATCCGGGTCTTCCTCGCGCATCATCATCCGCATGAAGTCGATGCCGTTGGCGGCAAGGCGCAAATCGGGCGTGCCGAAGAAATCCGCGTCGATGAATTTTTCGGCATTGGCGGTAAAGCGCACCTTGATGCCCGCGTCCAATACGTCAATTTCGAAGGTTCGGCCGTCAAACAGGCTCATGTCGGCGGGCAGCAATCCGCGTTTGAGCATGGTGTTGAGGGCAAAAACCAAAGCGAAACGCGGCGGCCTGCCCGGTAATTTACCGCCGATTTTTCCCGCCCATGCGGGCAATACGATTTCAGGCAACGCCATAATATTCCTCCTTCACGGCTTCGATACCCGGCTGGCCGTGCCAATAGCCGTCCACCAGCGTGCCGGTGGTCAATCTTTCCAATTCGGGCAGCGCATCCGCCAGGGCGGTTTTGCCGTCCAATACATCGCGGTGGATACGGACGATTTCCGCCATGCCGTGCATCTGCGGCGACAGGCGCAGCATGTTCACGCCGATTTGCCGCAAATCCTCATGGTGTGGCAGCAGGTTTTGGCAGCCGTAAGACATGGTTTGGATGCCGTTGATGGTTAAAAACGGCTTGCCCTCACGGGTATTCATATCCATACCTTGCTCGTAATCCAAACAGCGGAATTCGCAGCCGTCTTTGTTCAGGTTGTAATGCCGCGCGGTAAAGCAGCGCGACGAATAGGCAAGCGGCATTTTGCCCCAAGCAAACAATTCCGTTTCGATGTCGTCTGAAGCCTTGATGATTTCAGCAACTTTGTCGCGACTCAACTCGGACGGCGCAATCCAGCGGTATGTGCCCAGTTTTTGGAACAGTGCCAGCGTGCTTTCGTTGTAAATATTCAGGCTGGCGCCAGCGACAAACGGAATGCCGTGTTCGCGTGCCAATTTAACCGCGCCCATATCGTTGGCTTCGACTTTGAATTTGTCCTGCCCCGTGATTTTACGCAGGCGTTTCAAATCGGATTCACTTTCCAGCAGCACCTGCGACGACAAGATAATCTCTTTGCCGCTTTCCGCTAAATCTTCCGCCAGGCTGACCCAGTCGGCAAAGCGCATTTTCTGGCGGCGCGAGCACACCACTTCGCCCAGATAAATGGTATCCACCGGCGCATCCAGCATACCGGCGTAAAATTCCAACAAGGCTTCCTTCTGCCAGAAAAACAAAACCGGCCCCAGCGATAGTTTCATCGGATTCATTTTCCCTCCCCCCTTATTTCCACGGACGGCTGTATGCGCCCAAGGTCGTCTGATGACCTTCCGAAACCTTGCTCAGCGCATTATTCCACACCGGATTGACTTTGAAATGTGCCGGATCGGCAGCGGCCGCGTCCAAAGCCTGCCGCAGCGATTTGGTTACCTGCGCCGTGTACATCGGGCTGCGCTGGCGGCCTTCGATTTTAATGGCGGATACACCGATTTTGATGAGTTCGGGCAACATTTCCAAAACATTCAGGCTGGTCGGTTCCTCCAGCGCGTAATACGTTTCGTCGTTTACCTCGAAACGACCTTTGCACAGGGTCGGATAACCGGCCGGTTCGTCCGGTTTGTACTGGTCGATTAGCACCTGATTCAGCCGCACGTTCATACGGTCGGGAAGCTGCTCCCAGCGCACCGCCTTCGCCGGCGAACACACGCCCTGCATATTCGGCGATTCGCCCGTCGCATAACTCGATAAAATGCAGCGCCCTTCCACCATGACGCACAAACTGCCGAAACCGAACACTTCGATTTCCACATCCGTATTGTCAATCACATGTTTGACCTGATCGACCGTCAAAACGCGCGGCAGCACGGCACGACGGATGCCGAACAGTTCCTTCATCATATTGATGGCTTCATAATTGGTCGCCGAACCCTGCACCGACATGTGCAGCCTCAAATTAGGATGACGCTCGGCGGCATAAGCCATAATCGCAGGATCGGCGACGATTATCGCGTCCGCCCCCAGTTGCACCGCCGTATCGACAGCCCGATGCCACCGCTCGATTTGCCCCGCCTGGGCAAAAGTATTGATGGCCATCAGCACATTGCGGCCGCGCGCATGAGCGTAAGTCACCCCTTCCTGCGCCGATTTCATATCGAAATTCAGCCCCGGAAAATTGCGCGCATTCGTCGCATCTTTCAGCCCCATATAAACCGTGTCCGCGCCATTGTCCACCGCCGTCTTCAAAGCAGGCAGATTGCCGGCGGGACAAACCAACTCAGGGATTTTCGGCATTTTGCGTTCCTCGACTCTTACAGTTTGTTATTCGAAAATCAATATCTAGTATGATTTCGGATATTTTAGAGATTTGGACACAAGATATTATGATTTAAATCAACTGTGAAATCAGGTTTGGATAGCGTATGTTTTGGTTAACATAATTTAACCATATCAAATATCAAGTTAATCAGCGGGTTATCTTTTCTAGCTTGATAATATGAGATTAGTTATTATCTATTAAATTTATAGATTTTTACAATAAAAAGGTCGTCTGAAACCTGTTTCAGACGACCTTTATCTAGGCGGGAGGCAGACGGCTGCTTGCTTTAAAATTCAAAGTGAAATTTCGTTCGCTGCCATATTCGTCTGCCACATCAAACCCGTTTTGCCGCATCAACTTGCGTAATTCGGCGCGGCTTGGTTTATCAGAATCGCCTGCCGTTTCGGAAACCGACAGCAACCCGTTAGGACAAAGCAGCCTGCGGAACTCTGCCAAATACTCGGCTTGGTTGGCGACTTCGCCCAACACGGTAATTAGCATAATGTGGTCAAACGATTGATCGGGAAAATCAAAATGCGTACCGTCGCACAGATAATAATCTACATTGTCGATATGCCGACGACGCAAACGTTTTTCGGTATAAGCCAACATTTCCGGCTGTATATCCGCCGCCACCAATCGTCCTTGCGGAACTGACTGCGCCAGTGTCGGGCTGAAATAACCCGCCTCGAAGCCCACTTCCAAAATGCGGTGATGCGGCGCAAGGTGCAGCCGTTGTACGATTTGTTGCGGCGAAAGTGCCCAGTTGCGCAAAGGAATCAGCAGCGTGAATGCAAGTTGATGCGGGAAGATTTTGCCTTTTTGCGTGAGTCCCTGCCAAATGCTTTTGAGCGTCTTAAACATGGGGATTCCTTGGGGTAATGTTGTTTTGCATTGTGTCTGTACAATATACAGTATAAAAATAGTGCGCGTTTTTTCCAATCATCGCAAAAAGCAGCCTGCACTTCGATTTTTGAACGTTCAGGCTGCTTTTTATAGAAAGAGGTCGTCTGAAAATTATTTTTCAGACGACCTTTGATATTCAGTTCCGTTGGATATATAACCCAAGCTCCGTTTGCTTGCCATGAAATGAACACATCGCCTTACGCCAAAACACCATCACGATTACCGCCGCAATGATGATAATTCCGTATGGAATCATGCCGTCGCTGTTTTCATATGCCGCCCGTCCGCCCGGAAAGCCTGTACGCGCAGTATTGGCAACCGTGTGGCACGCAATCAATACAAATACCGAGCCGCCGCTGCCGTTATACAGCCATACATAGATAATCCTCACGGCAACCGTCCCTGCCAGCCCCCATGCGATCAGTTCGGCAGACTGCCCCACGGCAATCATGGACGGCAAATGCCACAATGCCCACGGCACCCCAATGATCAGCGCCGTAATGAGCGGAGTAAAACGCCGTTGCAGACTTTCCGTAGCGTAGGCGGCATAGCCCAATTCCTCGGCAACTGCCGCAATAAAGAACATGACGAACGCACCAGCAAGCGGCGCAAACGATACGGATAAGGCGGGTATGGTTTGTCCTGTTTGACGTATCGCGACATAAGTCAGCAGATAAAGTAGTGGGAAAATCAGTATCGCCATCCAAAAATAGGCAGAATGCTTTATCCGCCCGTAGTCAAACACACGTCCAAACAGTCCGCGCACCGCTGCCATTCCACCCTCGCAGTAACGCAGTAACGCGGCGGCAACCGTTGGGGTGAGCGCCGCGCCGATGTCGGTCAGCGGCAGATTATCAGGCAGAGGACTGTGTTTGAGAAACAAAGACAGCAGCCAAAACGGTGCGCTCAAAGCGTACACCAGTAGAAAGTATTGCCACGGATGCGAATAATCGGTTGTCGGTTTTTCTGAAGAGAGGTTCTGCATGTTATTCCTGTTCGTTCAGTAAATAAGTGGGCGGGTGCAGGCTACGGATTGCTGGATGACGTACAGTATAAAAATATTGCGCGGTTTTTCCAATCATCGTGAAAAGCAGCCTGCACTTCGATTTTTGAAAGTGCAGGCTGCTTTTGATAGAGAGGTTGTCTGAAAATTATTTCTCAGACGACCTTCGATATTAGAGGCAATATGAAAGTTTAGTTGGGTTATGATCCAAGCTACGTTTGCGATAGTTTGCTGATTCTAAATGGTTCAGTCAAATATTTTCCAGAATTATTTGACCATCTCAAGGAGCTGTATCTGCCCATTAATCTATGTCCAATCCATCTAGAATCAATAATTTTGTGAGGATTCTTTGGTAAGTCGATAAGTAGTAATCGCCCCATAAAATCAATCCATTCTTTCTGTGTTAATAATTTTAGTGAATATCCATGCAAGGACCGCCCACTATTGAACAAAATAATCTCATGAGCTTTTGGAATAATTCGCTTTAATCTAATAAAATCTCTGTCAAAATTCCAATTATCGATGGAAATTGAAAAATCAATAAAGGGGAAATGATATTTTTTATTACTTATTTCTATCGTTGAATGAAAGGCTAACTCTTCATCTCTGTTTAATGAAGCAATTTCTGATTGAATTCTTTCCCTTGTAAATTCATCTCCTTTTATGATGAAATGTTCTCTTTCATCATTAATTGAATCTGGAATATAAATATATTTACTGAAATGAAAAGTATACTCTTTTAATGCTTTCTTTTTTTTCATTAAGAAATCATCATATATAGTAAAAAATGGATGATTATCAATCATGTAATTTGATACCTTTCAGAAATTGATATTGCTCCAGTGCGAAGTCATCTGTCATACCAGAGATAAAATCTACCAATAGCTGAGCACGAACAGATTTCTCACTAGGAGTGTCTGTACGCTTTGCTCTATAATAATCCATGGATTTTTGATATTTCTTTATATAATTTTTAGGAATTGTATTAATTAATCGAAATTCAAATGGATATTCTTTACCTTTTTCACCATTAATTAATTGACTAAAATTATTTTCTTCCATATCCAAGAGCGGTTCATACTCCTCTAAGAGACCTTCAATAATCTTTGCACCTGCTAATTCAACTAATTCTATCTTCCTATCAGAGTAAATTCTTTTCCTTGCAAATTTCTTTATTCTACCTAAATATTTTTCTCTAACATCATTATCATCTATTGGTATTTCTATCATTTCTCCTTCTACAATATTTCCAATATTATCAACAAATTTTTGAGCAATTTCCTGTACACATTTATTAATTAATTTGGTTTTAAAGGTAATGAATGGATATGGATACATATCCTCTTCTTTAGGTTCTAAGTATCCAATATCTTTGAACTCCATATATAAATCATATGGAGAAATAACTCTTTTTTCCAATCCATCCTCTAAATCACTCATGCAATATGAAATCTCATCAGCAAGATCCATTATTATCGCCAAAGGAAATTTAACTCCTTCTTTCCACTCTAATTTTTTACAGGCAACCTTATATGAAAATTGATAATCAGCTTTAAACAACCCTTTATCTTTGTTAATAAATGGATATTTTACAAAAGCTAATATTGTGCTTGCTGTTAAATTTAATCCATACTCATCAGCACCACTCAAATATGTTATTAAACGAAAACCTTGAGCATTACCATCAAATTTTATTAATTCTTCATAAATATTCGACCCTTTCTTCAGCTGCTTCTGTTTTTTCTTGAACCATCTACGAATTGCAGCTTCTCCCAAATGACCAAAAGGAGGGTTACCTATATCATGCAATAAACATGCTGTTTCAATGATATTGCTAAAAGCCAACTTTTTTTCATAGGAAATATCAGAATCTTTAGACATAAGACGAATAATTTCTTGAGCTAGATAACGTCCTATTTGAGATACTTCTATAGAGTGGGTTAATCTAGTTCTGACAGATGCATTTGTCTCAAGAGAAAATACCTGTGCTTTTTGTTGTAATCTGCGGAAAGCTGATGCATTAATTACACGAGATTTATCACTCTCTGATGCAATTACAATATCACTATCTTGAGCACGTTCTGATTTTGATTCTCTTAAGCGCTTATCTGATATTAAATTAAATAACTTAGAAAAATCATCCATGTTTAATTTTCCAAAATTAAGTAAAAGTAAATTAGGTCATCTGCAATATTTTCAGACGACCTTCTTTGTACCTACATATTACTCATCAAACCAGCTTGCTGCTTACCCAACCTTCCACGCTTTCCAGCATTTCAGGCAGTTTCGCAGCATCTGCTCCCCCCGCTTGCGCCAAATCCGGTCTACCGCCGCCTTTGCCGCCGACTTGTTCGGCTGCGAATTTGACCAAATCGCCGGCTTTCACTTTGTTTGTCAGCGGTTTGGATACGCCTGCGCACAGGGAGACTTTGCCGTCGTTCACTGCCGCCAAAAGAATCACGGCGTTGTCGGATTTGCCGGTTAAATCGGTAACGATTTCGCGCAGGGCGGCTGCGTCGGCTTCGATTTGGGCGGCGACGAGTTTGGCTGCGCCCAAGTCTTTCGCGTTATCCAAGAGTTTGGCGCCTGCGTGGACGGCGAGTTCGGCTTTGGCTTTTGCCAACTCTTTTTCCAAGGCTTTGGTGTTTGCGGCGTTGGCTTGGATTTTGGCGAGTACGTCTTTTTCGGTTTGGGCTTTGACTTCGGCGATGATGTTTTTCATCAGGCTTTCTTGGTTTTGCGCCCATGCCAGCGCGGCTTGGCCTGTGATGGCTTCTACACGGCGGATGCCTGCGGCGATGCCGCCTTCGCTGATGATTTTGAAGAAGCCGATGTCGCCGGTGCGGGCGACGTGGGTGCCGCCGCACAGTTCGATGGAGTAGTCGCCCATGGTGATGACGCGGACGAAGTCGCCGTATTTTTCGCCGAAGAGCATGACTGCGCCTGATTTTTGCGCGTCTTCAATGGACATGGTTTCGACTTTGACGGGCACGTTGGCGATAATCGCGGCGTTGACGCGGCGTTCGACTTCGGCGATTTCTTCCGCGCTGATGCCTTGCGTGTGGGAGATGTCGAAGCGGGTCAGCTCGGCGTTTTGCAGGCTGCCTTTTTGTTCGACGTGCGTGCCCAAAACATCGCGCAGGGCTTTGTGCATCAGGTGGGTAACGCTGTGGTTGCGCATGATGCTGTTGCGGATGTCGTTGTCGATTTCGGCGGATACGGCATCGCCGACTTTCAGACGGCCTGATACGACTGCGCCGAATTGTCCGTGTACGGCGGCTTTGATTTTCTGCGTGTCTTCCACGCGGAAGCGGTTTTCGCCTGCGAAGATAAAGCCTACGTCGCCGACTTGGCCGCCGCTTTCGGCGTAGAACGGGGTTTGTTCCAGAACGACCACGCCGGCTTCGCCTGCTTGGAGTTCGTCCACGGCTTCGCTGCCTTTATATAAGGCGATGATTTTGGTGTCTTGGCTGCGTTTTTCGTAGCCGGTAAACTCGGTGTCCGCGCCTGTGTAGTCCAGTTGTGCGTTGGCTTTGAAGTTTTGCGCAGCGCGGGCGCGGGCGCGTTGGGCTTCCATTTCGCGGTTGAAGCCTTCTTCATCCAAATCGATACCCAATTCGCGCGCCATGTCGGCGGTCAGGTCGTAGGGGAAGCCGTAGGTGTCGTAGAGTTTGAAGATGTGTTCGCCGCCGATAACGAGTTTGCTGTTGGCAATGTTGTCCATCAAATAGGCATTCAAGGCTTCGGCAAACGGTTTTTCCGCGTCGGGAATATGGGCAGTTTCCAAAGCAGCCTGCAAATCGATATACATGCCTTCGTTCAGGCTGCCTGAAACTCGGGGACGGATAACGATTTGCTTTTTGCCTGGAGCGGCACGGGAAGCGGCGGTAAATTCCACACCCTCTGCGGTTTTCAATGCCAACGGTTTGCCCGCACCATCTTGCGGCAGCAGGCTTTCCAGTTTCAGGAATTTCATGCCGTTGAACACTTGGTTAAACAAACCCATGCCTTTTTCCAGCGTTTCGCCGAAGCGGCTTTCTTCCGCGCGCAGGGCTTCCATAATCTGCGTTTGTTTTTCTTTCAACTCGGGATATGCACCGCCCATCGCTTTCACCAAATCGGGCACGAGTTTGTAGAAAAACGCCTGTTTCTGACCGAGTTTGTAACCGTGGCGCACGGCGCGGCGGATGATGCGGCGCAGTACATAGCCGCGGCCTTCGTTGGACGGCATCACGCCGTCGGCAATCAGGAAGGAGCAAGAGCGGATGTGGTCGGCAACGACTTTCAGGCTGGGTTCGTCCATGCTGAACGGCGCGCCGGTTTCGCGGGCAACGGCTTTGAGCAGGTCTTGGAACAGGTCGATTTCGTAGTTGCTGTGGACGTGCTGCATTACGGCCGCCATGCGCTCCAAGCCCATGCCGGTATCGACGGACGGCTTGGGCAGCGGGTTCATGTTGCCTTGCTCGTCGCGGTTGAACTGCATGAACACGCAGTTCCAAATTTCAATCCAGCGGTCGCCGTCTTCTTCAGGACTGCCCGGAATGCCGCCCCAGATTTCTTCGCCGTGGTCGTAGAAAATTTCGGAGCACGGGCCGCAGGGACCGGTATCGCCCATCTGCCAGAAGTTGTCGGACGCGTATTTCGCGCCTTTGTTGTCGCCGATGCGGACGATGCGCTCGGCAGGCATACCGATTTCGTTCAGCCAGATGTTGTAGGCTTCGTCGTCTTCGGCATACACGGTCGCCAAGAGTTTGTCTTTGGGCAGATTCAGCCATTCGGGGGAAGTGAGGAATTCCCAAGCGAAGTGGATGGCGTCGCGTTTGAAGTAGTCGCCGAAGGAAAAGTTGCCCATCATTTCAAAAAAGGTGTGGTGGCGGGCGGTGTAGCCGACGTTTTCCAAGTCGTTGTGTTTGCCGCCTGCGCGCACGCATTTTTGCGCGGTGGTGGCGCGGTTGTATGGGCGTTTGTCAAAGCCGAGGAATACGTCTTTAAACTGGTTCATACCCGCGTTGGTAAACAGCAGCGTCGGGTCGTCGTGCGGCACGAGCGAAGAGGATCGGACGATGGTGTGGCCTTTGGATTCGAAGAATTTTAGGAATTTTTGGCGTAGTTCGGAGGTTTTCATGATGTTTCGATGTCTCTACTAAAAAGGTTTCAGACGACCTTCCCGGCCGTATGTAATTGTGAAAAGAAAATGGGTGCTATATTACCGCAAAACCTTGTTTCTAGCTATTGAATCAGGGACTTTCAGACGACCTTCCGACTATTGCCTCAATGGAAATTGCTATCAGATAGTGCGTGCCTGATTTATAATCCCTTACTTTCCCTTCCACCCGATATGCAAGGAATGATAATGACCAAACATCTGCCACTTATCGCCCTAACCGCCGTCATGCTCGCCGCCTGCGGAGGTTCAGACAAGAATGCCTCCGATAAAGCGGGTCAGGCGGGAAACCAAAATGTATTGAGGATTTACAACTGGTCGGAATACGTCGATCCTGAAACCGTTGCCGATTTTGAAAAGAAAAACGGTATCAAGGTAACTTACGACGTGTACGACAGCGATGAGACGCTGGAAAGCAAAGTATTGACCGGAAAATCGGGCTACGACATCGTCGGCCCATCCAATACCTTCGTCGGCAGGCAGATTAAGGCGGGGGCTTATCAAAAAATCGACAAATCCCTGATTCCCAACTATAAAAACCTCAATCCCGAACTGATGAAGCTGATGGAAGGCGTCGATCCGAGCCACGAATACGCCGTTCCGTTTTATTGGGGAACGAATACCTTCGCCATCAATACCGAGCGCGTGAAAAAAGCCTTAGGCACGGACAAACTGCCGGACAACCAATGGGATTTGGTGTTCAACCCCGAATACACATCCAAGCTCAAACAATGCGGCATCAGCTACTTGGACAGCGCGGCGGAAATCTATCCTATGGTGTTGAACTACATGGGTAAAAACCCCAACAGCAACGATACCGAAGACATCAAAGCAGCAACCGAGTTGCTCAAGAAAAACCGTCCCAACATCAAACGCTTTACCTCGTCCGGCTTCATCGACGACTTGGCGCGCGGCGACACCTGCGTCACCATCGGTTTCGGCGGCGACTTGAACATCGCCAGACGGCGCGCCGAAGAAGCAGGCGGCAAAGAAAAAATCCGCGTCATGATGCCCAAAGAAGGCGTAGGGATTTGGGTGGACTCCTTCGTTATCCCGAAAGATGCGAAGAACGTCGCCAACGCCCATAAATACATCAACGACTTTCTCGACCCCGAAGTCGCCGCGAAAAACGGCAATTTCGTTACCTACGCCCCTTCCAGCAAACCCGCACGCGAATTGATGGAAGCCGAGTTCAGGGACGACCGCACCATTTTCCCTAGCGACGAAGATTTGAAAAACAGCTTCATCATGGTTCCTATCCAGCCCACCATTTTGAAATTCATGGTCCGCCAATGGCAGGGCGTGAAAGCCGGTAAATAATTTGATACGGATGGATTAAAGGTCGTCTGAAAACTTGAAATAGAGGTTTTCAGACGACCTTTTGTTTGGGTTTTACAGCAATCCTTCTATCGGCAGGATGGAGAGGATTTTGGAGGTAACGCGTTTCCAAAATTTGGCTTCCGGCTCGGTGGAGTAGGTTTTTTGAGTGGTGGGGTCGTACCAGTGAAGTTTGTTGTATTTGTCGAGGGTGACCTGATAGGCGTATTTGGGGGTGGTATTGACGAGGGTGCGCTGCATTTCGCCTGCGATTTTGGGACTTTCGAGGACGACGCCCATTTCGGTGTTGAGTCTGGCAGAGCGCGGGTCGAGATTGAATGAGCCGATGAAGACGCGTTTTTCGTCCACGATGAAGGTCTTGGCGTGCAGGCTGGTAGCGGAGCTGCCGGTCAAGCCGCGGTCTTTGGTGGTGGGGACGGCGTGGTTGGGTTGCAGCTCGTAGAGTTTGACACCGGCTTTGAGCAGGGGTTTGCGGTATTTGACGTAGCCCGAATGGACGGCAGCGACATCGGTTGCTTGGAGTGAGTTGGTCAGGACGGTGACGTCTACGCCGTATTTGACGAGTTGGTCAAGCGCGCGCACGCCTGATTTGGTGGGAACGAAATAGGGCGAAACGAGATAAACGCTTTTTTCGGGCGTTTTCAGGGCGTCCTGCATGCGGTCAAAAATGGGCGGTTTGTGGCGGTCGCGGTCCAGCCCTTTGGCGGGATCGTCGCTGATCAGGCGGGTATGGACGCTTTGCCAGTCTATGCTGTTGCTCTGCATTTTTTTATAGAGTTCGGAATTTTCGATGTTGCTGCGGTAACGGCTGAGGGTTTCGTTTTTGTCTTTGTCGTTGTAACCCAGCTCTTGAAAGCCTTTTTCGATATCGCCTTTTTTGATGATGCTGGCGACAGTGTAGGAGGAATGGCTTGCCCAATAGCGGTCGAAGTCTTGGGAAACTTCGGGCACGACGCGGCCGGTGGCGAGGATGTCGAGGTCGGCAAAGATGGTGTCTTCACCGACTTTGAAATATTCGTCGCCGATATTGCGCCCGCCGAGGATGGTGGCGCGGTTGTCGGCGGTAAAGGATTTGTTGTGCATCCGGCGGTTGAGACGCGGGAAGTCGGTCAAATAGCCGAGCGCGCGCCATTTGCGGCGGACGAAGGGGTTGAACAGGCGGATTTCGATATTGGGATGGCTGTCGAGGGCGAGCAGGACGTTGTCCAGCCCGTTGGTGTTGTTGTCGTCAAGTAGCAGTCGCACGCGTACGCCGCGTTCGGCGGCACGGTGGATCAGGTTGAACATGAGCTTGCCGGAGAGGTCGTTGTGCCAGATGTAGTATTGGAGGTCTAGGGTGTGGTCGGCGACTTCAATCAGGGCGGCGCGGGCGACGAAGGCTTCGTGTGCGTCGTTGAGCAGATAGACATTGGAAATATCGCCGCTGGTTTTGGCAGTGGCGGTATTGAGCAGGGCATCCATGCGTGGGGCGGAACGGATGTCCAGATAGTGGCTCTCAGGGCGCTCTTCCAGTGAGGGCAGACCGGCGCAACCTGTTAGAAAAACCGGAAGCATAAGGATGAGATGGATTTTTTTCATTCTTGAGGGTGTTTCAGACGACCTTCTGCGCTAAAACGGTATTTTTATTTAGAAGGGTCGTCTGAAAAGAAGTTCGATGTTTATACGGTTCGCATTTTAACCGAGAAAAAAGCCGGCCGGATTGCTTTTTCAGGTCAGCTTCGTGTTTAAACATGGACGTTGTCGATTTCGGCGTACCGTTTTGCTTTTTCTTCCTTACTTAAAAACGAGGCTTTGAACGAGTTTTTGCACAATGTGCGGATGTCTGCTTCATTCAAACCCAATGCATCGGCAAGTTCGATGAAATTTTGGTTGAGGTAGCCGCCGAAATAGGCGGGGTCGTCTGAATTGACGGTAACCAATACGCCACGCTCAAGCATACGACGCAGGTTGTGTCGGGACAGGTCGCTGACGACTTTGAGTTTGAGGTTGCTCAATGGACAGACGGTCAGGGGCATTTGTTCGGCAATCAGAAGTTGCATAAGGGTTTCGTCTTCTTCGGAGCGTACGCCGTGGTCGATGCGGACGACTTTCAGTAAATCCAACGCTTCCCAAACGTATTCGGGCGGGCCTTCTTCGCCGGCATAGGCGACAGCGGGAAAGCCTTGTGCGCAGGCTTGGGCGAAGACGCGCTCGAATTTTGAAGGTGGGTTGCCGAGTTCGCCCGAATCCAGTCCGATGCCGTCGATATGTCGTCTGAAAGGCTGCGCTTGGGCAAGCGTTTCAAACGCGGATTCTTCGCTCAAATGCCGCAGGAAACACATAATCAGCCTGCTGGAAATACCCCATTTTTCCTGCGTTTCCAGGCGGGCGCGGGTAATGCCGTTGATGACGGTTTCAAACGCTACGCCGCGCGCAGTATGGGTTTGCGGGTCGAAGAAGATTTCAGTGTGGACGACGTTGTCCTCGCGGCAGTGGGCGAAATAAGCGGTGGTCAGGTCGTAGAAATCCTGTTCGTGGAGCAAGACCGCCGCTGCTGCGTAGTAAATATCAAGGAAGGACTGGAGGTTGTGAAAATCGTAAGCGCGGTGCACGGCGTCCACATCCGCATAGGGAATGGAAACGCCGTTGCGTTCGGCGATGGCGAACATCAATTCCGGCTCGAACGTGCCTTCGATATGGACATGCAATTCGGCTTTAGGCCGGGCGCGGATTAAGGCGTGGACGGACATGGACGGTACTCGCTCGGTCAATAATGGCGGCGGCGGAAGAAGAACATTCCTTCGCTGTCCACTTCAAGGATATAGCGGCCGTTTTGAACGGCGGCATAACCGCTTTTACCCGCCTGATACGGTTGCAGGGCGGCATGAGAGAGGAGGTAGCCGGTCAGTTTGCCGCTATCTTCGGCGATGTTGCCGACCAGTTTGGCAAATAAGGCATGGCATTTGCCGTTTTCAGTCCAGCCCAAAGGCTCGCCTTTGTCGCCGGTTTCCATACATTTGCCGCTGATGACTTCCAAATCGTTGGGGTGGTTGCCGATCAGCCGGATGACGTTTTGTTCGGACAAGCCGTTAATCGGATAGCTGATTTGTTTTTTGTTGTCGTTGGTTTTGCCTTCGCTGCTTTGTCCTAAGTCTAAGCCTGCGATGGCGTTGTCGTCGATGTATTTGACTTTAAATACGGGCTTTGGCGCGGCTTCGGCGGCATTTTGTGCAGGCTCGGCAGGGGCTTCGGATTTGCCGCAGGCTGCGAGCAAAAGGGCGGATAAGAGAATTGGAAAGGCTTTCATCGGATATTCCTTGTTCTAAACAGGAAAAGGTCGTCTGAAATATATAGTGGATTAACTTTAAACCAGTACGGCGTTGCCTTGCCTTGCCATACTATCTGTACTGTCTGCGGCTTCGTCGCCTTGTCCTGATTTAAATTTAATCCACTATAAGCAGACTGCTTTTTCAGACGACCTTTTGAGATTTACTTCAATGGGCGGATGCCGACGGCGTCGCGTACTTGGTTCAGCAGTTCGCGCGCTTCTTTGCGCGCTTTGGTGGCACCTGCCTGCAGGATGTCTTCGATTTGCGAAGGATTGGCGGTCAGCTCGTTGTAGCGTTCGCGCGGTTCTGCCAGCTCGGCGTTGATTTTGGCGGCCAAGAGTTTTTTGGCTTCGCCCCATGCCAAGCCTTCGGCAAGCATTTGCGTGAACGCTGCGGTTTCAGACGGCGTGGAGAAGGCTTTGTAGATTTCAAACAAGGGGCTTTCGTCGGGTTGTTTCGGCTCGCCCGGCTCTTTCATGTTGGTGATGATTTTGTTGACCGATTTTTGGGTTTTCTTGTCGTTTTCCCAAAGCGGAATGGTGTTGCCGTAGGATTTGGACATTTTGCGTCCGTCCAAGCCGACCAAGAGTTCGACGTTTTCGTCGATTTTCACTTCGGGCAGGGTGAAGACTTCTTTGAAGCGGTGGTTGAAGCGGCCGGCGATGTCGCGCGCCATTTCGACGTGTTGGATTTGGTCGCGGCCGACGGGCACTTCGTTGGCGTTGAACATGAGGATGTCGGCGGTCATCAGGATGGGGTAGCTGTACAGACCCATTTCTACACCGTGATCGGGGTCTTCCTGATTGTTTTCAACATTTGCCTGCACGGCGGCTTTATAGGCGTGGGCGCGGTTCATCAGACCTTTGGCGGTGATGCAGGTCAGAATCCAGTTCAATTCCATCACTTCGGGAATGTCGCTTTGGCGGTAGAAGGTGGTGCGTTCGGGGTCGAGTCCGCAGGCAAGCCAAGTGGCGGCAACGGCTTGGGTGGATTGGTGAATCATCTCCGGCTCGTGGCATTTGATGATGCCGTGGTAGTCGGCGAGGAAGAGGAAGGATTCGGTATCGGGGTTTTGCGCCGCGCGGACGGCGGGGCGGATGGCGCCGACGTAGTTGCCCAGATGCGGGATGCCGGTGGTGGTTACGCCTGTGAGGACGCGTTTCTTGCTCATGGGGATATCCTTAATGGCTCAAGGTCGTCTGAAATGAAATAGGGATTGATTATACCTGATTCCCAACGAGTTTTCAGACGACCTTTTTATAGTGGGCATATCGACTTATTCACAGCTTTTTCTGATTTAATCTATTTTAAAAACAGATTGATACTATATTTTTTAATATTTTGGTAAATTTTCTCTTGAGTTATCCACAGGCGGCACTATATAGCGTTTATTAGAAAGATATTCGTTTCAGAAGAAAGGAAACCTAAAGATGAGATTCGACAAATTAACCGCCAAATTCCAACAAGCCCTTGCAGAAGCTCAGAGTTTGGCGTTGGCTGCGGACAGCAGCTATCTGGAAGCAGGCTTCGTGCTGAAAGCCCTGCTTGACGACCAAAACAGCGGAGCCGCCGCGCTCTTGGCTCATGCGGGCGTGAATGTGCCGCAGGTGAAGCAGCGTTTGCAGCAGCATTTAAACAGCCTGCCGAAAGTGTCCGGTCAGGGCGGCGATATTCTGCCCAGCCGCGAATTGCAGGCAGTGTTGAACCTGATGGACAAAGCGGCAACCAAACGCGGCGATGCCTATATCGCCAGCGAACTTTTCCTGCTTGCCTTGGTGCAGCAGAACGATGCGACCGGCAAAATCCTGAAAGAAGCCGGTGCGACCGAACAAAACATCAATGCCGCGATTGACGCGGTACGAGGAGGACAAAACGTGAACGACGCTAATGCCGAAGACCAACGCGATGCGCTGAAAAAATACACGCTCGACCTGACCCAGCGCGCCCGCGACGGCAAACTTGACCCCGTTATCGGCCGCGATGACGAAATCCGCCGCGCGATTCAGGTATTGCAACGCCGCACTAAAAACAACCCTGTGCTGATCGGTGAGCCGGGTGTGGGTAAAACCGCCATTGTCGAAGGTTTGGCGCAACGCATCGTCAATGGCGAAGTGCCTGAATCCCTGCGCAACAAACGCTTGTTAGTTTTGGATTTGGCGGCATTGATTGCTGGTGCGAAATACCGCGGCGAATTTGAAGAACGCTTGAAAGGCGTGTTGAACGACTTGGCGAAAGACGATGGCAACACCCTGATTTTCATCGACGAAATTCATACTTTGGTCGGCGCGGGCAAAACCGACGGCGCGATGGACGCGGGCAATATGTTGAAACCGGCTTTGGCACGCGGTGAACTGCATTGCATCGGCGCGACCACCTTGGACGAATACCGCCAATACATCGAAAAAGACGCGGCACTCGAACGCCGTTTCCAAAAAGTATTGGTCGGTGAACCTAGCGTGGAAGACACCATTGCCATCCTGCGCGGTTTGCAGGAACGCTATGAAATCCATCACGGCATCGACATTACCGACCCCGCCATTGTTGCCGCCGCAGAGTTGAGCGACCGCTACATTACCGACCGCTTCCTGCCCGATAAAGCGATTGATTTGATTGACGAAGCCGCCAGCCGCATCAAAATGGAGCTGGACAGCAAACCCGAGCAGATGGACAAACTCGACCGCCGCATCATCCAGCTCAAAATGGAAAAAATGCACGTTGCCAAAGAAAGCGACGACGCCAGCAAAAAACGTTTGGAACTGATAGACGAGGAAATCGACGGTCTGCAAAAAGAATACGCCGATTTGGACGAAATCTGGAAAGCCGAAAAAGCCGCGTCTTCCAGCACCGCCGACATCAAGAAACAGATGGACGACATCAAAGTCAAAATCGAGCAGGCCAAACGCCAAGGCGACTTCGCCCGCGCGTCCGAACTCGAATACGGCGAGTTGCCGAAATTGGGTGCGCAGTTGCAGGCGGCGGAAAGCAACCCCGACGGCAAAAAACAAAACAAACTTTTCCGTACCGAAGTCGGCGCAGACGAAGTGGCTGAAATCGTATCGCGCATGACCGGCATTCCCGTATCCAAAATGATGGAAGGCGAACGCGATAAATTGTTGAAAATGGAAGAAGTATTGCACCGCCGCGTGGTCGGTCAAGACGAAGCCGTGCGTGCCGTGTCCGACGCCATCCGCCGCAGCCGCTCAGGCCTTGCCGATCCGAACAAGCCTTACGGCAGCTTCCTGTTCCTAGGCCCGACCGGCGTGGGCAAAACCGAGTTGTGCAAAGCCCTGGCAGGCTTCCTGTTCGACAGCGAAGACCACCTCATCCGTATCGACATGTCCGAATACATGGAAAAACACGCTGTTGCCCGCCTGATCGGCGCGCCTCCCGGTTATGTCGGCTACGAAGAGGGCGGCTACCTGACTGAACAAGTGCGCCGCAAACCGTACAGCGTGATTCTTTTGGACGAAGTGGAAAAAGCCCATCCCGACGTGTTCAACATCCTCTTGCAAGTATTGGATGACGGCCGCCTGACTGACGGACAAGGCCGCACCGTGGACTTCAAAAATACCGTCATCGTCATGACTTCCAACATCGGCAGCCAGCACATCCAACAAATGGGTACGCAGGATTACGAAGCCGTGAAAGAAGCGGTGATGGAAGAAGTGAAAGCCTACTTCCGCCCAGAAATGATCAACCGTATCGACGAAGTGGTCGTGTTCCACGGACTGGATCAGGAGAATATCCGCAACATTGCGAAAATCCAGCTCAAAGGCTTGGAAAAACGCCTAGAAGCGCAGCACCTGCACCTGAAAGTGGACGATGCCGCCTTGGATTTGATTGCCAAAGCCGGTTTCGACCCCGTGTACGGCGCACGTCCGCTCAAACGCGCTATCCAGTCGGAAATCGAAAACCCGCTGGCAAAAGCACTGCTCGAAGGCAAATACGCGCCCGAAAGCACGATTCATGTGAAAGAAGAGGGCGGCAAGCTGGTGTTTGCCTGATTTGAGCGCAGTTTGAGATAAAGTAATGAAAAAAGGTCGTCTGAAAACCTGATTACGGGTTTTCAGACGACCTTTCGTCTTAGGGTTTCGATATTTCACATCGGCAACGCGGTTTTATAAATTTTGCAAACGCTCGACCGAAGGGGCGTAGTAATATGCGCCTGATACAGCAGTAGAAAGATGCTTGAGCAGAAGGTCGGTTTTGCCGTCGGCATCGCCGAACATGTGCAAAAGCTGTACTTCGATGTTGTGCAGGGTGTGGCAGTAGGCAGTGAACATCAGGCCGTGTTCGCCGCTGATTTTGCCGAAGGGCAGACTGCGGCGGACGATTTTCAGACCCACGCCGTTTTCCTTCAGGTTGACGCGGCCTAAGTGCGAATCAGGCAGGCGAACGTCTTTGCTGAATTCTTCGTTGGCTTCTTTGCTGCGGCCGACGCTGGCTTCTTGTTCGGCAACAGGTACGGCATCCCATTTTTTCAGGTCGTGCAGGTATTTTTGCAGCAGGACGTAGCTGCCACCGGCATCGGGTCGGCCTTCGGGGATAATGGCGACATCGCGGACGTTTTCATCGCCTTGCGGATTTTCAGTGCCATCGACAAAGCCGTCCAGTCCGCGGTCTTCATACAGGCGCAGACCGTGTTCTTCGGTGGCGATGCTGATGCTGTCGCCGAACGCGGCAAAGACGGATTGGGCGAGCGCGTAGGCGGCGTTTTGGCGGTAGGCTTGGATGTGGATGTAAATATCGTGTTGGGTCGAAGGGGCAAGGCCGTTGCCCATGACGGGAAAAGGCTTGATTTCGCTGCCTTCTTCCGCGTGTCCGAACGCTTTCCATGCGTCGCTGCCGAAGGCGATGGTCATGCCTAAAATATCTTCGGGAAAGCGGGTTTTGAGTTTCTCCAAGGCTTCAAGCGAGCTTCGGCAGGTGGTTTTGATGTCGTCGTAGCGTCCGTCGCGAATGTCGGCTTCGATAAATATGCCAGCTTGGGCGTGGTCGGGAATGATGGCGGTTTGGGGGTGGTTCATTGCGTTTCCTTTCGGATTTTATGGAGTTTTTCAGGCGGTATTATAGCACTTAAGGTTTTCAGACGACCTCGTCTGAAAGGGGGATTATGATAGAATCCGCCGTTTGTGTTTTGATTTTCAACAGGTTCGCTTTATGTTTGGCACGATGTTTCTGATTATGATTGTATTGCTCCAACTTTTCACGTTCGGGCTGGGGCGTTCGTTGCAATGGCTGTTCGCGCCGGTGGTCGGGAAGGCGGGCAGGCGTTGGCTGATGGGCGTGTCGTATTTCGTGACCAACGGCTTGCTGGCGGGGCTTTTGTTGGAGTTGGGACATTTTATGTTCCGCATGATGGCGTTTTGGATGGTGTTGCTGCTGTTTGTGATGTATGCGGCACTGGCGACGTTTCTCCTGTTTCTGCTGTTGCGCAAATTCGTGGCAAGCCGGTCGCTGTCGCGCAGCCTGCGGCTGTTTGCGCCTCTGTTTGTGTTCGGCTTGATCGGCTTTGGGCTGTACAACGCCTATACGCCCGTCGTCCGTCATCAGACCATCGTGATTGATAAGAAAATGGACAAACCGCTGCGCATCGGCGTGGCAAGCGACCTGCACTTGGGGATTTTGTTCGGCGCGCGGCAACTGGATAAGCTTGTCGACATCATGAACCGCGAAAAAGTCGATTTAATCCTGTTGCCGGGCGATTTGATGGACGACAACGTCGATGCCTACCGCAAAGAGAATATGCAGCCGCATCTAGGTCGTCTGAAAGCGCCGCTGGGCGTTTACGCGACTTTGGGCAATCACGATATGTTCGGCGACAGCGCGCGCATCCGTCATGACCTCGAAGCGGCAGGCATTACCGTACTCGGCAATCAAGTGTTGCAACACGATGCGTTCCTGCTCGTCGGCCGCAATGATGATTTGGATCACGACCGTCCGTCTGTCGCGCAGTTGCTGGAAAACCACAATACCGACCAGCCTGTTTTACTAATGGACCACCGCCCGACCGAAGTCGAGGCGCACGCCACGCTGCCTATTGACGTTCAAGTTTCCGGCCATGTCCACAACGGTCAAATCGCGCCGGCAAACCTGATTGTGCGTACTTTATACCGTCTTGCCTACGGCTACGAGGAAATCGGCGGAAGACACTTTTTTGTTACGTCCGGCTACGGTTTCTGGGGGATTCCGCTGCGCTTGGGTTCGCAGTCGGAAGTGTGGGTGATTGATGTGAAGGGAAGTAATTTATTGAAATGAAGATATAAGGTGTATGAAAAAGGTCGTCTGAAGCAAAATTCGGACGGCCTTTTTTATGACTTATGGGCAAAAAAATCTATTTGGGCTATAATACCATCAAACTAAATCAACTCTGCGGATTGGTTTTCGTTCGCGAAAAATCTGCAAAATACTCAACACATTACTTCAATAAATAATCAAGGATGAGCATTATGGGAATCATTAGTCTTATTTTCATCGCCGTGATATTGGGCTTTCTGCTGATTAATTTCAAACAAAAGCTCAGCCGTTGTAAAAAAGATTACCAAGAATCTTTCGTTGCATTGCGTATCGCTTTGGCGTGTAGGCACCAGGCAGTCAGACATGTTTTAGATGCGTCAAAAATCTACTTGGGGCGCGAAGGTGGCGATATGGATAAAGGTTTGTTGTCCGCCTGTGGCGATGCAGAAGCGGTATTGAGCCAGGCATCCAAATCTTTTTCGCCGGAATCGCTCTCCCGCCTGTGCAATGCGGAAGCAGAATTAAACAAATTGCTCCGAAGCTTGCAAGAAGCTTTGGAAAAAAACTTAAAACAACGACCCGACGAAGGGTTGAAAAGCCAGCTTGAAATGCTGGATGCGGCTGAAAACGACGTTGTTTCCACGCGCCGTGCTTACAACCGTTCCGCAGAACGCTACAACCGCATACTGAGAAAGTCCATGAGCGGAATTATTGCGAAAGTATTGGGTTATCATGTCAAAGCAAGCCTGATTAAATTTGAAGACAACAATGGCCCTCAAATGAGCAAACATTTACTCGCACGCTCGTAATCCTTGTTCGAAAGTATGACGAGTTTGGATGGGAACCCCTTTATTGTCATCATCCCTCGTGCAATAAAAAGGTCGTCTGAAAACCTGGAACATGGTTTTCAGACGACCTTTGTTTTTCAAAACGGAATCAACCGCCGCATGCGCCGCAGCAGCCGCCTTCGCTGTGGCCGCCGCGTTTTTCTTCGTTGTTGACTACGGGCAGCTCGACTTCTTCAGATTGTTCTTTTTTGTCTTCGGGCAGGTCGTTGACTTTGATTTTGTTTTCTTCTGACATTTTAGGCTCTCTTTAAAAAAGGGTGGAAAGGTGTGCCAAGATACCATCGGGCGGCGGATAAACCAAGTCGGATTTAAGATTTTTTGCGATTCGGTTTGATGAATCGCAAATCGTGCCGGGTTAGGATGGTTGATGTGCGGCTGATATGATGACGGGACGCTTGTTATAGTGGATTAACTTTAAATCAGGACAAGGCGACGAAGCCGCAGACAGTACAAATAGTACGGCAAGGCGAGGCAACGCCGTACTGGTTTAAAGTTAATCCACTATATCGCGTCCCGCTTGGGTTTTCAGACGGCCTTTGGGCATCAGTTCAGGCGGTTTTTCTTACCGAACCAGACAAAACCGATCGCACCCAAAACAATCATCGGAACGCTCAACCATTGTCCCATCGACAAGCCCAAGGTGAGCAGGCCGAGATAGTCGTCGGGCTGGCGGGCGTATTCGGCGATGAAGCGGAAGAAGCCGTAGCCGCCGAGGAAGAGGGAGGCGACTTGTCCGGTCGGACGCGGTTTTTTGGAGAAAATCCATACGACGATGAAGAGGCAGATGCCTTCCAGCGCGAATTGGTAGAGTTGCGAAGGGTGGCGCGGCAGCATGTGGTATTGCTGCATCCATTCTGCCCAAAGCGGGTTGCGCACGGCGGCATTGAGGTCTTCTGCGCGTGCTTGCGGGAAGCCCATTGCCCAAAAGGCGTTGATGTCGGTAATACGGCCCCAGAGTTCGCCGTTGATGAAGTTGCCGATACGACCGGAAGCCAAGCCCAGCGGAACGAGCGGCGCAACAAAATCCATGGTTTTCAAGGTACTGATTTTGTGTTTGCGGCTGAACAGCCACATGGCGATGACGACGCCCAAGAAGCCGCCGTGGAACGACATGCCGCCTTCCCAGACTTTGATCATGTCAAGCGGATGTTCGAGGTAGTATGAGAATTTGTAAAACAGGATATAGCCGAGTCGTCCGCCGAGTATGACGCCTACAACGCCCCAAGTCAGGAAGTCGTCGAGCATTTCTTGGGTAAAGGCGGTGTTGCCTTGCTTGATGCGGCGGCGTCCCAGCCATAGGAAAAGCATAAAACCGACGATATAGCTGAGGGCATACCAGCGGATGGCGACTGGTCCGATACTGATTGCAATGGGGTCAAACTGCGGATGTATCATCATGATGTGTGTTCCTTATTGGAAGGGCGGTTTATGTGTTTTTAGCCCGACAAAGGTCGTCTGAAAATCCCGATTTGAATTTTCAGACGACCTTTTGTGTGATGGGGAGAAATAATTATCGTAAATCATCGACAACGTTCAAGACAGCCGACAACATGGCTTCGCCCAAGCGCAGGGAGCGTTGACCGTTCCAGCCGAAGTCGTCGTCGGGCAGGTTGGCGTTGTCTTTAAACGGCATTTCCAGCGTATAGGCGAGGCAGTCGAAATGGTTGCCCACCCAGTTGGTCGCGAGCGTCATGTTTGCCTGACCGGGTGCGTCTTTTTCATAGCCGTATTCGTCTTGGAAGTCGGGGCTGGCGGAGAGCAGGGCGGCTTTGAACTGCGTTTCCAGCGCGGCGATGCGCGGATTGTAGTTCGGCACGCCTTCCGTACCGGCGACAAAGACAAACGGCAAGGCTTCGTCGCCATGAATGTCCAAGAACAAATCCACGCCGGTTTCCAGCATTTTTTCGCGCACGAGGAATACTTCCGGGCTTTTTTCCAAAGTCGGGGTTTCCCATTCGCGGTTGAGGTTCGCGCCGGCGGCATTGGTGCGCAGGTTGCCCAAGACCGAGCCGTCGGGGTTCATGTTCGGCACGATGTAGAAAGTGGCGCGGTCGAGCAGGATGCGCGCGGTCGGGTCTTGCGGGTCGAGCAGGCGGCCGAGCAGACCTTCTATAAACCATTCCGCCATCGTTTCGCCCGGATGCTGGCGCGCGATAATCCAAATTTTCATGTCGCTTTCGACTTGGTTGCCGATGGTCAGCAGATTGATATCACGGCCTTGCACGGTGCTGCCCAAGTCGTCGATGCGGCAAAGCCCGCTGCCTTGCGCGTCACCCAAGAGGTTTAAATGCTGCTCGTGGGAATAGGGTTCGAAATAGGCGTAGTAAACGCTGTTGGACAAGGGCGTATGGTTGATGGTCAACACGCCGTTTTCGTATTCGGTCGGGACGCGGAACCAATTTTGCCGGTCGTAAGAGGCGCACGCCTGATAACCTTCCCAGCCTTCGGGATAGGCCGAATCCGCCGCGTTTTCAAAGTGCATTACGCAATTTTGATACGCCGCACCTTGCAGGCGGAAATAAAACCATTGGGCGAAATCGGAAGCGTTGTCCGGACGCAGCTCGAGGCGGATATTGGCGGGGTTGGTCAGGTCTTTGACGACGACGGAGCCGGCATCAAATTGAGTGCTGATTTTAATCATGGGAGAGTCCTCGGTATATCGGGCAAACCGGATAACCGTTGTTTGAGAAAATGTTTGGGCGATACCGTATCCGTCGGCGACGGCAAACCGATATGCCCGAATCCGTTGATTCTACCATTCCGATGGGCGCATCCTCAACCGATAAGGGTTGCGGAATGTTGTTTCAGACGACCTTTGACGTTAAGATAAGGCAGTTTGGCTTTAAATCATGGCAAGACGGCAAAGCCGAAGAAACTAGCGGAGCCGATTTGTACCGATTCCAAGCGAATCCGCTATAATGATTAAATTGTTAATAATGAGGCACGATTATGAGCGAATCCCACTCCATTTCCGCAGCCGACAAAGCGCGCATTTTAGCCGAAGCCCTGCCGTATATCCGCCATTTTTCCGGCTCCGTCATCGTCATCAAATACGGCGGCAACGCCATGACCGAGCCTGCTTTGAAAGAAGGCTTCGCCCGCGATGTCGTCTTGCTCAAATTGGTGGGCATCCACCCCGTCATCGTCCACGGCGGCGGACCGCAAATTAATGAAATGTTGGAAAAAATCGGTAAAAAAGGCGAATTCGTACAAGGCATGCGCGTGACCGACGGCGAAACGATGGACATCGTAGAAATGGTGTTGGGCGGTCATGTCAACAAAGAAATCGTCTCGCTGATTAATTTACACGGCGGACGCGCGGTCGGTGTCACCGGACGCGACAACCACTTCATCAAAGCGAAAAAACTGCTGGTCGATACGCCCGAGCAGGCAGGTGTGGACATCGGACAGGTCGGCACGGTCGAAAGCATAGACGTACGCCTGATTGAAGGCTTGATTGAACGCGGCTGTATCCCTGTTGTCGCCCCCATCGGTGTCGGCGAAAAAGGCGAAGCGTTTAACATCAACGCCGACTTGGTCGCAGGCAAACTGGCGGAAGAGTTAAACGCGGAAAAACTGCTGTTGATGACCAATATCGCCGGCGTGATGGACAAAGAAGGCAACCTCTTGACCAACCTTACGCCAAGCCGTATCAACGAATTAATCGCAGACGGCACGCTCTACGGCGGTATGTTGCCCAAAATCAGCTCTGCCGTCGAAGCGGCAAGCAACGGCGTTAAAGCGACACATATCATCGACGGCCGCCTGCCCAACGCGCTTTTACTGGAAATTTTCACCGATGCGGGCATAGGCTCGATGATTTTGGGCGAAAGTTCATAACGACCCGCAGATGAGTCAAGGCTTGCCGAACAGCAGGCCTTGTAAATGCCCGAATACTAAATACACAAAAGGTCGTCTGAAAACCTGTTTCAACGTTCATAGAGAATGCTGAAACGGATTTTCAGACGACCTTTTTGCCATTTTCAATCCTATTGAGGCTGCACGTTGAAAGGCATATCGATTTTCTGCCATTGCGCGCTTTCGTAGTCGAGCGCGGCGGCGATTAGGGGGTGTTGTTCGAGCCAGTTTTGGCTGATGCGCAGGATGAAGCCTTTGCCGGTTTCGTCGGCGCGCAGTTGGGTTTGCGGCGGCAAATCCAAAGGCAGGCGGGCGCGGCAGAAGAGTGCGGCGAGGCGCAGGGAGAGGACGGCGTACCAAAGCATTTCGCTGCTGCCGACGATGTCCGCCATTTTTTTCATGTCGCCGCGGTGTCCGATGACCAGTTGCGCGAGTATGGTTTGCTCTTTACGGGAGAATCCGGGCATATCGGCGTTTTCGAGGATGTAGGCGGAGTGTTTGTGGTAGCCGGTGTGGGCGATGTCGAGTCCGATTTCGTGCAGTCTGCCTGCCCAGCCGAGGTATTGTTGCCATTGGGCAAGGTCTTGGACGGTTACGTTTTTGGCGTGGCACAGGCTGTCCATAAAGGCTTGCGCGGTTTCGGCGACGCGTTTGGCTTGGTTGAGGCTGACGTGGTAGCGGTTTTGGAACTCGGCGGTCGTCTGATCACGCATGTCTTCGTTCAAACCGCGTCCGATCAGGTCGTAGAACACGCCGTCGCGCAAGGCGGCTTCGGTAACGGTCATTTTAGTGAGTTCGAGCTCTTCAAACGCTGCCATCATGACCGCCAGTCCGCCAGCGAACACTTCCACGCGTTCGGGTTTGAGGCTTTCGAATTTGGCTTTTTTGACGGAACCGGCTTCAATGATGCGGTCGGCAAGATGGCGCATGCCTTTGTAGGTGATATCGGCTTCTTGTGGAAACTCGGCGGCGATGAGGTCGCGGATGGATTTGGCGGTGCCGGATGTGCCGATGGCGAAATCCCAGCCTGTGCGCTTCATCATTTTGCTGATGCGCTGGATTTCGTTGCGTGCGGCGGAGATGGCGGCTTGGAAATCTTTGGCGGTGATTTTGTTTTGGAAGAAACGCAGGCTGTACGTGACGCAGCCTAAGGGCAGACTCTCGGTTGCGAGCGGGTGCAGGTCGGAGCCGATAACAAATTCGGTTGAGCCGCCGCCGATGTCGATGACGAGCATTTTGTCGCCGTTGGGCGGAAGGGTGTGAACGACGCCGGTGTAAATAAGACGGGCTTCTTCACGGCCGGCAATGATTTCGATGGGGAAGCCCAGTGCGGCTTCGGCTTTAGGTAGGAATTGGGCGATATTTTTTGCTACGCGGAAGGTATTGGTCGCCACGACGCGCACTTGTTCGGGTCTGAACCCGCGCAGCCGTTCGCCGAATTTTGCCAAACAGTCCAAGGCGCGTTCTTGGGATTCTTCGCTGAGGTTTTTATGTTCGTCCAAACCGGCGGCAAAGCGCACCATTTGTTTGAAGGAATCAATGACTTTTAGTTGTCCGTTGTTGTTTTCGCAAACTTGGAGGCGGAAGCTGTTGGAACCTAAATCGACGGATGCCAGGACGTTGGTAGGCGTAGTGGTCATGAAAAAATACCGGTGGATAAACGAAGGTCTAATGTTACTCTGTCCCGCCGTTGATTGACAATATCGCAAATCAACTTTAAACCGCCGCAATTCTGCTTCAGGTCAATCCATTTATAAATGATGCACGCTGCCTTTGATTCTGCACGGAGATATTCTTATAATATCCGCTTTGCAAACGTCAAAAGGTCGTCTGAAAACGAAAATAGGTTTTTCAGACGACCTTTAAACCGACTAAACGAATGACACTACACATGAAAACGGAAAACCTTATCCTCACACCCGAATCCCCGTCCCGCCGCCGCTTTTTACTGGCAGGCGGCGCATTGCTGCTCAGCCCTGCCGCTGCGCTCGCCGGCGCGCAACGTGAAGAAACGCTTGCCGACGATGTCGCTTCGGTCATGCGCAGCTCTATCAACAATGTCAATCCGCCGCGTCTCGTGTTTGCCGATCCAAACGAAGGCGAACGCTGGCTGGCGGCGATGTCCTCCCGCCTTGCCCGCTACGTTCCCGATGCGGCAGAACGCCGCCGCCTGCTGGTCAACATCCAATACGAAAGCAGCCGCGCGGGCTTGAATACCCAAGTGATTTTGGGTTTGATCGAAGTCGAGAGCGCGTTCCGCCAATACGCCATCAGCGGCGTCGGCGCGCGCGGGCTGATGCAGGTCATGCCGTTTTGGAAAAACTATATCGGCAAACCTTCGCACAACCTGTTCGACATCCGCACCAACCTGCGCTACGGCTGCACCATCCTGCGCCATTACAACAATATCGAAAAAGGCAACATCGTCCGCGCTTTGGCGCGCTTCAACGGCAGCTTGGGCAGCAACAAATATCCCAACGCCGTCTTAGGCGCGTGGCGCAACCGTTGGCAGTGGGGTTGAACCGCGGTTTATAGACGGCTGCGGTCTGTGCAAATGCAAACCCTTTTGAATCCTGTATAATCCGCACATCTATCAATTTCAAAATTTCAGACGACCTCTGAATCCTACGGGGTCGTCTGAAAAACCGTTTATGGCAAAAGACAACCGCATCCAAATGTTCCCGCACGAATGGCGTGCCAGCACCACCCTCTCCGGCGTTTACGCACTGCGTATGTTGGGGATGTTCTTGGTTCTCCCCGTTTTGTCCTTATACGCCGCCTCATTGCCCGGCGCGGAAAACAACAAAACCTTGGTCGGTCTGGCAATGGGCATCTACGGATTGACACAGGCTTTGCTGCAACTGCCTTTGGGCATCGCCTCTGATAAATTCGGACGCAAAAAAACCATTTATGTCGGACTGATTGTCTTTGCCGCCGGTAGTTTTCTCGCCGCCGCCGCCAACTCATTGCCCATGCTGGTTGCCGCGCGCGCCATTCAAGGGGCGGGCGCAGTCAGTGCCGCAGTTACCGCGCTGCTTGCCGACTTGACCCGAGACGGCGTGCGTACCCGCGCAATGGCGATGATAGGCTTAAGCATCGGCTTGACCTTTTCCGTCAGCCTTGTGGTTGCCCCAATGATTGCCGACATTATCGGCGTTCCCGGATTGTTTATGCTGACCGGTATCCTGACCGTCATCAGTATAGGCGTTGTCGCTTGGATGACCCCCGATCCCGAAGTATCCAAGCTGCACGAAGACACACAGGCGCAGCCCTCGCGCATGGGCGAAGTCCTTCGCGACCGCCAGCTTCTCAATCTCGATTTCGGCATTTTCGCGCTGCATGCCGCACAAATGGCGTTGTTCACCGCCCTGCCTTTTGCCATGACGCAGCTTGGTTTGGAAAAAATCCAGCATTGGAAAGTCTATCTGCCCTCGACCATTACAGGGCTGGTGATTATGATCCCCCTCATCATCATCGGCGAAACCCGCAATAAGCTCAAACAAGTCTTCATCCTCGGCATCGCCTGCATCGCCGCGGCGCAAATCGGCTTATTGTTCGGCATGCACTCGATTTGGCTGATTACCGCCTATCTGATTGTTTACTTTATCGGCTTCAACGTATTGGAAGCCAGCCTGCCGTCCATGGTGTCTAAGATTGCGCCATCCGATTTGAAAGGCACGGCAATGGGCGTTTACAATACCATGCAGTCCGTCGGGCTGTTTGTGGGCGGAGCAAGCGGCGGATGGCTGTTCCAACAATATGGCTTTGCAGGCGTTTTCACCTTTTGCAGCGCGTTGATGCTGCTATGGCTGGTCATCGCCGTACTCGCGCCCGCGCCCAAACCCGTCAAAAACCTCAGCTATCCCGTCAGCCCCGCATGGCAGGAAAAACACGATTCGCTCTACCAAGCATTGTCCCAAGTCGAAGGCGTCGAAAGCATTACCTTCAGCGCAGACAAACAAACCATTTACATCAAGGCGTTGCAAAAAGGATTTGACCAAGAGGCCGCCGAAAACATCATCACAGGAGTTTAAAAAATGTCATTAAACAAAGTCATCCTTATCGGCCGTCTCGGTCGCGACCCCGAAGTCCGCTACATGCCCAACGGCGAAGCCGTCTGCAATTTCAGCGTCGCCACCAGCGAAACTTGGAACGACCGCAACGGTCAACGCGTAGAGCGTACCGAATGGCACAACATCACCATGTACCGCCGCCTCGCCGAAATCGCCGGACAATACCTGAAAAAAGGCAGCCAAGTGTATCTGGAAGGCCGCATCCAAAGCCGTAAATACCAAGGCAAAGACGGCATCGAACGTACCGCATATGACATCATCGCCAACGAAATGAAAATGCTCGGCGGCCGCAACGACAACAGCGGCGGCGCACCTTACGACGACGGCGGTTACAACCAAGGCGGCTACCAACAACAAGCGCCGCAACAACAATACCAAGCCGCCCCGCAAAACCAAGAGCCTCCCGCAGCCCCCCGCCGCCAAGCTCCCGCCGCACCGGCTGCTCCAGTTGAAGACATCGACGACGATATTCCCTTTTGAATTCTGTATACTTGAATTTTGTAAAAAATAAATCATCAAAACCCAGAGAAACCTTATATAGCAAGGTTTCTCTTTTTTTACACATATTTTGACTTTTGTTATCTTCTTTGTTAGTATTTATATATATTAACTCTGTAAATTTAGTAGATATGTATAGACTAGAAACAATCCTGTTTTCAAATGGAGAACGCTTTTCCCTGTTAGTTAATGAGAAAACTGGTATACCTGATTTTTATTCAACCCTATGGGTAACAGTAGAACTACGTAATCAATCCGCAGTAAATACCATTAGAAATAAACTAGGAACCATACAATGGCTAATGAACTGGGAAAAAGAGAATAATCTTGTTATTAGTGATCTAATTCATAAAGAGATACTCTTAACAGAAAATCAATTAGAATCTCTTATTCAACATATGAGACTAAATGTAAAAAAGCAAAAAAATGTAATTAGTACAAAAAAAAGTGTGTCAATGAAAGGTCGAACTCAATTTATTGATATTTACTCGTCTGTATCCCTTAGTCACCAATATAATAGGCTAACAACACTTTCAGAATACATATTATTTCTATCTAAAGTAATAAGTGTATCTAACGAATATATCAAAAAATTAACAAAATTACTTACGCTAATTAAAGGAGTAAGACCTAAGAATCATAAAGCATTATCTATCAAACCAGAAAGTGAGTTACCCGATGGATTGTTAGATGAGTTTATGTCTATTGCGAACTTTTCAAACCCTAATAATCCGTTTCAAGATATCGGAATAAGAAAAAGAAACCATTTAATGTTTATTTTACTGAAAGAATTAGGAATTAGAAGAGGAGAACTATTATCACTTCAAATACCATTTATCGATATAGGGACTGCTAAACCATCGGTTACAATAAAGCGAACGCATGATGATAAATTTGACACAAGAAAAATTCAGGCAGTTAGTAAAACTAAAGAAAGGCGCTTGCCAATATCACAAAAGATAGCTCAACTACTTAATGATTATATTATGAATTATCGTTCTAAAGTTCCCAATGCGAATACACATCCATATTTGTTTGTAACTCATCGAAAAGGAAAAACTCAAGGGAGTCCAATTAGTACAAGTTCTTTTGACAACGTTATTGTACCAACGATGAAAAAGGTAGATCCAAGATTCTCTATTATTCATCCGCATATTTTTCGTCATGAATGGAACTTATATTTTTCACGAAAAGTAGATAAGAATAATAAAAATTTAAATCATGATTCTTCCCATAAAGATTTTATCTCCCCTGAAAAAGAGGCAAAAATAAGACAGCATCTCATGGGGCATACGTCAGAAAAATCAGGTAATTTCTATAATCAACGTTATATTAGAGAAAAAGCTAACAAGATATTATTAGAACTTCAAATTGAGTTTCAAAAAAAGGTTGATGATTATGAATCATAATAAAATTATTAGACAATCTAGAGATGGATATGTATTTGATGAAAACGAAAATTCTTGGCATATAAGCAAAGAAATAAAGATTAATTTTTCTAAACACATATTAGGAATTAATAAAAAAACATTAGAAGGGTTTAGAAAGACATTAGCAATATATGCCGAAAAATATTCAAGTTATCACGTATCTCACATGTACCAACAGTTCCAACGATTAGTAATTTCAACTAGATTAGAAAATATTAGCGTGCCAATAATCTTGGATTGGAAAAATAAATTAGGAAAAGAACGTGAATGGTATTTAGGTTCATTAAAAGGTTTTTTGCTCTCGTGGTACGAGTATGGTTATTATGGAGTTGATAAAGCTGTTGCATCTCTACTAGAAAGCTTTACTTTGAGTGGAAATGATAAAGGTAAATCGGTAATAATGAGATGCCCTTATACGGGAGCATTTACTGAAAATGAAATTTTAGCTTTAATGACAGAGCTGGCTAGACTTTGGAAAGAAGATCTTATTTCATTTGAAACATATACATATATCCACTTACTTCAAGCTACTGCAAGAAGACCTATTCAAATACGACATTTAAAATTTGAAGACTTGAAAAAAGAAGCTTCTCAAGGAACATGGAATTATTTCCTAAATATACCTAGTGCTAAAAAGAGAGGTGGGTTATTTAGAAAAACATTTAAAAAGATTGCTATTACAGAGGACTTGTATTTAGTTCTCTTAAACTTTTTAGAATATCAGTATAAAAAATTGCTTAGCCTAGTTGATGAAACATTTATATCAGATTATAAAATGAAATTACCAATGTTTATTGATTGGCGTTTTCTGAAGAATAATATAAAAAATAGGAATTTTGATCTTTCATTATTAGAATTAGATATTTTTCATTACTCGAGCTCTTCATTAGAACTAAATGTATTACGAAAATTCTGTATACATCAAAAAGCTGTTTCAGAGCGAACAGGTGAAATTATTCATGTTAATGCAAGACGTTTTCGTCATACAAGGGGGACTAACCTAGGGAGAAAAGGAGTTGGTGCAGCGATTATAGCAGAACTACTAGATCACTCAGATACACAAAATGTGAAAGTCTATACTGAAAATACAGCGGATACAGTGCAATATATTGATCGCGTTATGGGTGCTGAAATGGGAAAACTAGCCCAAGCATTCGTTGGCAGAATTATTTCTAATTTGAATGAAAGTGAGAGAGGATTTGATCCAACATCTTTAATAACTAATAACGGAGTAGATACTATAGGCGCATGTGGGACGAATGATTTTTGTATAACTGGTTATGAGACTTGTTATTTATGTCCTAAATTTAGACCTTTGGTTGATGGTCCACATCAACAAATATTAAATAAACTGTATAAAGAGAAAGAAGAACGTTTAAGAAGAACTAAAAGTATAGATTATGCATCTTCTAAGGATCGTATTATATTGGCTGTTGAATATGTTGTTCAAGCGTGTAATGAAATGAAAAAAAATATGGAGGCTCATTAATTATGAATAATACAATTTTTTTCCAAGTACATGAGAATCCAAAATCCAGTTTAGAAAATTTTATCACTTTCTGTAGAAACAAACTTACAGCTTTCGGAAGTGATTGTTGGGACAATAATCAATGGAGAGATACCTTTAATCTTCACAACATTCAAGTTCGTTTTTCCACAGATAGGGTTAAATCTACATCCTATCAATATGAGCCGTTATCTGAACCATTTATTGATTTTGCTAAAGCATACATTCGTTATGTTTACTCTCAGCAACCAGTTCGTCAATTATCACGGCATCTTGAGTCATTACGTATGGTTGAAATGGCTTTATACAATGTAAAAGACAATTGCGATATATTACAACTCGATAATTTAGTCATTAATGAAGTTGAAACCCTTGTATTGAAAAAATATAAAAAAGATACTGAATCAGTCAATAAATTAGGATATCAACTTGAGAAGTTATTTGATTTTTGTCGTGAAAATGGTATTACTCCAAATTTGTCTTTATGGAATAACCCATATAAACGTCCTAGAGATTTAACGATATTGCTTGATGAAAGAGGAAAAGAATACCGTTCAAGTAAAATGCCAACAGATGAAGAAATGATGTTGGTAGCCAAACTCTTTCATGATGCACCAAATTTAGATAAAGAAACTGAGTATTATACAGCAGTTATGGCTCTACTTATGGTTGCTCCATCTCGTTGTTCTGAGTTGATGTCTTTATCTGTTAATTGCTTAGAATGGGAAGAAGATAGCCTAGGAAATAAGCAATTAGGTATTCGATGGATACCTGCAAAAAATGGAAAAGAGGGTTTGAAATGGGTTCCTAGTAGCATGCAAGATGTGATTATTGAAGCAGTCAAACGTTTAACAGATATAGGAGCTTTAGCAAGAAAAGCAGCAAAGTTTGCGGAAGAAAATCCGAACACGGTAATGATATCACCAGATCAAGGTATGCAAGTATCCCATTATTTACCTCAAAAACCTTTAACTGAAATAGAAATAGGTAAGGTTTTAGAAATTAATGGAAAGCATGGGATTAAAACTAAGTGGTTTGAAAAGTTAATGAAAGAAAATAGTGGTGTTATAACTCCCAATGTTTTAGGGAAATACTTATACGAAAAATATACCTCAAAATTCAATTACTGGCCATATATTGATAAAAATAAAAACGTTAAAGCTTCTGAAGCCTTATTATTATTCAGAGAAAATGAATTTCATGATAATTTTCTCCCTAAAAAATTTTCTTTTATATTACCAACAGTAAATCTTATTAATGATAGATTCTGCTATTCTGATACACGCCCTAAAACATCATTATGGGAAAAGCATTGTATAACTACTTCGAAAGGAGAGTTTGTTAGATTGCTATCACACAATGCAAGGCATTGGTTAAGTACAAAAGCTGAGAGAGGTGGAATGGATGAATTAACTTTAGCGAACTGGGCAGGGAGGGCTAGAATTGCAGATAATAAGGCTTATGATCACAGGACAGAAGAAGAAAAAAGTGAAGCAGTTCGGAATTTACTTATTCCCGAGGATGCTTCACTGTTAGATAAAATTCATTTAAATCTTCCAGTAACCTATGAAGACTTAGGAAAAAATAGAATTGGAATTGCAACTATAACAGAAATAGGCATTTGTGAGCATGATTATGCAATGTCGCCATGTTCTCGCCATGGGGATTGTGAAACATGTAAAGAACTCGTTTGTATTAAAGGATTAGAATCATCTTTAGAAATATTAAAGCTTAGAGAAATTCAACTTACAGAACAATTTAATAAAGCGAGAGAGCATCATAAATTAGGTGTTTTTGGTGCAGATCGGTGGATAAGTAATTTGGGATGGAGATTAACACATATAAAAACTAAAATTGCATTTCTAGAAAATAGGGAAATTCCAAATGGATCATTATTACGAATTCCTGATGAGTATGACCCTTCCCCAGTTAAATTAGCTTTACAGGAAAAAGGAATGGATGTAGACATTCTAAAACCAGAAACGGCTAAACTTGATGATGATTTATATAGGTTAATGGAGATGTAGTATGCCTAAAATTCTTATTACAGAAGAAAATTTGGAAGATATCATTATGTTGATTAAAACCTGGGAGGGGAAGTTAACATGGAATTTACTTTGCTCTAAAGTTTCAGAGTTATTGAATATTAAGAGTATTGAAAGACAATCACTAGCTAATTATCCAGATATACAAGAGGCATTTAGTAAACAAAAACAGAAGCTTAAAGAAAAAGCAAAAGCTAACCCAGAACCGAATGTAACAATGGATTATCTGCAAAAGCAAGTTAAGAATTTAAAAGCTCAGGTACAACGTTTGGAAGAAATTAATGAGCGATATAAACAGCAATTTATTGTATGGCAATATAATGCATATATGCATGGTATGACCCAAGTTACTTTAAATAAGCCTCTTATTGCTGTTAACCGTCAACGTAGGTAATTTATAGGATGTAAGGTAAATTATTTTTACTATAGTAGTCTCTACAAAAGATCGTCTGAAAATCAATTTTCAGACAATCTCTTCACACCTATTAAACTTCTTGATGGGTAGAGTAGAAGACAATTTTCGTCAACATCTACTTCTTCCGGGCAGAGAGATACAGCAGTTTAATGGCGCGTCAAACACTATTATACTGAACTACTTTCCGCTCAAGCCCGCACCGCAGCTTGCAGCAGCCTCCACTAAATCTTAATTTTGTTAACAATATGGATTCGCTCAGCTTCGCTCACGTCTTGCCGGAGACAAGCACGCGGCCATGTATGCAAAAATTTAAGACTGCTGCATGATCATTAATCCCAAAGGTATTCCAAAAATAATTGTCCAAACTGGTTATCGGAACAGGAGCGCGATTGAAGTGTAACGCGAAATTTCAGGCAATCTGCATACCTCGCAATGACTGTGGCTGTCTAAACCCCGCCATTTCAGGAATGAACCATGCCCAACACCCCCATCTCATCCGAACATCCCCACGACAGCACCCTATCCCCCTGCATGCTCACCGACTGGACATTCACGTGCTACCACACGCCCGGTAAATCCGAGTATGCCGTGGTGTACGGCACAGTCGTCCAAGATGGTTCGGGACGTTTTACCGCAGGCAGCCGAATCCGCACCTCGCCCGTTACCCTATGGGCGGCACCGCTGGCTCATACGCACAACTCGGTATATTGCCTGCCGGAAGGTGCAGGTTGCTTTTGCGACCTGCCTGCAACCTTGCAGCCTGCCATCGACTGTTTGGGTATCGACCCTGCCGAAGCGGCCGTTATCCTGCAAAACGCCTTCATGCAGCCTGCACATACCTTGCCTGAAACCGCCTGTTTCGGCGTTCCGGTGATGCAGCCGGCAGGACAGGGCGATTGTCCGGTCGTCATGGAACGCCACATCGCCGAATTGCCGTTCTACCTGTTTTGGCGGGACAGCAGCATCGGTTCGGCCCAAAGCCTGATAGACGGACAAGCCGCCGTGTTTCTGCACGATTGGAACGCATTCTGCCGACGGTTTGTTCGTACCGGCAGACACCGCGGCCAAACCGGCCACACAGGCGACAAAGCCGCAGATGGCCAATACAGCTATTTCGGCCTGCCGATTGTGCATACGCCAGGACAAGACAATGCCCCTGCCGTACCGGAAGCCGACATCGCCAAACTACCGTTTTACACCTATTGGCACACCGCCTGCGCTTCCGATGTGCACCGGTTAGCAGACGGCAAACGCGTTGTGCCCCTTGCCGATTGGGAAGCCTTCTGCCAACGGTTGGTATTGACCGGCAGATAGGCGGGCAAAAAAAGTGCAGGCTGCTTTTTATCGCCCCAACTCCGTTTCAGACGACCTCTAAAGCAGCCTGCACCTTATTTTTCATTGTCAGATGACCAGAAACCGAGTATCCCATGCCTCAAACCTATTTCACAGCCGACTGGCACTTCTCCCATCCCAACATCGCCCGATACTGCCCGCAATTTCGCCTGCAAAGCGATAACGCCGACGAGTTGAACGAATACCTGATCGACTGCTGGAACCGCGTCGTTACCCCGCAAGACACTGTGTACAACCTCGGCGATGTCTGCTTTGCCAAAAAGCCCGCACACATCGAAGCCGTGCTGCAACGGCTTAACGGGCAACACCATTTGATTTACGGCAACCACGACTACCTGATTCGGCAAAACGAAGCACATTTCCTCAACACGCGCAAAGCCGACGGCCATCCGTTGCTCTCGTCCGCCAGCCATTACCTGCGGCTCAAACTGCCCGAAATCGGCAATACCGCGATTTTGTGCCACTATCCCTTATACGAATGGGACGGCATCCACCACGGCCTATACCACCTCTACGGCCATCTGCACGACCGCATGGCCGCCGTCAAAGGGCGTGCCCTCAATGTCGGCTGGGATATGCACGGCCGTTTCCTGACCGAACAAGATATTGACAGCTTCCTGCGCGACCTCCCTGCCGTTCAGTATTTCGACGACAAGCAAAACGTTATTGTCGGCAACAGCACGGAAGATGCGGCTGCAAAAGTTCGGGCGAGATTGACAGCATTGAATGAATGAGCTTTTATTTTAGAGATGAATTTTCAGGTAGCCTTGAATAGTGCAGGCTGCCTGAAAAACAGTCGGCAAAACAAAAGGACGGGTTTTCAATCCGTCCTTTTTGCATCAGCAATACCGCCAAGTGTCCCGCATGAAATGAATGATCTCGTTTAACGGCACAGGCGTAAGCGTAAACTGCTTGTCCCTCCTGTTGTGTAGGAAAACGTTGCGTTGTTTACACCACAGGTTGAGAAAAATAAGCCTGCAAGACCTCAAACGGCGTATCGCCGTTCAAACTGCGGTGCGGCTTCACAGTGTTATAGAAATTAACAAAGCGGCACAACTCCTTTTGCCGATGTTCCGGACTGTCAAACGACTGTTTCTCATGCCACATCTCCATCAGGGTACGGATAACCCGTTCCGCCTTACCGTTGGTCTGCGGACGGGCAACCCGGGTAAACTTTTGACCAATCCCGTTCTCGTAACAGGCTACACCGAAAGCATGGTTGGCCGAGCCTTTATATTCCGTACCGTTGTCGGAGTAAACGCACTCAATCAGGTATGGGCAGGGACCAATCAGGTGTTCGGTCAGAAACTTGGCGGCACTGTCTGCGGTTTTGTCCGGCAAAATGGCGGCGTATAGCTCCCTTGAAAAATCGTCGATAGCGATAAACAGGTAATCCCGCTTATCGGTGGCTTTCTGCCCTTTGAGCAGCGGCAGCCGTTTGGTATCGAGATGTACCGGCTCTCCAGGGTAGGATTTATTGTAGCGTTTGGTCTGCCTTTTGAGTTTTTCCTGAATGCCGCGTTCTACCTTGGCCAGGCGTTTCATTCCGTACTTTGCCTGTTTGAAACGGTTGTTGGTACTGGTTTGGGGTTTGAGCAGTCTGCCTCTTGCGGCTTTAAGTGCGCGGTAAATAGTGATGCGGCTGACTTGGTAGTGGCGTGCCGGGGAGGTGACGCTTTCCTTCCCCTGCGTGTAGGCCAGCCAAATGGCTTGGCGGTGGTGCGGGGTGAGACGGGTGTTTTTGTGCATGTTCATGTTTCAGTATTCTCCTGGAAATACTGTAAACAACGCTACTAGTTTCTACAAATAAGGGATCCGGGCCGCCTTTTAGGCGGCAACAGGCACACTTAGCCTGTTAGCCGCTTTCAACAGGTTCAAACACATCGCCTTTAGATGGCTTTGCGCACTCACTTTAATCAACCCGAAATAGGCTGCCCGGGCATAGCGGAATTTACGGTGCAGCGTACCGAAGCTTTGTTCGACCACATAACGGGTTTTCGATAAATACCGGTTACGCTTCGTTTGATTTTCCGTCAGCGGACGGTTACGGTGGGCTTTGCGCATAATGCCGTCCAACAACTGATGTTCTTTCAGATGTTGCCGGTTTTCCTTACTGTCATAGCCTTTATCGGCATAGACGGTCGTACCTTCGGCTATCCCTTCCAGCAAAGGTGACAGGTGGTTGCACTCATGGGTATTGGCGGGGGTGATGTGCAGTTTCTCAATATAGCCTTCCGCATCGGTGCGGGTATGTTGTTTGTAACCGAGTTTGTATAAATCGTTTTTCTTTGTCCAACGGGCATCTTTATCTTTGCTTGGTGTGGTTTGGCCGCTGACGTGTCCTTCCTCATCAACTTCTATGGCCTGACGCTGTTTGCTGCCGGCAGTTTGAATAATGGTGGCGTCAATGACGGCGGCGGATGCTTTCTCTACTTTTAGGCCTTTTTCGGTCAGTTGTCGGTTAATCAGTTCCAGCAGTTCGGACAGGGTGTTGTCTTGCGCCAGCCAGTTGCGGTAGCGGCATAAGGTGCTGTAATCGGGGATGCTCAACTCGTCAAAACAGCAAAACAGGTTGAAATCGATGCGGGTGATGAGGCTGTGTTCGAGTTCGGGATCGGAGAGGCTGTGCCATTGTCCGTAGAAGCGCAAGAGCGACGCGAACGAATGAAAAAACAGTTCGCCGACTAAAATATAGATGTAGAAACCTTAAAAGGCCGTCTGAAATACTATTTGCACTCATTCCCGATTTGCCGCAACGGATGTTATCGGGCGGATTGGCAAAAGCGGAATTGCCCGCCGTCCGCACAGGCTTGGGATTCATCGATCGCAAGCTCGGCGGCTTTCTCGAACTGGGCTGGTATGCTTATCAAATGAAGCTCATCGGCACAGGCAACACCCCGCAGCCGAAACGCTCCGCGTGGGCGGAACTGTTCCGCCTGCTGAAAAACATCCGCCAACACCGCCTGCGTTCCGAACGGGCGTAAAAAGTGCGGTGGAATTTTTGCAATTTTTCGCTTAAATTCCATCGCTTGCAGCTACAAAAGTGCGGTCTATTTTACGAATTTTTCTTTATATTCCCCAATAGTAATCTGCGCCCTTCAAATTCCTTGCCGGCAATTTCCAAAGCGAAGCGTTCTTTGTCGGCGTCGCGTACTTTGTCGTGTATGGCACGTAATTCCTGCACGCTAGCACCCAATGCCTTGACGATTTCATCGCCCATTTTCATGGAAGAATAGAAGGTTTCGCGCACTACGAAATCCGCTTCCGCTTTCACTAGGGCCAGCGCATTGCGTCTGTCCCAGGCGCGCACGAACACCTTGGCGTTCGGGTTGATATGATGAATATTTTCCACAATTCTGACCGCACTTTCTCCGTCGTCCACGCATACCGCTACGATGTCGGTGTGTTCTACGCCGCAGGCATGCAGCACGTCGGCGCGGGTGGCTTCGCCGTAATAGACTTTGAAACCGTATTCGCGTGCGACGTTGATGGTGTCGGGATCGTTGTCCAGAATGGAAATGGTGGCACCGTAGGCTAGCGGCATTTGGCTGACCACCTGCCCCATGCGCCCGAATCCGATAATCAGCACGTTGCCGTTGAGTTCGTCCGCATGTTCTTCCACATCATCCACTGCCGCAGCTGCGCGGGGTTCTTTGAAATAGCGGTCGAACAGCATAACGCTGAAGGGTGTCATAATCATGGAGAGCACCACGATTGCCGTCATATTCGCTAGCACTTCCGCATTAATCGCCCGTTGTACGGCAGCGGAGGCGAGTAATACGAAGGCGAATTCACCGCCCTGCGACATCAGTACGGCGCGGTGTATCGCGGTGCGATGGCTTGCTTTGGCAAAACGCGCCACTCCATAAATGGCAAGGCATTTCAAGATAATCATCAGTACAGTGGCGGAAAGAATTACCTTCCAGTTATTGAGCACCGTTGCCACATCCAGCGACATCCCGACAGCTAAGAAAAACAGCCCGAGCAAAAGGCCTCGGAACGGTTCGATATCCGCTTCAAGCTGATGACGGAAGTCGGATTCCGACAGCAGCACTCCCGCCAGAAACGCACCCATCGCCATAGACAGACCGCCCAGCTCCATTAAATAAGCCGCACCGAGTACCACCAGCAGCGCGGCGGCAGTCATCACCTCGCGTGCTTTGGATTTTGCCAGAATTTTAAACAGCGGATTGAGCAGCCAAATACCTGTCGCAATCAACGCTGCCAAAGAAAGCGCGGCAACACCGATTTTCTGCCATAGCGGTACGGCATCGGCAACGGCATTGGGATTATCGGGTGCTAGAAATGCTACAATCGCCAGCATGGGCACAATCAGCAAATCTTCAAACAGCAAAATGGAGACAATGCGCTGACCTTGCGGTGTGCTGATTTCATGACGTTCGTCCATAATCTGCATGACCATTGCGGTGGAGGTGAGTGTAAAACCTACCGCCGAAATAAACGACATCACTAAAGAAAAACCGTAAGCCAGCCCGATTTGGGTAAGGAACAGACTGGAAAACGTCACCTGCAGGGTACCCAAGCCGAAAATCTGATTACGCAATTTCCATAAATGCGACGGCTTCATTTCCAGCCCGATCAAAAACAGAAACATCACCACGCCGAATTCCGCAATATGCAAAATAGCGTGGGAATCGGTAACGAGCTTTAATCCGAAGGGTCCGATAACCAGCCCCGCAGCCAAATAACCCAGAATCGAGCCTAGACCTAAACGTTTAAATAACGGCACGGCAACTACCGCCGCCCCCAATAACACCACCACGTGCAATAAATCGCCGTCAGCTGCTTCTACTGCCATAATTCCTGCCTTTGTTAATTCATAAAAATTTTTGTATTATAAAGGAAAATCGCCGTAACACAAAAAAGTCGTCTGAAAAATGGATTCAGACGGCGTTTAGCATTTCAGGCAGCCTGAAACCCCCAAATCTCACACCGCAAAATGCGGTATCACGTTTTCGGCGAAATCCTGAATGGTTTCCAGCGCGCCGCGCCGTGTGGGTTTTAAGTTCACGGTAATGTGTGCCACGCCGTCGGCCTGCTGTTTCTGCCAAAACTCGACGATGCTTTTGGCGCCGCCGCGCAGGTAGATGTTATTGTAGAACTCGGCGGGCGCGTTCGGGTCTTCCAAGAGTTCGACGAAATTCGCCACGCCAAAGGGTTTCCAGGTTTCGCCGTCGCCCAATTCTTTGAGCGTGTTGACGATGTCGCCCAGTTTTTCGGGGGCGATGCCGTACCAAATCCATGCGTCGCTTTCGCGGGCAATCCATTCCAGCTCTTGGCGGGCGCGGCCAATGGCGAGCATCGGCAAACCGTGTGCGGGTTTGGGCACCAAGTCCAAATTGCCGCTGAATCTGCCGTAGTGTTCGCTATTGAACGCGGGGAATTTTTCCTGCGTCAGGCGGCGGATGATTTGCCACGCTTCGCGGTAGCGTTCGGCGCGGTTGTTGAAATCGGAGGCAAAGGCGGGGTATTCGGTGGGGCGGTCGCCGCTGGCCAAGCCGAGCAGGAAGCGGCCGCCGCTGATTTGTTCCACCGACGCGGCTTCTTTGGCGGTGAGCACCGGTTCGCGCAGCGGCGACACATAGCCCGCCGAGCCGAGCGCAACGTTTTGGGTGAGCGCGGCGAGATAACCCAGCGTTACCGACGGGTCGTAAATCTGCGCGACATCGCCAAAACTCGGGTCGTAAAACGGCACATCGCGCACCCACAGCGTGGCAATGCCGCTTTGGTCGGCGGCTTTTATCACGGTGGCGAAGTCGTCCATTTCGGGCACGGGGCTGTCGGGATAGCCTTTGAAGGGCGCAATCAGGCCCAATGTGAGTTTGCCCGGTTGGAAAGTGCGGGCGAAACCGCGATGGTTTTGCAGGCGTTCGGGTAATTTCAGCGCAGTCATTGTTTTGCTCCTTGTGATGAGTTTTTGCACGGGATGAAGTATATTTGTTTTATTCGGGAATGTGCTTCCCTAATCTCGGGCAAGAAAATACCAAATGTAGGTCGGGCATTGATGCCCGACATTTTTAAATTTACCTGTATTTGTCGGGCATAAATGCCCGATCTGCGCAAGAAAAATTTATGGAACTCAACAATCTCAACGATATGACCGCCTTTGTCGCCAGCGTAAAAAGCGGCTCGTTTACCGCCGCCGCCAAACAACTCGGGCTCACGCGTTCCACCATCGGTAAACGCATCGCCCGCCTTGAAGCGCGGTTGAACGTGCGCCTTTTGCAGCGCAATACGCGCAACCTTGCGCCCACCGACGAAGGGCGGCTGTTTTACGAGCGCTGCACCGCCGTGTTGGAAGAGCTGGAAAACGCCGAGCAATGCCTCGCCCAACGCAGCATCGAGCCGCAAGGCCGTCTGAAAATCAGCGCGCCGCTGGTGTTGGGCAAAACCATCTTGCCGCCGCTGTTGGCGGATTTTCTCCACCGCTATCCGCAAACCAGCATCGAACTCTCGCTCACCGACGACTACGCCGACCTGATTTCAGACGGCTACGATCTCGCCCTGCGCAACGGCAATCCGCCCCAATGCGACAGCCTGATCGCCCGCACCGTCGGCAGCCAGCAAATGCTCACCTGTGCCGCCCCCGGCTACCTCGTTCAACACGGCACGCCGCAAAGCCCCGACGATTTGGCACGCCACCAATGCCTGCATTTCCTACACGGCGGCCGCGTCAGCCGCTGGCGTTTTCAACAAAAAGGCAAAGAAACCGCCTTTCAGGGCTGCGGACGCTTCAGCGCCGACAACGGCGAAGCCCTGCTGGAACTCGCGCTGTCCGCATTCGGCATCGTGCAACTGCCGCATTATCTGGTGCAAACCGCCCTCGATTCAGGCAGCCTGAAAAGCGTTTTATCCGATTTCCAACCCAAACCCGTGCCCGTGATGGCGGTGTACCCCAGCCGCAAACAGCTCTCGCCCAAAGTGCGGGCGTTGGTGGATATGATGGGGGAAGCGTGGGGGAAGGCCGTCTGAGATGCCGCCGGCCATTCCAAAAAAGCTGCCTGAAAAACAAAAAAGGCCGTCTGAAAACCTAATTCCGGGTTTCAGACGGCCTGAGACCTTTGCAAAATCCCCCAAAATCCCCTAAATGTCTTGGTGGGATTTTGGGGGATTTTGCAAAGGTCTCATGTAAAAATAAATCGATAAGGTCTATAATTGGCGCGCAATCCATCATTTCACAGAGACAAATTATGCACACACAAAATCTTATTATCGGCTTTGGCAAAGCGGGCAAAACGCTGGCGGCAGATTTGGCGAAACACGGGCAGCAGGTCGTGCTGGTGGAACAGTCGGCGCAGATGTACGGCGGCACTTGCATCAACATCGGCTGTATTCCCAGCAAAAAACTGATTGTCGAGAGCGAGCAGCGCGGGCATAACGCCGACAAAGCGGCAGTGTTTGCGGCGGCGATGAACGCGAAAAACACCCTGATTCCGAAATTGCGCGCCGCCAATTTCGCCAAACTGGACAATCTGGACGGCGTAACCGTGCTCAACGCGCGCGCCGAGTTTCTCGACGATCGCACGGTCAAACTGACTGACCCAGACGGCGGCGAGCAAACCCTTACCGCCGAACGCATTTTCATCAACACCGGTGCCACCCCGCGCCGCCTGGGTGTGGCGGGCGAAGACAGCCCGCGCGTACTGGACAGCACCGGTGTGCTCGCGCTGAACGAACGCCCGCGCCGCCTCGTCATCATCGGCGGCGGCTACATCGGCTTGGAATTTGCCTTTATGTTCCACGCTTTCGGCAGCGAAATCACCATTCTCGACGGCGGCGACCGCTTCCTGCCGCGTGAAGATCACGACATCGCCGAAGAAATGCTGCGCGTATTAAACAGCAAAGGCATCAAGGTGTTGCAAGGCGTGAAGATTGAAGCGTTCCGCGACAATACGGCGGACACCAGCGTCATCACGTCGCAAGGCGAATTTACCGCCGACGCGGTGTTGGTGGGCGTGGGGCGCGTGCCGAACACGCAAGGATTGGGCCTGACAAACGCGGGCATCAAAACCGACCAGCGCGGCTTCATCCTCGTTGACGACCATCTGCGCGTGCAAGGCAAAAACCACATCTGGGCGATGGGCGACGTGGCGGGCAGCCCGATGTTCACCTACATCTCGCTCGACGACTACCGCATCGTGCGCGAACAGCTTTTCGGCGACGGCAAACGCAACCGCGCCGACCGCACCCCGTTCCCGACCGCCACCTTTACCGAGCCGCCGCTCGCTCATATCGGCTTAACCGAAACCGCCGCGCAGCAATCGGGGCGCGAGGTGAAAGTGTTGAAACTGAAAGCCGACGCAATTCCGAAAGCCAAAATCCTCAACCAAACCGACGGCCTGCTCAAAGCCGTGGTGGACGCGCACAGCGGCGAAATTCTCGGTGTAACCCTGTTCTGCGCCGAAGCGCACGAGATTATCAACCTGTTCAAAATGGCGATCGATCACCGCATCCCCGCCACCTACATCAAAAACCAAATCTTCACCCACCCGACCATCGCCGAAGGGCTGAACGATTTGTTCGCGGGCTGCTAAAAAACTGGTTGTAAAACGACCGCACTTGATACGGAAATGCCGTCTGAAAGCGATTTCAGAATCGGTGCGGGTATGTTGTTTGTAACCAAGTTTGTAGAGGCCGTTTTTCTTTGTCCAGCGGGCATCTTTATCTTTACTCGGTGTGGTTTGGCCGCTGACTTGTCCCTCCTCATCAACTTCTATGGCCTGACGCTGTTTGCTGCCGGCGGTCTGAATAATGGTGGCGTCAATGACGGCGGCGGATGCTTTCTCTATTTTTAGGCCTTTTTCGGTCAGTTGGCAGTTAATCAGTTCCGGCAATTCGGACAGGGTGTCGTCTTGCGCCGTCGGTTGCGGTAACGGCATAAGGTGCTGTAATCGGGGATGCTCAACTCGTCAAAACGGCAAAACAGGTTGAAATCGATGCGGGTGATGAGGCTGTGTTCGAGTTCGGGATTGGAGAGGCTGTGCCATTGTCCGAGCAGGACGGCTTTGAACATGGACAACAGGGGATAGGCGGGACGGTCGCGGTGGTCTCGGAGATAACGGGTTCTTTGACGGTTCAGGTACTGTTCGATCGGTTGCCAATCAATCACCTGATCCAACTTCAATAGAGGGAAGCGGTCGATGTGTTTGGCAATCACGGCTTGGGCGGTTTGCCGGAAGAAGGTGCTCATGGAAAATCCTCTAAATGTCTTGGTGGGAGTTTAGGGGGATTTTGCAAAGATCTCGGTGTATAGGAAGGAATTTGGCGGTAAAGTATTTGCGATATTCCTTATGCTTTTATCAAATTGCTGTTCAGAGCTGCTATGGAGCGTTTTGATGTTGATTGGCATATCGCTTTGCAGCCATTTTGTCATTGCGCGATGACAAAACGATAGCGAAATAGTGACAAAATGTGCGCGAGATTATAACGCCGTGTAAAAAATAAGATCTAAAATTTGGTCTTTTTCACTTTATTTTTACATATTTATGCGATAAATTGAAATATTAAAATCAACTAATTGATTTTGAGCGATTATACAATTTACATTTTTCTATAATATAGAAACAACCCTTTTAAAACAGAATTACATAAAAGGTCGTCTGAAAATCGGTTTTCCGGTTTTCAGACGACCTGTTTATTTTATATATCGCAAGTTGACCCAAATTGAGAGCCCGACAGCCTTCTGCATTGATGCATAATACTGAACATGATCTTGCACGTTCTACTTATTTATAGTGGATTAAATTTAAACCAGTACGGCGTTGCCTCGCCTTGCCGTACTATTTGTACTGTCTGCGGCTTCGTCGCCTTGTCTTGATTTAAATTTAATCCACTATATAAACAAAAAGGGTAAGTTTAAGCCGGTTCTGGTTTCGGTTTCGTTACCTTGTCCTGATTTAATCCTAATCTATCCCATATAATCTTAGATTGATTTCGAATAGGAAAATACATTTGCACCAAAATTGTTTCAATGTAAAACCATTTAAGCAGAAAGTTTTAGGATGCTTACTTGTGAAGTTGAGGCAAATGAAAGCTACTTGGGTTATCATTGAAAATCATAAAAAGCAGTTGCAGAGCAGTTGGGAAAGTTGTCGTGTTTAGATTTTGGGAGTGAGACAGTGAGTTATACAGCTTCACCAAACACAGCTAACTATCTTTTTTTATCAATTTTAACGCGTTATCTAGGATAGTATTTATGAGCAAACAGGTAACCTACAACCAACACCCCGAGCAGCAAGCCCGCGACATCATCGATCAAAAATTGGAGCAGGCAGGCTGGGCGATACAGTCGGTGAACCACTTTAATCCCAATAGCAATTTGGGTGTGGCAGTGCGTGAATATCCTACCGACAGCGGGCCGGTAGATTATCTGTTATTTGTTGATCGAGAGCCGGTTGCCATTATTGAGGCTAAAGAAGAAAACTTTGGTCATAAGCTCAATACGGTTGAAGAGCAAAGCGCGCGCTATGCCGACAGCAAACTCAAACATATTCCGCAAGCGGATATTGCTTTTTTATATGAAAGCACGGGTGTGATTACCCGTTTTACCAACCGCAACGATCCCGCCCCGCGTGCCCGTGAAGTATTCAACTTTCACCGCCCCGAAACGCTACAAAAATGGGCAAGCGAAGGCAAAAACACCCTGCGCGCCAAACTCAAGGCTATACCGCCACTCAATCCTAACCATCTGTCTGCGGCGGCGTTAGGATTGCGCGATTGCCAATTAACCGCCATCGAAAATATGCAAGATTCCTTGGCAAAAGATTTACCGCGCGCCTTGATTCAAATGGCCACAGGTGCAGGCAAAACTTATACCGCCATCAGCATTATGTATCGTTTGCTCAAATACACAGGCAAACGCCGCATCTTGTTTTTAGTCGATACCGTCAATTTGGGCGAACAGGCCGAGCAGGAAATGTTAGTTTTTACCCCGTCTGACGACAACCGCAAATTTACTGAACTCTACAACGCTCAAGTGATTAAATCGCCGCACATTCCCAACGGCGTAGAAGTCTGCATTTGTACCATTCAGCGCATGTATTCGCTATTAAAAGGGGAAGAGCTGTCGATACCGGATGACAGCATGGAATTGGAAGAATGGGAAAACCGCTTAAAAGAACCATTGCCTGTTGCCTATCAACCGGATCTGCCACCCGAATTTTTTGATTTTATTTTTATCGACGAATGCCATCGCTCCATTTACAACCTGTGGCGGCAAGTGTTGGATTATTTTGATGCTTATCTGATCGGCTTAACGGCCACACCGGACAACCGCACTTTTGGTTTTTTCAATCAAAATGTCGTCAGCGAATACAGCCACGAGCAAGCCGTTGCCGATGGCGTAAACGTAGGCAATGAAGTCTATCTGATCAATACCAAAATCAGCCTGGATGGCGGCAAATTCAAAGCCGAAGAGCTGGTCGAACACCGCGAACGCACCACACGCCGTAAACGCTGGCAGCAACAAGATAGCGATGAGGCCTATACCGCCAAGCAACTCGACAGGGATGTTGTCAATCCAAGCCAAATCCGCACCATTATTCGGACGTTCCGCGACCAATTGCCGGTGATATTCCCAAATCGTCAAGAAGTGCCCAAAACCTTGATTTTTGCCAAAAACGACAGCCACGCCGACGACATCATCAAAATGGTGCGGGAAGAGTTCGGGCAAGGCAACGAATTTTGCAAAAAAATCACTTACAAAGCCAAAGACGATATTGTGGGTGAAAACGGCGAAATCATCGAACAAGGCGAAGAACCCAAAACCGTCTTAGCGAATTTCCGCAACAGCTACAACCCGCGCATTGCCGTTACCGTCGATATGATTGCCACGGGAACCGATGTCCGCCCGCTCGAATGCCTGCTGTTTATGCGCGATGTCAAAAGCCGCAACTATTTCGAACAGATGAAAGGGCGCGGCACACGCACGCTTGATAAAGAGGGCTTGCAAAAAGTCAGCCCTTCCGCATCTTCAGCCAAAACCCATTATGTGATTGTCGATGCCATCGGTGTAACCAAATCCCTCAAAACGGCAAGCCAGCAATTAGACACCAAGCGTTCCGTCAGCTTCTCCGAATTGTGCAAAGCCGTCGTCTTCGGCGGCGCATTTGATAGCGACAGCATTAGCTCATTGGCGGCACGCCTTGCCCGTTTAAACAAACAGCTTGATGACGAACAACAGCAGCAAATCACCGCCATTACTGGCGGCGTCCCATTACCGCAATTGGTCAAAGACCTGTTTCACGCCATCAACACCGACGAAATCCATCGGGCAGCTTGCGAGCAAGAAGGCATTTCCATTGATGAGATGCCGTCTGAAAAAACCGTTTTACAGATACAAAAACAACGCGTCAAAGCCGCCGCACGTCCGCTTTCCATGGAACTCATCACCACATTGGACGAAATCCGCAAACAAAACGAGCAGAAAATTGATGCCGAGATTGATGAAGTCATCCACGCAGGCTGGGCGGAAAATGATGAAACCCTGACCCAAGATTTTGCCGAATGGATACGCAGCAACAAAGACGAAATTACCGCCTTGCAGATTTTCTATAATCAGCCTTATCAACGCCAAACCTTAAGCCTAGCGATGATTAAAGAGCTGGCAGCCGCCATTAAAAAAGCCAAACCGAAATTGGCATTTAGTCACATCTGGCAGGCGTACGCGCGTTTGGATAACGTCAGCGAACAGGTAGAAAGCGAACTCACCGCCTTAGTCAGCCTTGTTCGCCGAGTGATTGGCATTGATGACAAAATCACGCCGTTTACCAAAACCGTGCGTAAAAACTTCCAAACATGGACGTTTGAACACAACCGCCGCGCCGACAAACCGCTGACCAAAGAGCAAATACGATGGCTGACCATGATTCGCGACCACATCATCACTTCCTTTGTCATCGAAGAAAACGACTTTGAACTTACTCCGTTCAACCAACACGGCGGCTTAGGGCAGGCTTATGATGTATTGAGTGAAATTGCGGCCAACGACCAAGACTTTAACACCCTATTAGACGAGATTAACCGACAATGGACAGCATAAAAATAACCACAGAACAGCAGTTGCCAGAAGGGTGGGAATACGTTCCTTTTAATATGTTTTTTAATGTCGTATCTATAAGTGATAAAAAAATCTCTCAAAAAGAATATCTTGATAACGGGAAATACCCTGTAATTGATCAGGGAAATTTATTTATTGGTGGATATTCAAACGATGAAAGTTTGATCTTAAAAATAAGCAGTCCTGTAATAGTCTTTGGCGATCATACAAAATGTTTTAAATACGTTTCTTTTCCATTCGTTGCTGGTGCTGATGGAATCAAAGTTTTAGAGCCCCAAAATGGTATCTATCCTAAATATGCTTATTATTATTGTTTATCAATAGATTTGACTGATCGAGGCTACTCTCGCCATTTTGCGTTTTTAAAAAAATGCCAATTTTTAATAGCCCCTATTGAAACCCAACAAGCCATCGTCAATAAAATCGAAAACCTGTTTGACGAAATCAACGAAGGCATAGGTCGTCTGAAAACCGCAGCGCAACAAATTCAACAATACCGCCAATCCCTGCTCAAAAACGCCTTTAACGGCGAGCTCACCAAAGAATGGCGCAGCAAGCACGCAGATACCTTGCCGTCTGAAAACGAACTGCTCACCCAAATTCAGACGACCCGCGAAAAACACCACGCCCAACAGCTTGCTGACTGGCAAACAGCCGTCAGCCAATGGGAACAAAATGGAAAAGAAGGGAAAAAACCGAGCAAGCCCAAAGCACCGACACAAGCGGTCAAGTTTGAAGAAAATTTTGCAGATTTGCCGAGGGGGTGGGGGGTAGTGAAATTAGACAAAATTGTGAAATATATTACTGATGGGGATCATCAAGCACCACCAAAATCATCTAATGGCATTCCGTTTATCACTATTTCTAACATTGATAAAAAAGATTTCAGCATTAATTTTTTTGATACTTTTTTTGTTAACGAGGATTATTACAATCAAATATCCGAGTTAAGAAAACCAAAAAAAGGTGATATTTTATATACTGTTACAGGTAGTTTTGGTATTCCGGTAATGGTGAATTTTGATAAAAAATTCTGTTTCCAGCGGCATATTGGTCTAATCTCACCCTTAGAGCAAATATCTGCTCAAAGATGGTTATTTTATATTTTGCAGAGTCCACAAGTCTTTAAGCAAGCTGAACAATTATCAACTGGAACAGCTCAAAAAACAGTTGCATTATCTAGTTTGAGAAATTTTGAGATTCCATATTGCTCTCTAGTAGAACAAACCCAAATCGTTGCCATTTTAGAAAGCAAACTCACCGCCTGCGACCAACTTGCCGCCGAACTTGCCAAACAACTCAAACAAGCCGAGCTGCTCAAACAGGCCGTCTTAAAAGCGGCTTTTTCAGGTAATCTTTTGAATAAATAAATTAAAGAGAAAACGAATATGACCACAACGCAAAACCACACTTCAAATGCCATCGTCCAAAAGGTTTGGAGTTTCTGCCATATGCTGCGCGATGACGGCGTGAGCTACGGCGACTATTTGGAACAAATTACTTATCTGATTTTTTTGAAAATGGCGTTTGAATACAGCCAGCCACCCTACAATCGTGATGTCGGCATTCCGGAAGAATACAACTGGCAAAGTCTGACCGATCGCACGGGCGCGGAATTGGAAAGTCATTATCTCGCTTTGTTGCGCGATTTAAGTATGCGCAAAGGCTTGCTTGGTCAAATCTTTGCCAAGGCGCAAAACAAAATCCAAGACCCTGCCAAATTATCCCGTTTGGTGGCGATGATTGATGAAACCAAATGGACGCGCTTGGGTGTGGATGTAAAAGGCGATATTTACGAAGGCATTTTGGAAAAAAATGCCGAAGATACCAAATCCGGCGCGGGGCAATACTTTACGCCGCGTGCTTTGATTCAAGCAATTGTCGAATGCGTCCGCCCGCAGCCGGATACTCTGATTGCCGACCCGGCAGCAGGCACCGGCGGCTTTTTATTGGCGGCATACAGCTATTTGGAAAAACACGCCAATCTAAACACCGACCAAAAAGAGCGGTTAAAAAAAGGGACGTTTTTCGGCAATGAAATCGTCGCCAATACCCGCCGTTTGTGTTTGATGAACCTGTTTTTACACGGCATCGGCGAAATGGACGGCGATAGCCCGATCAGCTCCGATGACTCCTTGGTTGCGCCAAGCGCACGCAAAGTGGACTTGGTTTTAGCCAATCCGCCATTCGGCAAAAAAAGCAGCATGACCATTACCAATGCCGAAGGTGAAGCCGAAACCGAAGATTTTGTCTATAACCGCCAAGACTTTTGGGCAACCACTTCCAACAAGCAAGTTAATTTCTTGCAGCATATTTACACTATGCTCAAAAACAACGGGCGGGCTGCCGTGGTCGTACCCGATAATGTGCTGTTTGAAGGCGGCGCAGGCGAAACCGTGCGTAAGAAACTATTGCAGATGACAGATTTGCATACGATTTTGCGTTTGCCAACAGGTATTTTCTACGCCCAAGGCGTGAAAGCAAATGTGTTGTTCTTTGATAACCGCCCCGCACAGGAAAAAGCCGTTACCCATGAAGTCTGGGTGTATGACTACCGCACCAACGTGCATCATACGCTGAAGAAAAAACCGATGCAGTTGGCGGATTTGCAGGATTTCATTACCTGCTATTGCCCCGAAGACCGTTCAAAGCGCGCAGAAACCTATCATGCCGAAAACAATCCCGACGGACGCTGGCGTAAATTTGGTATCGATGAAATCAATCAGCGCGAAAAAACCAGCTTGGATATTTTCTGGCTGAAAGACCATTCTTTAACCGACTTGGACAATCTGCCCGCCCCCGATATTTTAGCCGATGAAATCATTGAAAATATCGAAGCGGCTTTGATGAGTTTTCGAAGCGTTGCCGAGCAGTTGGCGGATTAGTCAGACCATCAATTAATAGACTAAGGCAACTGCCGAATCTCATTACAACTTCAATGATTTTGTGAATTAGCTTGCTAAGTAGAGGTATAAAAGGTCGTCTGAAAATCGGTTTTACCGATTTTCAGACGACCTTTTCCTTGTGTGTCGCAAATCAGGTATAACTTAGCTTGCACATACCCGTTTAAAAATAAGGTTATCTCATCCTTCTGAACCGCATGGCTACAAACTGTTTGACACAATTATCCAAAAGATATAATATTTCTTATATATGATTTTTATTATATATTTTTATTTTTAGATGAATCACTCTCAAACAAGGAGCAATTAAATGAAACGTAATTTAGGTACTTTGGATCGCACTCTCCGTATTATCATTGGAGTAGCCTTAATCGCCGCCGCTGCAACAGGTCAAATCGGCTGGTGGGGTTGGTTGGGCATCATCCCGCTGGCTACCGCCTTGATAGGAAGCTGCGCGTTGTATAGCTTATTGGGCATCAATACCTGCCACATCAACAAAAAATAAAGAAGGCAAAATATGAGTAAAGAAGGACAACTTCCACGAATTACTCCTGCTAAAGCAGCAGCGAAAATCCGTGAAGGCGCGATAGCGGCAGACATTCGCAGCCAAGCAGAATATCGGGGTGGGCATATCGGCGGCGCATTGTCCCTACCACCGGAGCGGCATCGCGACAAACTGCCCGACAACGCTGCGCCCTGTCTGATTTTTTATTGCTTGGGTGGCAAACGCACGGCGCAGGCAGAAGCAGCATTGGTGGAACTTGGTCGGGGACGCGAGTGCTACATTCTTGAAGGCGGTTTACAGGCATGGAAAGCTGCCGGTCTCCCCATAGTTGCCGAACACGCCGCGCCGGACATCATGCGGCAGGTGCAAACCATCGCGGGCGGGTTGGTTCTGTTCGGCGTGTTGGCAGGTTGGCTGGTGTCGCCTTGGTTTTATCTGATAGATGCGGTAGTTGGCGCAGGCCTGTTGACAGCCGGTTTAACCGGATTCTGCGGCATGGCACGACTGCTGGCTAAAATGCCATGGAACCGTTAAACAGAGGTCGTCTGAAAGTTGCCGCTGCGGCAGTTATGACTGATAATGCGACCTTCACATTTGCCGAAAAGGGCAAACCATGACCACTGCCGATAATCAACCGCCCTACGAAGAAGCCACCGCTTTCCTTAAGCTACTGGCAAACCCCAATCGCCTCGCCGTACTGTGTAAGCTGCACGAAAGACCGCACAATGTAACCGAATTGGCTGAATCATCCGGTCTCCCTCAAGCGGCGATGTCCAGTCAATTAGCCCTGTTGCGCGAGGCCGGATTGGTGTCTTTTGAAGTGAACCACCGAGAGCGGCAATATTACATTGCCGATTCACGAGTTAACGAGATGATACAGCTGCTGTATTCTCTTTTCTGTGCAGGAAAAGATTGAAATATGGTTGTACCACCTTGGAGAGACTATTCGGAAAAATTAAGCTAAAAGGTCGTCTGAAAATTTTTCAGACGACCTTTTTGTTGTGTTTAGTAATCTACCCTTTGCACTATTGCCTAATGCCTAATGAACCTGAGACCTTTGCAAAATTCTCCAAATCTCCTAAACTCCCACTAAGACATTTAGGGGATTTTCTATGAGCATCTTCTTCCGGCAAACCGCACAAGCCATGATTGCCCAACATATCGACTGTTTCCGACTGTTAAAGTTGGAGCAGATGATTGATTGGTAACCGATCGAGCAATACCTGAATCGACAAAAAAACGTTATCTCCGAGACCATCGCGGCCGTCCCGCCTATACCCTGTTGTCCGCATTCAAAGCCGTCCTGCTCGGACAACGGAAAACAGCCGAAAATCTGTGTTGGAATTTTAACTGTTGGGTAAAAAGGGTTATAGTGGATTAAATTTAAATCAGGACAAGGCGACGAAGCCGCAGACAGTACAAATAGTACGGCAAGGCGAGACAACGCCGTACTGGTTTAAATTTAATCTACTATATTTCGCAAAGGTCTTGGCTATTCTTGAAAATACCAGGTCGTCTGAAACGCTATTTGAGATTTCAGACGACCCTTATATTTTATAGCTTCAATCATTTTTGTCTAAATGATAAATTTGGGCAACAGCCTCTACAAGATCACTGTCGGTTGAGCCTGCTTTATTGAGAGTTCGGGTAGGGGAATGGAGCAGTTTGTTGGTCAATTGGATAGAGAGGCGTTCAAGGACTTCTTCGGGGGATGTACCTTTCGCCAGTTGCTTCATTGCATTTTCCAGCACTTGTCTGCGGGCGCGTTCGCCCTCATCGCGAAGTGCGCGGATAAGCGGAACGCTTTGGCGGCTTTTTTGTTGTTGGATAAATTCGCCGACTTTTTCTTCAACCATGGCTTCGGCGGCCGCGGCGGCTTTTTGCCGTGATTCTTTACCGCTTTGGACGATGTTCATCATATCGTCGACGGTATAAAGATAGGCATCTCCAAGTTCGCCCACTTCTGCTTCGATGTCTCTGGGGACGGCCAAATCCAATAGGAAAACAGGCATGTTATGGCGTTGTTTCAAAGCGCGTTCAACCATGCCTTTGCCGACCAATGGCAGCTGGCTGGCAGTTGAAGAAACGACGACATCGTATTCGTGCAAAATTTCAGGTAGGTCGGTCAGCAGGCGAGGTTCTGCAGTAATACCGAGTTTGTCGCACAATTCTTGCGCACGGGGCAGGGTACGGTTGGCGACGGTAATCAGTTTGGGGTTTTTCGCGGCAAAGTAGGTAGCCACCAATTCAATCATTTCGCCTGCGCCAATAAATAAAACATTCAAATCGGCAATATCGGGGAAAATTTGTTCCGCCATTTTGACCGAGGCGGATGCCATAGATACGGAATTTTCACCGACGGCGGTATCGGTACGGATTTCTTTGGCTACTGAGAAGGTTTTTTGGAACAGCGCATTGAGATGTGAATTGATGCTTTCCTGCTCTTGGGCGATACGGACGGCATCTTTGATTTGCCCGAGGATTTGCGGTTCCCCCAATACCATGGAATCCAGCCCGCAGGCTACGCGGAAGGCGTGTCGGATGGTTTCGTTGTTGTCTAAAGTGTAGAGATAAGGACGGATTTCTTCGATAGGGAGATTATGATATTCGGCGAGCCATTCAATAATCCGCTCGGTATCGCCGACGCAATAAAGCTCGGTACGGTTGCAGGTGGACAGAATGACGGCTTCGTCAGCAGCCGGACTGTGTGCCAAAGCACGAACGGCATCGGGGAGATGCTCGGCGGCGAATGCTAATTTTTCGCGTATGCTCAGGGGCGCAGTTTGATGGTTGAGTCCGACGGCGGTGAGTTGCATGGGGAGGGTGTTTTGCGGAATGGTGTGTGTCGGGCGGTATTATAGCCCAATTCAGGTATGAAATGAACGGATAAAGAGGAGCGGATAGGTGGCGATCGTCTGAAATTTTATGTGTCAGCGGTTTTAAGTTTTCAGACGACCTGTTCATCTCACAGATAAAAATGTTTGCCGTTGTTCGGGTTGCTTGCTTTCAAATCGTTCAACATCCGTTTGAAATCCAAGTCGTATTGTCCGCTTAATTTTTCCGCGCGTTTTTTCAGCTTGTCGAGGTTTTGTTCTTTCGGGCTGCTTTGAAATGCCATTACTGCCATATTGCCGTGGCTTTCGGCGGGCAGTTCCAACACGCGGCCTTCGAAGACGTTGAGCAGGCGTTCGACGAAGCGTTGGTAGCGTTTGTCGCCGCTCCACCAGTTGGTCACGAACACGCCGTCGGGCGAGAGGGCGCTGCGACAGTCTTGGAAGAAGGGTTCCTCCACCAGCGCATCGATGATTTGTTCGCCGTCGAAGCCGTCCACCAAAATCACGTCGGTATTGTGGCGGAACACTTTGATGTATTCCGCGCCGTCCGCTTCGACGATTTCGAAGTTTTCCCCTTCAAACGGCAACTCGAACAGGCTGCGTGCGACGGCGATGACCTGCGGGTTGATGTCCACGGCGGTTTGCTTGGTGTCGGGTAAATAACTATCTATCCAACGAGCGAACGAGCCGCCGCCCAAACCGATTTGGGTGATGTGTTTCGGCTTTTCTTCAGCAAACAGAAGCCAGCCCATCATTGCGCGACTGTACGACAAAACCAGTTCGGCGGGATGGTCGAGGTTCATCGAGCTTTGGATGGTGTCGCTGCCCAGATGTAACGAGCGGATGTTGCCTTCTTCAGAAATGCCGACTTCGGGCAGGTCGGACTTGGCGGGGCGCAGGCGGCGGTAGGGGTGTCGTGGCATGGTGTAGGACGGATGGAGGGGAAAGGGAAGTATTTTATCAGAGTGTCGTCTGAAATGCTTTTTGTGCGGTTGTTTTTCAGACGACCTGGCGGTTATACGTCTGAGTGGCTTGGTTTATATATGGGGTAATCATTACGCCTGAAATAAATTTCTTTTTAAATCAGATATTTTTTATAAAAATTTACTTTGTTGGCAACAAGTTCTTGCCAAGCGGGGCAGTTAACGGCATAATTCGGCTTCTTTGCCGGTATAGCTCAGTTGGTAGAGCACCTGACTTGTAATCAGGGGGTCCCGAGTTCGACTCTTGGTGCCGGCACCAGTTTATCACTGAAGGTGCCGCAAGGTATTTCAGTAAGCCGGTATAGCTCAGTTGGTAGAGCACCTGACTTGTAATCAGGGGGTCCCGAGTTCGACTCTTGGTGCCGGCACCAATCAAACAGCCCGATTGTGAAAGCAGTTGGGCTGTTTTGCGTTTGCCGTTCGGACGGTAGCGGTATGGTGGCAGGGCGGCGGGCATTTCACTATAATAGCCCGTTTCCATTTAAAAGGTCGTCTGAAAAAGGCGGAACACATTCCAATGATTACTGTGAACACACTGCAAAAGATGAAGGCGGAAGGCGAAAAAATCGCCATGCTGACCGCCTATGAATCCAGCTTTGCCGCGTTAATGGACCATGCCGGCGTCGATGTTTTGCTGGTGGGCGATTCCTTGGGTATGACCGTGCAGGGACGCAAATCCACGTTGCCCGTCAGCTTGCGTGATATGTGTTACCACACTGAAAATGTCGCGCGCGGTACGGAAAACGCGATGATTGTCAGCGACTTGCCTTTTGGTGCGTATCAGCAGAGTAAAGAACAGGCGTTTGCCGCCGCTGCCGAACTGATGGCGGCGGGCGCGCATATAGTCAAACTCGAAGGTGGCGTTTGGATGGCGGAAACCACCGAATTCCTGCAAATGCGCGGCATTCCCGTCTGCGCCCATATCGGCTTGACCCCGCAGTCCGTGTTTGCGTTTGGCGGATATAAAGTGCAAGGGCGAGGCGATAAGGCGGAGGCCTTGTTGGCAGATGCGAAAGCACATGACCAAGCGGGCGCAGCCATTGTATTGATGGAATGCGTGCCGGCGGAATTGGCGAAAAAAGTAACTGAAACTGTCTCTTGCCCGACCATCGGTATCGGCGCAGGTGTGGATTGCGACGGACAAGTTTTGGTTATGCACGATATGCTCGGCATTTTCCCGGGGAAAACCGCTAAGTTCGTCAAAAACTTCATGCAGGGTAAAGACAGCGTCCAAGCTGCCGTTGAAGCCTATGTTCATGAAGTCAAAGCCAAAACCTTCCCCGCTTCAGAACATTCGTTTGCTTGATACCCTCAACTGAAAAAGGTCGTCTGAAAAGGTTTTCATCGTGAAAACCGAATTTCAGACGACCTTTGTTTGTCCGTGTTCCCAGCGTATAATCGGCGCGTGATTTTCGGGCTGGCAAAACACAGCGGCTGTGCGCCGCAATCCCGAAAAAGATAAAGGACATTTTCCACCATGCAAATCATTCATACCATTAAAGAATTACGCGAATGGCGCAAAAACGCAGGCAGCGTTGCCTTTGTTCCGACTATGGGCAATCTGCACGAAGGCCATCTCGCCCTCGTTCGCGAAGCCAAAAAACGCGCCGACAACGTTGTTGTCAGCATATTCGTCAACCGCCTGCAATTCGGGCAGGGCGAGGATTTCGACAAATACCCGCGCACCTTGCAGCAAGACGCCGACAAACTTGCCAACGAAGGCGTAGCCGTCGTGTTCGCGCCCGACGAAAAAGAGCTGTATCCCAATGTCGAGCAACGTTTCAACGTCGAACCGCCCAACCTTCAAAACGAATTGTGCGGCAAATTCCGTCCTGGGCATTTTCGCGGTGTCGCTACTGTCGTGAGCAAACTGTTCAACATCGTCCAACCCGATACCGCCTGTTTCGGCAAAAAAGACTACCAGCAGTTGGCGATTATCAAAGGCTTTGTCGAAGACCTGAATTTCAATATTGATATCGTTCCTGTCGATACCGGACGCGCCGCCGACGGACTCGCGCTTTCCAGCCGCAACCAATACCTCAGCGAAGCCGAACGCGCCGAAGCCCCGCGCCTGTACCGCGAATTGCAGCGTGTTGCTGCCGAACTCAAAAACGGTAATCTTGATTATGTCGGATTGGAAACGGAAACCGTCCGCCGACTGACCGAGGCAGGCTGGCTAGTCGATTACGTCGAAATCCGCCATGCAGAAAGCCTCGCCGTCGCACGCACCGGCGACAAAGCCCTTGTCGTCCTCGCCGCCGCCCGCTTGGGAACGACGCGTCTGATTGATAATTTGGAAGTCAGCTTGGCTTGATTGTTGGCATAGAAAAAGGTCGTCTGAAAACCAAATGTGTTTTCAGACGACCTTTTGTTTGCTTTATCGCTATATTTTGGAATATGGATAGCCGATATTATTCGACGAAACTAGATTTTAACAAAATAGATCTTGAGACTTAAAAAGTATAGTGGATTAAATTTAAATCAGGACAAGGCGACGAAGCCGCAGACAGTACAGATAGTACGGCAAGGCGAGGCAACGCCGTACTGGTTTAAATTTAATCCACTATAAATAAAAGAGCCGATTTAGTCCTCTATTTTTTATAACCTACCTGTTCACAGCCTGTATTGCCGTTTTTGCTTGTTGACTTGGCTTTAGCAGATTCTGCATCGGTACATTTGTAGGCATTGCCCAAACTATCCATCCAAACGGAAAGTTTGTAATCAGTACCGGTTTTCGGAGTAGCGAAAAGATAATAAGCCCTGCTGTTTTTAGCGTCCTTATTTTTCATTTCACCGCTGAAGTCGTATTTGGCAGCGACCTCGGGCGCAGCTTTGTAGGCCTTAACCAATCCCGTATCTCCCTCAATTTCATCTTTTATTTTAAGGGTAGGATTTTTGACTAATTCGGTTTTTAAGGCATTGTTAATAGCAAGCAGTTCCGTATGCGCTTGAGATTGATAGCCGCGTTCGATGTAATGGATATAGGAAGGGTAAGCGATGGTACTGAGGATGCCGATGATAGCAACGACAATCAGCATCTCAACCAGCGTAAACCCTTGAGATTTAGTGATAGACGTATTCATGATTTTATCTATTTATTTTATTCGTTGGCTACATAAGATTGTAGTATAACCACCGTATTTTCGTTTTCCCCCCATGCTTTGGCGGTAACGCGGTAAATGGTACGGTTGTCGGTAGAATTGGTGCTTAGGTATTCGATGATATAACGCGCATCTTTTTTCGCACCACTATTTACACCTGGATATTTTATTCCGTTAATATCAATGTATTTTGTTTCTTTTTTATTGTCTTCTCGAATCCATGCTTCATCTTTTGAACTACCACTGACGGTAATTGTTCCTGAAGCAATAGTGTAGGTTCCCGCTGTAACATTAGCAGCTTTACACAATCCTTCGGCACAATCATCAGTAAATGGTTTTTTACCGTCTTCGATTTCATAAATGTGGTTCTCACCTTCACGCAATGCTGCTTCCGCAAGCGTAGTAGCAAACTTGTGGTCGGCATCATTAGTACTGATTCGCTGCTCAGTGTTGTAGGACTGGGTCGCGGTAACGACGAGCAGGGCGATGACGATCATGATCATCAGGACAATGAATAATGCGAAGCCTTTTTGTGCAGAGGCTTTAGCAGGATGGTTTAAAGTAATCGGTCTGCGCATTTGTTTCCTCCGCGTACAGTCGCGTTGATTCGATAGATTTGGACTTCATTTTTATCATTGTTTTTGCCTACATTGATACTGTTACCTCCGTTCAACAGGATCTCGATGGAGGCAGGTGTTTCTTTATTGGAAAAATCTTTAGTATATTTGAATTTTTCGTCTTTTTCCTGACTTGTTCCCTGATTTTGTGCATTTCCAGTAGTGGTGGTGGGGGTAGGGGCTGATGCAGCCTCACTTCCTTCAAAAGTCTCAGGGCATCCTTCAGTATAAAAGTAATGGATGTCCATATTTTTTATTCCCTTGATCAGCAACTGCGGATTACTCCATGTACCGTTGTCAGCCAGTTGGAAACGGTACAAACCTTCTTGCCCGTCTACCGTACCAACAGCATAAGCATTTACCTCATGTTTCATGATTGAAATATTGCCAGCTTGAGAACCATCTGTTTTTAAGAATTTTTTACCATCGGTAATTTGCTCTCCTGGTTTGGTAATATTTGTGCAACTGCTCGCTACTGCTGTTGCCGCGGTTGGTGATGTGGCATCTATACCATATTGGAAAATCAGTGCTTTACCGCTCTGTGCAAAACCAGTCGCACCTAGAGCATTTGTTTCTCTAACGGCAGGAAGGGTTTGTCCGTTCTTGAGCGTGAAGAACTCTTGGGAACCAAAGTCTTCAATAACAGCTTTAGCATCATATGCCGACATATTGAAACAGCCGAAGTTTCCCGCCATACGGGCATCACGTACGATCTGATTAGATGCGTTACGCAAATCCTGCTGAACATTTAAGCGCGCTGTGGCAGCAGTATTCAAACTGCGTGCAGTGAAATAGCCTGAGCTGACGGCCAGCAGGACTATCATGCTTAATGCGCTTGCCACAAGGAATTCAATCAGGCTGAAGCCTTGCATACCTGCTTTTACCGGAATGTGTGGGCGGTTTTTATTATTCATTATCTTTCCCTTACGCGTACTTGGTAGGTGTAAACAATAGAGTCTTCGTGTCTTTTTATGCCGCTTGCTGCTTTGTCGCTTTCTGCATCTTTAAGCCATAACACTTTAATAACAGTATCAGCATCTGCCTTTTTGTCACAATGAGAATTAAATGATCCATCATAAGTAGGTTCTTTATTAGAACTGTCTTGGCAGATTTCATAATGAAATTCGGATTCAGGTAAAGCAGCACGCAAGGCTTGATCGAATTGTGCGATTTGTGCTTTTGCTAAACTTTTTTTGCTCATGCTGGTTGTGGGATCTAATTTTTCGTTTTTGGGATTATCACTAGAGCCGGCAGTAATGTAGTCATCAATGTATGTTTTACAAAATCCACGCTGACTATTGTTACGAGTGCATTCTTCCAGCCTTGGATTAATCAGCATACCTTCAACTAAGTTTTGAGTGAGCTGGGATACGATGGTTTGCCCTTCCGCTTCGCGTACGCTGGAAACGGTACGCAACTGGATGGCGAGCAGGGCGAGTACGCCGATTGCGAGGATGAACATGGCCACCAAGACTTCAATTAAAGTCATACCTGCTTGGTTAGGTTTGTAAAAATCTGAATAACGGGTTTTGGCGAAACTCGCTTTGCTCGTTTTCAGACGACCTTTTGTATGTAATGTTATGTATTTCATAGGATGGTATTTTTATTTTTTGGGTTCGGGACTTTGAGATTCTGAATATTGGCAAAGGGGGCGCGAATCTGATTTGGCGCAGATTTCGACGCGACCACTGCTGTCGATAAGGACGATACTGGCGCGGGATTTTTTGGTTTCTTCGGTCGTTGCGGCTTTATCAGTCATACTAATCTTGATATAACCGTCGGCGTATTTGAAAGTCGTTGATTTATCGAGTGTTTTAGAGGTGGTATAGCCGAATGTGCCGTTGGGCATAAATGACCAAAATACGGCCTCACCGTCATCGGCATTATCTTTTCCAAATGCGACGTGTTGGAATGTATGGGAAACTTTGGCAGGGTCGGTACCATTGAGGACTATGGAGCGCAGGGAGATATCGCTTGTGTCATTCTTATAGGCTTTGTCTCGGTTTTTATCGGCATAGGCGAGCAGGCCGCTGCTTTTTTGGCTGTTGTCGCATGTACCGTCAGCCAGACCGTGTTTTCTAATTTTTACGGGACAGACATAGACAGGGAGATTGAGACGGACTGCTTCGGCTCGTGCGAAACGCAAGAGGTTTGCCACCTGCTCTGCCTGACTGGCAGCGCGGCGGGAGGCAATCCATTCGCTCATATTGGGAAGGGCGATAGTGGCCATGATGGCGGTAATAGCAATCACGACCAACAATTCGATTAAGGTAAAACCTTTTTGTTGTGCGTACATGAGTGGTAAAAACGTCTAGAGTTAAGTAATGTGTTTTATCATCCGGCTTAGAATGTTTTTATCGCCGGTAATTATGCGGTTTGGCTCATTCTAAACGATATTGGGATGAATTGCCTAATAAAATATGAAATTTGCTTGGTTTTTAGGCTGATTTGTCTCAATCTTCCATCAATGCGGATTCGGGAATGTAGGCTGCATTGTCGAATTTGGTAAATTGCCCCATCCAAGTGAGGAATACTTTCCCGACAGGACCGTTACGGTGTTTACCGATAATACATTCCGCGAGACCTTTCATGGGCGATTCTTGGTTATAGTATTCGTCGCGGTACATAAACATAATCAGGTCCGCATCCTGCTCGATGGCACCGGATTCCCGCAAGTCGGACATCATTGGGCGCTTGTCGGTGCGCTGTTCTACGGTACGGCTCAACTGCGACAAGGCAATGACGGGCACTTGCAGCTCCTTCGCCAAGGCTTTGAGGGAGCGCGAAATTTCGCCGAGTTCTGAGGCGCGGTTGTCCGAACGTCCTGATCCTGCCATTAATTGCAGGTAGTCGATAACGATTAAGCCCAATTTTCCGTTGAACTGGCGCGCAAGACGACGGGCGCGGGCGCGCAATTCGAGTGCGGTCAAGCCCGGTGTTTCATCAATATACATAGGCGCATCGGAAAGCTTGACCACAGCTTCATTCAGACGACCCCAGTGTTCATCTTCCAATCTGCCCGTTTTCAAAACGCTCTGATCAAGCCTGCCCACCGAACCCAGCATACGCATCACCAGTTGCGCGCCGCCCATCTCCATCGAAAATACGGCGACAGGCAGCTTGCCCTCTACGGCAACATGTTCCGCGATATTGATGGAAAAGGCAGTTTTACCCATAGAGGGACGACCTGCCACAATAATCAAATCACCGGGCTGGAGACCTGAGGTTTTTTTATCCAAGTCGATAAACCCTGTTGACACACCGGTAACTTCATCCGGATTATCGCGTGAATAAAGCATGTCGATGCGCTCGACTACTTCCTTCAAAAGCGCAGGCATTTCGAGAAAGCCCTGTTTGGATTTAGCCGTACTTTCTGCAATTTGGAACACCTTGTTTTCCGCTTCATCTAAAAGCTGCCCGGCATCCCTGCCTTGAGGATTGTAGGCACTACGGGCAATTTCAGTACCGACTTCGGCAAGTTGGCGCATGATAGAACGCTCGCGCACGATTTCGGCATAGCGGCGTATATTCGCAGCGGACGGCGTGTTTTGCGCCAAAGTAATCAGGTAATTGAATCCGCCCGCCGCCTCTAGTTCCTCATTGCGCTCCAAACTTTCCTGAACGGTAATCACGTCGGCAGGACGGCTTTCATTAATCAGATTGGCGATGGTGCGGAAAATCAGGCGGTGTTCGTGTCGGTAGAAGTCTTCACCGGTAACTACATCGGCGATTCTGTCCCAAGCCGAATTCTCAAGCAAAAGACCGCCCAAAACGGATTGCTCCGCCTCCATAGAATGCGGCGGCAGCGACAACGCGCTGACTTCGCGGTCTTCAGACGACGTATCGGGATAATCGTTCATGGCGGCAATCCTAAATGAATGGAAATTGGAATCTGCTATTATAGCGCAGCGCAAGTTTAATTGGTTTTCCTGATTTAAAGCAGGTAAAATAACGATGCTGTTCGGTTTATCCCGAGCAGCGGACACTACCAAAATACAATCATATAAAATAATTTAGGAGCACTAAAATGGAACATAAGCTGCCACAACTGCCTTATGAACTGGACGCATTGTCCCCGCATCTGAGCAAAGAGACTTTGGAGTTCCACTACGGCAAACACCATCAAACCTACATCACCAATCTGAACAATCAAATCAAAGGTACCGAATTTGAAAACCTGCCTTTGGAAGAGATTGTGAAAAAATCTTCAGGCGGTGTGTTCAACAACGCAGCGCAAACTTGGAACCATACCTTCTACTGGCTGGGTTTCACGCCTAAAGGTCAAGGCAAACCTTCCGGCGAACTGGCCGCCGCCATCGACGCCAAATGGGGCAGCTTCGAGAAATTCCAAGAAGCATTCTCCGCTTGCGCGGCAGGTACTTTCGGCTCCGGTTGGGCATGGCTGGTGAAAACCCCTGCCGGCGAATTGGATTTGGTTTCCACTTCCAACGCGGCCACTCCGCTGACCACTGAAAACACTCCGCTGCTGACCTGTGACGTATGGGAACACGCCTACTACATCGACTACCGCAACAGCCGCCCCAACTACCTGAAAGGTTTCTGGGAAATCGTCAACTGGGACGAAGTCGCCAAACGCTTTGCTGCTTAAATAATCGGTTGATATGAAAAGGTCGTCTGAAAACTTGGATTTGGGTTTTCAGACGACCTTTTGTTGTTGCTTATAATTTCCCCGTTATTTTAGAAATGTTTAAAATGGACGAAACTTCAAAAACTTGGATTAGTGGCTGGCAATAAGAGGAATGGCAGCACAAGTTTGGTAACACGATATATGCCTACTTGATTCTGCCATAGGCAACCGAAGCAGATGCAACTTGTTTAAACACTTTATAAACGGATTTTAAAAAATAAACGTCGTCTGAAAGACTGTCTCTTTCAGACGACGTTGATGTTTTATCGTGGATTAACTTTAAACCAGTACGGCGTTGCCTCGCCTTGCCGTACTATCTGTACTGTCTACGGCTTCGTCGCCTTGTCCTGATTTAAATTTAATCCACTATACAACTGTTTAAACACTTTATAAACGGATTTTAAAAAATAAACGTCGTCTGAAAGACTATCTCTTTCAGACGACGTTGGTGTTTTAAATATTGATTAAAACGGAGTCATTAAGCCAAGCCTTTTTTCTCCAGATAGCTTTCGTAATCGCCCAGATAGTGCTCGTAACCGCCCTTGCCGTCCAGCTCGATAATCTGTGTGGCGAGCGAGGAGACAAACTGGCGGTCGTGCGACACGAAAATCAGCGTACCGTTGTATTTTTCCAGCGCCATGTTCAGCGATTCGATGCTTTCCATGTCCATGTGGTTGGTCGGTTCGTCCATAATCAGCACATTGGGTTTCAGCAGCAGGAGCTTGCCGTAGAGCATACGACCTTTTTCACCGCCGGAGAGAACTTGCACTTTTTTTACTACGTCGTTGCTGCCGAAGAGCAAACGCCCCAAAGTGCCGCGGATGACTTGTTCATCGTCGCCTTCCTGCCCCCATTGGCGCATCCATTCGCTCAGGTTCATATCGACATCGAAGTCGTTTTCATGGTCTTGCGGATAATAGCCGACGTTGGCTTTTTCCGCCCATTTGATGGTGCCTGCATCAGGGGCGATACCTTCGGCGTATTCGGGTTTGAACGCGCCGGCAAGGAGTTTCAGTAAGGTAGATTTACCCGCGCCGTTGGGGCCGATGATGGCGAGTCGCTGACCTGCTTCAAGGATGAAGCTCAGGTTTTTGAACAACTGGGTTTCAAAGCGTTTGGCGAGATTTTCGACTTCTACCGCCTGACGGTGCAACTTGGCTTTTTCATCGGCTTCAAAGCGGATATACGGGTTTTGGCGGGTGGAAGGCTTGACTTCGACCATTTCGGCTTTGATTTTGTCTGCCTGTTTCAGACGACTGGTTGCCTGACGGGCTTTGGATTTGTTGGCAGAGAAGCGAGCGACGAACTCTTGCAGCTCTTGCAGTTTCTCTTTTGCCTTGGCGTTGTCTTTCAGGGCGCGTTCGCGCGATTGGGCGGAGGCGAGCATGTAGTCGTCGTAGTTGCCCGGGTAGATGGTGATGGTGTTGTAGTCCAAATCCGCCATGTGTGTGCAGACTTCGTTCAAGAAGTGACGGTCGTGCGAGATGATAATCATGGTGGAGTCGTATTGGTTCAACACGCCTTCCAGCCAGCGGATGGTGTTGATGTCCAAGTTGTTGGTCGGCTCGTCAAGCAAGAGAACATCAGGTTTGGAGAACAGGGCCTGCGCCAGCAATACGCGCAGCTTGAAGCCCGGGGCGACTTCCGCCATGGTCGCATTGTGCAAATCTTCGGAAATGCCCACGCCGCTCAACAGTTCGGCGGCGCGCGCTTCGGCGGTGTAGCCGTCGTACTCGGCGAACTTGGCTTCCAGTTCGGCGGCTTTCATGTAGTCGTCTTCGGTGGCTTCGAGGTTGGCGTAAATCGCGTCGCGTTCGGTCATCGCCGCCCACATTTCGGTGTGCCCCATCATCACCACATCCAGCACGCGCATGTCTTCGTAGGCAAACTGGTCTTGGCGCAGCTTACCCAAGCGCACGCCGTTTTCAATCGCGACTTCGCCCGCTGTCTGTTCCAAATCGCCGCCGAGGATTTTCATGAAGGTGGATTTGCCCGAACCGTTCGCGCCGATCAAGCCGTAGCGGTTGCCTTCGCCGAACTTGACGGATACGTTTTCAAACAGCGGCTTCGCGCCGAACTGCATGGTAATGCCGTTGGTAGAAATCATTATTGGTAAAACCTTTATAAATATAGATAAACAGGGTGTTATAATCGCCGGCGATTGTAGCATATTTTGTATAGGTCGTCTGAAACGGGGCGGAGGAAATGGAAACCGAAAAAATCTATTACGCCGTGATTATTCTGTTGTGCGCCGCATCCATGCTGCTCAGTCCGTTTTTCTACATCCGCCGCACACGTTCGGGCGCAGAATTACGCCACGCACCTCGGCAATGGAAGCCGATTATTATTGCCAATTTGGTGATGATCATTGCTTTGGTGGTGTGGTGGATATGGTTTTGATGATTTGATGAAAGGTATAACAATGAATAAATTGATTTTAAGCACATTACTGCTCGCATTTTCAGCCGTAGCAACAGCATCTCCCGTATTTGAATGTATCGACAAATCGGGGCGTAAAACCTATACGCAGACCGGCGGCAAAAATTGCAAACCGGGCAATATCGGCAGACCTTCGGTTTATACCTCCGCCGCACCGTCTGCACACTCGGCATCAGCAAGCGCTGCTTCAAGAAACTCTCCTTCCGAACAAATGCCACCTCCACCGGCAGGTGCAACGCCCAGCTCATCTTCGGCGCAAAATGAATTGGCTCAGGTACAGAAAAATCTGGAAGAGGGCAAACAGGTTCGTTATGGCAACGAGCGCAACTACGCCCGCTATCAAGAACGGATTAAGAGTCTGGAAAATCAAGTGAAAGCTGCGCAGGAGCGGGTTAATGCAGCAAATAGCATGGGCGGAGAAGGTGAGATGATGCCTGAGTATTGATGGAGGAAAAGATGTCAATAAAAAGGTTGTCTGAAATACCGTTTTCAGACGACCTTTAGGTTTGTTTTAACGAGGCATGCCGCGTTCCCATGCGCGGCGGGCGCGTTTGCAGGCAAGCTGTTCTTTCCAATTCATGTAGCGTGCTTTAAAGCGGGCTTTCATGAAGTCGTCGAACTTGCGCTGTACGGTCAGGTTCCACAGGCTATGCGCCTTAACCGACCAGCTTTCATCCCATGCGCGCAGGGAGATGGAGAATGAGCCGTCAAGGTATTTCATCCAATGCCACCAGCCGGTCGGCATGAACAGGGTGTCGCCGTATTCAAGGAAGCATTCGATGCCTTCGATGCCTTCAAGTTCGGGGAAACGTTCCGTATCGGGATTGTCAACGTGGTAGTCTTCCAGCGCGTAAGTGGCGAAAGGAATGCGGAACAGACGCTCTTTCCATTTGTAATCGAACAAGATGATGTGTTTCTTGCCGAAATGCGTGTGGAAGATGTGCGCCATATCGATGTCGTAGTGCAGGAAGGTTTCCGAGCCTGCACCGCCGAAAAACAGGGTAGGGTATCGGTCTAAGAATCCGCCCATCAGCTCTTTGGGGAAAACGTAATCGTTCAGCAAGGCGGGAGCGTGTTTGATGGGGTCAAATAAGAAAATCCGCAAATCCGTCGGCTCGCGTTTGATCAGATCGATATAGTCGCTGAAGCGCATTTCTGTGCTGGCGGCGTTAATCGGCGCGGAAGGGTCGGCTTTGGCGCTGTTGTACAAGGGAACGACGATATCGCCGACGGTTTCTTTCATATAGTCCAGCGACCATTTGTCGCGGGCGGGCCAGTTGCGGGTCAGTCCTTTGATCACGACAGGACGGCGGGGCTTGAGATAGTTTTGATAAAAATCTTCGCGGCTGATGTTTTCTACAACATCAATCGGAGTAAGTTTGAAACCCATAAGCAAATCTCTTTTTGGAATGTAAGACTGATTTTAAGTGGATACCTCGGAAGGTGGCAAGCGATGTTTCAGACGACCTGATTCGAATCAAAAATCGTGGTTGTGATATTATGGCGATATAAATATTCCGTCCGAAACGCTTATGAACGATGCAGACGATTATTTGGGCAAAATGCCTTTTTTCATTGTATTCCTCGACCCGCTGCACACCGACTTCCACAGCAGCGGCAAGCCTCTGAACGAATACATCGCCCGCCATCCGCTGATGCACGACAAGCTGCACCGCCCCGCTTTTGCCGCCAAAGTGTTGGAAATGGCGGCAAACAGCAGCAATATGCGTGTATTTGTCCGCAAAGCGGATGCGCTGATTAAGCATCCGCTGCATTATATTGTCCGTAACGGCGTTTTCCGAACCGAAGAGCAGATGTGGGCGTTTATCAATTCGCCCGAAAACATTGCCGCCGTCAAACAACCCTAAAAGGCCGTACCCCCATGCTTTTGTTTATTGATAACTATGACAGTTTCACCTACAACATCGTCCAATATTTCGCCGAACTCGGTCAGGAAGTCGTCGTCCGCCGCAATGACGATATTACGCTTGAAGAAATCGAAGCTTTGAAACCGCAATATCTCGTTATCGGGCCGGGTCCTTGTTCGCCGAAAGAGGCGGGCATTTCCGTCGCCGCCATGCGCCATTTCGCCGGCAAGCTGCCGATTATGGGCGTGTGCCTCGGGCATCAGACGATAGGCGAAGCGTTCGGCGGGGATGTGGTGCGGGCAAAAACGCTGATGCACGGCAAAGTTTCGCCCGTGTTCCATTTGAACAAAGGCATGTTTAAAGATTTGCCCGATCCCGTTACCTGCACGCGTTATCACAGCCTTGTCATCGCCCGCGATACGCTGCCCGATTGTTTGGAAGTCACCGCATGGACGGAAGATCAGGAAATCATGGGCGTGCGGCACAAGGAATACGCCGTCGAAGGCGTGCAGTTCCACCCCGAAGCCCTGTTGACCGAACACGGACACGATATGTTGAAAAACTTTTTGGAAGAATTTAAAGACTTCCAAGCGTCCGCTGCTTAAACCAAACGTCGTCTGAAAACTTTCAGACGACGTTTGACGTAAAAATACCCGTAAAAAGGATTGAACCATGATTACACCGCAACAAGCCATCGAACGCTTAATCAGCAACAACGAATTGTTTTACGACGAAATGACCGACCTGATGCGCCAGATTATGAGCGGGCAGGTGCCGCCAGAACAAATCGCCGCCATCTTGACCGGATTGCGGATTAAAGTCGAAACCGTATCGGAAATCACCGCCGCCGCCGCCGTCATGCGCGAATTTGCCGCCAAAGTGCCGCTGAAAAATTCAGACGACCTCGTCGATATTGTCGGTACGGGCGGGGACGGTGCAAAAACCTTCAATATTTCCACGACTTCCATGTTTGTCGCGGCGGCGGCAGGCGCGAAAGTCGCCAAACACGGCGGGCGCTCCGTTTCCTCGTCCAGCGGCGCGGCGGACGTGATGGAGCAGATGGGCGCGGTATTGAACATTACGCCTGAGCAAGTCGCCGAAAGCATCCGTCAAACAGGCTTGGGCTTTATGTTCGCCCAAAACCACCACAGCGCGATGCGCCACGTCGCGCCCGTGCGCCGTTCACTCGGGTTTAGAAGTATTTTCAATATCTTGGGACCGCTGACCAACCCTGCCGGCGCGCCAAACCAGCTCTTGGGCGTGTTCCACATTGATTTATGCGGCATCCTGTCGCGCGTATTGAAACAGCTTGGTTCCAAACACGTTTTGGTCGTGTGCGGCAAAGGCGGTTTGGACGAAATCACGCTGACGGGCAAAACCCGCGTTGCCGAGCTGAAAGACGGAGAAATCCGCGAATACGACATCAGCCCCGCCGATTTCGGTATCGAAATCCGCCGCGATTTGGACGAAATCAAAGTCGCCAACGCGCAAGAGTCTTTGGAAAAAATGGATGAAGTGTTGAGCGGCAAACATGGTGCGGCACGCGACATCGTCCTGCTCAACGCCGCCGCCGCGCTCTATGCCGGCAATGTCGTGCCTTCGTTGGCGGACGGTGTCAAAGCCGCCGAAGCAGCCATCGATTCAGGCAAGGCAAAAGCGAAAAAAGAAGAATTTGTCCGCTTTACGCAGCAATTTGCCAAAGAGTAAGCAAAGGTCGTCTGAAAACGGGAAGCCAGTTTTCAGACGATTTTTTATAGCAACTCTCGAATATTCGGATATTGATAAGGCGTTTATTTATGTTGATGCTTCCTTCAAATCGTCTGAAACCGTTTTTTCAGACGACCCATATCCTCTTAAATCAGATTTAACTATCGGATTTTAATGATAATTGGGAATGTGGTTGCATTGAAGGCGGGGGCGGTTTGTTATATAGTGAAATAAAAAAACAGACCGGATGATTGAGTCGGGGCGTTTTGCGTGCTTTATATAGTGGATTAACTTTAAACCAGTACGGCGTTGCCTCTCCTTGCCGTACTATCTGTACTGTCTGCGGCTTCGTCGCCTTGTCCTGATTTAAATTTAATCCACTATAAAATAAGAGTTGGTTGGCATTTGTATCGGGCAGGGTTGGGATGATGCGTTGACGGTTGACGGCAGCGTCCGCAGACAGCCTGATATTTCAGAAGATTTTTGTTTCATTTGAGTCTTGGATATTTGTCCTATGACAACAATACAGGCAGATGAGGTGAAGATAATGAACGGTGTAACCAGTGCGCAATTTATTTCCGCAGGCATTCATTTTTATCCCAGATGCGGCTACAAGCGGCTGTCCGAGCAGGCGATCGCGGAGCATTTGAATTCGAATTTGGAAACGTTCAACAGGATGTTTGCCGATAAAGACGAATTTGTGAAGGCGATGTTGATTGAGTACAGCAATCGGGCTTTGGGGCGGGTGTCGTTCGATTTTGCCCAAAATATCGAAGATACGGAGCGGCTGTATCAGATTGTCTGGCGGCTGGCGGTAACGATACGCGAGCATTTGGCGTGGATACACAGGATGCTGCTGGACAGCGAAGAAGGCGTGGATTTGATTACCAAAGCGTTGAAAAAGCAGCATAAGATGCTTGCCTGCGGGATGATTCGGCATATCAAGAAGTGCAACGGCAGGGAAGATGTGCCGGAATTGGAATTGTTGAACCAGTTTGAGTTTCTCAACGGCGCGGTTATTTCGCCGATGATTATGAACACGCGCTACCGTATGTTGGGGATACTGACCGAGGAGATGAACGGGCGGCATGACGATTTGCTGACTGATTCGTCCATCCACCAAAGGATAGATTGGGCGTTTGCCGCGCTGTTTCCGCAATACCGTCCTAAGGCTCGTCCGTTTTGACGATTAAGGTGTAACGCAACATGAAAAAAGCTGTTATTGCTTCTCTTGCCGTCGCGCTGGTTGCGGGCGGCGCGTGGTATGTCCTTCAAAACCAAAAAGAAACTTTGCCCGCATGGATTGCGCAATCCAACGGGCGGCTGGAGTTGAACCGCATTGATGTCGCCAGCCTGTATCCGGGGCGGGTGAAGGCGGTACTGGTGGAAGAGGGCGCAGACGTGAAAGAGGGCGATATTCTGGCGGAACTGTCGTCTGAAACCAGCAACAGCCGTTTGGAAGAAGCGCGGGCGGCGGAATTGCGGCAAGAAGAGGCGGTTGGGCGCGCCAAAGCTGCCGAAGCGCAGATGAAACAGACGGTTGCGCGCGCGCAGGCGAATGTGGACGCGAACAGGCAGCAGCTGCGCGTGGCGAAAATGGAGCTGGATAATGCACGCAAATTGCTTGCCGACCAGCTGGTGTCGCAATCGGAAGTTACCAAGCGTCAGGCGGATTATGAGCGTGCTGTCGCGGCGGTCAAAGCGGCAGAAGCGGCGCGGGACGAAGCGCGGGCGACGGTGGCGCAAAGTGCCGCCGCACAAGCGGAAGCGCGCGCCGGTGTCGAACAGGCGAGGGCGGCAGTCAAAGCGGCCACATCCGCCAACGATGATATGAATATCCGCGCACCGATAGCCGGCAGGGTGGAATACACCATTGCGGAAGCGGGCAACGTGGTCGCGGCGGGTTCGAAAGTGGTCAGCCTGCTTGATCCTGCCGATGTTTCGATGAATATTTTCCTGCCGACCGACAGCATGAGTCGTCTGAAAGTCAATGACGATGCGCGTATCCGTTTGGACGGCATTGACGCGGTGTTCCCCGCCAAAATCAAATTTATCGCGACGGACGCCCAGTTTACGCCCAAGTCGGTGGAAACGGTCGATGAACGCGCGAAGCTGATGTTTAAAGTGAAATTGCAAGTGCCGCGTGAGACGGCGGTGAAATACAACCGTCTGCTGAAAGGCGGACTGACGGGCAACGGTTTTGTGAAAACCGACGACAAAGGGGCATGGCCCGCCGAGCTGGCGGTGAGGTTGCCGAATTAGCATCTGACGGATTCGGACGGCCTTGATATGAAAACAAAGGTTTATGGCTAAAAGAGGTCGTCTGAAAACGGGATTTTGCTTTTCAGACGACCTCTTTCCCTTTAAGCATCACCACTATAAAAAGAACACATATCTGGAAGCGCAGACCAACGCGTCTCCATCAAATCAGGACAAACAAAATGAAAACCAAAGCATGGCGCATTGAAGAAGGTGCGCCTTATCCGATGGGCGTGTCGCTGACTGAGGAAGGGGCGAATTTTGCGCTGTTTTCCATTCATGCCGAAAAAGTCGAGCTGTGCCTCTTTGACAAGGGAGGGGAAACCCGTTTGGAAATGCCTTCGCGGCGCGGGTCGGTGTTTTACGGCTTTGTGCCGGAAGTCGGGGCAGGGCAGCGGTATGGTTTTCGTGTTTACGGACGCGCTGATTCGCCGGGCGGCTCGTGTTTCAATCCGAACAAATTGTTGATTGACCCGTATTCCAAAAAAATCGACGGCAAACCAAGTTACAAGGATGATGAGGAAATGGCATGGTTTCGTCCGGAAGACGAGCGGGACAATGCGGCGGTGGCGCCTAAAAGCGTGGTGGTGGGCGACGATGATTTCGATTGGGGCGACGACCGCCGTCCGAACCATCCGTGGGGCAGGACGATAGTGTACGAAGCCCATGTGAAAGGCTTTACCAAGCAATTCCCCGATTTGGAACACGCGGGAACGTATCAAGCGCTGACCGATCCGCGCGTGATTGATTATTTGAAAACTTTGGGCGTTACCGCCGTCGAGCTGCTGCCGGTACACCAGCATTTGGACGAATACCACCTGCAAAAAATGGGCTTGAGCAATTATTGGGGCTACAACACTTATTCCCATTTTGCCGTCGAGCCGTCTTATGCCGCCGATGCCGAATGCGCAGCGGAAGAGTTGAAGCAGGCGGTCAAAGCCTTGCATCAGGCGGGCTTGGAAGTGATATTGGATGTCGTGTACAACCATACCGCCGAGCAGGATGAAAAAGGCCCGATGCTTTGCCAGCGCGGCATAGACAATGCTTTGTGGTATTGGCTGAAGCCCGACGGCAGCTATGAAAACTGGTCGGGCTGCGGCAATACGTTGAACATCGTCCGCCGCGACGTAACCCGTTGGGCGGCGGACAGCCTGCGTTATTGGGCGGAAACATTTCATGTGGACGGTTTCCGTTTCGACTTGGGAACGGTATTGGGGCGGGAACCCGATTTTCAGGCTTACGGACGCTTTTTTCAGGTGGTTTACCAAGACCCCGTGTTGGCATGCTGCAAACTGATTGTCGAGGCGTGGGACATCGGCGAAGGCGGCTATCACTTGGGCAATTTCCCGCAGCCTTTTGCTGAGTGGAACGGACGTTTCCGCGACGATATGCGCGCGTTTTGGGTGTGGGAAAGCGGCAATTTGGGTGCGTTTGCCGAACGTCTGGCAGGGTCGTCTGATATTTTCAACCACAGCGGTCGCCATCCTTCTGCCAGCATCAATTTCATCACCGCGCATGACGGCTTCACACTGCACGATTTGGTCAGTTACAACGAAAAACACAACCATGCCAACGGCGAAGACAACCGCGACGGGCATAACGAAAACATCAGCTACAACCACGGCATCGAAGGCGAAACCGAAGATGCGGCGGTTTTGGAAGACCGCTCCTACACCGCCAAAGCCTTGCTTGCCTCGCTGTTCCTTGCCAACGGTACGCCTATGCTGCTGGCGGGCGACGAGTTCGGCAACAGCCAACAGGGCAACAACAACAGCTACTGTCAGGACAACCCGATAACTTGGCTGGATTGGCAGCAGGCGTATGAAGCATTGCGAGGCTATACGCGGGACTTAATCCACCTGCGTCAAGAAATTAAATTACTGGGCGATGACGTCTGGTGGGAAAAAGAGCGCGTCGGCTGGCTCAATGCGGAAGGCGAACCGATGAGCGAGCTTTGTTGGCACAATCGCAGCGCAAAAGCCATGCAGATCGTTTTGGACAATGAATGGCTGCTGTTGATCAACGCCAAACGTAGTCAACAAATATTTAACCTGCCTCAAGGAAGTTGGCAGCTTTCTTGCGTACCATCTGAGAAGTTTAATTACAATCAGGACGGCAAACTGACAGTTGAACATATGGGTATTTGGATTTTGCAGCGTAAAAATACATCGCCGAATATATGACATATGTCAGTAATAGGATGTTTTTCAGAGAAACCCTATTATTTACACTGCCTCAGTTATAATGCCGAAGATGAGTAATAAATTTACCTGATTGACTTGCTTAACGGAACATAAAGGCATACGGCTTTTCAGACGACCTCAGACCGTCATAAATACACAAACCGATAAATTCCCCGCTTCATCACCCCATCCTCAACAGAGAAAGGCTATCATGGCTAAGAAAAAACAACCCATTTCAGGTTTTGATTATGTCATGCCGAAACCGGATGCCGAAACCATCCGCAAGTCGATCGTCTATAAATTGATTTTCATTTTGGGCGTCGATCCGAAAGAGGCGACCGAACACCAATGGCTCAACGCCGCCATGCTTGCCGCGCGCGACCTGATTGCCGAAGATTTCCTGCAAACCCGCCGCGCCCACATCGACAATGGCAAACGCATGGTTTACTACCTTTCCATGGAATTTCTGTTGGGACGCGCCTTCGTCAACGCTTTGATTAACGAAGGCGTTTATGCCGAATTTGAAGAGGCGTTCAAACAATTGGGCAAAGAGTTTGCCGATGTCTGCGAACAAGAACAAGACCCCGGCTTGGGCAACGGTGGTTTGGGTCGCTTGGCTGCCTGCTTCCTCGACTCGCTCGCCACCTTGCGTATTCCCGCCATGGGCTACGGTATCCGCTATCAATACGGTATGTTCAAACAAGAAATCGTGGACGGTCAGCAAGTCGAAAAACCCGATTTGTGGCTCGACCAAGATTTGGCATGGCAGATCGGCCGTCCGAACAAACAATATGCCGTCAGCTTCGGCGGACAAGTCATCAATATGGGTGATAAAAAAGAATGGCATCCGAGCGAAGAGATTTCCGCGATGGCATACGATGAAATCATCCCCGGCTACGGCGGCGACATCGCCAACCCGTTGCGCCTGTGGACGGCACACGCCGGAAACCGCTTCGACTTGTCGGACTTCAACCGCGGCGATTACGCATCCGCCGTCCGCGCGCAAAACAGCGACGAAAACATCTCGCGCGTCCTCTATCCGAACGACTCCACCGACAGCGGCCGCGAACTGCGCCTGAAACAGGAATATTTCCTTGTTTCCGCATCCGTACAAGACATCGTGGCGCGCCACAAATGCCGTTTCCCCAGCATCAAAAACCTTGCCGACAAAGTCGCCATCCACCTGAACGATACCCACCCCGTGCTGGCGATTCCCGAGCTGATGCGCATCCTGATTGACGAAGAAGGCATCGCGTGGACCGAAGCATGGAATATGTGCTGTAAGATTTTCTCTTACACCAACCATACCCTGATGAGCGAAGCCTTGGAAACTTGGCCGGTTGATTTGATGGGCCGTCTGCTGCCGCGCCATTTGGACATCATCTTTGAAATCAACGCCTACTTCCTGAACGCCCTGCGCGCCATCGGCAATTTCGACGACGACTTTGTCCGCCGCGTATCCATCATTGATGAGACCCACGGCCGCCGCGTCCGCATGGCATGGCTGGCAGTCATCGGTTCGCACAAAGTCAACGGCGTGGCGAAAATCCACTCCGACCTGATGACCACTTCCATCTTCGCCGACTTTGCCAAAGTGTTCCCCGAACGCTTTACCAACGTAACCAACGGCGTAACCCCGCGCCGCTGGATCAACATTGCCAACCCCGAGTTGACCCGTTTCCTCGACAAACATTTGGGCGAACAAGACTGGCGTCTGCATTTGGACAACCTGACCAAGCTCAATGAAAAAGTAGACGATGCGGAAGTACAGGCAGAATTTGGTGCCGTGAAAAAAGCTGCCAAAGAACGCCTCGCCAAATACATTGAAACCGAATTGGGCATCAAAGTAAACACGGACGCGCTGTTTGACATTCAAATCAAACGCATCCACGAATACAAACGCCAAGCATTGAATTTGATGCACATCGTCGACCGCTACAACAAAATCTTGGAAAACCCGGATTTCGACTGGCAGCCGCGCGTCTTCATCTTTTCCGGTAAAGCCGCATCCGCCTACTACATGGCGAAAAAAATCATCCGCCTGATTAACGACGTAGCGAAAACCATCAACAACGACGAACGCATCCGCGACCTGATTAAAGTCGTCTATATCCCGAATTACAGCGTCAGCCTCGCCCAAATCATCATCCCCGCCGCCGATTTGCACGAACAAATCTCGTTGGCAGGCACGGAAGCTTCCGGTACCAGCAACATGAAATTCGCCCTCAACGGCGCGCTCTGCATGGGTACGCTGGACGGCGCGAACGTCGAAATTCTGGAAAAAGTCGGCGCGGACAACTGCTTTATCTTCGGTAACACCGTCGAGCAAGTGGAAGAAATCCGCCGCAACGGTTACGACCCGTTAAGCTACATCGAGCGCGACAACGACCTGCGCCGCGTCGTCAACCAAATCAGCAACGGTACGTTCTCACCGGAAGAACCGAACCGCTACAACGACGTCCTGCAACCTTACGGCGATTTCTATCAACTGATGGCAGATTTCCGCAGCTACATCGACACGCAATACAAAGCGGACGAACACTACCGCGATGTTGCCGCGTGGCGTAAATCCGCTTTGATCAACATCGCCAATATGGGCTTCTTCTCGTCCGACCGCTCCATCGCCGACTACTGCCGCGATATTTGGTACATCAAGCCGCTGACTTTGAAAGAGCTGCCTAAACACCAATAAAGTGGATATCGATTAAGCAGTAAACAGGAACAGCCGATATGGGAAAATATCGGCTGTTTTTTATTGTGTAATATTTTAAGAGAGGCTCATAATATTATTCTTTTCCAGGAGGATAGGTGAGGATAGGTATTTAGATATAAAATAATTATAAATAAATTGATGTGTTATCCCAAAAGCCTTGATTTGCCCACTCTTTTGACGAACGGCCATTTTTTTGGATTAATGTTAGTTGTATAAATTCAAACACTTATTTACAATGTGCAGTTTTGGTTTAAACTGCTAAACCTATATTTCGAATTATCCGAACAATAAAAATTTCAAGGAACATTTATGCCGTTGCTGTCGATTGAATTCGCAGTATTTTTTATTGCTTTTCTGCCTCTTTATTGGGCATTTTTCCGTATGCCGTCGGTGCAGAATGTTTTGCTTCTGCTGGCGGGTATGGGTTGGCTGTATCACTTGAATCCCATCTTTGCCGCCGTGATTGCCTGCTATTCGTCCTGTGTGCATCTGCTCGGTCTTTTGATGTCGTCTGAAAAGGAAAACGTGCGGAAATTTTGGCTGGGCTTCGGAGTAGCGTCGGCTCTGGCGGTATTGTGTTTCTTCAAATATTTCGACTTTTTCCGCCCGTTTATCCGCCAATACACGGGGCAGAGCGAGATTGTCGATATCTTGATGCCTTTGGGGCTGTCTTATTACACGTTTCAATCTTTGGCTTATTTGGTGTACTGCTGCCGCCATCCGATGGGCGACCGCTTTGCGTGGCATGAGTTGCTGCTGCATTTGAGCTTTTTCCCGACGATTACTTCCGGGCCGATTATCCGTGCGGCGGCGTTTAAAAGCATAGACGGCGAACAGGCGGGGGCTTTGGAACAGATTCGGACTGCCGAACCGCGCGCATTGGTGCGACCCGCGCTGGCGGTGTGCTTGATTTTGCTGGGTATTGCAAAGAAATGGTGGCTGGCAGGTGCGCTGGGAGACGGCTGGGTATCGCCCGTTTTCGAGAATCCCGCCCAGTTTGACGGCTGGGGCGTGTTGTCGGGTGTGTACGGCTATACTTTCCAGCTTTTCTTTGATTTTTCAGGCTATTCGGACTTGGTTATCGGGATGGCGATGCTGCTCGGTTTCCGCCTGCCGAAAAACTTTGCCGCACCGCTGCGCGCATTCAATATCCGCGACTTCTGGAACCGTTGGCACATCAGCCTTTCCACTTGGATACGCGACTATATTTATATTCCGTTGGGCGGCAACAAACACGGCTTCATCCTGACGCAGTTCAACTTGTTGCTGGCGATGGTATTGTCGGGCGTTTGGCACGGCTACGGCTGGAATTTCCTGCTTTGGGGCGCGCTGCACGGCGTGGCATTAATTTTGCTTAACTGCGGCGACAAAATATTCGGTCGGGACGGTTCACGTCGTCTGAAAATCTTGCGTCCGCTTGCCTGGTTTGTCACTTTTCATTTCGTCTGCTTCACTTTCGTCGTGTTCAACACCGGCAGCCTCGCCGATACGCAGATGGTGTTTGATGCCTTATTTGCCAACGAAACAGGTTGGGCTGCGCCGAATCAGGCGGATATCCTGCTGCTTGCCGCGTTTGGTCTGATGATTTTGCTCTACCCGTATTTGCTTCGCCTGTTTGACGGCGCAGTGGCGGCATTGGAAAAAATGCCGATGTGGCTTTGGTTTATACCGCTGACGCTGGCGCTGGTGTTGATTATCGTATTGGCGCCGTCGGGCATTCCGGGCTTTATTTACGCCGACTTTTAAAAGGACATTCAGAATATGAAACGCTTTATTTCCCTGTTTGCTTCCCTTTTGGTTTGCACTTTCGGCGCGGCGTGGTTCAGCCAAGACTCCATCAATGCCTATTGGCAGCAGACTTATCATCAGGCTTCGCCGCTGGAACCGCTGTCCGAATATGAATGGTGGCGCACCGGCGCACAGTTGCAACAAAACGCTTACGCTTTTTCAGACGACCTCAAAGCACGTTTGGCAGGACAGCCTACGCTTGCCGAACCGGAGCCTCAAATCGCTCAAAACGACGGGGCGTCTGAACAAGATGCACTCAATGCGTCCGAACCGCATGAAAAAAACCGTCCCGCCGACGGACGCCAACCTCAAACGGCACAAAACGGCGGACAGCCTGACACGCACCGTCTCCCTATCGCCCCGCCCGCCAATATCGTTCTTGGACAAGGCGACAAGGTCTTTTTTGCGGGCGACTCGATGATGCAGGGCGTTGCGCCTTTTGTCGAAAGAAGCCTGAAAAAACAATACGGTATCCAGTCGGTGAATCTAAGCAAACAAAGCACCGGACTGTCCTATCCCAAGTTTTTCGACTGGCCGAACACCATCGAGCAGACGCTTAAACAACAAACCGATATCCGCCTTTTGGTCGTCTTCCTCGGTCCTAATGACCCGTGGGACTTCCCGAAAGGCAAAAAATACCTGAAATTTGCCTCGCCCGAATGGTCGGAAGAATACCTCAGCCGCGTCAACCGCATCCTGACCGCCGCCGAGCAACACCATGTCCAAGTCATTTGGATGGGCATTCCTTATATGAAACAGGCAAAACTTAACAAGCAAATGCGATATCTCGACAAACTTTTAGCAGACGAGATCAGTCCAAAAGCCTTGTGGATACCGACCGACAAGCTCCTCAGCAACGGCTCGGACACCTACGCCGACTCGGTCAACATCAATGGAAAAATCATCCGCTACCGCAGCAAAGACGGCATCCACTTCTCTGCTGAAGGACAAAAACTGCTCGCGGATAAAATCATGGAAAAAATCGTTTTTCAGACGACCCCTGAAATGAACGGCGAAGAACGCACGGAACAATTATCCGCACGTTAAGCCCGTATCGGCAACAAAAGGACGGCGTTTTGTTTATCCAATGCCGTCTTTTTCGTTACAATAGCCCTCCGCCGCGTCAAAAGACGTCGTCTGAAAACCACACACAGGAAACTCATGAACATCAAAACCCTGTCCGTATCCCTTACCGCATTGTGCCTGTCTGCCGCCGCACCCGCTGCCGATATGCTGCTGGAAAATTACGGCAGCAGCCGTCCCACATGGCTCTCCAAGCTCAAAAAACTCGACCGCAGCTCGGACGGCAAATTCCGCATCCTCCAAATCGGCGATTCACACACCGCCGGCGACCTTTTCACCGAACAACTGCGCCTGCGTCTCCAACAAAAATGGGGCGACGGCGGCATAGGCTGGGTTTACCCCTCTACCGTCAAAGGTCAGCGCAGCTCAGCCGTCCGCTATGACGGCTCGTGGCAAACCGTCAGCAGCCGCAGCGTTTCAGACGACTTCCCCTTAGGCGGCATCATCGCCAAAGCCAACGGCAGCAGCGTTACCATCAGCGCCAAAGACGGCAGCAGCGGCGAAAGGCAGATTTCCGTTTTCGCCAAACCCGTCCTGCCCGAACAAACCCTGTCGTTCAACGGACGCGAAGTTCCCGCCGGAAACAGCGGCTGGCAAATCATCCGCAGCAACAGCCTCCTTCCGCTGACCCTCAGCAGCTCCATGCCTTGGGACATCGGCTACATCAATATCGAAAATCCCGGACGCGGCGTAACCGTTTCCGCACTCGGCATCAACGGCGCGCAACTGACCCACTGGTCCAAATGGCGTCCCTCTTGGCAGGATGACCTTGCCCAAACCCGCGCCGACCTCGTTATCATCGCCTACGGCACCAACGAAGCCTTTGCCCGTGATTTGGACATCACAGCCACCGAACAAAGCTGGCGCAGCTACATCCGCCAAATCAAACAAAGCCTGCCCGACGCGGGCATCCTGATTCTCGGCGCACCTGAATCCCTTAAAAGCACTTCAGGAAGCTGCGGCACACGCCCAACCACTTTAAGCAGCATCCAACAAATGCAGCAGCGCATTGCCCGTGACGAAAAAATCATGTATTGGTCGTGGCAAAACGCGATGGGTGGAGAATGCAGCATGAAAAGCTGGATGAACCAAGGTCTTGCCGCCAAAGACGGCGTCCACTTCTCAGGCAAAGGCTACCGCCAAGCCGCCGACCGTCTCGCCGACAGCTTGATACAAATGGCGGATTAAACAAAAGGTCGTCTGAAAAGTTTTCAGACGACCTTTTGCTATATCAAGCTATCGTTGTATTTTCATTTAAGGCTGAAAACCGTAGGCAAAACAGAAAGACCTTCACTTGGAATTTGAGCTTAGCACCACCATAGTGAGTACCGATCCGAATCTTGGTTTGAACGATGGGTAGGTCGTCTGAAAGCAGATTTCAGACGACCTTTGCTTGAAAAATGCAGGTTTTTCGGCTTCCTTTATCCGATTCGGAATAAGCGTTATAAGAAAGTATTCTTTGTGTTTGCCGTAATTTCACTTAGAATGCTGCCCTCGCACACTTTTTCTTCAGGAGAAGATTATGTTGAAAAAATTCGTACTCGGCAGCATGACCGCATTGGTTTTGGTAGCCTGCGGCGGAGAGGGCGGCAGCGCGTCTTCTTCTGCTCCCGCCCAATCTGCCAACGCTTCCGGTTCTTTAATCGAGCGTATCAACAATAAAGGTACGATTACCGTCGGTACCGAAGGCACTTACGCGCCGTTTACCTACCACGACAAAGACGGCAAGCTGACCGGCTACGATGTGGAAGTTACCCGCGCTGTGGCGGACAAGCTGGGCGTGAAAGTCGAGTTTAAAGAAACGCAATGGGATTCGATGATGGCGGGTTTGAAGGCGGGACGTTTCGACGTGGTGGCAAACCAAGTCGGTCTGACCAGCCCCGAACGCCAAGCGACATTCGACAAATCCGAACCTTACAGCTGGAGCGGAGCGGTTTTGGTTGCGCGTAACGACAGCAACATCAAATCCATTGACGACATTAAAGGCGTCAAAACCGCGCAGTCTCTGACCAGCAACTATGGCGAAAAAGCCAAAGCCGCGGGTGCGGAACTCGTACCGGTGGACGGTTTGGCGCAATCGCTGACCCTGATTGAACAAAAACGTGCCGATGCGACGTTGAACGATGAGTTGGCAGTTTTAGACTATCTGAAGAAAAACCCGAATGCGGGCGTGAAAATCGTTTGGTCTGCGCCTGCCGATGAAAAAGTCGGTTCCGGCTTGATTGTCAATAAAGGCAATGACGAAGTCGTGGCGAAATTCAGCACGGCAATCAACGAGCTGAAAGCTGACGGCACGCTGAAAAAACTGGGCGAACAATTCTTCGGAAAAGACATCAGTGTTAAATAATTTTCTTGCTTCGCTGCCGTTTATGACGGAAACACGCGCCGACATGATTGTCAGCGCGTTTTTGCCTATGGTCAAAGCCGGTTTTATGGTGTCGCTGCCGCTGGCGGTGGCATCGTTCCTGATCGGGATGGTGATCGCCATCGCCGTGGCTTTGGTGCGGATTATGCCTGCGGGCGGCATCGTGCGGAAAATCCTGCTGAAACTGGTGGAAACTTATATTTCTATCATCAGGGGGACGCCGCTGTTGGTGCAGCTTGTGATTGTGTTTTACGGGCTGCCGTCCGTCGGCATTTTCATCGATCCGATTCCTGCCGCCATCATCGGCTTCTCGCTTAATGTCGGCGCATACGCTTCCGAAACCATACGCGCGGCGATTTTATCCGTGCCGAAAGGGCAGTGGGAGGCGGGTTTCTCCATCGGCATGACCTATATGCAGACTTTCCGCCGCATCGTCGCGCCGCAGGCATTCCGCGTCGCCGTGCCGCCTTTGAGCAACGAGTTTATCGGCTTGTTTAAAAACACCTCGCTCGCGGCGGTGGTAACGGTAACGGAATTGTTCCGCGTCGCTCAGGAAACGGCAAACCGTACCTACGACTTCCTGCCCGTCTATATCGAAGCCGCTTTGGTTTACTGGTGTTTCTGCAAAGTGCTGTTCCTGATTCAGGCGCGCTTGGAAAAACGCTTCGACCGCTATGTCGCCAAATAAGGGAAAGCCATGATTAAAATTCGCAATATCCGCAAAACCTTCGGCGAAAACACCATTTTGCGCGGCATCGATTTGGATGTGGGCAAAGGGCAGGTGGTCGTCATCCTCGGACCTTCCGGCTCGGGCAAAACGACGTTTTTACGCTGCTTAAACGCGCTGGAAATGCCAGAAGACGGGCAAATCGAGTTCGACAACGAGCGACCGCTGAAAATCGATTTTTCCAAAAAAACGACAAAGCACGACATTTTGGCTCTGCGCCGCAAATCCGGCATGGTGTTCCAACAATACAACCTTTTCCCGCACAAAACCGCGTTGGAAAACGTGATGGAGGGTCCGGTTGCCGTACAAGGCAAACCTGCTGCCCAAGCGCGCGAAGAAGCGCTGAAATTGCTGGAAAAAGTCGGCTTGGGCGACAAGGTTAACCTTTATCCCTACCAGCTTTCCGGCGGTCAGCAGCAGCGCGTCGGCATCGCCCGCGCATTGGCGATTCAGCCCGAGCTGATGTTGTTTGACGAACCCACTTCCGCGCTCGATCCTGAATTGGTGCAAGACGTATTGAACGCCATGAAAGAATTGGCGCAAGAAGGTTGGACGATGGTCGTCGTGACCCACGAAATCAAGTTTGCGTTGGAAGTCGCCACTACCGTCGTCGTCATGGACGGCGGCGTCATTGTAGAGCAGGGCAGTCCGAAAGAATTGTTCGAACACCCTAAACACGAACGCACGCAGAAATTCCTGCGGCAAATCCGTAAAGATTCGGCGGATTATCGACATTAAGCCGTTTCGTTACATCAAAGGTCGTCTGAAAACAGGCATAGTGAGTTTCGTTAACACTATTCGCCGTTTTCAGACGACCTTTTTTCCATCATGGATTCACGTTGAAGCGCTACGGCATCAACGGACGGCGACATATAGTGGATTAACTTTAAACCAGTACGGCGTTGCCTCGCCTTAGCTCAAAGAGAACGATTCTCTAAGGTGCTGAAGCACCAAGTGAATCGGTTCCGTACTATTTGTACTGTCTGCGGCTTCGTCGCCTTGTCCTGATTTAAATTTAATCCACTATAATGCTGTTTTCGCTATAAAATACCGCCTTTCCCATTTTTCCGCCCGTCCCTTACCATCATGATTGAAATCAAGAACCTCACCCTGCAACGCGGTTTGAAAGTCCTGCTCGACAAAGCCAACGCCACCGTCAATCCCGGTCAGCGCGTCGGTTTGATCGGTAAAAACGGGACGGGCAAATCCAGCCTGTTTGCCTTAATCAAGGGTGAAATCACTCAGGATGGCGGCGATGTCTCGATTCCGAAAAATTGGCGGATTGCTTCCGTTTCCCAAGAAACCCCCGACTTGGACATCTCCGCGTTGGACTACGTTTTGCAGGGCGATGCCGAGTTGCAGGCTTTTCAGACGACCTTGGCGCAGGCGGAAGCGCAAAATGACGGCATGAAACAGGCGGAATATCATGCCAAATTGGAAGAAATCGACGCTTATACTGCGCCGGCCCGTGCGGCGAAATTGTTGAACGGACTCGGTTTTTCACAAGAAGAACACAGCCGTCCCGTCAAATCCTTTTCCGGCGGCTGGCGTATGCGCCTGAACCTTGCGCAAGCCTTGATTTGCCGCGCCGATCTGCTCTTACTTGACGAACCGACCAACCACTTGGATTTGGAAACCGTTTTGTGGCTGGAAAACCATCTTGCCTCTTTACCCTGCACGCAAATCATCATTTCCCACGACCGCGATTTTCTCAATGCGGCCACCACTCAAACTATTGAATTGTCGCAGCAAAAACTCACGCAATACGGCGGCAATTACGATTTTTACCAAACCGAACGTGCGCAGCGTCTCGCGCAGCAACAAGCTGCTTATGTCAAACAGCAGGCGCAAATCAAACATCTGCAATCGTTTATCGACCGCTTCAAAGCCAAAGCCACCAAAGCCGTTCAAGCGCAAAGCCGCATGAAGGCATTGGCGAAGCTCGAGCGCATCGCTCCCGCGCATCTGGACAGCGAGTTTTCCTTCGAGTTTTACAATCCCGACCATCTGCCCAATCCCTTGCTGAAGCTGGAACACGCTGATTTGGGGTACGAAGGCAAAACCGTCCTGCACAACATTACCCTGTCGCTGGAAAGCGGTGCCCGCTACGGGCTATTGGGTGTTAACGGCAGCGGTAAATCTACGTTTATCAAAGCCTTGGCAGGAAAAATTGATTTGCTCTCCGGCAGCATCATCCGTTCCGAAAAACTCAATATCGGTTATTTTGCCCAACACCAACTCGATACCATCCGCGCTGACCAAAGCCCTGTTTGGCACATTCAACAGCTTTCTCCCGAAGTGCGCGAACAAGAAATCCGAAATTTCCTCGGCGGCTTCAACTTTGTCGGCGACATGGCGTTGCAGAAAACCGAACCTTTTTCCGGCGGAGAAAAAGCCCGCCTCGCCCTCGCCATGATTATCTGGCAAAAGCCAAATCTGCTGCTGCTTGACGAGCCGACCAACCATTTGGATTTGGATATGCGCCACGCCTTGACGCTCGCGTTGCAAAGTTTCCAAGGCGCCTTAATCGTCGTGTCGCACGACCGCAGCCTGCTCGAAGCGACTACCGACAGCTTCCTCCTGATTGACAAAGGTCGTCTGAAAAACTTTGACGGCGATTTAAACGATTATCGTCAATGGCGGTTGGCGCAAGAAAACGCCACAGCAGCGCCTGCGGCTTCCGCACAAAGCCAAAACCGCAAAGACACCAAGCGTATCGAAGCGCAAATCCGTCAAGAAAAAGCCCGACGCGGTAAGCCGATACAACAGAAAATCGACAAAGCCGAAAAAGAAATGGCGCAGCTTTCTGAAATTCAAACGGTATGTGAAGCATTTTTGGCACAAGAAGAAGCCTATTCGGACGAAAATAAAACAAAATTACAACAAACACTCACACAGTTAACAGAAATTAAAGTAAAATTAACACAAATAGAAGAAAACTGGCTTTTGTGGCAAGAAGAGCTGGAGCAAATCCTGACGGAAATCGACGAAGAATTTACACAACTATAAATATCCCGTTGCCCGAGTTTCCGTATCTGCCTTCAGAAGCTGATAAAAATATAGTTTGGCATAGTGATTTAATATTGCCGGACTGCATAAAAACAAAAATAGGTCGACTGAAAACTCAAACTACGGAAAACATATGCGTTCACGAATCAAGCAAGGAGCACTCATCGTTGCATCCTCCCTCATTTTGGGCTTATCCCTTCACACTGCAGCAGCCGTCTTCAGTTGCCATTCAGGCAATAGTAAAACCTATACATCCGAACCTTCGGGAAACTGCACAGGTGCAGACCTGCCCAAAATCAGCAGCCATCAAGGTGGCGCATACCGTCTGAAAATCAACAAATTAAGCAGCGATACCGAAGAAAAAGCAGCCAGACCCAAAAAGACGCGTTCAAAAGAAAAATCGCGGGAAAAAGCGCAAGAGCAAGATGCAAAGAGCAAAAACGCCAAATCACGCGCCAAAAAATCGGATAAAGCCGCACAAACGTCGTCTGAAAACGAGTGAAGCAGTTTTCACTAAAACGAATAAGACGGTTTGCACAGTTTCAGCTTTAAAAGCCAGCCGTCCTATTTGAGAGAATAAGCCAGGATTGTTATACTATTACATTTGAATACAATATTTATCGAACAATTACTTATTTCACATTACGACATTACCATGAAACAATCACTCTACGCATTGGCAGCTTCATTATTGATGCTTCCCGCCGTATCCGGCGCACAAGCCTCCCCCAAGATCTATACCTGTACAGTCAACGGCGAAGTTGTCTATACTTCCCGCCCATCGGGAAATTGCCATTCGGCAGATTTACCGACCATAGGCAAATACAGCAGCTCGCGCTACGACGCTCCTGCTTTTGAAATGTCGGAACCTGCTGCTGAAGCTCCGTCGAAACGAGCCGGTAACGCAAAACCCGCCCCTAAAAATCCCGCTAAGGCAAATCCCGCGCCTGCGCCCATTCGTCCTGCTCCTGAAGTTGCTGCAACGCCTGCGCCCAAGTCTTCCGGCAGCACTAGCCGCCGTTCGATTTTGGAAACGGAATTGAGCAACGAACGTAAAGCGTTGGGTGAAGCGCAAAAATCTCTGGCTCAAGCCCGCGTAGCCAAAGGCGGTCATGTCAACCAACAGGAAATCACCAGTCTGCAAAGCGCGGTGCTCGACCGCCAACAAAACATCCAAGCCCTGCAAAGGGAATTGGGGCGAATGTGATAATTTAGATAACCGGGTAGAAGCTTTAAACTAAATATAAGAAGGACATTACACTTGTCCTAAATGAAGTTCTATGAAATAAATCCACGAACACAAAAGGTCGTCTGAAAACGGATTTTTCGGTTTTCAGACGACCTTTTCGATTTTTTTGCTTATTTAAGGATACGCAATATAGGCGTAAGCCGAGTGGTTGTGTATTGACTCGAAGTTTTCGCTCTCGACGATGAAGCTTTCGATGCGTCCGTCGGCAATCAGCGCGGTGGCTACGTCGCGCACCATGTCTTCCACGAATTTCGGGTTTTCATAGGCTTTTTCGGTAACGTATTTTTCATCGGGGCGTTTGAGCAGGCCGTAGAGCTGGCAGCTTGCCTGCGCTTCGACGCAGTCGATGATTTCCTCGATACCGACTTCGGCGTTGGCGGTCAGGCTGACGGTAACGTGCGAACGTTGGTTGTGCGCGCCGTATTGCGAGATTTCTTTGGAACACGGACACAAAGAGGTCACGGGCACCATCACTTTCAAATTATGGCTGTATGCGCCGTTTTTGATTTCGCCCGTCAGGGTAACGTCGTAGTCGAGCAGGGATTGGATGCCGGAAACAGGGGCGGATTTTTTGCGGAAGAAGGGGAAGGAAACGCTGATTTTGCCGGAATGGGAGTCTAAAAGCGCAACCATTTCGGCAGTCAGTTTGTGCAGCCTGTCGAAATCCAAAGCCTCGGTTTGTTGCTCCATCAATGCCACGAAGCGCGACATATGTGTGCCTTTTTGGTCGGCGGGCAGGAAAACCGTCATGGTTAGGCGGGCGACGGTGGATTGGCTGCCTTCGGCGGTATTTAAAGTAATCGGGAAGCGAAGGTCTTTGATACCGACCTGGTTAATCGGCAGATTGCGTAAATCGCGGCTGGATTGCACGTCTGCAATGGCGTTCATGCGTTGTTTGTCCTTAATTGTCGGATTGCTGGGATGTGTGTCGTTTGGAAACGGATTCATGCCGTCCGTTTTGCAAATGCGAGATTATATCACTTGCAAACCGTGTCCGCATTGATTGTTTCTATTTTTCGGATAGTGATAAAATCCTGAATTATTCATATCTTTACAAGGTTGAGCCGAGATGAAATTCGCCACCAAAGTCATCCATTCCAGCTACGATTGCGACGAACACAACCGCGCGCTGATGCCGCCGATTTATCAGAACAGTATGTTCGCGCTGCACGAAATCGGCGAGCAGGTTCCCTACCGCTATTCGCGCCTGAGCAATCCGACCCGTCAGGTTTTGGAAGACACGGTTGCCGATTTGGAACGCGGGGCGGCGGGTTTTGCCTTTTCCAGCGGTATGGCGGGCATCGATGCCGTGTGGCGCACATTCCTGCGTCCGGGCGATACCATCGTTGCCGTGGCCGACATTTACGGCGGCGCGTATGACTTGCTGGTTGACGTATATAAAGCGTGGGGCGTGAACGTCGTTTTTGCCGATTTGGGCAACCCCGACCGCTTGGACGAGTTGCTTGCCGCGCACAATGTGAAACTGGTTTGGCTGGAAACCCCGTCCAATCCGCTATTGAGATTGGTGGACATCAAAGCGCTTGCCGCCAAAGCCCACGCCGCCGGGGCATTGGTCGGCATCGACAACACCTTCGCCACGCCGTATCTGCAACAGCCGCTGGAGATGGGCTGCGACATCGTGTTCCACTCCGCTACCAAATATCTTTGCGGACACTCCGACGTATTGATGGGCATCGTCGCCGTCAAAACCAAAGAACTGGCGAAACCGCTGCACGACATGATGGTGCATGCCGGCGCGATTGCCGGCCCGATGGACTGCTGGCTGGTGTTGCGCGGCATCAAAACGCTCGCCTTGCGCATGGAGGCGCACTGCAAAAACGCGCTTGACATCGCCCGCCGCCTTGAAGCCCATCCCGCCGTGGAAAAAGTGTTCTATCCCGGACTGCCGTCTCACGAACATTACGAACTGGCGAAAACCCAAATGCCCAAAGGCATAGGCGGCGTGGTAACGGTTTACCTCAAAAACGATACGCGCGAAGCGGCAAACAGCGTGATTAAAAACATGGATATGGTCAAAATGGCGTCCAGCCTCGGCGGTGTCGAAAGTCTGGTCAACCATTGCTATTCCCAGTCCCACAGCGGCGTGCCGCATGATGTGAAAATGGAAATGGGCATCAAAGTCGGCCTGCTGCGTTTCTCCATCGGTATCGAAGACGCAGATGATATTTGGAACGATATTTCCAAAGCTTTGGATACGACGCTGTAAGATAAAGAGGTCGTCTGAAAAGTGCGTAGCGGGTTTTGCTAAAGCGGTTTCAGACGACCTTTTAGCTGACCCCACGTTAGAAAGGCAAAATCATGAAAACCCTGATCCCCACCCTTATGACCGCAATCATTCTGACCGCCTGTACTTCGCCTGCTGAAAAACCGCAGCAGTCCCAACCTGTCACGTCGTCTGAAAAACCATCCGAACCGCGTCAAGCGTCAACGTCGGCTTTGGCGGCGAAATGGTTTGTGGTTTCTTTCGACAAATTCACCGAAAAAGATTTGGCGGGCAGAACGGCTTTTTTGGATTTGAGCAAAATGCCCAAGGCGCATGGCAAGATGGGTTGTAATCATTTAATGCTTCAAGCAAAAGAAGTCGGTTCGGGCAAAATCAATTTCGGTCCGATTGCGACGTCGATGATGTTGTGTGAAGACATGAAGCTGGAAGAGGCTTTCTTGAACATGAGAAGCGTGTGGAACTATCGTTTCGACGGCGCTGATTTGATTTTGGAGCAAAACGGCAAAACCATGCGCCTGCGCCGTCAGCCGTAAATTTTGAGTTTTATAGTGGATTAACTTTAAACCAGTACGGCGTTGCCTCGCCTTAGCTCAAAGAGAACGATTCTCTAAGGTGCTGAAGCACCAAGTGAATCGGTTCCGTACTATCTGTACTGTCTGCGGCTTCGTCGCCTTATCCTGATTTAAATTTGATCCACTATAGTTCGGCTTAAAGGTCGTCTGAAAACCGGACAACCAGGTTTTCAGACGACCTTTCGCCAAGCGAACGGGTATAATATCTCCTGTTTCCATCCCGCACACACAAGGATCCCCATTATGGCAGCCTCGCCCGAAGCAAAGTTCACCGAAGAAAAAATCCTGTGGATCAAACACCATACGCCCAAACTGATGACTTTTGCCATCAGCCGCCCTGAATCCTACCGCTTCTCGGCAGGACAGTTTTCGCGGCTCGGGTTTCGCGACGGCGAAGGCTTTATCTGGCGCGCGTATTCCGTCGTGTCCGCCGAATACGCCGACACGCTTGAATATTTTGCCGTTTTGATCGAAGGCGGCCCCATGTCCGCGCGATTTGCCGTGATGAAAGAGGGCGACACCATACTGCTCGACAAAACCGCTACGGGCTTCCTCCTGCCCGAACGCTTCCCCGACGGCAAGGACTTGGTCATGCTCTGCACCGGTTCGGGCATCGCGCCTTTCCTTTCCATCATCGAGCAGCCCGAAATCTGGCAGCGTTTCGAACGCTTGATTTTGGCGCACTCGGTTTCTTTCGCCGATGAACTGATTTTCAGACGACGTGTTGAAGCGTTGAAAGACCATCCGCTGATTGGCGAATATTTCCACAAATTCCGCTTCGTCCCCATTACCACGCGCGAGGAAACCGAAGGCGCGTTGAGCGGCAAGCGCATTCCCGAGCTGCTGAAAGACGGCAGCCTCGAAACATACGCGGGATTCAAGTTCACCAAAGCGGATACGCGCTTTATGGTCTGCGGCAATCCCGCCATGGTCAAAGACACATTCCAAGCCCTGATGGACTTGGGCTTCGCCATGCACCGCAACCGCATCCCCGGCGAAATCATGATGGAAAACGGGTTTTAAGCCCTTTGAAAAAGAAAGGATTTTCCTTGTCCAAACGCAACATTTTCCCCGTTGACAAATCTTTGGAGCAACCCGAACGCGTGATGCTGGTCGGGGTGATGTTGAGCGCGGATTATTCGGGCGCGAACGAAGTGCGCGAGCGGACTTTTCAGACGACCTTGGACGAGGCGGCGGAATTGGTCGCGGCGGCGGGCGGCGAGCTGGTGTTGCGGGAAACTGCCAAGCGCGACAAGGCGCATACGGCTTATTTCGTCGGTACGGGAAAGGCGGAGGAGCTGGCGGCGGCGGTGAAGCTGCACGACATCGGCTTGGCGGTGTTCAACCATGAATTGACGCCGACGCAGGAGCGCAATTTGGAAAAAATCCTGCAATGCCGCGTCCTCGACCGCGTGGGTCTGATTTTGGCGATTTTTGCCAAACGCGCCCAGTCGCAAGAGGGTAAATTGCAGGTGGAGCTGGCGCAGTTGAACCATTTGAGCGGGCGGCTGGTGCGCGGCTACGGGCATTTGCAGAGCCAGAAGGGCGGTATCGGCTTGAAAGGGCCGGGCGAGACGCAGTTGGAAACCGACCGCCGCTTAATCGGGCAGAAAATCACGGCATTGAAAAAACAGTTGGCGCAAGTGAAAAAACAACGTGCCACGCGCCGCAAATCGCGGATGGAAGGTCGTCTGAAAACCTTTGCCATCGTCGGCTATACCAACGCGGGCAAATCCAGCCTGTTCAACCGTCTGACCAAGGCGGACGTGTTGGCGAAAGATCAGCTTTTTGCCACGCTGGATACGACGGCGCGGCGTTTGTTTTTGTCACACGAGGCGGGTGTGATTCTGACGGATACGGTTGGTTTCGTCCGCGATTTGCCGCACAAGCTGGTGTCGGCGTTTTCGGCGACGCTGGAGGAAACGGCTTTGGCGGATGTGTTGCTGCACGTCGTCGATGCGTCCAATCCCGATTTCGAGCGGCAGATGGACGATGTGAATGTGGTTTTGGAAGAAATCGGCGCGGATGAAGTGCCTCAGCTTGTCGTGTACAACAAAATCGACCTGCTGCCGGAAGGCGTGCGCGATGCGGGCGTGTTGCGGGACAATTCGGGACGCGCCGTCGGCGTGAATATTTCGGTGACGAAAAGTCTGGGCTTGGACGCTTTGCGCGAGGCGATGATTGAACGGGCGTTGGAAAACGGCGGAAAGGGGTCGTCTGAAAACTGCGAAGCCGAATAAAAACAAGGTGTTTTGACTGTCGTTGTTTCTGTATATAGTGGATTAAAATTGCAATGATACGGCGTTGCCAACGCCCTTATGTACTACCCGTACACGGCGGGCGTTGACGCCTTGTCTCATTTTTATTTTAATCCACTATAGAAAGGGCGGCGGGTCAAATTTCGATTTCGATCATCGTTTGCCGCCGTGTGTTTCAAAAGGTCGTCTGAAAAATAAAGGCCGTTTGGAAAACAAAGATAAATCAGGGAGGGTTTATCTTTATTTCCAAACGGCCGTTTAAAGGGTTTACCGCTTAGAAAGGAAGGAGGCGGCGTTTTTTCATAACGTTTTCGTAAATCATCCATGCCGCCAAGCTCAGGTAGGCGACGCTGGACAGGATGCCGATAACGGCAAAAATAGGTAGCAGGCGGTCAATCATGATGTTTTCCCGAGTAAGTAGTTAATGGAAATTTTTGTGTAAAAGCGTAATGTTTTGTATTTTTTACCGCACTGTTTGTACGGAATATGCGCATAGTATGCAGCTTCAAATTGAGTCGGTCAACAAAAATGTAGTACGTTTTTTCAAAAAAGTTCCATTTTTACATTAAAATAATCGGTAAATTCGCACGATATGCGGTATCAGAACGTAACCGTTCGTCTGTTGATGAGCGGTTATATTATTGAAAAATATAAATAAAAGTAATAAAAATATGCAAATTGTTTTAAAATAAACGTTTTGTAAAATATTTTTAAAAATCTGCTAAAAAGCGACACTTTAATAAAGTTTACATTTCTAAACATTTTAAATCCAAGTTTGAAACGGCAAACCATCTGCCGGCACACCATTAGGCACATATTATGAATCAAACGGAAAGAACCTGTTTCCATTGCGGTCTGGAAGTCCCCGAACACCTCCATTTGACCGTCCGCTACGAAAATGAAGACCATGAAACCTGCTGCGCGGGTTGTCAGGCGGTGGCGCAGAGCATTATTGATGCAGGTTTGGGCAATTATTACAAACAGCGTACCGCCGACGCGGAAAAATCCGAATTGCCACCGCCGGAAGTGTTGTCGCAACTGAAATTGTACGATTTGCCCGAAGTGCAGGCGGATTTTGTCGAGGTCGGGGAAGGGGATGAACGCGAGGCGGTGTTGATGCTGGGCGGCATTACCTGCGCGGCGTGCGTATGGCTGATTGAGCAGCAGCTTTTACGGACGGCGGGCGTGGTGCGCGTGGATTTGAATTACAGTACGCACCGCTGCCGCGTGGTGTGGGACGAGGGCAAAATCGCGCTGTCGGATATTCTTTTGAAAATCCGTAAAACGGGTTATACCGCCGCGCCTTATGATGCGCAAAAAGTCGAGGCGCAGGCGCAGAAAGAGCGCAAACAGTTTATCGTCAGGCTGGCGGTGGCGGGTTTGGGCATGATGCAGACGATGATGTTTGCCGTGCCGACGTATCTTTACGGCGGCGACATTGAGCCGCTGTTTTTGGAAATCCTGCACTGGGGCGGCTTTTTGATGGTGCTGCCCGTCGTGTTTTACAGCGCGTTGCCGTTTTACCGCGGCGCGTGGCGCGATTGGAAAAACCGCCGCGTCGGCATGGATACGCCGATTGCGATTGCGGTCGTGATGACCTTTGTCGCGGGTATTTACAGTCTCGCCGTCAACGCGGGGCAGGGGATGTATTTCGAGTCCATCGCCATGCTGCTGTTTTTCCTGTTGGGCGGGCGGTTTATGGAACAAATCGCAAGGCGCAGGGCAGGAGATGCGGCGGAGCGGCTGGTGAAACTCGTTCCCGCGTTCTGCCACCGTCTTCCGTCTTATCCCGACAGCGAGGAAATCGAAGAAGCGGCGGTTGTACAGCTTCAGGCGGGCGACGTGATCGTCGTCAAGCCCGGCGAAGTTATCCCAGTGGACGGCACGGTGTTGTCCGGCGAGAGCGAAGTGGACGAAGCCATGCTGACGGGCGAAAGCCTGCCCGTCGTTAAAAGGTCGTCTGAAAACGTTACCGCAGGCACGCTCAACACGGGCAGCCCGCTTGTTATCCGAACCGACCGCACCGGCAACAACACGCGCCTGTCGCACATCGTCAAACTGCTCGACCGCGCGCTCGCCCAAAAACCGCGCGCCGCCGAGCTTGCCGAGAAATACGCCTCCAGCTTCGTGTTCGGCGAGCTGCTGCTTGCCATCCCCGTTTTCATCGGCTGGGCATGGTATGCCGACGCGCAAACCGCCTTGTGGATTACCGTCGCGCTGCTGGTCATTACCTGCCCGTGCGCACTATCGCTTGCCACGCCGACCGCGCTTGCCGCCTCCACAGGCGCGCTTGCCGACGACGGCGTGTTAATCAGCGGCAAACAAAGCCTCGAAACACTCGCCCAAATCGACGATGTCGTGTTCGATAAAACCGGTACGCTGACCAAAGGACAACTTTCCGTCAGCCGAATCATCCCCTTAGGTCGTCTAAAAACAGAAGAAGCACTCGCCGCCGCACAAGCCCTAGAATATCAATCCGAACACCCCATTGCCCGCGCCATCTTGAACCACACGCTTTCAGACGACCCCGCCCCTGCGCCCGAATACACAGTCTCCCAACGCGTCAACCGTATCGGACAAGGTGTCAGCGCGCAAATGACCTATAAAGGCGAAACCCAAGTTTGGGCATTGGGTCGCGCCGATTTCGTCGCCGGAATAGCCGGTGTGTTGCCTGACGAAGCCGCCAACATCGAACACGCAGGCAGCATGGTGTTTCTCGGCAACCAAAGCAGTTTTCAAGCCGTCTTCCTGCTCGAAGACCAAATCAAAAACAGCGCCGCCGCCATGCTCAACATCCTCAAACAACAAGGCATCCGCACGCACCTACTCAGCGGTGACCGTACAAATGCCGTCGCACAAGTTGCGCAGGCACTCGGTTTGGACACCTACCGCGCCGAAGCCTCGCCCGAAGACAAGCTCACCTATGTGGAAGACTTGCAGAAACAGGGCAGAAAAGTCTTGATGGTCGGTGACGGCATCAACGACGCCCCCGTCCTCGCCCAAGCCGACGTATCCGCCGCCGTCGCAGCAGGCGCAGATGTCGCACGCGACGGCGCCGATCTGGTCTTGCTCAACGACGATTTGAACATCCTGCCCGCCACCATCGCCCAAGCCCGCCGCACACGCGAAATCATCCGCCAAAACCTCGCCTGGGCAAGCGCATACAACATCATCGCCGTCCCGCTCGCCGTCTTAGGCTACGTCAAACCCTGGATCGCCGCATTAGGCATGAGCATCAGCTCGCTGTTTGTCGTGGGCAACGCGTTGAGATTGTTGAAGAAAAGAAAATAGTTAGTTAGTGAAGAAAGAGGTCGTCTGAAAAACCGGATTTTGGGTTTTCAGACGACGTTTTTTATTTGGTTTTTTTAAAAATGGATTGGGCGATGGTTTTTCGTGGGCAAAGCCCACGCTACAGTTGGATTGTGGATGGAACGTGTGGTTTGTTTGAACACATGAAGAAAGGTCGTCTGAAAGCCGGATTTTGGGTTTTCAGACGACGTTTTTATTTGGGGTTTTAAAGACAGGTTGGGCAGCGTTTTTCGTGGGCAAAGCCCACGCTACGATTGGGTTGTAGATGGAATGTGTGGTTTGATTTGAACGCATGAAGAAAGGTCGTCTAAAAACGGGAAATCTGTTTTCAGACGACCTTTATTGCAACTTATTCAAACAAAACTTATTCCGCCAATTCGGTTTGCTGGTGCGACATGAGTTCTTGTCCGACATTGGTCAGGAGGTTGAGGTAACGCTCGTACTGCTTGAGGATGTCGGCGATGAGTTCGCGGCGGTTCATGTATTGCACGTCGTAGCCGCTGCGGCCGTCGAAGAAGTAAGTGTAGGGTTCGTAGGTCGTGTTGTGGCGGATATGCGGGAGGTGGCCGTCTTTGATAAGCTGTTCGGACACTTCGCGCTTGATGGTTTTAATGCCGTACATGAAGTCGCGCAGGGACTCTTTGTGGATGGTAAATTCGACGGCAGGCTCTTCGCGGTCGAAGTGGGTTTGGATGTTGACGCTCAGGCCGTATTTGTCGGACAGCTCCTCGCCCAGTTCGCGCATGGCGGGCAGGGCGGTAGTTTTGAGGAATTTGAGGATGTCTTGTTCCTGCGTTTGGTTCAGCATACGCTCGAGCCTGTCCTGCCAGTTGTCGCCGCTCCAATAGACGCTGGAGGGGGTGACGGCGGTCGTGAAGTATTTGTGGTCGGCGTTTAATCCGCGCCATAGGCTGAAACACATGATCAGCATGAGCATGGCGAAAGGCAGGGCGACGATGAGGGTCATGGTTTGCAGGGTGGGCAGCCCGCCGAAGCGTAAAAGGACGATGGCGGCGGCAGACATCAACAGCCCCCACATCACTGCCTGCCAGCGCGGGGCGGTCAGGCTTTTGTCGCGGGATGCGATGTTGTTGAGAACGTAAATGCCGGAGTCGGCGGAGGTGATGAAGAAGAGGGCGATGACCATGAGGCTGACAAGCCCTGTGAGGGTCGGCAGGGGGAGGTATTCGAGGAAGCGGAAGAGGAGTTTTTCAGGCGTGCCGGTCAATGCGCCGAGTGCGCCTGCTGCGGTGTGGTCGTTAATCCAGATGGCGGTGTCGCCGAAGATGGTGAACCAGATGACGCAGAACAAGGAAGGAACTGCCAAAACGCCAAAAATAAATTCGCGTATGGTGCGTCCGCGCGAGATGCGGGCGATGAAGAGTCCGACGAAAGGCGCCCAAGAACACCACCATGCCCAGTATAAGATGGTCCAGCCGCCGAACCATTCGGTGTGGTTTTGTTCGTAGCTGTACGTTTTGAAACTGAGTTGTATGAGGTTGCTCAGGTAAGTACCGAGGTTGTCGTTGAAGGCGGAGAGCAGGTGGAGGGTCGGGCCAGTAGCGAGGACGAAGACCATCAGTACAAAAGCAAGGGTCAAGTTCATCTCACTCAACATTTTGACGCCTTTACCTATGCCGGAGGCGGCGGAGGCAACCGCCAAACCCATGACGGCGAAAATCACGATGGTTTGTACGGAAAAAGTGTTTTCGCTTATCCAGCCGATTTGTGCCAAGCCCGCACCCAACTGCGCCGCGCCGAAACCGAGCGTGGTGATGATGCCGAACAGGGTGGCGACCAGCGCGAGTATGTCGATAATGTCGCCTGCCTTACCGTCGATTTTCTCTTTTAGCAGCGGATAAAAGCAGGAACGCAGGGAAAGCGGGAGTTTGTAGCGGAAGGCGAAATAGGCGAGCGCCAACGCCATGGCGGCGTAAACCGACCAGGCATGTACGCCCCAGTGGAAGAGGGTGTGGAGCAACGCATCCTGCTGCCTTGCGCCGCTGCCGCCTTCGGTAATTGGGGACAGATAGTGGGTGAGCGGTTCGGCGACGCCGAAAAACATCAACCCGACCCCCATACCCGCCGCGAACAGCATGGCGAGCCAAGACCAAAAGCTAAATTCAGGCTCTTCTTCGTTGCTGCCCAGCTTGATGTTGCCGAAGCTGCTGACCGAAAGTGCGAGCAGGAAGAAGAAGAAGGCTGAAAACGCCAAGATGTAAAACCAACTGAAGTTTTTGAAAATGCCCGTTTTGGCGGCATTGAGGACGGTTTCAGCCTGCTGCGGAATCAAAAGTGCGATGCCGATGACCAGCAGCACGAAGGACAGCGTAACGGAAACGACGAAGGGATTGAACGAAGAGCGGTTGCGTAAGAAATGAAATAAAGACAAACCTTGACCTCCTTTGAGATGGTGAGGCAGGCGGATACGGGCGCAAGGCTGTATATGGTTGATTAACAAAAACTGGGAATAAAACATGGTCTGTCGGACAGAGTCCGAGACTTTCCCGATTTTTGGTAATCCACTATAAAACGCAGACAAAAAACGAATGGCGTTTAAACCGTCCTGCCGGATGAAAAAAACAAGGGGAAAAGGGAGTAAAAACGCACAGATGAATGAGCCGTAATGAGAGCCGGATGAGACAAAATGGATGATGATTATTTCTTTGTTTGAAGGAATAATAACAAAATCAGGGGATTGTTTCAAATTGGGAAAGGTTTTGCGAAATCTCAGTAAGATTTTATTGCCGATAAAAACAGGTGGAAGGTCGTCTGAAAGCTGTGAAGTTGATTTTCAGACGACCCGTCCATATGCCGCTGCCTCTCAAAATCGGGTATGATTCCCTCTTTAAATCAGGAGCCTGACTATGCAGACCCAAGCCGTTATCCGCCATATTGCCGACTGGCTGAAAAACTATGCCGCCGCCGCACACGCCAAAGGGTTTGTCGTCGGTGTTTCCGGCGGTATCGATTCCGCAGTCGTTTCCGCCATCGCGGCACGGACGGGGTTGAAAGTCCTTCTACTTGAAATGCCCATCCGCCAAAAAGCCGACCAAGTCAGCCGCGCGCAGGAACACATCCGCCGGTTGGAACAGGCGTTTTCCAACGTCAGCGGGATGCGTGTGGATTTGACGCCGACTTTCGATACCTTTGCCGCCGGTGTCGAGGTCGATGAAACCGAGTTCCCCGCCAAACAGCTCGCGCTTGCCAACGCCCGCAGCCGCCTGCGGATGCTGACGCTTTATTATTATGGGCAGCTAAACGGTTTGCTGGTTACCGGCACGGGCAACAAAATCGAAGATTTCGGCGTAGGCTTTTTCACCAAATACGGCGACGGCGGCGTGGACATCAACCCGATTGCCGATTTGACCAAAACTCAGATTTATCAAATTGCCGCCGAACTGGACATCGCTGAGTCCATCCAAAAAGCCGTGCCGACCGACGGACTTTGGGATACCGAGCGCACGGACGAAGAACAGATGGGCGCAAGCTATCCCGAACTGGAATGGGCGATGGGCGTTTACGGTACGCACCGCCCCGAAGAATTTGAAGGCAGGCAGCGCGAAGTCTTGGAAATTTACACCCGCCTGCACAAAGCCATGCAACACAAAGTCAATCCGATTCCCGTCTGCAAAATTCCCGAAGAGATGCTGAAATAAGCAAAAGGTCGTCTGAAACCGGTTTTCAGGCGACCTTTTCAAAACAAAGAGGGTTGAAATCGTCAAATATTGCTCCAAAATATCGAATGTGCTTACAGCAGGTTGCATAAATTACCCGAACTTATCAAACCCGCCGTTTTGTGTAAAAATACTGCAATGGAAAAAATTACTCACCAAAATCTACATCCTCTACTTTCCAAAAGCCTGACCGATACCGATTTCGTCCTTATTCTCAATGCCTTAATCAAATTCCTGCGGCGCGGCGGCAAAAAACAGGCGGAAGAACGTTTTGACCTGATTATCGCCACGCTCAAACAAGACGAAGCACTCGCAAAAAACTTCAGCGGTCGTTTTTACCACTGGCTTTCGCAAGTCCATATCTATCCCGCGCTGATCAAACTCGGCATCTTCTCGCGCCACAGTTTTACCCGCGAGATGGGCATACGCATATACGAACGCTTCAGCCCGTCCTATAAAGACTTCGCTAACCTGCGCGAAGTATTCCTCTATCTTTTCCATTCGGAAAACGACGACAGATGGCTGCAAACCCTCAGCATCCGCCAATGGTTGAGCTTGTACGACCTTATCCGCACCAGCGTCGATCCCACCTTACTGCAAAACGCCTGCCGCCAGTTGGTTGACGCTCGCCTGCGCGCCATCGAAATGCTCGCCATTTGGATTGCGTCCGAAGCCCTCGAGCCCGACCTTATCCGCATCGCCCCGCGCCTGCTCGAAGCCGATTCGCCCTTCGTCGCCCTCCAACGCGAAACCGCCAAAATGGTCGAACACTACCGTAACGACACCAGCCCTTACGACACCGCACACCTCGAAGTCATGTTCGACCAGTGCAGCAAGCAAATTGACTATCTGCGTCGCAAAGGAACGGGCGCAGGCTCAGGCTCGTCCGTCAAAGTCGCCCACCTGCTCGAACGGCTCCAGCAGACCATAGGTCGTCTGAAACTGCTCACCGACATCCAAACCGATGCCGGCAACCGCAACCGCCTCACCATTACCCTGATGAATTCCCTCATCTACGCCGCGGTCGAGCAATACAGCACCCGCCATCTGCGCCGCAGCAGCATCCGTATGCTCGCCCGCAGCATTACCGAAAACAAAAGCCACCACGGAGAGCATTACATCACCCGCAACCGCAAAGAATATTTCAAAATGTTCTACTCCGCGGCAGGCGGCGGCGTCATTATCGCCCTAATGGCGCTGTATAAAATCCATATCGGCTCACTCGGCTTCAGCCCCTTCGTGACTTCTTTTTTAGCAGGGCTAAACTACGGCATAGGCTTCATGATCATCCATATGCTGCACTGTACCGTCGCCACCAAACAGCCTGCCATGACCGCCGCCAGCTTCGCCGAACAAGTCGATCTCAACGAAGGCGGCAAAGCAGTGGACAACAAACTCGCCAAGCTCCTTATCGACGTATGCCGCTCCCAAAGCGTCGCCGTCTTCGGCAACGTTTCCATCGCCATCCTTTTGGCGTGCGCCATATCGTTCGGCTATGCCCATCTGTACCAACAGCCCATACTCGATGCACACACCACCGCCTACCAGTTCAAATCCATAGACATCATCAATCATCCGACCCTATGGTATGCCGCTATTGCGGGCTTGTGGCTGTTCTGTTCCGGCATCATCGCAGGCTTCTTCGACAACCGCGCCGACTATCTCAACCTGCGCCAACGCCTGCCCTTCAATCCCTTATTGCGCAAAATCATGCGCCCCAAACCCCGCCGCGTACTCGCCGCCTACATCCACAAACACTACGGCTCGCTGGCCGGCAACTTCATCTTCGGTATGCTCTTGGGCATGACCGGCTACTTCGGACACCTCCTCGGCCTGCCGCTGGACATCCGCCATGTCGCCTTCTCCTCCGCCAACCTCGGCTATGCCGCCGTCAGCGGCAATGTCGGCTTTGGTACATTTATGCTCGGCATTTGCAGCGTCCTCGCCATCGGCTTGGTCAACCTCATCGTCAGCTTCACCCTCGCCCTCTTCGTCGCCCTGCGTTCGCGCGGCACGAAAATCGGCAGCGTCGGCAATTTGTGCAAAAGTTTCTGGCAGCAGATTAAAGCCAACCCGCTGATATTGTTTTTCCCAGTGGCGCCGGTTCAGACAGATAAAGACGGCGGGAAAGATACTGCCAAAGAGGGTGAGGACAAACACTAGCTTGTAAGAACAGCCTTGCCTTTATTCTTACTCAAGTCTTCCATTTGAATGGATACAAAAAGGTCGTCTGAAAACCAAAAATCCGGTTTCAGACGACCTTTCTTTATTTCAATACGCTTATTTTTCCATTTTCAAGCCGAAGTGCAGGTAGGCGCGTTCGGTCGCCATTCTGCCGCGCGGGGTGCGTTGCAGGAAACCTTGTTGGATAAGGTAGGGTTCGATAACGTCTTCGATGGTGTCCGTGGATTCACCGATGGCGGCGGCAACGTTGTCAAGACCGACGGGGCCGCCGCTGAATTTGTGCAGGATGGCTTCGAGGAATTTTCTGTCCATGACGTCCAAACCTCGCGCGTCGACATCCAGCATGCTTAAAGCGGCATCGGCGACGGCGGCATCAATGACGCCGTTGTTCTTCACATCGGCAAAATCGCGAACGCGGCGCAGCAGGCGGTTGGCGATGCGGGGTGTGCCTCGGCTGCGTTTGGCGACTTCCATCGCGCCTTCTTCACCCATGTCGAGTTGCAGTAATTGGGCGGAACGGCTAACAATCGTGGCAAGATCCTGATTTTGATAAAACTCCAAACGGGCAACGATACCGAAGCGGTCGCGCAGCGGGTTGGTCAGCATACCTGCGCGGGTGGTTGCGCCGACGAGCGTGAAGGGCGGCAGGTCGATTTTGACGGAACGGGCGGCAGGGCCTTCGCCTATCATGATGTCGAGCTGGTAGTCTTCGAGCGCGGGGTAGAGGATTTCTTCGACGACAGGGCTGAGGCGGTGAATTTCGTCGATGAACAATACGTCGTGCGGCTCAAGATTGGTCAGAAGGGCAGCAAGGTCGCCGGCGCGTTCGAGGACGGGGCCGCTGGTTTGGCGCAGGTTGACGCCCAGCTCTTTGGCGATGATGTGCGCCAATGTGGTTTTGCCCAGTCCGGGCGGGCCGAAGAGCAGAGTGTGGTCTAGGGCTTCGCCGCGTTTTTTGGCGGCTTGGATGAAGATGGCGAGCTGTTCTTTGGCTTTGTCTTGTCCGATATAGTCGTCCAGCGTTTTAGGGCGCAGGGCGCGCTCGAGCAGCTCTTCCTGTGGGGAGATGCTTTGTGCGGTGATGATGCGCTGGGGCTGGGCGGCGGTCAGGTTGTCGGTTTGCAGCATGGGTTTTCCGGTGGGTTCGGGGTCGTCTGAAAAGCGGTTTGCTGTTTTCAGACGACCTTTTTGAAAGGGATTCAGCCGCGTGTTTCGCGCCAAACGAGGTAATCGCGCAGGGGCGGCATGGGCGGGTTGATGCAGTGGGGGCAGATGCCTGTGGTGTCTTCGTCGTCGCTGTCGATGTGGTAGGCGTTGGGGTCGAAGCGCACTTGCTGCATCACCGCCTGCGCCAATGCCTGCGCCTGAACGACATCGAAGCTGAATTTTTCAAGGATTTCGTTCAGCAGGCGGATTTCGCCTTCGCTGAATTCTACGCTGTGTTTGAGGATGAGGCGTTGGTAATCTTCGTTGTTGATTTTGGGCAATAAATCGGTTTGTAGGGTCATGGTTTTTATGTTTGGAACGGAATGACTGAGAAGCAGATTATAGCGGATATGGCAGCGGCTGTTTCAAAGGTCGTCTGAAAGTTGACGGGCTTTAGCGGATGCTGGGATAAACCTGTTCAATTCAGTATTGATTATCTGAGCATCACGGCTGTCAAAAAAATCGCCGATAAGTATGGTTTTTTCCTGATAATCGAAAGACCATGCGCCTTATTTGCATTTTTGGATATGTAAGATATTGGGGATATCGTTTTTTGGTTGTTTTATACCATTTTGGTAGTAGTTTTTGTTTGGGTACTTAGCTTCCCTTCCTCTTGCAACAGGAGCTTTGGGAATATTGTCACGAAACTGCCATTCGGAAATTTCTGATAGCGGAAAACTACGCCAACGTCCAATGGAGAACAAGGTGTATCCATGAGACAGGGTATGGTTACGGATCTTGATGTTTTCACGTACGAAAAGTTGCCAGAGAAGGCTGTAAACCAGTGAGCCGACTAGGTAGAAAGTAAAAAGTATATGGATAAGAATTATTATTGGATCAGTGAAATAATGCTCTTCAAGGTAAAACGGCGCGATGCATGTAATAGCAAAGGAAAATATAAGAAATAGAGCGGTAAAACCGATTTCCTGAGAGTCATGTACAACACGAGCAGACACAGTAATGCCGTCGGGCGCGCGTTCGATTTTATAACGTGAAGATGTCATTAAGAGCTTCCTATTTTTCTGTCTGATACGCTTTTTGCAAAGGAGTAATTTCTGCCAACCGCGCCCGGTCGATTTCTTCGGCGATAAGGTGGGCTTTTTCCTGCGCGCGGCATTCGGCGGCGATTTTGCCTGAATCCACTTGGTTGGCGGCTTCGAGCAGGGCGAGCCAGTGCGCGCGTTGCGGGTAGGGGGCGTTTTCGCGGTTCAGACGACCTTGTTTGTCGGCAATGCTGACGTTCAGGGCGGCGGCGAAGCGTTCGGGTCGTCTGAAAGCGTCGGTTTTTTGCAAAACCTTCAGAATGGTTTTGCTTTTGAGCTGCCCGACTTGGTGGAACATGATGTGCCAGCGGCAGACAAGTTCAGCAAGCTCGGCGCAGTGTCTCGGCACGCGCAGCTTCTGATTGACTTCACGCACGGGTTCGACGCCGGCGAGGTCGTGTCCGTGGTGTTTGGGCAGGATGTCGGGCGGGGTTTTGGCTTTGCCCAAATCGTGCAGCAGAGCGGCGTAGCGTTCGGGCAGGCTCAGCCCCATATCGGCGGCGCGTTGCAGCGTCATCAGGGTATGGATGCCGCTGTCGATTTCGGGATGATAGTCGGCGCGTTGCGGCACACCGAAGAGGGCATCGACTTCGGGCAGCAAGACTTTGAGCGCACCGCATTGGCGCAATACTTCAATCATCCTTCTGGGATTTTTTTCCATCAAACCTTTCGCCAACTCCTGCCAGACGCGTTCGGCAACCAAAGCATCCGCTTCGCCGTTTTCCACCATCTGCCGCATCAGCTTCATGGTTTCTTCGGCGATTTCAAACCCGTAGCGCGCGGCAAAGCGGGCGGTACGCAGGATGCGGACGGGGTCTTCGGCAAAAGCGGGCGAAACATGGCGCAAAATACCTGCCGCCAAATCCTGTTGTCCGCCGAAAGGGTCGATGATGAGGTCGTCTGAATTCTGCGCCATTGCGTTGATGGTCAGGTCGCGGCGCATCAAATCCTGCTCCAGCGTAACGTCTTTGTCGGCGTGGAAACTGAAACCGGCGTAGCCCTTGGCGGTTTTGCGCTCGGTACGGGCGAGGGCGTATTCTTCGTGGGTTTCGGGATGGAGGAACACGGGAAAATCTTTGCCGACCGGCTGGAAGCCCTGTGCCAGCATGGTTTGTGCGTCAGCGCCGACGACCACCCAGTCGCGGTCTTTGACGGGCAAACCTAAAAGATAATCGCGGACGGCGCCACCGACGAGGTAGGTTTTGATGGTGTGTGTTTTCTGAGTCATTGAATTGGTCTTTGGTAACAATCAGAATGTCTTGAAGCATGGTCAGATGGGCATTCTGTCTGCCATCATGTGAATAAAGGTCGTCTGAAAAACGGTTTGGCGAAATTCGCTCTTTATTCTAGCGAAACGCATTGCACTCGTTTTCAGACGACCTTATGGCAAAACGTAAGGTTTATTTTGCCGCTTTGTTGCCGTCGACAATCTTCAGTCCGGCTGAAACCAGGCTGCCGATGTCAGCCACGTTGGCAGGCATAATCAGAGTTGTGCTTTCTTTTGCCAAATTGCTGAATGCTTCGACATATTGCTCGGCAACTTTCAGGTTGACGGCTTCGGAGCCGCCTTCTGCGCGGACAGCCTCGGCGATTTTGCGGATGGCGTCGGCGTTGGCTTCGGCAACCAGGCGCAAGGCTTCGGCTTCACCTTGTGCGCGGTTGATGCGGGCGATTTTTTCACCGTTCGACGCGTTGATGGCGGCTTGCGCTTCACCTTCAGACTGTTGAATTTCCGCTTCGCGCTGACCGCTGGCAAGGTTGATTTGCTCGATTTTGCGGCCTTCGGATTCGGCGATACGGGCACGTTTTTCACGTTCGGCGGTAATTTGCGCCTGCATAGAACGCAGAATTTCTTGCGGCGGAACCAAGTCTTTGATTTCGTAACGCAATACTTTCACGCCCCATGCGCCTGCCGCTTCGTCGAGCGCGGAAACGACGATGCTGTTGATTTCGTCGCGCTCTTCAAACGTTTTATCCAACTCCATGCGACCGATAACCGAACGCAGCGTGGTTTGGGCGAGCTGGGTAATCGCCATGATGTAGTTGCTGGAGCCGTAGGAAGCGAGTTTTGGATCGGTTACTTGGAAATAGATGATGCCGTCAACGGTAAGCTGAGTGTTGTCGCGGGTAATACAAACTTGGCTGGGAACGTCCAAAGGCACTTCTTTGAGCGAATGTCGATAGGCGACGCGGTCAACGAAAGGAATCAGGATGTTTAGACCGGCAGTCAAAGCGTTGTGGAATCTGCCGAGGCGTTCGACGACGTAAACTTCCTGTTGCGGCACCACGATAAACGACTTGAAGCCGAAAATCACGACGACAATCAGCAGGATGACGGGGAAGCTGTATAGAAATTCCATTGTTTTTCCTTTTAGATCACAACAGGGCGGATTACTGAATCAATTCAAACGAATGAGTAAAACATTACCGTTTTTACCGGTAATCACGGCGGTAGAGGTCGTCTGAACGGCATCGGCATTTTCAGCCTGCGCCTGCCAGCGCGTCCCCCGATAAGAAACTTCATAACAATCGCCGTGAAGGCGCTGGAGGATATGAACGGTCTGTCCGATGTCCAAATCATCATTCAATTCTTGGCGGGGCGCAGTTTTTTTGAACTTGCCGTGTACCAGCCAGATACCGGCGGCGGACAAAACAGCTGCCGCAGCAACGGCAATCGAAGTATCACCAGTCAGCCAATACACCAAACCCGCACCAAACAAAGCCGCGCTGACCACCAAGAGATACACGGTGCCGACAAACAGCTCGACAATCAGGACGGCGGCAGCGGCAATAAACCAAGCGGTCATGCGGGATTCCTCTCATTATCAATGTGTAGGGACAGGGTTCATCATAGCCGTATCGCGGGAAATATTCAAACGGCTTTGACTCGGGAAAGGTCGTCTGAAAACGGGGAAGGTCGCTTTCAGACAACCTTTACTTCACATGAGCCTCAATCCTCTTTTTTCTCCAACGCGGCAAAGGCGGCCTTCATGGTCGGGTTTTTGCGCACCAGTTTTTTGACGGTAAGGTCGGTCGCTTTGTTGTTAGCAAGGCGCAGGTTGTTTTCTGAAGAGAGCAGGGCTTCTTTGGTTTTTTGCAGGTGGCTGATGGTTTTATCGATTTCGTCAATGGCGGTTTGGAACTTTCGGCTGGCGAGTTCGTAATTGCGGGCGAAGTCGGTTTTGAACTTGTCCAAGTCTTCTTCAAAGTGTGTGATGTCGATGTTTTGCGCGCGCATTTGTGCCAATTCTTGTTTGTATTTCAATGAATTGAGCGCGGCGTTGCGCAGCAGGGAGACGATGGGGATGAAAAACTGCGGGCGCACGACATACATTTTCGGATAGGCGTAAGACACATCGACGATGCCGTTGTTGTAGAGGTCGCTGTCGGCTTCCAAAAGTGAGACGAGGACGGCGTATTCACAGTTTTTTTCTTTGCGGTCTTTGTCCAACTCTTTGAAAAAGTGTTCATTTTTCTTTTTGGTGGCGGTTTCGTCGTTTTCGTTTTTCATCTCGAACATGATGGAGATGATTTCGTTGCCTTCTTCGTCGGTTTCGCGGTAGATGTAGTCGCCTTTGCTGCCGGTTTTGGCGTCGTTGTCCTTGCCGAAGACGGCTTGGGGAAAGGCGGTGGTGCGGATGCGGTTGAATTCGGTTTCGCAGTGCTGCTCGAGGCTTTCGCCTATCATTTTGGTGGACTGTTTGGCTTTGAAGTCTTTGTAGAAGGCGATGGTTTCGTCTTTTTGTTTGAGTTCGGCTTCGTATTTTTCGCGCAGGCTTTGTTTTTCCAACTGGTTTTCTTTGGTTTGCAGCATGAGCTGGGTGTTCAGATTGCCCAATTCGCGTTCTTTTTCGGCAACGGCTTTGGTGATTTCTAGCTCTTTTTCCATGTTTTTCGCCGTTTCCAGCGATTTTGCCTGCGCTTTCAGTTCTGCAATTAATTTGTCTTGCTCGGCGATTTGCGCTTTCAGACGACCTTCGATTTCGGCGGCGGCAAGTTTGCTGTCTTTTTCGTAGGCGTTGATTTGGTTGGACAGGGCGGCGATTTCGTGGTTTTTGTCGGCTAGGATTTTGTCGAACTGATTTTGCGCCTGCGCTTGGGCAAGCTGCATATCGCTTTGAAACTGCATCTGCGCCTGTTGCAGGCGTTCGTGGATTTCGGTTTGAAATTCTTGGGTGCGGACTTGGTTCAGGATGTCGGCGTAACTGGCTTCGTTGACGGTAAACGCGGTATGGCAGTGCGGGCATTTGATTTCGTGCATGGCGGGTTTCCCTTTTGTTTGAGAGTGGGATTTTAGCAGAAAGGTCGTCTGAAAAAGTTTTAGCAAAACTCGCTGCGCTCGTTTTGGCGAAACCCTCACGGGTTTTCAGACGACCTCGTCGCTTTACATTCAATCGCAAGCTGCGTTGCCGACATCAAGGCAGAAATCGTGAAACTCGTTGAGCGTGCTGCGGTGGCCGATGCTGATGATGATGCTCTGCGGCAGTTTGTGCTTTAAGGCGCGATAGAGCAGGGCTTCGGTCGGTTCGTCCAAGGCGGCGGTGGCTTCGTCGAGCAGGATGACTTTGGGCTGCGAGAGCAGGGCGCGGACGAAGGCGACGCGTTGCAGTTCGCCGGGGGAGAGCTTGTGTTGCCAATCGTCGGTTTTGTCTAGTTTATCAATGAGATAACCTAAGCGGCAGGTATTCATGGCTTCGGCTAGTTCGGGATGCTGTTTGTCGATGTTGGGATAACAAATCGCGTCGCGCAGGCTGCCTTGCGCCGTGTACGGGCGTTGCGGCAGGAAGAGGATGTCTTGATGCGGCGGACGGCTGACTTTACCGCTACTGCCGAACGGCCAAAGCCCCGCCAGCGCGCGCAGCAGCGAGGTTTTGCCGCAACCGCTCGGGCCGCGTATCAGCAGGGAATCGCCGCTTTTGAGGTTGACGTTGATGCCGCTCAACAGGATTTCGCCGTTGTGGCGGAACAGGGCGACGTTTTCCAGCGAGAGGTCGTCTGAAACTTCGGTAATGTCGGGTTGCTGCGCGCTGTGTTGTTCTTCCGTACTCAGCAAGAATCCGTACAGACGTTCCAGTCGGGCGCGGTAGGCGGTGAATGTGTTGTAGAACATCCGAAAGAAGGACAGGGCGTTTTGCAGTCGGGCGAAGGCTTGGACGGTCTGCTGGATGTCGCCGATTTTGATTTGCCCGGCAAACAGGCGCGGGGCTTGCAAAATAATGGGGAAGAGCTTGATTCCGTTGGTAAACATATCATTAAAGCCGCTTAAGCAGACGCTTTGGCGGGCGATGCGCCAACGGTTGCGGATGATGGCCTTGAAGCGGTCGGCAAGCTGGTCGTGTTCGTGTTGTTCGCCGCTGTAAAACGCCACGCTTTCGGCGTGGTCGCGCACGCGGATGAGGGAGTAGCGGTAGTCGCCGTTGAGCTTTTCGTTTTCATAGTTGTAACGAATCAACGGGTTGCCTATCCACATGGCGATAAAGGTCGCCAAAATTACAAACATATAGACAAACCAAACGATGCCGTGCGGAATGTCGAAGCCGAACACGGTCAGGATGCCCGCCAAGCCCCACAAAACAACGGCAAACTCCAGCGAGGTAACGACCGAATTGACCATGCCGCGCACAAATTCTATGGTCGAGGCGATGAAATCCTGCGCGTCTTGTTGGATACGCTGGTCGATATTGTCCGGCGCATGGCGGCGCATTTGCAGGCGGTAGTAGTTTTTGTCGGCAAGCCAGCGCGTCGTCAGCACTTCGTTGAGCCGCTCCGACCATTTAATCGCCAAGCCTTGATCAAGGAAGTCGTTGACGACGTTGTTAAACGCCCGCACCAACACCACGCCCGCGTTCATCGCTGCAAACATCCAAAACGCGGAGGCGTTTAAATCCTGCATCGAGTCGTAAAGCCCTTTGGACATGAAGGTACTCAATACATTCAGCCGCACTTCGGTTAACAGCAGCGCAATCATCGCCGTAATCAGCAGCAAGACTTTGACCGCGCTTTTCGGCGTCAGGCACAGCCGCAGGATATAGGCGAACTCGCGCCCGAAGCGCGTTTCGCGTGCCAAAAACAGAATCACCGCCGATGCGGCGGCGACCATCAATAAGGTCTGTAACAGCCAAGACGGCGTGGAATAAAGCTCGGTTTGCCATTTTTGCATGTGCGTTGTCTCTTGAGGCAGGCAGTGGGCAGGGGTCGTCTGAAACCCTGATTCTCCGCTTAATAAAATAATTTACAATTACTATGGATAAAGTTTTGATTGATGTTGTATTTTTGTTTTTACAAATAGTTAGCATCACTTTTTATAGAAAGGCAGAATGTTATCAAATATAATTCCGCAGCAAAATTACTTTGTGATTTTTAACGCTTATTGCAATAAAAATAACCCACCTCAAAGATAGAAGGAATCTATGAATAGCAAATTAGCCCTGATGCCGCTTTTGATTATGAGCGCGTTTTCTTATGCCGCCGATGAAGCGACACCCGAAGCCCCTATGCAACAGCAGTTGCAGGAAGTCAATGTCCGCGCCGACGCCAAACGCGTCAAAGCCGCCCGCTCTTACTCCATCGCCAGCGACGGCGACTTGCGCGACCGCGTAAATTTGGGCGTATTGGGCAAAGCTAATGCCTTTACCGCGCCGATTACCGTCGTCAACTACGACGAACAAGCCCTTAACAACACCGAAGCGCGTACTTTGGTGGATGCCGTAGCGAAAAAAGACGCTTCCGTTTGGCAGTTCGGCGGCGAAAGCAACACATTGACCGGCCTGTATTTCCGCGGTTATCAGCTTGATGCGCGCCAATTCAGCGTCAACGGTTTGGCGGGCATGTACGGCACGCAAGGCACAGCCAGCGTGCAAGTCGGCTCCGCACAACTGATTAAAGGCGCGTCCACCGCCGTAAACGGCATGGACCCTGAAGGCGCGGTATCCGGTTCCGTCAATATCGAGACCAAAAAAGCTGCAGATGAAGGCAACCGTAAAATCGGTTTGGGCTGGTTCAGCAACAACCGTGCTCAAGGCACATTCGACTTGGGTCAACGCTTCGGCGAAAACAAAGAATTCGGCGTGCGTGCCAACGGCAAGCTGCGCCACGGCGATACCCCGCGCCACGGTTACAGTGAAGACAACAAAGAATTTGCCTTGAATGCCGACTACCGCGGCGAAAAACTGCGCGTGGCGTTCGATTCCATCTACGCGAAACGCAAAACCAACGGCGGCCGCGCGCGTATGCAGGATATTCAAAACGCCAGCGGCCGCTTGTTTGACGCGCCTGAAGGCAAAGTGAATCTGGCGCCGAGCTGGCAGGCTCAAAACACGCGCGGTCAGACCAATATGCTGACCTTCGAATGGGATGCGTTTGAAAATGCCCAAATTACAGGCGGTATCGGCTACAACAATGCGCGCTATTATGGTAATTTCGCCTCTCCGACCGTTACGAGCAGCGGTTTAACCTACAATTCAGGTCGCGCACGTTTGACCGACCAGCGTTTCAAAACGCTCAGTATGAATCTGACTGCACGTGGCGAATTTGAAACCGGTCCGGTAAGTCACAACTGGAGTGCCGCATTTGACCGTATCGACCGCAAACGCACCACTTATCAAGGTGCACGTCAAACACGAAGCAGCGTTATCGATCCGAGCCTTGATATTCCAACTCAATTGGCAAAATTGGATTCCAACTTAGGAACGGCATGGAGTGCAACGCCTTCAGTGGATACCGTGATCAAAGTAAATAGTTTGGCGGTATCTGACACGCTGGGTTTTGTCGACAACAAATACCGCCTCACTTTGGGCGGACGTTTCCAAGCCGTCGAGCAGAAAAACAAATTAAACGGCCGCAAAGCGGATGCGAGCCGTTTCAGCCCGATGTTGATGGCGGCATGGGTTCCGCAGCCTGATTTGGTAGTTTACGGAAACTATATGGAAGATTTGGAGCCGTCCGACATCCGTACCGATGATGACGGTCATGTCACGATGGCAGATCCGCGCGTCAGCCGCCAATTTGAAGTCGGCGTACGCAAAAACTGGGGCGACTTTGTAACCACTTTAAACGCGTTCCAAATCAAACGCCCTGGCTACTGGCGTGGCAACACGACTTCAGGTACTGATTTCGCAGCGCGCAAAAATGCAGGCTTGGCTTATAGCGGTTCGGAGCAAGGCATGGAGCGCAGCCGCGGTATCGAGTTCAATACCTATGCCAACTTGTTGAACAAAACCCTGCGTCCGACTTTCGGTCTGATGTATCTGCAATCAACCGTAAAAGATTATCCGAATTTCGCTGACAATTTGGTTAACGGCGTACAAGTCGCCAACCCGCGCGTGATTGCCAAAGCAGGCGTGGAATGGGACACCCCGTTTGCCAAAGGCTTGACTTTAAACGGCAACGTTTCGTACTTCGGCAAGTCTTACCAAGATACGCAAAAACAATACGCTTTCCCGTCCTATACCTTGGTTGATGTAGGCGCGCGCTACAAAACCAAGCTGGGCAAAAACACCTTGACCGTCAGCAGCTCGGTAGAAAACCTGTTCAACAAAAACTACTGGCAGGTACAGCGCGGCCAATACGACCGCAGCTTCGCCGTCGTCGGCATGCCGCGTACCTACTGGCTGAAAGCGGAATTGGATTTCTAATATCGAACAGGCCAACCGGCAAAGATGAAGGTCGTCTGAAAATCCCCAATCAGGTTTCAGACGACCTTTTTGTATCGTGTCTGCATTTTATGTGCGGCAAAATGAAACGCGCTATATTTTGCTGGCTTATCCAATCATCAGGTTTTCGGCAGGGTAACGCCGGTTTGCCCCATGTATTTGCCGTTGCGGTCTTTGTAGGAAGTTTCGCAGATTTCGTCGCTCTCAAAAAAGAGGACTTGTGCCACGCCTTCGCCAGCGTAGATTTTGGCGGGCAGGGGGGTGGTGTTGGAAAACTCGAGGGTAACATAGCCTTCCCATTCCGGCTCGAACGGGGTGACGTTGACGATGATGCCGCAGCGGGCGTAGGTGGATTTGCCCAAGCAGACGGTTAGGACGTTGCGCGGGATGCGGAAGTATTCGACCGTGCGCGCCAGTGCGAAGGAATTGGGCGGGATGATGCAGCAGTCGTCTTCGACGGTAACGAAGTTTTTCGGGTCGAAGTTTTTGGGGTCGACGATGGTGCTGTTGATGTTGGTGAAAATTTTAAATTCGTTGGCGCAGCGGATGTCGTAGCCGTAGCTGGACGTGCCGTAGGAGATGATGCGCTGTCCGTTGGCTTCTTTGATTTGGTTCGGCTCGAAGGGGTCGATCATGCCGAATTCTTCGCTCATGCGGCGTATCCATTTGTCGGACTTGATGCTCATAATTTTTTCCTTGTTTCTTGCGGTTTTCAGACGACGTCTGCGGGGAGGTCGTCTGAAAATGCGGGACGGGGTTATTTGGTTTTGGGCAGGTTCACTTCTTTAATGATGCCGTTTTCGCATTTCATGATGAAGACGGGTTCGCCGTTTTGCGAAGCGGTGAATTTGCCGTGTGCCAGGCCTTTTTTGAACGTGCCTGACAGTACCATGTTGCGGAACTTGGTGCTGTTGGAATTGAACGGCTCGATGAAGGTTTCGCGGTTGAAGGCGACGGTGTAAACGCCTTGTCCGTCGAATTTGCCGTTTTTAAACGCGCCGGTGTAGCTGCGTCCGTCTTGGCAGCGCCATGTGCCTTTGCCGGCGGGTTTGCCGTCTTTGCCGACATCGCCGTCGTAGGTGCAGCCCGGTTCCTGATAGGAAGTCAGGACGGCGGCTGAGGCGGGGAGGGTAAGCATAATGGCAAGCGGCAGGAATGCGAAGTGTTTAAACATAAGGTTGTCCATTGGATTTAGGTTTCAGACGACCTTTTATCGTACAAAGGTCGTCTGAAAAATTAGTCTTGCCAGCCGCCCAAATAGGAAACCAGCTCTTCCAACATGGTGCTGACGGATTCCGCCATCAGGATTTGTGCGGCGAAGGCAAGGCTGGCGGCATCGTCGCCGTTGCTCTCGGCTTCTTCCTGCAATACGTCGAGGTATTGGATGCGCTTGAGCGTGAAGTCTTGCGTGAGGATGAAAGCGATTTGTTCGCGCCACACCAAGCCGAGCTGGGTCACGGTTTTGCCGTTTTTGACGTGTTGAACCACTTCATCGGCGGTCAAATCTTGTTTGGATACTTTGACGACGGGAACAACATCGCCCACGCCTTTGAGTTCGCAATCGCTGTCCAATTCAAAACCGCCTTCGCAATGCCCTCGCAACAGCCATTCGGTCATCAGGGAAGAGGGCGATTGCTTGGTATTCGGCAGCGAGGCTTCCAAACCGCCCAAGGCTTCGCGCAGCTTGGTCAGGATGTTTTCCGCTTTGGTGGAAGCCGCATTGTTGACGAGCAGATAGCCGTGGCGGGTGTTGAACACTGCTTCAGTGCGGCTGCTGCGGGTAAATGCGCGGGGCAGCAGATCGTCTGTAATTTGTTCTTTAAGCTCTTGTTTTTCCTTGCGGCCGACATTGCGGGCTTCATTGTTTTGGATTTCCGCAATCTTTTCTTCCAAAATATCGCGGATGACGCCGGCAGGCAGGACTTTTTCTTCTTTTTTCAGGGCGACGCGCAAAGTAAAGTCGGCAGGGAAAACGAGTTCGGGAGAGAACGAAACCGGTGCGGCAAAACCTTCGCTGGACCAGTCCAAACCTTGGCAGCGGGTAAATTCAGCCTCTGCAAGTTTGTCGGCAAGTACGTCCGCTTCGGGCAGCTTTTCTTTGTTGAGCGGATAAAAACTGATCTGCTTGAACCACATGGTTTGTTTTCCTTTTCATTAAAAGCGACATTATACAGGCAAAGCCGATACAAAGATAAGGAGCAGAAGGGTTGTCTGAAACCAGTTTGACCATAAAAAACGCCTAACCCGTTGACAGCGTTTTAACGCTTATGTATAGTTCGCAACTCGGTTACGCGCCCATCGTCTAGAGGCCTAGGACACTGCCCTTTCACGGCGGCAACCGGGGTTCGAATCCCCGTGGGCGTGCCAGATTTTCAATAAACCTTTACTAGAGAATAGTAAGGGTTTATTTTTTATCTTTGGGAATGGATGGGGTTGGGTGTTGGCTGTTTCATGCAGTCATTTTAGCAGGGCATTTTCTACATATTTAGAGACCTTTGCAAAAAAGCCCTTCCCCCGACAGCCGAAACCCAAACACAGGTTTTCGGCTGTTTCTGCCACTAATTGCTCCTGATTTTACCCAAATACCCCCTTAATCCTCCCCGGATACCTGATAATCAGGCATCCGGGCCGCCTTTTAGGCGGCAACAGGCACACTTAGCCTGTTAGCCGCTTTCAACAGGTTCAAACACATCGCCTTCAGATGGCTTTGCGCACTCACTTTAATCAGCCCAAAATAGGCTGCCCGGGCGTAGCGGAATTTACGGTGCAACGTACCAAAGCTCTGTTCGACCACATAACGGGTCTTCGACAAATACCGGTTACGTTTGGTTTGCGCTTCCGTCAGCGGACGGTTGCGGTGGACTTTGCGCATAATGCCGTTTAACAACTGATGCTCTTTCAGATGTTGCCGGTTTTCCGCACTGTCGTAGCCTTTGTCGGCATAGACGGTCGTACCTTCGGCTATACCTTCCAGCAAAGGCGACAGGTGGTTGCACTCATGGGTATTGGCGGGGGTGATGTGCAGTTTCTCGATATAGCCTTCCTCATCGGTACGGGTATGTTGTTTGTAACCGAGTTTGTAGAGGCCGTTTTTATTTGTCCAGCGGGCATCTTTATCCTTACTCGGTGTGGTTTGGCCGCTGACTTGTCCTTCTTCATCGACTTCTATGGCCTGACGCTGTTTGCTGCCGGCGGTTTGAATAATGGTGGCGTCAATGACGGCGGCGGATGCTTTCTCTATTTTTAGGCCTTTTTCAGTCAGTTGGCAGTTAATCAGTTCCAGCAATTCGGACAGGGTGTTGTCTTGCGCCAGCCAGTTGCGGTAGCGGCATAAGGTGCTGTAATCGGGGATGCTCAGTTCGTCAAAGCGGCAAAACAGGTTGAAATCGATGCGGATGATGAGGCTGTGTTCGAGTTCGGGATCGGAGAGGCTGTGCCATTGTCCGAGCAGGACGGCTTTGAACATGGACAACAGGGAATAGGCGGGACGGCCGCGGTGGTCTCGGACGTAACGGGTTCTTTGACGATTCAGGTATTGCTCGATCAGTTGCCAATCAATCACCTGATCCAACTTCAATAGTGGGAAGCGGTCAATGTGTTTGGCAATCATGGCTTGTGCGGTTTGCTGAAAGAAGGTGCTCATGGGAAATCCCCTAAATGTCTTGGTGGGAATTTAGGGGATTTTGGGGAATTTTGCAAAGGTCTCCGCTCATCTGAGTTCTTAGCAACGAATAATCATGTAGGAAATCGTCGCGTTGTTTACACTTTTTCTACGGCGGACAGCTTTTGTTTTTGCTTGAATGATTCTTAGGCAGCTATCCGGCATTATCAAGAACAGAGCGGGTTTCCCGTGTCTATCGACATTCTTGACAATGCCGGATAGCTGCTCAAACGGGTCTTCAAGCAAAAGCCAAAAGTGTAAACAACACTGTTGATTTCTACAGATAGCCGTCTGCTTTGCATTTCACAATGTTTTTGAACATTTTCAGACGACCTTTGTGCTTCGATTTACAGCCATTGTGCCAAAGATTCGGTATCCAAGTCCCATTGCCAGATGCCGTTGTCCGTGCCGTCCAATCCGCGCAGGAAGAGGTATCGGATGGCGATTTTGGGTAACGGTTTGCCGCGCAGTTTGAAATAGCGGGCTACGGCGATGGCGTAGATGAGCGCTTGCAGGTAGTAGTGGTGGTCTGCTACGGCTTCGTTCATGGCTTGTTGCGTATAAGCTTCGGCGTTGTCGCCCAGATGGTTGGATTTGTAATCGATGATGCACACGAGGTCGTCTGAATCTTGGCAGACCATGTCGATGAAGCCGTTGAGAAAGCCTTGTACATCTTGGAAATCCAATCTTTCTGCGGCTTCGATACATTCCGGCGGCAGTGAACTGTTTTCGCGGGCAAACCAGCGGCGCAGGTCATGGAGTTTAAAGTCTTCGGTGTAGAGGGTGAATCCCATTTCAGGAAGGCGGCGTTCGGGTGGGATTTCAGACAGGCTTTGTGCAGAAAGGCGCGTTTTACGGCAGGTGTCGAGCATTTGTTTGACGGCATCTGTCCAGAGTAGGTCGAAGCCGTAGCGGGTCAAGGTTTCGGCTATCAGGTTGCTTTGGTTTTCGGCGCTTTGGGCAAAGTCGAATTTTTCCAACATTTCATGCAGACAGACGCCGGCGTTGGCGCCGCGCGGGAAATGGTGAATGTCGGCATTTGGGAGGTCGTCTGAAACGGGGAGGGTGTTTTCAGACGACCTTTCTGTTTCGGCGGCGGTTTCTGCGGGGTCGAGGGCGGGTTGTAATTCTTCGCGCTCGTCGTCTCGGGTTTTGACTTGGCGGCTGAGGCCGGTAAAGCTGGTATGTCGGATAAACTGAAATCCGCGGGCGGGGATAACGGCGGCTTGATAGAGGTCGTCTGAAAGTTGGCGGTTTTGCGCGGCAGCGGGTTGCGGCGCGTCTTCGGAAAAGCTGAAGTCGGTATGTTCGGGGGGATTGTTGAGGAAACGCAGCCAGTTGTTTTTCAGCATTTGTAGCTCGCCTAGGGCTTTGTTTGCTTTGCGCTCTTGGTCATAGGCTTGGCGGGTATCCGCCCGATTGCTGTCGGCGCTGCCTTCAAGCAGGTAGGCGAAAGGGGAATCGGCGGTATCGCCGCAATGGGCGGCATAGAGGACGAGCTGCTCTTCGGCGCGGGTCAGCGCAACGTAAAGCAGGCGCAGGCGTTCTGCCATTTCTTCGTCGGCAAGGTGGATGCGGTCTTCATCGTTAAGTTGCGTTTTGGCAAGCAGTTCCGTGGTGTGGGCGGCGGAGTGGAGGATTTGCCAATCGGCGGGCTTCATGTCTTTCGCGTCCCAAACGAAAGGGCAATAGACCAAAGGATATTGCAAACCTTTGGAGGCATGCATGGTCACGATTTTGACCAGTGCTTCGTCGCTTTCAAGCCGTAAAAGCCCTGATTCGCCGACGGAACGGTCTTGCGCCAGACTGATTTGGTCGTTGAGCCATTGGTGCAGGGCGGCGGGGCTGAGGCTTTGTCCTTCTTCTTCGGAGAGGCATTCTAAAAGCTGATGGAAATTGGTGAGGCCGCGCTCGTCGCCACGTGCAAGCAGTCCGGTTTCGATGCCGTGCAACGAGGAGAAGTATTGCAACGCGGCATAAATCCCGCTTTTCCGCCAAATGGCGACGGATTCGGCGGCGGTGTTTATCCAGTTTAATAATTCGGCTTCGTTGCGGTTGAGTTGATACAGGGCTTGCGCGTCGTAGCCGAACAATGTGCCGGATAAGACGAAGCGTAACGAGCCGATTTGTCCGGGATTTAGCCAGTAATCCAACAGCGCGGCAAGGGCGAGGGCTTCAGGCGTGGTGAAAACCGATTCCCTTGAGAGCAAAACGCTTTGTATGCCGCGCGTTTTCAACGATTTTGCTACCATCACTCCTTCGTTAAACGTCCTGACCAAGACGGCAATGTCGCCCGAAACGACCGGTCTGTCTTTGAATTTCAGACGACCTTCGGCAGCTTCGTTGAGCGTGTGGGCAATTTCGTCGGCGCAATATTCGGATGCACGGCGGCGCAAGATGTCTTTGTTGAGCACTTCGTCGTCTTTGCCGTTTAGCCAGCGTATCTGTATGGCGGTGCGGGGCGGCGAAAGCCGACTTTCGGAACGTGCGGCGCCGACTTCGGTATAGTCGATGCCGTCCAAGACGAAAGGGCGGTTTTTGCAGCGGAACAATGCGCCTATGCCGTTAATCAGCTTGGCATGGCTGCGGTAATTGGTCGCCAGTGTGTAGCTGTGTTGTGCGTCGGCTGCGGCTTGCAGATAGGCGTAAATGTCGGCGCCGCGAAAGCTGTAAATTGCTTGCTTGGGGTCGCCGACTAGGAATAAAGGCTTGTTTTGGCTGATGAAGATTTTTCGGAAAATCTCGTATTGCAGCGGGTCGGTGTCTTGAAATTCGTCAATCAAGGCGATGCGCCAGTTCTGCGCCACCGCCTGAGCCAGCGAGTCTGCCTGCGGGTTGTCGGTCAATGCGTCGTAAACATCCAGCAGCAAATCGTCGAAACCACGTTCGCGCTTGGATTTTTTCTGTTCGCTCAGGCTGGCATTAAGATGGTCGAGCAGGTCGAGGTGGAGCAGGGTAAGCGTCTCTTCTTCGGCTTGCGCAATGGCAGCCGAATCTGCGCCGAGATTCGCCAATATCTGCAAATCGGCAAAGGCGGCAGCATCGGGCGTATTGCCTTTTTTGACTTTGGACGCTAAAGCTTCTACGGCAAACATGGGCAGCTTTTCTGACGTCGTTTTGCCAAAAGAAGGAAGGGCATCGGATTGGGCGGCGGATTGGAGTTCGAGAAAGACGGTTTTGAATGTTTTTTCACGATATGAGTTGCTATCCAATATCGGACGAATGCGCCAGAATGTTTCTTCCAAAGCATCCAGTTTGGAACGTACTTTTTCCCATGTTTTCCGAAAGTTTTCCTGCGCGGCGACTAAGTCTGTTTCAGGTCGTCTGAAAACCAAATACGGACGGCTGACGAACTTTTGTATTGCCGCCAGCATGGTTTGCGGCGTTTGGCGGTGTTCAAATACCAGCTTCGCTAGAATGGGATCATTGACGATGCGGTCGCGCCAAAAATCTTGGGCAGGAATCAGCAGGCGGTCACGGTTGTCTTCGGTCAACTCGACATCCATAGGCGCGCGGCACAAAAACGCATAATCGCGCAAAATGCGTTGACAGAAACCGTGAATGGTATAAATCGCGGCGTTGTCAAATTGTCCGATGGCGGCTTTGAGGCGGACAATCAGTCGCGCCCGACTTTCTTGAGCCAATGCCTGTTTGAGCAAGCCGGTCAAAAACACATCACCCAGATGATTATCTCGGCAGTATGTTTCGAGGTCGTCTGAAAGATTGTCTGTATCTTCCACGCTTTCCAAAGCCTGCAATACTTCGTCCAAACGCGCGCGCAAACGGGTTTTCAATTCCGCCGTCGCCGCTTTGGTAAAAGTAACGGTCAAAATGCTTTCGACCGGCATCTGCTCAAGCACGACCAAGCGCGTGAACAACGCTGCAATGCCGTAGGTTTTGCCCGTACCGGCAGAGGCTTCAATCAGATTGGTGCCTGATATGGCGATGCTTAAAGGATCGAAGGCTGGAATGGGGGCGTTGGCAGGCATGGTAAAAGGAGAATGAGTTAAGGAATAACAGGATACAGAGATAATTTTGCTCTTGCGCTTTAGATTGGTTCCCAATCTTCACCGTTTAAATCGGCTATATTTTTCGCTATTGCCGAAGCGTTGTTGGATTTGTTGTCCGACTTGCCGAGACGGACAATATTGTTCTGTCTTATCATCAGGTAATTTTATAGTGGATTAACTTTAAACCAGTACGGCGTTGCCTCGCCTTAGCTCAAAGAGAACGATTCTCTAAGGTGCTGAAGCACCAAGTGAATCGGTTCCGTACTATCTGTACTGTCTGCGGCTTCGTCGCCTTGTCCTGATTTTTGTTAATCCACTATATTCTGTGTATACGATACCAAAATGCTTGGTATTGGAGCATAACATTGGAATTGAAAAAAAAAGGTCGTCTGAAGACAAGTATTTTCCTAAACGGAGAAATGATTTTCAGACGACCTTTTTAAGCAGAGGCTTTTTTCATCTGAGTACGGTGGTTATTTACCTATACCCGTGCCGCTTCCAATGCCTGCGCCAAGTCGGCAAGCAAATCATCGATATGCTCGATGCCCACGCTCAGGCGTACCATATCGGGACTGACACCCGCTGCGGCAAGTTCGGTATCGTCAAGCTGGCGGTGGGTAGTGGTGGCGGGATGGGTGGCAAGCGATTTGGCATCGCCGATATTCACTAAGCGCAGGAAGAGTTGCAGTGCGTCGATGAATTTTGTACCCGCTTCGCGTCCGCCTTTAATGCCGAAACTCAGCAAACCGGAGGCTTTGCCGCCGTAGTCGCGGTCGATTAAGTTTTTGTACGGGCTGTCAGGCAAGGCAGGATAGTTTACCCATTCGACCTGCGGGTGTTTCTTTAAGAATTCGGCTACTTTCAAGGCGTTTTCACAATGACGCTCCATACGCAGGGCGAGGGTTTCCAAACCTTGCAGCAGTAAAAATGCGCTGTGCGGCGATAGGGCGGCACCGGTATTGCGCAGCGGGACGACGCGGGCGCGGGCGATGTAGGCGGCCGCACCAAAATGCTCGCAGTAGTTTACTCCGTGGTAAGACGGGTCCGGCTGGTTGAAGGTTCGGTCAAAACGCGGATTGCCTGCCCATTCGAATTTGCCGCCGTCGATAATGGCACCGCCAATCGTTGTGCCGTGGCCGCCGATATATTTGGTCAAGGATTGGATAACGATGTCGGCACCGTGTTCGATGGGGCGGAACAGCGTGGGCGTAGCGACGGTGTTGTCCACCATCAGTGGCAGCCCTTGAGCGTGTGAGGCTTGGGCAAATGCCTGAATATCGACGACATTGATGGCGGGATTGCCGATGGATTCGCAATACACCAGTTTGGTTCGGCTGTCGGTATTGGCGGCGATTTCTTCGGGTTTGGCAGGATCGATAAAGCGCACTTCTATGCCTTGGCGCGGCAGGCTGTGGGCAAAGAAATTGTATGTGCCGCCGTAGAGGGTTTTGGTTGCGATGATGTTGTCGCCTGCTTCAACCAATGTTTGAACGGCATAGGTAATTGCCGCCATACCGCTGGCAACAGCCAATGCGGCAATGCCTCCTTCCAAACGGGCGACACGTTCTTCCAAAACGGCGGTGGTCGGATTCATGATGCGGGTGTAGATATTGCCCGCAACATCAAGGTTAAACAGGTCTGCGCCATGCTGCGTGTTGTCGAAAGTGTAGGAAGTGGTTTGGTAAATCGGGACGGCAGCGGATTTGGTGGTCGGATCGGATTGATAGCCTGCGTGCAAGGCGATAGTTTCCCGTTTCATATGAATATCCTTGTAGTGAATTAAACGTTAATAAATAGAGGCCGTCTGAAAAAACGTAGATTGTTTTTCAGACGGCCTGTTTCTTGCTTTATTGCGGTGTATTGTCTTCTGTCGTTACGTTTGACTCGGTAGTGTTTTCTTCATCTGAAGCTGACGCGTCTTCCGGCTCTTCCGCTACCCGCTCGAGGCTGACCAGTTGCTCGCCTTCGTCCAGATTAATCAGGCGCACGCCTGCTGCGGCGCGGCCGGTTTCGCGGATTTGTTCGACTTTGGTGCGGATGAGGACGCCGCCACTGGTAATCAGCATCAGGTCGTCGGTTTCGCCAACCAAGGTTGCGGCGACCAAATCGCCGTTGCGCTCGCCGGTGTTGATGGCGATATTGCCTTGTCCGCCTTTGTTTTTGCGGCTGTAATCGGCAATCGGGGTACGTTTGCCGTAACCGTTGGCGGTGGCGGTCAGCACTTGCAAATCGCTTTGTGCGGCTTCTGGTGCAAAGGTAATCAGGCTGACGATTTTGCCGTCGGCAGGCAGGCGCATACCGCGCAGGCCACCGCTGCCGCGACCGGACGGACGCACGCCGTGTTTGCCGCTTGGCAGGGCATTTTCGTTGTCAGCGGTTTCGTCTTCGAGGTCGTCTGAAATTTCGGTTTCGATATCGGCATCTTCTGCTTCGTCGTTACCGGATTTTTCCCAGTATTCGTTGAAACGGATGGCTTTGCCCAAGTTGGAGAACAGCATGATGTCGTCCGAGCCGCTGGTTTGCGCGGCGCCGACGAGGTAGTCGCCTTCTTTGAGCGCGATGGCTTTGATGCCTTGGCTGCGGACGTTTTTAAAGGCTGAAAGCTGGACTTTTTTCACCATGCCTTGTGCGGTGGCGAAGAAGACGTATTGGTCTTCGGGGAACTCGCGCACGGCGAGGATGGCGCTGACTTTTTCGCCTTCTTCCAACTGGATGACGTTGTTAATCGGGCGGCCGCGGCTGTTGCGTCCGCCTTCGGGCAGCTTGTAAACCTTAATCCAGTGGCACTTGCCGAGGTTGGTGAAACACATCAAATAGTCATGCGTGTTCGCAACGAACAGGGTTTCGATGAAGTCTTCATCTTTGGTGGCCGCCGCCTGTTTGCCGCGTCCGCCGCGACGCTGCGCCTGATAGTCGGTGGTCGGCTGGGTTTTGATATAGCCGCCGTGGGTCAGGGTAACGACCATTTCGCGTTGCGGAATCAGGTCTTCATCGGCAATGTCGCCGCCGAACGGGTTGATTTCGCTGCGGCGCTCGTCGCCGAAATTGGTTTTGGTTTCTTCCAATTCTTCGCGGATGATTTGGGTGATGCGTTCAGGTTTCGCCAAAATGTCCAAAAAGTCGATGATTTTTGCCATGATGTTTTTGTAGTCGCCGACGATTTCTTCTTGGTCGAGGCCGGTCAGGTTGCGCAGGCTCATGCGCAGGATGGCGTCGGCCTGGATTTCGCTCAGATAATAGCCTTGTTCTTGTAAGCCGAGGTTGGCGGGCAGGCCTTCGGGACGCGCCATGCGCAGGTCGAGGTCGGTACGGCTCAGCATGTCTTCCACCAAATCGCTGCGCCATGCGCGGGAGAGCAGTTTTTCTTTGGCTTCGGGCGCATCGGCGGATTCTTTAATCAACCGAATCATCTCGTCGATATTGGACAGGGCGACGGCTTTACCTTCGGCGATGTGGCCTTCATGACGCGCTTTTTTCAGGCGGAACAGGGTGCGGCGGGTAACGACTTCGCGACGGTGGCGTAGGAATTCCGCCAAAATCTGTTTCAGGTTCAACAGGCGCGGCTGACCGTCAACCAAGGCAACCATGTTGATGCCGAAGCTGTCTTGAAGCTGGGTGAGTTTGTAGAGTTGGTTTAAAACGACTTCGGCGTTTTCGTTGCGTTTCAATTCGATAACGACGCGCATACCGGATTTGTCGGATTCGTCGCGCAGGTCGGATACGCCTTCCAACGTTTTTTCGCGCACCAGTTCGCCGATTTTTTCCACCAGCTTGGCTTTGTTCACCTGATACGGGATTTCGTCGATGATGATGGCTTCGCGTTCGCCGTTTTTGCCTATGGGTTCGATATGGGTTTTACCGCGCATGACGACGCGGCCGCGGCCGGTTTTATAGCCTTCGCGCACGCCGCTCAAGCCGTAGATGGTTGCGCCGGTCGGGAAATCGGGGGCTTGCAGGATGTTGATCAATTCGTCGATTTCGGTTTCGGGTTCGTCCAAAAGACGCAGACAGGCGTTGATAGTGTCGGTGAGGTTGTGCGGCGGGATGTTGGTCGCCATACCGACGGCGATACCGGACGAGCCGTTGACCAAAAGCGCGGGGAAGCGGGTCGGCAACACCAGCGGCTCGTGTTCGCTGCCGTCGTAGTTTGGGCCGAAATTGACGGTTTCTTCTTCGATATCCGCCAGCATTTCATGGGCGATTTTCGCCATGCGGATTTCGGTATAACGCATCGCCGCGGCGCCGTCGCCGTCAACCGAACCGAAGTTGCCCTGACCGTCGATTAAGACGTAGCGCATCGAGAAATCCTGCGCCATGCGCACGATGGTGCCGTAAACCGCGAAATCGCCGTGCGGATGGTATTTACCGATGACGTCGCCGACGATACGCGCCGATTTTTTGTAGGCGGCGTTCCAGTTGTTTTTCAGCTCGTGCATGGCGTAAAGCACGCGGCGGTGCACCGGCTTCAAACCGTCACGCACATCGGGCAGCGCGCGGCCGACAATCACGCTCATGGCGTAATCGAGATAGCTTTTGCGCATTTCGTCTTCAAGGCTGACGGGCAGGGTTTCGAGTGCGAATTTATGGTCGTTGCGTATAGTTGCGTCGGTCATGGTTTTCTTTATTTCGTATGGCAAAAATTAGCTCGAATTTTAGCATAAAAACGGCTTGGACAGGGCGTTTTGCAGCGTAATGCGGCGAATCCAGGCAACTTGCAGAACGATGGTTGTAAAATAGACAAAAGGTCGTCTGAAACTTTTCAGACGACCTTTTGTCTTGGATTGCAAACGATGCTTAAGCGCGTTTGCGGAATTCGCCGGTACGGGTATCGATTTCGACTTTGTCGCCGTTTTCGATGTAAGACATCACTTGGATTTCAGTGCCGCCGACCAGACGTGCGGTTTTCATCACTTTGCCGGAAGTGTCGCCTTTAACGGCAGGCTCGGTGTATTCGACTTCGCGTACGATGATGGTGGGCAGCTCGACAGAAATAGGGTTACCTTCGTAGAAGGTTACTTCGCATTGGTCTTCCATACCGTCAACGATGAATTTCAACGCGTCGCCGATGTTGTCGGCTTCGATTTCGTATTGGTTGAATTCTTCGTCCATGAAGACGTACATAGGATCGGCAAAGTAGCTGTAAGTACAGTTTTTGCGGGACAGGATGACGACGTCGAATTTGTCGTCGGCTTTGTAAATGGTTTCGGAAGCGGCACCGGTCAGCAGGTTTTTCAGTTTCATGCTGACTTTGGCGGAAGAGCGGCCGCCTTTGATGTATTCGGTTTTTTGAACGACCATAGGATCGTTGCCGACCATGAATACGTTGCCGGCGCGCAGTTCTTGTGCTGTTTTCATGTATTGTCCAATCAAATCGGTTGTAAATAAACGCGCTATTTTAGCGTATTTTTTTATACTTTGAAATAAAGGCAGCGAGTTTTTCAGGGGCTGACGGCTGCTCGAAAAGACAACGGCTCCACTCCCCTGCGCCTTGCCGCCAGTCGTTTTGATGTTGTTGCAGGATTTGCCAACATTCGAGGCGCTGCGTTGCGGATAATGCCTCTCCGCCGTTGAGGTCGTCTGAAAGGCGGCGGTGTGCCGAGGCGGTTTCGGGCGTGTAGAAGCCGTGTGCCTTATCCCAAAAGGCGTGGAGTTTGTCGAGATGGACGTTTTCATCTTGCGGATAGATGTGCCAAAAGAAGGGTTTGCCCGCAAGCTGGGCGCGCACGAAACTGTCTTCGCCGCGTATCACGGCGCAGTCGGCTAGGTGTAACAGTTTGTCGAAATCCTGTTGCGGCACGAAAGGGATTTTGACGAGGCGGACTGAGGTCGTCTGAAAAACATCGCCGTCGTTTTGTAGCGCATCTTGCGGAATAACGCCGCTTTGTTTGAGGCTGTCGATAATTTGCGTACCCGCCAGCAGTAGGGTCAGCGGGCTGCCTGCCTGTTGCCACATGTCCAGCCACTTCGCCCAAATATCGCTCCGATAGCCGAAAAGCAGCCATTCGGGCGCGTTTTTCTCCGGCAGCATCAGCCGCCGACGCAGGGCTCCGGTATCGAAACGGACGGCATCACGGTAATCGCGTTCGCGTATCAGCCCGCCGCTTTTTTCGCTGAAACCCATAAACCAAAAATATTTTTGAACGCCCTCCTGCAGCGAAGGCATCAGATGCAGCCTTTCATTGCTTTCTTCCGCGCTCAAATACTCCCAATTCAGCCAAAGCGGTTTGTGTTGGCGGATGATGTGCAACACATTTTCGGGCAGATCGCAGGCAAAAGTTTCGATAACGATATTGGGAACAGGTGCAGCATCGATGTCTGCTGCATCGGAACGCCAAGTGCGGACATGAATATCCTGATAAACGCAGGGAACATCAGGCAAATCTGGGCAAAGCGCACGCAAGGCGGACACATCGTCCGTCCACAAATGCACCTGCCAACCGAGTTCACGATGCAAAACACGGGCAAGCCGCAGGGAAACGCCGATGTCGCCGAAATTGTCGATGACGTTGCAAAAAATCCAACAAACAGGAAAAACGTGTGTATTCATAAAAGACTTGAGGTCGTCTGAAATCGGTTTCAGACGACCTTTTCAAAACTAAAACGCGCCGAAATAGTGGAATAAATACACAATCAGCAAAACGATTGGAATAAACAGCAGCATGGTTTGACGTTTCAAATCAAACTCTTGTTTAAGATGATGCTTGATGGTGTCGAGAAGGACGAATTTGAACAAAAACGTCGCTTCACAGGCAAGAATGATGCCGTTGATTAAGTGCTGCGCCTCGTCTTCGGGCGGATTGACGACGAAAATAGCAAGCGTGATTAAAGGTATCAGGCAGATGATAAGCCAGCGGATGATAAGGATTTTGGACATGGTGTGTAATCAGTTCAAAATAATTGGAAGAGGGCGGTTATTTATGTCTGATTTCCCAACACTGATGGATTTTCTTGTTGCGGAAATCGTCGGGGACGGATTGTTTGGAAATGTCTTTGACGGCGTATTGTTCTGATACCGAGTCGTCCAAGGCGAAGCTGCGCAAGTTGTTGGAGAAGTACAAAATGCCATCTGAAGCGAGCAGGTCCATCGCGCCGTCAATCAGTTTTTTGTGGTCGCGCTGGATGTCGAGGATGTCGAGCATCTTTTTGCTGTTGGAGAAACTGGGCGGATCCATGACGATGAGGTTGAACTGTTTGCCTTCGGAGGCGGCGTTTTGCAGGTATTGGAACACGTCGGCGCGGACGATTTGGTGTTGTTCGGGGCTGATGCCGTTGAGTTCAAAATTGCGTTTCGCCCAATCGAGATAAGTGTTCGACAAGTCGACAGTTTCGCTGGATACCGCGCCGCCGGTGGCTGCATAGACGGTGAAGCTGCCGGTGTAGGAAAACAGGTTGAGGAAGCGTTTGCCCGCTGCGGTTTCGCCGACTTTTTTACGCGTGTTGCGGTGGTCGAGAAAGAGGCCGGTGTCGAGGTATTTGTCGAGGTTGACCCAAAACTTGCGGCCGTTTTCGGTGATGACGAAATCGTCGCCGGTTTTGCCGGTTTTCTCGTATTGCTGCAAGCCTTTTTGGCGTTCGCGGCGTTTGAGGTGGATTTGTTCGGGCGCAAAACCGGTAACGAAGGCGACGGCTTCCAATACTTCGGCAAGCCATGCTTCGTATTCTTCGGGCTGCATCAGCCAGCCGGTATCGTATTCCTGAAGGTGGATTTGGTCGCCGTAAACATCGACGGCAAAAGGGAATTGGGGGATGTCGCGGTCGTAAATGCGCCAGGCTTTGATGCCGTTGCGTTTCGCCCATTTCATGAGATGTTTGATGTTTTTGCCCATGCGGTTGGCGAAGGGAGTTATGTCGGTCATGGTTTCAGACGGCCTGAATGAGTATTGGGAAAGGTTTGGATTTTAACGCACTTGATGCCTTTTTGCTTGACCGTTATCCATAAAATCGATATTATCCGCCGTTCGCCTTTTTATACGAAGCCATCGTCTTCCAACCTAAACCGCCGTTTCGGGTGCGTTTCTTTTATTGCTTGCTTATTTGCCAAGCCTTTCTGTGCAGGTTGTCGTCGATGTTAACCACAAGCAAGATGCTTGCGACAACCCTGTAACTTCACATTTCCCGTATCGTTACTTTCCTTTGCTTCAGGTCGTCTGAAAACCGTTCAGACGTGCGCGTTGTTGTCTTTTTAGGATAGCCATGTCTATTAAATTTGCCGATTTGAACCTTGATAAAAACATTTTGTCCGCCGTAAGCAGCGAGGGTTACGAAAGTCCGACGCCGATTCAGGCGCAAGCCATTCCGTTTGCTTTGGAAGGCCGCGACATCATGGCTTCGGCGCAAACCGGCTCCGGCAAAACCGCCGCCTTTCTGCTGCCGACTTTGCAGCGGCTGACCAAGCGCAGCGAAAAATCGGGCAAAGGCCCGCGCGCGTTGGTGTTGACGCCGACCCGCGAATTGGCGGCACAAGTCGAGAAAAACGCGCTGGCGTACGCTAAAAATATGCGCTGGTTCCGCACCGTCAGCATCGTCGGCGGAGCATCTTTTGGCTACCAAACCCGCGCCCTGAGCAAGCCGGTTGACCTGATTGTCGCCACTCCGGGCCGTCTGATGGACTTGATGCAAAGCGGCAAAGTCGATTTTGACCGTTTGGAAGTGCTGATTTTGGATGAAGCAGACCGTATGTTGGACATGGGCTTTATCGACGACATCGAAACCATTGTCGAAGCCACTCCGACCGACCGTCAGACTTTATTGTTCTCCGCCACTTGGGACGGTGCAGTCGGCAAACTGGCGCGCAAACTGACGAAAAACCCTGAAGTCGTCGAAGTCGAGCGTGTGGACGACCAAGGCAAAATAGAAGAGCAGTTGCTGTACTGCGACGATATGCGCCACAAAAACCGCCTGCTCGACCACATCCTGCGCGACGCCAACATCGACCAATGCGTGATTTTTACGTCCACCAAAGCCATGACCGAAGTCATCGCCGACGATTTGTACGAAAAAGGTTTCGCCGCCAACTGCCTGCACGGCGACATGCCGCAGGGCTGGCGAAACCGCACGCTGATGGATTTGCGCAAAGGCCGCTGCAAAATTTTGGTTGCCACCGACGTTGCCGCACGCGGTATCGACGTGCCGACCATTACCCACGTTATCAACTACGACCTGCCGAAACAGGCGGAAGACTACGTTCACCGCATCGGCCGTACCGGACGGGCAGGGCGCACGGGTATTGCGATTACCTTTGCCGAAGTGAACGAATACGTCAAAGTGCACAAAATCGAAAAATATATCGACCGTAAGCTGAACGAAGTAACCGTCGAAGGCATGGAGCCGACCCGCAAGCGCAAATCCGCAGGCGGCAAACCGAAAGGCAAAGGCGGCTGGGGCGATAGAAAATCCGGCGGCTGGCGCGGCGATAAGAAACCGGGCAAAGAAGGCTTTGGTGGCAAATCACGCAGCGAAGGTTTCAAAAAAGAAGGATTTAAGAAAGGCGGCGAAGGCTTTAAAGGTAAACGTAAAGCCAACGATTCTTTCGGCTCGAAACCAAGCCGTCCAGCGAAAAGAGGCTGATGCTAAAGTCAAATCAATAGCGGATATTAAGCAGTATTGATACCTCGTTGTCCGACAAAAAAGGTCGTCTGAAAATTGATTTCAGACGACCTTTTTATTATGATGAAACGGAGGACGGCAATGGCCTGAGATAGATGGTTTCAATGATGGCATAAAAAATTTATACCGGCTCATGCGCCCATTGAGGAAGCGTGGTTTTCTGTTTGCAAAATGCAAATAACCGCTGTCCGCTGAATTTCTCAAACATCAGTTCCACACCGCTTTGCAAGCGCAGAATCAGGGCGGAAGGTGTATCTATTTTGATAAAGTCAATGCGGTGCTGTACCAGTTTTGCAATAGTCGAATACAAATCAAGCTTGTCTGCATGATTGAAAAACCAGGGATTAAGACTTAACCAGCGTCCGCCGTTTAATGGCTCTCCAGGTTGGAAATCAGCACGGATTTGAGTAAGGCAGTCGTCTGAAAAATGCAGCTCAATATTGCCATAAAGCCAGATATTCCATCCTTTTTTCACTAAAAGCCCTTTAGGAACACATTCGGGGGCGGGAAACATTTGTAAAATCATTTCTGCAGTTTGTCCGATTTCCAAATAATCAAATCGGCCCGTGGTCAGAAAGTCAAACATATCGACAGAAATCGGAAAGTGGTAACGCATGGCAAGCTTCAGACGAGGTAGGAAGGATGGCGTTATATTAGTTCAAAAGTTAAATGCAATCAATTCTTATTTCTATTTTTATTTGTTTTCACTATTTGAGGACATTTTATTTTTTGTACAATTTAAAATTAAGAAACTTTCATCAATACCGTCATTTCCGCATAGGCAGGGATATGAAAGTTTGAAGTAGCAGCAAACCCTGAATATTTTCATAAAATCAAGTTGTTTTCGCAGGGAAGGTCCAAGCTACAAATAAAAGAAGGTCGTCTGAAAATTTTCAGACGACCTTTTGTTTCCATTCAGGGCAATTAACGGCTGCGTTCGATAAAACGGTAATAGGTTTCGCCGTCTTGGACGTAACCCAATTCCACACGGGCAATTTCAGAAATCGCTTCTTGACCGTTCGCCAAATCATCGACTTCCGCAGCAAGGAACTGGTTGCGCAAAGTGAGCGTCTGGTTTTTCTCCTCCTGCACGGAAAGTTGTTCCTGCAATTCTTCCGTATGCCCGATACTGCCCTTTCCAAACCAAAGGCTGTATTGGCAGTAAGCGAGCGCGATGGATAAAACAACAGTTACCCACTTCATACATCAATACCTTTTCTTATTTGCCCAGTTGATAGAATGCGGCTTTGCCGGGGTAGTAGGCAGCTTCTGCCAATTCTTCCTCGATGCGCAGCAGTTGGTTGTATTTCGCCATGCGGTCGGAGCGGCTCAATGAGCCGGTTTTGATCTGCATACAGTTGGTAGCGACTGCCAAGTCGGCAATGGTGCTGTCTTCGGTTTCGCCCGAACGGTGGCTCATTACACTGGCGTAACGGCTGCGTTTTGCCAAGTCAACCGCTTGCAAGGTTTCGCTCAAAGTACCGATTTGGTTGACTTTGACCAGCAATGCGTTTGCCACGCCTTTTTCGATGCCTTCGGCAAGGATTTTCGGATTGGTTACGAACAAGTCGTCGCCGACCAGTTGTACTTTGCTGCCGAGTTTTTCGGTGAGGAGTTTCCAGCCTTCCCAGTCGTTTTCATCCATACCGTCTTCGATGGAAATAATCGGGAATTCGTTAACCAAGCCTTCAAGGTATTCGGCAAATTCTGCGCTGGTGTAAGAACGGCCTTCGGCTTCCAAGTGGTATTTGCCGTCTTTGTAAAACTCGCTGGATGCGCAGTCCAAAGCAAACAAGACATCATCGCCTGCTTTGTAACCAGCAGCTTCGGTTGCTTCAACCATCAGTTGCAGGGCTTCTTTGTGGCTGTTCAGATTAGGTGCGAAACCGCCTTCATCGCCAACAGTAGTCGGGAAACCTTTGCCGTCACACAGTTTTTTCAGCGCGTGGAAAATTTCGGCACCGCAGCGCAGGGCTTCGCGGAAAGATTTCGCGCCGACAGGCATAATCATAAATTCTTGAATGTTCAAGCTGTTATTGGCATGTTCGCCGCCGTTGATAACGTTCATCATCGGAACAGGCAAAGCCATAGGACCGGCGCCGCCCAAGTAACGGTAAAGCGGCAGACCTGAATCTTCGGCAGCCGCGCGGGCAACAGCCATAGAAACTGCCAAAGTAGCATTCGCACCCAAATTGCCTTTGTTTTCAGTGCCGTCCAGCTCGATCATGATTTTGTCGATGTAGGACTGTTCGTTGGCATCGATACCGATCAGTGCTTGGGCAATTTGGTTGTTGACGTGTTCAACTGCTTTCAATACGCCTTTGCCCGAGTAGCGGGATTTGTCGCCGTCGCGAAGTTCCAAAGCCTCTTTTTGACCGGTAGACGCACCGCTCGGTACGGCGGCACGGCCCATTACGCCGGACTCCAGCAATACATCGCATTCTACGGTGGGGTTGCCGCGTGAATCCAAAATCTCGCGGGCAAAAATATCAACGATTGCACTCATGAATATTCTCCAAATGAGGATGAAAAAAGAAAAGTAGCTTTGTTACATTTCAGACGACCTATGATTGCCGCTGAAAGTATATCAATGGCGATTATACCGATAGCGATACCAGAATCGCGATGAAATCGACTGTAAGTTTGTTTCACGTCAACATCGGTTTGCACAAAAAATAATATCTGCTCAAGCAGCCTCGCATTTTAACAGTTTTTGAAGTTTCAGGGCAGGGGAGCTTACCGAGAATGCTTTGTTTTAGACAGAGAGGCTGTCTGAAAACGATTCGAATGAGCATTTAACCAGCCGATAATATTCAATATCTTTTCGAATTTTGGGATAAATGAGGATGTTTTTAAGGGGTTGGAGAGCAGCATTGTCTAATCTGTGATAGCCGCTGCTTTCAATAATGCGAACCATATTTGAGAGATTATTTAAAGCCCTTACGCCGAGAATGACTTGTCCTTTCTCTCCATTTTCTAGGAAATAAACAGGATATTTGGGAACAGGTATATTGGCAACTTTGTTGGAAAAACAAAATCGCTATCAAAATTTCCGGGCATTTATCATCGTGTAAAAAAATAACAAAGTTCTTGCAAAATTTTGTCAAGGTTGGCATTTAAATGCTATAATGCCGTGCATCTTGCACAAACTGAAAGACTGAGCATCATGCGTATCGTAGAAAAAGCCTATACTTTCGACGATGTTTTGTTGGTTCCTGCACATTCAACCGTGCTGCCACGAGACGTTAAACTTCAAACCAAGCTCACCCGCGAAATCACGCTCAACCTCCCCTTACTTTCCGCTGCAATGGATACCGTTACCGAAGCACGCCTCGCCATTTCCATGGCGCAAGAAGGCGGTATCGGCATTATCCATAAAAACATGACGCCCGAAATGCAGGCGCGTGCCGTTTCCAAAGTGAAACGCCATGAGAGCGGCGTGGTGAAAGACCCTATTACGGTTGCGCCAACGACGCTTATTCGTGAAGTATTGGAAATGCGCGCACAACGCAAACGCAAAATGTCCGGTCTGCCCGTCGTTGAAAACGGCAAAGTGGTCGGTATCGTTACCAACCGCGACCTGCGTTTTGAAAACCGCCTCGACCTGCCCGTTTCCGCCATCATGACCCCGCGCGAACGCTTGGTTACCGTTCCCGAAGGCACAAGCATCGACGAAGCGCGCGAACTGATGCACGAACATAAAGTCGAGCGTGTTTTGGTCTTGAACGAAAAAGACGAGCTTAAAGGCTTGATTACCGTAAAAGATATTTTGAAAACCACCGAGTTTCCAAATGCCAACAAAGACTCCGAAGGCCGTTTGCGCGTAGGCGCGGCTGTCGGCACAGGCGGCGACACCGAAGAGCGCGTAAAAGCCTTGGTCGGAGCGGGAGTCGACGTCATCGTCGTCGATACTGCACACGGTCATAGCCAAGGCGTTATCGAGCGCGTGAAATGGGTGAAAGAAACCTATCCGCACATCCAAGTCATCGGCGGCAATATCGCAACCGCCAAAGCCGCTTTGGATTTGGTCGCAGCAGGAGCAGACGCCGTCAAAGTCGGTATCGGACCGGGTTCGATTTGTACCACCCGTATCGTTGCGGGCGTAGGCGTGCCGCAACTGACTGCCATTCACAACGTTGCCGAAGCCCTCAAAGGCACCGGCGTTCCACTGATTGCCGACGGCGGCATCCGCTTCTCCGGCGACATCGCCAAAGCCTTGGCAGCGGGCGCATACAGCGTCATGCTCGGCGGCATGTTTGCCGGTACGGAAGAAGCACCGGGCGAAATCGAACTCTACCAAGGCCGCTCGTACAAATCTTACCGCGGCATGGGTTCTCTGGGTGCAATGAGCCAAGGCTCCGCCGACCGCTACTTCCAAGATAAAACCGACAGCACCGACAAATATGTCCCCGAAGGTATCGAAGGCCGCGTTCCCTACAAAGGCCCGATTGTGAACATTATTCACCAACTGACCGGCGGCCTGCGTTCCAGCATGGGCTATTTGGGCTGCGCCAATATCGCAGAAATGCACGAAAAAGCGGAATTTGTAGAAATTACCTCCGCCGGTATGAGCGAATCCCACGTTCACGATGTTCAAATTACCAAAGAAGCACCGAACTATCACCGCTAAGGTAAAGTGAAAAAAGGTCGTCTGAAAGTTTCAGACGACCTTTTTTATTGTCTGAATAATGCCCTAAAAATCAGATTGCTTCACCGTTCTGCTTAGCCTCCAGAAGCTCCCAGCGTTCCAATTTTTCCAAGAGCAGTGTTTCGATTTCTTCGGCACGGTTTTGCAATGCGCCGGCTTTTTCGTAATCTTTGAAAATTTCAGGATCGGAAAGTTGCGCGTTGATTTCCGCCTGTTCGGTTTCCAAGGCGGCGATTTCGTCGGGCAGGGCGTCGAGTTCGCGTTGTTCTTTGTAGGAAAGTTTGACCGTGCGGTTGGCTTTGGGTTTGGCTTTTTCCGGTTCTGCGGTTATTTTCGGCGCAGCGGTCGTCTGAATTTTCTCTTCGCGTGATTTTGCGTCGATATAGTCCTGATAGCCGCCGATGTATTCTTTCAGACGGCCTTGTCCTTCGAAAACAATGCTTTGGGTAATTACGTTATCAAGGAACATACGGTCGTGCGAGACGAGGAATACCGTGCCCTGGTAATCGCGCAGCAGGTCTTCGAGCAGCTCTTGGGTGTCGATGTCCAAGTCGTTGGTCGGTTCGTCCAAGACCAGGATATTGGCGGGGCGGGTAAAAAGTTTTGCCAGCAGGAGGCGGTTACGTTCGCCGCCGGAGAGCGATGAGACGGGGCTTTGCGCGCGGGCAGGGTGAAACAGAAAATCTTCCAGATAGCTCATGACGTGTTTTTTCTTGCCGCCGATTTCGACGTAATCGTTGCCTTGTCCGAGCGTGTAAAACACGGTGTCGTTTTCGTTCAACGCGCTGCGGAACTGGTCAAAATAGGCGACTTCCTGCTTGCTGCCGATGCGGATTCTGCCGTAGGTCGGCTGCAATTCGCCCAGAATCAGCTTGAGGAAGGTGGTTTTGCCGATACCGTTTGGGCCGATTAAGCCGATTTTGTCACCGCGCTGCAAGATGGCGGAAAATTTGTCCATGATGACTTTGTCGCCATAGGCAAACGAGGCGTGTTCCAGCTCGGCGATGATTTTGCCGCTTTTCTCTCCGCTGTCGAGCTTGAAATTGACCTGTCCTTGCACGTTGCGGCGTTCGGCACGTTGGCGGCGCAGTTCTTCCAAACGGCGCACGCGTCCTTCGTTGCGGGTACGGCGTGCTTCGATACCTTTGCGTATCCACGCTTCTTCCTGCGCATGGAATTTGTCGAAGAGGCGGTTGTGTTCCGCTTCTACTGCCAACTCTTGCGCTTTTTTCTCGCTGTATTTGGAGAACGAGCCGGGATAGGAGCGCAGAATGCCGCGGTCGAGTTCGACGATGCGCGTAGCAATATTGTCCAGAAAACGGCGATCGTGGGTAATCACGACCAGGCTGCCTTCAAACGCTTTCAGCAGGTTTTCCAGCCAGATAATCGCGTCTATGTCCAAATGGTTGGTCGGCTCGTCCAGCAGCAATACGTCGGGCTTCTGCACCCAAGCCTGCGCCAGGGCGACGCGTTTTTTCTGCCCGCCGGAGAGGTTGCCGATTTTTTCGTTTTCCGGCAAGCCGAGTTCGCTCAAAGTCTGCTTCACCGCCGCATCCAGCTTCCAGCCGTCCTTCGCTTCGATTTCAAGCTGCAATTCATTGAGTTCTTTTAATAAAACGTCGTCTGAATTGTGTTCCAAATCATGGCTGACGCGGTGGTAACGGCGCAGCAAATCGCGGATTTCGCCCAAGCCTTCGGCGACGGTGTCGAATACGGTGGCTTCCTTGTCGAAAAACGATTCCTGCGGCACATAAACGATTTTGAGGTTGTTTTGAACGATAATCTGCCCGTCGTCGAGCTTCTGCACGCCGGCGAGGATTTTCAGAAACGAAGACTTACCCGCGCCGTTGCGACCGATTAGGCCGATTTTTTCACCGCTGTCGAGTTGGAAGGAAGTTTTGTCGAGCAAGGCGACATGGCCGACGGTAAAGGAAGCGTTTTCTACGGATAAGATGTTCATAAGGCAGATTGAGAAAGATGAAAGGGTATGGATTTTAAACGATTTTGAAGGTTTCTTTGAAATCAGGCAAAAAGGTCGTCTGAAAAACGAAAATCCGTTTTCAGACGACCTTTTTTATATCAGGCTTCGGGTAATTCCATGTCTAAAACGGTTTGCTCCTGCTTGGCGCGGAAATCGGCAAGTTTTTGCGCCAGCTCGGGATCTTCGTTGGCAAGCAGCGAGATGGCGAACAGGGCGGCGTTGGCGGCGCCTGCTTCTCCGATGGCGAAGGTGGCGACGGGAACGCCTTTGGGCATTTGCACAATGGAGAGCAGGGAGTCTTCGCCTCGCAGGTATTTGCTGGGTACGGGAACGCCCAATACAGGGACGGTGGTTTTGGCGGCAACCATGCCGGGCAGGTGTGCTGCGCCACCCGCACCGGCGATGATGGCTTTGATGCCGCGTTCGCGGGCGGTTTCAGCGTATTCGAACATTAAATCAGGGGTGCGGTGTGCGGACACGACGCGGGCTTCGTATTCGACGCCGAACTCTTTGAGAAACTGCGCTGCCTGCTGCATGACGGGCCAGTCGCTGTTGCTGCCCATGATGATGCCGATTTTGGCCATATTTGCTCCTATTGTATAAAACATTATTCAATGAATGATTTCAGACGACCTTCGAATAGGGGGGAGATCGTCTGAAAAGTTATCGTTGCTTGATACTGATAGCGGCGCGTTTGGCAGCTTCGCTATCGGGATAGCTCTGTATCAGCTTGCGCCATGTGTTGCGGGCGATGTCTTTCTGTTGCAGTTTGTATTGGCATTGTCCGATGCTGAAGAGCGCGTCGGGGGCTTGCGGGCTGCTGCGGAAGCGGTTGGCGTAGCGTCCGCCGATTTCGATGACGGATTCGCAGTGGCCCATGCGCTGTTGGCTTTGCAGCAACAGATACATATTGCGGCGCGCAATATCGCTGCCGTTACCGCCGTCGGCTTCCTTCAGAATGGCTGCCGCCGCCCGGTAATTCTCGCTGCGGTAGTATTTGGATGCACGCTCGTAAAGACGGGTTTCGTTTAGGGTAAGCGAATCTGTTTCGGTCGGCGCGATACCGCCGTTCTCCAGATAATGTTTTTTGAGCTTCTGGTCGTCCAAGCGTTGAGACACGGTTTTCTTAGCAGGACGGGAGTGGATTTTGTTTTGCTGCTCGATTTGCTGCAAACGAAGGTTTACTGCCTCCATTTCCCGCTCAATGCGTGCAACCTGTACGCCCAAATGGTCGATTTGTGTCTGTTCGTCGAGCTTGGGATAGGGGATGGATACTTTCTGCGGGCTATCGGGAATATCCGGCAGCGAAAAAGTGTCGTCTGAAGACGGGGATGAAACGGAAGTACAGGCGGCGGTAAAGGCAATGGGGAGCAGTCGGATAAGCAGGTTTGTTTTCATCGGTTTATTTTTTCAATAGAAGGGTCAATCCGTCGCCGACGGGTAGGGTAATGGGAACGATACGTTCATCTTCGGGCAAGCTGCGGTTGAATGTTTGCAGTATTTTCAAGCTGGGCGGGGAGTGTTCGTCGCCCTCATGCAAGACCCGGCCGTTCAGCAAAACATTGTCGATGGCGATAATGCCTCCCTTACGTACAAGCTTCAGGCAACGTTCGAAATATTGCGGGGTAGGGGGCTTATCCGCATCTATCAGGGCCAGGTCGTAACTTTCCGCTTCGCCTTGCGCTATCAGGTCGTCCAAAGTCAAAAGGGCAGGTTGCAGGTACAGCGAAATTTTGTGTTCCACCCCTGCCGCCCGCCAAGTTTCGCGCGCTATGTCGGTAAATGTTACGTTGATGTCGCAGGCGGTAACTTTGCCATGCTCGGGCAATGCAAGCGCGACGGCGGTGCTGCTGTATCCTGTAAACACGCCGATTTCCAAATATTTTTCGACACGGATAAGCTGCGCCAACCAAGAAAGTAGGGCGGCTTGTTCGCGGGCAATGGCCATATTGCCTAATCGGTGTGAAAGCGTGCGCTCGCGCAATGCGGCAAGGACGGGATGCTCCGCTTGTCCGATGGTATTGAGGTAGTCCTGTAGTCCGGCAGGTGTGTTGGATGTGCGGACGGTCATTTCGGCACGATCAGTCTTGATAGTATGTGTAGGGTTTTTTGGCGACTTTGGCAGCCTCAAACTCTGCCTGCTCTTGCGGATTTAATTCGACATCCCAAAGCAGGTGGCGGTTTTCTAGGCGTTGCGTTTCCAGTTGCGGATTGTCTTCGATAAGTTTGTCGAGAAACTGGGTGGCTTCGGATTTGTAGTGGTACATTTTGTACGCTCCGTGGGGATAGGGTCGTAAAAGACGGGTTTTGTTATGCGGTGATATTATAGCGGATAATCCTAATGCAAAGGTCGTCTGAAAACGCATTTTGTGTTTTCAGACGACGGCGGATTCGCATTTGAAGTGCAACTTTCCCTAACAGGAAAAGGCCAGTATGCGGTAGCATACGGCCTTTCCTGCAAGAAAGATTGCCATGAGCTACACACAACTGACCCAAGACGAACGATACCATATCCAATACCTGTCCCGCCACTGCACCATCGCCGAAATCGCCAAACAGCTTAACCGACACAAAAGCACCATCAGCCGCGAAATCAGACGGCACCGCACCCAAGGGCAGCAATACAGTGCCGAAAAAGCCCAGCGGCAAAGCCGGACTACCAAACAGCGCCAGCGAAAGCCCTATAAGCTTGATTCGCAGCTGATTCAACACATCGACACCCTTATCCGCCGCAAACTCAGTCCTGAACAAGTATGCGCCTACCTGAGCAAACACCACCAAATCACGCTCCACCACAGCACCATTTACCGCTACCTCCGCCAAGACAAAAGCAACGGCGGCACCTTGTGGCAACACCTCAGAATATGCAGCAAACCCTACCGCAAACGCTACGGCAGCACATGGACCAGAGGCAAAGTGCCCAACCGCGTCGGCATAGAAAACCGACCCGCTATCGTCGACCAGAAAACCCGCATCGGCGATTGGGAAGCCGACACCATCATCGGCAAAGGACAGAAAAGCGCATTACTGACCTTGGTCGAACGCGTTACCCGCTACACCATCGTCTGCAAATTGGATAGCCTCAAAGCCGAAGACACTGCTCTGGCAGCCGTTAGGGCATTAAAGGCACATAAAGCCAGAGTGCACACCATCACTATGGATAACGGCAAAGAGTTCTATCAACACACCAAAATAGCCAAAGCATTGAAGGCGGAGACTTATTTTTGCCACCCTTACCATTCTTGGGAAAAAGGACTGAATGAAAACACTAACGGACTCATCCGGCAATATTTCCCCAAGCAAACCGATTTCCGAAACATCAGCGATCGGGAGATACGCAGGGTTCAAGATGAGTTGAACCACCGGCCAAGAAAAACACTTGGCTACGAAACGCCAAGTGTTTTATTCTTGAATCTGTTCAAACCACTGATACACTAGTGTTGCACTTGAAATCCGAATCCAAGGACCTTTTTTCAGATGACCTTAAAAGAAGTAATTCGCCAGCAGCAAACCGAATGCCAAACTGAACACCATGCTCAAGAGGCCGGGAATCATAAAGCTGTGGTTGAAAATAAATTTGCCGATTTTGGTCGAACCCGTGCTGTCAAAATCAATCGCCGCGATAATCGGACCGTAGTTCGGGATGAAGAAATAGCCGTTCACCGCGACAAACGTGCCGATGATAATCGGAGCGGGAATGCCCAGCGAAATACCGATGGGGAACAGCGTTGCAACGGTCGCCCCTTGGCTGTTGACCAAGACGGACAAAATGAACAGGGCAAACGCAAAAGTCCACGGCGCGGTTTCGACCAAATGCGACACGGTTTCTTTGACTTCGGCCAAATGACCGTGCATCAATGTGTCGCCCAGCCATGCCACGCCGAATACGGCGATAACGGCGCGCATCCCCGCATGGAACACCGAGCCTTTGGTAATCGCGTTACCATTCGGTTTGCAAAGCAGGATAATCAGCGCGGCAGCGGAAAGCATGACGATTTCGATGGTGTGCGCCATGCCCATCAGTTTAGCCCCTTCTTCCGTTTGGAAGGTCGGGCGCAACTCCGGTACGGCACCCATGACCACCACCAGCAACGCAGCAGCAAGGAAAATCCCGACTGAAAGTTTCGCCTCTTTGCTGACGGGCGCATTGGATACTTCAACCGAATCTTTTTCATTGGCTTTTACATATTCCGGGTCTTTCAGCAACGCCTGATAATGCGGGTCGTCTTTCAACTCTTTGCCGAGCTTGTTGACGAATACGCAGGCGAGACCGATACCGAGAATAGTTGAAGGAACAGTCACTTTCAGCACATCAGCCATGGTAATGTGTTGAGGCTCAAGGTAGGTAACGCAGGCAACGACCGCGGCCGCAATCGGGCTGGCAACAATGGCAAATTGTGACGCGATGACCGCCATCGTCAACGGGCGCGACGGGCGGATACCGTTGCGGCGGCTGACTTCGGCAATAACGGGCAATACCGAATATGCGACATGTCCTGTACCTGCCAATACGGTAAACAGGTATGTGACCGCAGGCGCGATGAAGGTAATGTATTTCGGATTGCGGTGTAAAACGCGGGTGGCGATTTTAATCATGTAGTCCAAGCCGCCGCTTGCCTGCATCGATGCGGCGGCAGAAACGACCGCCATAATCATCAGCATCACGTCAATCGGCGGACTGGTCGGCTCAAGATGAAAACCAAAGGCCAAAACCGCCAGCCCGACACCGCCGAGTACGCCCAAACCGATACCGCCGACCTGCGCGCCGATTAAGATACACACCAGTACGATGGCGAACTGGATAAAAAACATTGTGGACATGAACACTCCGTAATTTGAGGATATAAAGCAAATATCAGCTTCAGGCTAGTCACACCAATACCGATGGAGCAAATATTCAATATTTTCAACAGACAAAAAGACAAAAAGAGGATGAAGTCATTTGCCTATAAAATACAAAAACTTCATCTTTTAATATGGTAGGAATTATAAATCAGGCAGATTCGCTTAACAATATTTTACTGTAATAAAAATACATTTATTTCACTTGACCAGCGCTTTTCAGACGACGTTTACGGATATTATGCTGTATGATTCGCCAAGTTCTTTCATCATTACGTTAAACTCATTTCACTCTATAAAATGACAATATGAAATCCATCTTCATCTGGCTGGTAATATTAGCGGGCGCGCTTGGTCTGTTTTATTACCAGCAAAATCGCTATTTCTTTTCAGATGACCTTATCCACCCGCAAGCCGGTCAAGACCGTTCGTCCGTAGAATCTTTAAGCGGCTTGGGTTACCTTAATTTTTTGCGTGCCGCTGCCGGTTTGAATTCTCTGTCGAATTCCCCGGTATTGGAACGCTCAGCCCGAAGGCACGCCAAATATCTGCTGATCAATCCTGAAGACGGCCATGACGAAAAACATCGAAACAATCAATTTTACACAGGGTACAAGCCCTCCGACCGCGCCCGCAAGGCCGGCTATTATTTCGATGGGGTTCATGAAAACATCAGCACGGGCGAGTACCGCCATCAGGATGGATTTAAAAACACACTTGTCCTGCACGAGCAAACCGATGCCCTGATGACAGCCATTTACCACCGTTTTTCTTTGCTTGATCAAAATATTGACGAAGCGGGCGTAGCTGTTGAGCATGGCAACGGAAAAACCGCCGTCGTCGTCAATCAGGGCAACCGGGAATTCAATCATTGGTGTTCGTTAGGGCGATCTTATCCGGAAGCAGGCCGCCGTTTCTATAAAAATTCTTGTTTCAATGGCTCTATCGTTTACGCCGACGAAATTAAAAATCAAACAAAATTAGCGTATATCGCTTATCCGAAGGGAAATTTTGCCGCGCCGGATTTTTACGGCGAACATCCTGATCCCATGCCCGGTTATGAATTTACCGGAAATCCCGTCAGCATTGCATTTTCAGACGATGGGGGCGAAGTCAAGATGCTGTCGTTCAAACTTTATCAAGGCAAAAACGAAATCGACAAAACCAAAATTTTGGATAAATACACAGATCCAAACGGACAGTTGACCGACAAACAATTCGCGCTTTTCCCACTATCGCCGCTCGAATACGACACTGCCTACCGCGCCGTATTCGAATACAGTCAAAACGGTAAGAAACAGAAAGCAGAATGGACATTCAAAACCAAAAAGCCCGATTATCCTTATTTTGTCGTTAATGGCGGAGAAACGCTTGCCGTCAAACCGGATAACATTTATTTCATTCATTGGAAAAATCACTGGTGTCTTCGCGAGTGCGAAAAAATCACATTCCGCCCGCGAGGTGATGCAAAGCTTGAGGTTTTGGAACGCAAACCCGGAGGCTTCCTCGTGCGCCTCAAAGGAAAAACCGGCACAGCCGTGCGCCTGATGCCGAATGAAGAAACCGAAAAAGCAGTTGTCCTGCTTATCGAGTAAGCCTGATAAAGCAAAAGCCAAAAGGTCGTCTGAAACAGGCGTTTCCGTTTCAGACGACCTTTTATCGAAATTAACCTGCAAAACTGATAGAATGACCCGACTTCAAGTTCAGCAACCCTTGCGCAGCCACGAGCCGTCATCACAAAATCAATGCCAATACCCGCTAGGCCTTCATTTCTATCGCTTTAATGGTTTCGGCGTTTTTAATATTTGCAGGACTGATGATTTACCTTTGGGCTTAATCGGGCAGACGAGGATAAATTTGATACGCCTGTCCCTTTATTTATTTAATTTTGCTGTTTGCTGCGGCCGGGGGCGTTTTTTCCATCAGAGTTGCGTGGCTGCGTAAAAAATCCGGAGTATGACCGTGAACGAAAACAACCTCATTCCGACGGAAATCCGTTTGTCGAAAGACCGTGCATCGTTGACGCTGCGTTACGATGCTGATGAAAAACCACTTTCCGCAGAGTTTTTGCGTGTTTATTCGCCCAGTGCGGAAGTGCGCGGACACGGCGTAGGGCAGGAGGTTTTACAAACCGGAAAGGCAAGCGTTACCGTTGCTGATTTGGAGCCGGTCGGTAATTACGCCTTGAAAATCACTTTTTCAGACGGCCACAACAGCGGTTTATACGACTGGGCCTATCTGCACAAACTGGCGCACAATTACGACGCGCTGTGGGCGGACTACCTGCGCCGTATGGAGCTGACTGGTGCGTCCCGTATTCCTTCTCCTGACGATTTGAATGCCGAACCGAAATCCGGCCATACCTGCGGCAGCGGAGGTTGTGGCGGAAGACATTGACGAAAAGGTCGTCTGAAAATATGGAGATGCAATTTTTAGGTACCAAAGCAGGCTGCGCACGACGTTTTAAGATGGGACAGGCGAAAAATATATTTCCTGCGTCGAAAATGCTTGGCGATTTCGACGTATTCAATATCTGAATTCACATTATTTTAATTTTAAATTTATCAAAAGGCAGGCAACATGAGCGACCACAAAACCCATTTTGGTTTCAGTACCGTAGATGAGAACGAAAAGGCAGGCAAGGTAGCCGAAGTATTCCATTCGGTAGCGAAAAACTATGACATTATGAACGATGTGATGTCCGGCGGTCTGCACCGTGTTTGGAAGCATTTCACCATCAATACCGCACGCTTGAAAAAAGGCGACAAAGTATTGGATATTGCCGGCGGTACGGGCGATCTGTCTCGAGGCTGGGCCAAACGAGTGGGAAAAGAGGGCGAAGTCTGGCTGACTGACATCAATTCTTCGATGCTGACCGTCGGACGCGACCGACTGCTCAACGAAGGGCTGATTCTGCCCGTATCGCTGGCTGATGCTGAAAAATTACCGTTTCCCGACAACTATTTCAATCTTGTTTCCGTCGCCTTCGGTCTGCGCAACATGACACACAAAGATGCCGCGCTGAAAGAGATGTACCGTGTGTTGAAACCGGGTGGCACGCTGCTGGTATTGGAGTTTTCCAAAGTCTATAAACCGCTGGAAGGCGTGTACGACCTGTATTCCTTCAAGCTGCTGCCGGTTATGGGCAAACTGATTGCAAAAGATGCCGACAGCTATCAATATCTGGCTGAATCCATCCGTATGCATCCCGACCAAGAAACTTTGAAACAGATGATGCTGGACGCAGGGTTCGACAGCGTGGACTATCATAATATGAGCGCAGGGATTGTAGCATTGCATAAAGGCGTGAAATTTTAGGGAATAAAATTCTAAGATATCCATAAACAAAAAAAAGGCCATCTGATAATTAAGATGGTCTTTAAAATACTACTATCGAATAAATTTGACATAATATACATTATGCGAATTTATACATTATGCCTTACTTTGTAAATGTCCATCCTGCATGGTCATTACTCTTTCAAACCGCGTAGCAAGCTCATCATCATGAGTAACAACAATCAGACTTGTATTTAATTCTGTTTTCAGATCCATCATCATGTCCAAAATGTTTTGGGCATTTTTCCTATCTAAATTACCTGTCGGTTCATCAGCCAGAAGGCATTTGGGGCGTGTAACTAAGGCTCTTGCGATAGCAGCGCGCTGTCTTTCACCTCCTGACAGTTCGCTTGGACGATGTAATATCCTTTGTTTCAATCCAACTTTTTCGAGCATATCGGCAGCTTGTGTTTCTGCTTCCGCTTTGTTTTTTTTGCCGATTAAAAGCGGCATCATTACGTTTTCAAGTGCAGAAAATTCAGGCAGCAAATGATGGAACTGGTAAACAAAACCCAGATAATTATTGCGCAATTCTCCCAGTTGTCTCTGAGACATATCGCTTATGTCTTGATTCATCAGGGTAATTTTCCCCTCTGATGGTTTGTCCAAACCGCCTAAAATATGTAAAAGGGTTGATTTACCGCTACCTGACGAACCGATAATACTGATACCTTCTCCTTCTTTTACTTCAAGATTCAGGTTTCTCAATACTTGTACGTTTAATGAACCGTCCCGGTAACTTTTTCCGATATTTGTGCATTTCAATACTATATTGTTATTCATATCGTAAGGCCTCCGCCGGTTGTGTTTTGGCTGCACGCCAACTTGGATAAAGTGTGGCAAGGAATGCCAATCCTAAAGAAATACAGGAAATAACCGCCACATCCCGCATGTTTACGTCGCTGGGCAAATAGTCGATAAAATAGATTTGCGAGTTGATAAGGTGAACACCGAAAATTTTTTCAAAGAATGCAACGATTTTGCCGACATTCCAACCGAGTAATACGCCGCATACCACGCCGATAAGCGTTCCAAAAAAGCCTGCAAAAGCCCCTTGTACCATGAAAATTTTCATAACTCCTGATGGCGCAAGACCCAATGTGCGCAAAATGGCAATATCGGCTTGTTTCTCCGTTACCGCCATCACTAAGGACGATACCAAATTGAAGGCTGCAACGGCGATAATCAACGTCAGGATGATGAACATCATGCGTTTTTCCAACTCTACTGCTTCAAAGTAGCTGCGGTTATTGAACGTCCAGTCTCTAACCCAAATTGAATCTTTTTTGGAAGGCGGGATTAAATTTACAGTAAACGAGGGAGCATTTTGCGGATCAGCCAGTTTCAGGCGCAGCCCGCCGAAATTTTCACCCAATCTATACAATACTTGGGCATCTTGGATATGCGTCATCGCCAGGGAATTGTCTACTTCATATACGCCTGTTTTGACTAAGCCTACGACGTTGAACTGTTTCAGACGAGGTACGACGCCTGCGGGGGTAACATTGCCCTCAGGGGTGATAACGGTAACTTTTCCTCCGACTTCCGCGCCTAAAGCTTGAGCCAGGCCTTCTCCTAAAATAATATCGAAGTTACCGGGTTTCAGACTGTCGAAACTGCCCGCAGGCATATCTTTTCCATAATCTACAACATTCTTTTCTTCGGATGGTAAGATACCGCGGATTTGAACCCCTCTAACTTCCCCCGCATTGGCAAGCAAGGCTTGATCGGATATGTAAGGCGCGCTTGCCAGCACTTCTTTTTTATCTTTGACGATTTCACGAAGGTTTTGCCACCCTAACCCATTGCCATTATCGTAATAACCGATTTCAGCATGAGGGGCGACATTCAGTAACTGCCCTCTGATTTCCTTTTGAAAACCGTTCATTACAGACAGTACGGTAATCAGAGCGGTAACGCCTAATGCAATACCGATAATTGAAATCATGGTGATAAACGACATGAATCCATTGCGTTTTTTCGCCCTGAGATAGCGAAGTCCGATCCATGTTTCCAAAGAAACCATCCGAATGCTCCAATGTATGTTGAAAATCGAATATTGTACCGTAAAATACCGCCCTAGTCCGAGTCATTCCGATAAGCCGACATCCGTATGTAAATGCCGACGGTCAAATTGCCAAGTACCGTAAATTTCGCCCTGAAGCTTGCATAATCCGTCATATGGCCTTATTCTGAGCAAACGGTACACACTACCGATATTAAAAAAGGAAACAACCTCATGAAAATCAGTAAAATTTTGGTTTTGCCCATCATTGCTGCCGGCTTGGCTTTGAGTGCCAATTCATACGCAAAAGAAATCAAAATTAGTTCAAATAACACATCTTACTCTGATGCAGACGTCCAAAAACTGGCTGCGACTGCAGTCGGGATGGGTGTTAAAGAGCCTGTCAGCCTGAATGCGGGTAGCGGGATTGTTACCGTATCCGGCAACAGCGCGACAACCTGTACATTTAAAGTCGGCAGCGGTTCGTCTCCGCAAATTCAAGGCGTAAGCTGTAAATAATTTATCCGATTGATTTCGTTACATCATTTTTTCATAACAAAGGTCGTCTGAACATTTTCAGACGACCTTTGTCATTGTTAGCGTTGATTGCCCTACTCTTCCATCGAATCGGTTTTCAACATACGCCGTTCATATACTGCCTGTGCCAAAGTACCAGCATCGACGTATTCAAGCTCTCCTCCTAAAGGAATGCCTCGCGCAAGGCGGCTGACTTTATAGGGCAAAGGTTTGAATAGTTCTGCCAACACATAGGCCGTCGCATCACCTTCGGCGGTAAAGTTGGTTGCAATAATGATTTCTTCAACTTTGCTGTTTTGTAGGCGTGCAACCAGTTTGTCTAAAGAAATATGAGAAATATCCATACCTTGGGCAGGACTGACCTGTCCCATTAAAACGAAATAAAGTCCGTCATGGCAATTGGCGGTTTCCATATTGGAAACATCGGCAGGCATATGTACTATCATCAGCCTGCAGGGATCACGGTTGGCATCCGAACAAATCTCACATAAATCACTTTCGCAAAAATTGTTGCACATCCGGCAATGCTGAACCTGCAACAAAGCGTATTGTAAAGCCTCAACCAAATTTTGGGCTTCCTGCCGTTTATGCTGCAAAAGTTGATGTGCCATCCTTTGTGCAGACTTGGGACCGACATTGGGCAGAACTTTCAAAGCGTTAATCAGGCGTGTCAACGCATCGGGTGATTTACTCATTTTTTCAGACGACCTTTGAGGGATTTGTAAACGAAACGGTCGGGAATATCCGACCGTTTGCTTAAAATGTGCCGTTTTATTCGGCAGAATTATCCAGTTTTTGCGAACCTTGAACCTGCTCAATCTGCTTACTCAGATATTGCAGCAACCGGCTGAATATATTGGCAGATTGATTTTGTACCAAAGCCTGTTTGGCAGCGGGAATTTGTGCAGAAACATTTTCCGGTGCAGCAATGCTTTGAACTTCCATAATAACCGGCGAAGGCAACCCTTCCAACAAAGCAAAAGCCGGTTTGCCATTCGCAGGGCGGGCTTTGATCAATTCGTTGTAGGCTTCGGGCGGCATGGATTTTCGAGCGTCCTGTGCTGACAACTGCTCAACGGGCGACCATTGTAAATCTACGTTCTTTCCTGCTTTCAAGTCCGCCAAAGTTTCTTGCGCTTTCTTCTCGGCAAGTTTTACCGATTCGCTACGGATATAGGCAGTCTGAACTTTATCTCTCGCTTCGGTAAATCCGGCTGTTTTTTCTTCACGGACTTCTTTGGCGCGAATGACCCAAACAATATTGTTGTCAATATTGATAATGTCTGAATTGTGTTTTTTCTTCAAGACATCTTCGCTGAATGCCGCGCTAATCAACGCATCGGGCATACCTGCCGCTTTGGCATCGGCCTGCGTCAGCCATTGATCGGAAGTTTCGATTTTCAAACCTAGTTTTTTCGCCGCCTCATCTAAGGAATTCGGATGGTTAAAAGCTTCTTCAGCAAGCTTTTCTTTGGCGGCATTAAAATCGGCGGAGGCTTTTTTAAGTTTCAAAGCAGCCTCAATGCGTGCTTTTTCTTTATCGAACTCAGGCTTGGGGGCATTTTGTGGCAATGCGGCAACTTCTTCGTCGAATACTTTTTTGACCTCATCCGCACTGACGCTTTGTTTCTCCGCCAAATGAGCTGCATTAAGGGCAACGTATTCAAGCTTCACGGCTTGGGGAATCAGATAATCTTTTTTATGCGCTTCATAATAACGTTGCAAAGTGGCATCATCCGTTTTGACTTGTGCCGCAAATGTTTCCGGTCTGAATGTAAATGAACGGATGGTACGGTTTGACTGAGTCAGCTTAATCAGCTGCTCTGCCTGAGAATCGCTGATAATTGCCCCGTTTTGAACCAAGTTAATCAAATTTTGCAAGGCAAACTGCTCGCGCAAATCATCAATAAATTGGTCTTCGGATATATGGCGTTGGCTCAGATATTGCGTAAACAATGCTTGACTGAATTTACCGTTGGCATCATGAAATGCCGGATCATCGACAATAGCCTGTTTAACCTGATCCATAGACACATCTATGCCCATCATCTTTGCGCCCTCTTTCAGATAGGCACGCTGAACCAGCCCGCTAAATATGGCTTCGCGGCTTTGCCCGCCGCCTGCGGCCTGATCCGCCTGTACGGCATTATTCAAGGTATAGTCGCTTATTTTTTCGCTGCCGACCTTGACGATATAGTCGGAGCCGGAGTTTCTCGCAGTTTCAACACCAAAGCCGATAAAGGTCAACGCAATCAGACCCAGTAGGATTTGGGCGGGAGTTTTATATTTTTCAACGGTATGGAACATATTGGTTTGAGGGCGTAATGGTTAATGGCAAACGCGCATTGTAGCGTTTTTTCAAGGACTCCGCATCTTTCAGACGACGTTTTATTCCGAAAAAATCTTCTGATAGTTTTCGACAGAAAATCCGACGTAAACCCTACCCTCTTTACGCAAAACCGGACGCTTGATCAAACTTGGATTTTCCGCCATCAATCGAATCGCCCCGTCCGGATTATTTTCGGTAGCTTGACGGTCGGTATCGTCAAGTTTGCGCCATGTCGTACCACGTTTGTTGAGCAGGATTTCCAAAGGAACCTGTTCCAGCCATTGACGGATAACTGCCTCGCTTGGGGCGTTTTTCTTAAAATCGGAAAATTCGTACACAATATTATTTTCAGCCAACCAGTTGCGTGCCTTTTTAACAGTGTCACAATTTGTGATTCCGTATAATTCAATCATGCTGTTTCTTTCTTGCTGATGCTTGGTAAGCTCTCATTTTACTACATTCCCCAAGTGAAATAAGCTAGAATACCTATCCGCAATCCCTTAATCGGGAAACAGGTTACAGAAGGATTCCCTATGCAAAGCCGTTTACCTTTTTTCAGCGTCATCCGTGTCAGCGGAGAAGATCGCGCTTCATTTCTCCATGGCCAACTATCCAATGATATTAACCACTTACCTATAAATCATGCCTGCTACGCGACTTACAACACACCTAAGGGGCGTGTTTTGGCGAATATGGTTGTATTAAACCGAGGAGAAGATTTATTGCTGGTTATGGCGGCGGATTTGGCTGAATCTATCGTGAAACGGCTACGTATGTTCGTATTGCGCGCCAAAGTCGAATTTACCCCCCTACCCGATTTTGCCGTTGCAGGTATGCTCGATGAAAGCTGCCCTGCTACCCCGCCCGACTCACCCAGCCTTTCTTTCGAGGCATTACTGGAAAACGGTGTATATACCATTCCCCTGCCCCATAAAGGTCGTCTGAAAATCGGTGAGGCGTCGCTGCTGCCCGAATATGATGCCCAAGCCGAAAATGCGTGGAATCTGCACGAAATCCGCAGCGGCTATCCATGGATTTCTGCTGCGACCAAAGAAACCGCTGTTGCGCAAATGCTCAACCAACACATCATCGGCGGCGTACATTTCAAAAAAGGCTGTTACCCAGGTCAAGAAATTATTGCGCGCGCCCAGTATCGAGGCCAAGTAAAACGCGGGCTGGCGGTATTGAGCGGAGATTCATTGGAAGCAGCAGGTATAGGCGTGGTTTCCGAAGGTGCGGAAGCCGGACAAATCATCAACACTGCGCTAACTGAAAATGGCAGCTTAAGCCTTGCCGTCATCAAGTTTTCCGCAGCGCAATCTCCTCTTACTGATGCAGACGGTAACATATTGAAGCAGCAAAAACTTTTCTTTTTCGTTTCTGAAGAATAGCCCGTCCGCGATAACAAGGTCGTCTGAAATCTTTCGGAATAAGGTTTTAGACGACCTTTTATCTCCTCCTTACATCCCGTTTCGACGGCTGTTATATAATTCTCCCACACACACTCCCCTACTCTTTCCCCATGAAACTCAACCCCCAACAGCAAGCCGCCGTCAAATACCTCGGCGGGCCTCTGCTCGTGCTTGCCGGCGCCGGCAGCGGTAAAACCGGCGTGATTACGCAAAAAATCAAGCATTTGATTGTCAATGTCGGCTATCTGCCGCATACCGTCGCCGCGATTACCTTCACCAATAAAGCCGCCACGGAAATGCAGGAGCGCGTCGCCAGAATGCTGCCCAAATCGCAAACGCGCGGGCTGACGATTTGCACGTTCCACTCTTTGGGTATGAAGATTCTGCGCGAAGAGGCGAACCATATCGGTTACAAAAAAAACTTTTCCATCCTTGATTCCACCGACAGCGCAAAAATCATCGGCGAACTCTTGGGCGGCACGGGAAAAGAAGCCTTATTCAAAGCGCAGCATCAGATTTCCCTGTGGAAAAACGATTTAAAAACGCAGGAAGACGTGCTTCAGACGGCCTCAAACGCTTGGGAAGAACAAATCGCGCGCGTGTATGCGAGCTATCAGGAAACTATGCAAAGCTATCAGGCAGTGGACTTCGACGACTTAATCCGCCTGCCCGCCGTGCTGTTGCAGCAAAACAGCGAAGTGCGCAACAAATGGCAGCGGCGGCTGCGTTATCTGTTAGTTGACGAATGCCAAGACACCAACACCTGCCAATTTACGCTGATGAAGCTGCTGACCGGCGCGGAAGGCATGTTTACCGCTGTCGGCGACGACGACCAGTCCATCTACGCTTGGCGCGGCGCGAACATGGAAAACCTGCGCAAAATGCAGGAAGATTATCCACAAATGAAAATCATCAAGCTGGAGCAAAACTACCGTTCCACCGCGCGGATTCTCAAAATCGCCAACAAAGTCATTGAAAACAATCCCAAGCTGTTCACCAAAAAACTTTGGTCGCAGTTCGGCGAAGGCGAAATCGTCAAAGTCGTCGCCTGCCAAAACGAGCAACACGAAGCCGACTGGGTCGTCAGCCAAATCGTCAAGCAGAAGCTGGTCGGCGGCGACAAAACCCAATACGCCGATTTCGCCGTGTTATACCGTGGCAACCATCAGGCGCGGATTTTTGAAGAAGCATTGCGCAGCGCGCGCGTTCCTTACCAACTCTCCGGCGGGCAGAGTTTTTTCGACAAAGCCGAAATTAAAGACGTTTTGTCCTATTTGCGCCTGCTTGCCAACCCCAACGACGACCCCGCCTTCCTGCGCGCCGTTACCACACCCAAACGCGGCATCGGTGATGTAACGCTGGGCAAGCTCAACACCTACGCGCACGAACACGAATGCAGCCTGTATGAAGCTGCGCAAAACGAAGAAGCCCTTGCTTTGCTGAACAACACCAACCGCCAACACTTACAAGCCTTTATGGATATGTTCGGCAGCTACCGCGCCAAAGCCGAAACCAGCGAAGCAGGCGAACTCATCAACGGCCTGCTCAAAGAAATCGACTACGAAAACCACCTGCTTGCCAGTGAAGAGGGTAAAGCTGGCGAAATCAAATGGCGCAACGTGAGCGACCTGACCGGCTGGTTGGAGCGCAAAGGCGAACAAGACGGCAAAAACATCATCGAACTTGCCCAAACCGTCGCCCTAATGACGCTCTTGGAAGGCAAAAGCGAAGAAGAAGTCGATGCCGTCAAACTCTCGACCCTACACGCCTCCAAAGGCTTGGAATACCCCTACGTTTTCCTCGTCGGCTGCGAAGAGGGCATCCTGCCGCACAACGACAGCATCGAAGAAGAAAACGTCGAAGAAGAACGCCGCCTGATGTACGTCGGCATCACCCGCGCCAAACGCCAGCTTACGCTGACCCACTGCGTCAAACGCAAAAAACAAGGCACATGGCAGTTCCCCGAACCCAGCCGCTTCATAGACGAAATGCCGCAGGAAGACATCAAGATTTTAGGGCGCAAAGGCGGCGAACCGATTGTGAGCAAGGAAGAAGGCAGAAGTCATCTGGCGGGGATGCTGGATATGTTGGCGGCGAAAGGGAAAGGCTGAAACGAGAGATGGACCAGCAAAAGGTCGTCTGAAATAGGTTGCACATGGTACGCTTCTTTAATTTGTAGTGTTCCGGATTCCTCCTGTCAGCCTGAAAGGACAACAAATCTGTGTAAGCCTCAATAATTCAAAAGCAGCGTTGTCGAATGTAAAATACATGGCTATAATCCGCACTACAAGTTTTCCGACGGATAGCGAAAAGTCTGTCTTTCGGCTGCTCTTTTCAATTAAGGTTTTATTAAATAATGTCTTTGTTGGTTAAGGAAAAATACTAACCTTTCTTAACTGTATAGAAGATTGAAAATAATGAAATTTTTTAACCGAGTGCAGTCGGAAGACTTGCCCCACTAATCGGGGATAAAAATCAAACGGCCTTGATGGTTCATCCCATCAAGGCCGTTTTTACGTCATGTGTATTTTCAAGGTTTTTTCGATATTGAATTAAGCGCAAAACAAAACAGATTCGAGTGCGTCAAATCAAGCTGCTAGCGCATCAAATGCTCAACAAATGCCCAATAAGTCCAGATTTCCACCCTCTCCTTTTACGCTCCAAATCCATCATATCAAATCAATCCCGCTTACCGGATTGGAGGCATTTTCATATACGGTAATCAAACACTTTCCCACTTTCATCAAACACAATTTCCAAATAAGGTTTATCGACATAAAGAGGTCGTCTGAAAATCTGCCATTTCATTTTTCAGGCGACCTCTTGTTAGTACAACTCAAAAACCTCGTTATTGCCAACAAGGTTCTCAAGCTATCTTACCCGACGCGGTAAAACGCCAAGCTGCCCAAAAGGTTGGGGAAATGTTTGACCTGTTTGTTGCCCGTCATGACCGCGCGCTCGAGGACGCGGATTTTGTTTTTGGCACACAATAAATCAAAGTCTTTGAGCGTACACCAATGGATATTCGGCGTGTCGTACCAATGGTAGGGCATGCGTTCGGAAACCGGCATATGACCGCCGATGGCGATTTGGAAGCGGTTGCGCCAGTAGCCGAAATTCGGGAAGCTGACAATCGCCTGTTTCGCCACGCGCATGAGGCAGCGCAGGATTTTTTCGGTGTTTTGCATGGCTTGGATGGTTTGGCTCAAGACGATAACGTCAAAGGTCTGGTCGCCAAATTCAGCCAAACCCTGCTCCAAATCGGCTTGGATGACGTTCACGCCGCGCGACATGGCGGCGATGACGCTGTCGGTGTCGATTTCGATGCCGTAGCCACTGCATTTTTTGTGTTCCACCAAAGCTGCCAGCAATTCGCCGTCGCCGCAGCCCAAGTCCAAGACGCGGCTGCCTTCGGGAATCCAGTCGTAAATCAACTGCAAATCGTCGCGCAAATTCATGATCGGCAATCCTTATCCACATTGTTCATATAAGCCGCTACGGCGCGCATATAGGCTTCGTCTTCCATCAGAAAGGCATCATGGCCGTGGTTGGATTTGACTTCGATATACTGCACCGGCTTGTGCGCGGCAATCAGCGCTTTGACCAGCTCTTTGGAACGCGCGGGCGAGAAACGCCAGTCAGTGCTGAAGCTGGCGACAAAGAATTTCGCTTTCACATTTTGCAGGGCGCGGGTCAGGCTGTCGCCAAAATCCGCCGCCGGATCGAAATAGTCCAAAGCCTTGGTCATAAGCAGGTAAGTGTTGGCATCAAACCGTCCGACGAATTTGTCGCCCTGATAGCGCAGATAGGATTCCACTTCGAATTCAACGCCAAAGCCGTATTGATAGCCGTTTGAACGCAAATCGCGCCCGAATTTTTTACCCAAACCGTCTTCGGCAAGATAAGTAATGTGTCCCATCATGCGGGCAATCCGCAAGCCCCGTGCGGGAACGGTATTGTGGCTGCGGTAATGTCCTTCGTTGAAATCGGGATCGGTCAAAATCGCCTGACGCGCTACATCATTAAACGCGATATTTTGCGTCGAGAGTTTCGGCGCAGACGCAATCACTAAGGCATGGCGCACGCGCTCCGGATAGGAAATCGTCCACTGCAAAGCCTGCATGCCGCCCAAGCTGCCGCCGACAACCGCCGCCCATTGTTCGATGCCGAGATAGTCGGCAAGCGCGGCTTGGGATTTTACCCAGTCCTTCACCGTAACTACCGGAAAATCCGCGCCGTATTCCCTGCCCGTTTCAGGATTGATCGACAAAGGCCCGCTGCTGCCGTCGCAGCCGCCCAGATTGTTCAAACCGACCACGAAAAAACGTTCCGTATCAATCGGTTTGCCGGGTCCGACCATATTGTCCCACCAGCCTGTGTATTTATCCTCCGCCGAATGCCTGCCCGCAACATGATGGTTGCCCGACAGCGCATGGCAGATTAAAACCGCATTGTTTTTTTCGGCATTCAGCTCGCCGTAGGTTTCAATCATCAGATCGAAACGAGGCAAAGTTTTACCGTTTTCCAAAACCAGCGGCATCTCAAACGGAATTTTTTGGGGCGTTACAATGCCCACCGAGGCATTTTGACTCATATCCTGTTCCAACAAATGCGGCGAAAAGCGTTATTATATAGCAAACGGCATGACTTTTTGACACGGTCGGACAAGCAGCCTGATGCGCTGAAACATCCTTCCCCATGCCGCCGCAACCGAACCATACTTTTTCAGACGACCTCCTCACTTCCCGATATGATAGGCAGACTTTTCCGCATATTCTTCTTTTTCGCACTTGCCGCGCTGATTATCAACCGCCTCTTCAGCCGCAAGCAAAAACGCGCCCTGCGCGATGTCACCAAAATTAGCGCATGGGTGCTGCTCGGCGCAGCTACAGCAACGCTGTTTTGGTATCTGGTCATGCTGTATTTCAAACACATTCCGGATTCTTATTGACGGATGTTGATAGCCAGACAAAAGGTCGTCTGAAAACCCAAATTCAGGTTTCAGACGACCTTTTCACGCATATTGTAGTGGATTAACAAAAATCAGGACAAGGCGACAAAGCCGCAGACAGTACAGATAGTACGGAACCGATTCACTTGGTGCTTCAGCACCTTAGAGAATCGTTCTCTTTGAGCTAAGGCGAGGTAACGCCGTCCTGGTTTAAAGTTAATCCACTATAAAAACACGGGGGATTACGACATTACCAAAGCGGCTGTCTCAACTCAACGTTTAGAATCCGACTTCTCCTTAAACTCCGTTCCGACGAACATCCGTTTCGGATTGCCGCGTTCCACCTGATAAAGCTGGCTGTGTTGCGCGCGGGCGTAATTGCCGGTCTGCCCAGCATGATGTTCCGCCAGCTTTTGCGCCAGCAGGGTCAAAGCCAATTTTTTGTTGGCATGCTGGCTGCGTTCGCTCTCAACGCGCACGGAAATACCGCTTGCTTTATGAGTGGCGCGGACGGCACTTTCAGTTTTATTGACGTGCTGCCCGCCTTTGCCACCCGAACGGCAGGTTTGAAACTCAATCTCGCTTTCAGACGGCATTTCAGGCATGTCAGGCATACGGAAAACGCCGATATACCAGTTTTTGCGCGGATGTTTCGGACGGACGGGGCTCGCGCACACCCATTGGAGCGAACCTTGCCAACGCTGTGCCAAAGTTTCGGCATGATTGCCGTCCACTTTAAGCATCGCAGACATAATGCCGTGTTTATCAGCGGTTTCGGAGATGATTTCCACTTCGACACCTTCCGCCTGCGCCTCGGCAAGCAGCCCGCCCAATACGAAACGGGCAAAGATGCGGCATTCGGCAGGTCCTTGAGCGGTAGAAATTTGTAGATAAATCGTTTGTAAATTTTGCTTCATATTTATTCTCCGCATCCGCCGCTGGTTTTGTAAGTTAAAACGGGTTTGAACCGGGCGACCAATTCAATCAGACCTGCGTTTTTCATGGCTGAAATGACGCTGTCTATGCTTTTATAAGCCTGCGGAGCTTCTTCAAAAATCAAAGCCTTATCCTGACAAACGACCACGCTGCCGAAGGCGGTTTGGCGCAGGCTGTCGGCGGAATATTTGTGCGACAGGCGACCTTTGCATTCGCCGCGCTGCCACTTCCGTCCTGCGCCGTGTGCCAATGTGTTCAGCGAAATTTGGCAATCTTGGGTCGGCAGAACCAGATAGCTGTAATCGCCGCGCGAGCCGGGTATCATGACCAGACCTTTATCGGCAGGCGTTGCGCCTTTTCGGTGCAGCCAGCCGGTTTGCCCCGCGATTTCGGTTTTCTCAAGGAAATTGTGATGCACGTCGAGCAGGCATTCACCTTCCGTGCGCCAGCGGTCGAGCATTCTGGCGGCAATCAGACGGCGGTTTAGACCGGCGAACTCAAGGGCTGCCTGATGTTCGGCAAGATAGTCCGCCGTAGCCTCGCTGCCTTCCGCCAAACCTCGATGACCATAGGCTTCGATGTGGCGTCGCAAAATTTGCTGCCCCAGTCCGCGCGAACCGCTGTGTACCAACAGTTGCAAACGGTCTGAATCAAAGTCAACGGGAAGCAAGTCATCGCGGTAAAAGGTTTCGACGGTTTGCAATTCGGCAAAATGATTGCCGCCGCCGATAGTGCCGACTGCGAGGTCGTCTGAAAATGGAAAATCAGATGCGGCTTCTCCGAGTAAGGCTTCTTGTTCGTCTTGGCTCAAAGGCGTATCGATGTTGCCAAGCTGCTTGGCGAGTTTGGCGGGTTTAAGCTTGGCGGCGGATAAATTGGTTTGCCAAAACGCCATGCCGCAACCGATATCGTTGCCGATGAGCGCAGGGTAAAAATGGTGTTCGCTGAAAAATGCCGCACCGACGGGATAACCGCGCCCCGCGTGCAGATCAGGCATACCGGCTACGCGCAACATGTGCGGCAGCTTGGCGGTGGTTTCGAGTTGAGCGACGGCGTTGCCTTCAATCCAGGTTTCTGAATCAGCGATGATGTGAATATGATGGGGATGTTGATAATTGCCCATGTGTATGCTTTCTTTAAAACGGACAGATGGCAAAACGAGTCCAAACCGACGGCTTAAAAGATAAACGTGGTTTGAAAATATACCGACTGCCGTCTGAGGTCTTCAGACGACCTCTGTCCGATTGATGGGAAAGCAGCCCAAAGCGGGCGATAGGGAAAATGCGGGAACGCGTTGTCCGAAAATCAGACCGACGCTTGGGCTGCAAAGAATGTGATTGAGCGGATTGAAGTATTGCGTGTCATGGCTGCTCCTTTCTTTGCATGTGAAAATTGAAAACAGGCGGATTATAGGGGAAATGTTTGAAGCATTGCAATAAAACTGCGTTTTTTAGCATAACCGCTCTAGCAGCATAGGTACAAAACTTCGAATAGACAAAACGGTACATTTGAAACACGTTTTGATGCAATGCCTGAAAACTTACCCCAAAAGTTACCCCATAAATGGTAAAAACCCAAGCATACGCCAGCATAACCAAGGCAATAAAAAAGCCTTAAAACCGTTAATGCTCAAGGCTTTATGCGTATTACAGGATACTGCTGAAAATTGGGTATGGTGGAGGTGGGGGGAATTGAACCCACCTAGCCCGTAACCAGTAGTATGTGTATAGACAAACGCCCTTGATTTAGGGCGTTTTTTATCTGTTCATATATAGTCAATTAAAATCAAAATAGGACACTAGCGCATCGTCAAATCGGGCGTAATCAGACAAAACGGTTCTCAGATACCGCTTAATATTCGCCCACACCTTCTCAATCGGGTTGAGCTCAGGTGAATAAGGTGCAAGAGGCAATACCTTATGGCCCAATTTTTCCGCCATTTCCCGTAAGACACCCATACGGTGAAATCGTGCATTATCTAAAATAATCACCGATTTCTGAGTCAATACGGGCAGTAGGCATTGCTGAAACCACGCTTCAAAAAAGACTCCGGTCATCGTATTTTGATAAACCATCGGAGCAATCAGCCGGTTGCCAACTTATGCGGACACCAGAGATAAGCGTTGGTATCTTTTTCCACTTATCTGCGCTTTCACTATTTGCCCTTTCAGGCTGCGGGCATAGGGGCGGAACAGGTAGCGGTCAAATCCTGTTTCATCCAAATAAACACGTTGGTAGTCGGAAAATTCGGCCAGCTGTGTCAAATAATGCGTTACTTTGGCCGGGTCTTGTTCTTTGTAAGTGGTGGTCTTTTTTTGCGCGTCATCCCCATCTGTTTGAGCGCATAGTAAACGGCGGCTGGCGTACAATCAAAATGTTTGGCGATTTCATGCAGATAGGCATCCGGGTGTTGCCCAACATATTGAGCCAGTTTTTGCCTATCCAATTTGACGGCATTTAGACTGGTAACTTGATGTTTTAGGCTGCCTGTTTGTTTTTTAAGGCGAATCCACAGGTAAAGCGTGTTTCTTGACAGGTTAAACGTTGCTGCGGTTTGGCTGATGTTTTTGCATTGTTCGTAATAGTTTAAAGCTTTGTTTCTTAAGTCCGCAGAGTATGCCATGGTTAGACCTTCAAAGTTGAGTATTGTACTATTTTGTTTTTAATTGACTATACTACTGGCTGCGGTCATTTGTGCCACGATTTGTGCCAAACCCAACGAGGGTATTCCCAATCGATACTCAAATCGACCAATGCAAGAAAAAAACTCAAGAACTCGGAACCAGTGTGCTACAGATTTTCCGCGACAAACATATCAAAGATACCAAGCAGCGCAAACTACTACAACACGAACTAACTGAACTACTACACCGTTGGTATACCGTCTTTTTTGAGCTGACTGAATCCGGATAAGCCGACTCAGACAGCAACTTTCTACTTAAACGGCTGTCTGGCAATGGTGAACGGAAACAAACCTTGTTCATTGGAGCTCGATAAACTCGCTTTTGCACCAAGTATCGAAAATCTCTGCCACCGACATTAATAGCACCTTAATTAGCATAAGTAATTGTGTTACCTATATTTTATTAACATTAACAAATTCAATTCTTATTACCTTCTACGCAAATTTGTCTCTCTGAGACCTTTGAAAAATACTCCTCTTCCTCATTTCCCCCCAGCAGCCGAAACCCAAACACAGGTTTTCGGCTGTTTTCGCCCCTAATTGCGCCTAATTTTACCCAAATACCCCCTTAATTCTCCCCGGACGCCCCATAATAAGGCATCCGGGCCGCCTTTTAGGCGGCAACAGACACACTTAGCCTGTTGGCCGCTTTCAACAGGTTCAAACACATCGCCTTCAGATGGCTTTGCGCACTCACTTTAATCAGCCCGAAATAGGCTGCCCGGGCGTAGCGGAATTTACGGTGCAGCGTCCCAAAGCTTTGTTCGACCACATAACGGGTATTCGACAAATATCGGTTGCGTTTGGTTTGCACTTCCGTCAGCGGACGGTTGCGGTGGGCTTTGCGCATAATGCCGTCCAGCAACTGATGCTCTTTCAGATGTTGTCGGTTTTCCGCACTGTCGTAGCCTTTATCGGCATAGACGGTCGTACCTTCAATGCCCTCCAGCAAAGGCAACAGGTGGTTGCACTCATGGGTATTGGCAGGGGTGATGTGCAGTTTCTCGATATAGCCTTCCTCATCGGTACGGGTATGTTGTTTGTAACCGAGTTTGTAGAGGCCGTTTTTCTTTGTTCAACGGGCATCTTTATCTTTGCTCGGTGTGGTTTGGCCGCTGATTTGTCCTTCTTCATCGACTTCTATAGCCTGACGCTGTTTGCTGCCGGCGGTCTGAATAATGGTGGCGTCAATGACGGCGGCGGATGCCTTCTCTACTTTTAGGAGACCTTTGCAAAAATAGTCTATTAACGAAATTTGACGCATAAAAATGCGCCAAAAAATCTTCAATTGACTAAAACCTTCCTAATATTGAGCAAAAAGTAGGAAAAATCAGAAAGGTTTTGCATTTTGAAAATGAGATTGAGCATAAAATTTTAGTAACCTATGTTATTGCAAAGGTCTCTTTAGGTTTTTTTCGGTCAGTTGGCGGTTAATCAGTTCCAGCAATTCGGATAGGGTGTTGTCTTGCGCCAGCCAGTTACGGTAGCGGCATAAGGTGCTGTAATCGGGGATGCTCAACTCGTTAAAGCGGCAAAACAGGTTGAAATCGATGCGGGTGATGAGGCTGTGTTCGAGTTCGGGATCGGAGAGGCTGTGCCATTGTCCGAGCAGGACGGCTTTGAACATGGACAACAGGGGATAGGCGGGACGGCCGCGGTGGTTTCGGAGGTAACGGGTTCTTTGACGGTTCAAGTACTGTTCGATCGGTTGCCAATCAATCACTTGATCTAACTTCAATAGCGGGAAGCGGTCGATGTGTTTGGCAATCATGGCTTGAGACCTTTGCAATAACATAGGTTATTAAAATTTTATGCTCAACACCATTTTCAAAATGAGGAACCTCCCTGATTTCTTCCACTTTTTTCTCAATATCAGAAAGGTTTTAGTCAATTGAAAATTTTTTAGCACATTTTTATGCGTCAAATTTCGTTAACAGACTATTTTTGCAAAGGTCTCGGCTTGTGCGGTTTGCTGGAAGAAGGTGCTCATGAGAAATCCCCTAAATGTCTTGGTGGAAATTTAGGGGATTTTGGGGGGATTTTGCAAAGGTGTCTCCCTCTACCCAACCTCAAATTCTCTGCATTAGAATAGTATATTGATCAAAAGGAGAACACATGACTACCTACTTCGTCTCTCGTCATGCAGGCGCGATTGAATGGATAAAGCAACAACCACAATGGCAAATAGATGAATTTACCTCACACCTGGACGCAACAAGAATTCAAGCGGGCGATGTGGTTTTAGGAACGTTGCCCTTGGACTTGGCTGCAGAAGTGTGCCATCGCGGTGCCAAATTTTATTTTTTAATTTTGCCCCAGCAGTTTGCAGAACGAGGCAACGAGCATACTGTAGCAGCCATGTCTGCCGCAGGCGCAACCTTGCAACGGTTTGAAGTCAAAAAAATCACCGAATAATTTTTCAGGCTGTCTAAAAAATCTCAATCAAGGAGAGTGCAATGAAATACAAACGCAGAGTTTTAGTCGCTGTCACCGGTATGTCGCCACAAATTTTAACCGAAACCGTCTACGCCCTGTATACGCAGCAAAATTGGCTGCCTGATGAAATTTTTGTACTGACCACACAAATTGGTTATAACAATATCATGCGTACTTTGATTGGTGAAAATGGCTTTTTTGCGCGTCTTTGCCAAGACTACAAGCTGCCTGAAATTCAGTTCGGCGAACGGAATATCCATGTTATCCACGATGCCGACGGCGAAAAACTGAGTGATATCCGCACACCTGAAGAAAACAATTTAGCAGCAGATATGATTGTGAATTTTATCCGCCAACAATGCGCCGATGATAAGACCGAGCTACACGTTTCCATCGCAGGCGGACGAAAATCTATGGGATTTTATATTGGTTATGCACTATCTTTGTTTGGTCGTCCGCAGGATAAACTGTCGCACGTTCTAGTCACCGAAGGATTTGAAAACAACCCGCTTTTTTTCTATCCGACCCATTACGACAACTATATTTCCAAAAAGCCGTACGACCCCACTTGCATAGAAACCATTAACACGCGTGAAGCCAAAGTAATGCAGGCAGAAATTCCGTTTGTACGCATGAGTTACGGTTTGCCAAATTTGGCGCAAAATAATGTGAGCTACTCCGAAGCAGTACAGCTCTTACAAAACAATTTAAAAGCTGACCGCATCATTTTAAATATCAAAGATTGCACCATTCAACTTGGGCAGGACAAACCCATTAAAATAGCCGACAAACGTTACTTTTTTGCCTATACCGCATTAGCGCGGTTTCATTTGCAAAATAAAAGCATCAAGCTGATAAACCAAGCAACCTGCTATGACAACATTAAAAACAACAAATGGCAGCTTGGCGTATATCCCGAACTGGATGATTTTCAAACATGCTATTGGGACATCATGCAAATCAACGAACCGTCTCTCAAAAATGCTCCGAATCGTCAAGATCTATTAGAGCAGGCACGCAATAGCGCCTTGCAAAGTTTGCGCGAACTACCTTCCAAACTCCGCACCATCTTAACGGAGAACTTTTCAGAATACGTTGCAGAACAATACGGCGTATTTAGCACAGGTACACGAAAAACAACGCCAACATACTATTTAAAAATGCCGGCAGAAAAAATTGAAATTGTAGGGTCATAAAAAAAATAATTTTTTAAACCGTCTACCCTATTCCTACTTTTATATGGAGTCTTACATGTCCCAAACCATCATTGCCCTAAGCACCGCAGAGCAACTTGCTGCCGCTACTCCCAAAAAAGAACAACAGGCAGTAACAACCTTTCCTCAACAAATGCAAACTAAACAGTCCAGTAATCCGCCTGGTAACATGACAGACTACACACTATTGTTTGAAATATTCAAATTCGCCGCCTGGGGCTTAGACAACAAAGACTATCAAGAAAAAGTAAACGAACTGCTTTACCTTGCGGCACAACGTGGTACTGAATTGTCAAACTCCGCTCAAAAAAACAAGAAACAGGGCGAACACGCCTATCAGCTGACGCAAGAATTAGAAACCCTATTCAAAAAAGACAACCAGACAGCTCTAAACGCTTGGTTTAATGAGCAGCAAGCCCGTCCCGAACTAAGCCAACGCATCAAAAAACACTTAGCCATCAAACTGGACAAGCTCAACAAGAAAAAAGACAAGAGAAAATCCTTCACGCCCACACAAGGCTGCCTGGTACGCCCTCCCCAATTTACCCAACATCATCCCAACAGCCTGCGCCACCTGCCCCAACATTCCAACTGGGAAATCGTCATTGACGAAACAGGCATGGAATTTGAGCGAGCGGAGGATTTATCCATCGACGACTACAGCTTAGGCCGCTATGTCGCGCTTGCCATTCCGCAAGGCAGAGCCAAATTGGACAAACTGCCCGAAACATTCCACGCCGCTGAAGAAAAGCCCGAGCTGCTGGACAAAGTCATCAACAACATCCTCTCACAGCCGGTAGGCGTATTGGGCATTACGGCCAAAGACCCGCTTTCATTCAACCGCCCGCGCTGGTTTAGCGGTGTGTACCGTTTACTGCAACTTGCCTTGCGCCTGCTGCCGCTACCCAACGAAGGCAGCAAGCAGGTACACGTATTTATCGAACAACGCGGCGGCTTTAATGCCGACACCGACTTGCAGGTTTTAAAACAACTGCTGTTAAGCGAATTGCAAAGCATAAACGAAGCCCGTTTCAGCCAGCTGCACCTGTCACTGGAAATCTCCCCCAAAGGCAAACACCCCTATCTCGCCCATGTTGATGCACTGGCGCACTGCTGGGGCGGTTCGTCTGCCAAACAACGTTTGATAAAAGCCAAATTCAAAGGACATTGTTTCCTTACCCCGGAAAGCGGTGATTTAGAGCGCATTTATGCCGCACTCGACGGCAAAACCGCCCTGTCGTCGCACGACTGGTTTCAAGCAGTCTGCGCCCTGTCCGGCGAACCCGAACACAGCCTCTTACGCGAAGCCATGCAGCAATTGGGCGAACGCTGTCGAACACAGCCCGAAATCTGGCAAAACTACCTACAGACAGTCCGCCATCGCCTAAACGAAAAAGACTACCATCCCCAAGCCTTAGATGAAATCTTAGGCTGGCTGCAAACCTACGCCCCGGCAGAAAACAAACTGCCGCCACTATTACAACTGCGTTTTCAAGCAGCCCGGCTTGCCGCCGACAACCATCAGGGCAGAATGCGTCTGGAAGCCATACAAAACCTGCTTGATTTGGGCAACCAACTGAAATACGAAGCCGCACCCGAAGTCGCGCAGGTATACAACCGCCTGGCGGTAGCCACCACCAACATATACGAATTCGACTACGCCGAACAAATTCTGCAACACGCGCTCAAACTGCCTGAAATCGCCGTCGGTCGGCAGCAATACGGCAGGCTTCTATCAGGCATGGGACAGATACACGCCTTCTCGGGAGAACACCAAACTGCCGCATCCTTTTTTACCCAAGCACTTGAAACATTTGAAAAACTATCCGACCCTGCTGCAGCACAAAAAGACATCCGTCAAACCCGCCTATACCGGCTGCACAACGCCCTGGACGCAGGCGAAACATGGGAAAACATACAGCCGCTCGCCACATCTGTTTTCGGCAGCGATTTAGACAAAGCCGCCAACAAATTTTCAATCAGCCCGGACGACCGCTTTACCCATCATGCCTTATTGCGCCTGCTTGCCGCCTATCCGCAGCAAACCGCATCCGCGCAAAAAACCTATTTGTACAATCAAGCCCACTGGCAAAGCGAAGCAGGACACCCATGGCAGCTTATCCACCTGTGGCGCGGCTGGTTGGCGCATTTTGCAGGCAACGACATCATTGCCACCGAAGCCTTTAACCATGCCCTAGACGAAGAAGCAGACGGCCTGACCCTGCAATGGATTGCGCTGACGACTGCCGTATTGGCAGAACGGCTCGAACTGGGCAAATCCAGCCCCTACTCCATTGCCGCCGAAGCTGCTCGTCTGAAAACCGCGTTCCCCCAAGCGCCGCACGCAGCCTTACAGACCTTGCAGAAAAGCGAAGCACAACCCGAAAAACTGCTTGCCGCGCTGAAAGCCTGCCTGCCTTTTAACTTTAAATAAAAAAGCACGTATCGACACAACACGCCCTTTTTCAAACAAACCGAATCCCCCAAACAAAGCGAGACCGCCATGTCCCAAATTCCACACTACTTCATTATCCTTTCCGAACACAACATCGCCGAATACCGCGCCTGCCTCGATTTACAGCCCCAAAACGTCCACCTCATCGTAACCGAATGGGTGGCAAGTAAAAACGCGCACACCCGCTTCAAAACCACGCTCGAGCAAAGCGAGCAATTTCAAGGCAAGATCCACGAAATCGGCTTTCAAAGCGGCAGCGAACTTATCGGCGAACGCGCCGAAGAAATCCAAAGTTGGCTGGACGCCGTCTTCAAAGCCTACTGCGCCGAACACCACATTTCAAACAACGCCATACTCAACATCACAGGCGGCACAAAAATCCTGTCCCAACTGCTCGCCGCCCAAACCGGCATATGGCAGGAGCTGCACTACCAAGCCTTCCAACGCGACAGCAACCAAATCTACATAGACCGCCTCAATCCCGACAACCTGGTATTTCTGGGCGAAATCGTCCTATCCAATCAATTCTCCTTGCGCGATGGCTTGAAACTCTATGCCGACGAAATCGGCAAACATAGCCCCAACCCCATTGCCAAACATCCCGACAGCCTGCCCCTTGCCCACATGCGTTTTGCCGCCCAAAGCATGCAGCAGCCTGAAAACGGCAACCTGTTCCCTGCCATTATTCCTGTATTGAAAGAAGCATGGACACAAAAATATCCCAAAGACCAAAAAGAAATCCTGCTCGAATGGCAAAAGTTCGGGCTTGCACAACCCGACGAACTCAAACCCTTCCTTCAAAGGCTGATCAACCTGATTGACCCGCAAGACCGCATCCGCCTAGACGAAAAAGGACTGATCCTACCCCTCCAATACAACAAAAAAAGCCAAATAGGCCGTCAAATTCACTACTGGAACAAATGGATAAGCGGCGACTGGTTTGAACAACTCATTTACACATGGTTTAAAGAAAACGGCGTAAAAGACGAAGAACTGGAGACAGGCTTGCAACTGATACAAGGAGAAAGTCAGGGCAACGAAACCGACATTTTGCTGTTCCGTAAAAACCAACTGATTTTTTGCGAACTCAAATCCGATTTAAGCTCCGAAAGCAAGCTGGCAGACCCGCTAAGGCAAGTGATCGACCAAAGCCTCAACATGGGCAAAGTACGCCGCGTCCTGATTTTGTCGCCCGTCATTCAAACCAATGCCGGTTGGCAAAAATGGACGGAATTCGAGCGCAACTGCGCCGCCAAAAACATCCAAATCATCATCGCCCGCGACAAAGAAGCGCTGAAAGCCCTGACAAGCTGACATCGAAGTCTCTTGACCATGGAAACGTCGTCTGAAAACGTTAAAAAACATTGTGAAATGCAAAGCAGACGGCTATAATCCGAAACACAAGTTTTCCGACGGATAGCAAAAAGTCTGTCTTTCGGCTGCTCTTTTCAGTTAAGGTTTTATTAAATAATGTCTTTGTTGGTTAAGGGAAAATACTAACTTTTCTTAACCATATAGAAGATTGAAAATAATGAAATTTTTTGACCGAGTGCAGTCGGAAGACTTGCCCCACTAATCGGGGATTAAGACGTATAACCTAAATACGTAACCTTAACATCATGTCGGAAGACTTGCCCCACTAATCGGGGATTAAGACATTATGTCCTATGCTATTTTGACTCATATGCTGGCGTCGGAAGACTTGCCCCACTAATCGGGGATTAAGACTATTTACCTTTCTGCCTTGCGGCATTAATCCTTTGTCGGAAGACTTGCCCCACTAATCGGGGATTAAGACAATGGCTATGATTTCATTATTGCAGAGTTTTGGTGTCGGAAGACTTGCCCCACTAATCGGGGATTAAGACGTAGACACTTGGTTGAACAGAGCAACTGCAACAGTCGGAAGACTTGCCCCACTAATCGGGGATTAAGACTGATAATCATGATTTGAATAGCCAAAGAGAACCAGTCGGAAGACTTGCCCCACTAATCGGGGATTAAGACTACTGCTTCCCTGTCTAAAGGTATTCTTGTTTTAGTCGGAAGACTTGCCCCACTAATCGGGGATTAAGACACATGCACATACTTCAACAAAAACATCGGATTGCGTCGGAAGACTTGCCCCACTAATCGGGGATTAAGACTCCCAGCGGTGAATTAATCAAAGATGTAACCAAAGTCGGAAGACTTGCCCCACTAATCGGGGATTAAGACTGCTGCCTGTTTATGCATAAGCAGGAAAGTTTTGGTCGGAAGACTTGCCCCACTAATCGGGGATTAAGACGGCGGACGAGAACTGTTTGGCGGACTATATGGCGTCGGAAGACTTGCCCCACTCATCGGGGATTAGGACTCGGGTTCTTGGGTGCAGCCATACAACGCCATTCGTCGGAAGACTTGCCCCACTAATAGGGGATTAAGACAGCCATTAATTCCATGTGATTTTCTTGCCCTTTATGTCGGAAGACTTGCCCCTCTAATCGGGGATTAAGACCCAGCGCGCATTGGTGCTTTAATACCGTTTTTAGTCGGAAGACTTGCCCCACTTATCGGGGATTAAGACCGCGACCCAAACGGGCATAGGCTTCGTAAGGTAACGTCAGAAGACTTGCTCCACTAATCGGTCTTTCAAGCTTTTCAGACGACCTCAAACCAAGGTCGTCTGAAAATATTGGAAATCCTACCCCACTCATTGGGGATTAAGACGCAATCAAATTAACAAAAGTATCGGTTTAATTGTTTGCCCCATTCATCGGGGATTAAGACATGTAGGCTTTACAGGCAAACTCTTCCAGTTCAGTCAGAAAACCTGCCCCACTCATCGGGATAAAAATCAAACAGCCTTGATGGTTCGTTCCATCAAGGCTGTTTTTGCGTCGGGTGTATTGTCAAGCTGCTTGGATAATGCGGTATTGCCCGTTGCCGAATACGGTTTCCTTGCCCAAGTGCAGCCATTGCCCGATATACAGCATTTGCGAGAAGGCGGGCGAAAGGCCGGTCAGCTGCCATGTACCGATTGCGCCGCTAAGGGGTGTAATCTGCTTTTGACGGTTGGAAAAACGGCGGTGTTCGTGCCATGAAAGCCGGGGCGGGACGCCTTGTCCGCCGATTTGGGCGGACAGCTCGGCAGCGTTTGCATTGTTGCCCCAGTGCAGATGGGCAAGCGTCAGATAGCGGCGCAGGAGCTGGCGCAGGAAAACCGCCTGCGTCAGTTCGGTTTCCCGCAAAATCCTGCCTTTTTGCTGAATACGCAGAGGCGTCAGCAGCTGAATATGCGCTTGGGAGGGATAGCGTTCGGGCAGCCTGATATGGTTGTCGTGCAGCGCGATGGGGCTGCCGCGTTCGCTAATCGTCAGAAAACTGCCGTCCGCCTGCTGTACCGCAATGCCGCTCAATTCGCCCTTGCCCGCATTTGCCCCCAACCCTTTGGCAAAAGCCTGGGCAAAGACGGCGGCAATCAAAGGCAGGCTGTGCCGCGCCCTGCCGAACAGCACCAAATCAAACGCATACCCCGCGCCCGCCGGAAAATGCGTGGGCGCAACCAGCGGCGTTTCAATCAAATAAGGCGGCGGCGGACTTTGGCGCACGCTGCCGGGCAAGTCGGCACAAGGCGCCGGCTCGAAAATCTGCGCATAGGGGCAATCGGAAAGATGCGGCGTTTGAGGCGTGTCGCAGGTACAGGCAGCAGCCAAAAGCGCATGCCCGAACACACCGCGCAAGGTCGAAGCCGCATAGGACGGCAGCTGCAAATCATGCCTCAGCGTGAAATGCAAACGATAACGGGCTATGGGCAATTCCGAAGGAAGATTAAGCGGATTCATGGCAGACAGACAAATAAAAAATGGCATGATACGGCGTTTCAGACGACCTGAAAATGCGAAATAGAGAGAATGAAAACAATCCTACCCTTCGGGACAAGGATGCAACCGCCAAAATAGCGAAACGAGCTGATACGGAAAAACAAATTTGTGTTCTTAGTATTTCACGCCGCATAAGCCTAAAATTCACTTCGTTGTTTTCGACAACGTTGCTTTTTCTTTATTAGTCCCAATGCGCCAACACTATCTTTTTGCTTACGACATCACTTGCCCCCGCCGCCAAGCACGCGTACGCCGTTTATTGCAAAGCTATGCGGTAGGTATGCAGAAATCCTTATTTGAATGCTGGCTGACCGCAGACGAATTAATGCAACTTAACGGCAAATTGAGTGAATTATTGGATTCAAATGATACGCTGCATTATCTCGCCTTAAGTCAGTCAGACAATGAATGGCTATTTAGCACAACCAAACCGCTTCGCTACGATGTTTTTATGGTGGTTTAGTATTTGAAACCGCCTACAACATTACACAAACAACAACACGGAAAGGAAAAAAAGATGCAAAACCTAGACACGATTTTTGTAACCGTCAAAGACATTGCGCAAAAAAATCCGAAACTTGCCGCAATAGTCTGCCTATTCGGCATCGCCATAAGCGCAGTCGTCACCGTCAACGAAACATCAACAAAATAAGGAGAAAACCATGTGGCTAGCAATTTTGAAATGGGCTATTAAATTTTGCATCGGCAAGATTGTCGACAGGATATTCGCCTCCCTCATGCCTATACCCGTATAGCTTCAATCCGAAAGGCAAATTCATGACCACGCTCTACCTGGACCGCAAAAACCTTACCTTGCGAGCAGACGGCGATGCTTTAGTGTGTTACGAGAACGATGGACGTATAGCAACCGTACCGCTCAAAGTCTTACAGCGAGTCTGCATACGCGGGGATATAACCCTATCGGCAAAGGTTTTAAGCAAATTGGGCGAAGCTGGCGTCGGCGTACTCATATTAAATGGGCGGCAAAACCGCCCTGCCCTCATGCTGCCCAACTGGAAACTGGATGGAAAAAGACGTGTCGCGCAATACGCCCTGTCGCAGGATAAGGCAGCAAGCCTTGCCGCCGCCCGAAACACTGTTGCCGCCAAACTATCCGCACAACAGCAGCACTTGCAGCAAATGGCATGTTCGGACAATCGGAATGCAGCTTGCCTGAACAACCACAGCCAAGCCCTGGCAAACCTTGTCGATGCCATTTCAAGCAGCCCCGACATTGCCGCATTGCGGGGCATAGAAGGTGCTGCCGCCGCACGTTATTTCAGCGCATGGGCAAGTGTACTGCCCGAAAACTGGCACTTTACAGGACGCAACAAACGTCCGCCGCGCGACCCGCTCAACGCAACCCTGTCCCTCGCCTACACCCTGCTGCACTTCGACATCGTCAAACATCTCTACCTAAGCGGATTAGACCCCTTTATCGGCTACTACCACCAGCCCGAACACGGTCGCGAATCCCTTGCCTGCGATTTATTGGAACACCTGCGCAGCCTATGCGATGTCTGGGTGCTTTCCCTGTTTTATCAAGAAACCCTGACACCGGAGGATTTTTCAACCACCGCGCAAGGCTGCCTGATGAGCAAAAACGCACGCATCAAATTTTATCCAGCCTACGAAGCAACCGCCAAGCAATGGCGGAGCCATATCCACCAGCTTTGCGCCGACTATCTAGCCATCCTCTCCCAATACAGTGGACAGCCTGAAATCCAATTAAGCGGACTTACCACCTTAGAATAAAAATGCGCCACCTCATCGCCTACGACATCGCCGACCCTCGCCGCCTGCGAAAAGCACACCGCTATTTAATACAGCACGCCATCCCTCTGCAAAACAGCGTTTTCCTGCACATCGGCAGCAGTGATCAAGCAAGGCAATGCTTTGAAACACTTTGCAAAATGCTCAACGCCAAGCAGGACAATTTACGCTGCTATCCCCTGCCCAACGGTAGCATAATTCATGCACTGGGCAAACCAGCCTTGCCCGAAGGCATCATCTTGGGCGGCGTGGGCAAACTGTAAGCGCGAAGCCGCCTTTCAGACGACCCCGAACTCACACAAACCCTCCGCCAACAAAAACAGCCTTGATGCAATATCAAGGCTGTTTTGCTATGTAGAAACGTCGGAATATTTGTCGGATTCAAGAATCCGACCTACGTTTTCAGACGACCCAGGCTTGAGGTCGTCTGAAAAGATTGAAAGACCGATGCGAGGGGCAAGTCTTCCGATCAACGGTTTATGTCTATTCGTCGGAAACACCGTTGTCTTAATCCCCGATACGTGGGGCAAGTCTTCCGACGTAGGACAAGCATCACCGAGCGGCTCAAAAAGTCTTAATCCCCGATGAGTGGGGCAAGTCTTCCGACCTGAGACCGACACCTACAAGGAAGTTCCTATGCAGTCTTAATCCCCGATTAGTGGGGCAAGTCTTCCGACTTACTGAGATTTGCGGGACGTCAGCACTTAACGTCTTAATCCCCGATTAGTGGGGCAAGTCTTCCGACTTAACCAATTAGGTGTAATGGATAAAGGATCATGTCTTAATCCCCGATTAGTGGGGCAAGTCTTCCGACGTATGCGTGTGCATGACCAATACGGCAATAAAGTCTTAATCCCCGATTAGTGGGGCAAGTCTTCCGACGCCATCGCTGCTGAAAACGGTATCAAGCCGACCGGGTCTTAATCCCCGATTAGTGGGGCAAGTCTTCCGACTGTACCAACCCCTGATGAATGGGCGGAATACGTGCGTCTTAATCCCCGATTAGTGGGGCAAGTCTTCCGACCAAGCACGACTGGTGGTTCTGGTTATTGGCTAACGTCTTAATCCCCGATTAGTGGGGCAAGTCTTCCGACGAAAAACACGGCTATACTACACTTGATTCATTTGTCTTAATCCCCGATTAGTGGGGCAAGTCTTCCGACCATTTTGCGAGCGTAATAATGTGCATAATTGCTTAAGTCTTAATCCCCGATTAGTGGGGCAAGTCTTCCGACTCAAAGACTTGGCTGAAAGCGAAAAAATCGGTTCAGTCTTAATCCCCGATTAGTGGGGCAAGTCTTCCGACTTATAAAGAGGCTGCAAAACGCGGTGAAGTTGGTGTCTTAATCCCCGATTAGTGGGGCAAGTCTTCCGACCTATCAAGTTGCGTCCTAAACGTGAGCAGTCTCAGGTCTTAATCCCCGATTAGTGGGGCAAGTCTTCCGACTTATCAACTCTCTATTGAAGAATCTCCCGTTCATGTCTTAATCCCCGATTAGTGGGGCAAGTCTTCCGACTAAGCATACCGATGTTTACCGCGTGCTGACCACGTCTTAATCCCCGATTAGTGGGGCAAGTCTTCCGACAGATCCACGTCGTCTGGTAGATGGTGAATTAGGTGTCTTAATCCCCGATTAGTGGGGCAAGTCTTCCGACGAATGCCCGAGTGGGGGACGGGGTGTCAAGATTAGTCTTAATCCCCGATTAGTGGGGCAAGTCTTCCGACTGCATTGTGTCGCTGTATCGTTCATAATAATCTCTGTCTTAATCCCCGATTAGTGGGGCAAGTCTTCCGACATATGGCATTGGAAATATCAAACCGCCTGAAAGAGTCTTAATCCCCGATTAGTGGGGCAAGTCTTCCGACATCAAATGCTGATTGTAAGGGAAGATTGTGCGCGTCTTAATCCCCGATTAGTGGGGCAAGTCTTCCGACAAAGCAACCCGTTCATTTTGAAGCCGGAAGAATAGTCTTAATCCCCGATTAGTGGGGCAAGTCTTCCGACGCATAAGTGGTGGAACTCTCTCCCTTTGCGGCAAGTCTTAATCCCCGATTAGTGGGGCAAGTCTTCCGACAAAACTGAGCCGCTTTTTGTCAGCGGCTCAGTAAGTCTTAATCCCCGATTAGTGGGGCAAGTCTTCCGACTGGGACGCACCGACCAAAGAACAATGGGACAGCTGTCTTAATCCCCGATTAGTGGGGCAAGTCTTCCGACTGCACGCAGTCAAAAAATTTCATTATTTTCAATCTTCTATATAGTTAAGAAAAGTTAGCATTTTTCCTTAACCAACAAAGACATTATTTAATAAAACCTTAACTGAAAAGAGCAGCCGAAAGACAGACTTTTCGCTATCCGTCGGAAAACTTGTGATACGGATTATAGCCGTGTGCTTTGCATTCGACAACGCTTTTTAACCGTTTTGCGGCTTTAGGTCGTCTGAAAAGCTTGGGCTTCGATAAAGCCGAAAATCTATTCGCCGCGCAGCTTCGCCAGGATGGGTTTCAGCTCTTTGCCGCGCTTGTCGGTCAGCCATTTCGCGTATTTTGCCATCATCTTTTTGACGGCAAACGCGTCAGCAATTTCTTTTTTCTCTGCCGCGTTGAAATCGGGGCTTTCTGCGGCGGTTTGCAGGGCTGCCTTCCATTCTTGATAGAGTTTGTCGTGTGCTTGGTTGCCTATGATCTTGTTTGGTTGCTCCTCCATTCGTTCTTGCCATGTTTGGATAAACTGTTGATGCGCTGGCATGGCGGCAAGCTCGGCGGCTTTTTGTTGCGCGGCCAGGGCTTGGTTTTGTGCATCTTGAATGTTGCGGATGCTTCGTTGTGCTTCTTCGGCTGCTTCTGTGAAATAGCCGTAGCCGGATGCGGTTTTGCTGCCTGCGCCTTGTGTCTGCAAGGCTTGAAACAGTAGGTTTTGGGCGTATGCCGCCCATGCCTGCGCGCCCGGTGCGCTTTCGATGACGAAATAGAAGCTGCCTTGTGTGGCGATTTGCTGATTGGGGATGGGGGATTCCATTTCGTCGGCTTCGGGTTGTTTGCCGTTGTAGTATTCTTGGTGGTGGGTGGTGATGATTTCTGCGGCAAAGGGCGGGGTGTTGGCGGGGATGAACCATGCGTCGTGCCAAACAAGTGCGCCTGACTTCAGGCTGCCTGAGTCGCTGTCGTCGCCGAACAATACGGTCAGGTGGGCTTTATCCAGTCCGAGGCTTTCGGCATGGCTGCGGGCGATGCCTTTGACGGAGGAGCCTGCGATGAGGGGCATGCCGTAGGTGTGGCTGGTGCTGATGCCTGTTTCCAGTACGCCTGCGCTGTTGAGACCTGTATAGAGCCTGCCTGAAATGCCGGCGGCAAGTGTGGCGAAGCGGTCGGTATCGGAAGTGGCCTGCACCCAGCGTGTGAAGGCGAGTGCGTACAGGCTGTCTTTTTTGGGAGTGGGAATTTTGACGATTTTTTGAATCAGCTCTGCTTTGGCTTGTTTGTTGTCTTTGTCCCACTCGGTCAGGCCGCGCTGCATGAGCAAACCGGCATGCGCATCTTTTAGGTCGTCTGAAATGAGTTTTTTCAGGCTTTCCCGCATGAGTGATATGGTCATGATTGTCCCCCTTGTTCGTCTTTGGGTTTGGGCAGCAGGGCTTGGGTGTAGCGTTTGAGGCTGGAGGCGGCTTCTATGGCTTGGCGCGTGAGGAGTTGGTAATGCGATAAGTCTGCTTCTAAGATTTTCTTGTGCAGGCTGTCTTTATTTTCGCCCAACAATTCGGCAATGTGCGCCAGTAGGAGCAGGTGCTCTTCTTTGCCTTTGGCTTGTAAGAAGCCGATGGCTTGGGCAAGCCCGGATTGCAGGATCATGGTGGGGAAATTCAGCGCAAGCGTGCGGTATTCTTTGACTTTTTCGTTTTTCTCTTTGACTCTTTGAATCAAGCCTAATGCGCGTTGGGCGTATTTTTGCGAGCGGATGTGTTGCATGTTATTCCCCTTTTGTCAGGTCGTCTGAAAGTACGAGACGACACAGGCCGCGTCCGACTGTATGTTTGCCGCCGATTTGGATTTGGGTTTCGCCTGCGGGAATCAATGCGGAGAGTTCGTCTGCGCTTTTGGCGTTGCGGCTGTGGCGCGATTTGTCAATGGCTAAAATGCCGTACAACACGCTTTCGGCAGGCAAGTTTTCTTCCGACCAGAGCGCGCCTTCTTTGACGATGCGTGTTTCGCGGTCGATTCTGATGCGCATGCGGATTTCGGTTGCGGTATCGGCTAAGAAGGAGAATGTGCTGTCGGGCAGGATAATGAAGCGTTGGCAGAGCTGTTCGCGCCATGCTTCGCTGTTTGCCGTGTTTTCAGGATAAACGGTGGCGGAAATGTGTTCTGCCCATTGTTTGGCTTCGGTACTGGTTTCGCTGCCGATGTCCAAATCTTCCAGCGCGATTTGGCTGCCTGAAACGCGCAATACGGTGTTGTCCGGTACGGAGGCGCTATCTTTTAAAACGGGTACTTTGGGGCCTTCCGGCTGCAACCCGCGTACATCGCGCGCATAGCGTTGCAGGATAAAGGGGCAAGTGGCAAAGGCGACTGTTCCTGCAAACGAGCGGATCGGAAGCAGCAATAGATGTGCATCGCCAAAGGCGGCGGCGCTGGCGTGAATATTTTCTTTGTCGGCTTGGCTGTCTGCGCCAAACAGGGCTTGAATGTCGTCTTGGTTTAAGTGCCATTTTTCTTTGGCTTCATCACGCAATACGCCTTTAAGCGCGCTGCCGGGGACGAGCGGCAGATTGGTGGCGCGGCTGCGGGCGATAGGCAAGTCGACAGCACCGATGCCTTGACCTGTGCCGACGTGGAGGGCGGATAAGGCATGTAGGTGAAAAATGCGGGTGTTCATTTTGGTTTCCTCGTTTTGTAAATATGAAATAGGTTGTCAGGTCGTCTGAAAATCAAATGCTCTGCCACGGGGCGATCAAGCCGATGCCGAAGCCGTCGCGACGGTCTTGTTCGTTGTCGCTGAATGCCTGCCATTGGGCTTGGGCGAGTTCCGCCGGGTTGCCGCTTTGTATTTCAAACCAATACACTGCGCCTGCCGAAACGGCTTTTCGCATGGCTTTCGGTGCATGCTGCTGCAAATCCCAACCTGAAACGGGCAGCCAACGGTCGATAGCGGTGGCGCGGAGTTTGACTTGCAGGTTGGTATGCGGGAGTGTGCCTGTTAAGGTTTGGCTGTCCAACCAGCCGGGCAGCCAGCCTTTTTCAAACAAGGCAGGCGTCAGCAAGGTGAGCGTCAATCCGTTTGTATATGCGTATTCGGGCTGTTTGAATACGTCGTCTGAAATTTTATTCAGTCGCGACAGTCTTCCTTCTCCGCCAAAACGCACTACGCTGTTATCTTGCAAATCGGCTGCCGTACGAATGACGAAACCATAGCGGTGGCTTTCCCAGCCCTGATGATGCTTCCGCGCAGATTCGGCAAAGTCATAGGCGGCTGTCTGGAACAAACGCCCGTCTTCGGCTGCAAGTGTTTCTCGGTTTATGCCGACATGGGTACGCGTTTCGATCGGCAGCGATTGTGCGCCGCGTTTGTTTACGTCTTCATGCGTTAATTTTCCGCCGTTTTGCCAAGCCAGCAGATCCGCCAAATCCCAATACGTTGCGCCGCTTTGAGGTTTGCCTTTGATGGGCGACTGGATTTGTACAGGCAATAAATCGACATGTGGGAAATCCGCCGCTGTATCGCTGCCAAAGGCTTGAGGCGCGAGACGGACGAGTTCGGTTTGATCTGTCTCTTTGTTTTTCAAATACAAGGCGTTGGCTGGTTTAGGCAATAGGATTTTCAGGTCGTCTGAAATGTCTTGTTTCGCTAAAAATGCGCCCTGTACGACAATTTGGCGCAATTCATCAACTTGTACGTCTGACAACTTGGCTCGATTGCCTTGGGTTTTGCCGTCCCAATCGCAACCGTTTTGCCGCATGATTTGCGTGCGTACCAAGCCTGCGGCGGCGGAGGGTAAAGGAAATTGAATATCATCGGTATCCGACTGCGCTCCAAACGGTTTGCCACTACGAAATACCAACGGCGCAAGTGCGTCTAAAAAATAGCTGTTCATGATTGCGCCTCCTGTCCTAAATCGTTTTGTGTTTTGGCGGCAAGCCAGCGGGCGATGATGAGTTCGGTTGCCAGTACATTTAATGCATCTGCGTCTGGACGCGCATTCAGTCGTCTTTTTAAGGCTTCCTGAACTTCATCGTCCAATTTTCCTCCCTCCATATCGCGTGCCTTGTCCAACATACGGGCAAACTCGGCTTGGCGGATATTTTGATGTAATTCGGATGATAAATCGTTAGACGGGGAAAAATCGATCCGCATAAAAATATCTCGGCTGTCGTAAGCAATTCGGCTGCTGATTTTTTTCTCCCGATACCATTTTTTCCATTTTTCAAATGCTGCCAAACCTGCTTCATCACTCCATTGCACACGCCAATCGCTGTCTGAGCCTGAACGTACAGACAGGGTAATCCCCAATCCATTGCGCTGTTGATCGGCAGAATAATTGTCGCCTTTTGCCACTTTTTCCGCGTGTTTTGCCAAACGGCGTACATTGCCGAGCGGCGTACTGATGTGGCAAATCGCCAAACCGACGGACAATGTGGGCGTTTTTTCTGCTTTCAAAACATCTGACACTTTTTTCAGGCAGGCTGAAAATGCTTGCCGCAACGCGTCCGCGCAATCAACCGCCTTATCCAATGCGACAAAGCCTAATACATCGTCGCCGCCCGCATAAACACATTGCGCCCGGAAATCGCGCATTTTCGCAGGTACACTTTCAGCAAAGGTTGACAAAGCCTCGGTAATCGCTTGATGCTCTCCAATCGTTTTCGCACGATCCAACAACTCGCCCATGCGGTCGCCGTCTGCCAGCAACATCGCCCAGTAGCTGCATGGTTCGCCATATTTGTGCCAAATCGGTTTTAGGGCATTTTTCAAATTTGATAATTTTTCTGATGCATCCGCATTGTTTTTATTGTCTGACAAAGCAGCATCCAACCGGTTTCGATACAGCAGCTGCGCATCAAACGGAAAATCTGCGTAAATGTCTTGATTGCCCTTTACACGAGTCGCTAAATTCAGCGCAATTAAAGGTTCGTAAGCATCGCAAAGTTTGCTTAACTCATTTTCAGGCAAACCTTGCAGCCAAGCATCTGCGGCTACACGGGTAACGGGCGTAAACTGTTCGCTATTGCCGCCCAAACGCTTCACAATTCCTGCACAATCCAACTGCTCCGACCGGCTCAAACCCAGCTTGCGCCTTACTACATCAGACAAGTCGGCATCGCCGTTGGCTTTTTCCAGCAATACGGTTTCACGTGCACCATCCAGTGAGGATTTGGGCAGCATAAAACGCTCATCCCAAGCATTACTTGCGCCGGTAGATGTGAAATCGCGCGTTGCTTTACGCGCCGCTAAACCTGATGCAGCACGTTGGCTTGCATCTGAATAACCTTTTTCAGTTATCCGCGCCCATGCAGCCTGGATTTCCAAATAATCATTAAGTTGCATCTGCCAAATTTCATTGCGCAAGGTCACATTCAAATCCTGTGGCGCCTGCAGCTCCCGCAGCGCCTGTCGTGCTATGGTTTCAAACCGTGACTGTGCTGCCGCTTTAGCCTGTTCGACCAAATCGCGCACGTCTGCATCATCAGCCGCATCAACCTGTACTTGAATTTTGTTGCCGACTGAAAAATTATCGTCCATCCGGTCGCAAGGTTCTAAACGGTCTTTGGTCGCCTCGTCCACAAACGGAAACACCATCTGCGCTCCAGCTTCAAACAAACTCTTTGCAGCAGCCTTCGCCATTTCCGACAACAGCCAAGAACCGCTCCATAGATCACGACTCCGCCGAGCCGAAGCAATGAATTCCTGTACAGGACCGATGGATAGGGTTAAAACGTATTGAGTCATTTCGTTTTCTCCAAAATCTGTTTTACTTCTGGACTACTGTTCGGCAACATAATCACCATGCCATGCCATTGACCACTATCATAAACGGGGCGGCTGAATATGGTTGCCAAATGTCGTGAATATTCATCATTACGTCCAAGCAGTCGGCGAAACTCTGTTTTATCTTTACGTCGTGTTTCTTTCCATTCATTGATTGCATCGATCCAAGCATCTTTGACTTTTTTATCGCTACCTAAAAACAAAATTTTGCAACCCAATTCACGCATTTCTTCAGTTGGAACCAGTTTTATACCTTCAGCCTTAAAAGCACCGCAACCACGCCGAGTGCGCCCACCTAGCCCTCCTAAAGTTACCCACCAGCGTAAAGTTTCCAAAACCTGCTGCTTATCTGTTTCGTTTGTCTTTTCACTCAAACGCCATTGCACAATCCATTGCAAGCCTTCTTTGCCCAATTTCATTTCAGGTAGTCCTGTCTTCGTCTTGCGTGCTGTAAACAACGCATAGCCTAAAGGATCGTTTAAACCTTTTGCATAATCAGAAAGTGAAGCTTCTTTCAGTTTGTTTTGTATCTGTACACGTAAAAATACTAAACTTGCCGCAGCCTCTTCGCCAATACCCCCCCATAAACGAAACTCTGCTTCACGCAACCTTTTCCCGCTCAAATTCCATTTTTGCTGAGCCAACAATCGCCACCAAAAACGCAGTTGCCCGCGAATTGCGGTTACGCGCACGGGCAATTTATCATCACTTTCACGCGCCACTACACCACCACCATGCAAAGGTGTAACCAACTCACAGTAAATTTCCTGCCATTCTTCCTTGCTTTCAGGCAATTCTTTGGGCGGTTCAAAACCGGGGATCAGCAAAGCCATTTCTTTATCCTTTATTATTTAATCAATAAGTTGTCTTTATAACAGAACCAGTAAAACTTTTCATCACGCACAAATTTGTCAGGTCATGTTCCAATATGCTTGGTATGCCGACAAACCCGCCTTATTCCTTTTTTGTTAATCCGCCATACAAGGGATTTTAATTGTGATTTACTATAAAATGATGCTTTCTTAAAGGAAGATACCCCTTCCAAATGTTTCAACACACAAGGCTGCACATAAGGCGCCGCCCTACCAGAAGGGGTTACGCCCCTCCCAAACAAACCCAAATCCTACCGCCCCGAAGGACGGGGTTTCAACCATTAAGGAAATTCTGATGAATCCGCAAAACGAAACGGCCATTTTGTCTTTTTGGCACAAGCTGGAATTTTTCACGCCTTTCGATGCAAAAATCCAAGAGGGAAAAGATAAAACAAACAAAACCCTTACGCTTGACCAATTATCCAAACTTGCCGTCGGCGGACAAAAAAACCTATCTGTTACCCAACTGCTGAAATCCGAATATCCCAATCAATATCTCGTTTGCTCAAAAATTTATCTCAACTTGTTTGATTTTGGCTGTTTGAGCAAAAGTATTCAAAATCTGCTGCAAGAACAGTTGAGTGAAAATGAGCAATATACCCAAGAAGCCATGAGCGCCGATAAAGGCGAAACGTGTTATGCCAGATTACCAATCAACGACACAGGCGAGTTCGACCCCGCAAATATAGAAATCTCAACCGCGCCTTGGGCAGTGGGTTTTAGTATGGCGAAAGGTTTGGACAGTTTGAATTTTGAAGCGTTTGAAACAGATTGCAGCAAGCTGTTGGAGAAGCTGGACGAATTGTGCAAACAGCATTTAGCCGTGCAGAAAATTGAACAGCCCGAAGTAATACGGGCCGTACTGTCTCCCGCCTTGCTGCTGGACATTGCAGGCCGCCTGAAAGAATGGGCATACGGTTACTGTCCCGAACCTATGCCCACAATCCGTATCATTTCCGAATGGCAGGAACAACCGAAAAAATCCTCCGATAAAACGCCAAAAGATCAAAAGCACGCCGAAAGAAACGGACAAAATCATAAAAGCGATGAAGACGTCGATAACTTGCCCGATGAAGAAATCGGCATTTTAAACAGTTTCTACGCGCAGGACATCCACAGTATCATCCGTCAAATCGGTGAAGGTCAAAGCAGCGCGGCATTGTCGGCTTATCTCGGCACGAAACCCGACCGGCCCGCAACCGATTTGTACGGCACGGAAGGTAACAAAATCATTTGGCGGCATTTACGCCCCAAATATTGGAACAGGGGGCGCTGGTTAAGTGAGCCGCAGCACGGTTTAAGCCTGATGCAGCAGTTTGCGGTAAATACATTCTTTCTGGAAGGCGAACAGCCGGTTTTTTCGGTAAACGGCCCGCCGGGAACAGGGAAAACCACTTTGTTGCGCGATATTTTTGCCGAAAACATCGTGCGCCGGGCCACACGGCTGGCCGAATTGGCAACGGCGAAAGATGCTTTTTCGGGTACTGAAAAAGTAAACGGCTCAACCGTTTCCCGCCTCAAGCCGGAATTGGCGGGATTTGAAATGATTGTGGCATCATCCAACAATGCCGCGGTGGAGAATATTTCCCGCGATTTGCCGAAGAAGTCATCACTGGGTGCAACCTATTGTACAGGCAACCATCCGAGCTATGTTTATTTGGACAAAATTGCGCGCAACCTGTTTGCCAAAAATAAGCAGAAATACGATGCCCTGCCGCCTGATGACGATACTTGGGGATTGTTTTCTTGTGCCTTGGGCAAAAAAGGCAATCGGGAGAAGGTACGGCAGGGATTGTTTTTCGTCCCCCAAAATCATGACGAATGCAAAGGATACGATGAAGCGCTGCACCAAAGCATTTGGAAATGGCGCAGCGGTTATCAAGGTATTTCGTTTGCCCAAGCACAAGAAAACTTCAAACGGCAACTCGATATTGTCGAGCAGAAATTGAATGATTTGGACGACTATTTCATTCTGCACGAAGAAACCGTCTTAAATCCCGAAACAAACCAAGCCGCATTGCAACAACAGTACGGCACATGTGCCAAGTCCGTCCAAACCGAAAAGGAAAAACTGAATGACGCCCGGCAGACACGGATAGAAACCCAAACGGCCGAACTGCAAGGCATTCCGGTTCATTCGGACTTTATCCTAGCCGTATCCGATGCGAAAAGCAGGCTGCAAGCCGCAACCCAAAAGGTAAGCATGCCTTTAACGGATGAAGACGGCGAACAGCGCGCCTATTGGCAGAATCAAATCGAATCGCTGAAACACAGTTATCCAGGCTTCTTCATGCGCCTGTTTAAGCGCAAACAGTGCAGGGAGCATCGGGAACGCCTGGCGTATTGTTACGAACAATTGTCGCAACTGCATTTGGCCGCCGACAAACGCAAAAAATCAGCCAAGCAGGAATATGAACATTGCACACAGGCGGTGCAGGCTGCCCAAGCGGCGCTGTTGCAAGAACAAAAACGGGTGTACCAAAAAGAAATAACCGCTGCCGAAAATGCCGAAAAAGTGGCAGAAGGACGTTTGAAAGCGGCACAGCGGCAATTGGAACAAGTCGGCATACGGCTGGCACAGCGGCAAGAGAAATGGAATGCCTATCGGCAATACCAAAACCGGTTTGCACATATCAGGCTGCCTGAAAAATACGATGAACTGCAAAACGATGACTTTCAAATCGCGGGTTTGTGGCAGGACAACGAATTAAACGACGCCCGCAGCCGTTTATTCGGCTGCGCCTTGCAGTTGCACGAAGCATGGCTGGCGGAAGTCGCCATTAACGGCGGCGGGTTTGGCAGAAACCTGGTCTTAATCAGCAAATTCCTGCAAGGCAGTGCCGGATTGAACAAAGAACAAACGCTGTTGATTTGGCAGAGCCTGTTTATGGTGATTCCCGTGGTATCCAGCACTTTTGCATCGTTTGCACGGCAGTTCCGCGATGTGGGCGCAGGCTGCTTGGGCTATTTGTTTATAGATGAAGCCGGTCAGGCGGTTCCGCAGGCGGCAGCGGGCGCAATCTGGCGTGCCAAACACGTCATGGCGGTAGGCGACCCCATCCAAATCGAACCGGTCTTTACCACACCGCCGCCATTGGTTCGTACCCTGGAAAGGATTGCCGCCCTGCCCGACTGTGCCAATGTCTCGCCGACCGAGGTTTCGGTACAGATATTGGCAGACAGGTGCAATGCCTTTGGCGCATCCGTTTTGCGCAAAGGAGAATCGGATGCCACATGGATAGGAAGCCCCCTGCGCGTCCACCGCCGCTGTGCCGACCCCATGTTCGGCATCGCCAACCAAATTGCTTACGACAACAAAATGGTTTTCGGCAATACCGATCCTGCCAAACGCCTGCCGCCCAAACAGGATTTTTATTTGGGAAGCAGCAGCTGGGTTCAGATAGCCGGTGAAGCGGCATCGCGGCAATTTGTTCAGGAACAGGCTGATTTGGTGATACGGATGCTGACCGAAATTGTGCGGCATTCAGGCGGCCTTCCCGATTTATACATCATTACGCCTTTCAAGCAGATTAAAACCGAATTGTGCAGGCAGATTGCCGGCAATGCCGCATTAAAAACCATAAAAGGCCTGCAACAATGGTGCAGGATGCGCATCGGCACGGTACATACTTTTCAAGGTAAAGAAGAAAAAATGGTTTGGCTGGTTTTAGGCTGCGATGCAAAAACGGACGGTGCGGCACAATGGGCGGCAGGAAAACCGAATCTGCTGAATGTGGCGCTTACCCGTGCCAAGCATTATGTGTTTGTGATTGGCGATAAAGACCTTTGGGCGGGCAAAAAATATTTTGATGTTGCTGCAAAAAATCTGCCGCAAATCGATGCGCGGGAATTTTATTCACGGGCGGAACAGCTCTCAGACGGCTAGGCCCCGCACAACGAAATCTCAGCAAAATTTCCTTAATGATTGAATGCGGGATAGGCAGGGCCGCCTGTTTATCTATCTTAAGCAATTAATATTAAATGTTTCAACCCACAGGGCTGCACATAAGGCGCGGCCCTGTGAAATAAAAAGGGGCTGTACTAGATTAGCAGATATGTTACCCTCAAAATAGGTATGGTAGTGAGCATCAGGATTGCCATATTCTATTCACTCCATGTTCTTTTTCTGACGGCATAAAACGGATTGAGTGACCCTATCCCCAAAATCAACGGGTGGGCGTTGTGTGGTACTTCGCGGCGGCAATATATCCGCTCCTTTTCTGTTTCCAGTATCAGGCAATCGCCTCAATTCCCTTGTTCTTAACGATAGTAAGCAGCTTTAAAGCCGCGCCGCTTGGCTTTTTGATACCCCGCTCCCATTCGGAAACTTGGTTTTTGCCGATGTTTAGATACATGGCAAAAGCGGCTTGAGATAATGCTTCACGCTCTCTGATTGCCTTGATGTCTTCGCCGCTCAATGGTTTGATTTCGGTCAGGCATGATTTGTCAAAATCGCGCATTGTTTTTTTGTCAATAACACCGATGTCGTGAAGTCCCTGCATGGTTTCATGTATTGCTGCGAAAATCTCGCTTTTGTATTTCATGGCTGTATCTCCGTGAAAGTGCCGTTTGATTTGGCTTGTTCTATGTCGGTTTCCGTCATTGCCAAGATGATGGCGGCGGCTTTCTTTAATTCTGCAAGTTCTTTATCTGTGATGTTTTCTCGGTCGTTCTTGGCAAAGGCAGTCATGAAAAACGCCCGTTCCCCACGCCTGAAAAATATCAGACTACGATAACCGCCGCTTCTGCCTTGTCCTTGCCTAGCTATGCGCTGCTTGATAACACCGCCGCCTAAATCTGCGTCTATCACTCCTTTACCTGCCCGCTCTACCGCTTCTATCAGATCGGAATCGCTGATTTTGTGCTTCTTGGCAAATTTCGTTATCCACTGGTTTCTAAATATCCGCATGGTTTTCTTTCGTAATGCTTAAGATGATAGTTTATTCTGCCGTTTCCTGCAATATGCCTGAATGTGCTTTCAATTCATCAAGATAATCAGCCCATGCCTGCACCATATCGGCGCGTTGTTCTAAATATTTCGCATGGTTGTAGGCTGCTCTTGTCGTGTTGGGGTCTTTGTGGGCTAGTTGCCTTTCTACCCAATCGGCGTTATAGCCCATCTCATTCAATATCGTGCTAGCTGTATGTCTAAAGCCGTGCTGTGTGGTTTTTTCCAAGAATCCTAAACGGTCTAATGCTTTCCGTATTGCCCCTTCGCTCAAGGGCTGTTTTTTGCTGGTGTTGTAAAACACATATTCATAATGCCCCGTTACGGGTTTCAAGCCGTCAAGTATTGCTAAGGCTTGGCGGCTCAAGGGGACAATATGGTCTATCTTGTTTTTCATGTTTACGCCGTCTTTATAGTATTGCTGCGCCTCCCAATCAATTTCACACCAGCGCAATAAACGCAATTCGGCAGGGCGGGCAAACACATAAGGGGAAAGCTGCAATAGGGCGCGTGTTTGCGGAAAACCTGTGTAACCGTCAAAAGCCCGTAACACTTCGCCTAGCTTTTGTGGGTCTCTAATGAAGCGGTAATGTTTCTGCTCCACTTTTGCCAATTCCCCCCGCAATTCGGCGGCGGGATTGAACAGGCTCAAGCGAAGTTTCACGGCATATTTGAAAACTTGATTTACTACGTCATAAACTTTCTGTACCTTGTCATATTTCCCCGCCGATTCCAGCCTCTGCAACAGTCCTAAAACCTCAAGCGGCATGATTTCGTCTATTTTGCGTGTTGCAAGGTCAGGGAAAATATGAAGCTCAAGACTGCGGATAACTCTTTGTGCATGGTCGGGCTTCCATTTATTCGGCTTCGCTACTTGGTCGCTGTGCCATTTGCGCGCAATAGCCTCAAATGTGTTTTTTTGCCGCTCTGCCTGCCTCTGTACTTTGTCTTGCTGGTGTAGCTTAGGGTCTATCCCTTTTGCTATCAGTCCGCGCAATTCTTCGCGTTTTTCTCTTGCTTCTTTTAAGCTGATTTCAGGATAGACACCCAGTGGCATTTCATCGCGTTTGTTGTCGCTTGGTCGGTAGTAACGAAAACGCCAGTATTTGCCGTTTCCCCTTGCTTGAAGATATAACCCTCCACCGTCTGATAATTGATTCGGCGGTTGTAGTTTTTTGCATTGGCTATCTGTAAGCGGTAGCGTCTGTTTAGGCATTTTTAATCCAGTTTGGGGTAACTTTTAAAAACTCATTAAGCCATTGTTAATAATTGGTTTTATGGATTTTTTGGGTAACTTGTTTAAAAAAATAGGACTAATCTGCCTACTTTTTGGGCTTGTTTTTTGGGTAACTCATGAAAAGTTACCCTATAAATTGCGAAAACTCAATCATACGCCAGCATATTTAAGGTAACAAAAAAGCCTTGAAACCGTTAAGGCTCAAGGCTTTATGCGTATTACAGGATACTGCTGAAAATAGGGTATGGTGGAGGCGGGGGGAATTGAACCCACCTAGCCCGTAACCAGTAGTATGTGTATAGACAAACGCCCTTGATTTAGGGCGTTTTTTATCTGTTCATATACTACTGGTTGCGGTCATTTGTGCCACAATTTGTGCCAAACCCAACGAGGGTATTCCCATTGATACTCAAACCAACCAATACAAAAAAACAAACCGCTCGGTGCCAAGTCTCGGGTCGGTCTTTCAGACGACCTTCATTATTGCTTTGGCCGTATTCGGTCTGTTGCATCAACTGTCCGGCAGCATCGTAGCCGTAGGCAGTAATTTTGCCGTCCCAGCCGGTTTCTTGGATCAGGTTGTCGGTCGGGTCGTAATCGAGACGGTAGGTTTCGCCGTTTTCGTTGGTGAGGACGGTCAGACGGCGGGCTTTGTCGTAGGCGTAGGCGAAGGTATGGCCCAGCGCGTTGGTGCGTTTGAGCGGCAGTCCGTCCACTGCGAGTTCGTAGGCGGTTTTGGCACCGAGTCCGTCGATGTGGGCGGTCAGACGGTTGAGGCGGTCGTATTCGAAGGTTTCGTGACTGCCGTCGGGATAGTCGGTACGGACGGGGTTGCCTGCTGCGTCGTAATGGTGGCGGGTGGTATGGCCCAGCGCATCGGTAACGGTTTCGAGATCGCCGTATTCGGTGTAACCGAAACGGGTGGTTTCACCGGTACAGTCGGTAAAGCAGACGAGCTGGTCGAGGGTATCGTATTGTAGGCGTCGGGTTTTGCCTAAGGCGTCAGTAATGGTTTCGGGCAGCCATTGGGCGTTGTAGTCGTAGCTGGTGGTGTAACCGGCGGGGTCGGTGATGCTGATGAGGTTGCCGCGTCCGTCGTAGGTATAGGCGGTAATCCTGCCTGCGGGATCGTTGACGGCAACCGGCAGGTTGAGGGTTTCGTGGTAGTCGATTTGGGTGCTGCTGCCGTCCGGCGCGGTGATGGCGATGACGTTGCCTTCGGTATCGTAGAGATAGCGGGTTTCGCGTCCGAGCGGGTCGCGTTCTACGGTAATGCGGCCGTAGTCGTCGCGTTCGCTGTCGCTGCGTTGTCCGTCGGCGTCGATGCGGTAGACGAGTTCGCGGTTTTCGTCGAAACCGTACACTTCCGTCCGCCCCAATGCGTCGGTAACGACGGTATGGTCTTTGCGGTAGTCGAACGTCCATTCTTCGCCGAGGTTGTTGCTGCTTTTAAGCACTTTGCCATCGGTGTCATAACGGTCGTATTCGTAGCGGGATACCAGTCCGTCGGGCTGGCTGTGTTCGACCATGATGTGGTTGCGGTAGGCGAAACCGCGCAGTTTTTTGCCGTCGCGTCCGTAAACGGCGGTCAAATCGCCGTAGCCGTCATAGTCGTAGCGCACCAGTTCCTTGCCGTTGAAGGTGACGGAAGTGAGGCGGTGCGCCGCCGTCGGGGGAGGCGATTTGGCAGAGGTCGTCTGAAAGTTGGTTTTCAGACGACCTCTATGTCAACTGCTAATGAGATTGTTAAAGAACAAATGTTTCAGACGACCTCAAAGAAGATAGTGAGGTCGTCTGAAAAACAGAAACCGCGTGCGTGCTTACCGCACACACCCTACGTCAGGACTGAAGGTTTTGTCCGGGCTACGGCTTGCTATGATTCACTAATAGCATCTATCCATTTATTTTCCAATAACCATTTTTCAACATCATATAAGAAATTAGGGTTAATTTTTTTAAGTATAGGAAATTGTCTTTCTTTTTTCTTCATGGTTTCAAAAAAATATCGATAAAACTCCTTACCTAGTATCTTTCTTTGTGCATCTATATCTTTTTTAATAGGTATAAAATCTTCTTCATAAACAACAATGTCAAATCCAAGGGCATTATAATTATCTTCTTTTGAATATCGAGATTTAGATTTCCAGCCGCTATCTTTTTCTAAACACCTGAAACATAACACTAAATCAAAAGGAAATTCAGTATATTTTTTCAGAATAGGCTGTAAGCCATTCTCTATTTCGCTATCTAATATACTAACTTTACTCCATTTTGGAGAGTCACTCGTAGTTCGTATTTCCATATTCATCTCCTTATCTTAAAAACAAAATAAAACTAATGCTTACATTTATTTCCCGCTGGTAATTTACCCCTTCTCTTAATATATTTAATAATTTTCAACCTTTCCCAACGTTGCATAGCCTTCTTAGGCCCCTTCATGACTCTTATATATTTTAAATTATTTCTATCTAACCATTTTTGAGAATACCGACGCTGAACACCTTTTACAATATTTTTTGTTTCCCCAATTTTCCAAATATCTCCTTTTTTCAACCATATCTTACCCACAGGCTTACGTTTACCCCATTCCATTACAGGGTAAAAACCATCTTTTCTTGCAACAAGATAATAAAGTTCTTTGAGTCCTAAAGGATCAATCCAACTTTGTGTATTGGGGGAAAATTGATAGAAATTTTCTCCTCCTACCAAACCTATCACGTCTTGGCTTACAAAACGTCCTGTGTCTGAATCGTAATAGCGGAAATAGTTATAGTGGAGTCCTGTTTCAGAATCATAATACTGGTTTTGAAGTCTGAACGGCTGATGCGCATCCTTGTAAACCCGCCCGTCCTTTTTCAGACGACCCCAGGCGGTGTATTCGCCGTACCATAACAGATTGCCGTGGATGTCGGTCATCTCGCGCGAGATGCCGATTTGGTCGTTGTGGAAATAGGCGAGGTATTGCGCTTCGTCTTGGTTGTTGCTGAAGACTTGGGCTAAGGGTTCGTAGCTGTCTTGGTCGGTGTAGATATAGGTGTAGCTGCCTTTGTAGGTGTATTCCTGCAATAGGCGGCTGCCGTCCCAGACGAAATGGGTACGTTTCGGAGCGGTACTCGTCCAGGCGAGTTTGTCTTGGCGCTCTTTGGAGAGGCGGCGTCCGAACGGGTCATAGGCGTATGTCCAGATCTCGGTATTGCCGGCGGGCTTTTTGATTTCGGCGCGGACGAGTTGGTTTTCTAGGTCGTATTGGTAATATTGGTTTTCGCCATTGGGCAGCTGGCGGTAGATCAAATTGCCCAATGCGTCGTAGGTGTATTCGATGCCGTTGTATTCTTTGAGGCGGTTGCCGCTGACAGGGTTAAGGTGTGCAGGTGATTTCAGACGACCTTGAGTTTTGGGGTCGTCTGAAATCGGAGCGGTCGTTTTGCCCTCTCCCCGGCCCTCTCCCACGGGAGAGGGAGTAAATGTGCAGGCTGCTTTTGAACCGTTTTGGAGCTTTGAAAGCAGCCTGCACTTTTTCAGGTAGCCCGAAGGGGGTGTGGGCAGCACATACCTACCTTGCGTCGGGACTGAAGGTTTTGCCGGGCTACGGCTTACTGATTAATATTTCACTGCCACTAACGATATTTTTTTCTCGGGTCTTTGAAAGTTCCTATAAACTTCAAATCATTGTAAAGTTTACCTGGATTTTCTTCATAAAATGTTGCATTAGAATAGTAATATAAAGAATTACCTTCATTTATTCCTTTCTCTTTTGCTACTTTCACAATATCTTTTATAACTTTATTGGAGTGTGCCCCAACTTCTTCTGCTAACACTTCAACTGGCACAATTTCTCCATTATCTGTCTGGAATGCCACAAAATAATCAGAATCAATAAATGAAACTCCAAAATCTGCAAAAGCTGGACAATGAGAATCTGAGTCCTCCATTCCATCTGTATATTCATTAAACTCATCAGGTGTTTTAAAAGATGTCCCCATCCACACAGAAATCATATCTTTAGTTGTTATATCAATCATATTAATAGACTGTAATTCAAAATGTTCTATATTCTTATTAATCCCAATAACTGTCTAAATTATTCAATTCCTTCCACTCTTCCAAAGAATAAAGAAAAGGCAAAGAAAAGTTTTCCAATATTTTTTCTTTTAAATTTTCTGACACCATAAATGCTCCTGAATAATTATGATTGGAAGACAATAAAATATCCTTATCCGAATTAGTATATGCCTCCAGCGAAAAACCTTTTTCATCTCTTCCTAAATCCGGGTAAACAATTTCATTCTCAATTTCCCAGCTAACTATTCTTACCAAATAATAGATTTTATTCGTCAATAGCTCGCCTTTTGTATTGACAATAATTACCTTGCTCATACCAAAATCATGATCAAACCCGTATTTTTTAATAAATTCCAAAAAACGCGCTGACATGATAAAGAAATCATTATATGGAAGAAAATCAAAAGTAACACCTCTTGCTTTCTTTAAGCAGACATAAACTTTTTCAGGCATTGGAGGAATTTCTTGTCCCTTTACGAACCAACTCCATGGAAAGTCAAAATCAGGATGCGTTTTTTTAGGGTTAAACTTCTCTGATATACCTAGAACACCACTACTTACACGTGGTAACCCCATTTTTTCTGCTTTATCCATGCTTTGTAGGGCATATCCCCATACTAGTAATTTTTTCATAATATCCTCCTAATCTAATCGTTTAGGCGAGTTGGTAGATCCGCATCCTCCAACGGATAAAGACTTACTTAAGCGTTTTTTCAACCTTTTTTGTAAATTCTGTACACGTTTTCGTGCTTGTGCTGCTGTAATCTTTCCTTGTTGGAATTCGCCTCTTATTTTTTGCAACTCGCGACTTACACTATCATTGTAGTTCTTATGAGACCCTTGATGGAAAAATTCTCTAAGTGCGCCTCGAGCATCCGCTTCGGTTGAAGGCATATACAGACCATTAGTCCAACTATCTCTGCCTAATCCTTTGCCTTTCATGCCGATACTGTTAAAAAATGCTTTGTTTTCTTTCCAAACTGCCTGTGGAATTAAATGGTGCGTCTGCCAAGAAGAATCTGGGCGGAACATTCCCTGAGATTCCATGCTTTTACGCAAGCGATAGCCACTCTCTCCCAAAGGATCAACCCATTCTTGAGTATTGGGCGCAAATTGATATAGGTTCTCCCCACCAATTAATTTAATCGGGTCCTGATTCACAAACCGCCCGGCCTCAGGCTCGTAATACCGCATCAGGTTGTAGTGCAGCCCGGTCTCTTCATCGAAGTATTGGTTCTGCAATCTGAACGGCTGATGCGCATCCTTGTAAACCCGCCCATCCTTTTTCAGACGACCCCAGGCGGTGTATTCTCCGTACCATAACAGATTGCCGTGGATGTCGGTCATCTCTCGTGGTATGCCGATTTGGTCGTTGTGGAAATAGGCGAGGTATTGTTTGCCGTCTTTGGCGTTGTCAAAGACTTGCGCCAGCGGTTCGTAGCTGTCTTGGTCGGTGTAGATATAGGTGTAGCTGCCTTTGTAGGTGTACTCCTGAAGCAATCGCGTTCCGTCCCAGACGAAGTGGGTGCGTTTCGGGTCGGTGCTCGTCCAGGCGAGTTTGTCTTGGCGTTCTTTGGAAAGCCTTCTGCCGAACGGGTCGTAGGCGTAGGTCCAAATTTCGGTATTGCCGGCGGGCTTTTTGATTTCGGCGCGGACGAGTTGGTTTTCTAAATCGTATTGGTAATATTGGTTTTCGCCGTTGGGCAGCTGGCGGTAAATCAGGTTGCCCAATGCGTCGTAGGTGTATTCGATGCCGTTGTATTCTTTGAGGCGGTTGCCGCTGCTAATGTTGCTGCCCTTCCCTTCGGCCGCTTTGTCGGAAAGGATGTTGTGGGCGGGGTCGAAGGCGAAGGTTTCGCTGCGGCCGCTTTGGCTGTTGCGGGCTTCTTGAATGCGTCCGATTTTGTCGTAGATGTAATTGAGTACGCCGCTTCTTTGATCGGCGCTTTGGATCAGGTTGCCGGCTTTGTCGTAGGCGCAGCAGCGGTTAAGTACGTTACAACAAAGGTCGTCTGAAAGTTGGTTTTCAGACGACCTCTATGTTAACTGCTAATGAGATTGTTAAAGAACAAATGGTTCAGACGACCTCAAAGAAGGTTTTGAGGTCGTCTGAAAAGTTTTAGTAATTTTTGTCAGACGGCCTCACAGTGTTGATTACGTGTATGCTAGGAGCACCTATTACTCATGTAGACTACACTTGTTAAATAAAAAATAAGATTCAAAGTTCGTTATATTTTAATGGTAAGCATAAAGATTCCATAAAGCTTTTAGCTTTTTCAGAAACAAAAACTCCTAATCTATCCCCTGTACCATGATAAAAATCCGATTCATTATCAATAACATAATCCCATTCTTGAGGAGATTTTTTATGAAAACTAATAAAATCATTAGCTTTTATCCACCACAAATTTGGCATTTTGTCTGCAATTGATTGATTGTGCCTACCTTTATCAATTACATCATCAATGGAGTAATATTTTTCAAAATAATCTTCTGAAAGATTTTTCCAATCACACTTAATAATTTTATTTTTGACTGCAAGAATTGCAGTAAATCCAGTTAGTCCTGAAGTAAATAAAGAATCTTTAATTTTCTGGGAAACTATCAAGCTTCTATTCGATACATAGGCCTCTGGTACATCAGGACCTAGTCGATCAATATATATTTCAGGGCTAGGAACATTTCTAGTTTTTTTAGAGGCATGTCCTTCCCATAAAATATGAGCAAAATCGCCGTAAATATCAGTTTTTTCAGAAAATGAGGAAAGATCGCTATAAACTTCAAATAATTTCATAATTATTACCTTTTACAAAAAATCTATTATTTTTTTCCAATTATAAAGGCAGTTGGCCCATTTCGTTTATATTTTCTAACATAATTTCTAGTTGCTCTAGGAATGTTGTGTTGTTTCATCATAACTTGTATTTGATCCATTATGTCAGATAATTTGAAATTAGGATTATTACTAAACCAAGTTTTCCATTGCTGGTTCCAACCTCTCCTATGTATATCATCATGTTTTTTTGCATCAATACGTACTATTTGCTGATCTATAAATTGCCGTCTTGCCTTTTTACTTTTAAGTCCACATTGTTCTAATTGAGCTACAAAATCTTCATCTTTAAGCATTTCTTGAGGAACAGTATGATGATCTCGCATCGCATTAGGCCTTTGTGATCTTAAGCGGTGGTTTGGCTTTCTATCCAAACCTAAAGGATCTAGCCAATCTTGCCCATTAGGAGCGAACCAATAAAGATTTTCTCCGCCAGCTAATCCAATCGGGTCCTGATTGATGAATCTACCAGTGTTTGGCTCATAGTAACGGAAGAAATTATAGTGCAGCCCGGTTTCTTCATCATAATACTGGTTCTGCAATCTAAACGGCTGATGCGCATTCCGATAGACGCGTTCATCCTTTTTCAGACGACCCCAGGCGGTGTATTCGCCGTACCATAAGAGATTACCATGGATGTCGGTCATCTCCCTCGGTATACCGACTTGGTCGTTGTGGAAATAGGCGAGGTATTGCTTGCCGTCTTTGGCGTTGTCAAAGACTTGCGCCAGCGGTTCGTAGCTGTCTTGGTCGGTATAGATATAGGTATAGCTGCCTTTGTAGGTGTACTCCTGCAATAGGCGGCTGCCGTCCCAGACGAAGTGGGTGCGTTTCGGTTCGGTGCTCGTCCAGGCGAGTTTGTCTTGGCGTTCTTTGGAAAGGCGTCGTCCGAACGGGTCGTAGGCGTAGGTCCAGATTTCGGTATTGCCTGCGGGCTTTTTGATTTCGGCGCGGACGAGCTGGTTTTCTAAATCGTATTGGTAATATTGGTTTTCGCCATTGGGCAGCTGGCGGTAAATCAGGTTGCCCAATGCGTCGTAGGTGTATTCGATGCCGTTGTATTCTTTGAGGCGGTTGCCGCTGATAAGGTTGGGGTTGGCAGGTGATTTCAGACGACCTTGAGTTTTGGGGTCGTCTGAAATCGGAGCGGTCGTTTTGCCCTCTCCCACGGGAGAGGGAGCAGATGTCGGGATGTCGAGGATGTTGTGGGCGGGGTCGAAGGCGAAGGTTTCGCTGCGGCCGGTTTGGCTGTTGCGGGCTTCCTGAATGCGTCCGATTTTGTCGTAGATGTAATTGAGGACGCCGCTTCTTTGGTCGGCACTTTGGATCAGGTTGCCGGCTTTGTCGTAGACATAGCGGCGGTTGACTGCGCCGCCGGCCAGCGGGTTTTGTTTGCCGCTCCAGACGGTACGCTGGCTTTTCAGACGACCCATGGGGTCGTAGTCGTACAGGCTGCTGATGCTGCCCTGCGTCCTTTGGATTTCTCGGTGCAGTTTGTCGCGTTCGATGTCGCTGACGACTTCGCCGTCGAGGCTGATTTGGTGCAGGTGTCCGCTGCCGTAGTACAGGTAATCGATATGGCGGCCGTCGGGCAGGATGGTGCGGATGCGGTTGCCTAACGGGTCGTATTGATAGCCTACGGTGGCGCTTTGGCCGTTATGGACGGTGGTTTCGCCGATGAGGCGGTCGAGTTCGTCGTAGGCGAGTTCGACGCTGCTGTGTTGGTTGCGGGCTTTGGTCAGGTTGCCGGTAATCGGGTCGTAGTCGAAACGGGTGCGGCTGATGCCTTCGTCTTTGCTTTGTCCGTTGCGGCTGGAGACTTTGCGGCTTTGTTTTTCGATCAGTTGGCCGAGGATGTTGCGTTTGAAATGGTGGATGTGCCAAGTTTCGGGACGCTCTTTCAGACGACCTTCATTATTGCTTTGGCCGTATTCGGTCTGCTGCACCAGTTGTCCGGCGGCATCGTAGCCGTAGGCGGTGATTTTGCCGTCCCAGCCGGTTTCTTGGATCAGGTTGTCGGTTTGGTCGTAATTGAGACGGTAGGTTTCGCCGTTTTCGTTGGTGAGGACGGTCAGACGGCGGGCTTTGTCGTAGGCGTAGGCGAAGGTATGGCCCAGTGCGTTGGTGCGTTTGAGCGGCAATCCGTCCACTGCGAGTTCGTAGGCGGTTTTGGCACCGAGTCCGTCGATGTGGGCGGTCAGACGGTTGAGGCGGTCGTATTCGAAGGTTTCGTGACTGCCGTCGGGATAGTCGGTACGGACGGGGTTGCCCGCTGCGTCATAGTGGTGGCGGGTGGTATGGCCCAGCGCATCGGTAACGGTTTCAAGATCGCCGTATTCGGTGTAACCGAAGCGGGTGGTTTCGCCGGTACAGTCGGTAAAGCTGACGAGTTGGTCGAGGGTGTCGTAGTGTAGGCGTCGGGTTTTGCCTAAGGCGTCGGTAATGGTTTCGGGCAGCCATTGGGCGTTGTAGCCGTAGCTGGTAGTGTAACCGGCGGGGTCGGTGATGCTGATGAGATTGCCGCGTCCGTCGTAGGTATAGGCGGTAATCCTGCCTGCGGGATCGTTGACGGCAACCGGCAGGTTGAGGGTTTCGTGGTAGTCGATTTGGGTGCTGCTGCCGTCCGGCGCGGTGATGGCGATGACGTTGCCTTCGGTATCGTAAAGATAGCGGGTTTCGCGTCCGAGGGGATCGCGTTCTACGGTAATGCGGCCGTAGCTGTCGCGTTCGCTGTCGCTGCGTTGTCCGTCGGCGTCGATGCGGTAGACGAGTTCGCGGTTTTCGTCGAAACCGTACACTTCCGTCCGTCTCAATGCGTCGGTAACGACGGTATGGTCTTTGCGGTAGTCAAACGTCCATTCTTCGCCGAGGTTGTTGCTGCTTTTAAGCACTTTGCCGTCGGTGTCGTAACGGTCGTATTCGTAGCGGGACACCAGTCCGTCGGGCTGGCTGTGTTCGACCATGATGTGGTTGCGGTAGGTGAAACCGCGCAGTTTTTTGCCGTCGCGTCCGTAAACGGCGGTCAAATCGCCGTAGCCTGAATCGACTTCAGCAAACGGCAGCCGTGCGCCGCCGTCAAGGGAGGCGATTTGGTAGAGGTCGTCTGAAATTTGGTTTTCAGATAACCTCTATGTTAACTGCTAATGAGATTGTTAAAGAACAAATGATTCAGACGATCTTAATAAAATATTGAGGTCGTCTGAAAACAGGTTATCTCTACTCAACAACCCAATCGATTCCTGATTAAACAAACTGCCAAGTTTGAGGTTCGTAGTAACCGTATCAAGTTGTAATGTAGATAAGTCTCCTAGTTTCCTTACACTAATATATCCGTAATCGTAGAGAGGAAATCTAAAATAATACCTAAATATAGATCTTAAAATTCAATGTAATCATCATTATCCATGTAATAATTTAGAGCATCAATAAATTGATCTTTTGTAAAATTTGGATACCGTTCATCTAAGTCATCGTAAACATCCATAAATACATCCCCACTACATAAAATATCTAATCCATTTTCGTTTACAAAATCAGGAAAAACTTCTTTTCCATCCATTATTTTTGGGCCGTTATCCAAATAACAAACCGTCTCTAAATCAAGAATACTCTCATCTTCATCAGAAGAAATATATATGTATGGAAATTTGGCAAATTTATCAGTATCATCATCATTGAATAATCTAGCACAATCAATAACTTCTGATATACTAATTTTTCTTCTATAAAATTTATCTAAATTCATTTTTTGTTCCTTCTATGATTAAATTAACATTTACCTAATGGTTTACCAGTGCGACCGTTTAATTTTCCTCGTCGACCTGGTCTACCACCTCCCCATATACTTCTTCCGCCTTTTCTTTGTGGGTGATATAGACCATGATTTCTTCTATGGTCATTATAATCAACCAGTACCAACCTTTTTGTACCCTCATGATGATGCCACGTTAGTCCCTGTTTATTTTTACCTTTTCCCCAATTGGGACTTGAACTCATATCTCCAGATTTCATCCATTCTTTTAATTCAGGATAACGATTAAGCATATCCCGTTTAAATGATGGATTAGATTCCATTTTTTTAATAAATGCCTTATTTGCATCATTAAATTGCACAGCATCACTTGAATATCTAATTCCTGAATCTAACTTATGGTCAAAGAAAATATGGTATTTCCCATTATTAGGTCGAGTAGCTAATCCTAACGGGTCAACCCAAGCCTGTACACTCGGAGCAAACCAATAAAGATTATCCCCACCCCACAACCCAATCGGGTCCTGATTCACAAACCGCCCGGCCTCTGGCTCGTAATACCGCATCAGGTTGTAATGCAGCCCGGTCTCTTCATCGAAGTACTGGTTTTGCAATCTGAACGGCTGATGCGCATCCTTGTAAACCCGCTCGTCCTTTTTCAGACGACCCCAGGCGGTGTATTCGCCGTACCATAAAAGATTGCCATGGATGTCGGTCATCTCCCTCGGTATGCCGACTTGGTCGTTATGGAAATAGGCGAGGTATTGTGCTTCGTCTTGGTTGTTGTAGAAGACTTGGGCTAAGGGTTCGTAGCTGTCTTGGTCGGTGTAGATATAGGTGTAGCAGCCTTTGTAGGTGTACTCCTGCAATAGGCGGCTGCCGTCCCAGACGAAGTGGGTGCGTTTCGGGTCGGTGCTCGTCCAGGCGAGTTTGTCTTTTCTTTCCTTACTCAGTCTTCGCCCGAACGGGTCATAGGCATATTCCCAAATCTCGGTATTGCCGGCTGGCTTTTTGATTTCGGCGCGGACGAGCTGGTTTTCTAAATCGTATTGGTAATATTGGTTTTCACCGTCGGGCAGCTGGCGGTAAATCAGGTTGCCCAGTGCGTCGTAGGTGTATTCGATGCCGTTGTATTCTTTGAGGCGGTTGCCGCTGCTAATGTTGCTGCCCTTCCCTTCGGCCGCTTTGTCGGAAAGGATGTTGTGGGCGGGGTCGAAGGCGAATGTTTCGCTGCGGCCGGTTTGGCTGTTGCGGGCTTCCTGAATGCGTCCGATTTTGTCGTAAACGTAATTAAGGACGCCGCTTCTTTGGTCGGCGCTTTGAATGAGGTTGCCGGCTTTGTCGTAGGCGTAGCGGCGGTTGACGGCGCCGCCGGTCAGCGGGTTTTGTTTGCCGCGGGGTGTTTGTGTGCCGTTCCAAACGGTACGCTGACTTTTCAGACGACCCATGGGGTCGTAGTCGTACAGGCTGCTGATGCTGCCCTGCGTCCTTTGGATTTCGCGGTGCAGTTTGTCGCGTTCGATGTCGGTAATGACTTCGCCGTCGAGGCTGATTTGGTGCAGGTGTCCGCTGCCGTAGTAAAGGTAATCGATAGGGCGGCCGTCGGGCAGGATGGTGCGGATGCGGTTGCCCAACGGGTCGTATCGGTAGCCTACGGTGGCGCTTTGGCCGTTGTGGACGGTGGTTTCGCCGATGAGGCGGTCGAGTTCGTCGTAGGCGAGTTCGACGCTGCTGTGTTGGTTGCGGGCTTTGGTCAGGTTGCCGGTAATGGGGTCGTATTCGAATCGGGTGCGGCTGATGCCTTCGTCTTTGCTTTGTCCGTTGCGACCGGAGACTTTGCGGCTTTGTTTTTCGATCAGTTGGCCGAGGATGTTGCGTTTGAACCGGTGGATGTGCCAAGTCTCGGGACGCTCTTTCAGACGACCTTCATTATTGCTTTGACCGTATTCGGTCTGTTGAACCAGCTGTCCGGCGGCATCATAGCCGTAGGCGGTGATTTTACCGTCCCAGCCGGTTTCTTGGATCAGGTTGTCGGTTCGGTCGTAATCGAGACGGTAGGTTTCGCCGTTTTCATTTCAGACGACCTCTATGTTAACTGCTAATGAGATTGTTAAAGAACAAATGGTTCAGACGACCTCAAAGAAGGTATTGAGGTCGTCTGAAAAACAGAAACCGCGTGAGTGTGTACTGCACATACCCTACATCAGAACTGAAAGTTTTGTCTGGGCTACGACTTACTAAACGGTTTTAGGCTATTTAGGCTTGCATCTATTTATCTATATTTCTTAATATCCTGTAAGGTAATTATATTATTTCTTAAATCATCTAAAAATAACAATTGAATTTCATATTCACGTTTTAAATTTTCCTCCTCTATTTTGCCATCTTCAGAGTATGGGAAATTCGCTAAAGCATCTTTCCAGTTAATTACGTTTTCAGCACATGCAGCAAAGTAATAACTATCAGATGATTTTTGTTGTATACCTAGTAACATATTTCGAATCGAAGCTAATAATTCTATAGTTCCTTGTGTTTCTACCATATCATTTAATGGATCATCATCATCCCAATTTATATCTTCTATAGCTTTTTGAGAGATTCCAATATTTATTTGGGAGAAATCATACCAACCAGCTTTAATGATAGCATCACAGAGTTGGTAGTTCACATTTGAATTAGTTATTTTAGTCATATTTTCTTTTATTTTTTTCTCAATGATCAGTGCATTACAGCACCAAGCTGCAAATTTACATTTCTTTTGTAGATCCATTTGATCTAAAAGAGATTGTACTTTTTCAATATGTAATTCTATATTCATAATTCATCCTTTCATCAATCATATACACCACCAGCACCGTCAACACTTGGTTTACATCTTGAACAAGGTGCATTTCTTTGTTTACTGCCCCAAGAAATTCCTTTTCGAGTAACTTTTGTGTCATCTGGTATATTTCGCATGATTGATATTTTTTACAACATATTTTGATAAGGCGAATGTTCCGCTGTGGTCTTCTTTACTTTGGGCTTCCTGAACGCATCCAATTTTATTGTAGACGTAATGGAGCGTGCCACTTCTTTTGTCAGTATTTTGAATCAGGTTACCTGCTTTGTCGTAAGCGTAGCAGCGGTTAATTACGGCACAACAAAGGTCGTCTGAAAGTTGGTTTCAGACGACCTCTATGTTAACTGCTAATAGATTGTTAAAGAACAAATGGTTCAGACGACCTCAAAGAAGATGGTGAGGTCGTCTGAAAAACAGAAACCGCGTGCGTGTGTACCGCACACACCCTACGTCAGGACTGAAGGTTTTGTGCGGGCTACGGCTTGCTAGAAAATTACTTTTTCACAGCACGAATTTTTTTCAACCCATTCTCCAAAATAGTAACTTTCTCGGGAGGAGTTCCCCTATCCAAAGCATTCCACCAGTTATTTACTGGTTTAACGAATAATTGAAAACCTTCATCCGTTAAATTTGATTTCTTAATAATTAAATCATTTTTTACTGATCCATCTTGATTAAAAGGATTTATATTTACCAACAAATCATTTTCTATTAAAAATTTCATCAAAGACAAAGACATTTTTTTTATTGCTTCTTGGTAATCAACATCTTTACTTCCTGAAATAAATGCATCAAAATCAAATAAAACTATATCATTTACTTCCATAAGATTCCTTCCGCACACACCCTACGTCAGGACTGAAGGTTTTGTGCAACGGCTTGCTTTTCACGCTTTTAAATTCCGGTGGTGAATTTTTTGAAACTCATCCGAAATAAAATCTCCAAATTCTGCAAACGATTCAATAGGTAAATTAAAAATTTCTGGTTTACGACGAATAAGAAAACTTAAAATATGATAATGGCTATTGGGTGTTTCAAGCAATTCAATGCTCTTAAGTATTTTTTGCCTAGCATCCTCTTCATCTATTTCTTGCTCGATGGAAAAGTCTGCATTGTGAGCCAATCCCATAGCAGGATTAATGGAAGTAATTTCACTTGGGGTTGGATCTTGGTAATCGGGATCTTGAGCAATTATCCTCCAGTCTGACTCTAGCTTTGATTCAAATAAGGTATGGCAGTCTAAAACGGTTTTGAATAGAATTGGGTAATTTCCAGCATTTTTATAATCGAATGGCTCAACTGGGCTTGAAGTAAACAAATCAAAAATTCCTACAGTGGCACCAAGCTTATTTTTAGCGATTATTCTACCGTAACCGAATAATTTATCAGCTATTTTAAAACAAAATAAATCACCATTCTTAAGATATCTATATAAAGTTCTGTTTTTTTCCCAATTAAAGATTTTCATAATACTTTTCCTTTTCTATAGCATAGAATGTTAAATTATTGGAAGATTTTTACAACCATTTTTGAGAATATGGTCTCTTCCTGCAACCATTGCTTTTTGTCTTTTGGCATCACGGGTCTTATTCTCAACAAATGAATGACATTTATTTCCTCTGGTTTTAGTTTTTTTAGGATTAAAATTACTTTTCTGACCTTTTTTAAGTTTTTTTCCTGTCAGTGTTCCATGTTGTCGAATACAGCCTTCCTCATATCCACGGGCGGTTTCGTAATCCAAATCGCTATATAATTCTACTAAGCGTTCTGTTCCAACTAATCTTCCTGATTTCCTGTGTTGTTTTGCACGCGTCTTTATATTATCCGTAATACCGATATAAAAAGGTTTACTATCCCCTGGCCTATACAATCCATAAACAGAATATTTTTTTAATCCCAATGGATCTAACCAAATTTGAGCATTGGTGGCAAATTGATAAAAATTAGCTCCACCATCTAACCCAATCGGGTCCTGATTCACAAACCGACCGGCCTCGGGTTCGTAATACCTGAACAGATTGTAATGCAGCCCTGTCTCTTCATCGTAATACTGGTTTTGCAATCTGAACGGCTGATGCGCATCCTTATAAACCCGCTCATCCTTTTTCAGACGACCCCAAGCGGTGTATTCGCCGTACCATAGGAGATTGCCGTGGATGTCGGTCATCTCCCTCGGGATACCGACTTGGTCGTTGTGGAAATAGGCGAGGTATCGCCCTTCGTCTTGGTTGTTGTGAAAAACTTGGGCTAAGGGTTCGTAGCTGTCTTGGTCGGTGTAGATATAGGTGTAGCAGCCTTTGTAGGTATACTCCTGAAGTAATCGTGTTCCGTCCCAGACGAAGTGGGTGCGTTTCGGATCGGTGCTCGTCCAGGCGAGTTTGTCTTGGCGTTCTTTGGAAAGGCGTCGTCCGAACGGGTCGTAGGCGTAGGTCCAGATTTCGGTATTGCCTGCGGGCTTTTTGATTTCGGCGCGGACGAGCTGGTTTTCTAAATCGTATTGGTAATATTGGTTTTCGCCATTGGGCAGCTGGCGGTAAATCAGGTTGCCCAATGCGTCGTAGGTGTATTCGATGCCGTTGTATTCTTTGAGGCGGTTGCCGCTGATAAGGTTGGGGTTGGCAGGTGATTTCAGACGACCTTGAGTTTTGGGGTCGTCTGAAATCGGAGCGGTCGTTTTGCCCTCTCCCACGGGAGAGGGAGCAGATGTCGGGATGTCGAGGATGTTGTGGGCGGGGTCGAAGGCGAAGGTTTCGCTGCGGCCGGTTTGGCTGTTGCGGGCTTCCTGAATGCGTCCGATTTTGTCGTAGATGTAATTGAGGACGCCGCTTCTTTGGTCGGCACTTTGGATCAGGTTGCCGGCTTTGTCGTAGACATAGCGGCGGTTGACTGCGCCGCCGGCCAGCGGGTTTTGTTTGCCGCTCCAGACGGTACGCTGGCTTTTCAGACGACCCATGGGGTCGTAGTCGTACAGGCTGCTGATGCTGCCCTGCGTCCTTTGGATTTCTCGGTGCAGTTTGTCGCGTTCGATGTCGCTGACGACTTCGCCGTCGAGGCTGATTTGGTGCAGGTGTCCGCTGCCGTAGTACAGGTAATCGATATGGCGGCCGTCGGGCAGGATGGTGCGGATGCGGTTGCCTAACGGGTCGTATTGATAGCCTACGGTGGCGCTTTGGCCGTTATGGACGGTGGTTTCGCCGATGAGGCGGTCGAGTTCGTCGTAGGCGAGTTCGACGCTGCTGTGTTGGTTGCGGGCTTTGGTCAGGTTGCCGGTAATCGGGTCGTAGTCGAAACGGGTGCGGCTGATGCCTTCGTCTTTGCTTTGTCCGTTGCGGCTGGAGACTTTGCGGCTTTGTTTTTCGATCAGTTGGCCGAGGATGTTGCGTTTGAAATGGTGGATGTGCCAAGTTTCGGGACGCTCTTTCAGACGACCTTCATTATTGCTTTGGCCGTATTCGGTCTGCTGCACCAGTTGTCCGGCGGCATCGTAGCCGTAGGCGGTGATTTTGCCGTCCCAGCCGGTTTCTTGGATCAGGTTGTCGGTCGGGTCGTAATCGAAACGGTAGGTTTCGCCGTTTTCATTGGTGAGGACGGTCAGACGGCGGGCTTTGTCGTAGGCGTAGGCGAAGGTATGGCCCAGCGCGTTGGTGCGTTTGAGCGGCAGTCCGTCCACCGCGAGTTCGTAGGCGGTTTTGGCACCGAGTCCGTCAATGTGGGCGGTCAGACGGTTGAGGCGGTCGTATTCGAAGGTTTCGTGACTGCCGTCGGGGTAGTCGGTTGAGATTGTTAAAGAACAAATATTAAATATTTCAGACGACCTCAAAGAAAGTATTGAGGTCGTCTGAAAAGCGGAAACCACGTGCGTGCGTTCCGCAAATACCCTAATATCAGGACTAAAGCTTTTGTACGGGCTATGACTTGCTTAATAAATTTATTGAATATTCCAATTAAAAATACTTAAATGGATAAACATTAAACAAATTATTACTTATACTATTTACTGAATTTATAAACTCAGTTTTTATATTATCCGTAAGTGTCTCTCCCTCATCTAATAGGTGTTCTAAATCTCGGTATAACAAAGCCAACTGGATAAATTGTGGGAAACCTATCCCTAAATTTGTAAATCCAGATTTGGTATACTCTCCAGCATCATGATTATAATGAAAAATGGTATTATCTATTTTATTTAAAAACCATCCATCTCCCTGTCCCGCTTGTCCAATACCCCAAAAACACCTTGATATTTCGGAATAATTACACTCTAAGTATCTATTTTCATTTAAAGCCTCTTCATAATTAAAAAGAGAAATATCAGGTATTATTTCTACTTCCTGATACTTAGCAATAAATAACAAATAGTTATTATCCAGCTTAGGAAGTTTATCTAACTTTTTAATTTCTACTTTACGTTTAATACATATATTAAAAAAATCATCGGGAAATAATTTTAATTTGAACATAAAAGTATACTCCATAATTTTTTTGGATAGAAAGATATTTTCTTCAATATTTTCCTAATCCTTTTATTATTGTTTTTTAGATATTGTAGCCTTACCGTCATTATTTTTTAAATTTAGTAAACTACAACTTCACAATCAGATTCTCCAAAAATATACTCAATATATTCATTTAATTCTTTATCAGGTCGATATATTATAATTAGATTTTTAATACCATTTTGATAAATTTTTTGATTTTCTTGAAAATAAATAACTAATTTATCAGAATAAATTTCTACCTTTTTGAAGCCACCTACCCCTGAATATTGTTGACTATTAATTTCATAATAATAGTATTCTAAGTCATCAACTTCTCTTTGCAAGATTAAGTAATTATCAGGATTAGGTTTTTCACTATCTGCAAATGCAATAGTAAGAATATCATCTTCTATTTTGTAATACGTATTTCTTGAAATAATTTCCATAAACAATTCCTTATCATATTGTTTCTTAACATTTTCTAGGTGGAGGTGTTTGTCGTTTTTTTCCAGCTGGGCGAGGTGCTTTACGAGTTCTTTTTTTACTTTTTCCTGCTTCCCATGGTTCAGTCCCTGGAGCTTCATAAATTATCCTGGCCCCCGTTTTTTCATGTGCTCTATTCATAGCCCCTTTACAACTAGGACATGCTGGGTACTCTCCTTTAATTCTCACTGTATCTCCAGGCTTCAAGTGCGGCGTTAAATCTCGCATCGCTCTATTTTCTGTATGAGTGGCCAAAGTTGATCTAGGAAAACCTAATGCCTTTTCCTCTGGAGTCATACCTCCACTTTGATAGGAACGTGGCTGCCCCACAAGATTACCCTTACTATCAAAATGACTAACAATTGCATTATGTGTACCTTTCCCAGAACCGAATTTTGCTAACCCCCAAGGGTCAAGCCACATAGCCGCATTCGGCGCAAACTGATACAGATTCTCTCCACCCAACAGTCCAATCGGGTCCTGATTCACAAACCGCCCCGCCTCAGGCTCGTAATAGCGCATCAGGTTGTAGTGCAGTCCAGTCTCTTCATCGAAGTATTGGTTCTGCAATCTGAACGGCTGATGCGCGTTCCGATAGACGCATTCGTCCTTTTTCAGACGACCCCAGGCGGTGTATTCGCCGTACCATAAGAGATTACCATGGATGTCGGTCATCTCGCGCGGTATACCGACTTGGTCGGTGTGGAAATAGGCGATGTATTGTTTGCCGTCTTTGGCGTTGTCAAAGACTTGCGCCAGCGGTTCGTAGCTGTCTTGATCGGTGTAGATATAGGTGTAGCTGCCTTTGTAGGTGTACTCCTGAAGTAATCGCGTTCCGTCCCAGACGAAGTGGGTGCGTTTCGGTTCGGTACTCGTCCAGGCGAGTTTGTCTTGGCGTTCTTTGGAAAGCCTTCTGCCGAACGGGTCGTAGGCGTATGCCCAAATTTCGGTATTGCCGGCGGGCTTTTTGATTTCGGCGCGGACGAGTTGGTTTTCTAAATCGTATTGGTAATATTGGTTTTCGCCGTCGGGCAGCTGGCGGTAGATCAGGTTGCCCAATGCGTCGTAGGTGTATTCGATGCCGTTGTATTCTTTGAGGCGGTTGCCGGCGGTAAGGTTGTGGTTGGCAGGTGATTTCAGACGACCTTGAGTTTGGGGGTCGTCTGAAACCAGGGCGGTCGTTTTGCCCTCTCCCCAGCCCTCTCCCACGGGAGAGGGAGTAGATGTTGGGATGTCGAGGATGTTGTGGGCGGGGTCGAAGGCGAAGGTTTCGCTGCGGCCGGTTTGGCTGTTGCGGGCTTCCTGAATCCGTCCGATTTTGTCGTAAACGTAATTAAGGACGCCGCTTCTTTGGTCTGCACTTTGAATCAGGTTGCCGGCTTTGTCGTAGGCGTAGCGGCGGTTGATGGCGCCGCCGACCAGCGGGTTTTGTTTGCCTCGGGGTGTTGGTGTGCCGCTCCGGACGGTACGCTGGCTTTTCAGACGACCCATGGGGTCGTAGTCGTACAGACTGCTGATGCTGCCCTGCGTCCTTTGGATTTCGCGGTGCAGTTTGTCGCGTTCGATGTCGCTGATGACTTCGCCGTCGAGACTGATTTGGTGCAGGTGTCCGCTGCCGTAGTACAGGTAATCGATATGGCGGCCGTCGGGCAGGATGGTGCGGATGCGGTTGCCTAACGGGTCGTATTGATAGCCTACGGTGGCGCTTTGGCCGTTATGGACGGTGGTTTCGCCGATGAGGCGGTCGAGTTCGTCGTAGGCGAGTTCGACGCTGCTGTGTTGGTTGCGGGCTTTGGTCAGGTTGCCGGTAATCGGGTCGTAGTCGAAACGGGTGCGGCTGATGCCTTCGTCTTTGCTTTGTCCGTTGCGGCTGGAGACTTTGCGGCTTTGTTTTTCGATCAGTTGGCCGAGAATGTTGCGTTTGAAATGATGGATGTGCCAAGTCTCAGGACGGTCTTTCAGACGACCTTTATCGGTACTTTGGCCGTATTCGGTCTGTTGGACCAGTTGTCCGGCGGCATCGTAGCCGTAGGCGGTGATTTTGCCGTCCCAGCCGGTTTCTTGGATCAGGTTGTCGGTTTGGTCGTAATTGAGACGGTAGGTTTCGCCGTTTTCGTTGGTGAGGACGGTCAGACGGCGGGCTTTGTCGTAGGCGTAGGCGAAGGTATGGCCCAGTGCGTTGGTGCGTTTGAGCGGCAATCCGTCCACTGCGAGTTCGTAGGCGGTTTTGGCACCGAGTCCGTCGATGTGGGCGGTCAGACGGTTGAGGCGGTCGTATTCGAAGGTTTCGTGACTGCCGTCGGGATAGTCGGTACGGACGGGGTTGCCCGCTGCGTCATAGTGGTGGCGGGTGGTATGGCCCAGCGCATCGGTAACGGTTTCAAGATCGCCGTATTCGGTGTAACCGAAGCGGGTGGTTTCGCCGGTACAGTCGGTAAAGCTGACGAGTTGGTCGAGGGTGTCGTAGTGTAGGCGTCGGGTTTTGCCTAAGGCGTCGGTAATGGTTTCGGGCAGCCATTGGGCGTTGTAGCCGTAGCTGGTAGTGTAACCGGCGGGGTCGGTGATGCTGATGAGATTGCCGCGTCCGTCGTAGGTATAGGCGGTAATCCTGCCTGCGGGATCGTTGACGGCAACCGGCAGGTTGAGGGTTTCGTGGTAGTCGATTTGGGTGCTGCTGCCGTCCGGCGCGGTGATGGCGATGACGTTGCCTTCGGTATCGTAGAGATAGCGGGTTTCGCGTCCGAGCGGGTCGCGTTCTACGGTAATGCGGCCGTAGCTGTCGCGTTCGCTGTCGCTGCGTTGTCCGTCGGCGTCGATGCGGTAGACGAGTTCGCGGTTTTCGTCGAAACCGTACACTTCCGTCCGTCTCAATGCGTCGGTAACGACGGTATGGTCTTTGCGGTAGTCAAACGTCCATTCTTCGCCGAGGTTGTTGCTGCTTTTAAGCACTTTGCCGTCGGTGTCGTAACGGTCGTATTCGTAGCGGGACACCAGTCCGTCGGGCTGGCTGTGTTCGACCATGATGTGGTTGCGGTAGGTGAAACCGCGCAGTTTTTTGCCGTCGCGTCCGTAAACGGCGGTCAAATCGCCGTAGCCTGAATCGACTTCAGCAAACGGCAGCCGTGCGCCGCCGTCAAGGGAGGCGATTTGGTAGAGGTCGTCTGAAATTTGGTTTTCAGACAACCTCTATGTTAACTGCTAATAAGATTGTTAAAGAACAAATAATTCAGACGACCTCAAAGAAGATAGTGAGGTCGTCTGAAAAACAGAAACCGTGTGCGTGCATACCGCACACCCTCTACGTCAGGACTTAAGAGTTTATACAGGCTACGGCTTGGATTTAAGCGAGCGACAGCTTCTCAATCCTCATTAGCAAAAAATTCATAAGTATCTATCTCCTCTTTTACGAAGACTATAACAACTTTACCTTCAGGTATCCTTTTTTTGGACATGCCACCTATGGAAATACCTAAAGTAGGAAATGTAATATATGCTTTTCCATCAATGCAATCATATTCTTCTTTTAATTTTTTAATATTTTCAGGCTCAAAAAGATTTAAATTATCAAATATTGGATTCAGATGTTTACTACAAATAATGCTAACTAATTTATTATTTTTATATTCTAATGTGCAGGCATCTCTATATTCAGAAGTAATTTTAAGAATGTTATCTTCTATAACCTTTGCTGCCTTTCCATATTTAGCAATAATTTGCTCCATCGTATTTCCAAGTTGAAAAAAACGATTACCTAAATCTATGCCTTTAAAAGGAATAATTTTAACTTCATTCACTTGCATTTTCCAATGACCTTTCTTAGTTTAGATGCTTGATATTTAGTGATTAATTTCTGTCTAACGGCTTCTCGCACCATCCTTCTCAATCTCTTATCATATTTATCTATAAATTTCCTCTTAGTCTCAATAATATCCATCTCCATAGCCAAATCCCATCGACCTTGAAGGATAAATTGTCTTTGTTGCGCTCTCCAACGACGAGCAGTAGTTGAACTCCCTGTACTTGACATGCCTCTATGATCTGCTTTATCCATATGATACGCAGGTGCAGAACCATAAGATGGTCTATTTGGTAAATCTTTATATGCTCCCCAAGCTGGAGAGTGATTAGTTTCTCCTCCTTTATGGCTCCCTCTCTCTCCTCTGTAAGTTCCTCTACGTGCTAAACCTAAAGTATCAATCCACCCAATAGAATTCGGTGCAAACTGATATAAATTATCTCCACCAATTAATTTAATCGGGTCCTGATTCACAAACCGCCCGGCCTCAGGCTCGTAATAGCACATCAGGTTGTAATGCAGTCCGGTCTCTTCATCAAAGTATTGGTTTTGCAGTCGGAACGGCTGGTGCGCATCCTTGTAAACCCGCCCGTCCTTTTTCAGACGACCCCAGGCGGTGTATTCGCCGTACCACAACAGATTACCATGAATGTCGGTCATCTCGCGCGGGATGCCGACTTGGTCGGTGTGGAAATAGGCGAGGTATTGTTTGCCGTCTTTGGCGTTGTCAAAGATTTGTGCCAGCGGTTCGTAGCTGTCTTGGTCGGTATAGATATAGGTGTAGCTGCCTTTGTAGGTGTACTCCTGAAGTAATCGCGTTCCGTCCCAGACGAAGTGGGTGCGTTTCGGTTCGGTACTCGTCCAGGCGAGTTTGTCTTGGCGCTCTTTGGAAAGCCTTCTGCCAAACGGGTCGTAGGCGTATGTCCAGATCTCGGTATTGCCGATTGGCTTTTTGATTTCGGCGCGGACGAGTTGGTTTTCGAGGTCGTATTGGTAATATTGGTTTTCGCCATTAGGCAACTGGCGGTAGATCAGGTTGCCCAGTGCGTCGTAGGTGTAGCGGCGGTTGAACACAATACAACAAAGGCCGTCTGAAAGTTGTGCTTCAGACGACCTATATGCTGACTAGTAATGAGGTTATTAAAGAGCGAATATTTCAGACGACCTCAAAGAAAGTATTGAAGTCATCTGAAAAAGCAAAAACCGCTGGTATGCGCACCACACATATCCTACATCAGGACTGAAGGTTTCATGTTAATTATTAAGTATTTTGAATAAAGAAAATACCTGCTTGACTTCCAGATAGAAGTTTTTTCTTAACATTTTGGTCATAATAAAAATAACCAATACCATTCTGAAAAATATGTAACTTTTTATCTATATCTTCTTCTAATAATTGCAAGCAAAAATTAAACTTAGGAGGAGGATATATTATATCTTGCTCAAAATAAGGATTACCAAAAATTTTGGATACATCCAATCCCATCCCATTATCTTCAAAGAATAAATGTTCAATTTCATTGAATTTCGCATCGGCTTCTTTATCAACTTCATCAAGTCTTTCAAAAAATTTTCTTTCCAAAGAAATACTTCCTAAATCTTGCTTGCCGATATCTTGTTCCCTTTCATAAAGAACAGCACAACTAAAACCATCATTTAGTAAAATTAAATCATCCTGACAATTAACAGTATATTTGGATGAAATAGAGTCTTTTACTCCTCCCAGTGCATGCTCCTCTATGGAAATAAAAACAGAGATATAATAATTTCTACGAGGGAATACATTTTCAGGTAAAAAGTCAGAATAAAGAGTAAACAGATGCGTTTGATAGGCATCAGAATTTGGAACTTTAGGCCATAATTCTAACGGAATATGTTCAGCTCCTCCTCCAATATAACCAATACTATGTGGCGTTTTGGAAGAAGTAAAAAGTAATTTTGACATTTAAATTTCCTTAATAGCATTTATGTTTTTTAGCAAATTTTATTGCCTGTTTACGCATTTGTCTTAGTTGATTTTGTGTAATAACTTTTTTATTTTCAACTAAGACCTCCTGCATTGCTCTATACATAATTCTAATTTCGTCTTTACCACGTTTAAAATAATCATTCCTTCCCATTCCTTTTGCAGCCCTTAGCCGAGCTTCTGCATCATGAACCGCTCTATGTAGATCTTTTGTAAGCCCCATTGCCGGATTACCTTTAGCTCCTTGACGATTGGTAATTGTCGTTAAAGGGCTATCCTTAAGAAAGGCATTTCGTAACATTTCATGAGCATCAAGATTGTCTCCTACATGTTTTTTTGAGCCATAGGGAGCAACACCCCCAAGTTTAACTAAACCCCATGGATCAATCCAATCCTGAGTATTCGGTGCAAACTGATACAGGTTATCACCACCAAAAAGCCCAATCGGATCCTGATTCACAAACCGCCCGACCTCAGGCTCGTAATACCGCATCAGGTTGTAATGCAGCCCGGTCTCTTCATCGAAGTATTGGTTTTGCAATCTAAACGGCTGATGTGCGTTCTTGTAAACCCGCTCATCTTTTTTCAGACGACCCCAAGCGGTATATTCGCCGTACCATAAGAGATTGCCGTGGATGTCGGTCATCTCCCTTGGTATGCCGATTTGGTCGGTATGGAAATAGCTGAGGTATTGTTTGCCATCTTTGGCGTTGTCAAAGATTTGCGCCAGCGGTTCGTAGCTGTCTTGGTCGGTGTAGATATAGGTATAGCTGCCTTTGTAGGTGTACTCCTGCAATAGGCGGCTGCCGTCCCAGACGAAGTGGGTGCGTTTCGGTTCGGTACTGGTCCAGGCGAGTTTGTCTTGGCGTTCTTTGGAAAGGCGTCGTCCGAACGGGTCGTAGGCGTATGTCCAAATCTCGGTATTGCCTGCGGGCTTTTTGATTTCGGCGCGGACGAGTTGGTTTTCTAAATCGTATTGGTAATATTGGTTCTCGCCGTCGGGCAGCTGACGGTAAATCAGGTTGCCCAGGGCGTCGTAGGTGTATTCGATGCCGTTGTATTCTTTGAGGCGGTTGCCGCTGATAAGGTTTGGATTGGCAGGGGATTTCAGACGACCTTGAGTTTGGGGGTCGTCTGAAATCGGGGCGGTCGCTTTGCCCTCTCCCCGACCCTCTCCCACGGGAGAGGGGGTAAATGTGCAGGCTGCTTTTGAACCGTTTTGGAGCTTTGAAAAGCAGCCTGCACTTTTTCAGGTAACCCGAAGAGACTGAGGTCATTTGAACAGAAACCGCGTGCGTGCGTACCGCACGCACCCTACGTCGGGATTGGAGGTTTCATGCGGGCTACGGCTTGCTACCTATGAATTTGAAAATTTTATGTAGACCACGGCTTTCTGACACTTTATGCAAATACAGCTTGCATTTTAAAGGTTATCCAACATTCAGACCTACAGAAAAGGTATTTAGACAGACTACGTTCTTACTTAAATTTCAAAAGGTTCCTGCTCAACCAAATCCACATAATTAGGATCCTCTTCTTTTTGGGGTGCTCCTATCCAGCCACCTTTTTCCTTTACATAGGCTGATTTCCTATAAGAAAATTTTTGGATAATTCTAGAAATATCTTTATCTAAAGCTTCTTTTGTATTCCAGGTATTTGAGCATTCTCCACAACCAAAAAAATCCTCATTATCACCAGTAATATGCGCAACCCAACCAGTACAATGTTGCGTTGGACACCTAATAACAAAATCCTCTACTGGTATTTTTGATTTTAAATAAGAATCTTCGGTATAAGCCGTACTGTTATGGCATACAGGGCACTCTACCATAACAACTTTTAATCCTGTTTTCATCATTTGATTAACAAAATCTTTATCATTCTGAGTTAATTCAGACTTATTACCACAGTATGCACAAACTATAAACATTATTTCCTCCTAATTTAAACCATATGGGTTATGACCGGGCTCATACCAATGCAACATCTTATTATATTTTTTATGATAATCAGCCTTCATTAATGTAAGATTAGAATATCTATTGTTTCCACCACGGAAAAGAGGTTTTTTATGGTGAACAACAAAACCATCTGGCACTTTACCTTTCTTCATTTTTTCGATGTCATCATCAGTACACCCAAAGGTCGTTTTAGTAGCCTCTGGTGTTCTTGCTAGTTTTTTGAGATAACGCTCCCTCACTCCTCCTGATCTATCAAATCTCGCTCTTAATTGTGCAACCTCCGCTACACTTCTAACCCTATATCTATTTTTAGCCAACCCCCAAGGATCTATCCAGCCTTGTATATTAGGCGCAAACTGATACAGGTTCTCCCCGCCAAACAACCCAATCGGATCCTGATTCACAAACCGTCCGGCCTCAGGCTCGTAATACCTGAACAGATTGTAATGCAATCCAGTCTCTTCATCGAAGTATTGGTTTTGAAGTCGGAACGGCTGGTGCGCGTTTTTGTAAACCCGCTCGTCCTTTTTCAGACGACCCCAGGCGGTGTATTCGCCGTACCACAAGAGATTGCCGTGGATATCGGTCATCTCGCGCGGTATGCCGATTTGATCATTGTGGAAATAAGCGATGTATTGCGCTTCGTCTCGGTTGTTATGGAAGACTTGAGCTAAGGGTTCGTAGCTGTCTTGATCGGTGTAGATATAGGTGTAGCAGCCTTTGTAGGTGTACTCCTGAAGTAATCGCGTTCCGTCCCAGACGAAGTGGGTGCGTTTCGGATCGGTGCTCGTCCAGGCGAGTTTGTCTTGGCGTTCTTTGGAAAGGCGTCGTCCGAACGGGTCGTAGGCGTAGGTCCAGATTTCGGTATTGCCTGCGGGCTTTTTGATTTCGGCGCGGACGAGCTGGTTTTCTAAATCGTATTGGTAATATTGGTTTTCGCCATTGGGCAGCTGGCGGTAAATCAGGTTGCCCAATGCGTCGTAGGTGTATTCGATGCCGTTGTATTCTTTGAGGCGGTTGCCGCTGATAAGGTTGGGGTTGGCAGGTGATTTCAGACGACCTTGAGTTTTGGGGTCGTCTGAAATCGGAGCGGTCGTTTTGCCCTCTCCCACGGGAGAGGGAGCAGATGTCGGGATGTCGAGGATGTTGTGGGCGGGGTCGAAGGCGAAGGTTTCGCTGCGGCCGGTTTGGCTGTTGCGGGCTTCCTGAATGCGTCCGATTTTGTCGTAGATGTAATTGAGGACGCCGCTTCTTTGGTCGGCACTTTGGATCAGGTTGCCGGCTTTGTCGTAGACATAGCGGCGGTTGACTGCGCCGCCGGCCAGCGGGTTTTGTTTGCCGCTCCAGACGGTACGCTGGCTTTTCAGACGACCCATGGGGTCGTAGTCGTACAGGCTGCTGATGCTGCCCTGCGTCCTTTGGATTTCTCGGTGCAGTTTGTCGCGTTCGATGTCGCTGACGACTTCGCCGTCGAGGCTGATTTGGTGCAGGTGTCCGCTGCCGTAGTACAGGTAATCGATATGGCGGCCGTCGGGCAGGATGGTGCGGATGCGGTTGCCTAACGGGTCGTATTGATAGCCTACGGTGGCGCTTTGGCCGTTATGGACGGTGGTTTCGCCGATGAGGCGGTCGAGTTCGTCGTAGGCGAGTTCGACGCTGCTGTGTTGGTTGCGGGCTTTGGTCAGGTTGCCGGTAATCGGGTCGTAGTCGAAACGGGTGCGGCTGATGCCTTCGTCTTTGCTTTGTCCGTTGCGGCTGGAGACTTTGCGGCTTTGTTTTTCGATCAGTTGGCCGAGGATGTTGCGTTTGAAATGGTGGATGTGCCAAGTTTCGGGACGCTCTTTCAGACGACCTTCATTATTGCTTTGGCCGTATTCGGTCTGCTGCACCAGTTGTCCGGCGGCATCGTAGCCGTAGGCGGTGATTTTGCCGTCCCAGCCGGTTTCTTGGATCAGGTTGTCGGTCGGGTCGTAATCGAAACGGTAGGTTTCGCCGTTTTCATTGGTGAGGACGGTCAGACGGCGGGCTTTGTCGTAGGCGTAGGCGAAGGTATGGCCCAGCGCGTTGGTGCGTTTGAGCGGCAGTCCGTCCACCGCGAGTTCGTAGGCGGTTTTGGCACCGAGTCCGTCGATGTGGGCGGTCAGTCGGTTGAGGCGGTCGTATTCGAAGGTTTCGTGACTGCCGTCCGGGTAGTCGGTACGGACGGGGTTGCCCGCTGCGTCGTAGTGGTGGCGGGTGGTATGGCCCAGCGCATCGGTAATGGTTTCGAGATCGCCGTATTCGGTGTAACCGAAGCGGGTGGTTTCGCCGGTACAGTCGGTAAAGCAGACGAGCTGATCGAGGGTGTCGTAGTGTAGGTGTCGGGTTTTGCCTAAGGCGTCGGTAATGGTTTCGGGCAGCCATTGGGCGTTGTAACCGTAGCTAGTGGTGTAACCGGCGGGATCGGTGATGCTGACGAGGTTGCCGCGTTCGTCGTAATCGTAGGCGGTAATCCTGCCTGCGGGATCGTTGACGGCAACCGGCAGGTTGAGGGTTTCGTGGTAGTCGATTTGGGTGCTGCTGCCGTCCGGCGCGGTGATGGCGATGACGTTGCCTTCGGTATCGTAAAGATAGCGGGTTTCGCGTCCGAGGGGATCGCGTTCTACGGTAATGCGGCCGTAGCTGTCGCGTTCGCTGTCGCTGCGTTGTCCGTCGGCGTCGATGCGGTAGACGAGTTCGCGGTTTTCGTCGAAACCGTACACTTCCGTCCGTCTCAATGCGTCGGTAACGACGGTATGGTCTTTGCGGTAGTCAAACGTCCATTCTTCGCCGAGGTTGTTGCTGCTTTTAAGCACTTTGCCGTCGGTGTCGTAACGGTCGTATTCGTAGCGGGACACCAGTCCGTCGGGCTGGCTGTGTTCGACCATGATGTGGTTGCGGTAGGCGAAACCGCGCAGTTTTTTGCCGTCGCGTCCGTAAACGGCGGTTAAATCGCCATAGCCGTTGTAGTCGTAGCGCACCAGTTCCTTACCGTTGAAGGTGACGGAAGTGAGGCGGTTGACGTAGAAACGTTCGTCTTCGGAAATAAATACGTCCCGTTCCCCGGCCGGGTCGAAATCGGGATCGTTGTCGTGCAGACGGATGGAGGAGAATACAGGTTGGAAGTGTCGGCCGCTGCCGTCGTAAATACTGTGCGGCAGCCCGTTGTCGTCGTAGCAGAGGCGGATATGGCGGCCGTTGCGGTCGAGTTGTGCGACCAGTTGGAAAATGCCGCAGCCGGAATCGACTTCGGCAAACAGCAGCCGTGCGCCGCCGTCGGGGGAGGCGATTTGGTAGAGGTCGTCTGAAATCTGTGAAAAGAAGATTTGTTCGTAAGGATCAAAATAGGCGTCATCCAGACCGTAGGGATCTTCTTCGGCGGAAGCAGGTCTTGGTGCAGCCTCTTCTTCATATAAATCGTCTTCATCATCGTCGGCTGCTGAATAAGGCTCGTCCGCTTCGTCACTGATATCCGGCAACGGAATTTCCCTGCCCTGTTCATCAATATAAAGGAATCCGTCGGCAGTACGGACAAGACGCATGGAGAACGGCAGCGACCACCCCTGCCCCAACCAGCCGTTTCCTATTTGGTCGGAATAGTAGCTGCGCTGCCAAACAAGTGGAAGCGGGGAATCGAAAGCAAAGTCGGTCTCGGTATCGTCAAATAGGACTTTGATACCGAGCACTGCATTTACGGGGTTACCAACATTTGTGGCAGCAGCTACCTTACAAGGAATACAGTGGCCATGACCCGAGGTAACCACCCCGCCATCGAAGCCCATACCCATGCCGCCGCTAAAACCACTGACCATTTTACGGGAAGGCGGCTTGGGGCCCGGCTGACCGGGTATCATGGACGCAAGGGAAACCAGTTCGGATATGGCATCAACTGCATCGGCTGCAGCAGAATCAGGCGCAACTATGGAAAGGGCAGTGGAAGCAACATCGGCAACCATTTCTATCACATCGACCGGTCCTGCGGCATTGGTCAGCGGCTCGGGTGGATTGGCAGAGCCTTGAGACACCATGGCTGGTGCGGCTGGTTTAGGAATGAGAACACCGAAAGTGTTACCGAAAGAGGCCATGCACTTACTCCCTCCGTCGAGCTTCTATTGCTTTTAAAATGAAAAACCTGAGATCTCCACAGGTTTGAAGATTAAGGCAAAATTAATTTCTGATATTTTAAAATGGGTTTGTTTTCGCTGATTATAACAAACAACATACAGCAAATAAATTGTATTATACGACAGTAAAATAATAAAAAATGTTCCGTAAATATCTTTTTTACATAACTTAATTACCTTACCTATTATTTTAAATAGAAAAAAATATATTAATACATAAACCAAAATTATGGTAAAGTATATATACGCATCAGCCATATTGGATATGGTTTAAGGCAAAGGCATAATTAATACCTTAAGTAACTTTATCTTTTGTTAATTTTACACTGCGCGATTGTTATTTATGCAGCAAATAGAAACCTACTTTTTCGGAAAATTAAATCAATCTCGTGATTTTATTGTTTCTGACAATCTCCAAGCTAACGATAAAAACTTTTGGGATGGATGGTTTGGTCGTTGTACCAACCAAGATAAGTTAATTCCATTTACCCGAAAGGTACTTTTCGCATCTCGTATTTGGCTGTTTTGTATTAAACTGCCTGCGAACATAACCTATACAGGTATAACTGCCCTTAGCTCCGACCAAACAGGTCGACAATATCCTTTTATATTATTTCAAAAGCCTTACACTCCTTCCGAACAGTTAAAATCTATTAATTTCTTTTATAAAAATATAGATTTTTTTAACCAAACATTGATTAATGGTAAATGTGTTTTAAAAGATTGCTTAGATACAATTCACAAACCTACCAATCCGCTATCTGAATCTTTCCTCATTTTTTTATCCAAAACAGATAACATCGGTAGCTTTTGGATGGAATGCGAAAGTGGTAACCATATAGAAAGAGACGGGGAGCCGACGTGCTCTCTGTTTAATAAAATATTTGGATTATAAGTAGATGAGTACATTTCCTCTATGGGCTGAACCAATTTCCGCCGACACCCCTGAAGGGGTAAATATTGAATATGATAGCCGCTTTTTAGAGCTTCAAAGCGCTGCCGAAGGAAAACCGGAACGTCAATATGGTGACACCATCATTCCTGCTGAAGAACCTGATTGGGCTACAGTAGAGAAGCTATGTAATCAACTGCTGGCTGAATCAAAAGACCTCCATGTTTTAGCCTATTACACACAGGCTCTTACCGCAAAACACGGGCTGGTTGGCTTTTGCGCTGGCTGCGAAGCCATCAAAACCAATGTGGATCTATATTGGAAATCCCTATATCCCAAACTCGAAGATGAGGACGGCGAACCCGACCCGTTTTATCGAATCAATGCATTAAGTGCATTCACGACACTTGATGGCATCGCCAAAGAAGTATTTTCAGCCAAATTATTAGTAAATGGCCTGACCCAACAGCCTATTACCGTTAAAGAAGCAGTTTCTGTCTTGCAAGGCAATGACCCTCAAAGTTATCCGGGCGGCAAAGAACGTTTGATGCTCGATATTAGGGTAAGTGCTGATACCGGCAAACCGGAATTGATTGCCTTAATCCAGGCATTAGACCATCTGAAAGATATTCAAAACACTTTCTCGACCCAGCTGCAAGACGAACACTCACTCAATTTTGAAGTGATTCAAAAACCGCTCACCCTGATCCACAAAGCCATCAATTACAACGATGGAAGTACCCCGCAGCTGCAACAGGCTGAACAAACAGAACAACCCGCTGAAACACCCGTTTTGACCGTTGCCCAAGAGCAATCAACCCTTCAAGAAGCGGATGCTTGGCGTCGTCTGAATATCAAAAATCGTGCTGATGTCGATTTGGCTTTGGAAAAAATCTGTATCTACTTCGAAACGCTGGAACCCAGCCACCCTGCCCCACTATTTATCCGTAGGGTACAGCGACAAATGAATATGAACTTCTACGACATCATGAAAGATATTAGTCCTGAAAGCATTGCCAATCTGGAAGTTTTGATCGGGAAGCAGGACGAAGAAACGGGAACTTCCAACGAATAAGCTAGTCTATCCGCAATATTTAAAGTTCGTTTAAATAAACAACTTTTATCATTTAAAGGTCATTGAATATGTCACGAAACAAATCATCCGGACAAAAATTTATTGCCCGCAACCGGGCACCTCGCGTACAGATTGAGTACGATGTAGAACTTTACGGTTCTGAGAAAAAAATTGAGCTTCCATTCGTTATGGGTGTGATGGCAGATTTGGTCGGTAAACCCGTAGAGCCGCTACCTGAATTGGCCGAACGTAAATTTTTGGAAATTGACGTAGATAATTTCGATGAACGCATGAAAGCCCTCAAACCGCGTGTCGCATTTAATGTCAAAAACACGCTTACCGGGGAAGGCAACTTGAATGTAGAACTTGAATTGGAAAGCATGGATGATTTCTCTCCGGCAGCAATCGCCAAAAAAGTAGGTCCTTTAAACGAACTCCTACAAGCGCGTACAGAGCTTGCCAACCTGCTTTCATATATGGATGGTAAGAGTGGTGCTGAAGAATTAATCGGAAAAGTCTTGGGAGACAGCGAGCTGCTGAAAAGCCTTGCAGCTGCGCCTAAAGCGACACCCAAAGACGAGCAGTAATTTCAGATGAAATCAATAAAGTGAGCGTGAATCATGACTGAAAAGCAATTAGATATCCAAGGGGATAGCGGCGCGAAAAGCGTATTTGCCGCAAATGAATTTGAACAGCTGCTGCAAAAAGAATTCAAACCCAAAACCGAAGAAGCTAAAAGCGCTGTAAATAATGCTGTGGCGACACTGGCCCAACAGGCCTTACAAAATGCCATTACTATTTCAGACGACACTTATCAAACTATCGAAGCAATTATTGCCGAGCTCGACAGAAAACTCTCTGAACAGATTAATCTGATTCTGCATCATGAAGATTTCCAAAAGTTGGAAGGCGAATGGCGCGGCCTGCATCATTTGGTTACCAACACCGAAACTGATACTTTATTAAAAATCAAGGTATTGCCCATTTCTAAAAAAGAAGTTGCCCGCAACTTAAAACGCTTCAAAGGCACTGCTTGGGACCAAAGCCCCCTATTCAAACGCGTTTATGAAGAAGAATACGGTCAATTTGGTGGCGAACCTTTTGGCTGTTTGATTGGCGACTACTATTTTGACCACTCTGCACCCGATGTAGAAATGCTCAATAGTCTTGAAAAAATTGCTGCCGCCGCACACTGCCCATTTATTGCCGGCGCATCTCCCAAATTAATGCAGATGGAGTCTTGGCAGGAATTGGCCAATCCTCGTGATTTAAGCAAAATTTTCCAAAATGCCGAGTATGCCCCATGGCGCAGCCTGCGTGATTCCGAAGATTCGCGTTATATCGGTTTGGCCCTGCCACGTTTCTTGTCCCGTCTGCCTTACGGTGCCACGACAAATCCTGTCGATGAGTTTGACTTCGAAGAAGAAACTGAAGGCGCGGATCACAACAAATACACATGGGCCAATGCGGCTTATGCAATGGCGGTAAATATTAACCGTTCATTCAAATATTATGGTTGGTGTACCTCAATCCGCGGCGTGGAATCCGGCGGTATCGTTGAAAACCTTCCCTGCCACACATTCCCGACGGATGACGGAGGCGTGGATATGAAATGTCCAACCGAAATCGCCATCAGTGACCGCCGCGAGGCCGAATTGGCAGCATTGGGATTCATGCCGTTGATTCACCGTAAAAATACCGACTTGGCCGCGTTTATTGGTGCTCAATCACTGCATAAACCGTCTGAATATTATGATCCGGATGCTACCGCCAACGCCCGGTTGTCTGCGCGTCTGCCTTACCTGTTTGCGTGCTGTCGTTTCGCGCACTATCTGAAATGTATCGTACGCGACAAAGTCGGTTCGTTCCGCGAGCGTGAAGACATGGAACGTTGGCTAAACGAATGGATTATGAATTATGTAGATGGAGACCCGATTAACTCCACTCAAGAAACAAAAGCCCGTAAACCGTTGGCCGCTGCCGAAGTGGTTGTGGAAGAAGTTGAAGACAATCCCGGATATTACACTTCCAAATTCTTTCTGCGCCCGCACTACCAACTCGAAGGCCTTACCGTTTCATTGCGCTTGGTTTCCAAACTGCCTTCGGCTAAACAGGAATAGTCGGGTTTGGTTTATTTAGGTGGGCATGCTCATGCCCTGTTGTTGAATCCCTTAATTTTTTAACCTTTTAACAAGGAGAGTAAAAACATGGCTATTGATATGTTCATGAAAGTTGAAGGTGTTAACGGCGAATCAAAAGATTCCAACCACAAAGACTGGACCAACATCGAAAGTTTTGACTGGGGTGCCGAGCAACCTGGTTCGATGACCAGCGGTGGTGGCGGTGGTGCCGGTAAAGTCAATTTCAATGACTTGACCGTAGTTGCCGCTATTGATAAAGCCGCTCCGACCATTCTGAAAAACTGTGCTACCGGCCAACACTTGAGCAAAGTAGAAATTTCCGTATGCAAAGCCGGTGGTGAACAGATCGAATATTCGCGCACCACTTTGGAAGATGTCTTGGTAACCGGCGTAAAATTCATCGGTGTACAAGACAACGATGCGCTGAAAATGCGTTATTCATTCCAAGCTGCCAAAGTGAAAAACCAATATTGGGAACAAACCGATAAAGGTTCTAAAGGCGCTGAAGTTCAAATGGCCTTCAACATCAAAGAAAACAAATCCGCATAACCACTATGCGCATTTAACTGCAGAAACCTGGCTTAAAAGGCGTTTTAAGTCAGGCTTTATTACAATAAATTTACTTTTCAGACGACCTCCGTCCTCCTGAAAAGTTAATCGGGTTTCAACTATTACACACTTTATACAAATAAATAAGGAGTTGCTGGGATGGATTTGAAGACTAAATTAACGGACATGATTGAGCTTGTACGTTCAAATCCTGACAATCAGGAACATCGTTTGGCATTGATTCAATACCTCTGTCTGAGTGCCAAATGGGAACAGGCTTTAAAGCAAATCGGGCAATACCAAAAACTGTTTCCCGATACTCAAAAGCCTCTGATGCTCTACCTTATTGAAAACATTTCTGCCGAAATGCGTCGTCAAGCAGTCTTGGAAACACAGCAAAAACCCAAAACTCTGGAACAGCACGCCAGCAAACTCGATATTCTTCAAAAACAACTCTCTTTAGTTGCTCATGTTGCAGAGAAAAAAAACTCTGCCCTCACTGCCGACTACGAAGCCTTATCCGACTGTATCAACGGTACACCAGCGCACATCACTTATCTTCTAGCAGATAAATCGGTTGCCGAAACCGACAGCAACTGGATTATGGATGGCGACGTACGTACTGCTTTTGTTTATGAATTCTTCTATCAAGGCCACTACTATTGGCAAACTTGGGACTCTATTGAAAGTATAGCTTTTAAAGCACCAAGCTCGTTGCTCGACATCATCTGGAGGTCGTCTGAAATCAAATTTACCGACGGCGAATGCATTCAATGTACCAGCCCCGCCCGCTATGCCGTTTTACCGGACGCAGAAACCGAATGGTCGGATATGTTGATGAACTGTTCGCAAACAGACTGGATAGAAGTAGCCGAACAGCTCTTTACAGGCATGGGTCAAAAAACCCTGTATACCGACAGCCATGATTTTGGTCTCTTGGATATTCGTAATATCAAATTCGGACAACAGCGTTAAACCTTACCCATCCTCCGACTACCGCAATCAATCATGTCGCAATTCAGAAACCAACTGCTGCCTTCTTTGTTTGACAGACTGACAGATGAAGAACCGCGCAAGAAAAAAGAAGCACGCCCAGATCAGGTCATCAATCTTGATCAATATCGGCAGGCTGTTCTGCGCGATATTCTTTACTTACTGAATACCTGCAACATGCAAGCGGAAAGTATGGAGAAAGATCTGCCTGTCAATGTACGCTCTTCCACACTCAATTACGGCATACCGCCCCTGTCGGGAGTGAATTTCTCCGACATAGAATGGCAGAACGTAGAACAAAACATCAAACAAGCCATCATCGACTTCGAACCACGTCTCGAAAGCAAAACCCTGCAAGTTATCGTAAATACCGTAGACGATGATGACGATGCTTTACACAACAAACTTATTATTGAAGTCAAAGGTTACCTGAAACTCAATCCTTATCCCAAAGAGTTCCTGCTACGAACCAGTATGGATGTTGAGACCGGGTTGTTTGACTTGTTAGATGGGGGAAATAGGTCTTGAATAACAAGTTATTGTCTTACTACAATAAAGAACTGACCTTCCTGAAGGAAATGGGCAGGGAATTTGCACAGCAATACCCCAAAATCGCCTCCCGCTTGGCACTGGATACAACCGACATCCCCGACCCTTATGTCGAAAGGCTATTGGAAGGTGTAAGCTTTCTTACTGCCCGCACCCAGCTCAAGCTGGATGCGGAATATCCCCGTTTCGTACAAAGAATCTTAGAAGTCGTTTACCCTGACTTCATCAATCAGAAACCGGCGGCAGCTATTGTCAATTTGGAACCTACCGGTCAATACAACGCCGACGTGATCAATCTACTGGAACGTGGCAGAGTATTGCGCTCATTACCCATCGACGAATTCAAAGTAAGTTGCCCGTTTTCCGTAACCAAAGCCACTGAAATCCTACCTTTACGCATAGAAAAAGCCAAATATACCGATTCGCTCGGCTATTTACCAAGTACGCTTCCCGCGCTCAAAGCATCTGCCGGGAAAAAAGTGCAATCTGCCTTACGTTTGGACTTCTCGCTCAGCGTACCGGGCGCATGTTCGGAAATGTTGCCGGATGAATTATCTGTGTTTTTAGGTACGGAGCTTTCTAAGTCATCTGCACTGCTGTTTTTACTGGCCTCAGAATGCGTAGGCGTCGTTTGCCACAGTTATGAGAACCCCAAACAATGGTATTACCCGTTGTCCTCCAAACCGGAACATCGGGGATTTCGGGAAGATGAAGCCTTATCGTTTAATTTGGACAAATCCGTCAGTGCATTCAGGATTATGCAGGAATACGCGCGTCTGCCGGAAAAATTCCTGTTTATCGCTCAAAAAGATATCAAACAGGCTGTCCGTCAGGCTGAGAATGACGGACATTTACCCAAAGTGCCCGAACATTTGGAAGAAATCGTAAATGATAAGGGCGTCAATAAAAAAATCATTACTTACCGCAAACGCTATTTCAGTCTTTCATTTTTATTCAGCAACAAAATACCTGAATTGACAGAACTGATCGGCGTAGAGGATTTTTCTGTCAATGCGGTGCCGGTGGTGAATCTATTCAGAAAAAAAAGCTCCCGCTTTCCTGTAAATATCCAAGATCAGGAACACCACGTCATCATCGACCGTACGCAGCCTTTGAATTATGAAGTCTACGCCATCGAACAAGTAAAAGGTTTTGACACCAACAACCGTCAAACCGTTGCATTTTCTCCGATGTACAAAGCGCCGGATATGGGACTCTTCCCCGAAGCCCAAACTCAGCATGCTTATTTTTCAGCACGGCGTGCAGACAGAGTTCCATCAGAAAATTCTGTTAAAAATGGCTTCCGTTCTTCCTACTTGGGCAGTGAAGTGTTTTTGTCTCTGGCCGACAATCGGGATTACGCCTTCAATTCTGGCATACAACATCTTTCCGTAGATGCTTGGTGTACCAGCAGGGATTTGCCACTGATGATGCCGCGCGACGGAGAGTCTGATTTCCTGATTGAAGGCTTCCTGCCGGTTAACTCTATCAAGCTGATTTCTAAGTTAACACGTCCTCAAGCGGCTGTGAGTGAGGATCGAACGCTTTGGTCGTTTTTAAACCAATTAAGCTTGAACTATCTGTCATTATTAAACATCGACCAAGAAGATGCACCCGTCACCTTAAAAGAGCTTTTAATGGTGTTTGTTTCTTCCGAAAATGATTTGCTGAAAAAACAGATTGAATCGATTACACGTGTTGAGACTTCCATTGTGAACAAGGTAGTCCGTCATTACGGAGTTGCAGCACCTGTTCGAGGCATCAAAATCACGGTTACGCTGGATGAAGCGCAATTGGGCGGTATCCATCCCTTCCTATTCGGCTCGGTTTTAAACCATTACTTCCAACGTTTGGTGTCGATTAACTCATTCATACAGCTTCAAATTGACACGCTCCAACAAGGACATATGGCTACTTGGCCGACTGCTGTTGGAGAGAGGGTAATCGTATGAGTCCGGTTAACGCTCAAACAGATTTTGGCGACGCATTGGACGATACATGGGACGAAAAACTGACTGGCTTTTTAAACAAAATCGCCTCCCAGCCCTATAAATACGATTATTTTTCACTCTTGCGCCAGCTTGAATCCGTCAAATTTGTTACTGGCGGAAAATTATTAGGCAAAGCCGTCAGCCCCAAAATGGAGAAAATAAGGATTCGCCAAGAGCCATCACTTATTTTTGCTCCGCGCAACATCCAATCGGTTGCCCTATCGCCGCGTTATGTGGAAATTTCCATCAACGGATTCGGTTTGTTCGGTCCATCCGGCCCCCTGCCCTTGCATTTGACTGAATATGCCTATGAGCGTCAACACCAACACGGCGACCGAACATGGACCGGTTTTGCCAATATGTTGCAACACCGTTTGGCTGTCTTGTTCTATCGGGCATGGGCCAACGCTCAAAGCATTACTTCTTTAGACAAAAATGCTGAAGACCGTTTTGGGAAATATATCGCCAGCTTTAATGGGCTGGATACACCGGCCATACATAACAAAGGCTTAATCCACGAATTTGCCAAGCGTTATTTTGCCGGCCTACTGATGAAGCAAAGCCGTTCGACAGCCAATCTTCAACAATTACTCAACCGTTATTTCAAAGTCCCCGTTACCATTCAAACCAATGTCGGATACTGGGTTGAGGTTTCGGAAGAAAAAACGCAAATCGGCATCATGGGCAACTATACCTTGGGAGATGGCTTGCTGCTGGGTGACAAGCTTTATGATGTTCAAAGTAAATTCCGCATCATCATCGGTCCGCTTAACCTGCCCGCTTACCGATCATTCTTCAAAGACGGTATCAATACCGCCCGTTTACGCGAGTGGGTACGGCTGTTTGCCGCAGATGAATATGAATGGGATATACAGCCTGTTTTAATGCAAAAAGAAATACCGCTCATGGACTTAGGTGGACAAACACAACTCGGCTTAACAACTTGGCTGGGAAATGTTTCCCGTGATGCTGAAGACTTGATCGTCAGCAACCATTAAACAGCTTTTTCAGACGACCCCTTTGTCGGAAAAAGCTTCTTTCAAACTATTTTTAGACATACTTGGAATAACTCAATTAAGGACACATCATGTCAAACATCAGCCGCAGCGTATTATTTGGCAAGTTGAATACCACCTTGTATAAAACTCTGGAAAATGCCTACACCTTCTGCCGTCTTCGTGAAAACAGCTACGTTGAGTTGGTTCATTGGCTTCATTCTCTTCTGCAAACCGAGAAAACCGACATCTTCTGTCTGATCAACAGTTTTAATTTAGACGAAGCCAGAGTCCGCAAAGATGTATTAACAGCAGTTGAAAAACTTCCCGCCGGCTCGACTGCCGTTATCGATTTTTCCGAACATATCCAAACCCTTGTCGAGCAAACTTGGACATACAGCTCGCTCAAATTCGGTACCGACAAAATCCGTACTGCTCACATTTTCTATACCATTCTCGAAAATAAAACTTTACAGAGCATTGTGGCCAATATTTCATCCGAGTTCCTCAAAATCAAACCTGAAACATTGGCAAACAACATTGTCGCTATTACTGCGAACTCTGAAGAAAATCTCGATGTTACCCAAAACGCCTTATCTTCGGAGCCTAATGCTACCCACAAAGAAAGTGCCTTGGCCAAATACGGCAGCAATCTCACTGAAAAGGCAAAGAATGGCGAAATAGATCCTCTTACCGGTCGCGATGCCGAAATCAGACAAATGATCGACATCCTGATGCGCCGCCGTCAAAACAATCCGATTCTCACAGGTGAAGCTGGTGTCGGTAAGACAGCCGTAGTCGAAGCATTGGCATTGCGTTTGGCTGCCGGAGATGTTCCGCCTGCATTGAAAGACGTTCAATTAATCCTGCTGGATATCGGTTTGCTCAAAGCCGGTGCCAGCGTCAGTGGAGAATTTGAATCACGCCTTAGAGCGGTTATGGACGAAGTGGAATCCAGCCCGACTCCCATTGTGCTCTTCATTGATGAAATCCATACCTTGATCGGTGCTGGCGGCGCAGCCGGTACGGGCGATGCAGCCAACCTGCTCAAACCTGCACTGGCCCGAGGCAAACTGCGTACCATCGGCGCGACAACATGGGCAGAGTACAAAAAATACTTTGAAAAAGACCCTGCCTTAACCCGCCGTTTCCAAGTGGTGCAAGTGGATGAGCCCGACGAAAACAAAGCCATCAACATGCTTAGGGCATTGAATGCTTCTTTGGAAAAACACCATAACGTGATTATTCTCGATGAAGCAATTCAGGCAGCCGTGAAACTTTCCCACCGCTACATCCCTGCACGCCAACTTCCCGATAAAGCTGTCGGCTTGATTGATACTGCCTGCGCACGAGTTGCAGTCAGCCAGCATGCTGTTCCCGGCAGTATTGAATTTTTGCGGAAGAAATCCGAGGCATTAAAACTTGAACAAGCAAATTTGGAACGTGAGAAAAAACTCAGTTTCGATTCTGAAACACGGATAACCAATATCGGCAAAGAATTAACTGAAGTCGAAGGTCGTCTGAAAAAATTAGAAGACAGATGGAAATCTGAAGCAGACTTGGTTACTGAGCTGTTAGAGGTACGTGAACAAATCATGCAAGCGGAAGAAGGAACGGCTGAGAAAGAAACCAAGCAGCTGCATACCCGCCAAAAAGAGTTGGTTAACAAACTGAAAAAACTGCAAGGCATCCAACCGCTGGTTATGCCCTTAGTGGACAGCCGTACCGTTGCCGACGTTGTGGCTGACTGGACAGGTATTCCCGTTGGCAAAATGATGAAAGACGAAGTTGAGGCCGTCTTGCAACTTGCCGATACTTTAAACAAACGCATCATTGGCCAACGACACGGTTTGGATGCAATCGCCCGTCGTATCCAAACATCACGTGCGAATCTGGATAACCCCAACAAACCTATCGGCGTTTTCATGTTGGCAGGTCCTTCCGGCGTGGGTAAAACCGAAACGGCATTGGCTCTGGCTGATACATTGTACGGCGGTGAACAAAACGTAATTACCATCAATATGAGTGAATATCAGGAAGCTCATACCGTATCCACCCTGAAAGGCGCGCCCCCGGGCTATGTCGGTTATGGTGAAGGCGGCGTACTGACCGAAGCCGTGCGACGCAAACCTTATAGCGTCATCTTGCTTGATGAAGTAGAAAAAGCACATCCGGATGTGCATGAAATCTTTTTCCAAGTATTCGACAAAGGCTGGATGGAAGATGGCGAAGGCCGTTATATCGATTTCAAAAACACCATTATTATCCTGACCACCAATGTGGGCACAGATTTGATTATGGATATGTGTGACGACCCTGAAATGCTGCCTACTCCAGAAGGTTTAACCAAAGCCTTACGCGCCCCTATGCTGAAAACTTTCCCTGCCGCGCTATTAGGCCGTATGCAGGTGATTCCTTACTATCCGCTATCTGACGATATGCTCTCAAAAATTGTGGAATTGCAATTAGGCCGTATCGTAGATCGAATTAAAGATAACCACGGTATCGACCTACACTACACGCCTGAAGTGCTAAAACTGATTACTTCGCGCTGCACAGAAGTTGAGTCAGGTGGTCGCATGATCGATGCGATTCTGACCAATACTGTTTTACCGCAAATCAGTCGGGAACTGCTTACTTGTGCAACTCAAGGCAAACAAGTTTTAAGCGTAAATATTGATGCAAGTAATCATGACTTTACTTATCAATATAAATATAAACTTCGCAAGAAAAATACCTTATAATTCCATGCTAAATCAGAAAATTTAGTCTTTCTAATTAAAATACACCCATTTATTCCCCTGTTATTACATATTTCATTGGAAGTATTTATTGTTTGTACCAATATTTATCAATCTAAAGGCGAATTAAGATGCATAAACAACTAATAAAATATATATCATTCTTAATGATATCCTTAATGGTAAGCTCATGTGCTTCCGACCATAAACCCCCTAAAGAATCTGATGAGAGTGGGGAAAAAATTGATGTACAAATCATAGTTTCTCCTGATTCGAACCCTAATATAATTGGCCAACCTTCTCCCATCAGACTGGATTTATATCAATTGTCTTCTGACGGGGAGTTCAAAAAATCAAATTATTTTGAACTTACCAACAATGCCAAAGAAAATTTAGGTGAAAAATTAATCCAGCAGAACCAATTCATGCTACATCCTGATACGGTTACCATATTGCCAATTAAAATGGATTCCCACCTGAAATATTTAGGTGTAGTCGCGAGTTATCGAGATTTGGATAACAGTCAATGGCAATTGGTATTGTTAAAACAGAAAAAACGATGGTATCAATTCGGCAAGCATTATTTTTATGTAAATATTGGTAAAAATAAATTAACTCAATTATCAAAGTCAGAAATGAAGGATATGTTAAAAGAATACAAAGAGCGACACCCTGACAATAAACAAATTAAAGAAAATGGAAAAATTCGTAAATACGATAATGACCTTAGTAAAGGTATTTTCCGTGAAGAAAAATAATAACTAAAAAATTAAGGATGAAGACATGGCAATAGAAGCGAAAGTAGTCTGGTCAGAGGGTATCTTTATTACTCCTCAACATTTCCAGCAATTTGAACGTTATCTTGAATCCGGCCTACGCCAATTAGCCGTTTCTCAAGAGGGGCATTTTTGGGGATTCTCTTCGCTGGTATTAAATTCAGACAGCCTCAAACGGGGGGTAATTAGTATTAGTGAAGCAGAAGGGGTTTTTCCCGATGGCTCTGTATTTTTGTTCTCGCAAAAACAGCTCGAAAATCTGACTCTAAAAGTTCCTGCAAATATTAAAGACACCAAAATCTGCCTAGCTGTCTCTCTGCCTTCTTCTGTAAATAATGAGATTTATTTTCCAAATCAGGACTCTTCAGACTCATGTCGCTACAAAGCTTTTAATAAAACTCTAGCAGACACTACAAATACTGAATTAGATGGTCGTCAGGTAACACTAGCAGATCTTAATCCGATGTTAGTTTTAGAAAACGACTTAACCAGCGGACAAACTGCCCTGCCCATTGCTCTCATCCGTTCCAGCTCTGCGGACTTTGAAATCATTCTGGACGAATCATATATTCCGCCTTGTCTCGGAAGTCAAAAGCAACAGCATCTAAAGGCTTATATTTCAGAGATCTATGGTTTATTGATGCAAAAAAGCAATAGCTTGGCTAATGCTGTGAATGATCCTAATACCGGCGGCTCTGTTGAAGTTATGGACTTCATGATGCTTCAAACCATTAATCGATATTTGGCATATTTGCATCACGAAAATGAAGGCGCACGACAAACACACCCTGAACAATTATTTATTAATTTATCCAAACTATGTGCTGATTTAATGACCTTCCTGCCTTCTCGCAAAGTAGGTGATATCCCAGTATATGAGCATAATGACCTAACCTCATGTTTCGGTAAGTTATTTTTCAATTTACGTAAATCATTATCTATCGTACTTGAACAACGAGCGATTAGGATTCCGCTTGATATGCGTGATGAAGCGACTCGCGTTGCTCAAACACCAGACCAAAGTTTACTGGACAAAGCTTCATTTGTTCTTGCGATTAAAGCCGATATGCCGAACGAAGCACTGCGCCAAAAAATTCCTAGCGTAGTAAAAATAGGTACCGTGGAAAAAGTAAAAGAATTGGTTGCTTACCACCTGCCTGGAATTAGGGTGCACGCTTTATCTGTTGCACCAAGAGAATTGCCATACCACAGCGGTTATGTCTATTTTGAATTGGACAAAAAGCACGAGTTGTGGGACATGTTTGATACTTCATCAGGCATGGCCTTCCATTTAGCCGGTAATTTTCCGAATTTAGATGTTGAATTTTGGGCAATTAAGTCTTTAAGTTAATTTAGTTTAATTTGGAATTTCATTATGGATAACCAGAATAATGCTGCACACAGCATCGCAAATATTTATAACCCTTTGATTGAGGCTGCCAAACCAGTTTTTATCTTAGTCAATGCGATGCAACAAACTACCAGTCAATTGTCTACTGACAGTTTGATCAACAAATTTTCTATCCTAATCAATAATTTTGAAGAAAATGCTGAAAAAAATGGAGCAAGGTACGACGCTATCCAGGCCGCAAAATACTGCCTATGTACTTTCGTAGATGAATTAGCTGTTCGTGCGGGTTGGGCAGATGAAACTTGGTCCAAAAACAGCCTGCTAGTATCTTTCTATGACGAAACATGGGGAGGAGAGCGTTTTTTTGAGATTATTCAAAATCTAAAGCAGGATCCGGATAAAAATATTGATTTATTAGAGTTCATGTACTTATGTTTGCAATTCGGCTACAAAGGCAAGTATCAAGTATTAAACAGTGGCGAACTCGAAATTGACAAGATTAAGAGAGATTTGCTTGCCTTAATTCACAGCAAACGGCCGGATCAAACTGCTGAGCTTTTCAAACACAATCCAATTATTACCAATACCATCCAAAGAAAACAGAGACTTACTATTCCTTTATGGGTAGTAGGTGTTTTAGGAGCTGTTGTCTTGGGAATAGGCTACTTTGCTATGCAATGGTCTTTAGGTAATGATTTTGATACCGCCAGTACAAAAGTCAATAATCTCAAACTTCCTCCTGTCACAGCCAAACAGCAAGAAACACAAGGCACCATTCGGTTACGGCCTTTATTGGAAAATGAAATCGCCAGAAAGCTAGTCTCTGTGGAAGACTTCCAAGATAGAAGTACGGTTACTATTTTAGGTGATGGTCTTTTTGAGTCTGGTTCAGCGCAAATCCAAGACCAGTATTACCCTGTCCTAGCTAGAGTCAGCCAAGCTTTGGATAGCGTAGAAGGACAAATCGTAGTGACCGGATATACTGACGATAAACCTATTCAGAGTCTGAACTTCCCATCTAATTGGCATCTCTCTCAGGCTCGGGCAGATGCAGTAAAAGAAATTTTATTGAATTACATCAAAAATGGTGGAACACGTATTCGTTCCGAAGGACGTGGCTCGACCGATCCTGTTGCGCCAAATAATACTTTGGAAAATAGAGCTAAAAACCGAAGAGTTGAAATAACCCTATTCACAACGGGAACCGGCCCTAAACTGGGGAGAGCAGTGGAAGTAAAAACCAATACTTCAACTACTCAGCCAAACAGTGATGTAAATACACATCAATAATCTGAAATTGGATTGATACGGAAAAACAAATATGAAAAAAATTCTTTATTTTCTAGGCTCCCGTTCTTTATGGGTAATGTTGGGTATCGCCGGTCTGATTATATTGGTATGGTTTATCGGCCCACTGATTTCCATAGGTGAAATTCGTCCCTTAGAAAGTAAGGTCATTCGCCTTGCTGTGTGTGTCGCCATTGTCGGCATTTGGTTGGCTAAAGCTATATTTCGCCAATATCGTGAGTCACGCCGCAACGCTGCCTTACTGAAGGAAATTCGCGCAGCGCAAGAACCTATCTTAAAAAATGCAAGTGATGTTAGCTCAATGAGCCGTCAGTTTGCTGAAATGGATAAAGTACTGAAAAACGCTAAATTCTCCAAATCTAAAAATAGTTTATTGGCGAGATTGGAAGAAGGTCAGTATCTTTATCAAATGCCGTGGTATGTTGTTTTAGGTGCTGCCGGCTCCGGTAAAACAACAGCGTTAAAACGTTCCGGTCTCAACTTCCCCCTAGAAAGCACTTTAGGAACATCTGTAAGTGGCTTGGCAGGAACGCGTGATTGCGATTGGTTTTTATCGGATGAAATTGTACTTCTCGATACTGCGGGCAGATTGTCTTTACATGACAACCACAGTAATAAAGACTCCAGCGACTGGGAAGAATTTGTCTCTCTGTTGAAGCGTTACCGCCCCAAACAACCTATCAACGGTGTATTGGTTACCGTAGGAGTAGATGATCTTTTAGGAGGTAAAACCAATATTCCCGAAATTTCTGCAGAGCTTCGCAAAAGAATCCATGAGATGCATACTAAATTAGGTATACATTTCCCCGTTTATCTCATGATAACTAAACTGGATTTACTGCATGGTTTTGACAAATTCTTTGATCATCTGACTGAAGAACAAAGAAATCAATATCTGGGAATTTCTCTTTCTGATACGGAAGGAATGGAAACTCCTATTGCCACTGCTTCCAACGCTTTATCAGAAGTTGTGGATAAATTGCGCTCCTCTATGCTGGGCACTATTCACCAATTGGAATCTTCTGAAGATAAAGCCGCAGCTTTTGCTTTTCCTGAAGAATTTGAACGTCTTAATCAGGCGGTACTTTCTCTATTTAAAGAGCTATCTAAATCTTCAAAATTTGAACAACCTATTTCCTGGAGAGGTGTTTATTTTTCAAGCGGCACCCAAACGGGACAACATTTCAATCCTATCTTGGATGGCTTGCAAAATGATTTCCAATTATCGAAAAAATACTTGGATTCAGACCGAACCAAAACTCAAAACAACGAGCGAAGCTTTTTCCTGAACAGACTGTTTTCTGACGTTATCCTTAGCGAAGCAAACTTGGCTGGAGAAAATAAATCTTGGTTTGTCAAAAAACAAATGCTCTATTGGTTAGGCATTGGAGCCATTGTCACCATAGTTGCTGCTTGCTTAGCCATGATGCTAAACAGTTACTCAAATAATCGCTCATATCTTGATCAGGTTGGCGATAAAGCAACCAAACTGGGTCAAGAGGCCAAGCAATACACTGAAGCACCCGATCTGCTTAAAGCGGTAACATTTGCAGAAAATGTCAAAGATACGACCAGCAGCAAAGAGATTCCTGATCTGTCTTCCCCTCCCCTCAGCTATCGTATGGGTCTTTACCAAGGCGGGCAAATGGAAGATGTAGGGGAATCTGCCTACCGCAGAATCCTGCAAGACAACGTGATGCCTTTGATTAGCTTTAAATTAGATGAACTTCTGCGTACAACCAGCGGCTCAGACGGAGTTAATGGCTACAATGCTTTAAAAGCTTATCTGATGATGTATGACAAAGACCATTTTGATGCCGCTTTTATGCAAAACTGGCTGATGACTAATTTGTCTAAAGCAGAATCTTCAGGCATGAGCGACCAACAGAAAAAATCTGTTGAAAAAGCTTTAAACCAGATTCTTTCCAAGCAAAGCATTACTCCTAGCGTACCCTATGATGAAGCATTGGTTGAACGTCGTAGACAAGAAATTGCCCAAAGAGATATTGCAACTATGGTGCTGGAGGATACCATCAATACTGTTACTCTCTCAGGCAAAGAAGGAATCACACCTGTTTCTCTTTCAAGTATGGGCGGCGTGCAAAGCCACTTATTATTCCGTCGTAAAACTGGTAGAGCTTTAAAAGAGCCTATTAACTTCATTTATACCAAAGAAGCCTACATTACCAAAGTATTACCTGCTATGGTTAAATCGGCAGAACAATTTTTTAATGAAGACAACTGGGTATTGGGTAGCTATGCCTCACAAAGCCAAAGTAAAGCTACTGTTCTTTCTGATGCTCAAAAGCTTTATTTCAGCAATTACATCAAGGCATGGAATAACTATTTGTCTGATTTGTCATTGGTTGTACCTAAATCATCTCGAGAAAGTATTCAGATTGCCAAGCTTTTGTCAGAGAAAAATTCACCCTTGGTTAACATTATCAAAGGTATCAGTGACAACACGACGCTCACCATTGATAAAAAGATAACCGATAAAGCAGACAGTAAAATTGCCGACTGGTTAAATAGAGCAGGTCTGTCAAAGCTTTTAGACGCTGAAGGAGAGGCCAATGTGAAAAATGAATTGGCTGCTTTGAAACTGGCCACTCCTGTTGATGATGCTTTTGCAGATTTCCATAGCTTAACTGAAACCACAAACGATCAACCTCCGGCTATTAACAGCGTTACTGAAGCCATTAATGATCTGTACGTTTATTTGGTTGCCGTTAATGTTGCAGTTGAAAAAGGCGTAGATTTACCTCCTGATGATCCGTTTGTGAAATACAAAGCTGAAGTAAACCGGCTTCCTATGCCCTTCCGCCCAATGTTAGACAGTTTTTCTGAGATTATTTTGAAAAACACCGACAAGATTGTCGATGAAAAACTTATGTCCACCTTGGAAAAACAGTTGGCAACCGTAACAAACAGTTGCCAAGAAATACATCAACAGGGCTACCCTTTTGATAGAGGTTCTGAGACCAATGTTGCCTTGGAAAGCTTCAGCAATATATTTGGTCCAAACGGCATGTACAGCAAGTTTACCAATTTGTCAGGGGAGGCCGCCGTATTGGCGCGTTCAGAGAAACTGGAAACATTAACGGCCAAAAACAGCGCATTTAAAGACCGTTTTTCCAAACTGAACGACATTGCAACAATCCGACAAGGATATTTCGACAAAGGATCTGAAACGCCTACTTTTGACTTTACAGTCAAGGTCTTGCTCCTTGATTCCAGCCTGGAAAGTGTGAATGTTTCTTATGCAGGGAAAAGCTATGTATACAGTCATGGCCCAGTCAATCCTGCAACCTTTACCTGGCCTTCAAAAGAAGAAAATGCCTTGGCAAAAATCGATGTTTCCTCTCCGCAAATCAATAGTGCGGGTATCAGCTCAACCGGACCATGGTCGATATTCCGTCTGATTGAAAAAGGAAAAATCATTCGTCAAACAGGAAACACTACCGTTGTCGAATACAACATCCAAGGCAAAAACGTTGTGCTTGAATTTACTACTTCTACAGCCTTCAACCCCTTTAATTTAAATAAATTAAGGAATTTTCAGTGCGTTTGAAGGTCGTAGTACGAATGTAAGCAGGTCGTCTGAAATCACATATTCCAACAAGTTTCTGCCACAGTCCTGTGTGTGATTGAAAAATAGAAAATCTGACACTGAAGCGAAATTGGTTTTTAATGTAAACAAGGAATTTCCCGAAATGAATAGAACAGTCGTTGCTCATACACCTTTGGGATCACAACTATTATTCAAAAAAATGCTTGGAACCGAATTTGTTTCAAACCTTTTTGAGTTTAATATCACTTTAGTTTCCAAAGATTCCAATTTACAAGGCAAAGATATTATCGGTCAGCCTATAACATTGGAAATTGATACAGAAGCAGGCAGTCCGCGCTATTTGAACGGTTTGGTGACTGACTTCGGCTATATCGGCGAAGATGAAGATGAAGAAGACTATCATGCCTATACCTGCACAGCCCGTCCGTTTATGTGGTACCTCACGCAGAACACCGATAGCAGGGTATTTGTCGATAAGTCTGTTCTGGATATTACCAATGAAGTCTTGTCCCCGTTCGGATTCCCTTTCCAAGTAAAATGCCAAAAAAGCTATCGTACAAGGGGCTTTTGTGTCCAATATCAGGAAAACAGTTTTGACTTCCTGAGCCGCCTATTTGAACAGGAAGGCATCTACTATTACTTTACCCACAGCAACGGTTCGCACGAGCTGGTTATTGCTGATGATGTCAGTATTCTGGAAGCCATCTCTTCTCCTAACATTCCTTACCATTCCAAAAATACTGCACCCGGAGCACCCAACATCGCCTATATCGACGTATGGGAAGAACGGGATGCCTTGAAATCCAGCCAGTTCGTGACTCAGGAATACAATTATAAAAACGCTAAAGTTCCGATGAAGTCCTCCGATTCGGTTCACGATTTCAGTTCTGTTCCTATGGAACATTATGATTTTTATACCGGCTTTAGCGATGTTTCCGAAGCGCAAAATTACAGTCAGGTACGCAGTGAAGATCTGAAAAGCCAAACCAAGATCATTACCGGTTCAGGCACTGCATTGACAGTGGCTCCGGGTTATACATTTACACTGAGTAAGCACCCGCACTCGTCATCCAATACCGAATACACCATTCTGAAAGCAGACTATGATTTTGAAGAAGCCGGCTATACTACCGGCGATCGTATCGGCAAATTCAGAATTTCATTCCGCGTATTGCCCAAATCCTACCCATACCGCCCTCCCCTTAAAACGCCAAAACCCAAAGTTTTAGGCACACAAGCGGCGACAGTAACAGGTCCTGCCGGAGAAGAGGTTTATACCAACGAGTATGGCGATATTAAAGTCCAGTTCCATTGGGACCGCTACGGCAAAATGGATGAAAACAGCTCCAACTGGGTTCGCGTAACACAAGGTTCTGCCGGCGCGGGATATGGTTCTATCAACACCCCGCGTATCGGTGAAGAAGTATTGGTTGACTTCATCAACGGCGATGCCGACCGACCGATTGTATTGGGTCGCCTGTACAACAGCGCAATGTCACCACCATGGGGCTTTCCTGCTGCGGCCAAGCAGTCAGGTATCAAAAGTAAGAGCTTCAACTCTCCACTTGCCAACTTCAATGAACTGATGTTCAACGATACTGCCGGTTCCGAGATGGTCAATTTCCAAGCGCAAAAAGACCTGACCTCGCTGGTTAAAAATAACGAAACCCGCAACGTTAACAACGACCGTACCACCACAATCGGGAACAATGAAACCGTAACAGTAGTGGGCGATCGGGCCAAAACCGTCCAAAAAAACGAAACGGCTTCAATTACCCAAAACCGTACCAAATCGGTGGGTCAAAACGAGACCTCCAGCATTACCCAAAACCAAAGTATTAGTGTTGGTGACAACCAAAGTACCAGCGTAGGTAAAGACCAAAGCGTCAATGTGGGTAAAAACCGCAGCCGTTCTGTTGGCTTGAATGAAAAAGTAGGCATAGGTCAGAGCCAAGCGTTGACTGTCGGACAAGATCAGAACGTTGCTGTCGGCAAAAACCAAGCGCTGACCGTCGGTGCCAACCGCAACAAGACTGTTGTTGCCAACGAAGTCAGCAGTATCGGCGGCAACAAACAGGAAACCGTCAGCCTGAACGGTATGAACAATGTCGGCATCGGTCAGATGACCAACATCGGTGCCGGCTATATGCTGAACGTCGGTGCAGGCTGGATGACTAATGTCGTCGGTGCAGAAATGCATAGCGTCGGCTTGGTGATGGGTCTCAACGCCGGTATGAACATCGGTCTCAATGCAGGTCGAAACATCACCCTGTCCGCAGGCAAGAAAATTACCATACAAGTCGGCAGTTCTATGATTCTGATTGATAAAAACAAAATCAGCATCGTCAGCAAATCAATCAAGATCGTCGGCACCAAAGTAGTGGATATCGACGGCAAAAAAGTCGACATCAACTAGAGAAGATGCGCCATGTTCGAGTTGCAGAACTTTACCTGCTTTCATACGCAGCAGTTTAAAAACATCGACCAAACAGATCGGGCTTATGATGTAATAGTCGCCAAAGTCAGCTACGAGTTTGAAATTGACCCGGAAACAGGAAAAACGGAGCTTGCGTTTGCCCGTAAGCAAACGCCACTTACGTTTGCCGATACCTATTACGGCGATCCTTCACAAACCTCGACTCAGTTTGAAAGCGACTTCAGCCTCTACAAGCCCAAAACCGACTTGGTTGTCAATGCCACCGCCTATGCACCCGACGACGTTCCCTCTCGGCAATTTACCGTATCCGTAAGTATCGGCGATTACCAAAAAAGCCTGGCGCTTACCGGGGAACGTTACTGGGTGCGGGAGGCGGCAGGATGGTCTTTGAGCGAACCCGACCCCATCCTTTCCCTGCCTATCCGCTATGAGTTTGCCTTTGGCGGCAGCGCAGTCGAAGACGACCACACAGGCTATCAGCAGAACGCCATCGGTATCGGCTACTATCCGAAGGCCGAACTCAAAAAAAACGGGTTCAAGCGGACACTGAAAGCGCATCAAATCTACGACCCCGCACACCCCGTGCGAGATCCGTCCGATAAGGCCGCGCCCGAAGGCTTTGGCTTTATGCCCCGTTATTTCGCACTGCGAGCCAAACATACCGGCACTGCCGATGCGCAATGGATAGCCAACCGTGCCCCACTACTGCCTGAAGATTTTTCTATGGCTTATTGGAACGGCGCCCATCCCTCGCTGCAGCTTCCCCATCTGAAACCCAACCATATTTACGAACTGACCTTTACCGGCATGGTGCATTCCTTCCAAGCACCCAACCAACGATTTACCGTTGATTTGCCGGTAGAAACTGTGTTCGTCCACGCCCATACGGCAACCAACTCGTCACTGTGCAAAGATATGGTATTGGACACCATCCTCGTCGATGTAGAACAACGCCGCATTGATTGCAGCTACCGCACATCTTTTCCGGAGGAACTGGAAATTGCGGCATGCCAGCTCAGATTCATCGCCCGACACGAACGGGCAGATCAAATCGCGGCCGCCCAAGCTTGTCGGGATTCACAGGATGAATTTATCCCAATCCCACCATCTTTGGCAGCACACACATAAACCACAAATAGGTCGTCTGAAACTCTAAACCCTTACTCATCCAGCTTTCAGACGCCCCCATCCCCCAACAGGAGCAAGCCGCCATGGCATTCAATAAAATCGCCCGTAAAAGCAGCGACTTCAGGGTCGTCTTTACCGTCCCCGATTTCTGCTGGCCGCCCCCTCCTGCTCCACCAGTCGCACCGCCCATCCCCTTCCCTCTCTTCGCCGACCTGGGCGGCGCCAAGACCGTCGCCAAAGACGTACGCCTCAACCGCAAGCCCGCCTTCGTCTTCAAGGCCAGTAAAACCAATCGCACTACCGGTGACGAACCCGCCATACCCGGCCGCAAAGGGGTGTTGTCGCGTACCGCCACCAAACCGGCTTGGCCGATGATGCATTCTTCTTCGGTTAAAATCCGCAAGCGCTATATCATTCGCGCCGGCGACATGTTCCACATGAACAACAAGTTCAAGAAGAAACTGCCGCCCAAACCCTGTATTTCCTGCAAAGCCGCCGCCGCTGCCGGCCGCCCGGTGAATCCGATACACGGGCTGAAGTTTTTGGAGAATGAAACCGACTTTGCTTTTGAAGGCATCCTGCCGCTGGTGTGGAGCCGCAGCTATTATTCCGACCAAGACGGTACCGGCTGGCTCGGCGAGGGCTGGAGCGTGCCGGGCTGCCAACGCATCATCCGCGATGCGTCGGGATTGGCCTATATCGACGATCAGGGCCGTCTGTTCCCGCTGCCGGAAGTCGATGAAGACGACGAAGAGCCGGTATTGTTCGAGAGCGAACAGATTTGGTTCAGTAAAAATCCGGACGGGCATTATGTCATTGCTTCGCTGGACGGTTCGATAGCGCTGCGTTTTGCGCCTTTGGTGGTGGCGGAAGACGGTTCGGACGAAGACGCCACCCTCTTCCCGCTGGTGGCGGTGGAAGACGCCAACGGCAACCATCAGCGTTTCGTCTATCATCCGCTGACCGGTCTGCCGCAATACGTCATCGACGGCAACGGCCGGGTGTTCTCGCTGAATTTCGGCAATGTCGCGGACGGGCAGTCGCCTAAAATGCGGCTGCTGTCGGTTTCGTTGTTGGAAGGTTTGCCGGTCTTCGGCGAAACGGTCCGGGTCGGCAGTCCGCTGGTCCGCTACGAATACAACGGCAGCGGCGACCTGATCCGCGTCATCGGCCGCGACGGCGCGGTCAAACGCAGCTTCGGCTATAAAAACAATCTGATGGTGTCGCACACGGATGCGGCAGGATTGGTATCGGAATACGAATACGACCATTACACCCCGACCGGCAAGGTGTTGCGCAACTGGACTTCTTTAGGCGAGGAATGGCGTTTTACCTATCACGACGGCTATACCGAAGTAACCGACGTGTTGGGCCGTACCGAGCAATATCATTACGACTACAACAACGAGTTGACCAAACGGGTGTTTGCCGACGGCAGCGCCGTATTGATGGAACGCGACAGTTTGGGCCGTCTGCTCAGCCACACCGATGCAATGGGGCGCGTTACCCGCTATCAGTACAGCAACGAGGGACAGGTTGAAACCATCGTCCGCCCCGACGGCGCCATCCTGCATTTCGACTATGACGACTGCTACCGCCTGATCCGTAAAAGCGATGCGGAAGGCCGTTATGACGGCTATACCTACGACGAAGCGGGCAACCTGCTGACCCATACCGACCCGCTGAAACATACCACCCGTTTCGAATACGCCGACAACGGCCTGTTGCTGTCGGTGACCGATCCGAACGGCAGCAGTACCGCCTATCACTACAATGAAAACCGTCAGCCCGACCTCATTACCGACTGCTCCGGTTACGAAACCAAACTGGCCTACACCCCCGAAGGACAGTTGGCGCGCATTACCGATGCGCTGGGACAGCACACCGAATACCATTACGACGCCGACCAAAACCTCACCCTCGCCCTCTATCCCGACGGCAGCAAAGAGACCTTCGGCTACGATGCCGCAGGTCGTCTGAAAACCCATACCGACGGCGAAGGCCATACCACTTCCTACGAATACGGCCAAGACGGTCTGCCGACCCGACGCACCAATGCCTTGGGCCATACCTTCGGCTACCATTACGACAAAGCCCGCCGCTTAGTCGGCCTCACCAATGAAAACGGTGCGCGCTACCGCTTTGCCTACGACGTCCTCGACCGCCTGATTGCCGAAAGCGGCTTCGACCATAAACTGACCGGCTACCGCTACAACGCCGGCAACGAGCTGGTCGAGCAGCGCGAATTCGGCGACGACGCCTCCCTTGCCGCCAAACTGATGGCGCAGCTGGGCGGACAGCCCGTCCCCAAAAAAGACGCCGCTCCGCTTTCAGACGACCCCGGCAGCCAAACCCCGCTGCGGATTACCGAGTTCAAACGCGATGTATTGGGACGACTGATCCACACCCTCGCCCGCGATAACGACAAGGTTCAGGAAACAGTTTACCAATACGACCCGAACGGCAACCTCGTCCGCGCCGCCAACCGCCACAGTATCACCTGCTTCGACTACAATGGAAACGGCCAACTCATCGCCCAACACCAATGGAAGGTGCCGTCTAAAGAAGAGAACGCCCGAAACGGCCTGCCCGAAACCGACTGGCGCGATGCGCAGTACGATATGCTGTACCTGCCCGTTACCGAAACCGTCCGCTACCACTACGATTTCAACGGTAACCGTACCGCCACCGTCCTGCCCGACAGCAGACAAATCAACTACCTGTATTACGGCAGCGGCCACCTGCACCAAATCAGTCTCGACGACGAAGTCATCACCGACATCGAACGCGATCAGCTGCACCGCGAAATCTTCCGCACACAAGGTAAGCTCGCCAGCCGTTACGAACTCGATCCCTTAGGCCGTCTGAAAAGGCAAATCGCCACCCTTAACGATTTGACCGAAGGCGGCAAAGGCAAAACCAAAGTAGCGGCGGCTTATGCCGTCAAACGCAGCTACGGCTACGACCGCACCGGCAACCTGACCCACAGCACCGACCAGCGGACGGGCACGACGCATTTCGAATACGACAGACTGGGCAGGATTACCCAAGCGGGCAACGAAGTATTCGCCTTCGACCCTGCGCACAATATCCTTTCAGACGACCTCAATGCCGTCCCGGACAACCGCCTGAAAACCTACAACGGCACGACCTATTACTACGACGAGCTCGGCAACCTGATCCACCGCGAACTGGCCGACGGCGAAGTGCAGAACTATTTCTACGATCTGCACGACCAACTGGTTAAAGCCGAAATCTTCAAAAAGGACGGCACGAAAGAAACTTGGGCGTACACCTACGACGCCTTGGGCAGAAGGATAGGCAAAGGTCGTCTGAAAAACGAAGAAGTTTCAAACGACCTCGAAAACCACACCCGCTTCGTCTGGGACGGCAGCCACCTCTTGCAGGAAATCCACCCGGACGGCAGGTATACCTATATCTACACTGACCCGGATTCCTACGAGCCCTTGGCGCAAGTCCGCGATTGGGCAACCGAAGACGGCGAAAGCCGACAACAAATCCACTACTTCCACTGCGACCAAATCGGCATCCCGAGAGAAATGACCGATAAAGACGGCAACCTCTTGTGGTTCGGCAACTACACCGGCTGGGGTCGTCTGAAAGAGGAAACCCGAGTAACAGATAGCGCATACCAGCCCTTCCGCCTGCAAAACCAGTATGCCGACCGTGAAACGGGGCTGCATTATAACTTCTTCAGGTATTATGAACCTGATGTGGGGCGGTTTGTGAACCAAGACCCGATTAGGCTATGGGGTGGAGAGAATTTCTATCAATTTGCATTTAACGCAAAAGTTTGGTTTGACCCATTAGGTCTATTAAATATACAGTTTGGAAATAATCCTAATCAAATTTATCACGCCTTTAGGCATACTGATGATTTAGGATTAGATAGAGAATTAGTAAAAAAAGCAGTAATAGCTGATTTATCTAAATGTGCTAATCAAGTACCAAATGGAAAACCTTTTAATCAAAAAATTACAGTAAATGGTATAGATCTCCAATATACAGCATTTAAATTAAAAAATGGTACTTTGAATGTAGGGAGGATACATGGCATTTAATAAACGCCCTCTTACCAGTAATGAAGCTAATCTACTCAAAATTTTATTGGCTAATAAAAAGCCCCAATATAATAATTTAAAAACCTCTTTTACTAATAATGTTATTTCTCTCGATGATGGGGGAATGGGTAGCATTTTATTTTTGAATGAGCATAATGAAAAAAACAATCTAGAAATTATAGCTCTATCAGAATATCAGTTTAATGATGAAGATGATGTCCCTGTGTTGGCAACGTTATATTCTTATAGCGATGGAAGATTATACGAACTAGATATATGGAAAGTAGATTTTAGTCCATTGTTAGCCTATCCAAATGAAGAATAGCAAGCCGTAGCCCGCATGAAACCTCCAATCCCGACGTAGGGTTTGTGCGGTACGCACGCACGCGGTTTCTGTTCAAACGACCTCAGTCCCAACGCAGGATGGTCAATTGCTGCACACGCACTCCCTTCAGGCTACCTGAAAAAGTGCAGGCTGCTTTTCCACGAACTGGTCGAGCAGCGCGAATTCGGCGACGACGCCTCCCTCGCCGCCAAACTGATGGCGCAGCTAGGCGGACAGCCCGTCCCCAAAAAAGACGCCGCCCCGCTTTCAGACGACCTCGACAGCCAAACCCCGCTGCGGATTACCGAGTTCAAACGCGATGTATTGGGACGGCTGATCCACACCCTCGCCCGCGATAACGACCAAGTTCAGGAAACCGCTTACCAATACGACCCGGACGGCAACCTCGTCCGCGCCGCCAACCGCCACAGCATCACCTGCTTCGACTACAACGAAAACGGCCAGCTCATCGCCCGGCACCAATGGAAGGTGCCGAGCAAAGAAGAGAACGCCCGAAACGGCTTACCCGACACCGACTGGCGCGATGCGCAGTACGATATGTTGTACCTGCCCGTTACCGAAACCGTCCGCTACCACTACGACTTCAACGGCAACCGTACCGCCACCGTCCTGCCCGACGGCAGACAGATCAACTACCTGTACTACGGCAGCGGCCACCTGCACCAAATCAGCCTCGACGACGAAGTCATCACCGACATCGAACGCGATAAGCTGCACCGCGAAATCTACCGCACACAGGGTAAGCTCGCCAGCCGTTACGAACTCGACCCCTTAGGTCGTCTGAAAAAACAAATCGCCACCCTCAACGACCTGACAGAAGGCGGCAAAGGCAAAACCAAAGTCGCAGCGGGCTATGGCCAAACCGCTGTCAAACGCAGCTACGGCTATGACCGTACCGGCAACCTGACCCACAGCACCGACCAACGGACGGGAACGACCCGGTTTGAGTACGACAAACTAGGTAGGATTACCAAAGCCGGCAGCGAACTGTTCGCCTTCGACCCCGCACACAATATTCTTTCAGACGACCTCAATGCCATCCCCGACAACCGCCTGAAAACCTACAACGGCACGACCTATTACTACGACGACCTCGGCAACCTGATCCACCGCGAACTGGCCGACGGCGAAGTGCAGAACTATTTCTACGACCTGCATGACCAACTGGTTAAAGCGGAAATCTTCAAAAAAGACGGTAGCAAAGAAACTTGGGCGTACACCTACGACGCCTTGGGCAGAAGGATAGGCAAAGGCCGTCTGAAAAACGAAGAAGTTTCAGAAACGTCATTCCCGCATGATTTAAGCGGGAACGACCTCGACAACCAAACCCGCTTCGTTTGGGACGGCAGCCACCTCTTGCAAGAAGTCCAACCGGACGGCAGGTATACTTATATCTACGCCGATCAAGATTCCTACGAGCCTTTGGCGCAGGTACATAACCGGATCAACGAAGACGGCGAAAGCTGCCAACAAACCTACTACTTCCATTGCGATCAAATCGGCATCCCGCGCGAGATGACCGATAAGGACGGCAACCTCTTATGGTTCGGCAATTACACCGGCTGGGGTCGTCTGAAAGAGGAAACCAAGGTAACGGATAGCGCATACCAACCCTTCCGCCTGCAAAACCAGTATGCCGACCGTGAGACGGGGCTGCATTACAACTTCTTCAGGTATTATGAGCCGGATGCGGGGCGGTTTGTGAATCAGGACCCGATTAGACTATTAGGGGGGGTTAACTTTTATCGGTTTGCGCCGAATGTTCAAGAATGGATTGACCCGTTGGGGTTGGCTTTATCACATGTGACATTCCCTTCAAGTCAAGTAATTAAAGAAGTAACTATTTACATGCAGGGTAGTCGCGGAGCCGATTTCAAAGCGGCTAATGCTGAAGCCGGAATACATGGAGCAAGAGGAACAGCAACACAAGGTGCACATCGTGCAAAATATGGTGATGTTACTTGGCATCATGTAGATTATGATTCTCAAAGTAACAGGGCCAAAATGCAATTAGTTACAAGGAAAGATCATGAGGCCAAATTTCCACATGCTGGTTCAGTTAGTGATTTTGAAAAAGCTCACGGAGTAAAATATGAAACACCAGAAGCTAAGAAGAAAGCCAGTAAATTGACTAAGCGGCATAAAAAGAAATTAGGACGATGCTGATTAATTATTTAATTTAAAGAGGTTTATTATGACTTTGAAAGAAATAGTTTTTGATGAAGATTATCAGATGGTTATTAACATACCAGAAGAATCCAACCCCGTGACCTTAATTATATCGGATGAACTTGACGCCGCCTATGAACCATTGAGCAATAGTTTTCAAAAGAAAATTATTGAATTCATCAATAAATCAAATATTTGGTATTCGTTGGCTCATCAGAGAATAAATAAGGAATTTTCTAAAGATATTGCTTCTCAATTAATGAATATTTATATTCTATCTGAGGAGGATGATAAAAATACTATTTTTGGTTTACTTTATCGTATTGAAGAAGATGTGGAGCATGGAAGAGGTATAAAGATAACTGATGATATGAAAATTATAGAATACGGTATTGGAGATATTGCTATTTATTGAATAAGTACTTGTAAATCATAACTGCATAACTAAAAATAGTATTGTGATAATTTTGTATGTAGCCAAAGCAGACCGTAGCCCGCATGTAGGGTGCGTATCCCAAGGCACGCACGCGGTTTCTTTTTCCAATGATTTATTCAGGCCGTCTGAAAAAACTTTTCAGACGGCCTGAGCAATGATGTTTTTGTTCTTTAACAATTCAATTTTCCTAGGTGCCGCCCATCCCCTTCCCGCTCTTCGCCGACCTGGGCAACGCTCAAACCGTCGCCAAAGACGTCCGCCTCAACCGCAAGCCCGCCTTCGTCTTCAAGGCCAGTAAAACCAACCGCACCACCGGCGACGAACCCGCCCTTCCGGGCCGCAAGGGTGTGTTGTCGCGCACCGCCACCAAACCCGCCTGGCCGATGATGCATTCTTCTTCGGTTAAAATCCGCAAGCGCCACATCATTCGCGCCGGCGATATGTTCCACATGAACAACAAGTTCAAAAAGAAACTGCCGCCTAAACCCTGTATTTCCTGCAAAGCCGCCGCAGGTGCCGGCCGCCCGGTCAATCCGATACACGGGCTGAAGTTTTTGGAGAGTGAAACCGACTTTGCTTTTGAAGGCATCCTGCCGCTGGTTTGGAGCCGCAGCTATTATTCCGACCAAGACGGTATCGGCTGGCTCGGCGAGGGCTGGAGCGTGCCGGGCTGCCAACGCATCATCCGCGATGCGTCGGGATTGGCCTATATCGACGATCAGGGCCGTCTGTTCCCGCTGCCGGAAGTCGATGAAGACGACGAAGAGCCGGTATTGTTCGAGAGCGAACAGATTTGGTTCAGTAAAAATCCGGACGGGCATTATGTCATTGCTTCGTTGGACGGTTCGATAGCGCTGCGTTTTGCGCCTTTGGTGGTGGCGGAAGACGGTTCGGACGAAGACGCCACCCTCTTCCCGCTGGTGGCGGTGGAAGACGCCAACGGCAACCATCAGCGTTTCGTCTATCATCCGCTGACCGGTCTGCCGCAATACGTCATCGACGGCAACGGCCGGGTGTTCTCGCTGAATTTCGGCAATGTCGCGGACGAACAGTCGCCTAAAATGCGGCTGCTGTCGGTTTCGTTGTTGGAAGGTTTGCCGGTCTTCGGCGAAGCGGTCCGGGTCGGCAGTCCGCTGGTCCGCTACGAATACAACAGCAGCGGCGACTTGGTCCGCGTCATCGGCCGCGACGGCAAGGTCAAACGCAGCTTCGGCTATAAAAACAATCTGATGGTGTCGCACACGGATGCGGCAGGTTTGGTATCGGAATACGAATACGACCATTACACCCCGACCGGCAAGGTGTTGCGCAACTGGACTTCTTTGGGCGAGGAATGGCGTTTTACCTATCACGACGGCTATACCGAAGTCACCGACGTGTTGGGCCGTACCGAGCAATATCATTACGACTACAACAACGAGTTGACCAAACGGGTGTTTGCCGACGGCAGCGCCGTATTGATGGAACGCGACAGTTTGGGCCGTCTGCTCAGCCACACCGATGCGATGGGGCGCGTTACCCGTTATCAGTACAGCAACGAGGGGCAGGTTGAAACCATCGTCCGCCCCGACGGCGCCATCCTGCATTTCGACTATGACGACTGCTACCGCCTGATCCGTAAAAGCGATGCGGAAGGCCGTTATGACGGCTATACCTACGACGAAGCGGGCAACCTGCTGACCCATACCGACCCGCTGAAGCATACCACCCGTTTCGAATACGCCGACAACGGTCTGTTGCTGTCGGTAACCGATCCGAACGGCAGCAGTACCGCCTATCACTACAATGAAAACCGTCAGCCCGACCTCATTACCGACTGCTCCGGTTACGAAACCAAACTGGCCTACACCCCCGAAGGACAGTTGGCGCGCATTACCGATGCGCTGGGACAGCACACCGAATACCATTACGACGCCGACCAAAACCTCACCCTCGCCCTCTATCCCGACGGCAGCAAAGAGACCTTCGGCTACGATGCCGCAGGTCGTCTGAAAACCCATACCGACGGCGAAGGCCATACCACTTCCTACGAATACGGCCAAGACGGTCTGCCGACCCGACGCACCAATGCCTTGGGCCATACCTTCGGCTACCATTACGACAAAGCCCGCCGCTTAGTCGGCCTCACCAATGAAAACGGTGCGCGCTACCGCTTTGCCTACGACGTCCTCGACCGCCTGATTGCCGAAAGCGGCTTCGACCATAAACTGACCGGCTACCGCTACAACGCCGGCAACGAGCTGGTCGAGCAGCGCGAATTCGGCGACGATGCCTCCCTCGCCGCCAAACTGATGGCGCAGTTGGGCGGACAGCCCGTCCCCAAAAGAGACGCCGCCCCGCTTTCAGACGACCTCGACAGCCAAACCCCGCTGCGGATTACCGAGTTCAAACGCGATGTATTGGGACGGCTGATCCACACCCTCGCCCGCGATAACGACCAAGTTCAGGAAACCGCTTACCAATACGACCCGGACGGCAACCTCGTCCGCGCCGCTAACCGCCACAGCATCACCTGCTTCGACTACAACGAAAACGGCCAGCTTATCGCCCAGCACCAATGGAAAGTGCCGTCCAAAGAAGAGAACGCTCAAAACGGCCTGCCCGACACCGACTGGCGCGATGCGCAGTACGACATGCTGTACCTGCCCGTTACCGAAACCGTCCGCTACCACTACGACTTCAACGGCAACCGCACCGCCACCGTCCTGCCCGACGGCAGACAAATCAACTACCTGTATTACGGCAGCGGCCACCTGCACCAAATCAGCCTCGACGACGAAGTCATCACCGACATCGAACGCGATCGGCTGCACCGCGAAATCTTCCGCACACAGGGTAAACTCGCCAGCCGTTACGAACTCGATCCCCTAGGCCGTCTGAAAAGGCAAATTGCCGCACTCAACGAGCTGACGCAGACCGAGACTGCTAAAAATGCAGTAACATCGGTCTATGCCGTCAAACGCAGCTACGGCTACGACCGTACCGGCAACCTGACCCACAGTACCGACCAACGGACAGGAACGACCCGGTTCGAGTACGACAAACTGGGCAGGATTACCCAAGCGGGCAGCGAACGGTTCGCCTTCGACCCCGCACACAATATCCTCGACATCCCGACGGAAAAGGTCAAACCATACCCTGCCCCCTCTCCCGCGGGAGAGGGTCGGGGAGAGGGCAAAACGACCGCGCCGCTTTCAGACGACCGTTCCATCATCACCGACAACCGCCTGAAAACCTACAACGGCACGACCTATTACTACGACGACCTCGGCAACCTCATCCACCGCGAGCTGGCCGACGGCGAAGTGCAGAACTATTTCTACGACCTGCACGACCAACTGGTTAAGGCGGAAATCTTCAAAAAGGACGGCACGAAAGAGACTTGGGCATACAGCTATGACGCCTTGGGCAGAAGGATAGGAAAAGGCCGTCTGAAAGACGGAGAAGTTTCAGGTAGCCTCGAAGATGAAACCCGCTTCGTTTGGGACGGCAGCCATTTACTGCAAGAAATCCACCCGGACGGCAGGTATACCTATATCTACGCCGACCAAGATTCCTACGAACCGCTGGCGCAAGTCCGCGATTGGACAACCGAAGAAGGAGAAAACCGCCAAGAAACAAACTACTTCCACTGCGACCAAATCGGCATTCCGCGCGAGATGACAGACAAAGACGGTAATTTACTGTGGTTCGGCAACTACACCGGCTGGGGTCGTCTGAAAGAAGAAACCAAGGTAACGGATAGCGCATACCAGCCCTTCCGCCTGCAAAACCAGTATGCCGACCGTGAGACGGGACTGCACTACAACTTCTTCAGGTATTATGAACCTGATGCAGGTCGGTTTATCAACCAAGACCCGATTAAATATTTGGGGGGTGCAAATTTTTATACTTATGCATTTAATATCACGAGTTGGGTAGATTATTTAGGATTAAATCCTTTTAAAATTTATTCGCGTTTGCGACAAATATTTAACAAAGTAAATAAAAGAAGTAAAAAACCTGATAAACGCGACCAAGAATATCAATTAGCAAAAAGATTCTGTGATACTCCTGTTCCACCTCAAGCATCCAGATGTGCAACCCTAAGTGCACAAATTAATCATGCCAAAAGATGTATTGAGTTATATACTAATTGGGATAGAAAATGGCAGCCTGGAAGACATACAATCAAAATAAACGATTGGAAAAACAGATTAAATGTTTTAAAAGAAAAAGCAAAAGCTGAATGTTCTAGATAAAATTGTTTGGAGAGTAAATATGAATAATCTTTTAACAAAACTTTTTTTGAAATACCAAGACTACCCTAGTTTTTTTAGTAGTAATCCTATCACCTCAGTACATGACTTAGGTTCTATGGGAGAAACATTATTAAATTTAGCAGTTAATTCTCAATCTAAAAAAGATGTTATCTTGCTAATAGAAAATGGAGCTAATGTCAATCAACAGGGCGAATTAAATTTTACTCCTATTCAAAATGCTTGTCTTCACGGAAATATTGATATTATTGAAATTCTTTTAAAGAATGGTGCTAAAACAAATATAAAAAATGAGTTTGGATATGACGCAAAGCATTATGCAACGGAAGAATATCATGATAAAAAAAAATCTAAAGAGATAATGAATTTATTGAGAAATTATAAGTAATTGATTAAATCATATTAATGGCGAGCCAACAAAACCGTAATAAGGTCGCTGCATTACAACTTCTTCAGGTATTATGAGCCGAGAATGTTCAAGGATGGATTGATCCACTGGGGTTATGGGGAGCACTTTTAGCTCGAGTAATACCAGTAGTTATTAGTGCTATCTCCAAATTAGCATCAAAGTTAAAATGCGGAAAGTGTGCTGCTGCAATACCTAGAACAGTTTCATTTAGCGGCAACCAATTTCAGAAAAAATTTAAACATGCTTCTGATTTTGGTATTAGAGGTAATTACTCAAAAGCTAACGTAGAAGCATTTAAACAAGCAATAGAAAAGCATATCCAATCTTCTAGTACCTCAATAATTCAAGGCACTTATAGAGGAGAGCCAGTGGTTCACTTCCTTAACAAATCTAATGGGTTAAATGTTATAACCAAAAAATCTGGCGATTTTATAAGTGGTTGGAAATTAAATCCCAGTCAGTTACAAAATGTAGTTTCTCGAGGAGCATTATAATATTATGGAAATTAAAAAAGAGTCTAACGACTATATTATTAAATTTAACAAACATGAAGTCTTAGTTTTTTTTGAATGGCTTGTTAAGTTCGTTGAAAATAATGAAATTATTGATGAAGCTGAGCAAAAAATACTATATGACTTAGAATGCTTATTAGAATCCACATTAGAAGAACCTTTTATGGAGAATTATAAAGATCTAATACATATAGCTAAAAAATCTATTATCAATAATTAGCAAGCTGTAGATTGAGACGAGCCTCAACAAATTGGTTAAAGTCCAAATCTTCAAAAAAGACGGCACAAAAGAAACTTGGGCATACAGCTACGACGCCTTGGGTAGAAGGATAGGCAAAGGCCGTCTGAAAAACGGAGAAGTTTCAGACGGCCTCGAAAACCAAACCCGCTTCGTTTGGGACGGCAGCCATTTGCTGCAAGAAGTCCGCTCGGACGGCAGGTATACTTACATCTACACCGATCAAGAATCCTACGAACGAAATAACATGAATTCTATTTTTAAATTAAATGAAAAATTGGAAAACTTACCTTCTATTTTAAGTATTGAAGATGAATTATTTTTTATTGATAGATTACAAACGTTACCTATTGATGAAATTAAAAAAAATAAAGAAATATTTAAGAGAATTATCTTAGCTATACAAGAGTCTCATCAAGACAACGGTATATTTGAGATAACTGATGAAAATATTAAGATTTTCTTTGAATTTGTTATCTGGATTAGAAATTTAAAAAAACTATATAACCTTGATTTTGAGAAATATATAGATGGGTTAGATACAAATTTTGATGGTTCAAAACAAATTTGATCCTCAAATGAAAAAACTATACAGCAAGCCGTAGCCTGCATACATATAGAGTGCATATCCTAAGGCACGCACGCAGCCTCTTGTTCCAATGACTTATCAGGTCGTCTGAAAATCTTTTCAGACGACCTGAGCAGGGTCGTCTGTTCCCGCTGCCGGAAGTCGATGAAGACGACGAAGAGCCGGTATTGTTCGAGAGCGAACAGATTTGGTTCAGTAAAAATCCGGACGGGCATTATGTCATTGCTTCGTTGGACGGTTCGATAGCGCTGCGTTTTGCGCCTTTGGTGGTGGCGGAAGACGGTTCGGACGAAGACGCCACCCTCTTCCCGCTGGTGGCGGTGGAAGACGCCAACGGCAACCATCAGCGTTTCGTCTATCATCCGCTGACCGGTCTGCCGCAATACGTCATCGACGGCAACGGCCGGGTGTTCTCGCTGAACTTCGGCAATGTGGCGGACGAACAGTCGCCTAAAATGCGGCTGCTGTCGGTTTCGTTGTTGGAAGGTTTGCCGGTCTTCGGCGAAACGGTCCGGGTCGGCAGTCCGCTGGTCCGCTACGAATACAACGGCAGCGGCGACCTGATCCGCGTCATCGGCCGCGACGGCGCGGTCAAACGCAGCTTCGGCTATAAAAACAATCTGATGGTGTCGCACACGGATGCGGCAGGTTTGGTATCGGAATACGAATACGACCATTACACCCCGACCGGCAAGGTGTTGCGCAACTGGACTTCTTTGGGCGAGGAATGGCGTTTTACCTATCACGACGGCTATACCGAAGTCACCGACGTGTTGGGCCGTACCGAGCAATATCATTACGACTACAACAACGAGTTGACCAAACGGGTGTTTGCCGACGGCAGCGCCGTATTGATGGAACGCGACAGTTTGGGCCGTCTGCTCAGCCACACCGATGCGATGGGGCGCGTTACCCGTTATCAGTACAGCAACGAGGGGCAGGTTGAAACCATCGTCCGCCCCGACGGCGCCATCCTGCATTTCGACTATGACGACTGCTACCGCCTGATCCGTAAAAGCGATGCGGAAGGCCGTTATGACGGCTATACCTACGACGAAGCGGGCAACCTGCTGACCCATACCGACCCGCTGAAGCATACCACCCGTTTCGAATACGCCGACAACGGTCTGTTGCTGTCGGTAACCGATCCGAACGGCAGCAGTACCGCCTATCACTACAATGAAAACCGTCAGCCCGACCTCATTACCGACTGCTCCGGTTACGAAACCAAACTGGCCTACACCCCCGAAGGACAGTTGGCGCGCATTACCGATGCGCTGGGACAGCACACCGAATACCATTACGACGCCGACCAAAACCTCACCCTCGCCCTCTATCCCGACGGCAGCAAAGAGACCTTCGGCTACGATGCCGCAGGTCGTCTGAAAACCCATACCGACGGCGAAGGCCATACCACTTCCTACGAATACGGCCAAGACGGTCTGCCGACCCGACGCACCAATGCCTTGGGCCATACCTTCGGCTACCATTACGACAAAGCCCGCCGCTTAGTCGGCCTCACCAATGAAAACGGTGCGCGCTACCGCTTTGCCTACGACGTCCTCGACCGCCTGATTGCCGAAAGCGGCTTCGACCATAAACTGACCGGCTACCGCTACAACGCCGGCAACGAGCTGGTCGAGCAGCGCGAATTCGGCGACGATGCCTCCCTCGCCGCCAAACTGATGGCGCAGTTGGGCGGACAGCCCGTCCCCAAAAGAGACGCCGCCCCGCTTTCAGACGACCTCGACAGCCAAACCCCGCTGCGGATTACCGAGTTCAAACGCGATGTATTGGGACGGCTGATCCACACCCTCGCCCGCGATAACGACCAAGTTCAGGAAACCGCTTACCAATACGACCCGGACGGCAACCTCGTCCGCGCCGCTAACCGCCACAGCATCACCTGCTTCGACTACAACGAAAACGGCCAGCTTATCGCCCAGCACCAATGGAAAGTGCCGTCCAAAGAAGAGAACGCTCAAAACGGCCTGCCCGACACCGACTGGCGCGATGCGCAGTACGACATGCTGTACCTGCCCGTTACCGAAACCGTCCGCTACCACTACGACTTCAACGGCAACCGCACCGCCACCGTCCTGCCCGACGGCAGACAAATCAACTACCTGTATTACGGCAGCGGCCACCTGCACCAAATCAGCCTCGACGACGAAGTCATCACCGACATCGAACGCGATCGGCTGCACCGCGAAATCTTCCGCACACAGGGTAAACTCGCCAGCCGTTACGAACTCGATCCCCTAGGCCGTCTGAAAAGGCAAATTGCCGCACTCAACGAGCTGACGCAGACCGAGACTGCTAAAAATGCAGTAACATCGGTCTATGCCGTCAAACGCAGCTACGGCTACGACCGTACCGGCAACCTGACCCACAGTACCGACCAACGGACAGGAACGACCCGGTTCGAGTACGACAAACTGGGCAGGATTACCCAAGCGGGCAGCGAACGGTTCGCCTTCGACCCCGCACACAATATCCTCGACATCCCGACGGAAAAGGTCAAACCATACCCTGCCCCCTCTCCCGCGGGAGAGGGTCGGGGAGAGGGCAAAACGACCGCGCCGCTTTCAGACGACCGTTCCATCATCACCGACAACCGCCTGAAAACCTACAACGGCACGACCTATTACTACGACGACCTCGGCAACCTCATCCACCGCGAACTGGCCGACGGCGAAGTGCAGAACTATTTCTACGACCTGCACGACCAACTGGTTAAAGCCGAAATTTTCAAGAAAGACGGCAGCAAAGAAACTTGGTCGTACACCTACGACGCCTTGGGCAGAAGGATAGGCAAAGGCCGTCTGAAAACAGACGACAGCCTAGAAGACGAAACCCGCTTCGTTTGGGACGGCAGCCATTTACTGCAAGAAATCCACCCGGACGGCAGGTATACCTATATCTACACCGACCCGGATTCTTACGAACCTTTAGCACAGATTCGCAATTGGACAACCGAAGACGGAGAAAACCGACAACAAACCCACTACTTCCACTGCGACCAAATCGGCATCCCAAGAGAGATGACCGATAAAGACGGCAACCTCTTGTGGTTCGGCAACTATACCGGCTGGGGTCGTCTGAAAGAGGAAACCAAGGTAACGGATAGCGCATACCAGCCCTTCCGCCTGCAAAACCAGTATGCCGACCGTGAAACGGGGCTGCATTACAACTTCTTCAGGTATTACGAGCCTGATGCGGGTCGGTTTGTGAATCAGGATCCGATTGGGTTGATGGGTGGAAGCAATTTTTATAACTACTCCCCAAATGTACAAGCTTGGGTAGATTTATATGGATTGTCATCTGGTTGTAATGACGGAGATGAAAAAGATAGCAAACTAATTAACCAAAAAGAATTAAAACGGATTTTAGATAAAATAGGTACAGATCCACATGCATTTAAAGCTGATTATGTTGGCAAACGAGCTGTATCTCATTATGATGTTTATAAACAAAATAAAACTGGAGAACTTTTATTAAGAAGAAAAAATTCTTCTGAATTTATTAGAACAGGAATTGGCTGCGATGATGATTTACCTCCTCCTACTGCACCAGAAACAAAATGTTCATCAACACAAGCAAAAAAACGATCTGATAACAAAAATTATTGGTATATTGCTGGTCTTGCAGTTGTTGCTGCTGTAGCTATAGTCAGCCCCTTAGATGGGCCTTTTGGTGATGCAGCTGCTCTTGGTGCTTTGGGTAGTGCTTTATCGCAATAAAACAACATAAGGTTTCAATGATGCTGAATAATTCAATTGAAGTAACATTTTATATGGAATCAAATGATTACATCAACATGAAAGAAATAGACAAAATACTTAATATTAAAAATGCTGAATTTTATAGCAAGGGAGATTTATTTACCTCACCAAATAAAAAGGTCCAATTTATAATTGAACAGTCTTACTATTCTTTTGGCATAGATAAAGAGGAAAATTTAAAGGAAAAAATTAATAAAATTATAAAAAAAATAGAAAGCATAAAGAAGAATTTAAATTACATATTTAAAAAATATAAACTAAATAAAGAGCTTATAATTTACAGCTGGGGTAACGATGAGGCCACTCGTGAATATAAAATCTCCTTAAATCAAATTCAATTATTATCTGAGTTAGGTATAGAGTTAAAAATCATTCATTATAATTTTTAGCAAGCGTAGGTTGGGTCGAGACCCAACAACAAGCCGTAGTCGGCATGAAACCTCAAATTCCGCCGTAGCGTGGGTGCGGTAATCATGCTGTTTCTACTTTTCAGACGACCTCAATCCTTTTTCGAGGTCGTCTGAAATATAGTCAATTAAAATCAAAATAGGACACTAGCGCATCGTCAAATCGGGCGTAATCAGACAAAACGGTTCGCAGATACCGCTTAATATTCGCCCACACCTTCTCAATCGGGTTGAGCTCAGGTGAATAAGGTGCAAGAGGTAATACCTTATGGCCCAATTTTTCCGCCATTTCCCGTAAGACATCCATACGGTGAAATCGTGCATTATCTAAAATAATTACCGATTTTTGAGTCAATGCGGGCAGTAGGCATTGCTGAAACCACGCTTCAAAAAAGACTCCGGTCATCGTATTTTGATAAACCATCGGAGCAATCAGCCGGTTGCCGACTTGTGCGGACACCAGAGATAAGCGTCGGTATCTTTTTCCACTTATCTGCGCTTTCACTATTCGCCCTCTCAGGCTGCGGGCATAGGGACGGAACAGGTAGCGGTCAAATCCTGTTTCATCCAAATAAACACGTTGGTAGTCGGAAAATTCGGCCAGCTGTGTCAAATAATGCGTTACTTTGGCCGGGTCTTGTTCTTTGTAAGTGGTGGTCTTTTTTTGCGCGTCATCCCCATCTGTTTGAGTGCATAGCAAACGGCGGCTGGCGTACAATCAAAATGTTTGGCGATTTCATGCAGATAGGCATCCTGGTGTTGCTCAACATATTGAGCCAGTTTTTGCCTATCCAATTTGACGGCATTTAGACCGGTAACTTGATGTTTTAGGCTGCCTGTTTGTTTTTTAAGGCGAATCCACAGGTAAAGTGTGTTTCTTGACAAGTTAAACGTTGCTGCGGTTTGGCTGATGTTTTTGCATTGTTCGTAATAGTTTAAAGCTTTGTTTCTTAAGTCCGCAGAGTATGCCATGGTTAAACCTTCAAAGTTGAGTATTGTACTATTTTGTTTTTAATTGACTATATTTCTTCCGTAACAATCTAAGCCAAAACCGCCTACGAATACGGCCAAGACGGTCTGCCGACCCGACGCACCAATGCCTTGGGCCATACTTTCGGCTACCATTACGACAAAGCCCGCCGCTTAGTCGGCCTCACCAATGAAAACGGTGCGCACTACCGCTTTGCCTACGACGTCCTCGACCGCCTGATTGCCGAAAGCGGTTTCGACCATAAGCTGACCGGCTACCGCTACAATGCCGGCAACGAACTGGTCGAGCAGCGCGAATTCGGCGACGACGCCTCCCTCGCCGCCAAACTGATGGCGCAGCTGGGCGGACAGCCCGTCCCCAAAAAAGACGCCGCCCCGCTTTCAGACGACCTCGACAGCCAAACCCCGCTGCGGATGACCGAGTTCAAACGCGATATATTGGGACGCTTAATCCACACCCTTGCCCGCGACGGCAGCGACAGAGTTCAGGAAACCGTTTACCAATACGACTTGGGCGGCAACCTCGTCCGCGCCGCCAACCGCCACAGCATCACCTGCTTCGACTACAACGAAAACGGCCAGCTCATCGCCCAGCACCAATGGAAGGTGCCGTCCAAAGAAGAGAACGCCCGAAACGGCCTGCCCGAAACCGACTGGCGCGATGCGCAGTACGATATGCTGTACCTGCCCGTTACCGAAACCGTCCGCTACCACTACGACTTCAACGGTAACCGCACCGCCACCGTCCTGTCCGACGGCAGGCAGATCAACTACCTGTATTACGGCAGCGGCCACCTGCACCAAATCAGCCTCGACGACGAAGTCATCACCGACATCGAACGCGATCAGCTGCACCGCGAAATCTTCCGCACACAAGGTAAGCTCGCCAGCCGTTACGAACTCGATCCATTAGGTCGTCTGAAACGGCAAATCGCCACCCTCAACGATTTGACGGAAGGCGGCAAAGGCAAAACCAAAGTAGCGGCGGGTTTTAGCCAAACCGCCGTCAAACGCAGCTACGGCTACGACCGCACCGGCAACCTGACCCACAGTACCGACCAGCGGACAGGGACGACCCGGTTCGAGTACGACAAACTGGGCAGGATTACCCAAGCGGGCAGCGAACGGTTCGCCTTCGACCCCGCACACAATATCCTCGACATCCCGACGGAAAAGGTCAAACCATACCCTGCCCCCTCTCCCGCGGGAGAGGGTCGGGGAGAGGGCAAAACGACCGCGCCGCTTTCAGACGACCGTTCCATCATCACCGACAACCGCCTGAAAACCTACAACGGCACGACCTATTACTACGACGACCTCGGCAACCTGATCCACCGCGAACTGGCAGACGGTGAAATGCAGAACTATTTCTACGACCTGCATGACCAACTGGTTAAAGCCGAAATCTTCAAAAAAGACGGCACGAAAGAAACTTGGGCATACACCTACGACGCCTTGGGCAGAAGGATAGGCAAAGGTCGTCTGAAAGACGAAGAAGTTTCAGAAACGTCATTCCCGCATGATTTAAGCGGGAACGACCTCGAAAACCAGACCCGCTTCGTCTGGGACGGCAGCCATCTACTGCAGGAAATCCACCCGGACGGCAGATATACCTATATCTACACCGATCCCGACAGTTACGAACCCTTGGCACAGGTCCACAACCGGACCAACGAAGACGGAGAAAGCCGCCAACAAACCCACTACTTCCACTGCGACCAAATCGGCATCCCGAGAGAGATGACCAATAGCGAAGGTAATCTGGTTTGGTTTGGGGATTATTACGGTTGGGGTAAACTGAAGAGCGAAACGAACGTAACGGAAACGGCGCACCAACCCTTCCGATTGCAGAACCAGTATTGCGACCTTGAAACTGGGCTGCATTACAACTTCTTCAGGTATTATGAGCCTGACTGCGGAAGATTCATCAATCAGGATCCAATTGGACTAGGCGGGGGAGATAATTTATATGGATCAACACCCAATGCACAGGGATGGATTGATCCGTATGGATTATTTTGGGGACTAGTAATTCGCATTGGTGGAATTATTATTTTAGGAATAGGTAAACTCATTGCAAAAGGAGGAAAAGCTGTTAAGCAGTGCATTGGAAAATGCGGTGAAAAAGCCAAAAAAACACTAAAAAAAGGTAAGGGACCAATTAAAAATATTGATGAGGTAATGGAAAATCCTAATATTTTAAAAGGGCATACTCCAGAAACATTTTTAAAAGAAATTGGAGGCACTCCAAAAGGATGGAAGCAAGACGTAATGCGTAAAACTCGTGGAGACAATAAAGGATTTACATTAAGAGAATTAAACTCACGGGGTAATGAATTTACTGATCGTTACATTCAATACCACCCAGGGAGCCCTAGACATTATGAGGGAGCACCTTATTGGAAAGTATCTTCTGGTAAAGGTGGAACGCAAAGATTTCCTGCAGAATAATATGAAAGGTTGATAATGAATATTTATGATGAAATTATCCCCGCGAAGAGTTTAGGGGGAATCAGATTAAAAGACAATATTAAAAATTACTCTAGTATCATTAATGAATATAATTTAAATGGAAAATTAAAATTTTTTCAAACTAATATTTATTCATGCAGATATATATTTACTGATATACCAATTGAAATTAACGTAGATATTACTTCAGGAGAAATTTATAAAATTTCTGCATTAGAAGGATATCAAGGCAAATTTAGAACTATTAAAATAGGAATGCCTATTAATGATATCTTAAATTCTAATTTAGGTTTCTATTATGATGAATGTGAAGAAGCTTTTTTTTCAAAAATTATTGAAGGAATTGCACTGGAAGTTTCTGAAGATGATCCTCCGTTCGAAGAAGCTATCAAAATGAATATAAAATATATCTCTGTTTTTGATCCAACTGCATTTGATAAATAAATTTGATTAGACGTTTAATATTAATTCTGATTAAACAGGAATTCAAATAGTCGTCCTATGGTGGGTTGAGACCCAATGTTCCAGTAAGGTCGCCTGAAAATTTTCAGACAACCTTTCCCTATACATATTCCGTTCCTGCTTCGACTACAACGAAAACGGCCAGCTTATCGCCCAGCACCAATGGAAAGTGACGTCCAAAGAAGAGAACGCCCGCAACGGCCTGCCCGAAACCGACTGGCGCGATGCGCAGTACGACATGCTGTACCTGCCCGTTACCGAAACCGTCCGCTACCACTACGATTTCAACGGCAACCGTACCGCCACCGTCCTGCCCGACGGCAGACAAATCAACTATCTATATTACGGCAGCGGCCATCTGCACCAAATCAGCCTCGACGACGAAGTCATCACCGACATCGAACGCGATAAGCTACACCGCGAAATCTACCGCACACAGGGTAAACTCGCCAGCCGTTACGAACTCGACCCCTTAGGTCGTCTGAAACGGCAAATCGCCACCCTCAACGACCTGACGGAAGGCGGCAAAGGCAAAACCAAAGTCGCAGCGGGCTATGGCCAAACCGCCGTCAAACGCAGCTACGGCTACGACCGCACCGGCAACCTGACCCACAGTACCGACCAACGGACGGGAACGACCCGGTTCGAGTACGACAAACTGGGCCGGATTACCCAAGCGGGCAACGAAGTGTTCGCCTTCGACCCCGCGCATAATATCCTGTCGACCGCAACCAACGATGCCGTCCCAGACAACCGCCTGAAAACCTATAACGGCACGACCTATTACTACGACCACTTCGGCAACCTGATCCACCGCGAACTCACCGACGGCGAAGTGCAGAACTACTTCTACGATCTGCATGACCAACTGGTTAAGGCGGAAATCTTCAAAAAAGACGGCAGCAAAGAAACCTGGTCCTACACCTACGACGCCTTGGGCAGAAGGATAGGAAAAGGTCGTCTGAAAGACGGTCAGACAGTTTCAGAAACGTCATTCCCGCATGATTTAAGCGGGAACGACCTCGAAAACCAAACCCGCTTCGTTTGGGACGGCAGCCATTTACTGCAAGAAATCCGCACGGACGGCAGGTATACTTATATCTACGCCGATCAAGATTCCTACGAGCCTTTGGCGCAGGTACATAACCGGACCAACGAAGACGGCGAAAGCTGCCAACAAACCTACTACTTCCATTGCGATCAAATCGGCATCCCGCGAGAGATGACTGATAAGGATGGTAAGCTCTTGTGGTTCGGCAACTACACCGGCTGGGGTCGTCTGAAAGAGGAAACCAAGGTAACGGATAGCGCTTACCAGCCTTTCCGCCTGCAAAACCAGTATTACGACCGTGAGACAGGGTTGCACTATAACTTCTTCAGGTATTATGAGCCTAATGCGGGGCGGTTTGTAAATCAGGATCCGATTGGGTTGATAGGTGGGGATAATCTGTATTTATTTGCACCTAATACAATGAAATGGAATGATCCATTGGGACTAATGAACAAATGTGGTAATTGTTCAAAAACTGGAGTGGACATAAACCTTGTTCAAGATAAAGCAAAAACTTACGTTGATAACATCCCAAGAGAAAATTTCCCCAAAGGTGATTTTTTAGTGGGAGCACATGGTAATAGTAGTATTGTAGCGACCAATGGACCCAACCAAAAATTGTTTACTCCAAAACAGTTAGCAGAGTTAATTAAACAACATCCCAAATATTCTGAAGGAAAACCAGTAACATTAGTTGCTTGTCAAACAGGGAAAGGAGCCAATTCATTTGCTCAAAAATTGGCTAATGAATTAAAAGCACCTGTACGTGGCGCAACAGAAAATGTTAATGCAGTTACAGGAAAAGCAATAAATGGAGGTAAATATGTTACATTTAAGCCATACAATCCTTAAAATTATTTTTTTAAGTATTTTTCTAACATCTTACAATAACTCATACAGTAAGGATAGAGACATGAAATCTAATGCTAACATTTCGATAAATGACAGTATGTATATTTCTAAAACTGAGCTGGAAAAATTAAAGATTGATGCTTCCTCTGGCAATAGTCAAGCAGCGTCAAAATTAGCTAATTATTTTGCTTTTTATGAATTTAACAATGATAAATTTATATTTTGGTTAATTCGATCAGCCGAATTAGGTAATACTCAAGCACAATATGATTTGGCCTATATATTCTTTGATCATTACCAAGACAGTAAAGACAAAAACAAATTAGACGAAGCGGAAAAATGGGCTCTACTTGCTCAAAAAAATGGAATGTCTATTACTAACCTACTCACTGATATACATAATGAAAAGCAGAATTTCAAAAATAAACATGAAAACAGATAGTTAAAACAAAAACTAACCAAACTAGTGTATAAATCCCTGAGTAAACGTGGGATGAATCAAGATCCAATAACCTAGCAAGGTTGTCTGAAATTTTTCAAACAGACTTGGTTTCGGATTTCAAGTACAACACTAGTAAACCGTAGCCCGTATGAAACTTCCAATATAGAATCTGGGCATCTGGAAGAGGTGAAAATAGGAAAATGTTAAAAATTAATGAATTGAATTCATATCTTAAGAGTAAAGGTGTACCAGAAGATAGTTACTCAATCAATGAAGTAAATGATGAATCATTATGTATTGTTGAAGAAAATAAAAAATGGCATATATTCTATTCTGAAAGAGGATTGAGAACCGAAGAATATTGTTGCCAAGATGAACATTTGGCAATTCTATATTTTATAAATCGGTTATCAAAAATGTTAAAATTTTCTTTCGAATGAAAAAAACAAACTGTAGCCTGTATGAAACTTTTAATTATGGTATGGGGTATGTGCGTAACATACATGCAGCTTCTACTTTTTAAGCGACATCTAAATCTTCTTTGAAGGCGTCTGAGCTATCGATTCTTTAACAATTTCATTACTGATTGATGTAGAGTTCGTCTGAAAACTTACTTTCAGGCGACCTCTACCAAATTTCTCTCTTGTTGGTTACACCACAAGCTACGGCTACAACGCCCCCTCACCACTAAACTGATGGCGCAACTGCATTGCCCCAAAAGACGTCACCCCGCTTTCAGACAGCCTCGACAGCCAAACCCCGCTGCGGATTACCGAGTTCAAACATGATGTATTGGGGCGCTTAATCCATACCCTTGCCCGCGAGAACGACAAAGTTTACGAACTCGATCCATTAGGTCGTCTGAAAAAACAAATCGCCACCCTCAACGACCTGACGGAAGGCGGCAAAGGCAAAACCAAAGTCGCAGCGGGCTATGGCCAAACTGCGGTCAAACGCAGCTACGGCTACGACCGTACCGGTAACCTGACCCACACGACCGATCAAAGAAGCGGAGCTACGCATTTCGAATACAACAAACTCGGGCGGATTGCCAAAACGGACAGCGAACTGTTCGCCTTCGATCCCGCGCACAACCTCCTCAGCACCCAAACAAATAACACATCTGATTCCGCAGCAACACCACTTTCAGACGACCTTAAAGCCGTAAGTGACAACCGTATTCGGGAATACAACGGTACCAAATTCTTCTACGACGGCTTCGGCAACACCATCCACAAAGAGCATCTGGACGGTACCACACAAAACCTGTATTACGACCTGTTCCACCAACTTGTGAAAACGGAAACATTCAGACACAATCCGAACACGGGGGAATGGGAAAAAGAAACATGGGTGTATGATTACGATGCCATGGGACGCAGGATAAGGAAAGGCTGTCTGAAAGCAGACGGCAGCCTCGGAGACGCAACCGAATTCATCTGGAGCGGCAGCCGCCTCTTGCAGGAAGTGTATGACAACGGTCGTTACACCTACATCTACACCGATACGGACAGCTACGAACCTTTGGCTCAGATACACAACTACACCAATGAAGAAGGTGAAAACCACCAAGATATAAATTACTTCCACTGCGACCAAATCGGTATTCCGCGCGAAATGACCGATGAGGATGGCAAATTGTTATGGTTTGGTAAATATGATGTTTGGGGCAAACTGGTTAAAGAGACCAACATAACAGGCAGTGCGCACCAGCCGTTCCGCCTGCAGAACCAGTATTTCGACCGTGAGACGGGGCTGCATTACAACTTCTTCCGTTATTATGACCCCACTATCGGACGGTTTGTGAATCAGGATCCGATTGGGTTAGCCGGCGGGGAGAATTTGTACGGGTTTGCACCGAATGCGGCAGTATGGTCAGACCCGTTGGGGCTGGAGCCTATGGATATAGGCAAATACATTCCCGATGAGTATCGTCCGAAGCAGGGTTGGAAACCACCGTTTGAGATACCGAGTTATGAAGATGTGGATGCGTTGTCACAAAAATACCTGAGAAAGTCACTGAACGAAATACTGGAAGATGCTATGGTAAGTATGGCCTCTGGTGGCATGCGGGCGCCAAAGGTCAAAATGACGAAAATGACGCCCAAACCGCAAACAAAAATGCCGCAAAAACCAAACTGCGGAGTGGGCAAATGTACCGTTAAACGCGACGCGCAAGGGAAATACAGGGACAGCAAGGGCAGGTATGCCAATGACCCAAACAAACTGGACACCAAGCTGACACGACCGTCTTTGCGTTCGCAGACCGAGAAAGATGTTCACGGACGTTATACGAAATTACCTGATGGTTCGTATATGAATAAAGATACATTTGAAGTCGTCAAACCGCCTATACATATCGGCCACAAATACGGTTGGGAGAACAGGCGGATACTGAAGGCGGCGGACGAATTGGGTATGTCGCAGCAACAGGTTAATGACTATGTCAACGCCAGGCCGCAGAATCTTAAGCTGGAAAATGCAAAAGATAATCTAAGCCATAAGTTTGAGAAACCTGGAATTGATGAACTGCAAGATATCAAACGTGATATGAGGAAATTTTTAAATGGAAAATAAATTACCCCCTGAGACTCTTGGCGAAAAAATTGTTGGTGCAAACTGGGAAGGCGATATAGCTTTTCTGCAAAAGATGGCGGATACAGGCCAATTTAATCCGTTACATATCACCGAATCAGAACAATGGAATTATTTACACCGTGCCAATTTAATCAACCCATCCCCAGTAGAAACTGTCAAGTTTTATCTGGACAAAGGCGTAGAGGTAAACGCACAGGATGTTTACGGCATGACGCCGCTGCACTACGCAATGCGTGCGAAAAATGGCGATGCGGCAATGGCATTGCTGGAAGCGGGGGCCGACCCGAATATTCCGAATATAGACAACACCATTCCTTTGGCAATGATAGGCGGAATGCCGGAGAGGTTGGACGTATTGGAGAAAATGCTTCAATGCGGTGCGAATGTGCATTACAAGAGCGGCAACAGCGGGCTGGAAATTTTAGAATTAATCAAAACGTATTTTTCGGAAGAAGAAGCGTTTAAAACCATTATTGCAATAATGGAAAAGTATGCCTGATTGGCAGCCTGCGCAGGTACGGTTAGCCGCCCAAATCGGCATAACCGTACGCACGCCTTTTCCTTCCTTTTGGTCGTCTCCTCGCTTTTTCAGACGACCTTTCCCTAGCCGTCACGCTCGATCAACTGCCCGCCTTTGGCTACGATGCAGTAGCCGTAGGTTAGGTCAAGACACAACGAAACCGCAAGGTCGTCTGAAATCAATTTTCAGACGACCTTGCCCTATTTGTAAACCTTTCCCTACCTCAACCACAACGAAAACATCCAAATCAGCCTCGACGACGAAGTCATCACCGACATCGAACGCGATAAGCTGCACCGCGAAATCTTCCGCACACAAGGTAAACTTGCCAGCCGTTACGAACTTGACCCCTTAGGTCGTCTGAAAAGGCAAATCGCCACCCTCAACGACCTGACGGAAGGCGGCAAAGGCAAAACTAAAGTAGTGGCGGGTTATAGCCAAACCGCCGTCAAACGCAGCTACGGCTACGACCGTACCGGCAACCTGACCCACAGCACCGACCAACGGACGGGAACGACCCAGTTCGAGTATGACAAACTGGGCAGGATTACTAAAGCCGGCAGCGAACTGTTCGCCTTCGACCCCGCGCACAATATCCTTTCAGACGACCTCAATGCCATCCCCGACAACCGCCTGAAAACCTACAACGGCACGACCTATTACTACGACGACCTCGGCAACCTGATCCACCGCGAACTGGCCGACGGCGAAGTGCAGAACTATTTCTACGATCTGCACGACCAACTGGTTAAAGCTGAAATCTTCAAAAAAGACGGCAGCAAAGAAACTTGGGTGTACACCTACGACGCCTTGGGCAGAAGGATAGGAAAAGGTCGTCTGAAAAACGAAGAAGTTTCAGACGGCCTCGAAGAGGAAACCGGATTCGTTTGGGACGGCAGCCATCTGCTGCAAGAAATCAACTCGGGCGGCAGGTATACCTATATCTACGCCGACCAAGATTCCTACGAGCCGCTGGCACAAGTCCGCGATTGGACAACCGAAGACGGCGAAAGCCGACAACAGACCCACTACTTCCACTGCGACCAAATCGGTATCCCAAGGGAGATGACCGATAAGGACGGCAATTTACTGTGGTTCGGTAACTACACCAGCTGAGGTCGTCTGAAAGAAGAAACTCGAGTAACGGATAGCGCATGCCAGCCCTTCCGATTGGGTTGATGGGTGGGGAGAATCTGTATCAGTTTGCACTGAACGTACAAAGATCGAACGACCCTAAAAACTTGGCAGTTTTTGCAATACCTCTTATTGCTCCTGAATTGATTGTGTTAAGTAAAGCTGCACTTGTAACTTTAGGTATAGGTATTATTTATGAAAAAGGGAAAAAAGTGCTTGATACAGTAATGATGGCAGCAAATGGAAATCAAGTTGATACTGGAGTTGCTAATCAAGTTTATGAAAAAATAAATGAGTATTTTCAAAGCACAGGAAAAAACCAGATAAATGTGAGGTATTACAAGGATTAATTGATTGTGGACAATTATCTGCCAAACAAGCTAAATCTACTCAAAAAGCTTGGGGATGTCGCCATTCTCGGCATTCGAAAGATAGGAGTAACAGGAAAAATAATATGGCAAATAACAGAATTTCAAGTTTTGACGCTTTTTTAGAATGTAAAGATCTATCAATTAATGACTTATTAGAAAAACTACTACATTCTAATACTATTATTCAATATGAAGCAGCAAAAAGACTACAATTTTTTCAGTATAAAGAGATTATTGATATAATCAGAAATATTCTCTTAACAAGTCGATATAGTGAACATAGAGAAATTGCAAATTTTATCTTGGGACAAATGCAAGAAAAACTTAGCACCACGGAATTGAAAGAGATTTTCTCCATATTAATTCACTCTATTCAAAATGATAAAAGTATTAAAGTAAAATCATCTGCAATATCTTCCTTAGGACATCTATTTAGAAAATATAATCTAGGAGAAGAAGAATTTCGTACTGTGGAAAATAATATTAGTTCCATTTGGAATATAAATAGATATTCTATAATTATTTCTATTGCATTTAGTTCTGCATATTTCCCAAAAAGAGATTATATAAAAGAATATCTTATAAAAAATTTAAACAGCAAGCATCACAAAATTATCTCATGGGTATTGTATGGATTAAAAGGAAAACATTATAAATCAGAATCAATTGAAAATTTACTAATACATAAACTAAGCCAATTTAATGAAAAATCTTGTATTTACAATGAAATTATTGCATTTTTAATTTCAATTAGTTCTAAAAAAGTTATCCCTTATATTGAAAAGACACTATTCACTCAAAATAAAATCGATGATGAAATTTATACTGAACTTAAAAATAATTTATCGGATGAATTTGCGGAATTAAGAAAAAAATTATTAGAAGAATTTAAATAGTTTCTTGACGTACGCCTCAACATCAAACCTGCTTTCGTCTTCAAAGCCAGTAAAACCAACCGCACTACTCACGATAAACATCGATGATCCCCCCATTCTCTAAAGATGATAGAGATTTCTTATTTTGCCATGGATGGAATACATAATGGAATACTTAAAACTATTAACAAAGTTAGCAAAAACTGAAAAATCATATCAGTATGATGAAATAATTAAATTACTTAAGCATCCTGTTGAATTTGAGGAAATTCCTTTGATTACTAGAACTGGAAGAGAAAAACCATTTTTGAAAATGCTATCCCCAAAACAGTTGAATTTGTTCTTTTTAAATACTGCAATATTTTACATTAATAATATAAATTTAATGGCAAAAGATATTTTGATAGATAACGATTTATCAATATGTATAACATACCCGGATATAAGTTCTGAATTACATAATCTATATAGTTTTTATATACCTAACATCTGTATTTATAGATCGAAATATGAAAATACATTTAAAAATTATCCAGTCTTAAATTTAGAAAATTTCTCATGGTTACATGAAAATTCATCTGATTTTAATCATAAAGACATTTTTAACATTGTTTACTCTAAATTTGATGACGGTTTTGGCCATGAAATTTTTAGGATATTTTTATTAAAAAAGGAGGATATTTAAAACAAGCGTAAATAGAATTAGCCTCCTCCTAACGCATACATTAAGGTTTTATGAACCCCTAAACCCTCACTCACCCAGCTTTCAGACGACCCATCCCCAACAGGAGAAAACCACCAACAAACCCACTACTTCCACTACGACCAAATCGGGTTGCCGCGCACCAACCCTTCCGATTGCAAAATATCCTTGTCCACACTTACATGTAGCTACTGCCAAAATGGATAGAATTCTTATTCAAAAAAGAAATAATGGGAATGGTGCATTTTCTTGGAACTCCTACAAAGATAATGTAACCGTACAACATAGGAAATAGTATCATGACAACTTTAGAAGATAAAATCTTTACTTTAAAACAGAATAATTTAATAAAAAAAATGAAAGAAATTCATTTTTTAAATCATTTAATTTCAGATTCTGAAAAAATTATTCCATATCCACTCTCATGTGAAATAATAAATCGTACTTTTACCCCCTATAGAAATATAGAATTATCAAAAGAAACTTTTAGTTTATCGATAAAAAATGAAATATTAAATTTTTTTGCACCAGAGGAAAATGATATTATATATGTATACTTTTATGGTGGAATAAATGATTCAGCTAAAACACCAATAGAATTATTCCCTTTATTTATTATTAAAAGAAAGAGTATTAGCAATTGGCTAGAATTAATAAACAAACCTAATTTTTATTGTTTAAAAATATTTTGTAATAAAATAGATAAAGTTATAGATATATCTCTACTCGACAATGGGGAAGATGTGTTATCTATTTCTATTGGAGTGAACGCTTAACTTTAAAAATAAATAAACTATTCCAGCAGAAGCAGGCTTTGTATAACTTAAAGGTGGTTAGCATGAAAGAATTATTAGAAAAACTTGAAAATAATCGTTTTATTTATAAGGTCAGAATGGATCTTGAATTCGATGTAAAGGACTATCAAGAATTATTAAAAATTTTAAATGAAATAAAGCATTATACTCATAATCATAATCTAATTGAAAAAAGACTAGCATCTCTTTTATATGAAATACCGAAATTAACACATATTTGGTATCTCAATTTAAAAGACGATCCAAATAAAAATACATCTTCTATTGTTAATCAACTTGAAGATGCATGGATAGAGTTAGATTCAATAATTGGAGAAGAAATTCTTGGTCAAGGACAATAAATTCCTTCTAACAAACACAGATTGTGGCCAAACATAACAAACAGTACTCATAGGTTAGGTCGTGTTCCACCAAATATCAAGAGTATCTGAAATCAATTTTCAGACGACCTCGAAGAGGAAACCGGATTCGTTTGGGACGGCAGATATACCTATATCTACACCGTTCCCGACAGCTACGACCCCTTGGCGCAAGTCCACGACTGGACAACTGAAGATGGCGAAAGCTGACAACAAACCCACTACTTCCACTGCTACCAAATCGGCATCCCGAGTGAAATGACCGATGGTGAAGGCAACCTGGTTTGGTTCGGGGATTATTATGGTTGGGGTAAACTGAAGAGCGAAACGAACGTAACGGGAACAGCGCACCAACCCTTCCGATTGGGTTGTGGGTGGAGAGAATCTGTATCAGTTTGCACCTAATACCTAAGTATGGGTCGATTGGTTAGGTTTAGCTGGACTTGATATGAATTTATTCCCAGCTAATGAAGACATACACTCTTACGTTCAAAAAGTTGCCAATAAATCGAATACTTTCCAAGTAGGAGGGCATGACAATCCTTCGTTGATGGTAGATGGGGCTACAGGTGAAAGATTAGATGCTAAAAAATTAGCAGCGAGAATTAAAAAAATCCTAACTATAAGTCAAGTATGACGGTTGAGATTTTATCCTGTAATACAGGAAAAGGAGCAAACCCTCTCGGACAACAACTTGCTAATGAATTAAATACTACAGTTAAAGCACTAAATGAATATCTTTGGTTTTCAAGTAACGGAAAATTAACACCGATGAGAATCAACACCTTTAATATCATGTAAACAACATCCAGAAAGGAATGAGAAAATGACTAATTGCATATCAACAGGTAGTATTTATTGGATTTCAGATGAAGAAATTCATATTCTCGAAGAGAAGGCCACTAATGGAGATAAAAACTCAGCATTTAAATTGTATCAATATCATATGTTTGTATCTTTAGATCAAGATTTGGAATTTAAATGGCTAGAGATAGCGGCAAAAAATGGACATCCAATTGCCCAATTCAATTTAGCTGATTTATTTTTCACACAAGGCAATAAAGAGAAAGCCATATTTTGGGCTAAAAAGGCATATAGAAATGGTGCCAAACTACCAGACGAATTAAAAATATTGATAAATATCAATTAATTAATAAGATTTAGCCGATTATCTTTACAAACCTAAAACTTCTGGAGGAGGAGGATTAAGAAAAGAAGCCAATAAATTTCTTAGAAAATTGAAAAAAGCAGGTAAGAAATGCCCTTAAATTTTTAGGAGAATTTAAATGAAAAAAAATGGATACGTTAATTTTAACTTTTTAGATTGTAAACCCAATATAAATAATATATTAGTTGGGCTAGATTTAGACTATTCAAATAAAGTGATAGCGCCAGATGGTCATGAGTTAGCATTGGTTGCTTTTATACCAATTGAAAATCTATTAACAATTGCACCTCAATTAAAAACAGATTTTCAGGATAAGGAATATAAAGATAAAGCAATTTACGTTTTTTCTTATTATGATGAAGAAGATTATTTTCTTGACTACATTACTGAAATTGACGATGCTATTCAAGGATACACGAGAGTTATCATCGGAGATAAACATCAGTTCAAGTTTAACCTAGATAAATTTTATCCAATTAATCCTATTGAGAATTTAGATGAAATGAGTTTTTTAGGAGGACGACCTGAATATTTACAGCAAGAGAGTGATGATTTTCTAGAAAAATATATTTTCATAGGTCAAATCTTAGGAATGGATCTACCTGAAAAAGTAAATGAAATTTTTTATCTAACTGAGAACATCGGATATATTTTTATAAATCGAGATCTATCTGGTGGATTATTCTTCGTACAAACAACTTAAACAAAACTAAAAAGGACATGACTATGAATGAATTTTACATGTGGGTTGTTCAAGGAAGCAGAGCAAGCTTCCCATCGGCTATCTTTTCAACTAAAGAAAAAGCTGTTCAATGGATAGAAAAATATAAAATTAGTGGAATGTTATCAAAGCACCCTATTGATATATCTATATACGATTGGACAATTATGAAAGGATTCTTCAAACCCAAAAGAGATAACCAAAAAACTCCCGACTTTATACAAAGCTTCTCAACTGTATATATTGAGGATTCTCAATATGTTGATGGAATTGAGGTAAATTAAAACACCAAAATTACTAATACAATCGACTAGCAAGATAAAATTGAATCATGTAGTAGCCGTAGGTTGGGTTAAGACACAATACACCTGCAAGGCCGTCTGAAAGACAAAGAAGTTTCAGAAACGTCATTCCCGCATGATTTAAGCGGGAACGGCCTCGAAAACCAAACCCGCTTCGTTTGGGACGGCAGCCACCTCTTACAGGAAGTGTACGCGGACGGCAGGTATACCTATATCTACACCGATCAAGATTCCTACAAGCCTTTAGCGCAAGTCCACGATTGGACAACCGAAGACGGCGAAAACCGCCAACAGACCCACTACTTCCACTGCGACCAAATCGGTATCCCGCGTGAGATGACCGATAAAGACGGCAACCTCTTATGGTTCGGCAACTATACCGGCTGGGATTGTCTAGAAGAGGAAACCAAGGTAACGGATAACGCATATCAGCCCTTCCGCCTGGAAAACCAGTACGCCGACCGTGAAACGGGACTGCATTACAACTTCTTCAGGTATTACGAGCCTGATGCGGGTCGGTTTGTGAGTCAGGATCCGATTGGGTTGTTGGGTGGAGAGAATCTTTATTGGTTTGCTCCGAATGTACAAAGGTGGATTGACCCGCTAGGGCTTGCTCCTATTCCAGCACCATCTTCTCTTCCTGGCTTTCCAGGTGCTCAAAGAGCAAAGCCTAAAACTCCTGTGCAAGGAGGAGGAGGATTAAGAAAACGTTGGAGGCTTCCTGGAGGCTGCATTCTAGAATGGGACTCTCAACATGGAGAAGTTGAAAAATATGATAAACGAGGAAAACACCTTGGCGCATTTGACCCTAAGACTGGCAAGCAATTAAAAGACCCTATTAAAAACAGAAGGATAGAACCGTGAAAAAAATCATAAGATTTATATCAAAATTCGAAAAAAATGGAGAAAAATTTATTGAAGTCATAAATTTTAAGAATGAACCACCTCTTAATTTTCTACAAAAAATTTTTCATGAAACTAGCCCGATGTATGAAGAATATTGGATATCAAATGAAGTTGCAAAAATAATTGAACCTTATTTATGCGAGAAATTAGACATAAATAATTATGACTACTTCTTGTCTTGCGAAGAAGATAATATTTAAGCAAAATTCAAAAATCATATTTATAGATAGCGCATACCGTCCTTCTACTTGCAAAACCAAAATGCCGACGCTGCATTACAACTTCTTCAGGTATTATGAGCCTGATGCCGGTCGGTTTGTGAATCAGGATCCGATTGGAATAATTGCCTCAGAAAATCTTTATGCATTTGCACCAAATATTCAAAGGTGGATGGATATTTCAGGTGCAATGGCGCAAGTTGCAGCAGGATGTGCTATAGGAGCCCCTTTCGGTGGCCCAGTCGGATGTGCTGCAGGAAGCACAATTGCTCTGGCAGCAACCGCTGTATTAGCAGTAGGGGCTGCTATCTCAGCAGCAGTAGCCACGTCAAACTCAACATCAACTACCACATGTGGTACCTGTAACTCTCCTAAACCTAATTGCCCTCCGGATGTTTTCAAAAGACTTTCTGATAATGTCAATAAAGCCAAAGATGTTGTTCAAAAGCTTGGAGGATGTAAACCAGGAATGGATCCTAAAAATTTATCAAAACGATCAAAGGCTTGATTGAATTTAGCACTCGCTCGTTCTATACGCGAGCAAACATGTTGGGGTGGAGGTGATGCTGGCCATCAAGAAGCAATGGCTGCCGCATGGAGAAATCACTATAAGAGACCTTTGCAAAAAAGCCTTTCCCCTGGCAACCGAAACCCAAACACAGGTTTTCGGCCATTTCCTTCCCCCCAATACCTCCTGATTTTACCCAAATACCCCCTTAATCCTCCCCGGATACCTGATAATCAGGCATCCGGGCCGCCTTTTAGGCGGCAACAGACACACTTAGCCTGTTGGCCGCTTTCAACAGGTTCAAACACATCGCCTTCAGATGGCTTTGCGCACTCACTTTAATCAGCCCGAAATAGGCTGCCCGGGCGTAGCGGAATTTACGGTGCAGCGTACCGAAGCTTTGTTCGACCACATAACGGGTCTTCGACAAATACCGGTTACGTTTGGTTTGAGCTTCCGTCAGCGGACGGTTGCGGCGGGCTTTGCGCATAATGCCGTCCAACAACCGATGCTCTTCCAGATGTTGCCGGTTTTCCGCACTGTCGTAGCCTTTGTCGGCATAGACGGTCGTACCTTCGGCTATACCTTCCAGCAAAGGCGACAGGTGGTTGCACTCATGGGTATTGGCGGGGGTGATGTGCAGTTTCTCGATATAGCCTTCCTCATCGGTACGGGTATGTTGTTTGTAACCGAGTTTGTAGAGGCCGTTTTTCTTTGTCCAACGGGCATCTTTATCTTTGCTCGGTGTGGTTTGGCCGCTGACTTGTCCTTCCTCATCGACTTCTATGGCCTGACGCTGTTTGCTGCCGGCGGTCTGAATAATGGTGGCGTCAATGACGGCAGCGGATGCTTTCTCTACTTTTAGGTTTTTTTCGGTCAGTTGGCAGTTAATCAGTTCCAGCAATTCGGACAGGGTGTCGTCTTGCGCCAGCCAGTTGCGGTAGCGGCATAAGGTGCTGTAATCGGGGATGCTCAGTTCGTCGAAACGGCAAAACAGGTTGAAATCGATGCGGGTGATGAGGCTGTGTTCGAGTTCGGGATCGGAGAGGCTGTGCCATTGTCCGAGCAGGACGGCTTTGAACATGGACAACAGGGAATAGGCGGGACGGCCGCGGTGGTCTCGGACGTAACGGGTTCTTTGACGATTCAGGTATTGCTCGATCAGTTGCCAATCAATCACCTGATCCAACTTCAATAGTGGGAAGCGGTCGATGTGTTTGGCGATCATGGCTTGTGCGGTTTGCCGGAAAAAGGTGCTCATGAGAAATCCCCTAAATGTCTTGGTGGGAATTTAGGGGATTTTGGGGAATTTTGCAAAGGTCTCTATAAATGTAAAAGTTATCTAATATAATGGAGATAAATATGCCCTTCCTGAAAATTCCCTATAGAGATTATCCTAAAGAAGGATTGTTCAAAAACTTTTATCGAGAAAACATCTATAAAATAGAGGAATTTAAAGATGAATTTAAGTATTACGAATATACCCCAATAGAGAAAATTATTATTGATGAACATAATTTAGTACCATTCATCTTTTTTTCACCAGAAGGAATAAATTATTTAATGCCTAAAATTATTGATAGCATCAGCAATGGTATTAGAAATGATGATATTCCAGTAAATATAGAAGAATTTATTATAAATATACCTACCGCAGAAAACATCACCCATGCTTTAAATCTCTTAAAAAAAAGATGAGCTTATAATTCTAAAAAAGTATTTAGAAAAAATATTATTTGGGGACTCATCAAATTTGATACAGCAAATAGGTGAACATTATTTATTCAGAAGTATTGAATATCTCGAAAAGTTATTAAATAATTCCTAAATCTACTTATTATTTTGTTAATCGCATACATAAGCTAAGGTTTCTAGAAAGGTAGCCGTAGGTTGGTTAAAGATCTAACAATCTTGCAAGGTCGTCTGAAATACATTTTCAGACGACCTGAAGCAGACCGAGACAGGTAAGAACACAGTAGTATCAGCTTATGCCGTCAACAAACCCACTACTTCCACTGCGACCAAATCGGCATTCCAAGAGAGATGACCGATAAAGACGGTCTGTTGCTGTGGTTCGGGGATTATTACGGCTGGGGTAAACTGAAGAGCGAAACCAACATATCCGGAACTGCTCACCAACCCTTCCGATTGCAGAACCAGTATTGCGACCTCGAAACTGGGCTGCATTACAACTTCTTCAGGTATTATGAGCCTGATGCGGGGCGGTTTGTGAATCAGGATCCTATCAAATTGAAGGGGGGAAATAATCTTTATCAATTCGCTTTTAATACTCAAATTTGGATTGATTTATTTGGCTTAAGTGTAACGGGTGCTGTATTAACTGGATTAGGTACAGATGCCGCAGTATTAGAGCCAACGGATGCAGCTCCTCAAAAATGGGTGGGCTGGGGAGTTGCACTTACTTTAGCAGTCGTAGCTGATGCAGGAATATGGGTATATTCAAAAGTACAAGCAAATTCAAAATCACAAGCGGCAGAAAGACAACGTGAATATGAGATAGCAAAGAATTTTTGTGATACTCCACCACCACCTGGAGAAAATAAATGTGCAACTTTGCATAAGCAAATTGAACATGCAAAAAAGTGTATTAAGCTTTATGAAGAATGGGATAAAAAATGGTTACCTGGCAGACATGCTCAAAAAATACAAGAACGTAAAAACAGATTAAACAATCTAAAAAAAGAGCATAAAGAAAATTGCGTCACAAGTAATAAATAAAATCCAGATATTAAATTTATCAACTTAGAACTATAGGTATTGTTAATGGAAAAAGAATTATTATGTATTTTAAAAAAATATGAAACGCATCCTGATTTTTTGGGTGACACTATTGAAGATGTAAATCAAGTAGGAGGTATGGATGATACAGTTTTACATATTGCAGCCAGAAATAATTCTTTAAATGATGCTCTTGTATTTCTTCAAAATGGGGCATTGATCGATCTTAAAGGAGACTTAGGATATACCCCCCTACATTATGCATGTATGTTTGGAAATATAGAAATGGTGAAATTACTCCTTGACAATGGATCTGATAAAAATATACAAAATGAATTTGGGGAAAATGCCGTTAGAATTGCAATTAACTCATCCAGCGAAAATAAAGAGAAGATAGTAAAACTATTAAATAATTTTAAAAAACGTAAATAAAAAATAGATTATAAATCAATCTTGGTGGGCTATAGCATGCATGAAACCCCTAATCTTTACGTAGAGAGTGTATGCAGTACGTACGCACTCGGTTTCTGCTTTTCAGACGACCTTGATCCTTTCTTGAGGTCGTCTGAAATATTTATTCCTTAACAATCCAAGCCAAAACCGCCTACTAATACGGCCAAGACGGTCTGCCGACCCGACGCACCAACGCGCTGGGGCATACCTTCGGTTACCATTACGACAAAGCCCGCCGCTTAGTCGGCCTCACCAATGAAAACGGTGCGCGCTACCGCTTTGCCTACGACGTCCTCGACCGCCTGATTGCCGAAAGCGGCTTCGACCATAAGCTCACCGGCTACCGCTACAACGCCGGCAACGAACTGGTCGAGCAGCGTGAATTCGGCGACGCCCCCCCTCGCCGCCAAACTGATGGCGCAGCTGGGCGGACAGCCCGTCCCCAAAAAAGACGCTATCCCGCTTTCAGACGACCTCGACAGTCAAACCCCGCTGCGGATTACCGAGTTCAAACGCGATATATTGGGACGCTTAATCCACACCCTTGCCCGCGATAACGACAAGGTTCAGGAAACCGCTTACCAATACGACCCGAACGGCAACCTCGTCCGCGCCGCCAACCGCCAAAGCATCACCTGCTTCGACTACAACGAAAACGGCCAACTCATTGCCCGGCACCAATGAAAGGTGTCGTCTAAAGAAGAGAACGCCCGAAACGGTTTGCCGACAGCCAAAGCGGTTACGGCGCGGAAGAGATTGCCAATGTGCTGGATCAGCTGGCGTTTGCCTACCATTTTTACGGGCACACAGGCGAGGCATACCGGCAGAACTTGGCGGACAACGGCATCACCCTGTCGGTCAAAATCAAAGAATTGGAATTTGACCGACAGGCAAGTTGTCGGAAGGCTGTATGTTGATTTTGGAAGTGGAACAGAAGAAAGGGGACAAGCAGTTTACGCTTTCGCCTGTGCCGTTAAACGAGATCATTCATTTTATGCAGGACACTTGGCGGTATTGCTGATGCAAAAAGGACGGATTGAAAACCCGTCCTTTTGTTCTGTCGGCTGTTTTTCAGGCAGCCTGCACTATTCAAGGCTACCTGAAAATTCATTTCTAAAATATAGTGGATTAAAATAAAAATGAGACAAGGCGGCAACGCCCGTCGTGTACAGATAGTACATAAGGGCGTTGGTAACGCCGTATCGTTGCAATTTTAATCCACTATAAAAGCTCATTCATTCAATGCTGCCAATCTCGCCCGAACTTTTGCAGCCGCATCTTCCGTGCTGTTGCCGACGATAACATTTTGCTTGTCGTCGAAATACTGAACGGCAGGCAGATCACGCAGGAAGCCGTCAATATCCTGTGCGGTCAGGAAACGGCCGTGCATATCCCAGCCGACATTGAGGGTGCGTCCTTTGACGGCAGCCATGCGGTCGTGCAGGTGGCCGTAGAGGTGGTATAGGCCGTGGTGGATGCCGTCCCATTCGTATAAAGGATAGTGGCACAAAATCGCGGTATTGCCGATTTCGGGCAGTTTGAGCCGCAGGTAATGGCTAGCGGACGAGAGCAACGGATGGCCGTCGGCTTTGCGCGTGTTGAGGAAATGTGCTTCGTTTTGCCGAATCAGGTAGTCGTGGTTGCCGTAGATCAAATGGTGTTGCCCGTTAAGCCGTTGCAGCACGGCTTCGATGTGTGCGGGCTTTTTTGCAAAGCAGACATCGCCGAGGTTGTACACAGTGTCTTGCGGGGTAACGACGCGGTTCCAGCAGTCGATCAGGTATTCGTTCAGCTCGTCGGCGTTATCGCTTTGCAAGCGGAATTGCGGGCAGTATCGGGCGATGTTGGGATGGGAGAAGTGCCAGTCGGCGGTGAAATAGGTTTGGGGCATGGGGTACTCGATTTCTGGGGATCTGACAATGAAAAATAAGGTGCAGGCTGCTTTAGAGGCCGTCTGAAACAGGGTTGGGGCGATAAAAAGCAGCCTGCACTTTTTGTCTGCCTATCTACCGGTCAATACCAACCGTCGGCAGAAGGCTTCCCAGTCGGCAAGTTTCACGGCATGCGAGCCGTCTGCTAACCGGTGCACATCGGAAGCGCAGGCGGTGTACCAATAGGTGTAAAACGGAAGTTTGGCGATGTCGGCTTCCAATACGGCAGGGGCATTATCCTGTTCTGGCGTATGCACAATCGGCAGGCCGAAATAGCTGTATTGGCCGTCTACGGCTTGGTTGTCTGTGTGGTCAGTTTGGCAGCGGTGTTTACCGGTACGGACAAACCGGCGGCAGAATGCGTTCCAATCGTGCAGAAATACGGCGGCTTGTCCGTCTATCAGGCTTTGGGCGGAACCGATGCTGCTGTCCCGCCAAAACGGGTAGAACGGCAATTCGGCGATGTGGTGCTCCATGACGACCGGACAATCGCCCTGTCCTGCCGGCCGCATTACCGGAACGCCGAAACAAGCGGTTTCAGGCAAGGCATGTGCAGGCTGCATGAAGGTGTTTTGCAGGATAATGGCCGCTTCGGCAGGGTCAATACCCAAACTGTCTATGGCAGGCTGCAAGGTTGCGGGCAGGTCGCAAAAGCAGCCTGCACCGTCCGGCAGGCAGTACACCGAGTTGTGCGTATGGGCCAGCGGTGCAGCCCATAGGGTAACGGGCGAGGTGCGGATTCGGCCGCCTGCGGCAAAGCGCCCCGACCCATCTTGGGCGACTGTGCCGTACACCACGGCATACTCGGATTTGCCGGGCGTGTGGTAGCGCGTGAAGGTCCAGTCGGTAAGCTTGCAGGAGATGAGGGTGCCGTCGTGGAAATGTTCGGATGGGATGGGGTTGGCGGGGGTGTTGGGCATGGTTCATTCCTTGAAGGGCGGTTTCAGGTAGCCTCAAACATAGGCCGCAGGCACGGCAACCAAATTCTCCGCCAACCAGATTTTTTGCGGGTACTGGTTGATGATCGTGCCGTGGGCGATGCCCAATTCGTTTGCCGGCAGCGTGTTGCGCAGCAGGTTGAAAGCGGCGGCCATTTTTTTATTGGGATTGGCGGTGGCTTTGATTTCAACGGGGTACAGCATCTGCTGGTGTTCGATCAGTAGGTCGATTTCTTTTTGATTGGTGTCGCGGTAAAAATAAATCGGCGGTTCTTGGCCTTGGTTGTGGAAGGATTTGATGATTTCGCCCACGACAAAAGTTTCAAAAAACTGCCCGCTCTTGGCTCCGTTTTGAATGGTTTCCGGCGTCAGCCATTTGGTCAGGTAGGCCATCAGACCGGTGTTCAGCATATAGACTTTCGAGGTTTTGATGGCGCGTTTGAGGTGGTTGTTGCCATAGGGTTGCAGCAGATAGACGATGCCCGATGTTTGCAGCACGGTGAGCCAACGCTTGACGGTATCCACCGATACGCCGATTTCCTGGGCCACGCTGCTGTAATTCAATAATTCCCCGCTGCGGGCTGCAATAGCAATCATGAACCGAGTGAAATCGCCGCTGCTGCCTACATTGACCAATTGGCGCACGTCGCGTTCGATATAGGTGGCGACATACGACGCATAGTAAACCTGCCAGTTGGTTTCGGGCTGCTCGTATAAGCGCGGCATATCGCCGCGGTGGATAATCTGCCAGATATTTTCGTGTTCGGGCAAACTGGATACGGGGTTTCGGTCGGCCAAATAGCCTTCGTCCGGCACAAAGGCCGTCTGAAAATCATCGCCGCGCATTTCGCGCCACGACAATCCGTTTAATTTCAATACCGCAATGCGCCCGGCCAGGCTTTCGCTGACGTTTTGCATCAACTCAAAAGCCTGCGAATCGGACAGCAGATACAGGCCGTTCTGCTTGCGCCGGTCTATATCCATTTTCACCTGGGGGAACAGCTCGGGGGCGTATTGGACTTCGTCCACAATCAGCGGCGGCGTGTGGTTCAATAAAAACAGTTGCGGCTCGTTTTTGGCTTGGTCGAGCAGCAAGGGATCGTCTAAGGTAAGGTATCCGTATTCGGGCGCAATGTGCTGAAGCAGCGTGGATTTGCCGACCTGCCGCGCACCAGTCAGCAACACGGCGGGAAATTGGGCGGACAGCTTTTGCAGAACGGGTTGCAGGTGACGTGGGTAATACATAACAAAATCCAGTTTAATTTAAGACATAATCTTAGGTTAAACTGGGTTTTTGCGCAATACTTCTTGATTTTGTGTGGTAATGATGCCGTAGGCTGCACCGCGAAACAGCCGCCATATACACTCCTCGTTATACAGGCGGACATAGTCCTCGGGTGTGATGCGCCACTCATTCTGGCTATTGGGCAGGTCATCAACAATGGAGACCGGGCTGCATGAAACGGTAGATTCTCCAGCTGTACAAAAGTTACGTAAAGAGTTGACATCATTGAGCAATCAGCGAGAACAACAGGAAGTAGCTGCTGATGGTGACGCCTACAGGTACGCTACCCAGACTGAAAAAGAACCGCTCGTTCCAGTTAGGCAAGCTGACCGACAAAGGCACGTCTGTACAACTGCTGAAACTAGAACATGCTCTTTCGCAGCTACAGAGCATTTTTGACGTGGTTCAGATGGCGCCAAGGGGGTGAGCTTATGGAGTACGGCACACAAGCCTCCCTGCTTCAACCAAACTCAACAGAACAGCAACGGATACTACGTTCGATCTGTGTCGACATCAATGTAGTCTTGGAAACGGTACAAGGAACCCAAAATCCTTCCCATAATCTACTACACCCAGCCAAAGATATTCAGTCCCGTCCTTCCCAAACGCCATCGGTATCTCGACCCCCAACTACAACCCTGACGACTATTGGTGGAATCAATATTAACCAAACCGCCAGCTAATAAAACAAGCCGCCCTGATTTGGGTGGCCTTTTTGTCATCGGGTGGAGAGATACATCTCACGAATCTGCTCTTAGGTGGGTTTGGTTAAACCCCATGGTCATTGACACAGTGCAGGATGAATTTATTGCTTCGGCAAACATAACGCTCCATCCACCAACTTGCATATATTTCCATGTCGGCGTATTCGACCATTTCCCTTTTTATCATCAGCCCACCTACCAACCCGACGGCCATCGAGCCAAACCCGATGGGAGAAAACAAGCTTCGCCCTCGCTCGGTTGAGACCGAGCTCAGAGTATGCCGACGGGCTTCTTATCGAATCCCATCTCGCCAACCCAAAGGCCATCGTGTCAAACCCGATGGAAGAAAACCATTTCAAAATTCCAAAATCACCGATGTATATATACTATATATGATATATATATTCTTATAATAGGTATTTATATTATATATATAAATATAAGTATGCGCTTTAAACAAAAAAAGCAATCTCTATAACACATCTTAACTCCACTTTCCCCAGACCTATAATTTCAAAAAATTTGGGAGGTAAAACAATAAAAGTTTTACCTCCCGAGAAAAATTTTTCCGGAATCTTCATATATCGCTCATATTTTTTCAGAGTCTCTTCCTCCAAACGGTCGAGCAACAGTGAGCACATAACCAGCCACCAGCCGCGCCTGCCCTTCCAGCTGCGTATCAATCGCCATATCCTCGCGAACCATCAGTAGGTGCATGACAAAATCGTAGTGCCATTCGCTGTTGTGGTGGATGCCGTATTCCAGACTGCCTGAAACGGTTTGCCCGTCTTCGGCCAGCACAAGGTTAAATTCAGCTGTGGCGTTTTCCAGCGGGTAGATGGCGAGGTTTTGATTTTTTCGGACATAAGAAAAGCCTTTAAACGTTGATTAACCCTAAGATAAAGAGTAGGTTTAATTGTCGTTTAAAGGCTAGGGGGAAAACCGCTGTATCCATGCCCATTCTTCGTTGTACAGGCGGACATAGTCCTCAGGCGTGATGCGCCGCTCGTTTTGGCTGTTGGGCAGGTAATCAAAAATATAGGCGAAATCGGCCACGGAAACCTGCGCCAGATTGCAGTTTTGCTCAAACTGTTTGGCGCTGACTTGGTGCTGCCTGAAATTGCTGAACAGCGTGCCGCCGACAAAGGTCCAGCCGTTGATTTGCACTGTTTTGCCCGCGCGCAGATAAGGTTCGTCGCGCAATTGCAGGCGCACATCGCTCATGTTTTCATGATAATAATCGTGATTGCCAAGCACAAAAACATAGGGCTTGCCCGCCTCGTTGCAGGCTGCCTGAAACTGCCGCATGGCGGCCAAACCGTTGCCGAAATCGCCGGCGTGGGCAATCACATCGGCTTCGGGATGAAGGGCATAGGGGCTGCCGTGGGTGTCAGAAAGGAGCTGTATTTTCATATAGATATGGTTTCAGGTAGGCTGCAACGGGAGATGGGAAACGGTTCGCCGGTATTGTATCATTCCATCTGAAACCGTTTGACACGATTGGCGCCGAGTATCGGCGTTGATGGTTCACGCTCATCAATCATTCATAGAAAGTCCTCTTAATGCCGACACGCACCGTCCAACTCAACTACATTTCCGATATCCATCTGGAATGGCTGTTCGACAAACGCGGGCTGCTGCAAACCGATGTACTGGACGCAATCTACCGCCCCCTGTTCCGCTGCAATAAGCAGCCTGCAACGCAACACAATCTGTTGATGATTGCCGGCGATTTGACCGAGGCCAGGAAGTTCCACTATTTCGTGCCGTTTCTGGAAAGCGTGATTGCCGACAACGGCTTTGACCGAGTGTTTTATGTGATGGGCAACCACGAATATTACGGCGATGCCCTACATAAGGCAGTCGGACGAATTCAGGTGGCTCTGGAGGGCAGCCCGATGCTGAAGGCGCACATGAGCATCCTGCATAATCAGTGTGCGATTCTCGACAACGGGCGCGTGCAGATTATTGGCGCACCGTTTTGGTATCAGGTGGCGCATGGGGACGAATATGCGGTGGCGCAAAGGTTGAGCGATTACCGCTACATCAAGGTCAAACGTGGCAATCGTTACGCCAAGCTGTTGTACCGCGATGTGCTGGCGGCACATCATCAAAGCGTTTGCTTTATCGAAGACACGCTGCGTGCCAGCCCGTCCGGCGTGCAAAACATCTTGTTCACCCACCACCCGACCAGCCGCCTGTTCGGCGATGCCGACCTGGGCTACGGTACGGTACTGCCTGCACAGTGGGCGGAGGATGCGGAAATCGGGCTACCTGAAAAGCTTGCAGCCTGCATTCACGGCCACGCCCACCAACACCTGCCCGTTTGTTATGCCAACGAATACGGCATTCCAACGGTGAGCAACACCATCGGCTATTATCAGGAAGAGTTTAAGCCCGACAGCCCGGCGGGACAGCAGCAAATCAAAGACGGGCTGCCGTTTTTGATGGTGTGAACCAGGCAGCACATCAAAGCGACAAGAGGGATAGTTTGCCATCCCTCTTTTTTTTCTGCATCATCAAATCAAAATCAACCGTGTCATTGATACTTTCGGCTGCTGCCTGAAGGCTGAATGGAGCCGTTATTCTGCATGCTCAAAGATACCGATAGACGGAAATCTATCTATTCTATTGATAATATTAAATAATCCATTGACTCATTGAATAAAAACAAATATTGCGGGTAATGAAAACAGTATCAACGACGGAAGCATCTACAACGGACCCAGGTACTCTCCGGTCTTTAGGGGAGTGCTGCCGGTCGTTGGTATGCATCATCACCTCTTGCTTAGGTTTTATCTTTCACTGAGTGAAAGAACCAGGTCCTTGCAATCATCTTTCAGCCAAGCAAAGCTGTCTGCCTCAATACCCCTTTTGATTGCGGACTTGGTCTCGGCAATATGCCCATTGCCCATCGGTATGATTTTCTGCATCGATGCAGATATGCTGTGAGCAAACCTTAAAGTGACTTTAACCCGGCATGCATCCCAGTCGTTGCCGGTGGTGGTACAGATATCGTTTGCACCGATGTGCGGACCTGATTTTGTCAGCCACCGATAAACCAGGTCCGGATAACGCCAGCGATACCTACATCGGCGCACAGGATATTGGAACCCTGTCCGCTCAATCGGTGCTTGATTAGGCTCAACAGATGGGAAAGTGTGCCTGACCAGGTTCTCCGTTTAGTGAGTTTTACTAAGCTCTCGGGCATAAACCTCTTAAAAAAATATCAATTCATTGATATTTAATGTTATTTTTAGTTTATATTAAAAACCATGCTGCGCTCATCATTAACAGAACCTAGTTCCATTACATGAATACACTTGCGGCCATCGTACTTTTTATAGGGATAATCAGCTACGCCAATCCAAAATGACCTGTTATCCACTCAGTGAACCAGGGCTTTTCCAAGTTTCAAACCGCCATATGGTTTGCCGATATTCATCCTACTTTGAGAATGAGCTGAAAAAATTTTAGGGCTTTTTGCTGCTAATATAGTTGGTACCGATATAGGCAATAGATACGTACCTGACATTGTTGCTTATCCCAACGGTAAATCACTCGCCCCGACGCAGTGTGGAACACAATCTGCCGTGGACAATGGATTAACTAAGCCGCTAAAAGGCGAACTTTAACTTTGGAGAAAAAAATGCAAACAGAAAGCCGACTCAGGTTGCCTGAACTACCACATGGTTGGTTACGGTACTACGGCCACTTACTACAAGTCCTAATTACTCATATGGAGGATTGAATATGTTGAACCAAATCCAGTTAAAACGTTACGCCGAGTTGTCAGGCTATACAGAAAAGGCTTTAAGGGACAAAATCAGCACCGGCGTTTGGGTAGAGGGACTCCACTACTACCGTGCACCCGACCGCCACATCTTAATCAACGTAAAAGAGGTAGAAAAATGGCAACGAAACGAATGCCAACCGGCTTAGTTATTCGCGACCGTAGTATCAAAATATGGTTCATGTATCAGGGTAAACGATGTTGGGAAAGCCTGCCGCTTAAGCCCACCACCGCCAACATCCGGCACGCCACCAAACTCCGGGAAGAAATATCTACCCGAATCGCCATCGGCGTATTCGATTATGCCGAATTCTTCCCCAACTCCAAACGGGCGGAAAAAACGGAGCGCAGCCCCACTTTCCGTGAGATGGCCGAAGCCTGGCTAGCCACCGTTAACCAGCTATCCCACTCCACCCTATCCCGCTATCGCGGCATGCTCAACAGCCACGTCCTGCCCAAAATTGGCGACATACCGATAGACCGCATTCAATACAGTACCCTAGCCGGGCTGCTGGCTACCTTAGACTGTAGCGCAAAAACTCGCAACAACATCGCCACCGTTATTCGGCAGCCGTTTGTTCTTGCGCTCCGCGACGGTAGGATAAAAGACAACCCCGCCCAGCATCTGGCCAATGCCAAAGTGCAGAAAGAGCCGCCTGACCCGTTCACGCTCGAAGAAGCCGAAGCCATTCTAGGCTACCTGAAAAATGAACCTGTGTTTCACAATTACTTCGAGCTGGCCTTTTTTAGCGGTATGCGTACCAGCGAGCTCATCGCTCTCACTTGGCAGGACATCGACTTCCAGAGGCAGTGCGTGCGCGTGAACAAAGCATCCGTGGCTGGCAAGCTGAAAAGCACCAAAACCCACAGCTATCGAGACATCGAGCTCAATAGCCGCGCCTTGGAAGCTTTACGTAGGCAATGGCAAAGAACAGGACTCGCAAGCGGATACGTTTTCATCAATCCGAAAACTGGCAGCCCATTTGAGAACGACAAAGTGCCGTGGAGACCTTGGCAGCACGCCATAAAAATAGCGGGGGTAAGGTACAGGAAACCCTACAACACCCGCCATACATTTGCTACACTCAACCTCATGGCCGGAGCCAACCCCATGTGGGTAGCCCGTCAGATGGGACACAGCACTATGAAAATGCTACTTGAAAACTATTCCCGCTGGATTGACTTGGCCGACAAGCAGCGTGAAAAGTCCAAAATCGAGCAGCTTTTTGGTGGGAAATGTGCCAATGGTGTGCCAAAAAACACAGAAATGGAGATAAGTACAGGATACTTATCGGATATCTTGGTGGAGGCGGGGGGAATTGAACCCCCGTCCGAAAGTCCTCTACAGAGCGTTCTACATACTTAGTCGTGTCTATTTAAAATCTCGTTCCTATCATGCCGACCGACAGGCCTTCTAGGAACCAGTTACCTTAAATCTTATTTCCCGCCAAGTAACCCGGCGGAAAACCAGTCAATGTAGAATGACGTTGCGGTAGCTAGCGCTACACAGCCCATTGACCAACTGCTGCAACGGCAGGCCTTAAGCGGCCAGTGCGTAAGTTTCGTCGTTTGCGACTATTTAGATTCAGTGTTTTACGGGAAATCTGAGACCCCGGTATGCCCGCATCTGCTTTGCAACCCCCGTCGAAACCAAGATCGCCCCCAGATGGGAAGCGTTAATTATACGCATATCAGGCTGTTTTGCCAAGCAGAACGGGCATAACAAAGGTCGTCTGAACACGCAAATCATGCTTTCAGACGACCTTTCGTCTTATTCGATTATTGCCGGTAAGTCTGCAAGAAGCGTTCGAGTTTGCCCATGGCTTCTTCGATTTGGTGGGTGTACGGCAGGGTAACGATGCGGAAATGGTCGGGGCGTATCCAGTTGAACCCGGTTCCTTGGACGAACAAGACTTTTTCGCGCACAAGCAGGTCGTAGATGAATTTCATGTCGTCATGAATGCCGTACATTTCGGTATCGATTTTCGGGAACATATACATCGCGCCCATCGGTTTGACGCAGGAAAGTCCGGGAATTTGGTTAATCAGTTCCCACGCTTTATTGCGTTGCTCCAACAGGCGGCCGCCGGGCAGGATGAATTCGTTGATGCTTTGATAGCCGCCCAAAGCGGTTTGGATGGCGTGTTGCATGGGCGTGTTGGCACACAGGCGCATGGAGGCGAGCATATCGAGACCTTCAATATAGCCTTTGGCATGTTCTTTCGGGCCGTTGAGCACCATCCAGCCTTGGCGGAATCCGGCAACACGGTAGGCTTTGGAGAGGCCGTTGAAGGTGATGGTTAACAGGTCGGGCGCGAGCGCGGCGATGTGGTGGTGTACCGCGCCATCGTAGAGGATTTTGTCGTAGATTTCGTCGGCGAAGATGATCAGACCGTGTTTGCGCGCCAACTCGGCGATTTCGAGCAGGATTTCTTTGCTGTATACCGCGCCGGTGGGGTTGTTGGGGTTGATGACGACGATGGCTTTGGTTTTAGGCGTGATTTTGGCTTCCATATCGGCAAGGTTGGGAAACCAGTCGTTTTCTTCGTCACACAAATAATGGCGCACCGTACCGCCCGCCAAAGTGGCGGCTGCCGTCCACAGCGGATAATCGGGCGCGGGAATCAGGATTTCGTCGCCGTCGTTCAAAAGCGCCTGCATGGACATGGTAATCAGTTCGGACACGCCGTTGCCGATATAAACGTCGTTTACCGTGATGTCGCGCAGGCCTTTGGTTTGGTAATAGTGAACGATGGCCTTGCGGGCGGAATACAGCCCCTTTGAATCGCAATAGCCCTGCGCGGTCGGCAGGTTGCGGATCACGTCCACCAAGATTTCATCGGGCGCTTCAAAGCCGAACGGCGCAGGGTTGCCGATATTGAGCTTGAGGATTTTATGACCTTCTTCTTCGAGTTGCAGGGCTTTTTTGTGTACCGGGCCGCGGATGTCGTAGCAAACGTGGTCCAGCTTAGACGATTTGGGAAATTTCTCCATGATGTGTGTTCCGTAAAATTGTTAACAATGGGGGTAAATGTACTCCGTTTACAGGCGGAAAGAAAGTATTTTATGCAACTGAGAATAGGTCGTCTGAAACCGCATTTCAAATTTCAGACGACCTTTGTTACAACCCTATTCCGCTTTCAATACATACTTCCCGAAATATAGTAAACTTGCCGTCAGTTTTCCCTTCCTCCTTCCTATCATGTTTCCCATTATCCCCACCGACCGCGCCGCTGCCGAATGGCGCAACGAAAGCACGCAAAAGCCGCCCAAGCAGGCGGTTTATGTGCATGAAAGCAATGCCGCCGATATTCTGAAAAACGCCCACGCCCACACGGCAACCGTTTGGACGGGCGATTTCCACAACGCCAAGCAAGTGTTGGCAGCGATGAAAAAGCGCGTCCGCAGGTCGTCTGAAAAAACAAAAAACGCGTCTGCCGATATTCAGACGACCTTCCACGCCCACCGCATGAAGCAGGCGCAGCAAAGCCGCGTGTTAAATATGCTTGCCGTCGAAATCGGCGCCGGTTTTCAGTTAAACAACCCGCGCGCGCCCGACGTCCGCTCCGCCCTCGCCGATGTGTACGCTGAGCCGAATGACGCGCCGTTTTTGCTGCCGCTCAACCAGCTTTTGGGCTTTATCGGCGCGCACGAATGGCACAAAAAAGGCATAGACATTCCGCAGCTTGACGGCAAAATCCACGTCCCCTTCGGCGTGTTCTCGCCCCTGCGCGGCGAATATTTGGACTTAATCGCCCAAGCGCCGTTGAATCCCCATATTCAGACGGCCTTCGACATCGGCACAGGTTCCGGCGTTATCGCCGCCATCCTTGCCAAACGCGGCATTCCTGAAATCACCGCCACCGACACCAACCCCAAAGCCATCGCCTGCGCAACCGCCAACCTCGCCCGCTTGGGGCTGGACAAACAAGTCGCCGTCCAAGCCATTGATTTGTTTCCTGAAGGGTGCGCCGACCTGATCGTCTGCAACCCGCCGTGGCTGCCCGCCAAACCGACTTCCGCCGTCGAAACCGCCCTCTACGATCCCGACAACGCCATGCTGACCGCCTTCTTAAACGGCGTGCGGCAACATTTAAACCCGCAAGGCGAAGCGTGGTTAATCATTTCCGATTTGGCAGAACATCTGCACCTGCGCGACCGAGATTTTCTAGAACAATGTTTTCAGACGACCTCTTTAGAAGTGGTCGATATTCTGAAAACCAAACCGCGCCACCGCAAAGCCGCCGACGAATCCGACCCGCTCGCCTTCGCCCGCAATCAAGAAACCACATACCTCTATCGTTTGAAAACAAAGTCCTGATATACAATCAGGTCGTCTGAAACCCACACCCGCCATTCCCATGCAACTGATCAAATACCTCCAATCCCAAGGCATAGGCAGCCGCAAACAATGCCAGTGGCTGATTCAAAATGATTGTGTCGAAATCAACGATACGGTCTGCAACGATACCAAAGCCGACATCGATCCCGCCGAAGTCCAAACGATGCGTATAGACGGCGAAGACATCGTCGTCGTCCCCATGCCCTATTTTTATATCCTGCTCAACAAGCCTGCCGATTACGAAACCTCGCACAAACCGCAGCAATACCCCAGCGTTTTCAGCCTTTTTCCCGGTCATATGCGCAACATCGATATGCAGGCGGTCGGCAGACTGGATGCCGATACGACGGGCGTTTTGCTGATTACCAACGACGGGCAGTTCAACCACCGCGTTACCTCGCCGAAACACAAAGTACCCAAAATCTACCGCGTTACTCTGAAACATCCTGCCGATGACAGCCTGTGTGAAACGCTGAAAAACGGTGTCCTGCTGCACGATGACAACGAAACCGTCCGCGCCGCCGAAGCCGTTTTGGAAAACCCGACCACCCTGCTGATGACCATTACCGAAGGCAAATATCATCAAGTCAAACGCATGGTCGCCGCCGCCGGCAATCGCGTCGAACATCTCCATCGGGACGAATTCAACGGACGAACGGTAGAAAATTTAGCCTCAGGGGAGTGGAAATTCATCACAGTTTGAAAATTTAAAAGTTTTTTCAAAAAAATTTAACCATTATGATTTTTTTATTTGTTTAAAAACATTATGATATGATTGTTAAGATGATATTAACCAAACTTAACGCCATCATTCGTGAACTATTATATAATTCGCGTGTCTGAGTAACACTTGCTTCGAGAGAAGTGAGTAAGTGAGTAAGACGTTTTCCCCGTAATGTGTTTGGCCATCTATACTTTTCCCCTTAGTATAGATGGTTTTTTTTATCTGCGATTCTCTCAGCCCTTCCTACCGTATAGCTCCCTTCCCTTAATCAGGCAAATAGAGTGGACTGGTAAAACAAATTATTTTATTCACAGACCGATGCCGAATGCCTGTTTCCTTAGCTGGATATAGTTCCGGGTAACGGTTAAGCGAGACTGGCCATAAAGCAGCGAAAGCAGAGAAAAATTTACAAGACATGGAAAGAAACTTGGATAATGCCGCAACCGTTTCCTAAAACCAATATAAGGAGATAACAATGGGGCACAATATGATGACCACTCAAAAATGGTATGAGCATATTACTAATGTAATCATAGGCAATACTGCTAATTTCAATAACGGTTGCCTTGACTCTATAGATTATGTAGATGAAAAAAAAGGCGTTCCGCTTGCAGCTATGCAACATATTTTCATGGACGTTAGAGCTGCAGCTTCCCATGCCTATCTATTTGAACATGATCTTAAGAAATTCAAGCAATATGCTTATGTTGCAGGAAAGCTGGGAGTTTTGCTGAGTGTAAATTCTACAGACCCTGAACCCTTCTTCTTTCCCTGCGATATGCTCAACATTCAAAATCCGATGTTTCTGATGCTGATGAGCGACAGCCCGCAGCTGCTTGAGTTTCTGGTGCGCAATATCGACAACATCGCCAACGATACAGAAGTCTTCGTAAACCGCTACGACCTCAACCGTCATATGATTTACAATACTCTGCTGATGGTGGAGGGTAAGCAGCTTGAGCGGCTGAAACAACGTAGCGAGAAAGTCTTGGCGCACCCCACCCCTAGCAAATGGCTGCAAAAGCGGTTGTACGATTACCGCTTCTTCCTCGCTTTCGCCGAACAGGATGCAGAGGCGATGAAAGCTGCCTTAGAGCCGCTTTTCGATAAAAAAACCGCGCGTATGGCTGCCAAAGAAACATTGTCCTATTTCGATTTCTACCTGCAGCCGCAAATCGTTATCTACGCCAAAATTGCATCCATGCACGGTTTCGATTTAGGCATAGACCACGAAATCGGGCCGAGGGATTTGATTGTTTACGATCCGCTGCCGGCAGACGAATACCAAGACATCTTCGATTTTATGAAACAGTATGACTTGTCTTACCCGTATGAATATCTGCAGGATTGGATAGATTACTATACGTTCAAAACCGATAAGCTGGTATTTGGTAACGCGAAGCGAGAGTGAGCCGGAAACCTCTGAGCGCCTGTTTTATAGATTTCAGTTTTGCGAAGTACTTATTCAACCCTACAAACAGGAGGTCATCATGTTAATCAAAAAAGGCTTGCTTTCTACTTTGTCCATTGCACTGATAATGGGTTTTTCCGCCCAAACTGCCGATGCAGACACCCACAAACGCCGCCATCCGCGAACTCAAGCCGAACATGGTAAACTGCATCCCGCCTGCAAAAAGTACCTTGACCGCCGCGCTGCATGGTACAAATACAAAGGCGACCGTGCCGAATTGAAAGAAAACCGAAAAGCCCGCAAAGCTTTCCGTCAGCTACACTATAAAGAACAACGCATCCAATGCCGCGCCGCTTACGAAGCATTTGATGATTTCGATCACGGCAAATTCCGCCGTTAACAATCATATCGGTAAAGGTCGTCTGAAAACGGTTTACTATTTGAGAAAACCCGTTTTTAGACGACCTTTTGTTATATTCCCGGAATACAGTTTCCCCTATAATTCCGACTTTCCAGCTCCCATACTGCCTCCCGCCCCATGACCACGGACTTCGACATCCCCCTTTTCCTTAAAAACCTGCCCAATCTGCCCGGCGTGTACCGTTTTTTCGACGAAGGCGGCAACGTCTTATACGTCGGCAAAGCCGTCAACCTCAAGCGTCGCGTGTCCGGTTATTTCCAGAAAAACGACCATTCCCCGCGCATCGCCTTGATGGTGAAACAGGTTCACCACATCGAAACCACCATCACCCGCTCCGAAGCCGAAGCCCTGATTCTCGAAAACAATTTCATCAAAGCCCTGTCGCCCAAATACAATATCCTCTTCCGCGACGACAAAAGCTATCCCTACCTAATGCTCAGCGGACATCAATATCCGCAGATGGCGTATTACCGCGGTACGCTGAAAAAGCCGAACCAATACTTCGGCCCCTATCCCAACAGCAACGCCGTGCGCGACAGCATCCAAGTCCTGCAAAAAGTCTTCATGCTGCGCACCTGCGAAGACAGCGTGTTCGAACACCGAGACCGCCCTTGTCTGCTGTACCAAATCAAACGCTGCACCGCGCCCTGCGTCGGACACATCAGCGAAGAAGACTACCGCGACAGCGTGCGCCAAGCCGCCACCTTCCTCAACGGCAAAACCGACGAACTGACCCGCACCCTGCAACACAAAATGCAGACCGCCGCCGCCAACCTGCAATTTGAAGAAGCCGCCCGCTACCGCGACCAAATCCAAGCACTCGGCATCATGCAGAGCAACCAGTTCATCGACAGCAAAAACCCGAACAACCCCAACGACATCGACCTGCTCGCGCTCGCCGTTTCAGACGGCCTCGTCTGCGTACACTGGGTCAGCATACGCGGCGGGCGGCACGTCGGCGACAAAAGCTTCTTCCCCGACACCAAAAACGATCCCGAACCAAACGGGCAAGACTACGCCGAAGCCTTCGTTGCCCAACACTATCTGGGCAAAAGCAAACCCGACATCATCATCAGCAACTTCCCCGTCCCCGACGCATTGAAAGAAGCCTTGGAGGGCGAACACGGCAAACAAATGCAGTTCGTGACCAAAACCATAGGCGAACGCAAAGTCTGGCTGAAAATGGCAGAACAAAACGCACAAATGGCAATAGCCCAACGCCGCCTGCAACAAAGCAGCCAGCAACACCGCATCGACGAGTTGGCAAAAATCCTGAACATGAATTCAGACGACCTCAACCGCCTCGAATGCTTCGACATCAGCCACACCCAAGGCGAAGCCACCATCGCCTCCTGCGTCGTGTACGACGAACAAAACATCCAACCCTCGCAATACCGCCGCTACAACATCACCACCGCCAAACCCGGCGACGACTACGCCGCCATGCGCGAAGTCCTCACCCGCCGCTACGGCAAAATGCAGGAAGCCGAAGCCAACGGCGAAAGCGTCAAATGGCCGGATGTCGTATTGATTGACGGCGGCAAAGGACAAATCGGCGTCGCCGTATCCGTATGGGAAGAACTCGGGCTGCACATCCCCTTGGTCGGCATCGCCAAAGGCCCCGAACGCAAAGCCGGCATGGAAGAACTCATCCTCCCGTTTACCGGCGAAACCTTCCGCCTGCCGCCCAACAGCCCCGCCCTGCACCTCCTGCAAACCGTGCGCGACGAATCACACCGCTTCGCCATCACCGGCCACCGCAAAAAACGCGACAAAGCCCGCGTTACCTCGTCACTCAGCGACATCCCCGGCGTAGGCAGCAAACGCCGCCAAGCCCTGCTCACCCGCTTCGGCGGCCTGCGCGGCGTCGTTGCCGCCAGCAAAGAAGATTTGGAACAAGTCGAAGGCATCAGCAAGGCATTGGCGGAAACCATTTACGAGCATCTGCATTAAAAGATGGGGTTAAATAAAGCAAGAGGTCGTCTGAAAAGTTTTCAGACGACCTCTTGTTATTCTCTATACCACATCAAAAACAATATTTTTTTAAAACCTTATTAGGAATATATTGATAAATATCCTGAAATTCTTTCTTTACCGCGGCTGAGGCAGGATTCAGCTTCTCATTCCGTACCAATTTTATTTTATCTTTGGTGACTTCCGACAACGAAGCAGCGGTATAGCGGTATTCCCGATGCGAACCTGCCGTCAAACGGTCTCAAGTAAATTCATACCGGTATTTATCCTGTCCCATTTCCCCATAAAAATCAACATCCATCCTGCAACGTCTTTGCGGTTGGGCAAGCAATACCAACTCGCTTCCCTCCGGACTCAATTCAAAATCCGTCAAATCCCTTTCATAAACTTTTTTCCATTGGGAATGATGACTTTGAGCAGCCAGCAAACCAGAGCTCAAACATAAAACTGAAACCAATAAACCCTTAGCAACATTCATATGATTACACCTAAATCTGAAGAGCCTATTATTAAAGCAAAGAACTAAAAATAATATAATTGGGTTTCAATCGACTCAATCCCGCTCATCAAACAAGCCGACATCGAATAAATCCGGCTCGCTTATACGAGTGCGGCAATCGATTTTATAGTGGATTAAAATAAAAATGAGACAAGGCGGCAACGCCCGTCGTGTACAGATAGTACATAAGGGCGTTGGTAACGCCGTATCGTTGCAATTTTAATCCACTATAATACCCTCATTCACCCGACAGCAACACAGCAGAATTTCGCCGGACGCGACAAAGGCGAGCGGGAAATCGTCGTAGGACGACGCCCTGCCGTCCAATATTTTGACGCGGCAGGAACCGCAATAGCCGCTGCGGCACTGGTATTCGACCTCGTGGCCGGTGCGCTCCAAGCCCTCCAATAAGGTTTCGCCCTCTTGAAGCTCGAAGGTTTTGTCGTGTGTACTGATGAGTGCCATTGTTATCTGTTTAAGCGGGAAAGGTCGTCTGCACGGTGTAACCGAAATCTTTGATTTCGCTTCTACACCTGTTCAGACAACCTCTTGCTATACATTACCCTACCAAATCCCCAACCAGTTTTCTTCCGATTTGGAGTTTCCGCGTCCTTCTTGTGCCTCGCGTTCACCCCTTCGGAAATCCCACGGAGCTTGCGGATTTTTACCGCTCCACAAACCTTTACGTTTTTGTTTTGCCTGCTTTTGGCCGGCGGCGTAATCGGCATAGGCGGTTTTGCTTTGCTGTTTTTTGGCATAGCTGTCGTAATGCCATGCCGCTCCGTCGCGCAGCTGCATAAGGTTCAAATCGGTTGTTCCAACGGATACCTGCGCAACTTCGCGTTTGTAGCGGTCTTTTTCGAATACGCGTACTTTCACTTTTTTGCCGTCGGCTTTGTCAATCAGGTTGTCACGCGAACGCGTACCGTATGCCTGATTAATCTCGGGCGCGTCGATATACGCCATGCGGATTTTGTGTTTTGCACCGTCTTCGTCGATGACGTGAAGGGTATCACCGTCGTGGATTTTGGCGATTTTTCCGTGATAAGTATAAGGGGCTTTTTTGTGTATGCCGGTCTTGCTCTGTTCGTTTTCAGACGACTTTGGCCTGATTGTATCGGTCAGTAGCGCACCGACGGACTCTAAGCCGAAATGACGGCTGTCTGTAATATCGGAAACAATCTGAACGCTTGATCGAATAAGTTCGGTATCGCGTGAGCCGTAACCCAATGCGCCCAATACGGACAGGAAAACGGGCAGCCATTTGAGCATGGTAGTGATCTTCATAATTTGAGAATGATAAGGTCGTCTGAAAACCGAAATTGGTTTTCAGACGACCTTTGCTGTTTATTACCTTTAATTTTGTCCGGGTTTGATGACTTTGACGCCCTGCTCTGTGCCCAGGATCAACAAATCCGCGGCGTTGCGCGCGAAGATGCCGTTTTCGAGAACGCCGGTGATGCGGTTGATTTCATCTTCCATAGTCAGCGGACGGTCGATATTCAAGTCATAGACATCGACGATTTGATTGCCGTGGAAAGTAGTGTAATCCAAGCGCAATTCAGGTTGTCCGCCCATTGCCAAAAGTTTGCGCGACACCAGCGAACGCGCACCAGGCAATACTTCTACGGGCAGCGGAAATTTGCCCAAACGCGATACATATTTGCTTTCGTCGGCGATACAGATGAATTTGTCAGACGCACTGGCGACGACTTTCTCGTTCAGATGCGCACCGCCACCGCCTTTAATCATTTGCAGCATATGGTTCACTTCGTCCGCGCCGTCAACATAGACGGCCAGCCCCATCACATCATTCAGCGATACTTCGGGGATGTCGTATTGCGCCATCAATTCGCTGGACTTTTTAGAAGTCGAAACCGCGCCTTTGATTTTTTTGCCGCTTTTGCCCAACGCTTCGATAAACATATTCACAGTCGAGCCGGAGCCGATGCCGATGTATTCGTTTTCAGGTACGAATTCCACCGCTTTCTCGGCGGCAATGCGTTTCAATTCATCTTGAGTAGCCATGAGTTCTCCTTAATGGGATGTGGGTCAATAGGATTATCTTAACATTTTCATGCCGTTTGTGCTTGCCTGCTTACGCTTTTTCCAGTAACACCGCCGCCTGCGCCTCGATGGCTTCCATGCGACCCAGATAACCGAGCTTTTCGTTGGTTTTGCCTTTAATGTTCACATAGGTCGTCTGAATGCCCAAATCGGTGGCAATGTTGGCACGCATGGCGGGAATGTGCGGCGCGAGCTTGGGCTTTTGCGCGATGATGGTCGTGTCCACGTTCACAACGCGCCAGCCTAAAGCCTGCACGCTCTTATACGCTTCACGCAACAATACGCGGCTGTCGGCATCTTTAAACTCGGCGGCGGTATCAGGGAAATGGCTGCCGATGTCGCCCAAACCCGCCGCGCCGAGCAATGCGTCGGTAATCGCGTGCAACAGCGCGTCGGCATCGGAATGTCCGAGCAGGCCTTTTTCAAACGGAATGTTTACGCCGCCGAGAATCAAATCGCGGCCTTCGACGAGTTGGTGGACATCGTAACCCTGTCCGATACGGATATTCATGTTTTGTCCTTTTTTTCAATGTCAGGTCGTCTGAAAAATAGTTTTCAAACGACCTGACAGATGGGTGTCAAATTTGCGCAGCCTTTTGCCTAATTTTCCGTCAGATACCGCTTGAAACTTTTTCGACCGATACAAGCAGTAAAATAAATCGTTGAAAGGTAAGTCATGGATACTGTTTCGCGATAAGGATTGATTCAAATCGGAAAAAAGGCAGGAGGTTTTCAGACGACCTCCTGCCTGTAATATACCGAATCAGCGCTCGATTTGCGATACGTCGCGCACCGCGCCTTTGTCGGCGGAAGTCGCCATGGCGCCGTAGGCACGCAAGGCGGCGGAAACGTAGCGGTCGCGGTTTTCCGGCTTCCACGCTTTGCTGCCGCGCGCTTCCATTTCGGCGCGGCGTTTTGCGAGTTCTTCGTCGGACACTTTCAGGTTGATGCTGCGGTTGGGGATGTCGATTTCGATGGTGTCGCCTTCGTGCACCAAACCGATGGCGCCGCCTTCCGCCGCTTCAGGCGAAGCGTGGCCGATGGACAAGCCTGATGTGCCGCCTGAGAAGCGTCCGTCCGTCAGCAAGGCGCAGGCTTTGCCCAAGCCTTTGGATTTCAGATAGGAAGTCGGATACAGCATTTCCTGCATACCCGGGCCGCCTTTCGGACCTTCGTAGCGGATAATGACGATGTCGCCGGCGACGATTTGGTTGCCCAAAATGCCTTCGACGGCGGCTTCTTGGCTTTCAAACACGCGGGCGCGGCCGGTGAATTTGAGGATGCTCTCGTCCACGCCTGCGGTTTTCACCACGCAGCCACGCTCGGCGATGTTGCCGAAAAGTACTGCCAAACCGCCGTCTTGCGAGTAGGCGTGTTCGACGTTGCGGATACAGCCTTTTTCGCGGTCGAGGTCGAGGGTTTTCCACATGCGGTTTTGCGAGAACGCTTGGGTGGTGCGCACGCCGCCGGGTGCGGCTTTGAAGCGTTCGATGGCGTGGGTGTTTTCGCGATTGGTGACGTCCCATTTTTCAATCGCGTCTTTCAGCGTCGACGCGTGGATGGTGTACACGTCGGTGTGCAGTTTGCCCGCTTTGTCCAATTCTTTCAGGATGGCGAAGATACCGCCGGCGCGGTGCACATCTTCCATGTAGTAGTCGTGGTTATTGGGCGCGGTTTTGCAGATACAGGGCACGACGCGGCTCAGGCGGTCGATGTCGGCCATTTTGAAATCCACACCCGCTTCGTTGGCGACGGCAAGCAAATGCAGGATGGTGTTGGTGGAGCCGCCCATGGCGATGTCCATGGTCATGGCGTTTTCAAACGCTTTTTTTGTGGCGATGCTGCGCGGTAGTACGGTTTCGTCGTCTTGCTCGTAATAGCGTTTGGTGATTTCGACAATCATGCGGCCGGCTTCGAGGAACAATTCTTTGCGGCCGGCATGGGTGGCGAGGTAGGAACCGTTGCCGGGCAGGGACAGACCGAGCGCTTCGGTCAGGCAGTTCATGGAGTTGGCGGTGAACATGCCGGAGCAGGAGCCGCAGGTCGGGCAGGCGTTTTGTTCGACTTCTTCGACTTGCTGGTTGCTGACATTGTCGTCCGCCGATTCAATCATGGCGTCAATCAAGTCCAAGCGGCGTTCGGGCTGGATGTTTGCCACGCCGATGACCTTGCCCGCTTCCATCGGGCCACCGGAAACGAAGATGGTTGGGATGTTCAGGCGCATGGCGGCAATCAGCATTCCCGGAGTGATTTTGTCGCAGTTGGAAATGCACACCAGCGCGTCGGCGCAGTGGGCGTTGACCATGTATTCGATGGAGTCGGCAATCAAATCGCGGCTGGGCAGGGAATACAACATGCCGCTGTGTCCCATGGCGATACCGTCGTCGATGGCGATGGTGTTGAATTCTTTGGCGATTGCGCCCGCTTTTTCGATTTCGCGGGCAACCAATTGGCCCATGTTGTGCAGGTGGACATGGCCAGGGACGAATTGGGTGAACGAGTTGGCAACGGCAATGATGGGCTTGCCGAAGTCGGTTTCCATCACACCGGTGGCGCGCCACAATGCGCGTGCACCCGCCATATTGCGGCCGTGAGTAGAGGTTTTGGAGCGGTAGTCTGGCATTTTGCATTCCTTTATTTATATGATGAGGCCGTATCTAACAGGCAGGCTTCGCATTCTGAAATGCGCTGAAATGATTGCCTGCGACCTATAAAAATAGTTTGGTATTTTATACCAATTATGTTTGGCAAAGAACTGCTATTTTGTAGTAAAACTAAGCAGTATTTGCTTGTCCTGTGTTTGCTTCAATAATAAACAGAAGGTCGTCTGAAATGCTTCTCAGACGACCTTTCTAACTTTTCACAAGAAAAAACTTAGACACATATCATGTTCAAATATGGGTCATTGCCCTTATGATTTTCAGCTTTACGCTTTTTCTTTTTGGCGCATTTTTTCCGCCATCATTTCATGCAGCGTTTTTTTGGCAGGTTTCATCGGAACGCGGTTATCCGTCCAGCCCAGTTGCTTGCTTGGTGTCAATGCACGGAATTTGGTAGCCGCCCAACCGAAGGCGCGGTAAGTTTTGCTGCCGCTGAAAATGCCGTTGAATGTACGCCATGCCATTTGTTCGCCGAATGTATGCGATGCGCCTTGTCCGCGGATAGGATGCGGTACGACCTCGGTCGGCGAACGTTGTGCCTCGACACGCAGACGCTGCATCTGCTCGGTAATCGGGATACGCACCGGACAAACTTCCACACACGCGCCGCACATGGTACAGGCGGTCGGAAGGTCGCGGGTGGCATCCAGACCCAACAAGTGCGGAGAAATAATCTCGCCGATAGGGCCGGGATAGGTTGTGCCATATGCCGCGCCACCGATACGGGTATAAACCGGACAATGGTTCATACACGCGCCACAACGGATACATTGCAAGGTGCGGCGCATTTGATCTTCGGCATAGGCTTGACTGCGGCCGTTGTCGAGCAGAACCAAGTGCATTTCCTGCGGGCCGTCTAATTCTTCACTACGGCGTGGGCCGGTAATCATGTTGAAATAGGTGGTAATGTTCTGACCGATGGCAGAACGTGGCAGCAGGCTGTACAAAGGAGGAACGTCCGACAGCTTGGCTACAACTTTTTCAATACCGGTAATGGCGATATGCACGGGCGGAACGGTGGTACTCAAGCGACCGTTGCCTTCGTTTTCAACCAGACATAGTGTACCTGTTTCAGCAACAGCAAAGTTTACGCCGCTCAAACCAACATCGGCAGTGCTGTAAATATCGCGCAGTGCTTTACGGGCGAAGCCGGTCAGTTGGTCTACGTCGTCTGTTAACGGCGTGCCAAGATTTTGGTGGAAAAGTTCGCTAACCTGTTCTTTGGTTTTGTGGATAGCAGGCATCACGATATGGGTCGGTTTTTCGCCTGCCATTTGGACGATAAACTCACCCAAGTCGCTTTCCACCGCTTTAATGCCTTTTGCTTCAAGATAATGGTTCAGCTCGATTTCTTCGCTAACCATCGATTTGCCTTTGACCATCAGCTTACCGTTTTTGACAGCAATGATGTCGTGGATGATTTGGCAGGCTTCGGATGGAGTTTCCGCCCAGTGTACTTTAACGCCCAACTTAGTCAGGTTTTCTTCCAATTGCTCCAGCAGGGCGGGCAATTTAGACAATGAACGCTGACGGACGTGTTCGCACAAATCACGCAGGTTTTGCAACTCTTCTTCGTCGGACAAAACGGCTTTGCGCTTGGTCATCAGCATATCCATCGCGGTACGCAGACTCTTACGCAAAGGCTTGTCTTGAAGGGAAATTGCGGCGTTTTGTTTGAAAGTTTCCGGCTTCATGTGGAACTTGATGGTTTGCGTAGTCATGCGTTTTCCTCCAAATCGGCAGGGGAAATGTGGTCAGGCAGGATGGCGAGAATGACCAAATCACGCGGACCGTGCGCGCCGTAAGCAAGCGTTAGCTGGATGTCTGCGGTTTTGGACGGGCCGGAAATCAGGAAAACATTGGTCGGCATACCGTTTTCCACCAGTTTTTCGCCTTCGACGGCATTATGGAATTCGTTATACATTTTCGCCGTATCAAACAGGCAGAAATGCACGGGCGGAACAAGGCTTAAAGTACGCGGTTCTTCGGGGCTGGAAAACAGCATCAGTGTACCGGTGCGGGCGATGCCACATTGCGAGCCGCTAAAGCCTGCATCGATGTTCGCGAAAAACTCAGTTTTCCAAGTATCGATTTCGCGCTCGAAAGCAATCGGTTCGATATTGCTGTCCACCAGCGCGGCACGGGCGATTTGTCCGTGTTCGGTCGCCAACGGCAGCAGGATGTTTTTCAAACCTTTGCCTTCGGCTGCTTGACGGAATACTTGCGGCCAGCTGGTTTTGGTCACCCAATAAATTTCGGTTTTGACAGCGCGCATAGCGGCAGCCCAATGTTTCAGGCGCTCAACTTCGCTGTCCCAAGAAACACCCATTTCACGGTAATAATCAAAAACCGCAGGCTCTTCCATCGGCAATGCGTCGGCTTTTTTCAGTTTTGCCAAAATATTTTCGCGCGCGCTCATGCTTTGCCTCCGGTGCGTTCCAACAAGAAGGATGCGATGTGTTTCGGACGCGGCATGTTCGGCTCGTCCTTAGCGATTTTGCCGCCGATGTTCATCATGCAGCCGCAGTCCGCGCTGATGATTTCGGTTGCGCCGGTTTCTTTCAGCGCGGCGACTTTGTCGGTTACCATCGCGCCGGAAATATCCGCTTGTTTGACGGAGAATGTACCGCCGAAGCCGCAGCATTCGCTTTCGTGATCGTGAACGATACGTTCAACGTTTTCCATGCCATCAATCAACTGCCATCCTGAAATATGGACATTCATTTCTCGGCGGGCGGCGCAGGAAGTGTGGACGGCGACTTTGACCGGCTCGCCTTTGTCTTCAGGCTTGTAGCCGATGGCAAGCAAGAAATGAGTAAACTCAATGATGCGGTTGGCACAATCCACCGCTTTGGATTCGTATTCTGTATTTTTAAACAGGGTAGGCCAGTGATGTTTCATCATGCCGCCGCATGAGCCGGACGGTACGACGATCGGCCAGTTTTCGGGGAAGAGGTCGAGTTGCGCTTTGGCGACATCAAACGCCTCGGTCGGATGACCGGAAGAGTAGGCGGGTTGGCCGCAGCAGCTTTGCGCCATCGGGTAATGAACCCGTATGCCTTGCTGCTCGATTAAAGTAATGGCATCCATGCCTGCTTCGGGCATGAAAAGATCGAGGACGCAGGTGCCGAAGAAATAAACATCGGTCGGCTTGCTGTCGAATGTAGTGATTTTGGGTGGAGTGATTGCGCTCATTTTTTCGTTAACGGGAGTACCCGTTTTTCTTTGTATAAATAGATGGCTACTTTAAGTAATTGCATGTAGGCGGTCAAGTATAATTTTAAAAAATAATATTGGAATCGGATGACTGCTAAGACCTAATACCCGCATATATTGAATCGTCTTCATATATGCTAATTATTATCATTATAATTAATATCTAATATATTCATAATTAAACAATACCCGAAATAAATTGCTTATGAACTCACTGCTGTCATAACGACTGTCATTCCATCACTCAACTTCAAAGGTCCTTGGATTCGGATTTCAAGTGCAACACTAGTGTATCAGTGGTTTGAACAGATTCAAGAATAAAACACTTGGCGTTTCGTAGCCAAGTGTTTTTCTTGGCCGGTGGTTCAACTCATCTTGAACCCTGCGTATCTCCCGATCGCTGATGTTTCGGAAATCGGTTTGCTTGGGGAAATATTGTCGGATGAGTCCGTTGGTGTTCTCATTCAGCCCTTTTTCCCAAGAATGGTAGGGGCGGCAAAAATAAGTCTCCGCCTTCAATGCTTTGGCTATTTTGGTGTGTTGGTAGAACTCTTTGCCGTTGTCCATGGTGATGGTGTGCACTCTGGCTTTATGTGCCTTTAATGCCCTAACGGCTGCCAGAGCAGTGTCTTCGGCTTTGAGGCTATCCAATTTGCAGACGATGGTGTAGCGGGTAACGCGTTCGACCAAGGTCAGTAATGCGCTTTTCTGTCCTTTGCCGATGATGGTGTCGGCTTCCCAATCGCCGATGCGGGTTTTCTGGTCGACGATAGCGGGTCGGTTTTCTATGCCGACGCGGTTGGGCACTTTGCCTCTGGTCCATGTGCTGCCGTAGCGTTTGCGGTAGGGTTTGCTGCATATTCTGAGGTGTTGCCACAACGTGCCGCCGTTGCTTTTGTCTTGGCGAAGGTAGCGGTAAATGGTGCTGTGGTGGAGCGTGATTTGGTGGTGTTTGCTCAGGTAGGCGCATACTTGTTCAGGACTGAGTTTGCGGCGGATAAGGGTGTCGATGTGCTGAATCAGTTGCGAATCGAGCTTATAGGGCTTTCGCTGGCGCTGTTTGGTAGTCCGGCTTTGCCGCTGGGCTTTTTCGGCGCTGTATTGCTGCCCTTGGGTGCGGTGCCGTCTGATTTCGCGGCTGATGGTGCTTTTGTGTCGGTTAAGCTGTTTGGCGATTTCGGCGATGGTGCAGTGGCGGGACAGGTATTGGATATGGTATCGTTCGTCTTGGGTCAGTTGTGTGTAGCTCATGGCAATCTTTCTTGCAGGAAAGGCCGTATGCTACCGCATACTGGCCTTTTTCTGTTAGGGAAAGTTGCACTTCAAATGCGAATCCGCCGTCGTCTGAAACTCGTCGCTTAAAAGTACATTGCTCAAATAATATTCTAAAACTGAATCAGATTTACAATATTATTTGCCAATAGCTGCCTTTTGCTACCCTTATCCTCTTTCAGACGACCTCCTTTCAAATCAGTTACAATTTATCCCTATGAACACAACCGAATCAAACGTTTTGGAAACGCCGCCCGTCCGCCCGTCCCGCTGGCTGCCCCTGCTTTTGGCGATTGCGATTTTTATGCAGATGCTGGACGCGACGATTCTGAACACAGCCCTGCCCGAAATCGCCAAAGATTTCCAAGTATCGCCGCTCAATATGCAGCTGGCGGCGATTTCCTATACGCTGACCGTCGCCCTGCTGATTCCTTTAAGCGGCTATTTGGTGGACAGGTTCGGCACTAAAAACGTATTTTTCGGTTCAATCGGCATTTTTATGCTCGGATCGGCATTGTGTGCGGCGGCAGCCAATCTGCCCATGCTGGTGATGGCGCGGGTGATTCAGGGCATAGGCGGGTCGATGTTGGTACCCGTGCCGCGCCTGACGATTTTGCGCGTGTACGACAAATCCCAACTCTTAAACGCCATCAATTATGCCGTGATGCCCGCGCTGATCGGCCCGATATTCGGTCCTTTGGTCGGCGGCTATTTGGTGGAATACGCATCTTGGCATTGGATTTTCCTGCTGAATCTGCCGATAGGGCTGCTCGGCGTCTTGCTGGGCTGGCGGATTATGCCCGATGTCAAAGGCAAAAATACGGTTCTGGACTTGAGCGGCTACCTGACTTTCGCTTCGGCGGCGTGTCTCTTGATGTTGGCAGTGGAAATGGTGTCCCATTCTGGCGCAGTTTGGTTTTCGCTCTTGCTCGCCATCGGCGGTACGGCATTCGCCCTGCTCTACTACCGCCACATGAAAACCGCCGCCAATCCGATTTACGCGGCGGATTTGTTCCAAGTCCGCACTTTCCGACTGGGTTTGACAGGCAACCTGTTCAGCCGGCTCGGCATCAGTTCCATCCCCTTTTTGCTACCGCTATTGTTTCAAGTCGCATTCGGATTCGCCGCCAGCGTATCCGGCTGGCTGGTCGCCCCCGTCGCTTTCGCCTCGCTTGCCGTCAAACCGCTCATCAAGCCCCTGATGTCGCGCTTCGGCTACCGCAACGTGTTGATTTGGAACACGCGCTTCCTCGCGATATTGATTATGCTGCTAGCCCTACCCGATGCGGACACGTCTTTAATCGTCTGGATTGCATTGCTGCTCCTGATTGGTACTTGCAACTCCATCCAGTTCTCCGCCATGAACACCCTGACCATCGCCGACCTGCGCGCGCACCAAACCGGCAGCGGCAACAGCCTGATGGCAGTCAACCAACAACTCGCCATCAGCCTCGGCATTGCGCTCGGCGCGCTTATCCTGCAAAACTGGTCGCAAAGCAGCTTCACCGCAGGCAACCTCCACCTTTCATTTCGCCTTACCCTCCTTTCCATCGGCTTGATTACACTCATCTCCAGCACCATATTCAGCCGCCTGCACATTTCCGACGGACGCAACCTAACCGACTGAACATTTCCCAAAACCGAAAAGGTCGTCTGAAAGATATTCCACGCCTTTACCCGCAACACCCATTCGGCAAAGCAACTGACGGAAACAGTAAAAACTGCACCTGAACATCAGTCAAAATTCAATACAGACATATCCAAACATTACCCGCCAACACCTACCTAACAATCAAAAAACAGCCCGAAAATTTTCAGACGACCCATATTCTTCATAGGAAGCCGCCACACTAAAAAGACAAGCAAAGCAAAAAATGCTATGCTTAATGCTTTCAATCTGTGTGTCTGAAGCAATGAAAAAGTATCTTATCCCGGTTGCTGCCGTAGCCGTAGCAGCCGTACTTGGCACCCCCTACTACCTCGGCATCAAAGCAGAGGAAAGCCTTACCGCACAACAAAAACTCTTACAAGAATCCGGTTTTCTAACCGTAGAATCGCATCAATACGAACGCGGTTGGTTCAGCGCAACGGAAACCACCGTTATCCGCCTGAAACCTACTCTTCTTCAAAATACGCAAAAATACCTGCCCGACAACCTGAAAACCATCCTGCAAGAGCCGATTACGGTTATCAACCACATCAGCCACGGACCGTTTGCCGGCGACATAGGCACTCAGGCGCACATCGAAACCGAGTTCAAATATCACCCTGAAACTGAAAAAGCATTATCACGCTTTTTCGGTAAACAAACTCCGGTAACGATGAGCAACACCATCTATTTCAGCGGCAGCGGCAAACTGGATTTGAGTATCCCCGCTTTCGATTACGAAGAGCTTTCCGGCATCAAGCTGAACTGGAAAGGTCTGAGCGGGCATACCGACTATAAAAAAGATTTCCAAAGTTATAGCCATGACTATCTGGCTCCCTCCCTTCAAGTCAAACTGGCGGACAAGGGCGACATTTCTCTGGAAAACCTACATTTCCAATCTGAAACCACAAGCGGCCTCAACAAACTGTCTTTAGGCAAAAGCAGCACTACGCTGGATAAATTCCTGCTCCAGTGGAAAGACAACATCGATTACAACATCAAACTGAATGAATTGGTGAACTTGGTTACCAATCTGCAAATCGGTGCGTTTATCAATCCGACAGGCAGCATCCCTCCGTCAAAAATCGAAGTCAGCAAACTGAAATTTGAAACCGATACTCACGAAGCGGACAAATTCATCAACAGCGAAGGCCGCTTCCAATTTCAAGACCTGACTTACGGCGATGAAAAATACGGCCCATTGGACATCAATATTGCCGCCGAACACTTGGATGCCTCCGGCCTTCTTGCGCTGAAAAATAAATTTGCCGAAATCGCAGATAAAAAAATGAGCGAAGAAGAAATCCAAAACTCCTTGATACAGACCGCCAAGAACGAGGCTTCAAGCCTGTTTACCAATAATCCTATCTTGAATGTTAAGACCTTCAAATTCACTATGCCTCAAGGCGATGTCGATGTCAGTGGCAAACTGCTGTTTAAAGGTCTGGCAACAAAAGATTTGAACAGCCTCAGTGATATGCTGAAAAAAACCGAAGCCGGATTTGACATGGCGGTTCCCCAAAAACTGCTCGAACAACTGGCAATCAGTCAGGCACGCAGTATTTTCAGCGTCAATCCCGACGACGAGGCAAATGGGCAGGCAGGTATCGAAGACGTTACCGAAACCCTGCGCCTAATGGTGGACAGCACCATCCGCAGCATGGCGGACGAAAAATATCTGGCGCTGGAAAACGGTACAGTCAAAACCAAGATAACTTTGCAAAACAACGAATTGAAGCTTAACGGCAAAGTCCTGAAAAATGATCCTGAACCGGATTTTGATGATACGGATATGGTTTCCGAACCATCCCATCCATAAACCGAAAGGTCGTCTAAAAATTCAGACGACCTTTTTTCTTAGCAGGTTTAATTTATAGTAAATATACAAAATAAGAATGACTCTTTCGTTATTCTCTCTAGGCAAGAGGACTCTGATTTTTAGAAATATTCAAAAATCGCCCTAATTTCGAATTTCCAAACTCCCTCCCCGCAAAAATGACTAGATGGAAAGTCCTTATATGAACCTGTTATATCAACACAGCCTACAATTACAGCCAATATCAAAAAGGTCGTCTGAAAACTCTTCAGACAACCTTTTTCTCATCAATCCGCTTTTAACGGAACAACCCCAATGCCTTAACGAACACCATCACCACGCCGTAAACCAGCGGGACGCCGACCAAAGTCCAACGCCACCAAACCGAAAAACCGCCTGCCGCGACTTTTTCCTGCAACAAGTAGGCATCGGAAACAGCAGTTTCGTCATCGGGGTTACCACTGTGCGCCGCTGTTTTGATGTCGGTTTCGTGGTGTTTTTCATGGACGGACTTGACGGCAAGGTTACACAGCAAACCGACAATCAACAATCCTGCCATGATATACATGGTTACACTGTATGCCTGCGCGGCAGGAACACCGCTGTCGATTTGGCTTTGGCGGATGTAGTTCACCAAGACCGGACCGATCACGGCAGCGGTTGACCAAGCCAGTAAAATACGCCCGTGAATCGCGCCGACCTGATAAGTGCCGAACAAGTCTTTCAAATAAGCCGGAATCGCGGCAAAACCGCCGCCATACATGGAAATGATGACGCAAAATCCAATAATAAACAAAGCCTTGTTTCCGCTCTCGCCAATGGACGGAACAGCAAAATACAGCAGCGAGCCGAGTACAAAAAAGATGGTGTAGGTATTTTTACGTCCGATTCTGTCGGAAACGCTGGACCACAAAAACCGTCCGCCCATATTGAACAAACTCAAAAGGCTGACGAAACCTGCCGCCGCCCCCGCGCTGATTGCCGCTTGTTTACCGACCGACGCTTCTGAAAACAGCTCCTGAATCATGACCGAAGCCTGCCCCAAAACGCCGATACCGGCAGTTACATTCAGGCACAACACCCAAAACAACAGCCAAAATTGCGGCGTTTTCATCGCTTGGGAAACATTAACATGATTGGTGCTGACCAGTTTGTTTTTAGTTTTAGGCGCGACATAGCCTTCAGGCTTCCAACCCTCCGTCGGCACGCGGATGGTGAATGCGCCGAACATCATCAACACGAGGTAAAACAGTCCCAACACAACAAAAGTCGGCGCGACACCGACCGAAACGTCGTCTGAAAACGCATTCATCAACGATACGGACAAAGGCGAAGCAAGCATCGCACCGCCGCCAAATCCCATAATCGCCAAACCCGTCGCCATGCCCGGTTTGTCGGGAAACCACTTCATTAAAGTGGACACCGGGCCGATATAGCCCAGCCCCAAGCCGATGCCGCCGATCACGCCGTTGCCCAAATACAGAAGAAACAGATTATGCGTACTGACGCCGAGTGCCGACACAAAAAAACCCAAGCTGAAACAGCACGCCGCAACAAACATCGCCTTGCGCGGTCCGACACGCTCCATCCAAGTGCCGAACAACGCGGCAGACGCGCCCAGCATAGCCAGCGCGATACTGAAAATCCAGCCCACAGTCGTCAGCTTCCAATCCCCGGCTGCGGATTCGGTAATGCCGATAAGCTTGGTCAGCGGCGCGTTAAACACGGAATACGCATAAATCTGCCCGATGGCAAGATGCACCGCCAAAGCGGCAGGCGGCACCAGCCAACGGTTAAAACCCGGCTTGGCAATCGTCGCCTCACGGTCTAAAAATTTCATAAAAGCCTCTTGATATCGAATGAAAAACAGCGTTCTCCGCGAGGAAAACGCCTTAAATTGTTGACAATATTGTACCACGCTTCCGCATGGGCTTTACTCCGCCTAACATGAGTTTTTTGAGTAAGAAAGAGAAAAATCATTCATAATATGCACTTACTCCCACCTAATCATGCACGCTCCCACATGACTTTTATCGCCCTTACCAATATTTTTCTGATTATCTTATTTGTTTTCACCATGCTGTTCGTTCGGTGGCGCAACCATAAACTCAAGCAGGCATACCTCGCACGGCTTCTGAAACAGCCTGAAACTTTCGAATGGCTCTCACGCAATCTGAGCGGCGATGAAGTCAAAGATATTCAAGCAATCCTCACACATTTCGGTTTGCCATTACAAGAATCCAAACAACTCATTAATATTTTCCACAGTCAAAATCCCGGCAAAATGTATAGTGGATTAAAATAAAAATGAGACAAGGCGGCAACGCCCGTCGTGTACAGATAGTACATAAGGGCGTTGGTAACGCCGTATCGTTGCAATTTTAATCCACTATAACACCTATTTTCAGACGACCTCGACTTTCCTATTAAGCAACCATTCAAGCCCAAATCCCTCCGCTTGAAAAATATTTTGCTATTGACTACATTTTTGTGTTAAATAACGTAATCTGTCACTAAACAATAATATCTCATTATGGCAAACATTAAACTCAAAACACATATTTCTTACATCCTACTCGCTTCCGCATTGCTTTCCGGCTGCCATACTTATCAGGTAGACCAAAGCCGTCGCAGCAAAATCGCGCAATTTGCCATCAACCACCCTGTTGCGGCGCAAGTGATCGGCGTTGAAGACAAAAACTCGACCAACCTGACCAGCAACGCCGCACGCTTTGCCACCCGGACCGGTTTAGACGACCGTGCCAACGGCGAAGGACGCGGGACGCAGGTCAATGCCGTCCGTCAAGCCCTATGGCAAGCCGCTATTTCCTCCCAATTTGACAGCGAAATTGCAAACAGGGCTGGCAATGCCTATCTGACCGATATGGAGATTCGAGAGGGCAAAACCGATTATTACAGCCGTTTTCTTGCCGACCAAGCTGTTGATCAGCGCAACAACCGTATCGGACGCAGCATCGGCAGCGGCAAGCCCGGTGCGGACATGAAAGCACTCCTGCAAAGTGTTTTGTTCTACTACCACAAGGTAGGTCTGTGGACCGCCTCCGAAGTCAAAGCTTCCGGCCGTAAAGTATGGAGAATCAGCCAAGAAAAATTAAGCGAAGCAGAATATCGACGCGCTTTGAAAAACATCGCTCCGCTGAACACCAACGGAATGGTGCCGAACGAACAAAACCTCAAAACGGATACGTTCAAAGAAATTAAAAAAACGGTCAAAGTGATTACCAAAGTCGAAGACTGATTCGTATCAACATTCTATCTACTGCTTCAGTAATCTCCCAAAACGGCGTAAACTGTCGCAAACCCATTTTCAGACGACCCCTGCTTGCAAAGAGGTCGTCTGAAAACATTTCTCCTGCCGATTTAGCTGTTTTCAGAAGGACAAAGGACGATTATGAACTTCCCACCGCGTTACGTTTCCGCCACCCGTATGCGCCGCATGCGCAAAGACGACTTCTCCCGCCGCCTGATGCGCGAGTATACCCTGACCGCAGACGATTTGATTTATCCCGTTTTCGTACTCGAAGGCAGCAACCAAGAAGAAGCCGTCCCCTCCATGCCCGGCGTGAAACGGCAAAGTTTGGACAAATTATTGTTCACCGCCGAAGAAGCCCTCAAGCTCGGCATCCCCATGCTGGCACTCTTCCCCGTCGTTACCCAAAATAAAACCGAATTGGCGGAAGAAGCTTACAACCCCGAAGGACTCGTGCCGACCGTCGTACGCACCCTGCGCGAAAAATTCCCCGAACTCGGCATCATGACCGACGTCGCACTCGACCCCTACACCATCCACGGGCAAGACGGACTGACCGATGCAAACGGCTACGTCCTCAACGACGAAACCATCGAAGTTTTGGTGAAACAAGCCTTGTGCCATGCCGACGCAGGCGCGCAAGTCGTCGCTCCGTCCGACATGATGGACGGCCGCATCCTCGCCATCCGCGAAGCCCTTGAAGACGCGGGACACATCCACACCCGCATCATGGCGTATTCCGCCAAATACGCTTCCGCTTTTTACGGCCCGTTCCGCGATGCGGTCGGCAGTTCCGGCAACTTAGGCAAAGCCGACAAGAAAACCTACCAAATGGACCCCGCCAACACCGACGAAGCCCTGCACGAAGTCGCCCTCGACATTCAGGAAGGCGCGGATATGGTGATGGTCAAACCCGGCCTGCCCTATCTTGACGTTGTCCGCCGCGTCAAAGACGAGTTTGGCGTACCGACCTACGCCTACCAAGTTTCAGGCGAATACGCCATGCTTCAAGCCGCGATTCAAAACGGCTGGCTGGACGGCGAAAAAGTCATACTCGAAAGCCTACTCGCCTTCAAACGCGCCGGCGCCGACGGTATTCTGACTTATTACGCTCTCGAAGCGGCCAAATTGCTTAAAAAATAAAACGCAAATAACGGCATAGGTTTTCCTGTAAACTATCCCAATGCCGGACATTGTAAAGCCAGCAAGAAGCTGATTGAAAAGCAAAAGGTCGTCTGAAAATGTTCAGACGACCTTTCTTGAATACACTTTCCCGATAACTAATTTACCATTCACGATCGACCCTTGTTAATTTCAATACTGCCAACATATCCACCATCATGCCAAAGGACGCAGCTTAGATTTTCAAGTAAAATCTACCTCGTCTGAAACACACTCAATCTCAAAGTAAGGAAAACATCATGAGCAACCATCACAAACTCATCATCCTCGGCTCAGGTCCTGCCGGCTACACCGCCGCCGTCTATGCCGCCCGCGCCAACCTCAAGCCCGTCATCATTACCGGTATCGAACAGGGCGGACAACTGATGACCACCACCGAAGTCGACAACTGGCCTGCCGATGCCGAAGGCGTACAAGGCCCGGAACTGATGGCGCGTTTTCTTGCTCATGCCGAGCGCTTCGGCACTGAAATGATTTTCGACCAAATCCACACCGTTGATTTGCAAAACCGCCCCTTCACCCTCAAAGGCGACATGGGCGAATACACCTGCGATGCGTTGATTGTCGCTACCGGCGCATCTGCCAAATATCTGGGGCTGCCCAGCGAAGAAACCTTTGCGGGCAAAGGCGTATCCGCCTGCGCGACCTGTGACGGTTTCTTCTATAAACAACAAGACGTGGCAGTCGTCGGCGGCGGCAATACTGCCGTAGAGGAAGCCCTTTACCTCGCCAACATCGCCAACACCGTTACCCTGATTCACCGCCGCGACAGCTTCCGCGCCGAAAAAATCATGGTGGACAAACTCATGCAGCGCGTTGAAGAAGGCAAAATCATCCTCAAGCTCAACAGCAATCTGGATGAAGTCTTGGGCGACGAAGGCGGCGTTACCGGCGCCCGTCTAAAACACAATGACGGCACTACCGAAGACATCGCCGTCAAAGGCGTTTTCATCGCCATCGGCCATAAACCCAACACCGATATTTTCAAAGGCCAGCTCGATATGGACGAAACCGGCTACCTAAAAACCAAAGGCGGTACGGGCGACAACGTCGGCGCGACCAATATCGAAGGCGTATGGGCGGCAGGCGACGTCAAAGATCATACCTACCGCCAAGCCATCACCAGCGCGGCCTCAGGTTGCCAAGCCGCACTTGATGCCGAACGCTGGCTCGACCGCCAAGGGTTGTAAAACAACTCTGTACTGGGTAAAAGTAGCCCGATTAACTCATTTCAAACGGACAGGCTGCGAACCCGATGTCCACATGGCATTATAAAAAGTAAAGCATAAGAAAAGGTCGTCTGAAAGATTTTTAGCGAAACCCGCTATATTCATTTTCAGACGACCTTTTTGTTTAAATCAGGATGTTTCAAACAGAGCAACCACATTACAACCCTCTAATTCTGACAACCGTCATTCCTCTTTCTACTTATAACAATAAAACTATACAAACTGTACTTCCTCGCCTTACCTGTTTTGTAACAGTCATAATAAAATAAAAACGGCAGCTTTAATAAGCTGCCGTTTTCCATATTTATGATTTATTTGCCGAGTCTTCAAAAGACTCAATTGGAGCAGATTCCTGAGCAACTGTTTCCTGATGTTCAGACTCTGTTTGAAGTTCGGATGGTTCCGCATTATCCTGACGTATATTGTGGCTATAATCTTTAGGTGGGCTAGGCTGTTTGCCTGCCATAATTTCCAACACTTGATCACGATCGATGGTTTCCCAATCCATTAAGGCTTTGCACATGGTTTCCATTTTATCGCGGTTTTCATCAAGGATTTTGTAGGCCACCTGATATTGTTCGTCCAAAATACGGCGTACTTCAGCATCAATATCTTGTTGCGTTTTTTCGGAAATGTTTTGAGAACGGGTAACGCTGCGTCCCAAGAACACTTCACCTTCATTCTCTGCATAAACCATTACGCCCATTTTATCGCTCATGCCGTAACGGGTTACCATTTCCCGCGCTATTTGCGTAGCACGTTCGAAATCATTGGACGCGCCGGTGGAAATACGGCCGACGAAGATGTCTTCGGCAATACGACCGCCGAACAAGATGGAAAGCTGGCTCAGCATTTGGTCTTTGTACATGCTGATACGGTCGCGTTCGGGAAGCTGCCAAGTCAAACCGAGCGCACGGCCGCGCGGCATGATGGTTACTTTATGAACGGGATCAGTAAACGGCAGGCTTTCGGCAACAATCGCATGACCTGCTTCATGGTAGGCAGTCGCACGTTTTTCGTCTTCATGCATTACCATGCTGCGGCGTTCGGGACCCATGTAGATTTTGTCCTTGGCATCTTCGAAATCGCTTTGGTCGACTTTGGTTTTATTCCGACGGCCTGCAAACAGGGCGGCTTCATTAACCAAGTTGGCCAAATCCGCACCGGAAAAACCGGGAGTACCTCGGGCCAAAGAACCCAAATCGACAGATGCATCCAAAGGCACTTTTTTTGCGTGTACTTTCAAAATCTGTTCACGACCACGGATATCGGGTAGTGGAACCACCACTTGTCGGTCGAAACGGCCGGGACGTTGCAAGGCGGGATCTAATACGTCCGGACGGTTTGTTGCGGCAATGACGATAACCGTCTGGTTGCTTTCAAAGCCGTCCATTTCTACCAAAAGCTGGTTCAAGGTTTGTTCGCGCTCATCATTACCGCCGCCCAAGCCAGCACCGCGCTGACGGCCGACAGCGTCGATTTCGTCAATAAAAATGATACAAGGGGCGTTTTTCTTCGCTTGTTCAAACATATCGCGCACGCGGCTTGCACCGACCCCGACGAACATTTCAACAAAGTCAGAACCTGAGATGCTGAAGAACGGTACGCCTGCTTCGCCTGCGATGGCTTTTGCCAGCAAAGTTTTACCTGTCCCTGGGCTGCCCGCCAGTAAGATACCGCGCGGAACGCGTCCGCCCAAACTTTGATAACGGCTTGGAGCTTTCAGGTAATCAACGATTTCCTGCACTTCCTCTTTTGCCTCATCACAACCGGCAACATCGGCAAAGGTAACTTTGTTGGCATCTTTGTCCAGAAGGCGGGCACGGCTTTTACCGAAAGAGAATGCACCACCCTTACCGCCGCCACCGCTTTGCATACGCATAAAATAAAACCATGCGCCAATCAACAACAATACCGGCAACAGGCTGTAAAACAGGCTGGCGAGCATGCTTGGTTTTTCTTCGGGGATAACGTTGACGCGGACTTTATTGTCCAAAAGCGTTTTAACCAAATTATCGTCCAAAGGCGCATTGGTGAAGAAAGAGGTTTTATCGGTACGCTCGCCTTTAATCAGATAACCGCTGACGACTGAGCCTTCGATATTGACATTGGCTACTTCACCGTTGTTCACCTGTTGGATAAATTGAGAGTATTCGATTTGCTGCTTGTTTTCCTGCTTGCTGGTCAGAGCGTTGAATGCGGCCATCAGACCGACGCACAAAGCAACCCAGAGCAGAATTGACTTAAAGGTATTCCCCACTTAGCCAGGCTCCATGATATAAAGATAAACGAAAGAAAGATTTTAAAACACGCTGCCTGTATTGTCAGCGTTTATTTTTTCCTAATAAATAAATCTCACTGGAACGATTGCGCGATGCCTCGGGCTTGCGCGTCTGCACCGTTCCGAAGATTTCGCGCATGGCTGCCATATATTCCTGATAGCCCGCTCCCTGAAATACCTTCACCAAAAAGCTGCCGCCCGTTTTTAAATGATTGACGGCAAAGTCCAAAGCCAGTTCGCACAAGTAAAAGCTGCGGGCTTGGTCGGTTACGGCGTTACCCGACATATTGGGTGCCATATCGCAAATTACAAGGTCTAGCGGACGGCCGTCCAGCAAGGTCTCAAATTGCGCCAATACTTCGTCTTCTCTGAAGTCCCCCTGAATAAAAGAAACACCTTCTATTTCATCCATAGGCAGGATATCCAATGCGAACACGCGCCCTGAATTGCCGACCAGTTTTGCCGCGACTTGCGACCAGCTTCCCGGCGCGCTGCCTAAATCCGCCAAAACTGTGCCGGGTTTGATTAATTTGTCTTTTTCGTTGATTTCCAGCAGTTTATATGCGGCGCGGGCGCGATAACCGTCTTTTTGCGCCATGTGGACGTAATGATCGTTTACGTGTTCGTGAAGCCAGGCTTTTGATGATTTTGAACGTACTGCCATAATTTATTTGATGATATAGAGAAACGCCGTATTGTACGTTATTTTCCCCCGAGATTGCGCCAAATCGCGTACAATGCCGCATTATTCTTTCTTTTCAAGCATTAGAACATGACTGACAGTAAATTAAGCACCAAAGAAATTTTGGAATTGAAAGCCCGCGCCCATCACCTTCATCCCGTTGTAATGGTTGGACAACAAGGTTTGACCGAGTCCGTTATCAAAGAAACCGATGCCGCCCTGACAGCGCATGAGTTAATCAAAGTCCGTGTATTCGGCGACGACCGCGCCGAACGCGTTGAAATTTGCAATGCGTTGTGCGAAGCCGTCGATGCGCAACTGGTTCAGCATATCGGTAAGCTGTTGGTGTTGTGGCGTAAAAACTTGGAGGCTTAAGAAAGCGTTTGGTTCCAAACAATGAGAGTTCGTCTGAAAAACTATCAAGGCTTTCAGACGACCTTCGTTTAATAAATCTTGCAATCAGTATAGAAACAACAGCAGAATATTTATCCCCTGATATAAACCTGATATAAAAGGTCGTCTGAAAAGCAGAATCCGGTATGAACTGACCCCAAAATCTTGGACACTCATAAAAGCCTTTTCAGGCGCTCTGTGCAAGCTGGGTTCTGTATGCGACAGGACTCAGCTTTTTCAATTTCAAACTGCAACGCTCCCGGTTGTAGTAATCCATATAATCATCTATCTGTTTCATCAATTCGTCCACCGTCAATTCTCCTGCACGGTAGAAACACTCCGTCTTCAGCACCGCAAACTTCAGCACCGCAAAGAAGCTTTCCATCGGTGCATTGTCCCAACAGTTCGCCTTTCGCGACATGCTTTGCACCATGGAATGCTCCGCAAGCAATTCCCTATACCCCGCCGTACGGTACAGCACACCTTGGTCGGAATGCAGCATCGTTCCCTTATCAGTCAGACGGGGTGCGGCTTTTTCGAGCATTTCCTTCACCATTTCGCTGTTAGCATTGCGGCTCATGGCGTAGGCGACGATTTCTCGGTTGAACAAGTCCAAGATTGGCGAGAGGTACAGTTTGCCGTCGCTCCCTTTGAGTTCGGTCACGTCGGTCAGCCATTTTTCGTTGGGCTTTCGGGCTTTGAACCGGCGTTTGAGGAGGTGTTCCGATATTTCGCCCATGGCGGGATGGCGGTAGGCTTTTTTCGCCCGTATTTTGGCTTTCAGCCCCATCTGTTTCATCAACCGAGCTGCTTTTTTGCGGTTCCAATCCAATGCTGCGGCAATGCGCCTTTGCCCGTAGCGTCCTTTATGCCGTTCGTAGATTTCGGCGATAAGGGCTTTGTCGGCTTCATCGGGGTCGGGTCGGTCTTGGTGATGGTAGTAAAAGCTGCTTTTGGGCAGGTTTGCGATGTGCAGCAGGTATTTGAGCGGGTGTTGCGCCCTCAGTGCTTGGACGGTTTGGCTTTGTCCTTTTCGGTCCGCTTTGGGCTGAGGGCTTTTAACTCCTTTAGGTAGGCAACCTCTGCGCGCATATAGCACAACTCTTCGATAAGCTCTGCCTGTGTTTTTTCGTTGTCGGGTTTGTCGGCGATGAAGGGGTTTTTGCGGTGTTCGGTCATGGTTTTGGATTGTGGATGTTCGAGTGCGCCGATGCCGCCTTCCTGATAGGCGCGTATCCATCGCCGCAGGTGGGTTCGGGAGATGCCGTAGTGGTCTGCGGTACGCTGTTGGCTGCGTATGTGCAGGTAGTGGAGTACGGCTTGGTATTTGAAGTGTAATGTATATTTGCTCATAAAAAACTGCACCTTGTGAGTTGGAGGGGATGTGTCCAACTTTTGGGGTGCAGTTCAAAGTTTCAGACGACCTTCTTTATTGTCTATATGGCAAAATAGAAACAGAATGAGACCTTTGCAAAATTCCCCAAAATCCCCTAAATTCCCACCAAGGCATTTAGGGGATTTCTCATGAGCACCTTCTTCCAGCAAACCGCACAAGCCATGATCGCCAAACACATCGACCGCTTCCCACTATTGAAGTTGGATCAGGTGATTGATTGGCAACCGATCGAACAATACCTGAATCGTCAAAGAACCCGTTACCTTAGAGACCACCGCGGCCGTCCCGCCTATCCCCTGTTGTCCATGTTCAAAGCCATCCTGCTCGGACAATGGCACAGCCTCTCCGATCCCGAATTCGAACACAGCCTCATCACCCGCATCGATTTCAACCTGTTTTGCCGTTTTGACGAACTGAGCATCCCCGATTACAGCACCTTATGCCGCTACCGTAACTGGCTGGCGCAAGACGACACCCTGTCCGAATTGCTGGAACTGATTAACCGACAACTGGCCGAAAAAAAACTAAAAGTAGAGAAAGCATCCGCCGCCGTCATTGACGCCACCATTATTCAAACTGCCGGCAGCAAACAGCGTCAGGCCATAGAAGTCGACGAGGAAGGACAAGTCAGCGGACAAACCACACCGAGTAAGGACAAAGATGCCCGCTGGACAAAGAAAAACGGCCTCTACAAACTCGGTTACAAACAACATACCCGTACCGATGAGGAAGGCTATATCGAGAAACTGCACATCACTCCCGCCAATACCCATGAGTGCAACCATCTGTCCCCTTTGTTGGAAGGCCTAAGCGAAGGTACGACCGTCTATGCCGACAAAGGCTACGACAGTAAGGAAAACCGGCAACATCTGGAAGACCATCGGTTGTTAGACGGCATTATGCGCAAAGCCCACCGCAACCGTCCGCTGACGGAAGCGCAAACCAAACGCAACCGATATTTGTCAAAGACCCGTTATGTGGTCGAACAAAGCTTCGGTACGCTGCACCGTAAATTCCGCTACGCCCGGGCAGCCTATTTTGGTCTGTGTAAAGTGAGTGCGCAAAGCCATCTGAAGGCGATGTGTTTGAACCTGTTGAAAGCGGCTAACAGGCTAAGTGTGCCTGTTGCCGCCTAAAAGGCGGCCCGGATGCCTGATTATCGGGTATCCGGGGAGGATTAAGGGGGTATTTGGGTAAAATTAGGAGTAATTAGGAGCGTAAATAGACGAAAACCTGTGTTTGGGTTTCGGCTGTCGGGGGAAGGGCTTTTTTGCAAAGGTCTCAGAATGTTCTGTTTTATCTCAATCCGTTATGTTCGGAATGAAGCTGCATCCTCCTGTCCGCTTCGGCTGACAAAACGCCTTTGACCATACGGAAGTGGGAGGCGGCTTTTTCCATATCCGTGCCATTCGGCAGCTTGATTGCGATGCCATTGAAGTTTCTATATTCATAAACAATCTTTGCCCCATATTCGCGGACTGCGTTCATAAGCCTTTCCGAACCGGTTTCGGGGTCATAAAAAATAATCAGGGTATTCGTAGCTTCTGTCGTTTCTAAAAGTGAAGATGATGAATGCGGCTGCCTCTCGGGATGCAGTATGCTGGTTGACGTACAGGCAGCAAGCGTAAAGGCAGGCAAAACGACATAAATCAAATCGCGTTTTTTCATAATATTTCAGATTTTTGATGAGGCATTGTTTCGACAATATATCCAAAGTCGGGACAACTGAAGAATATTGCAGGACATGTCGTCTGAAAACACAAAACCTGTTTTCAGACGACCTTCCCCTTGATAAAGATAGATAAATACGCGGTAAATTTTGCTTTCTGCACAATCCGACGCACTAACCTGCCAGTTGCGGGAAAATGGATTTCAATCCGGCAACGATGATTTCTACGGAGACGGCGGCAAGCATCATGCCCATGATGCGGTTGAGGATGGTTAGTCCTGTCGTGCCCAGTTTTTTGCTGATTCTTCCGGCGACAACGAGGATGGCGTAGCAAATCAGACTGACGAGGAAGCCTGCTGCAAGGATCAAAGCAATATCGCTGTAATTTTTGGCGGCTGAGGCGTAGATGATGACGGTGGAGATACCGCCGGGACCGATGGTGATGGGGATGGCAACGGGAACGACGGCGATGGCTTTGGCGTTTTTCTGGATGTGTTGTACAACACCCTCTTCCTTGTCTCCACCGATATTTTGTTTGGCAGGGTTGTCGTTGCCGTTCATCATGGAGATGGCGATGAGCAGTACCAAAATACCGCCGCCGACTTGGAAGGAGCCGACGCTGATACCCAATATTTTCAACAACATTCCGCCCGTTAAGGTGAAGACGGTAATGACGATGAAGACGGCGAGTGCGGCAGTGCGGGCGATGCGGCGTTTTTCTTTGGTGCTGTGATCCTGTGTCAAATCGAGGTAAATCGAAAGCGCGCTGAACGGGTTGATCAGTACAAGGAAGGCAACCAAAAGTTTGCCGATTTCTACACCTAATTCCATTTTTTATTCCCTTATTGGTTTTTTGTAGAGACGTTTACGTCCGCTTTGTCGTTGAATTCGTAGCGGCGTTTGGTTTTGTGCTCGCTGGAAATACCCATGAGCAGCGCAAGTACGGTCATGATGGAGAGTGTTGCAGTGCCGCCATAGCTGACCAACGGCAGGGGAACGCCGACAACGGGCAAAATGCCGCTGACCATGCCCATGTTCACAAAGGCGTAGCAGAAAAAGGTCATGGTCAATGCGCCGGCAAGCGTGCGGCTGTAAAGCGATTGGGCTTTGGCGGCAATCAGCAGTCCGCGCGTCAGGATAACGAGGTAAACCAGCAGCAGCAAGATGTTGCCGATCAAACCGAATTCTTCGCCATATACGGCAAAAATGAAGTCGGTCGTGGACTCTGGAATGTAATCCAAATGCGTTTGTGTGCCATTGAGCCAGCCTTTCCCCCAAACGCCGCCCGAACCGATGGCAATCATGGACTGGATGATGTGGTAGCCTGCGCCCAAAGGGTCCTGCGTCGGGTCAAACAGCGTCAGGACGCGGGTTTTCTGATAGTCGTGCATCCCGTAGTTCCACAAAAGCGGCAATGCAGCAACAAAGGCAATGATGGCGGCAAAGATGACTTTCCACGGCAGACCTGCGAAAAAGACAATGAAAATACCCGATGCCATAATCAAAACCGCCGTACCCAAGTCAGGCTGTTTCAAAATCAGCGCAACGGGGATGAGGATTAAAAGCATGGCGATGGCGTAGTGAAACCATTTCAGACGACCTTCGTGCCGCTGGAAGTACCAAGCGACGGTCATGGGCAGGACGATTTTCATGATTTCGGACGGCTGGATGCGCGTGAACCCCAGTTCCAACCAGCGTGTAGAGCCATTGACGGTCACGCCTGCGACTTCGACGGCGACAAGCAGCAACACGCCAATCAGGTACATCGGCAGCGCAACCTTTGCGGCATCACGCGGCTTGAACGAGGCGACAAACCACAGCAGGGCGAAGCCGAAAACCGTATGCAGGGTTTTGTGTTCAAGCTGGCCGAAATCCTGCCCGTCCGCCGAATAGAGCAAAAACAGGCTCATGATGTAGATGGCGAGCATGGGGAAAAACAGCCACGGGTCTATCGGAGCAGATACGGTGCGCTTGATTTTTGCCCACATTCCGACCGTTTCATTCATGATTTGCTTCCTCCTGTTTCAGACCGTAGGCTTTTTGGAATATGGTCGGCGGTTGGGGTTGTGTGCGGTGTTGTTGCGGTTCGGGCATTCCGCCTGCATCGGGGTCGTCTGAAAACTGCTGCGGCTTGACGTTGAGCATATAAAAATCGGTCAGGCTGCGGGCAAGCGGTGCGGCGTAGGCACCCCAGCCGCCGTTTTCCAGAATCACGGCAATGGCGATTTCAGGTTTTTCCAAGGGGGCAAACGAGATAAACCACGCATGGTCGCGGTGTTGCTCGCGCAAGGCTGCGACGTTGTAACGACCGCCCTGCTTGATTTGCACAACCTGTGCCGTACCCGTTTTGCCGCCCATGCTGTAAGCCAAACCGCCGCCGATGCGGTGTGCCGTACCGCCCGGTTTCAAGACTTTCTCCATTGCCTGTTTGACGTATTCGAAATTGTCTTGTTTGAACGGGATTTTGTATTCTGGATTCGGATTGATGCGCGTGATTTTGCGTTTGTCGAAATCCAACAACTCTTTCACCAAATGCGGCTGGTAAACCACGCCGTCATTAGCGAGCGAAGCGGTGGCATGTGCCATTTGCAGCGGGGTGTAGGCGTTGTAACCCTGCCCGATGCTGACCGAGACCATCTCGCCTGCGCGCCATTCTTTGGCGGTAGGATCGGATGATTTGGCAAAGCGTTTCGCCTTCCATTCACGACTGGGCAAAACGCCCGTATATTCGCTGGGCAGGTCGATGCCGGTTTTTCTACCGAACCCGAATTGCGCTAAATACGGCGACGCTTTGTCTATGCCCATTTCGTAGCCCAAGCGGTAGAAAAAAGTATCGGACGACACCTGTATCGCCTTGCTCAAATTCGCCGAACCGTGACCGCTGCGTACGGAATCTCGGAAGACGTGGCGGCTGCCGGGAATACTCCACGCTCCGGGCGCAGGGACAACCGTCGTTTGGGTAATTTTGCCGCTTTCCAGTAAAGCCATGCCCATAAACGGCTTAAACGTTGAGCCTGGCGGATACAGACCTTGCGTTACGCGGTTGACCAACGGCTTTTTCCAGTCATCATTCAAGGCTTTCCACGTTTCGCTGTCGATGCCGTCGATAAAGAGGTTGGGATCGAAAGATGGTTTGGAAACGAATGCCAACACCGTACCGTCTTGCGGATTGATGGCAACAATCGCCCCGCGCCTGTCTCCCAATATTTTATCCGCCTCTTGCTGCATGCGGATGTCCATGCCCAAACGCAAAGTTTGCCCCATGCGTGAGGGTACGTTTTTCAAGACGCGCACAATATTGCCGTAAGCGTCTTTTTCCACTTCTTGATAGCCGGGCGCGCCATGAAGCTGCGGTTCATAATATTTTTCCAGCCCCGATTTGCCGATGTGGGTGCTGCCGCGATAGAGCGCAGTCAAGCCTTCTTCTTCCAAAATTTCCTGATCTTTGTCGCTGATGCGTCCGATATAACCTAAAAAGTGTGAAGTCAGCTTGCCATAAGGATACTCGCGGAAAGTGCGCGAATTGACTTCTACGCCTTTAAATTCATTCAGATGCACGGACAATTTCGCCGCTTCTTCATCTGTCAGGCGCAGCTTGAGCGGGATGTTTTCAAATTTGCGGTAGCTTTCGCGATATTTGTGGAAACGCTTCAAATCAGTAGGCGTAATATCGACATACTTCCGCAGTGATTCGATGACATCTTCCATCTTGCCTTCAATGCGGCTGGGGATGACTGCCAGAGAAAACACGGGATAGTTTTTTGCCAACGGTACGCCGTTGACATCTACGATTTCGCCGCGAACGGGCGGGGTTGGAATTAATGTGATGCGGTTGCTGGATGCCTGTCCGGAAAAATCGTCATGCCGAAACACCTGCAAATAGACAAACCGCGCCACCAATGCGGCAAACAAAACCACAATCAGGATAAACGCCACCAGCAGACGCAATAAAGAATCGGCTTGCGCCGCCTTTGCAGTCTGTGTTTTACCGCTACCGCCATTTTTCAGACGACGTTTCATAGTATTCAGTATGGACATGGTTTCACGTTATCTGTTGGCGCGATAGAAATTGGTCAGCATCAGCATCAACTGGCTCAAGAAAGGCCAAAGCAGCGCACCAGTCAACGGCGCAATGAAACTTTGCCAAGTAATGATTTGGTTGTTGAGGAACAGACGCGCCGCCACCAATACCGCCTGATGGCAGAACAATGCTGCCAATACCGCCCCGATCTGCATGATGTGGCCGTAGAGCATGATTTGACGGCGCGTGTTCAATACGAAATACACCATGACCGTATAAGACAATGCGTGCAGCCCCAAAGTCGCTGCCGTTGCGGCATCTACCATCAAGCCGAGTAAAAACGCAATGCCCATGCCGACACGTTGGGGATGGTGCATCGACCAATAAAGCAGCATCAGCGCGGTCAGTTCCGGCAACCAGAAAAAACCATCAAAGGGAAAAGGCATGAAATCGACAAGCATGGTTACGGCAAAACTTGCCGCAATCACGCCGACAGGCATGGCACGGTAGGAATCGTCAAAATCGTTCATGAATGATTTATTGAGAAGAATGGGAAGAAGACAGAACCAAAACAAAGCGGCTGCGGCGCAAGGCGGCAAACGGGGTCAGTTCTGTGTCGTAATAAGGCGTACCGGACGCGCGGACGACTTTATCCACGCGCGCTACGGGAATGCCTGCCGGATAAATGCCGTCCAAACCGGAGGTAATCAAAACATCCTGCGGCTTCAAATCCGATCCTGTCGGAAAATAGCGCAAATCCAAACCCACGCCGTTGCCGTAGGCGAGATTGCGTTCGCCCGTCCGCTCAACGGCAACAGGGACGATACTTTGCGCAGCCGCCATCAGCTCGACTTCCGCGCTGTTTGCGTGAACTAAGGTAATTCGTCCGATTAAGCCGTTTTGGTCGATAACGGCATCGCCTGCCATTACCCCTTCGCCAATGCCTTTATTGATAATCAAACGCTCGGACAACGGGTCTTTGCCACTGGACAATACTTCAGCGCCGATGACACTGCTTATGCCTTTTTGTTGCAAGCCGTATAGCTTTTTCAGCTCCTGCAATTCGCTCAAGTTAACCTTGTCACGTTGAAGCTGGATTTTCAGACGACCGTTTTCCTCCAAAAGGAGACGGTTTTGTTCCAACAGCTCGGTTTGTGATTGAGATCGGTTGGAAAAATATTGATAGAGACGGACCGGCTGGTTTGCCAACCATTGCACCGGATAAAGAATCTCCGCTGCAGCCGTGCGCACGGGTTGCATCAGGTCGAAACGACCATCCGCCACCATAATGCCTGCACCCAGTAAAAGATACGCAATAAAACGAGGCAACAGCTTTTGGCCCTTTGCCTCGTCAAACCGTAAAGAAGAATGTTCCATTTCAGCCTGCCTTACGGGTTATCCACAAAAACGGCATTCCATTTGCCGATGTAATCCAAGGCTTTGCCTGCGCCATAAGCCACACAGTTCAAAGGCTGGTCGGCAATGCCGACAGGCAGTCCCGTCGCATCTGCCAAAACCGTATCCATACCGTGCAATAGTGCGCCGCCACCCGTCAGCATAATACCCCTGTCGGCAATATCACCCGCTAACTCCGGTGATACTTGTTCCAATGCAAGGCGTACGGCGCGGATAATCTGATTAACCGTTTCGCTCAGAGCTTCGCGCACTTCCTCAGAAGTAACAGCCAACGATTTTGGGGTTCCTTCCGCCAAGTCTCGACCTTTAATCCGCATTGCGGTTTCCGTTGAAAAGCCATAGGCAGAGCCAATCGTTTTCTTCAACTCTTCAGCCGTCGCTTCACCAACCAGTACACCGCGATGACGGCGCAAATAATGCACGATGCTTTTATCAAATTCATCACCGGCAGCGCGGACGGATGCGGAGTAAGCCATACCGCCCAAAGACAAAATACCGATTTCCGTTGTGCCGCCGCCAATATCCACTACCATTGAGCCGACAGTATCCTCAACCGGCAGACCCGCACCCAAAGCAGCCGCCATCGGCTCCTCAATCAAATGAACAGATGACGCCCCTGCCGCAAATGCAGAATCCAAAATCGCTTTGCGTTCAACCTGAGTCGCACCACCCGGCACGCAGATCACTACGCGCGGAGGTACGACTGAATGACCTTCCGTGGCCTTTTTAATCAGCATGCTTAGCATACGCTCGGCAATCGTAAAGTCGGCAATCACTCCGTCCTGCATAGGCCGGACGATTTCAATATTGCGCGGCGCACGCCCCTGCATTTTCTTGGCTTCCGTACCCACGGCGACAATCTTACTTTTACCGCCCGTACCCGATTGAACCGCCACCACAGACGGCTCGTCCAAAACAATGCCTTTACCGCGCACATAAATCAACGTGTTCGCCGTACCTAAATCAATGGCGATATCGTTGGAGAAAAAACGGGATAAAAAACGAAACATAAAATACCTGAATATCGGCCCAGCACCGATTTTATTTAATTGTTATTCAAAATATTAAAAACATGGGAACAGCACCTTTTCAGACGACCTCCCCACTTCCCGTATGAAACGCATGGCGAAATCACACGCCGTTTGAGTAGTTTTCGGTTATAATTCCTCGTTTGATCGAAGAAGAATGCAATGATACCCCAAATAAGGGGGTGCCTGCTATCAGACAAGGATTTTTTATGGCTCTAAGCTTAACCGATGTGGAAAAAATTGCCAAACTCTCACGCCTTTCACTGACCGAGGAAGAAAAAGGCAAAACCCTCTCAGAATTAAACGACATTTTCGCTATGGTCGAAAAGATGCAGAGCGTGAATACCGACGGTATCGAGCCGATGGCACACCCCCACGAAGCCGCCCTACGCCTGCGTGAGGATAAAGTTACCGAAACCGACCATGCCACCGAATATCAAGCCGTTGCACCTGAAGTGCGTAACCGCCTGTATATCGTGCCTCAGGTAATTGAAGAATAATTTTTCAGACGACCTCATTATATTGAAATGTAAAATCTAAACTTGGGTCGTCTGAAACTCGTTTCCTTTTTCCTTCGAAATTTCAATCACTGTTCAGCCTACGTTTTCGACAACACTTTCCCGAATATTTGCCTGAAAACAGAAACCGTCTTAATTAGGAATCATGGCGCAATGACCCAATACACCCTCAAACAAGCCAGCCAGCTGCTGCAATCCAAACAAATCTCCGCCGTCGAACTGGCAACCGAATACCTCGCCGCCATTGCTGCGCAGAACCCGGCTATCAACGGCTACATCACCCTCGACCAAGACAAAACCCTCGAAGAAGCCCGTGCCGCCGACGCGCGTATCGCGCAAGGTACCGCCACCGCGCTTACCGGCGTACCCATCGCCTACAAAGATATTTTCTGTCAAACAGGTTGGCGCAGTGCGTGCAGCTCCAAAATGCTGGACAACTTTGTCTCCCCCTACACTGCCACCGTCGTTCAAAATCTGCTTGACGAAGGCATGGTAACGCTCGGTCGTACCAATATGGACGAGTTTGCCATGGGTTCGACCAACGAAACCTCGTTCTACGGCGCAACCAAAAATCCGTGGAATCCCGAACACGTTCCCGGCGGTTCGTCTGGCGGTTCCGCAGCCGTCGTTGCCGCACGACTTGCCCCTGCCGCGCTCGGTTCGGACACTGGCGGCTCTATCCGCCAGCCCGCATCACACTGCGGCATCACCGGTATCAAACCTACCTACGGCACGGTTTCCCGCTTCGGCATGGTTGCCTACGCCTCCAGTTTCGACCAAGCCGGCCCGATGGCGCAAACCGCCGAAGACTGCGCGATTTTGCTTAATGCAACGGCGAGCTTTGACGAGCGCGATTCCACCAGCTTGGAACGCAGCAAAGAAGACTACACCCGCGATTTGGACAAACCGCTTAAAGGCATAAAAATCGGTCTGCCTAAAGAATATTTCGGCGAAGGCGCGGATGCCGATGTGCAGGCTGCTTTGCAAAACGTCATTGACCTTTTAAAAGCGCAAGGCGCGGAAACCATCGAAGTCTCCCTGCCCCAAACCGCCCTATCCATTCCCGCTTACTACGTCCTCGCTTCCGCCGAAGCCAGCACCAACCTTTCCCGCTACGACGGCGTGCGCTACGGCCACCGCGCCGCCCAATTCGGCGACCTTGAAGAAATGTACAGCAACACCCGCGCCGAAGGCTTCGGCAGCGAAGTCAAACGCCGCATCATGATTGGCACTTATGTGTTGTCGCACGGCTACTACGATGCCTATTACTTGAAAGCCCAAAAACTGCGCCGCCTCGTTGCCAACGATTTTCAGACGGCATTCGCGCAATGTGATTTCATCCTTGCCCCAACTGCGCCCACCGCCGCCCCCAAACTCGGCAGCGACATCCACGATCCCGTGCAGATGTACCTTTCCGACATCTACACCATCGCAGTGAATCTGGCAGGATTGCCCGCCCTGACCCTGCCCGCAGGTTTCAGCGGTAACGGACTGCCCATCGGTGTGCAATTTATCGGTAACCACTTCTCCGAAGCCAAAATCCTCGGTGCAGCGCATCAAGTGCAGCTGGTGAGCGATTGGCATACAAAAACCCCTAATGGAAAAGCATGATGCCGGAGCAGTTCGTTTTTCCTGACTTCAAAACCGTGTATAAAAACGCTCCAAAATTTCAAATCCAACATTTGAAATTTACCTTGCGCAAGTTGTTTGCACGGAGGCAGATTAAGGATTTTGAGACCTTTGTCAATGCTTCCGCACTACGTCGTGTTTTTTTCCAAAAGCTGCCACAAGATGCCTATCCTTTGATTCATGCCTTTATTGATAAGCGTTTTGACAGACAGCGCAGACTGCAAGCTATGAAAGAAGACCTGTTGGCAGCCGAAAAACTGTTCGGACAGGAAACACTTACCGGTATGGAGACTCGCGAATTCCATATCGTCTTAGCACATCTTTCAGACGACCTGACTTTGTGGCTGAACCGGAACGATAATTGCGTGGATGAAGGAATGTGGTCGCTATCCTTGCGCGATAACGAAGGAAAACGTCTCTACATGGCAACCTTCGCTCTAGTTGACGGTAAACCGCTGGTCGCTTCTATCCAAGGCCCCGCAGGGGAAGAAGCCAAAAACCTTGTCCGCAGCCTGACCAAACAACTCCACGGCCTGCGCCCGCAGCAACTGATGGTAACCGCCCTGCAATATTTTTCGGCATCACTCAAGTTGGGTGGCGTCATCGGCATTGCCCAAGAGCATCAGGTCAAACTGCGCTGGCGACTGAAGAAACGGGTCAAAATGAATTACGACCTGTTTTGGCAGGAAAACGGCGCAACGCTCGAAAGCGACGGCTACTGGCATCTGCCGCAAACCCCGCCGCGAAAAGACTTGGCGGAAATCGAAAGCAAAAAACGATCGATGTACCGCAAACGTTACCAAATGCTGGATAACATGGCGACTGAGATGCAGGCTTGCTTTCAGAAGACTTGATACCGGGCTTTCAGACGACCTGTTGTCTCTACAAACCAAAACAGGTCGTCTGAAAACAGCTGACCACTTTATATTATTGACATCAAAAGAAAGAACCTCTTATGACTTGGGAAACAGTAATCGGCTTGGAAATCCACGTCCAATTAAACACCCAATCCAAAATCTTCAGCGGCGCATCAACCGCATTCGGTGCGGAACCCAATGCGCACGCCAGCGTGGTGGAATGCGCGCTGCCGGGCGTGCTGCCGGTAATGAACCGAGAAGTCGTTGAAAAAGCTATCAAATTGGGCTTGGCGTTGGATGCGAAAATCAACCAGAAAAACGTGTTCGACCGCAAAAACTACTTTTACCCCGACTTGCCCAAAGGGTATCAAATCAGCCAGTTGGATTTGCCGATTGTAGAACACGGCAAACTGGAAATCGTGGTTGGCGACGATGTGAAAACCATCAACGTCACCCGCGCGCACATGGAAGAAGACGCGGGCAAATCCGTGCATGAGGGCTTGAACGGTGCAACCGGTATCGACCTGAACCGTGCCGGTACGCCGCTGTTGGAAGTCGTATCGGAACCCGAAATGCGCTCCGCCGCCGAAGCCGTTGCCTACGCCAAAGCCTTGCACAGCTTGGTAACATGGCTGGACATCTGCGACGGCAACATGGCGGAAGGTTCGTTCCGCGTCGATGCCAACGTATCCGTGCGTCCGAAGGGCCAAGCGGAATTCGGCACGCGCCGCGAGATTAAAAACCTCAATTCTTTCCGCTTCTTGGAGCAGGCGATTAATTACGAAGTAGAAGCGCAAATCGAGATTTTGGAAGACGGCGGAAAAGTACAGCAGGCAACTATGCTGTTCGACCCGGAAAAAGGCGAAACCCGCGTGATGCGTTTGAAAGAAGACGCGCATGACTACCGCTACTTCCCCGACCCCGATTTGCTGCCCGTCATCATTTCAGACGACCGGTTGCAAAAAGCCAAAGCAGAAATGCCCGAGCTGCCAAAAGAAATGGCGGCGCGTTTCGTGGCGGATTATGGCGTGAGCGACTACGACGCGCGCCTGCTCACCGCCAGCCGCGTGCAGGCTGCCTATTTTGAAGAAGCCGCCAAAGCCAGCGGACAAGGCAAGCTGACTGCCAACTGGATGAACGGCGAACTTGCCGCCACGCTGAACAAAGAAGGCATGGAACTTGCCGACAGCCCGATTACCGCCCCACGCCTCGCCGCTCTGGTAGGCAAAATCGCCGACGGCACATTAAGCAGCAAATTGGCGAAAAAAGCCTTTGAAGCCATGTGGGCAGAACCTGAAGCCTCCATTGCCGAAATCATCGAAAAACACGGCTTGCAGCAAATGACCGATACCGGCGCGATTGAAGCGATGGTAGACGGAGTGCTGGCAAACAATGCAAAAGCCGTGGAACAATTCAAATCCGGCAACGAAAAAGCCCTGAATGCGATCGTGGGACAAGTGATGAAAGCCAGCAAAGGCAAAGCGAATCCCGCACAAGTTCAAGAACTGATTAAAGCCAAACTGGCTTAATCCGTTATCACACAGGTCGTCTGAAAGCAAAGTTCCAACGAAGGTAAAACGGGAAACAAGCTTTCAGACGACCTTTTAACTTAATCTATTCAAACCACACCAAACCATGACCCACACCATTACCCTACCCGACCAAACCACCTTTACCGCCAACGACGGCGAAACGGTTTTAGCCGCTGCCGCCCGTCAAAACCTCAATCTGCCCCATTCCTGCAAAAGCGGTGCCTGCGGGCAATGCAAAGCCGAACTGGTGAGAGGCGATATTCAAATGGGCGAACACTCTGAACAGGCCTTATCCGAAGCAGAAAAAGCCCAAGGCAAGATTTTGATGTGCTGCACCACCGCGCAAAGCGACATCAGCATCAACATTCCCGGCTACAACGCCAATGCCCTCCCCGTCCGCACCCTGCCCGCCCGTATCGAACGCATTGTTTTCAAACACGATGTCGCCCTCTTGAAACTTGCGCTGCCCAAAGCTCCGCCGTTTGCCTTCTACGCCGGGCAATACATTGATTTACTGCTGCCGGGCAACGTCAGCCGCAGCTACTCCATCGCCAATTCGCCCGACCAAGAAGGCATTTTGGAACTGCACATCCGCAGGCGCGAAAACGGCGTCTGCTCGGAAATGATTTTCGGCAGCGAACCCAAAGTCAAAGAAAAAGGCATCATCCGCATCAAAGGCCCGCTCGGTTCGTTTACCTTGCAAGAAGACAGCGACAAACCCATCATCCTTTTGGCAACCGGTACAGGCTATGCCCCCATCCGCAGCATCCTGCTCGACCTTATCCGCCAAGACAGCAGCCGCGCCGTCCATTTCTACTGGGGTGCACGGCACCAAGATGATTTGTACGCACTCGAAGAAGCGCAAGAGCTGACAGGTCGTCTGAAAAACGCCCGCTTCACCCCCGTCCTATCAAAAGCCACTGAAGGTTGGCAAGGCGAAAAAGGATACGTCCAAACTGCTACCGCAAAAGATTATCCCGACTTGAGCGGTTACGAAGTTTATGCCTGCGGTTCCGTCGCCATGACCGAAAGCGCGAAATCCGTGTTGACCGCACAATGCAGCCTGCCTGAGACAGCCTTCTATTCCGACGCTTTTTCTCCGGCACAATAACCCTGTTTTCTTTCCCCTCTGGTTTATTACAGCCAGACAAACGTCATCAAGGTCATCTGAAAAAGAAGCTTGAAGCTTTTCAGATGACCTTTAATTCAATTCTTTTTAGACAAAAAGTATAAAATTAATCCAGTTTTAAAAAGTAAATTCGTGTTTTTAGAAAAATAGATTGTCGTTTTGTCTAAAATGCGTATAATTCCCTTCCAAAGCAAACCATAATTTCGATAAAGTTTGGACAAGGAACATCATGCAATTAGACATTGACCGCTTAGTTGCTTATTTCGGCGGCGTGAATGCACTTGCCGAAGCGTTGAAACAGCACGATCCCGAAAATGCCGCAACAACCGCTGCCATCTATAAATGGCGCACGCGCGGATCGCTGCCTTTGGCGCAACTGCAAAAGCTGACCGCGCTGGCGGAAGCGCAAGGCAGACCGCTGGATTTAAATGCTTTTTTACAAAAAAACGAATCTCTGGAGAGAACAGAAATGACACAGACCAACCGCGTAATTATTTTCGACACCACCATGCGTGACGGCGAGCAGTCGCCCGGTGCATCCATGACCAAAGAGGAGAAAATCCGCATTGCCCGCCAGTTGGAGAAAATGGGCGTGGATGTGATTGAGGCGGGTTTTGCCGCCGCCAGTCCGGGCGATTTCGAATCGGTCAATGCGATTGCCAAAATCATCACCAAATCCACAGTCTGCTCGTTGGCGCGTGCCGTTGAAAACGATGTGCGTAAGGCAGGCGAAGCCGTTTCCCCCGCGCCGAAAAAACGCATCCATACCTTCATCGCCACCAGTCCCATCCACATGGAGCACAAACTGAAAATGAAGCCGCAGCAGGTCATCGATGCGGCGGTCAAAGCGGTGAAAATCGCCAAAGAATACACCGACGATGTGGAATTTTCCGCCGAAGACGCCGTGCGTTCGGATTTGGACTTCCTCGCCAAAATCTTTACGGCGGTTATCGAAGCGGGCGCGACCACCATCAATATTCCCGATACTGTCGGCTACTCCATCCCTTCCGTGTGGTACGAGCGTATCAGCAACATCATCAAAAGCGTACCCAACGGCGACAAAGTAGTCTGGTCGACCCACTGCCACAACGACTTGGGTATGGCGGTTGCCAACTCGCTGGCCGCTGTTCAGGCAGGCGTGCGCCAGGTGGAATGCACCATCAACGGCTTGGGCGAACGCGCGGGCAATGCCAGCCTTGAAGAAATCGTGATGGCGTTGAAAGTGCGCCATGACCTTTTCGGCTTGGAAACCGGCATCGACACCACACAAATCGTGCCGGTATCCAAACTGGTGTCCACCATTACCGGCTATCCGATTCAGCCCAACAAAGCGGTGGTCGGCGCAAACGCCTTTGCACACGAATCAGGCATCCATCAGGACGGCGTGTTGAAACACCCCGAAACCTATGAAATCATGACTGCCGAATCGGTCGGCTGGTCAACCAACCGCCTGACCTTGGGCAAATTGTCCGGCCGCAGCGCGTTCCGCAGCAAACTGGCGGATTTGGGCATCGAGTTGGAAAGCGAAGAGGCGCTGAACGCCGCATTTGCCCGCTTCAAAGAACTTGCCGACAAAAAACGTGAAATCTTCGATGAAGACCTGCACGCGTTGGTGTCCGACGAAATGGGCAGCATGAACGCCGAAAGCTACAAATTCATCTCCCAAAAAATCAGCACCGAAACCGGCGAAGAGCCGCGCGCCGACATCGTGTTCAGCATCAAAGGCGAAGAAAAACGCGCTTCGGCCAGCGGCTCCGGCCCTGTAGACGCGATTTTCAAAGCGATTGAGAGCGTGGCGCAAAGCGGCGCGACTTTACAGATTTATTCCGTCAACGCCGTAACGCAAGGCACGGAAAGCCAAGGCGAAACCAGTGTGCGGCTGGCACGCGGCAACCGTGTCGTCAACGGACAAGGCGCGGATACCGACGTTTTGGTCGCCACTTCCAAAGCCTACCTCTCCGCCTTGAGCAAACTGGAATTCGGTGCCGCCAAACCGAAAGCGCAAGGCAGCGGTACGATTTGAACTTAAATAGATTGATTTGAATTTAAAAAGCAAAAAGGTCGTCTAAAAACCGAAGTTTGGGTTTGAACTGCACCCCAAAAGTTGGACACATCCCCTCCAACTCACAAGGTGCAGTTTTTTTATGAGCAAATATACATTACACTTCAAATACCAAGCCGTACTCCACTACCTGCACATACGCAGCCAACAGCGTACCGCAGACCATTACGGCATCTCACGAACCCACCTGCGGCGATGGATACGCGCCTATCAGGAAGGCGGCATCGGCGCACTCGAACATCCCCAATCCAAAACCATGACCGACCACCGCAAAAACCCCTTCATCGCCGACAAACCCGACCAAGAAAAAACACAGGCAGAGCTTATCGAAGAGTTGTGCTATATGCGCGCAAAGGTCGCCTACCTAAAGGAGTTGAAAGCCCTCAGCCAAAAGCAGACCGCAAAGGACAAAGCCAAACCGTCCAAGCACTGAGGGCGCAACACCCGCTCAAATACCTGCTGCACATCGCAAACCTGCCCAAAAGCAGCTTTTACTACCATCACCAAGACCGGCCCGACCCCGATGCAGCCGACAAAGCCCTTATCGCCGAAATCTACGAACGGCATAAAGGACGCTACGGGCAAAGGCGCATTGCCGCAGCATTGGATTGGAACCGCAAAAAAGCAGCGAGGTTGATGAAGCAGTTGGGGCTGAAAGCCCTTATACGGGCGAAAAAGCCTACCGCCATCCCGCCATGGGCGAAATATCGGAACACCTCCTCAAACGCCGGTTCAAAGCCCGAAAGCCCAACGAAAAATGGCTGACCGACGTGACCGAACTCAAAGGGAGCGACGGCAAACTGTACCTCTCGCCAATCTTGGACTTGTTCAACCGCGAAATCGTCGCCTACGCCATGAGCCGCAATGCTAACAGTGAAATGGTGAAGGAAATGCTCGAAAAAGCCGCACCCCGTCTGACTGATAAGGGAACGATGCTGCATTCCGACCAAGGTGTGCTGTACCGTACGGCGGGGTATAGGGAATTGCTTGCGGAGCATTCCATGGTGCAAAGCATGTCGCGAAAGGCGAACTGTTGGGACAATGCACCGATGGAAAGCTTCTTTGCGGTGCTGAAGTTTGCGGTGCTGAAGACGGAGTGTTTCTACCGTGCAGGAGAATTGACGGTGGACGAATTGATGAAACAGATAGATGATTATATGGATTACTACAACCGGGAGCGTTGCAGTTTGAAATTGAAAAAGCTGAGTCCTGTCGCATACAGAACCCAGCTTACACAGAGCGCCTGAAAAGGCTTTTATGAGTGTCCAAGATTTGGGGTCCAGTTCAAACCGAAGTTTGGGTTTTCAGACGACCTTTTTCATGACTGCACGTTGCACCCCGAATATCGATACCAATACCAACGCAAATCCTGCCAGCGATTTCGCGTCCATGCTTTGTCCTAAAAACAGCCAGCCCAAGACAAATGCTGAGACAGGACTGAGTAGTCCCAGCGACGAAACCGCAGCAGGCGAAAGTTTGGCAATTCCTCTGAAAAACAACACATAAGCCAACACGGCACCAAACAGGCACAAATACAGATAGCCGCCGATATTGGCGGGGCTTAACGATTCAAGCGGCGGTTCGGCAAGCAGGGCGACGGGCAGTAAAAACAAGCCGCCGATAAAAAGCTGCCAGCCGGTAAACGCCAACACGGGCAACGAAGTGCGGCGGTGTTTCGACAAATACACGCCCAACGCCATCGCCGCCGCGCCCGCCAATGCCGCCAAAATCCCCATCCCGTCATAGCGCGCCTGCGGCGACAAAACCAAGAGCGCAATCCCCAAAACCCCTGCCGCCGACCAAGCCCAAGCCGCTTTGGGCGGCATGGTTTTACCGATTAACCAAGTGAACACCAGCACCATCAGCGTCTGCGTCGAACTCAATACCGCCGCCAGTCCGCCCGGCAAGCGATACGCCGCCACAAACAGCATAGCTTGAAAAAAGCCGATGTTCAAAAAACCGAGCAAGACAACGGTCGCCCATTCGTCGCGTTTGGGTATGCGCCGCGTCCACGCCAACAGCAAAAGCCCGGCGGGTAAAACACGGATAAGCGCAGCAGTAAACGGCCTGTCTGGTGGCAGAAATTCGGTGGTTACGAGATAAGTGCTGCCCCAAATCAGCGGGGCGAGCGCGGTGGTCAGGATGGTGGCGGTGCGACTGGGCATAGTGGGGGCTTTTGTGTATGGTGTTTTGGATAGTAGGCTGGGATTTTTGGTATAGTGGATTAAATTTAAACCAGTACGGCGTTGCCTCGCCTTGCCGTACTATTTGTACTGTCTGCGGCTTCGTCGCCTTGTCCTGATTTAAATTTAACCCACTATAAAACCGCTTGAATCTTTTTTGGGATTGGACAATTCAGATAAACCATCCAATCTAAAACTCCAAAACATGCTCTACCGCGATTCCCGGCAAACCCACTCCGTAACAGTTTAATCAGCAGTCCCACTTATTCCGTCAGCGCCGCATCCACTGCCGAGAGCGCATGGATGGCGGTGCTGTCGAACACGGGCAGCGGGCTGTCGGTTTCGTTCACAAGCAGGCAGATTTCGGTACAGCCGAGTATCACACCCTGCGCGCCTTCGTTTTTCAGACGACCTATCACGTCGTAAAAGTAGCGTGCGGATTCGGGGCGGATGCGGTTCAGACACAGTTCGTCAAAAATAATGCGGTGGATTTCGTCTTGTTCGGCGGCGGTCGGAGCTATGGTTTGTACGCCCTGCGAACCCATGCGCTCCGTATAAAAGCCGTCGCTCATGGTAAAGCGCGTGCCAAGCAGGCCGACGGCGGACAAGCCCTGCCGTTTGATGGCGGCGGCGGTGGCATCGACGACGTGCAGCAAGGGGATGCCGGCCGCCTGTTCGATGGCGGGGGCGACTTTGTGCATGGTGTTGGTGGCGAGCAGCAAAAAATCCGCGCCGCCCGCTTCCAGCTTCCGCGCGCTTTGCGCCAACACGTTTCCCGCCGCCGCCCAATCGCCGCTTTTCTGCAAACGGACGATTTCTTCAAAATCCACGCTGTCGAGCAGGATTTTGGCACTGCGGTTGCCGCCCAAACGGCGGTTGGTCTCGCGGTTGATGATTTGGTAGTAGAGCACGGTGCTTTCGGGACTCATACCACCGATGATGCCTATGGTTTTCATGTTTTCTCCTGAAATTTAATAAATATAGTGGATTAAAATAAAAATGAGACAAGGCGGCAACGCCCGCCGTGTACGGGTAGTACATAAGGGCGTTGGCAACGCCGTATCATTGCAATTTTAATCCACTATAAAGTCTGAAAAGCTCAAGACAAGAAAGCACATTCTACGGCTGTTGCGGCATTTCTTTTTCAAAACGGAAGAAATATTCAAAGGCTTCATCTTGCCCCGCTGCTTGCGCTCTAGTGGTATCGGGGTGGTGCGGATTGAAAAACTCCACGATTTTAAAGCCACATTTATTGACGTAGAAATGGATATTGCGCTTCTCAAAATAAGGCGTATGCGTTTCCCAGACGCGTACTTCGGGGTGCAGCCGCTCTATCGCCCGCCACGCTTTCCCGCCCAAGCCGCTCCCGTGTTTCTGCGGGAACATAAATAGCAAATCCAACGAACCGCGCTCCGTTTCAGCATTGACGACAATTACCGCGCCGCCTGCTTTTTCGCCGTCGGCAACAATGTGATAGCTCTCTGCTTTGGGTGCATTCATGGATTCTTCGATTTCTTCTCGGCTGATAACTTCTTCTCCGTCGTCCAAATCGTCTGCCATCGCCAATCTGAACGACTGCTGCAAGGCGCGGATAAACTCGTCTTTTTCGTGTTCTTGAACGGGGATAAGGGTAATGTCGGATATATGTTCTCTTGTATCTAATGTGTGAAGTTAACCAATCCTAGCGTGTCAGCAGGAAGCTGTCGTCTATCAGCCGCCACACATTTTCTGCGGGCGTTTGCGCCAATACGATGCTCAACCAGTGTTCTTTGTTCATGTGGTAGGCGGGCAGGATGCCTGCCGTCGCGCGCCATGAGCCGATGTGTTCGGGGCGGCATTTGACGTTGACGATTTCCGTCAGACCGCCCTCGCCCATATCGAGTTTTTCAGACGACCTCTACGATCCCCGGCAAACCCACTCCGTAGCGGTTTCATCAAAAGCCCCACTTATTCAGCCCGCGCCGCATCCACTGCCGAGAGCGCATGGATGTCGGTGCTGTCAAACATGGGCGGGAGGCTGTCGGTTTCGTTCACAGGCAGACACCTTTTTTGCTTTGAAAGATGCATCCAAAGTATTTTACTTCCTATGCTTGGTATGAATAAGCGCAGATAAATCATAGCCTTGCTCTTTTGCACGCTGCAAATACGCTTGATATACCGCTTCATCCATATTCGGTGTGCGTGACAATATCCACAAATATTTCCTATCGGGCTGTCCTACCATCGCATATTGGTAATTGCTGTCCAAAGCCATCACCCAATAAGGTGCCTTGCCTACAGGTAGCCATCGAATCGCTTTGGGCAGAAAAGTCACGCTCAACTTGGTGTTTTCGGCGTTCTGCACACGTGCCAGCCCTTCCGCCGACGACCAAGTTCCATCCGCCTTCAAACAACGGTTGGTCACGCTGATAGTGTCCTTGCTCTTAATCTTATAAAACGCCGTCACATCCGATACACAATGACTTTGGTAAGGCATAGGCAATCGCGCGATTTCGTACCACTGTCCTGCATAACGCTGCACATCTAATTTCGGAACGGTTTGCAGCGGAGGCAAACTTTCCGACTGTGCGTAAGCAGCAAAACACATAGCTCCTAATAATAACAATCCTTTGATTTTCATCTTGCACGCTCCTTTAAAAAAAAATCAGCATATATCATTTCGACAAAGACAACACGCCAATTTGAGTAAAAATATTGGAACACTTACCGGATAAACCGGAGGCTTATTGACAACAATGTTTGGCAAGCCATGTTCTGCGGCTTGGTGGCTTTTTTGATTGTTGCCGGTCGGTGCGGCAACGCCGGTCATTGATACGCGTACTTCTGCGCAGATTTAGTCAGTATTTATATGTGGATGTTCATCATCAGCCTGGACGACTTGCCGCGATTAGTTGAACAATATTCCAAACTGAAAGACTTCGGGCAGCGGGTGGCATTGACTCAAGAAGGAATAGTATAGACAGGGGTCGTCTGAAAAATTTTCAGACGACCTCTCACTTCTCCTGTTTCTTCAACAACACACACGCCAAAATCAGGCTGGTGGCGGCAAAGGCGGCGATGGCGGCGTATTCATGCAACAGGTCGGCAGTGTGCAGCCCTTTGGTAAAGCTGCCGACGCTGACGGTGTAGTACCACGACGACGGGAAGGTTTTGCCGATAACCAGTGCGCCGCCTTCCATGGTGGACAGCGGGTAGAGAAAGCCGGAATAGGTTTGCGCGGGAATCATGGTGATGATGGCGGTGGCGAAGATGGCGGCGAGCTGGGAGCGCACGAAGCAGGAAATCAAAAGTCCCAGCGCGGTACTGGCGGACACCATCAAGAGCGTGCCGACGGCGAGTCCGGCAAACGAGCCTTTGAGCGGCACGCCGAACAGGTAAATAATCATCAGCATCATGGCGGCAAAATTGACCATACCGACGGCGATATAGGGAAGCTGTTTGCCGATCAGATATTGCGCCACGGCAGCGGGCGATGCGTAGAAATTGGCGATAGAGCCGATTTCGCGTTCGCGCACCACGCCGACCGCCGACATCATGGCGGGTATCATCATCAACACCAGCATCATCACGCCCGGGGCGATGGCGTTGATGCTGTCGAAATCCTGATTGTACATAAAGCGCGGTTCGATGCCGGCGGGGGCTTTGAGCGAAACGGGCAGCCCGCTTTCGGCGATGCGGTCTTTAGTGTAGGCGGTGATCAGGCTGCCGATGTAGCCGCGGATGTTGGTGGCGTTAAACGGCATGGAGCCGTCCACATAGAACCCGACTTCAGGTTTGAGCCCGCGCGCCAAATCGCGCCCGAAACCGCTCGGAATATCGATGACCAATATGGCGCCGGAGCTTTTGAGCACGGTGTCGATTTCGGCTTCGGACTGTATCGGCGGCTGTTGGAGGAAGTAGCGCGAACCGTCGAAATATTCGACCAGCTCGCGGCTGGCGGCGGTTTGGTCGCGGTCGTAAACGGCGAATTTCAGATTACGTACGTCAAACGAAATCCCCCACGATACCGACGCCATGATAATCAGCGGACCGAACACGGCAAAAAACAGGCGGATTTTGTCGCGCAGGAGCTCTTTGGCTTCGCGGCGGGCGAAGGTCCAAATCATGGAGAAGCGGTATTTGAAGCTTTGGGTGTTTGGGTTGTCTCGTAGTGTGTGTGAACTTGGTTCACGCACATCGTTTTGGGTTTCAGACGACCCTGTATCTTTTCCTTGAAGGTCGTCTGAAAATTCAGAATACCTGTCATCCGATTCCCCTTCCACGTGCGTGGCTTGCGCCACACACCCTACGGCCGGAGTTTCCTTCGGCAGGGTGTGTGAACTTGGTTCACGCACGCCGTTTTGGGTTTCAGACGACCCTATATCTTTTCCTTGAAGGTCGTCTGAAAGTTCAGAATGCCTATCATCCGATGCCACTTCCGCGTGCGTGGCTTGCGCCACACACCCTACGGCCGGAGTTTCCGCCGGTAGGGTGTGTGAACTTTGTTTACGCACGCTGTTTTGGGTTTCAGACGACCCTGTATCTTTTCCTTGAAGGTCGTCTGAAAGTTCAGAATGACTGTCATCCGATGCCACTTCCGCGTGCGTGGCTTGCGCCGAATACCCTACGGTCGGGGTTTCCGCCGGTAGGGTGTGTGAACTTTGTTCACGCACGCCGTCTGTATTTTGGCGAAACTCGCGCTGTTCACTTTCAGATTGTGCAGCCTCCTGACGGGACGACCTTTCCTCACCTTCCCCGCCTTCCGCTTCAATCAGATACTGCACAAACGCTTCTTCCAAATCCGGCGCATTCTGCCTTGCCGCCAGTTCGGCGGGCGTGCCCACCGCCAACACGCGGCCTTTGTGCATAAAGGAAATGCGGTCGCAGCGGGCGGCTTCGTTCATAAAGTGGGTGGAAACGAAAATGGTGATTTTGTCTTCGCGGGAGAGTTTCAGAAGATGCCGCCAGAACATATCGCGGGCGGCGGGGTCGACCCCCGAAGTCGGTTCGTCCAAAATTAATACTTCGGGGTGGTGCAGGCAGGCGGCGGCAAGTTGCAGGCGTTGTCGGATGCCCAACGGCAGCGATGCGGGCGCGGTGTCGGCAACGTCCGCCAAATCAAACTGTTGCAGGGCCTCTTCCACCGCCGCCGCGCCTTTAGCACCCATTTGGTAGAGTCTGGCATGCAAATCCAGATTGCGGCGCACGCTCAGTTCCTCATACAGCGAAAACGCCTGCGACATATAGCCGACGCGCATTTTCGTATCCAAGCCGCCCGCGTCTATCGGCTTGCCCAATAGCGTGGCGTCGCCTTCGGTCGCTTCCAACAGGCCGGTCAGCATTTTCATGGTGGTGGACTTGCCGCAGCCGTTGCTACCGAGAAAGCCGAAAATCTCGCCTTTTTGAATGGTGAAGCTGACATGGTCCACGGCGGTGAAATCGCCGAAACGCTTGGTCAGCCCGTGCGCTTCCATCGCAGGCGGCGCATCGGGATCGGGAACGAACGGCGTGATTTCCAAACCGCCCGAACCCTGCTGTTTCTCCGGTGGCAGCATTTTGACGTAGGCCTCTTCCAACACGTCGGTGCCGTAATCCGCCAGCACATCGGCGGTAGGCTTGTTTTCCAGCAGCCTGCCCGCGTCCATCGCCAGCAGCCGCTCGAAACGCTGCGCTTCTTCAATATAGGCGGTCGCCACAATCACGGTCATGCCCGAGTGTTCACGCCGCAAATCGTCCACCAGCGCCCAAAACTGGCGGCGCGACAAAGGATCCACGCCCGTGGTTGGTTCGTCCAAAATCAGCAAATCCGGGCTGTGCACCAGCGCGCAGCACAAACTCAGCTTCTGCTTCATCCCGCCCGAAAGTTTGCCCGCCGCCCTGCCGGAAAACGGCGCAAGGCGGGTCGCCTCCATCAGCCGCGCAATCTGCCGCGTGCGTTCCTGCCCGTCCAAACCAAACAGCCGCGCATGAAAATCGATATTCTCATACACCGACAAGGTAGGATACAGATTGCGCCCCAAACCCTGCGGCATAAAGGCGATGCGGTGCGACAAATCCCGCCGCACATCCTTGTCCGCCATATCGCCGCCCAACACTTCCACCCGCCCATCCTGAATCACCTTCACGCCCGCCATCAGCGAGAGCAGCGTCGATTTGCCCACCCCGTCCGGCCCGATCAAACCGACCGTCGCGCCCTTCGGGATGTCCAGCGACACATCGTCAAGCGCAAGAGTCTTGCCGTAGCGGTGGGAAAGGTTTTGGATGGAAACGGTGTTCATGATGTGGCCTTTTTTGCAGAAAACGGGATTTCAGACGACCTGTTCGTCACGGCTGATTCCATCGGGCTTACGGCTTAAAAGCTCTGCCGACGCCTCACCCGCAGGTATGTATCCGCTTCATCAGTTACCTACCCGAGGTCGTCTGAAAAAGCGGATAACAGCCTGATCAAAGAAATTGAATATGCCTGAAAATTTCCCTATACCGTGAAACATAATGAAAGGATACAACGAACAAAGGTCGTCTGAAAACCTTGTCCATAGGCTTTCAGACGACCTTTCCCTTATATCCTATCTTACAAATGCGGGTTCATCAGGTTTTCGGGCGACAGGATGCGGTCGAGTTCCGCTTCGCTCAAGAGACCGCGTTCGAGTACGACTTCGCGCACGCCTTTGCCAGTTTGGGCGCAGATTTTGCCGACCAAATCGCCGTTGCCGTGTCCGATATACGGGTTCAGATAAGTAACCAGACCGATGGAGTTGAACACATAGCGTTCGCAGATTTCGCGGTTGACGGTGATGCCTTTGACGCATTTCTCGGCGAGGTTTACGGCTGCGTTGCCCAAGAGGGAGATGGTTTCAAACATACATTGCGCGATGACCGGCTCCATCACGTTTAATTGCAACTGCCCCGCTTCGGCGGCGAAGGTTATGGTGGTGTCGTTGCCGATGACTTTGAAGCAGACTTGGTTGACCACTTCGGGAATCACGGGATTGACTTTGGCGGGCATAATCGACGAGCCTGCCTGCATTTCCGGCAGGTTAATCTCTTTCAAACCGGCGCGCGGGCCGGACGACAAGAGGCGTAAGTCGTTACAGATTTTCGATAATTTCACCGCCGTGCGCTTCAATGCGCCGTGTACCATCACATACGCGCCGCAGTCGGAAGTCGCTTCAATCAGGTTTTCAGTCAGTTTGCAATCCAAGCCGCTGACTTCGGACAATTTTTTCACCGCCAAAGCCGCGTAGCCTTTCGGCGTGTTCACACCCGTGCCGATGGCGGTCGCGCCCAAGTTGACTTCCAACAACAAGGCGCGCGTGCGGTCCAGATTCAGAATCTCTTCTTCCAGCAACACTTGGAAAGATTGGAATTCCTGCCCCGCCGTCATCGGTACGGCATCTTGAAGCTGGGTGCGCCCCATTTTCAAAACATCTTTAAATTCATCGGCCTTGGCGGCAAATGCGTCCTTCAGCAACGCCAGTTTTTCCAGCAGGCCGCCGACGCTGTAATACACCGCCAGCCTGAAGCCGGTCGGATACGCGTCGTTGGTGGACTGGCTGGCGTTCACATGGTCCATCGGGTTAACGATGTCGTAGCGACCTTTTTCGTAGCCCAACACTTCCAAAGCAAGGTTGGCGATGACTTCATTAGTATTCATGTTGACCGAAGTCCCCGCGCCGCCCTGATACACGTCGGACGGGAATTGGTCGAGGCAGCGGCCTTTGAGTAACACTTCGTCGCAAGCCTTTTCAATGGCAGCGGCGATTTCGGGTTTTACTGCGCCCAATTCGCCGTTTGCCTGCGCGGTTGCTTTTTTCACCATCACCATGCTGCGGACAAACTGCGGCACGTCGGAAATTTTTTGATTGGAAATTTTAAAGTTTTCCACCGCGCGCAAAGTATGGATACCCCAATACGCCTCGGCGGGAATTTCGCGGTCGCCCAGCAAATCGTGTTCGATACGGACAGTCATTTCTCTTACCTTCTCATTCGTTGGTTTATCAAGTATATGCATATGCAGGCGGAACATTAGACCGTTTTGCATGGGTTGTCTAGCTGCAAATGCGCCGTTGTTATCAAAGCAGGAAAAACACTCCCACCCGAAAGGTAAAAGGTCGTCTGAAACCTTTTTCAGACGACCTTTTTACATGCTTACATACCGATAAGTCCCCGTATCTGCGGCCAGTAAAACAAACAGGCGATGGCGCAGACGGCGACGCTGATGCCTGCGGCGTTGATGCTGCTGATTTTTTCTTTAAACGCCATCGCGCCGACCAGCGTTCCCAAAACAATGACACCGATGTTCATGCCTGCGAAGACCAGCGTCGGGTTGTCTTTCATCATTTGGTGGGCAGTGATGTAGGTAACGATATTGGCAAAATTCAAACCTCCCAAGACGATACCGCCGATAATGCCTTCTTTCGTCCATTTGGTCGATTGGGAGAAAAGATAGCCGAACATCAAAATACCGGCGAGGCTGAAGGCGACCAAGAGGTTGCCGGAAAACGCCGTACCGCTTTTGGCGAGCTGTTTGAAGAGGATGTCGATGATGCCGTAGCCCGCCCAAACACCTGCGAGCAGCGTGATTTGCGTGCCCAATCCGCTCGATTTCTTGCCGCCGTCGGCTTTCCACAACAGGCAGAACAAAGCCACAAACGCCAAAACAATGCCTATCAGCCGCCCTTCGGTCAAGGCTTCGCCAAAAATGACGAACGCGGAAATAATCGGCAATATCAAAGACAAACGCTGCGCCGCATCAGACTTGACGATACCTGCCGCGTCAACCGCCTTGCCCATAATCACAAACACCGAAGGCAGCAGCACGCCCAACGCGCCAAACAGCCACCAAGTCGGCAAAAAGGCTTTCGGGTTGCTCAAATCGGGTTTCAACACCCAAGCCGTCAGCGCTACTGCGACGATGTAGTTTACCGCCACCGCCTGCGCGACGTCGATTTTGTTCTTACGCGCCAATTTGAGCAATACCGACACAGACACGCTGCACAGTATGCTTGCCAATAAATAAATCATGTTTTTCCTTTGATTGAGTGTGTCGGATGCGAGGACAAATTTTCAGACGACTTTCTTTGTGTCCTGTTTTGATATTTAGTTTCCCGCAAACGAGCCATACAAAAATTTCAGACGACCCCTAAATGCCAAGGTCGTCTGAAAGCAAAGCGGCAATTGCGCTTAGAACCAAGTATCCAAAGGCATACGCTTGTTATTCGTCAGCTTGATAAAACCTGCCGCCAGTCGGTAAGCAAACCAAACCGATACCAAAAACAGCAGCACGTAGCCGATGCCGATAAACGCGGTGATTTTGCTCAATATAAATCCCACCAGACCGCCCCAGAAGGTTTTAATCAGATAGTCTGCGTGGTTATTATAAACCGAGTCGCCCATGTCGCCTCGTTTTACATACGCCAAAATGATGCCGGCAACCGGCATGACGAAGGTGGCAAAACCTAACGCAAACAGGGCATACATCGCCATTACGTAAGTACGGTCGCCGTCTTGGCGCGGCGCTTCCGCCGTATGCTCGCTACCGGTCTGCTGGCTGGCGGCCTGCCCGCCTTTACCGCTGAATTCACGGAGCGACTCGTCGTACCATGCCCGACGTTCGGGATCGACCAGCGTATCGTAAGCCTGACGGATTTCCTTAAAACGCTCTTCCGCTTCGGGATTGCCGGGATTACGATCGGGATGGTATTTCATTGCCGAATCGCGATAGGCTTTTCTGATTTCTGCAATGTCCGCATCCGCCGAAATGCCGAGAATTTCATAAAAATTACGGTTTTCCATATTAGGGTATGCCTCTTTGGTTTGTGTTTGCCAAAGCCCGATACCGTGAAATCACGCTAACAGGCTGTTTGACAGAATGAAAACAGATATAAAATCAGGCATTGTGTTCTTTTTATAAAACCTTCAAATTTGCCCGAATCTGCGTTTCCCGACTTAAAACCGTTTTGCATCCCTTTAGACGGCGACCTGTACATCCTGCGGATTCAAAGCCCGCAAAGCCTGCGGACTGACACCGATAATAAATCCGCGCTTGCCGCCGTTGATATAAACTTTCTCCAAATCCCAAATACTTTTTTCAACATACACAGGCAACCGGGTTTTCATACCGAAGGGCGTCGTCCCACCCACCAGATAGCCCGTCCATTTGTTTGCCTGTTTCGGATCGGCAGGCTCGATGTGTTTCATGCCCAAATCGCGCGCCAGATTTCGGGTGGAAATCTGCTTGTCGCCGTGCATCACGACAACCAGCCCTTTCTTCGCTTCGTTTTGCAGCACGATGGTTTTGACCACCTGATGCTCGTCCACACCGAACAACTGTGCAAACTGCCCTGTCCCGCCGTGTTCCTCATAAACATAAATATAAGGCTCAAAATCAATTTTATGTGTACGCAGGAAACGGACGGCAGAAGTAACCGGATAATCGGTATTTTTGCTCATGATGCAGTTCCAATATTATTCAGACGACCTAAAACCAATATGACAATGACGCGTAAAAATAGTTTCCGCATCTTTTCAAAAACAACAAAACAGCCCGCCTGCTGTGGCAGACAATCAAGCTGAATGTTACCATAAGCCCCTGCCCAATATCCGCCATCCTGTTCCGACAAAATCGGAAAACCGAAATCCGACAACAGGACAGAATGCCCCGCATGCCACAACCTCAAGGAATATCAAATGAATATCCGATACCTCGGTACCACCGAACGCTACTCCGAAGCCGTCTGCGCTGGAGGATTCGTCTTCCTCTCAGGCATGGTTCCCGAAAATCCCGAAGCCGATGCCAAAGCCCAAACCGAAAACGTCTTGGCGCAAATCGACCATTGGCTCGAAGAATGCGGTTCCGACAAGGCACACATCCTCGAAGCCACCATCTTCCTGACCGACATGAACGACTACGCCGCCATGAACGAAGCCTGGGATGCCTGGACAGCCCCCGGCCGCGCCCCTGCCCGCGCCTGTATCGAAGCCAAACTCGCCAAACCGGAATGGGCGGTCGAAATCAAAGTATCCGCCGTGTGCAAGTGATTGGATTGAGCAAGGGGTCGTCTGAAAACCGCAGTCGATTTTTCAGACGATTCTTTTCATAAAAAATGCAACGAAAGCAGAGTGATTGGATTGACGGTAAATCGGTTATCAATACAAAAAGGTCGTCTGAAAACCCAAGTTTTCAGACGACCTTTTACAATCAAACCCTTATGCGAACGGATGATGCAAAACGATGGTTTCTTCGCGGTCTGGACCGGTGGAGACGATGGCTACCGGTGCGCCGCAGACTTCTTCGATGCGTTTCAAATATGCTTTGGCATTGGCAGGCAATGCGTCATAGCTTTTCACGCCGAAAGTGGATTCGCTCCAGCCGGGCATGGTTTCGTAAATCGGTTTGCAGGTTTCTACCGCATCGGAACCGCAAGGCAGGATGTCAGTTTTGCTGCCGTCGGGCAATTCGTAGCCGACGCAGATATTGATGGTTTCAATGCCGTCCATTACGTCCAGCTTGGTGATACACATACCGGAAATGCCGTTGACTTGGATGGAGCGTTTCAACGCGGCGGCATCAAACCAACCGCAGCGGCGGGCGCGGCCGGTTACGGAGCCGAATTCGTGTCCGCGTTCTGCCAAACCTGCGCCAACTTCATCAAACAATTCAGTCGGGAACGGACCTGAGCCGACGCGCGTGGTATAGGCTTTGACAATACCCAAAACATAATCCAGCATTTGCGGACCTACGCCCGCGCCTGCGGAAGCGGCTCCAGCGAGACAGTTAGACGAAGTAACGAAGGGGTAAGTACCGTAGTCGATGTCCAACAGCGTGCCTTGTGCGCCTTCAAACAGCAGTTTTTCGCCGTTTTTGTTTTTCTCGTTCAACACGCGGGATACGTCGGTAATCATCGGCGTAATGCGCGGCGCGACTTTTTCGATAACCGCCATCACGTCGTCTGCTTTCACCGGCTCGGCATTGTGCAGATGTTGCAGTTGAACGTTGTAATAAGCGAGGATGGCATCCAGTTTTTCACGCAGTTTTTCAGGATGCAGCAAATCGACGACGCGGATGGCGCGGCGTGCCACTTTGTCTTCGTAGGCAGGGCCGATGCCGCGGCCGGTTGTACCGATTTTGCCTTTGCCGCGCGAAGCTTCGCGGGCTTGGTCGAGCGCAATGTGGTAAGGCAGGATCAGCGGGCAGGTCGGCGCGATTTTCAGACGACCTTCAACGTTTTTCACGCCTGCTGCGTTCAGCTCGTCAATTTCGCCCAACAATGCTTCGGGGGAAACGACAACGCCCGAGCCGATGAAGCAGTCCAGACTTTCATGCAGAATGCCGCTCGGAATCAGGCGCAAAATGGTTTTCTTGCCGCCGACGACCAAAGTGTGTCCAGCATTGTGTCCACCTTGGAAACGCACGACACCGCTGGTTTCTTCCGCCAACCAGTCAACGATTTTACCTTTGCCTTCATCGCCCCACTGGGCGCCGATCACTACAACATTTTTAGCCATAGCCATATAACCTATTAATATTAAAAAATTATCGTGAATCAACTTCAAACCAAGACGGCTTTGCGCCCTGCCCTGATTTGCCTTTAATCCGCTATGAATGGGTATTTAAAGTTTCTCAACCTGCCAAACGCCGTCCGCCTTTTTCAGACGACCTGTAACCTCTTCCGAAGCGTTGTGTCCGATACCGTAGTCGATAACGATACACTGCCCTTGTTCACGCAAGGCTTCGACTGCTTCGCGCGCCGCTTCGGCATCGTCCGCATCAACCAAGACGACGGGCTGCCGCTCAATGGCGGGCAAACGTCCGATAAAGCTGCGCAAGTCGAAACTGAATCCCGTTGCCGGACGCGCACGGCCGAAATATTCGCCCAATCCGTCATAACGCCCGCCCCGTGCGACCGCGTCATGGAAATTGGAACCGTATGCCGCATACAGCAAGCCGGTGTGATAATTGTCGACGCGCAGTTCGGATAAATCGATATGGACTTTCTGATTTGGAAATGCGTCGCACACTGCCTGCAATTCGTCCAACGCGCTGCCGACTGCCGACAAATCCGGCAATCGTTCGCGCGCCGCGGACAACACTTCCCGTCCGCCATACAGACGCGGCAGCAGCGAAAATGCTTTCGCCCACATGCCGTCCAGCTTCCAAGCCTTAACCTGCGCTTCAACCGCCTCGGTATCTTTATCCTGCATCAACGCAAGCAGCGTTGCGGACTGCTCCGCATCCAAATGCGCCGCATCGGACAAAGCGCGGAATACGCCAATGTGGCCCAGCGACAGCAAAACCTCGCCTATATCGGCAAGCTTCATGCTTTTGAGCATCAGGTCAATCAGTTCGATATCCGCCCGGATGTCGGCGAAACCATACATCTCCGCTCCCGCCTGCAAAGGTTCGCGCATATTGAGCAAACCTTCCGGCCGCGCGTGCAACACAGGGCCTGCGTAACACAATCGGTTAATCCCTTGATTGGCGGACAAAAGATGCGCATCGATACGCGCCACTTGCGGCGTAATGTCGGCGCGGATGCCCAACTGCCGACCGCTCAGCTGATCGACCACCAAAATGGTTTTCAAAGACAAACCCGCGTCAATGTGCGTCAGCAGGGAATGGCTGTATTCCATCAGCGGTGGCTGTACCAGCTCGTAACCGTGCACTCGGAACAAAGTCAACAACTGCTCTCGCGCGCTTTCCAACTGTCGGGCGTTGGTCGGCAACACATCGGCAACATGTTCGGGAAGCTGCCAAGATTGCATGGGAATCTACCTTCTATCTGTTTTTGTAAACGCAAAGGGCTGCTTGAATTTAAAACCAGACGGACACACAGCCCGCTTCTCGAAATACGCCGCGCAAACGATGCAGCGTTTCCAACAAATCTGATTTTAAATTCAAACAGCCCCTGAATGACGGCTTTAAACCGCCGAGTTATTAAAAGCAAACTTTACCATACAAAACAGTTTTGTGCAGCCTGTTTTCATACAAGCGTCGTCTGAAAAATAACGGGCGATCCTATTCGCAATGAAGATTGCTTGTTTTCTCTTTGAACGAATCCATCGCAATTTGACACATACGTTGCCGTTGTCCCAAATCTGCCGCAGGCAACGCTTGGAATAAAAATTTCGTATTGTTGCGTTGGAAATCGGCTTTCTTGCCTGCTTTTTTATAGCATACATCTGCGCGCGCGAAATATTGGCGGCAGATTTCCGGCAATTCTTCCAATGATAAAGGTTTATGCTTATGCATCCCATGCGCTGACACGGTCAGCGGAGATACTGCAAAAACCGCTACCGCAACAAATTTCAAACTTTTTTGAAACCAATAATTTTTCATAATAAAACCTTAAAATCTATATCTACATGATGATTTTGCTTTTCGCAAAATCCGCTACATTTGTTTTCAGACGAACTCAAAGCTAACTCAACCAAGTTGCGCCAGTTGTCCGCGCATTTCGGTAATCACCGTTTTATAGTTCGGCTTGCCAAAAATGGCCGAACCTGCCACAAAAGTATCGGCACCCGCCGCCGCAACGGCAGCGATATTGTCGGTTTTGATGCCGCCGTCCACTTCGATGGCGATGTGCCGCCCGCTTTGCGCTTCGTACCGATCTAACATCGCCCGCACCTGACGGATTTTTTCAAGGGTGTGCGGGATGAAGCTTTGTCCGCCGAAACCGGGATTGACCGACATCAACAATACCATGTCCAGCCTGTCCAATACGTTTTCCAAAACGTAGGCGGGAGTTGCCGGATTCAATACCAATCCTGCCTGACAGCCCGCATCTTTAATCAGGCTGAGGCTGCGGTCGACATGGCGGCTGGCTTCGGGATGAAACGTGATAATCGACGCCCCTGCTTTGGCAAATGCCTGAATCAGATCGTCAACGGGTTCGACCATCAGATGCACATCAATCGGCACGGTGGCATAAGGCTTCAACGCCGCGCAGACCATAGGGCCGAAAGTCAGGTTCGGCACATAATGATTGTCCATCACGTCGAAATGGATCAAATCGGCTCCCGCTTCGATAACTTTCGTTACTTCCTCGCCCAAACGGGCAAAATCGGCGGATAAGATACTGGGCGCAATACGGAATTTTTGTTTCATAGAAATCCAGTCGGATGGTGTGGTTTGATAAACGGATAATTTTTCGTATTCTACCACCAACGCCTCACGTAACACTAACTATGCATTGTTAATATTTAACAAAAGTAAGCATATGCATAAATAATTATAGGTTAAGGATATGTTTTGTCAGAAATAAAATAAAGATATGAAGTTAACAAAAGTTAACTGGAGGGATACTGCCTTTCACACGCTAATCGGGTATATTTGCGCGGTTACGGAAACTAGGAAAACGCTGTGTCTGTCGGATTCAAATCTTATTTACCCCTCTGTGCATTATCGGTTGCGCTGCTGACGGCTGTCGGTCAAGCGCACGCCGGCCCCCAATATATCAAGCTGGACGATTTTCAAGCAAATTGCGACATCCGCTCCCTTAATCTGACGCAAGACCAACACAATGCTTTGCGCCGTATCCGTAATGATTACAAACAGGCATCGGACAAGGCATATCGCAAACTCGTCCGCACAGACCGTAACCGCCGCCAAGTCATTATGAAAATCCTTGCGGCAGATAATTTCGATCAAAACAATGCCCGCGATTATGTCGAAACCCGCTACTTGTCGAGCATGGATTTCGCCGTGGAAGAATTGGAAATCCAACACCGCTTCTACCACCTGCTCAATCCTCGCCAACGCCAGATTTGGCTTTCTTCCTGCCTTCGCTGACATATCGCTTTCCTGATTGGTCCGTACAAAAAGGTCGTCTGAAATCCTGTTTCAGACGACCTTTTAAACGATATGGCGATTCAAAGCGATGCGGCCGGAAGCAATTGAACCGGAAAAGGCTTTCCCTACCCTTATCCTCCCGCAGATTTCAGTACGGCAGACCTATTTCCCAAAAACTCAATCCAAAACCCGTTGTTCCGGCAAACGCCCTGCCCAATCGCACGCAAACTGCCAAGCCGAACGTCCCGAGCGGTTACCGCGCATTTGCGCCCATTGCAATGCCGCCTTGTGTGCCGTTTCATCAAAATCCACGCCGAAATCATCCAACCAATTTTCAACCGCTTGGAGGTAGTCGTTTTGATCAAACGGATAAAAACTCAACCACAAACCGAAACGGTCGGACAGGGAAATTTTTTCTTCGACAGCCTCTTTTTGATGGATTTCGCCGCGTATACCCGTTGTCCCGATATTTTCATCCATATATTCAGGCATCAGGTGGCGCCGGTTGGACGTCGCGTACACCAACACGTTGCTGCATCTTTGCGACAAACCGCCGTCCAATGCGGTTTTTAGGGCTTTGTAGGTTTCATCACCGGTTTCAAACGATAGGTCATCGCAGAATACGATGAATTTTTCGGGACGGTCTTTCAACAAGGAAAGCAGCGCGGGCAGACTGACCAAATCGCTCTTATCAACTTCAATCAAGCGCAGCCCTTGGTCGGCATATTCGTGCAACAGGGCTTTGACCAGTGAGGATTTGCCCGTTCCACGCGAGCCGCTCATCAAAACATTATTCGCAGAACGGCCTGCCAAAAACTGCTCGGTATTGCGTTTGAGCTTTTCGGTTTGCGTCCCGACGGCAGCCAGACGGTCAAGCGGGAATGTATGCGGGTTTGGCAGGCTCTCCAAAATCCCTTTTTTACCAACGCTGTGCCAACGGTATGCCAAAGCGTTCCAATCGGTTTTACCAGGTTCTTCGGGCAACACCAAATCAAGACGGTTCAAAACGGAATAGGCTTTTTGCAAAAAGGCGGCGAGTTTCATATATATCCCTATTGTCCTGTTGTGGCAGGATTTTGCTGCGCCATCACGCGCATCACGGTATCGACAACGGCTTGGGTTTGCGGATCGATTTCGATATTGATGATGTCGCCCTCTTTCCGGCTGCCAAACAAAGTGCGCGTTAGAGTTTCCGGAATCAGGTGGACATTGAATTCTGTTTCGGTAACGTCGCCTATGGTCAGGCTGCAACCGTCCAAGCCGACAAAGCCTTTGCTCAAAATATAGGGTTTGAGTTCAGTCGGCAGTGCAAACCATACTGTGCGGTTAAACTCGCTGCGTTCTATCCGCGTAATCTGCGTAGTCGTCATGATATGCCCACTCATGACGTGTCCGCCGATTTCATCGCCGAAACGGGCGGCACGTTCGAGATTAACCGTATCGCCTGTTTTCAGACGACCTAAATTGGTCTTTTCCAAGGTTTCTTTCATCAAATCAAAGCTGACCGTATCGCCGTCGATTTGGGTGATGGTCAGGCAGCAGCCGTTGTTGGCGACGGATGCGCCGATTTGCAGATGCTCGGTCATCCCATCGGGCAGCTTGACGACATGGGTACGGAAATCGGCGGACGGTTCGCGGATGGCGATGATTTCGCCGATACCTTGGACGATACCTGTAAACATGGAAAATTCTCCAATCGGTTTATTTGATGCGTTTGAAAACCAAATCCCAAACGCCGTGCCCCAAACGTTTGCCGCGGGCTTCAAATTTCGTTTCGGGACGGTAGTCGGGCGTGGGCGCGTAATCGGCGGCGGTATTTTGCAAATTGTCAAAACCGCTCAACACTTCCAGCATCTGCTGCGCGTATTCTTCCCAGTCGGTCGCCAGATGGATATAGCCGCCGACTTTCAACTTGGGCAGCAGTTTCTGCACAAACGGCGTTTGCACCAAGCGGCGTTTGTTATGGCGTTTTTTGTGCCAAGGGTCGGGAAAGAAAATGTGGATGCCGTCGAGCACGTCGTCTGAAAGCATATTTTCCACCACTTCGACCGCATCGTGCCGCATCACGCGGATATTGCCGATGTGTTCTTCTTCAATCAATTTCAGAATGTTGCCGACGCCGGGACCGTGCACATCAATCGCCAAAAAGTCGGTATCAGGCAGGCGCTTGGCAATTTCAACAGTCGCCACGCCCATGCCGAAACCGATTTCCAACACCTTGGGACGGTCGCTGCCGAAACGCTGATTCAAGTCCAACACGGAATCTTGGTAATCGATGCCGAATTGCGGCCACATCGTATCAATGGCACGCTGCTGCGCCGCAGTCATATGCCCTTGACGCAACACAAAGCTGCGGATGGAGCGTTTGTGCGCTTCAGGAACGGTGGAATCCAGAGTTATTTCGTTCATAAATTATTTCTTGTATCTGATAAAACTGGGGAAAGGTCGTCTGAAAATTCTTCAATATGGTTTCAGACGACCTCTGAATGTATGGGGTCAACCGTTAAACGGTTCGGTTTATCGTTGATAAACAAGCATAAGCCAAGCTGCTGACAGTATCAATCCTGCCGAACTCGTTTGTTTGCTGTTTTAAAGCATGACTAAATGGCTCACTTGGAGCTTAGGCACGCATTCTTGTTCATCCACTATAATCCACTATTCTGTTTGACGAAAAGGTCGTCTGAAAGATTCAGACGACCTTTGACTGATAAATGTAATATCAGCAGTTTAATTCAACTGACTGAATACACTTATTTTTTCTTTTGAGCCGGCAGGTCGGTACAAGTACCCAGCGCCACTTCGGCAGCCATACCGATGGATTCGCCCAAAGTCGGGTGCGGGTGGATGGTTTTACCGATGTCTGCCGCGTCACAGCCCATTTCGATTGCCAAGCAAATTTCGCCGATCATATCGCCGCCGTTCGGGCCGACGATACCGCCGCCGATAATACGGCCGGTTTCAGCATCAAAAATCAGCTTGGTAAAGCCTGAATCGCAACCGTTGGCAATCGCACGGCCAGAAGCGGCCCACGGGAAGTTGGCTTTGGTGATTTTGCGGCCGGATGCTTTGGCAGACAATTCGGTTTCGCCAACCCATGCCACTTCGGGAGCGGTGTAAGCCACGCCCGGAATCACGCGTGCGTCGAAGTAAGCTTTGTGTCCGGCGCAGTTTTCAGCAGCAACGTGGCCTTCATGAACAGCTTTGTGTGCCAGCATAGGCTGACCGACGATGTCGCCGATGGCGTAGATGTGCGGCACATTGGTACGCATTTGTTTGTCGACTTCGATGAATCCGCGGTCGGTTACGGCAACTCCTGCTTTTTCAGCGCTGATGAGTTTGCCGTTAGGCGCACGACCGGCAGCAACCAATACGGCATCGTAGCGTTGCGGCTCTTTCGGCGCGTTCGCTCCTTCGAAGGTAACGTAAACGCCGTCTTCTTTCGGTTCGACTGCAACGGTTTTGGTGTTGATCATGATATTGTCAAAACGGTATTCGTTTTGTTTTTGCCATACTTTCACCAAATCGCGGTCGGCACCTTGCATCAAACCGTCCATCATTTCAACGACGTCAAGGCGTGAACCTAAAGTGCTGTAAACCGTACCCATTTCGAGGCCGATGATACCGCCACCGATAATCAGCAGCTTGCCCGGTACTTCTTTCAGAGCCAAAGCACCGCTGGAATCGATGATGCGCGGATCTTCAGGGATAAACGGCAGCTTGGTTACGCGGCTGCCCGCTGCAATGATACAGTTTTTGAACGCAACGATTTTTTTCTCGCCAGTAGGCGTAGCTTGCTCGTACACGTCGCCGGTAGTCAGCGACACTTCCAAGTGATGCGGATCCAAGAATTGACCGTCGCCTTGGATAACGTCCACTTTACGGCCTTTTGCCATACCTGCCAAACCGGTAGTCAGGCGGGAAACCACGCCGTCTTTATAGCCGCGCAGCATTTCGATGTCGAGTTCAGGCTCGGGGTATTTGATGCCGTTGGCAGCCAAGTGGCGCACTTCGTCGATAACGGCAGCGTTGTGCAACAAGGCTTTAGAAGGGATACAGCCGACGTTCAAGCAAACGCCACCCAAGGTTTTGTAACGCTCGACGATGGCAACTTTCAGACCTTCGTCAGCAGCTGCAAATGCAGCGGAGTAACCGCCAGGACCGCCACCCAATACGACCACGTCGTACTCTGCATCGGCAGAACCGCCAAATTGCGCGGCTTGCGGAGCAGGAGCGGCAGCTTTAGGGGCTTCTTGCGCAGGGGCGGCAGCAGGTGCTTCAGCTTTAGGAGCGGCAGCCGCGCCTTCGGCTTCAACGACTACAATCAAGCCGCCTTCGGAGATTTTGTCGCCGACTTTGACTTTGACTTCTTTGACGACGCCCGCAACTTCGGCAGGCACGTCCATCGTCGCTTTGTCGGTTTCCAAGGTAATCAGGGTATCGTCAACGGCGATGGTGTCGCCTACGTTCACTTCAACCGCGATAATATCTACATTTTCGTGTCCGCCAATGTCGGGCACTTTCAATTCAACTAAGCTCATGTCTAATCTTTCTGAATGATATTCGGACTTCTGTTTTCAGACGACCTGTCGGATTATTTACCGAAGGTCGTCTGAAATACGCTCGGATTACAGGGTAATGCGGCGGAAGTCTTTCAACAGGTTCGCCAGGAATACGGTGAAGCGCATACCGGCGGCGCCGTCGATGACGCGGTGGTCGAAGGACAGGCTCAACGGACACATCAGGCGTGGAGCGAACTCTTTGCCGTTCCAAACCGGTTTGATTTGGGATTTGCACACGCCCAAAATAGCGACTTCAGGTGCATTCACAATCGGAGTGAAGCCTGTACCACCGATGCCGCCCAAGCTGGAAATGGTAAAGCATGCGCCTTGCATTTCTTGCGGTTTGAGCTTGCCTTCGCGGGCTTTTTTAGACAATTCGGTCAGCTCTTGGCTGATTTCTTTCAGACCTTTTTGATCTACATCTTTGATGACGGGAACAACCAAGCCGTTCGGCGTATCGGCTGCGAAACCGATGTTGAAGTAGTTTTTCAGAACCAGATTGTCGCCGTCCAAAGAAGCGTTGAATTCAGGGAAGGCTTTCAGCGCGGAAACGGAGGCTTTGATGATGAATGCCAACGGAGACAGTTTCACGCCTTCGCGTTCCCATTCTTTGTTCAACTGTTTGCGGAATTCTTCCAATTCGGTCATGTCCGCTTCTTCGTGAACGGTAACGTGCGGGATGACTACCCAGTTGCGGGAAAGGTTTTGACCGGAAATTTTCTTAATGCGGGACAATTCTTTAACTTCGACATTGCCGAATTTAGAGAAGTCCACTTTAGGCCACGGCAGCAAGTCTAGACCGCCACCCAAAGATGCGCCGGCAGCAGCAGGTTTCGCCGCACCGCCTTGCATTACAGATTTTACAAAGGCTTTAATGTCGTCGCCCATGATACGGCCTTTCAAGCCGGTACCTTTGACTTGACCCAGATCTACACCCAATTCGCGCGCCAGTTTGCGTGCGGAAGGACCCGCGTGTGCTTTGGCGAAAGCGGCTTCGTCGATTTTGGCAGCGGCAGGTGCAGGTGCGGCAACAGGAGCCGGAGCGGCGGCAGGCGCAGCAGCCGGAGCAGGTGCAGCTGCCGGTGCTGCGGCTTGAGCAGGCGCGGGAGCGGGAGCGGCGGCAGAACCGGCGGTTTCCACTTCGATAATGGCAGTACCTTCGGATACTTTGTCGCCGACTTTCAGGAATACGGCTTTAACGACACCGGCGGCAGTACAAGGTACGTCCATAGTCGCTTTGTCGGTTTCCAAAGTAATCAGCGTGTCGTCTTCGGCAACGGTGTCGCCAACTTTGACTTCAACGGCGATTACATCTACACCAGTATGACCGCCAATGTCGGGAACGGCTACTTTAACGGTTGCACCGCCTGCGGGAGCGGCAGCGGGTACAGCGGCAGGCGCAGGTTGTGCTTCAGCCGCAGGAGCCGGAGCGGCTTCAGCAGCGGCAGCACCGGTTTCAACGGTCAGAATCACACCGCCTTCGGAGATTTTGTCGCCAACTTTGACTTTCACTTCTTTCACAACGCCTGCTGCATCGGCAGGTACGTCCATAGTGGCTTTGTCGGTTTCCAGAGTAATCAGGGTGTCGTCAACGGCGATGGTGTCGCCCGCTTTGACTTCTACTGCGATGATATCGACGTTTTCATGACCGCCGATATCGGGTACTTTGATTTCTACGATACTCATTTGAGTTCCTTTGATGATTTCGGTTTGAGGTCGTCTGAAAAACAGTTTCAGACGACATCACTTATGTTTTCCGGCACGGATAACCATTTCCAAGACAGCTTTTCTGCGCTTCGAACCTTTTGCACGACTTACGCCCGCAGCCCGGTAATTCAAGGTTTATCCGTTATACAAACCGTCAACGTATTCTTGATTCAGACAACCCCGCAAGCAAATTGACTTTGAGGTCGTCTGAAAACAGGATTAGCGTTTCCAGCTTGGCGCCACGTCGGCATTGATGCCGTATTTTTCGATGGCTTGTTGAACGGTTTCTTTGCTGACTTTGCCTTGTTCTGCCAATGCGCTCAATGCTGCCACGGCAACGTTGTAGCGGTCCACTTCGAAGAAGCGGCGCAGGTTGGCACGGCTGTCGGAACGGCCGAAACCATCGGTACCCAAGACATGGTAGTCGTTCGGGATGTAAGCGCGGATACGGTCGGCATAGCTGCGGATATAGTCGGTAGCGGCGATAACCGGACCGTCATGACCTTGCAGTTGTGAGGTAACGAAAGGTACTTTTTCAGCTTCCAACGGATGCAGGCGGTTGAAACGTTCTACTTCGATGGCATCGCGGTGCAGCAAGTTGAAGGACGGGCAAGACCAAATGTCTGCTTCTACGCCGAAGTCGGCTTTCAGCAATTCGGCACCGGCAATCACTTCTTGCAGGATGGTACCGGAACCCATCAATTGAACTTTCTTGTCGCCTTTACCGCCGGCTTTCAGCAAGTACATACCTTTCAGGATGTCTTGTTCCACGCCTTCGGGCATATCCGGGTGAGTGTAGTTCTCGTTCATCAAGGTGATGTAGTAGAACACGTCTTCATGGTTGACGTACATACGGCGCAGGCCATCATGTACGATAACGGCTACTTCGTATTGGAAGGTCGGATCGTATGTTACACAGTTCGGGATCAAATCGGCTTGAATATGGCTGTGGCCGTCTTCGTGTTGCAGGCCTTCGCCGTTCAAGGTCGTACGACCGGCAGTACCGCCCAACAGGAAGCCGCGCGCGTGCATATCGCCAGCAGCCCATGCCAAGTCGCCGACACGTTGGAAACCGAACATAGAGTAGTAAATGTAGAACGGAATCATCGCGAAGTCGCTGTTGGCATAGCTGGTCGCTGCAGCAATCCAGTCAGCCATCGCACCAGGCTCGTTAATACCTTCTTGCAGGATTTGACCGTCAACAGACTCTTTATAGAACATCAGTTGGTCTTTGTCTTGCGGGGTGTATTGTTGGCCTTTCGGGTTCCAAATACCGTATTGGCGGAACATGCCTTCCATACCGAAGGTACGGCTTTCGTCAGGAACGATAGGTACGACGCGTTTGCCGATTTTTTTGTCTTTCAGCAAAGTAGACAGAATGCGGACGAAAGCCATGGTGGTTGAGAATTCACGGTCGCCGCTGGATTTCAGTTGAGTCTCAAATACTGACAATTCAGGCACTTCCAGAACTTCTTGGGTAGGCTTGCGTTGAGGCAGGTAGCCGCCCAAAGCTTCGCGGCGTGCGTGCAGGTATTTGTACTCTTCACTGTCAGGAGCGAAAGTCAGGTAAGGCAGATCGCCACTGTCGATTTGCTCGTCGGTAACAGGAATGTCAAAGCGGTCGCGAAATTGTTTCAGAGACGCTTTGTCCATTTTTTTGGCTTGGTGGGCAACGTTTTGACCTTCACCGGATGCACCCATACCATAACCTTTAATGGTTTTCGCCAAAATTACGGTAGGTTTTCCGTCTGCATGGTTAGCTGCACGGTCATAAGCGTTGTACACTTTTTGAGGGTCGTGACCGCCGCGGTTTAATGCCCAAATTTCGTCATCGGTCATATCGGCGACCAATGCTTTCAATTCAGGGGTATTGAAGAAATGTTCGCGCACGTACGCGCCGTCTTTGGATTTGTAAGTTTGGTAGTCACCGTCCAAACATTCTTCCATGCGTTTGCGCAGGATACCGTCTTTGTCTTTTGCCAAGAGGCGGTCCCAACGGCGACCCCAAATGACTTTGACAACATTCCAGCCTGCGCCGGCAAAGTTACCTTCCAATTCTTGGATGATTTTGCCGTTACCGCGGACAGGACCGTCCAAACGTTGCAGGTTACAGTTGATGACGAAAATCAGGTTGTCCAAACCTTCACGTGCTGCCAATGCGATGGCGCCTTGTGATTCGGGTTCGTCCATTTCGCCGTCGCCGCAGAAACACCATACTTTACGGCCTTTGGTTTTTGCCAGACCGCGGGATTCCAAGTATTTCAGGAAACGGGCTTGGTAAATCGCCATAATCGGACCCAAGCCCATAGATACGGTCGGGAATTGCCAGAAATCAGGCTGCAAGTGCGGGTGCGGGTAAGAAGGCAGACCATGTCCGTCTACTTCCTGACGGAAATTGTTCAGTTGGTCTTCAGTCAGACGGCCTTCAACGAAAGCGCGGGCATAGATACCTGGAGAAACGTGGCCTTGGAAGAATACCAAATCACCTTCTTCGCCTTCGCCTTTAGCTTTCCAGAAGTGGTTGAAACCCACTTCGTACATGGTTGCGGCAGATTGGAAAGATGCGATATGACCACCCAGCTCCAAATCTTTTTTACCGGCGCGCAATACGATGGCGGCGGCGTTCCAGCGCACGAATGCACGGATGCGGTGTTCGATGTTTTGATCGCCCGGAATGCCTTTTTCGTCTTCAACCGAAACGGTATTCAAATACGGGGTGGTTGTGCCGTGAGGCATACGGACGCCTTTGTCGCGGCTGTATTTAACCAGATGTTCCAACAGGTATTGTGCGCGTTCGCTGCCTTCGTATTCTAGAACTGAGCTTAACGCGTCCAACCACTCTTGGGTTTCAATCGGGTCAACATCGTGTAATTGGGTGGACATAGTATCTATCCTTATGTTGAGTGTTATTCAATGACGGAGGGTTATACCCCTAATGTTTTCGTTTGCGAAAATTGATGTACAAAAACGAAAAATTTCTAAAATCAAATCAAATAAAATTAGATAATCTAAATTTTTTCAATCAGTTAAAAACTGGATTAAAAACAAAAGACGCACTGGTGAATTTATTTGAATCTGCTTCGCTTCGAATCGTATCAGCAAACGGTATAACTAGCAAATTTCAATTTAATATATTCAAAAACAATCAAACTTTCCCCATTTAATTTTCTTTTTTAACACAAAAACGAAAATTAAATGAACAAAACCGAAATAACCTTTTAACCGTTTTTGAAATAGCTTTGCTGCTATATTTCAGACGACCTTTTTACCGCTCCTCCGAATGCCGGCGTTTGATAAGGATGCGGACAGCGCCGTCATTACCCTCGCGAGGTTCGATATAGGCAAGAACATCCGGATGCTGCATCAGCCAACGGCGCGTCATATTTTTTAAAACAGGTTTATAACCTGCCGAACCTAAGCCGCTACCGTGGACAATTTCGGCACAAACGCCGCGCTTTTGGACAAACACGATAAATTCATTTAATACCTGTTGTGCTTCTTCTTGCGTATAGCCGTGCAAATCAACATCAGCAACGACGGGATAATGGCCGTTACGCAAGCGTTGCAGGTCGTTTTTACCTTGCCCGTTCTTACTGAACGAAGCAGGCGGCTCATCCCAACCGCCGCTGCCGATATAAAAATAATCTTCTTCATCTAATGAAGATACTTCTTTCGGACGCGGCTTTATCGGCGATTTATCGCGCGGAGCAGAATAATATTGCGAAGTTTGTTTCAACGGGGTTACCGTCCCGACCATGCTTGCAAAATCCGCATTTTCGGCTTCCTGCTTTTTAGCTGCCGCTTCTGCTGCAGCCTTTTCTTCCGCTTCTTTTTTCGCCTGTTTTCCTAAGGCCTGAAGGGTAGATTGGAAATCTGTTTTCATAAATGGATACCTGAAACGCTAAATGATTTTCAGACGACCTCTTTTACAAACAAGGTCGTCTGAAAATGGGAAAATAATTTACGGTTCTATCTAACTAAAGATATTTCCGCATTAATTCGCATTCGACTTTGACTTCCCGATTCAACTGCAATACCGCAGAACCCAAAGACTCATAACGGTTGATGCGGTAAAAAGGAACAGAATTGAGCGAAGCATAAAGTTTTAAAAAACTCAATCCGGCATGGTGCGCCAACTCTTCGGCACGCCTCAGCAAAGCCGTACCCAAACCTTGATTGTGGAAAATCGGATGCACATAAAGCGCGTCTAATTGCGCTTCCTTAAAATCGACTTGAAAAAATCCACGGATGGCCCCTTTGTATTCCACCACCCACAAAGCCTTATCCGGATCGTCGATGGTATGGCGGTAGCTTTCAGTATCCAATAGCGCCTCCCATGCCTGAAGCACGTTTTCGTCGTAGCTTCGAATGCAGGCAAATTGGGCGGCATGAAGATGGGCATTATGGATGGCTTGGCAATCTTGTACTGTGGCGGGACGGAGTATGGTCAACAGGCTCATGATTCGGTACGTTATATCTAGCTTTCAGACGACCTTGATTGATTCTGAGGTCGTCTGAACATTCTAAAAATTAGCAAATTATAAACTTTGATGCAGTTTAGCCGCCACTTCAAAAGCAGTATCGGCATCGGCAGACAAAACGGTGAAATGCCCCATTTTGCGCCCTTTCCGCGCGGCTTTTTTGCCGTATAGGTGCAGGTGTGCATTCGGATGGCTTTGCAACGGCAGCCAATTCGGTTCGCCGCCGTCTTCTTGCCAGACGTCGCCCAAAATATTCGCCATGCAGCATGAAGAAAGCAGCTTTGTATCGGCGGGCGGCAGATTGCACATGATGCGTACCTGCTGCTGGAACTGGTCTGCGGCGCAGGCATCCAGCGTATGGTGGCCGGAATTGTGCGGGCGCGGGGCGATTTCGTTGACGACCAATTCATGCGTGTCGCCGACGACGAATATTTCCACCGCCAACACGCCGACATAATCCAATTCGTCCGCCAAGCGTTGCGCCATCTGCCGCGCCTGTTGTTGCACGTCGGCACTCAGCCGCGCAGGAACGATGGAATAAGCAAGGATGCCGTTTTCGTGGATGTTTTCGGCAGGGTCGAAGGTTTGCACGTTTTCATCGTTCAGACGGCATACGATAACGGAAATTTCGCCGCGTAAATCCACCATTTTTTCCAAAACACAATCCACGCCGCCGTGTTCGGCAAACGCGGCTTTGAGTTCGTCCACCGTTTTGACGCGGATTTGACCTTTGCCATCGTAGCCCAAAGTAGCCGTTTTCAGGATGCCGGGCAGGAATTGTGCGCTTTCTTCGCTGATGTCGTCTGAACGGCAAATCGCTTGATACGGCGCGGTTTGCAGCCCCGCTTTGCGTATCCACGCTTTTTCCTGAATACGGTTTTGCGCGATGGCAACGCAGTCGCCGCTGGGGGAAACGTTGGTATGTTTTGCCAGAAAGCGCATCGCGTCGGCATTGACGTTTTCAAATTCAGTGGTCACCGCCGCGCATTTTGCCAACTCGTCCAAAGCGGCTTGATCGTCAAACGGCGCGCACAAATGGCGGTCGGCAAATTCTGCCGCCGGCGCGTTCGGATCTGGGTCGAGAACGGTTACTTTGTAGCCCATGGTTTTGGCGGCAACGGTAAACATTCTGCCTAATTGACCGCCGCCGAGAATGCCGAGCATGGCGGGCGGGAGGATGGTGGATTTGTTCATAACTCTAACCTTGCCTGCGAATTGTGAATTTAGGATTTTCCCAAGAAATGCTCATAAGATTTTCTTTGTATTTTTTAGATAGATATGCGTTTATTGGCAACCGGTTTGGCATATACTTTATTATAAAATTAAGATTTTTTTTATATTTCTCACAAAATGCTTTTTGTTCTGCACCAAATTGGTTCCAATCTTCTTTGTCAAGGCAGTATGCTTCTCCACTTTCTATTTCATCATTAGGATTCTTGATGACATAACTATCTTTTATTTTAGGTAAAAATTCATTTTTTAATAAACTTAATTTCTCTGAAAAAGGATTGATGCAAAGAGAAATATTAAAATTATCTATATTTAGTGACTCTCTTATTATCTCTTCCAAATTGAAAATATCTAAATTTTTACTTTCAGCTACTATTACACAGTCAATTGAATTCCTTCTAATAAATTCATTATAGTGGTAAAAATAGCATTTTTTTACTGTCTTTTTATCCCAATTTATAATATTAGCCAAACCATATAGAGAATTAAGAAGCTGCTCACTATAAGTATCTGAATCATAACCAGCAGCTACAAAAAGGAGAATATTAAAATCACTAGAAATATTTATATTTGATTGACGAATTTGCTCATTAGCACTTCTTATAATAGTATTAATGCTTTCGGTAGTACGAGAGGATGATGGAGTTATATGTACCTTTCCTTGTTCTAGTTTTTCTTCTCGCTCCTTATTAGCCTTAGAGTCATATTGTTTTAATTTAACTTCAACTAAAATATCTAACTTTTTATTCTCCCCTCGATAATTAACAAAAAAATCAGCAGACTTTTCAGCACTATTATCTATTTCTTTATTACCATTAGGTAACTCAAACCCTAAACATTTCAATATGTTCAATCCAATTTGAGAAGACAATTCCATTTTATTAAACCCTTTTAAAATTAGAAAGTTATCAGATAGGCAAAATACTTTTAAAGAAATCTGAATCTACCTATCCAACCCTTCCTGCACCATCTGCGCCGCCCGTACCACTGCTCGGGCTTTGTTTTGCGTTTCCTGCCATTCGGAGGTTGGATCGGAGTCGGCGACGATACCTGCGCCACTTTGGACGTAGAGCGTGTTGTTTTTCACTACGGCGGTACGGATGGCGATTGCCAAGTCCATGTCGTTGTTGAAACCCCAGACGCCGACGGCGCCGCCGTAGATGCCGCGTTTGCTGGGTTCGACTTCTTCGATGATTTCCATGGCGCGGACTTTGGGTGCGCCGGAGAGTGTGCCGGCGGGGAACGTGGCGGCAAGGATGTCCATGTTGGTAACGCCCTCTTTCAGACGACCTTCAACGTTGGAAACGATGTGCATCACATGGGAGTATTTTTCAATCACCATTTTGTCGGTTACTTTGACTTCGCCTGTTTTGCTGATGCGGCCGACGTCGTTGCGCCCTAAATCGATAAGCATGACGTGTTCGGCGATTTCTTTGGCGTCGCTTAATAAATCCTGCTCGTTGGCGAGGTCTTCGGCGGGGGTTTTGCCGCGCAGGCGCGTGCCGGCGATGGGGCGGACGATGACGTCGTCGCGTTCGCGGCGGACGAGGATTTCGGGCGAGGAACCGACAATGTGGAAATCGCCGAAATCGTAGTAAAAAAGATAAGGCGAAGGGTTGAGTGTGCGCAAAGCGCGGTAGAGGGCGAGCGGGCTGTCGGTGAATTCCATGCTCATGCGCTGGCTGGGGACGACCTGCATACAGTCGCCTGCGAAGATGTAGTCTTTGATTTTATCGACGCAGGCTTTGAACGGTTCTTCGCCGAACTCGCTGACGGCTTCGGTGTGTTTGCTGCCGAGCGAGAGCGGGATGGCGCAGCTTTGGCGCAACTGGGTGCGGATGTCTTCAAGGCGTTCGCGGGCGCGTTCGTAGCCGTCGGGCTGCGAGGGATCGGCGTAAACGATGAGGTAGATTTTACCGCTCAAATTGTCGATAACCGCCAACTCTTGCGACAGCATCAGCAAGATGTCGGGCGTGCCGAGCGGGTCGGCTTTGGCGGTGTTTTTCAGGCGGTGGGCGAAGTGTTCGAAATTGTAGATGGTTTCGTAACCGAAGTAGCCGACCAATCCGCCGGTAAAGCGCGGCAGACTTGGGATTTCGGGCGTTTTGAAGCGGTTGTGGAAGGCTTCGATAAAGGGCAGCGGATTGCCGTCGTGTTGCTCGACGATTTCGCCGTTTTGGTAAACATCGACATGTTTGCCGCTGGCTTTGAGATAGTGGCTGCAAGGTAGGCCGATAAAGGAATAGCGGCCGAAACGTTCGCCGCCGACAACGGATTCGAGCAGGTAGGTATAGGGGCGGTTGGCGAGTTTGAGATAGAGGGAAAGCGGCGTATCCAAGTCGGCAAGGAGTTCTTGCACGAGCGGGATGCGGTTGTAGCCTTGGGCGGCTTGGGCTTGGTATTCTTGTTTGCTGATCATTTCGGTTCCGTTGTGCGGGCGTTTTCAGGCGACCTTGCGAACGTGTAAAAGTCTTTGAAAAAGCTTGGAGCGACGTACTTGGCGGGCAGAAAAAACAAGCCCGCGCCATCGTCGCAAAATTGCGGAAAAGTATAACATTTTATGCGGATTGTTGACAGTTTTGGTTTTTCAGACGACCCCTCCCTGCCGTATAATGCCGTTTTCTGTTTCCGCTTCCCAAACGACCATCATGACCGAATCCATCCGCCTCCCCGCTGCCTCGCTCAAGCCCGCCACCGTCGCCCTGCCCGGCTCCAAAAGTATCAGCAACCGCACCCTGCTGCTCGCCGCCTTGTCCGACAACACTTGCGAAATCCATTCCCTGCTCAAATCCGACGATACCGACCGTATGTTGGAAGCCCTTGATAAACTCGGCGTTGAAATCGAATATCTTGCCGAAGGTCGTCTGAAAGTACACGGCACAGGAGGACGTTTCCCCAATCGGACTGCCGATTTGTTTTTAGGCAACGCGGGAACGGCGTTTCGTCCGCTGACCGCCGCGCTGGCCGTTTTGGGCGGAGATTATCATCTGCACGGCGTTGCGCGTATGCACGAACGCCCTATCGGCGATTTGGTCGATGCGCTGCGGATTGCCGGCGCCGATGTCGAATATCTCGGCAACGAACACTATCCGCCGCTTCATATCGGCGAACGCCAAGACCGCGGCGAGCGCATAATTCCGATTAAAGGCAATGTGTCCAGCCAGTTTCTAACCGCCCTCTTGATGGCGCTGCCGCTGACTGGGCAGGCATTTGAAATCCGTATGGTCGGCGAGTTGATTTCCAAGCCCTATATTGACATCACCTTGAAACTGATGGCGCAATTCGGCGTACAGGTTGCCAATGAAGACTACCGCGTCTTCAAAATCCCCGTCGATGCCCGCTACCACGCGCCCGAACATCTGCACGTCGAAGGCGATGCTTCCAGCGCATCCTACTTCCTCGCAGCCGGTTTGATTGCCGCTACGCCCGTCCGCGTTACCGGTATCGGCGCAAACAGCATACAGGGCGATGTAGCCTTCGCCCACGAGCTGGAAAAAATCGGTGCGGATGTGGTTTGGGGCGAAAACTTCGTCGAAGTCTCTCGCCCGAAAGAAAGTGCCATCCAAGCCTTTGATTTGGATGCGAACCATATCCCCGATGCCGCCATGACCCTCGCCATCGTCGCACTTGCCACAGGACAAACCTGCACGCTGCGCAACATCGGCTCATGGCGCGTCAAGGAAACCGACCGCATCGCCGCGATGGCAAACGAGTTGCGCAAACTTGGCGCGGAAGTCGTCGAAGAAGCCGAAGCGATTCACATCACCCCGCCTGAAACGCTGACACCCGACGCCGTCATCGACACTTACGACGACCACCGCATGGCGATGTGTTTCTCGCTGGTTTCCCTGTTGGGCGTACCCGTCGTCATCAACGACCCGAAATGCACCCATAAAACCTTTCCGACTTATTTTGAAGTGTTCTCATCGCTGACCGACGCGGTTTAAAGCGGGAGAACGTTTGCCCAAACAAAAAGGTCGTCTGAAAATATCGTTCCGCAATCCAACGCCGAACCGTTTTCAGATGACCTTTTGCTATAATCCGTCCGTTTCCCCACGCCCCTTTTGATATGAACACCCTAAAAGCCTTTGCCATCCTCGGCCCGACTGCCGGCGGGAAAACCGCCCTTGCCTTGAAAATCGCCGAAGCCCTGCCGGTTGAAATCATCAGTCTCGATTCCGCGCTGGTGTACCGCGATATGGATATCGGCACGGCAAAGCCGACCGCTGCTGAGCTTAATGCCGTGCCGCACCACCTTATCGACATCATTCCACCGACGGAGTCTTACAGCGCGGCAGAGTTTGTCGGCGACTGCGTGCGGCTGGCGGAGGAAATCCGTGCGCGCGGCAGGCTGCCTTTGATTGTCGGCGGCACGATGATGTATTTCCACGCGTTGACCGAAGGCTTGAACGACCTGCCCGAAGCCAATGCCGCCGTGCGCGCCCGGTTGCAGGAAGAAAAACAACAATACGGCTTGGCGCATCTGTATCAAAGCCTGCAAACCATAGACCCTGAAACCGCAGGTCGTCTGAAACCGAATGACAGCCAACGTATTGAACGCGCTTTGGAAGTGTACCGCCTGACCGGCAAGCCCTTGAGCGCGCATTTTGCCGAAAAAGCCGATTACACTCCGCCGCTCGACCTCTGTACCACCGCCCTGATTCCCGAAAACCGCGCCTTGCTGCACGAAAACATCGCCCGCCGGTTCACAAAAATGCTGGAACAAGGCTTCATCGACGAAATGCGCGCCCTGCGCCAAAAATATCCCGAACTGACCGCCGATATGCCCTCTATGCGCTGCGTCGGCTACCGGCAGGCATGGGATTACCTCGAAGACTTGACCGATTACGACACCTTTGTCGAAAAAGGCATTGCCGCCACCCGCCAGCTTGCCAAACGCCAACTCACTTGGTTGCGCAAAATCCCATTGGCGCACAGCATCGACCCCTATACCGACGGCGACCACGTTCAGACGACCTTGGCACTCGTCCGCCGCCATTTCCAAATCTAAAACGCCATGCTGACCCTGTTGACCACACCGCCCGTCGCCCCGCAAACTTTAGCCGCCCTGCAATCACTTGGCATCCGCAGTATAGAAGAGCTGCGCAACACGGGTTCTGTCCAAGCCTTCCTGTTGCTCAAGGCCGCCGGACTGACCGTTACCCGCAGCACGCTTTGGCAACTCGAAGCCCTGTTGCTCGGTATCAAGCCGCAAGACCTGCCGCAAACACACAAAAACGCTTTGGAGCAAGCCGTCAAAAACCATCCGCCCGTCGCCGTTTTTCCCACGTCGTCTGAAATGGAAACCTTCATGCGCGCCGCCTTGTCGCAGGCAGAACAATCCGCCCGCATCGGCGAAATCCCCGTCGGCGCGGTCGTCGTCTCCAACAACCGAATCATCGCCGCCGCTCACAACACCTGCGTCAGCGACCACGACATTAGCCGCCACGCTGAAATCCGCGCCCTTGCCGCCGCGGGCGCCGCCCTTCAAAACTACCGCCTCGACGAGTGCGACCTCTACATCACGCTCGAACCTTGCGCCATGTGCGCCTCCGCCATCATCCAAGCCCGCGTCCGCCGCGTCATCTATGGCGCGGCAGAACCCAAAACCGGCGCGGCAGGCAGCGTAGTCAATCTGTTTGCCAACCCACTGCTGAATAAACACACGGCAATCAAAGGCAGCATTTTGGAATACGAATGCAAAGCCGTTTTGCAGGAGTTTTTTCAGACGAGGCGCAAACAAGGTTGAAAAACTAAAAAGGTCGTCTGAAAATCACCCAAACCATCCTATCCCTTACACCCACTGTTAATCTGCTAAAATCCCGCTTTTACAACCCATCTCGGCAGCCCGAAAAATTTTCCGGCTGCCGCAAGCCATTGTCCCTACGCCATGACCTACCCTATCCCCAAACCCCGTGAAAAATCCCGTTGGCTCAATCTTTCGCAAGGCTCGCTGCCGCTGGCTTTGGCGCGTTATCTGCCGCATAAGCGGCTCAAAGTCGTGCTGACCCAAGATGCTGAACAGGCGTTGCACCTTCAGACGGCATGGCGGTTTTTCCGTCCGCACGATACGGCGGTGTTCCTACCGGACTGGGAAACGCTGCCTTACGAGCGTTTTTCGCCGCATCAGGATTTGGTGTCGGAGCGGCTCTCGGCGTTGTGGCAGATTAAAAGCGGCGCAGCGGACGTGTTGTTCGTGCCGGTTGCCACGGCAATGCAGAAGCTGCCGCCCGTGCCGTTTCTGGCGGGGCGCACGTTTTGGCTGAAAACGGGGCAGACTCTGGATATAGGTCGTCTGAAAAGCGATTTGGTGGATGCGGGCTACAACCATGTTTCCCATGTTGTCGCGGCGGGCGAATTTGCCGTGCGCGGCGGGATTGTCGATTTATTCCCGATGGGCAGCGAAATGCCCTACCGCATCGATTTGTTCGACGATGAAATCGACAGCATCAAAACCTTTGACACCGACACGCAGCGCACCATCTCCCCCGTTTCCGAAATCCGCCTGCTGCCGGCGCACGAATTCCCCACCGACGGCGAGGCGCAAAAAATCTTCCGCAGCCGCTTCCGCGAGGAAGTTGATGGCAATCCGAACGATGCCGCTGTGTACAAAGCCGTCAGCAACGGCCACTTCGGCGCGGGCGTGGAATATTATCTGCCGCTGTTTTTTGAAAACGAGCTGGAAACGCTGTTTGACTATATCGGCGAAGATGCGCTGTTTGTCTCTTTGGGCGACGTTCACGCCGAGGCAAACCGCTTTTGGAGCGACGTCAAATCGCGTTACGCGATGGCGCAGGGCGACGAAACCTATCCGCCTTTGCTTCCACAGCATTTGTATCTCTCTACCGATGTGTTCGCAGGTCGTCTGAAAAACTACGGTCAGGTGCTGCCCGATGTTTCTGGCAAGGAACACACCCTGCCCGACCTTGCCGTCAACCGCCAATCCGACGAGCCGTTACAGGCATTGAAGGATTTTCAGACGACCTTTGAGGGGCGGATTTTGCTGTGTGCCGAAAGCTTGGGACGGCGCGAAACCATGCTCGGTTTCTTGCAGCAAAACGGTTTGAAAGCCAAACCTGTATCCGACTGGCAGGGCTTTTTATCGGCACATGAGCCGCTGATGATTACAGTGGCGCCGTTGGCATACGGGTTCAAACTGGGCGGGCCGCAATCCCCGAACCAACAACAACCCACTCCCGCCTCCGAGGGAGAAGGCAAAACGGTTGCTGACCAAACCGAATTTTCCGCAGCCGCAACAAACCCTCTCCCTAGCCCTCTCCCTCAGGAGAGGGAACAAAGTGCCGCCGCCGTTTCAGACGACCTGAAAACCGAAAGCAGCCTGCACCCCGTCGAAAGTAGTCTGCACGGGCAAATCCGACAGCAACCTGCTCCCTCCCACGTGTGGGAGGATTGGGGAGAGGGCAAAGCGGTTGCCGCTCAAAGTGCCATCGCCGTCATCACCGAATCCGAGCTCTACCAATACGTCGCCCGTTCGCGCGTCCACAACCGCCGCAAGAAACACGCCGCCGTTTCAGACGGCCTGTTGCGCGACCTTGCTGAAATCAATATCGGCGATCCCGTCGTGCACGAGGAACACGGCATCGGGCGCTATATGGGCTTGGTAACGATGGATTTGGGCGGCGAAACCAACGAAATGATGTTGCTCGAATACGCGGGTGAAGCGCAGCTTTATGTACCTGTTTCGCAACTGCATTTAATCAGCCGCTACTCCGGCCAAGCGCATGAAAACGTCGCCCTGCACAAACTCGGCAGCGGCGCGTGGAACAAGGCGAAACGCAAGGCCGCCGAAAAAGCGCGCGACACCGCCGCCGAGTTGCTCAACCTCTACGCCCAACGCGCCGCCCAATCGGGACACAAGTTTGAAATCAACGAGTTGGACTATCAGGCGTTTGCCGACGGCTTTGGCTACGAAGAAACCGAAGACCAGGCCGCCGCCATCGCCGCCGTGATTAAAGACTTGACGCAGGCGAAGCCGATGGACCGCCTTGTTTGCGGCGATGTCGGTTTCGGCAAAACCGAAGTCGCCCTGCGCGCCGCATTTGTGGCGGTGATGGGCGGCAAACAAGTCGCCGTACTCGCCCCGACCACGCTTCTGGTCGAGCAGCACGCGCAAAATTTCGCCGACCGCTTCGCCGATTTTCCCGTGAAAGTCGCCAGCCTTTCGCGTTTCAACAACAGCAAAGCCACCAAAGCCGCGCTCGAAGGCATGGCGGACGGCACGGTCGATATCGTTATCGGCACGCACAAATTGGTGCAGGACGACATAAAATTCAAAAACTTAGGTTTAGTGATTATCGACGAAGAACACCGCTTCGGCGTGCGCCAAAAAGAGCAGCTCAAACGCCTGCGCGCCAATGTCGATATCCTCACCATGACCGCCACGCCGATTCCGCGCACCCTCAGCATGGCGCTCGAAGGTCTGCGCGACTTCTCGCTAATTACCACCGCGCCCAGCCGCCGCCTCGCCGTCAAAACCTTTGTCAAACCCTTCAGCGAAGGCAGCGTGCGCGAAGCCGTATTGCGCGAACTCAAACGCGGCGGACAAGTGTTTTTCCTGCACAATGAAGTGGATACGATTGAAAATATGCGAGAGCGGCTGGAAACCCTGTTGCCCGAAGCCCGCATCGGCGTGGCGCACGGACAACTGCGCGAGCGCGAGCTGGAACAAGTGATGCGCGACTTTTTGCAGCAACGATTTAACGTATTGCTCTGTTCCACCATCATCGAAACTGGCATCGACATTCCCAACGCCAACACCATCATCATCAACCGCGCCGACAAATTCGGGCTGGCGCAACTGCACCAGCTTCGCGGACGCGTCGGCCGCAGCCACCACCAAGCCTACGCCTACCTGCTCACACCCGAATACATTACCAAAGACGCAGAAAAACGCCTCGACGCCATCGCGGCGGCAGACGAACTCGGCGCAGGTTTCACCCTCGCCATGCAGGATTTGGAAATCCGCGGCGCAGGCGAAATCCTCGGCGAAGGACAATCCGGCGAAATGATACAGGTCGGCTTCACGCTCTACACCGAAATGCTCAAACAAGCCGTGCGCGACCTTAAAAAAGGCCGCCAGCCCGACCTCGACGCACCGTTGGGCATCACCACCGAAATCAAACTGCACAGCCCCGCCCTGCTGCCCGAAAGCTACTGCCCCGACATCCACGAACGGCTCGTTCTCTACAAACGCCTCGCCGTCTGCGAAACCGTGCAACAAATCAACGCCATACACGAAGAACTCGTCGATCGCTTCGGCCTGCCCGAACAACCCGTCAAAACCCTCATCGAAAGCCACCACCTGCGGCTCGCCGCAAAAGAATTGGGCATAGACGCCATCGACGCCACCAGCGAAGCCGTAACCGTTACCTTCGGCAAACACCACCAAATCGACCCGACAGAAATCATCCTGCTGATTCAGACAGATAAAAAATACCGGCTCGCTGGGGCGGATAAGTTAAGATTTACAGCCGAGATGGAAAATATCGAAGTCAGGATTAACACCGTGAAGAATGTGTTGAAGACTTTGAAAGAAAGAGTGGTAGCAAAGTAGAGTTTGATAAAGAAAAGGTCGTCTGAAAAATTTTCAGACGACCTTTTATCAAATGATGCGAAATATCACTTGTTGAACCTCGTGCGTGCCTCAGCCCCCACCTTCAGTTTTGGGCAGACTACGACTTGTATCGTTTGTTTATTTTTATAATTGCTGAAATTTCCAATAATCCCGTCCTTCAATTTTCCAATAACAAAATTCGTCCGGTATCAAATACCCAAAGTCCATTGCCTTAGAAAACCAACCATCATAGACATAATCTTCATGACATCTGTCCCAATCCATATGAAGGTAAACTTCCGTATCAAAATTAATATAAAACAACGGCAGTCTCGAAGAAATCTGATTGATTTTTAAGAAATCACTTTGTTGGCCAGAATCCGAGATAGGTTCATTGTACGACAACTTATTTTCGACAACGGAATATAACCTTACCGCTTCATCAGAAGTAAATCCCTGTAACATCAGTGCCATCAATTCATCTTTTTCCAGTACGACGACCGAATCTGATTGAAGATAGCTTTCGAAATTGTCCTTAGTTAATTGCCAGATACCATTTCGGTAGTTTTTATAATCACAATCATATTGCTCTTTAGTTATAACTCCCTCTTTTAAATAAATATCAAAAGATATTTTTGCATTCAACTCAAAATTTTCCTTATAATCAATCAAATAATATATCTTTTTCTTATGGACAAAAATGGATATACACTGAATGTACTCAAAAATGTTATCAAATAATTCAGATTTAAATTTCTCAATCTTTTCCATATTTGCCAAATTCCTTAATAACTTTATCTTCAGCAAGCCGCAGCCCGCATTAAACCTGTGCAGGTAAGGTGTGTGCGGTATACACGCGGGCTTTGAGTGTGATAAAAAAGATCGTCTGAAACAAGTTTCCGGCTTTCAGACGACCTTTTGTAATATTATCGGCAGCGGCTCAATGCCAACCTTAAACCTGCTCCGATTTCTTCAGGGCTGTTATCCAATGATAAAATTACATCGTCTGCATCAATGGCATCCCACGCTTCCAGCTTGACATGGCGGCTCGGGCTGATTTTCAGGCAGCCGTTGTGCAGCCAAATATCCACGCTCATCATGTTTTTAAATAGGGCGCGTCTGGTTTTATAGCCCAAGTTCCCACATAGGTTGGCAACCCAATTCTCATAGCGTTGCCGAAATTTTTCGGTATCAAAAAAATCTTGGTCTTCTGGACTGTCATAAACGAAAGTCCTGCTGTTTGTCAACGCCTGCAAGACCGTCGTGCCTAAAGTTTCATTGTCGGTATCCAATGGCAGGATATGGGGGGGATATAGGTGGTCTATTGCCGTTAACCCCAAACCTGAACATGTTTGAACAATCAGAGCTTCTTCATTAGCATAAAAAACTGCCCAATAATTTTGATCCTGTTTAAAAATCATTATTTGATCTCCGTAATTTTGACTGTAATATTTCGATTTTTGCCATACTCTACCACACGTTGCAACTGCAATCTTTGCTCCTTATTAGTTTGTGCAGCAAGCACGCCGTAGTCCGTATAAAACCTTAAGGCAGGTTGAGGAAGGCTTCATGAGCGAATAAAGAAGCAATGAAAAAGTCGTCTGAAACCTTTCCAGGCGACCTTTCAAATTACGGTAGAAGCTAATCAAAGATAAACGATTTCGCCGCTTCGTCCCCTGCTCTCTTCACTTGCCCACCAAACAAACTGGGGCAATACGTCTTCGTAATTTTTACGTTCGCTCTTCGATTCGCCGGGATGGGATTTGATGCGCTGCGGCGAATTAATCGGACCGGGGACCAAAACATTGGCACGCAGGTTTTCAAAGCGTTCCCATTCGTCGGCGGCCACTTTACACAAATAATTCAATGCGGCTTTGGATGCACCGAAACCGCCCCAGTAAGCTTTCGGGGTTTCGCCGTGGCTTTCGCCGACGAAGATGACGGACGCGTCGGGCGACTGCTTCAGAAGAGGAAGCAGCGCGCGGGTCAGCCCCATCGGTGCAACGGTGTTGATACGGTATTGGTTGACCCATTCGGCGACGGTTTGGAAATCCAAAGGCGAGAGCGCGTAAAAATAGCTGGCGCAATGGACGATACCGTCGAGTTTTCCCTGAATTGCTTCGCCGATGGTTGCGGCAAACTGCTCGAATTCTTTTTCTTCCGCGCCGATTAAATCGAAACAAATGGCAAACGGCTCGGGACAGCCTGCTTCAACAATCGCATCATAAACTTTTTCCAGCTTTTTTTGATGGCGCGCAACCAAAATAACGGTTGCCCCCGCTTCGGCATAGGCTTTGGCCACCTGTTCGCCCAAGCCTTGCGATGCTCCGGTTACCAGAATCGTTTTATTTTGCAATGTCGGCATAATTCTTCCTTGATTGTGAAATTTGAGGGATTTAAGGTATTTTAACGGTTTGCCGTGTCTTGTAAAGGCAATCGGAATAGGTCGTCTGAAACTCGGATTTGAGTTTCAGACGACCTTTATATTAATCCGAAATCTGCCGAACACCTTTCCGCCGCCGTCAAACCCGACTGTACCGCCGCTTCCAACGTAGCCGGATAACGCGGGTGCAGGTAGTCGCCTGCGGGATAGATATGCCGTTGGTGCAGCCAAGCAAAATCGGGAGGGCTGGAATCAGGCGTGCAGGCTGTGGTCGCGCGTTTTTCGGTGATGACGCGGACGGCTTCGGGTTCATTCAAATAAGGGCAGATGCGTTTCACGTCGGCATGGACTTTTTCTGCCCATTCTTGGCTTTTGAATGCACCGACATAATCGGAGACGCTAATGACGGCGGCGACTTCGTTTGTCGGCAAACCGAGTGCGCCCCGATACACCAGCCATTGCGCCGTACCGTCGGCAAATCCGGTCAGCGGCGCAGGCAGATGGACGGGAACGGCATAGCGCAGATAGACGGTGGTGATTGAGTGGTAGCGGAGGTTTTGATAGGTCGTCTGAATATAGTCGGGAGTATCTTCAGGGAAAAGATGGACGGCATGATACGGCGCAGTCGCAACAATAACGGCATCAAAAGCCTCCTCATTCACAACAACGCGTCCGTCAGGAAAGTTTTTCAGACGACCTACACGGGTTTCAAGACGGATGTCCGCCCCGAATTGCTTGAGTTTTGCCAACGCAGGCTCGGCGATAATTGCACCTAAATCGCGCTTGGGTAAAAGGTAATCGCTGCCTGGTTTGTCTGCCCACACGCCGTCAGACAACACATTGCATAGTATGCGCAGACTCGCGTGTTCCAACGGCGTATTGAGCGCACCCCACACCAGCGGCTGCCAAAACTCTGCAACCAGCCTGCGCGGGACATTGCGCTGCCGCAGCCATTGGGCGACAGCCAAATCAGCGCGCTTGCCGCGTGCGTAACGCTGCAACGCCACCATATCGGATAAGAACCTGATTTTCAGAGAAAACGAAATATTTTTAGCACGCAAGATGCCGGTCAAAATATGCAGCGGCGAAGGAAGATTGGTACTTTGAAACTGCAAACCTTCATACATATGCCATTGCAGGGGCAAACGGCAGAACGCGGCTTCAGGGTCAACACCGATGTGTTCCATCAGCGCCAATACGCCGTGATACGCACCGAGCAAAATATGCTGCCCATTGTCCAAAAAGCTGAATCCGTCAGCGTTTCCAGCCAAAGTACGCGCCCGTCCGCCCGCCTGCCGACCGGCTTCAAACACGGTAACATCGGCTCGACGCGCCAACGACACTGCGGCAGACAAACCTGCCCAACCTGCGCCGACGACGGCAATTTTCGGGCGAAGATGCGGAGTATTCATGGCTTAAATCCGAATAACCAGGTTTTCAGGGCAATGCGCTTTTTGCGCGGCGAAGGAATGGCAATTTTATAAGTCAGAACGTTTTGCGCGCCGTCGAGATCGATTTCGTTTAGCAGCGCGTAATAAATCGCCGCCATCACCAAACCGACTTTTTGGGATTTTTTATCGGCAGCAGGCAAGAGCGACATCGCCTCGCGATAAGTCTCGCGGGCGCGTGAAACTTGAAAGCGCATCAGTTCGGCAAAATTATCCGTCGGCTTACACTGCATAATCACACTTGCCGGTACGTCAAACCGCTGCATTTCCTCCATCGGCAGGTAAATCCGACCGTTGCGCGCATCCTCGCCGACATCACGGATAATGTTCGTCAGTTGCAATGCAAGTCCCATCTTATCGGCGTATTCCAGCGTTCGGTCGTCTGAAAATCCCAAAATCCGCGCAATCAGGCAGCCGACTACGCCTGCAACGCGGTGGCAATACAGTTTCAACTCTTCAAAACTACCGTAACGCGCCTGAACCAAATCCATCTGCATCCCGTCGATTAAGGCTTCCAATTCATATTTCGGCAGCTTGAATGTTTCCTTTATCTGCCGCAAAGCTTGATTGACCGGATGCTCCGGCATTATGCCGCAGAATACCTTGCCCAAATCGCCGCGCCACCAGTTCAATGTCGTCTGCGCCACATTCGGATCGGAACAGCCATCGACCACATCGTCCAATTCGCGGCAAAAAGCATACAAAACCGTTATCGCATCCCGCTTTTCCTGCGGTAGGAAACGGAAGCCCGATAAAAAACTGGAGCGGCTTTCTTCTGCCTTCTGACGACAATAATCAAGTCCTTGCACGGCGTGTCCTAAAAATTATCATAATAGTAAAATCGGATTTTATCGGATTTGGGGCAGTAGGGAAATTTCAGACGACCTTTATAAATAAACGGAATCCGATTATCGCAATTCCCTACCAAACCACTCAACTATCCGCCCGAAATCTGTTAAAATACCGACCTATCCTAATAAATACAGCATCAAAAGGCACACAATCATGGCTCTTTTGCAGATTTCCGAACCCGGCATGTCCGCCGCTCCGCATCAACACCGCCTCGCCGTCGGCATCGACTTGGGTACGACCAACAGCCTGGTTGCCACCGTCCGCAGCGGCAGCCCGGTTTGTCTGACCGATATTGACGGGCGCACCACCCTGCCCTCCGTCGTCCGCTATGGCGAAGGCGACGCCGTCGAAGTCGGCAAAACCGCCCTTTCCGCCCAAAAAACCGACCCGCTGAACACAGTCAGTTCCGCCAAACGCCTTATCGGCCGCACGCTTGCCGACCTCGCGCAGGACGCGCAATACCTGCCCTACCGGTTCACGCCCAACGAGCGCGTGGTCGAACTGAACACCCGCCAAGGTGCCAAAACGCCTATCGAAGTGTCGTCTGAAATCCTCAAAGCCCTCAAATCGCGTGCCGAAGAAACTTTAGGCGGCGATTTGGTCGGTGCCGTCATTACCGTTCCCGCCTATTTCGACGATGCACAACGCCAAGCCACCAAAGATGCCGCGCGTTTGGCGGGCTTAAACGTATTGCGCCTGCTCAACGAGCCGACCGCCGCCGCGATTGCCTACGGGCTGGACAACGCCTCGGAAGGCACGTTTGTCGTTTACGACTTGGGTGGCGGCACATTCGACGTATCCGTATTGCAACTGACCAAAGGGCTGTTTGAAGTCAAAGCCACTGGCGGCAACAGCGCATTGGGCGGCGACGATTTCGACCACCGCCTGTTCTGCCACCTGCTCGAACAAAACGACCTTTCCAAACTCAACGAGCGCGACAGCCAGCTTCTGCTTTCCCTTGTCCGCGCCGCCAAAGAACAACTGACCGGCCAAACCGAAGCCGTCGTCGAAGCCACGCTTTCAGACGACCGAAAAATCCATACCGTCATTACCCGCCAAGAGTTTCACCACCTGACGCAAAACTTGGTGCAAAAAACCATAGAGCCGGTCAAACAGGCCCTGAAAGACGCGGGCGTGACCAAAGCCGACATCAAAGGCGTGATTATGGTCGGCGGTTCCACCCGTATGCTGCACGTCCAACAAGCGGTCGCCACCTTCTTCGGACAAACCCCGCTGAACAACCTCAACCCCGACGAAGTCGTCGCACTCGGCGCCGCCATACAGGCGAACGTCCTTGCCGGCAACAAAACCGACGGCGAATGGCTGCTGCTGGACGTTACCCCCTTGTCGCTCGGTTTGGAAACCTACGGCGGCCTTGCCGAGAAAATCATCCCGCGCAATTCCACCATCCCCACCGCGCGCGCGCAGGACTTTACCACCTTCAAAGACGGCCAAACCGCCATGACGATACACGTCGTACAAGGCGAGCGCGAACTCGTTTCCGACTGCCGCAGCCTTGCCAAATTCACCCTGCGCGGCATTCCGCCCATGACCGCAGGCGCGGCGCGTATCCGCGTTACCTTCCAAGTTGACGCCGACGGCTTGCTGTCCGTTTCCGCCCAAGAACAAAGCACCGGCGTACAGGCGCAAATCGAAGTCAAACCTTCCTACGGCTTGGACGACGACACCATCACCCAAATGCTCAAAGACAGCATGAGCAACGCCGCCGAAGACATGGCGGCACGCGCACGCGCCGAAGCCGTCGTCGAAGCTGAAAGCCTGACCGACGCCGTCAACGCCGCCCTTGAGTTGGATAGCGATTTGCTGGATGCCGAAGAGCTTGCACAAATCCAGCAAGACATCGCCGATTTGCAAGGTCGTCTGAAAGACGGCAACGCCGAAGACATCCGCGCCGCCGTCGCCAAACTCAGCCGCAGCACCGACAACTTCGCCGCCAAACGCATGAACCGCAACATCCAACGTGCGCTGACTGGGCAGAGTGTGGACGATATTTGACGGCAAACGGTTTCAGACGGCCTCGAAAGACACAAAGGTCGTCTGAAAATCTAATATCCAAACCGACACGATTTCTTCTATGCGACTCTGGCACCAAACCCTCATTCCCCTGCTTCCCCGCGGCCAGCTTCTAGGGCAACACCGCGAATGCGCCGCACTTCGCGGAGCAGGCTGGGGCAGGCCGCACGCGACGGTGAATTACGTCTTCACCCATTCGCCTGACAAGCTCTATCTGTATCACGCGCTGATTATGGAAGAAATGGAAAAACGCGGTTACAAACCCGACCCGCTGTGGAAAGACCCGCTGTATCGCGGCAAAGCGGTTACCCCTTATCCCGCACACGATATCCAAGCTGCCGATTCGCCGATTTACCCCGAACACGATGATGCGTATCTGGACGAATGTCTGGAAAATTTAAAAAGCAAAGGTATCATGTTATAAATGGTTTCAGACGACCCCTTCATCGCAAAAGGTCGTCTTAAAACGACTGACAAACCCTACCCACTCATTACAAGAGACAATAAAAATGCCCAAAATCACCGTACTCCCACACGCCGTATTATGTCCCGAAGGCGCAGTCATCGAAGACGCCCCCGAAGGCAAAACCGTCCTTGACGTGCTGCTCGACCACGACATCGAAGTCGATCACGCCTGCGAAAAATCCTGCGCCTGTACCACCTGCCACGTCATCATCCGCAAAGGCTTCGACAGCTTGGAAGAGCCGACCGAATTGGAAGAAGACCTGCTCGACCAGGCATGGGGCTTGGAAGCCGACTCGCGCCTGAGCTGTCAGGCGGTTGTCGCCGACGAAGATTTGGTGGTCGAAATCCCCAAATACACCATCAACCACGCGCGCGAAGATCATTGATGCAAAGAGGTCGTCTGAAACGGATACAGCAATTTTCAGACGACCTCTGCCAAATTTTAACCAAACAAAAGGTCGTCTGAAAACTGCCTTACTGACCGTTTTCAGACGACCTTCCGTTAAAACTTTATTAAACCATTATTTGGAGCGGGAAACAACAAATTTCAAGTGAGAAATCTTCATTGACGAAGCAGCTTGGGCAACCGGGTAACGTTCCACCTCGCCTTTAACATTGAGCATACTGAGGCTACTGCCGCGGCGGCTAATAATGCTCTTAGGTTCGGGCTTCGGCGCAGGCTTGTTTTGCGCAGCGGCTGCCACGGATTTCGGCGGCTCGGGTACATAGCCCGCCAAGCCGAAGCGTTTGATGATTTCGTTTGCGGCATCTGTATAACGCTGTTTCGCTTCTTCGTTTTCCACCACCATGTCGTCAAGCGCGACAGACAAGTCGTTGCCGCAGCCGACGATGCGTTCCGCAATGCGCGAATACACCATCCAGCGTTTCAAACGCAAAGCGCCCGCATCTTCGCCAGGCGCGGCGGCATCCAAAGCAATCATGCCGTAACGCTTGCCATAACGCAGGCGCAGCGAAAGCCGATTCAGCCCTTCGCTCTCGTCCAGCATCTGATAAAGCTCGCGGATAAGCAGCAGCAAGCGGTCGAACACGCCCGCTTTGGCAAGATAATTGGGGTCATCGGAAGCGAGCGCGTAAATAAGTTTGGATAATTTGGCATTGAGTGTGTTATTCATCAATTTCCTCTTATTCATACTGTAATGGATTACTTTAAGAACCATTCCATATGATTTGGTTGCATGACAAAATGTAAATTTTTCTAAGTGAAAGTCAGCAAAATGTTTTAAGCGTCTGAAATGAAAATATTACATAGGAAAATACCATGTGCGATTTCGGAAGCATTTGGCATTGCAGACAAGCGCTTACCCAAGCCGCCTATTACCCTGTATGCCTCATCATTGCCTAAAACGGCTGAACAAAAACCTGCCGCTCGGTTTATAGAAGCATTAAAATACTCCTACAACTGAAACCTGAATCGAAAAATTCGGACACTCAAAAAGGAACGACATCATGAAATGGACAGACACCCAACGCATCGCTGAGGAACTCTACGACCTGCACGGCGACAGCATCGACCCGAAAACCGTTCGCTTCACCCAACTGCGCGACCTGATTATGGCGCTGCCCGACTTCGACGACGATCCCGCACGCTGCGGCGAACGTATCCTCGAAGCCGTACAACAGGCATGGATTGAAGAGGCTGAGTGAGGCAACATCATTTGTAAGCTAAAAACCAAGACGTCGTCTGAAAATTTTTCAGACGACGTTTGAATGGGTTGATAGCCAACTCAAGCGCGAAACATCTTATTGCTTTTGCGTTACCAACAAAAATACAAGCCATTGAAATCCATTTAATTTCAAAATATTCCCACACATCAGAATATGTATTTTCTCCCCAACCTATCCTCATATCAATAGAGACAAGCATAATGGCAGACACATTAAAATAATTCATAAACTTTCTGAAAATTTTGAATTTGACTCATACACAAGGCAAATTTATCATACAAGCCTGAAAACGTTTAAAAAAGACAACCGAGGTACACAGCCAATGAGTTACGCAAAAGAAATCAATGCGTTAAACAACAGCCTTTCCGACTTGAAAGGCGACATCAACGTTTCGTTCGAATTTTTCCCGCCGAAAAACGAACAAATGGAAACCATGCTGTGGGACTCCATCCATCGCCTGCAAACCCTGCATCCCAAATTCGTATCCGTAACCTACGGCGCAAACTCCGGCGAACGCGACCGTACGCACAGCATCGTCAAACGCATCCAACAGGAAACCGGCTTGGAAGCCGCGCCGCACCTGACCGGCATCGACGCCTCTCCCGACGAATTGCGCCAAATCGCCAAAGACTATTGGGACAGCGGCATCCGCCGTATTGTCGCCCTGCGCGGCGACGAGCCGCCCGGTTATGAGAAAAAACCGTTTTACGCCGAAGACTTGGTCAAACTCCTGCGCTCCGTCGCCGACTTCGACATCTCCGTAGCGGCATACCCTGAAGTGCATCCCGAAGCGAAATCCGCACAAGCCGACCTGATCAATCTGAAGCGCAAAATCGATGCGGGCGCAAACCATGTCATCACCCAATTCTTCTTCGACGTAGAACGCTACCTGCGCTTCCGCGACCGCTGTGTGATGTTGGGCATCGACGTCGAAATCGTTCCCGGCATCCTGCCTGTGACCAACTTCAAGCAACTCGGCAAAATGGTACAAGTAACCAACGTCAAAATCCCGAAATGGCTGTCGCAAATGTATGAAGGCTTGGACGACGACCAAGGCACGCGCAATCTGGTGGCGGCAAGTATCGCCATCGACATGGTCAAAGTCCTGTCCCGCGAAGGCGTGAAAGATTTCCACTTCTACACGCTCAACCGCAGCGAGCTGACTTACGCCATCTGCCATATTTTAGGCGTGCGTCCTTAAAGCCGAAAACGGTTTCAGACGACCTCAGAGGTCGTCTGAAAAATAAAACGCCGCCCCATCCGCCCTATTCTGATTTACAATACCGACCGATTCGGATTGAACCGGTCCTTACAAAATCCAACTGGAGAGTTCAACATGACAACATTACATTTCTCAGGCTTCCCGCGTGTCGGCGCCTTCCGTGAATTGAAATTCGCCCAAGAAAAATACTGGCGCAAAGAAATCAGCGAACAAGAGCTGCTTGACGTTGCCAGAGACCTGCGCGAGAAAAACTGGAAACACCAAGCTGCCGCCAACGCCGATTACGTTGCCGTAGGCGATTTCACTTTCTACGACCACATCCTCGACCTGCAAGTCGCTACCGGCGCGATTCCTGCCCGTTTCGGCTTCGACAGCCAAAACCTGTCTTTGGAACAATTCTTCCAACTGGCTCGCGGCAACAAAGACCAATTCGCCATCGAAATGACTAAATGGTTCGACACCAACTATCACTATCTGGTGCCTGAATTCCACGCCGATACCGAATTTAAAGCGAACGCCAATCACTACGTTCAACAACTGAAAGAAGCCCAAGCCCTCGGCCTGAAAGCCAAACCAACCATCGTCGGCCCGCTGACCTTCCTGTGGGTAGGTAAAGAAAAAGGCGCAGTCGAATTCGACCGCCTGAGCCTGTTGCAAAAACTGCTGCCCGTTTACGTTGAAATCCTGAACGCTTTGGTTGAAGCCGGTGCTGAATGGATTCAAATCGACGAGCCTGCATTGGCTGTTGACCTGCCTAAAGAATGGGTAGAAGCCTACAAAGACGTTTACGCCACTTTGAGCAAAGTAAACGCCAAAATCCTGTTGAGCACTTACTTCGGTTCCGTTGCCGAACACGCCGCATTGCTGAAAGCACTGCCTGTTGACGGCCTGCATATCGACTTGGTACGCGCTCCCGAACAACTGGACGCGTTCGCTGACTACGACAAAGTTCTGTCTGCCGGCATTATCGATGGCCGCAACATCTGGCGCGCCAACCTGAATAAAGTTTTGGAAACTGTCGAGCCTCTGAAAGCCAAACTGGGCGACCGCTTGTGGATTTCCAGCTCTTGCTCGCTGTTGCACACCCCATTTGACTTGTCAGTTGAAGAAAAACTGAAAGCCAACAAACCCGACCTGTACTCTTGGTTGGCATTTACCCTGCAAAAAACCCAAGAATTGCGCGTTCTGAAAGCCGCATTGAACGAAGGTCGTGATTCCGTTGCCGAAGAACTCGCCGCCAGCCAAGCTGCCGCCGATTCACGCGCCAACAGCAGCGAAATCCACCGCGCAGACGTTGCCAAACGCCTGACCGACCTGCCTGCCAACGCAGACCAACGCAAATCACCGTTTGCCGACCGTATCAAAGCGCAACAAGCATGGTTGAACCTGCCTCTGCTGCCGACTACCAACATCGGTTCTTTCCCGCAAACTACCGAAATCCGTCAAGCACGCGCAGCCTTCAAAAAAGGCGAACTGTCTGCCGCCGATTACGAAGCCGCGATGAAAAAAGAAATCGCCTTGGTGGTTGAAGAGCAAGAAAAACTGGACTTGGACGTATTGGTACACGGCGAAGCCGAGCGTAACGACATGGTCGAATACTTCGGCGAATTGTTGAGCGGTTTCGCGTTCACCCAATACGGCTGGGTACAAAGCTACGGCTCACGCTGCGTTAAACCACCGATCATCTTCGGTGACGTAAGCCGTCCTGAAGCCATGACTGTCGCTTGGTCCACTTACGCACAAAGCCTGACCAAACGCCCGATGAAAGGCATGTTGACCGGCCCCGTAACCATCCTGCAATGGTCTTTCGTCCGTAACGACATTCCACGCGCTACCGTGTGCAAACAAATCGCACTGGCCCTGAACGACGAAGTATTGGATCTGGAAAAAGCAGGCATCAAAGTCATCCAAATCGACGAACCTGCCATCCGCGAAGGTCTGCCTTTGAAACGTGCCGATTGGGATGCCTACCTGAACTGGGCAGGCGAATCCTTCCGCCTGTCCTCTACCGGTTGCGAAGACAGCACACAAATCCACACCCATATGTGCTACTCTGAGTTCAACGACATCCTGCCCGCCATCGCAGCTATGGACGCCGACGTGATTACCATCGAGACTTCGCGTTCCGACATGGAACTCTTGACCGCGTTCGGCGAGTTCAAATACCCGAACGACATCGGTCCGGGCGTTTACGACATCCACAGCCCACGCGTACCGACGGAAGCCGAAGTAGAACACCTGTTGCGTAAAGCCATCGAAGTCGTACCGGTTGAACGCCTGTGGGTAAACCCGGACTGCGGTCTGAAAACACGCGGTTGGAAAGAAACTCTGGAGCAACTCCAAGTCATGATGAACGTTACCCACAAACTGCGTGCCGAATTGGCGAAATAAGTTTGAACTAGCGTAATCAAAAGGTCGTCTGAAAATTTTCAGACGACCTTTTTATATGGTTTAGAGAATCAAGGGAAAAACATAGCGGATTAACTTTGAAGCAATACGGCATTGCCTCACCTAAGCTTCAGAAAGATGATTCCCAATGATGAGACAACAGATAAATCAGCTTCGTACTGCTTACGCTACCCACAGTTTCATTGCCATGTCCTGTATTTAAAGTCATTCCATAAAAGATGTTATTTACAAGCCGGCAAGCAGGCGGCGGATTTTTTCAACGGCAAGCTCGGTTTCCAAGCCGCATTCCGCCCCTTCCGTCCCTCCGCTGAGGCAGCGGATGTCGGTGATGCCGCAGAAGTGGGCGTATTGGATGCCCAGTTCGCGGGCGAGGACGGCTTCGGGCATTCCGGTCATGCCCAATACGTCCACACCGTCGCGGCGGTAACGTTGGATTTCGGCGCGGGTCGGCCAGCGCGGGCCTTGCAGGCAGCCGTAAACGGCTTGGGTGTATAAAGGCATTTGGTGCTGTTGCGCGTGTTCGACGATTTTTTCGCGCAGCCCGGCAGTGTAGGGTTCGAGAAAATCGGTGTGTACGACCGGTTCTTCCTGTCCTTCAAAAAAGGTGTCTTTACGACCGTAGGTGTAGTCGATCAAGTCGTCGGGCAGGACGAGTGCGCCGTTTTCAAAGCGGTCGTTGATGCTGATGACGGAGGAAACGGCGACGATGTATTCCGCGCCTATGGAATGCAACGCCCAGATGTTGGCGCGGTAGTTGATTTCGTGCGGCGCAACGGTATGGCCGAAGCCGTGCCGCGCAAGGAAGATGATGTCCTGACTGCCCAGTTTGCCACTTAAGACGGGGCTGCTGGTCAGTCCGTAGGGGGTTCGGATGATTTTGCGGTCGGTGATGTTCAGTTCATGCAGCTTGGTCAGGCTGCTGCCGCCGATGATGGCTAACATATGGTCCTTTGTGTAAGTGATTTTAGGGATTGAGTGTCGGAAAGAAAAAGGTTTGCAAAACAGCCATGAGAATGGAAAACAGGATTAATACCTTCATTTTTTCTGGAAAGCTGTATCCGTCATCTACGGGAAGCACTTCCCATATCAACATCGACAGGAAACCAGATATAAACCAAAGTGCAAAATTGTTCAACATGGCTGTCGAAGAAAGGCAGGGAGATCGTCTGAAAACCCATATCTGATTTCAGACGACCTTTTTGTCCTTTTACTTGTGTTTGTAAAAACGGCTGTGGAAATAAGCATTCACACCTTCGCGCAGCAAGACTAAGGTTACGGCGGCAAGCGGCAGACCGGCGAGCATGCCGACGAAGCCCATGAGTTGTCCGAAAGCCATCAATGAGAAAATCACCCAGAACGGCGACAGGCCGATGCGGTCGCCGACGATTTTTGGGGTAACGATAAAACTCTCGAGGAATTGTCCGATAGCGAACACTACCCACACCATAATCAGACCGTTCCATGTGCCAAATTGCAGCAAAGCGGCGACGGTTGCCAGCAAAAGTCCGGTAAACGCGCCCAAATACGGGATAAACACCAAAATACCGGCAATCATACCGATAGCGAAACCGGAATCCAGTCCGACCAGCATCAGCCCGACCCCGTACACCAGCCCCATAATCAGCATCACCATCAACTGCCCGCGCAGGAACTCGCCCAAAATTTCATCCATATTGCTGGTGATACGCGTATAAGTGTCGATAAAGCGGCGCGGAACCAACGCGCTGATGCCGTAAGACCAGCGTTTCCAGTCCAAAAGGAAATAATACAGCAAGAGCGGCAACAGTATCAGGTTGCTCATGCCGCTGATGACGTTGCCGCTTTGGCGCATCAGCGTCGGCATCCAAGCCTTGAGCGTGTTGCTCAATTCACCCGTATGGGATTGCAACCAGGCAATGACCGACTCCTGATCGATTTGCATATAATCACCTGCGGCATTGTTCAGCCAAGGCAATAGTTTGTTTTGCGTAAAATCGACGATTTGGGGAATGCGGCTGACCATATTGTTGAACTGGTTGATCAGCATAGGCACGATAATCAGCATCAGCGACAGCAGCAACAGCAGCGCCAATACCATCACGATCATGGAGGCTGGGGCGCGTTTAATCCGTTTTTTCTGCAACCATTCCACCAGCGGATTCAATACATAAGCCAATACCGCCGCCACAATAAACGGCGTCAGGATGTCGCCCAGCGCGTACAGCAGCCAGACAAAAGCCGCAATCACGCAGCCCATAATGATCCACGGCTTCATGCCGCGCGTTTTTTTCTGATACATAAAACCTTTCCATGTGTGTTTCAGCGGGAGCCGCCGCAATCGTTTTCAGACGACCCCTAGCCGTCCAGTATAACAGAATAAATGAGGTCGTCTGAAACCTCAGATTGTTTACAAAATCACCGAAAAATCCAAGCCCACGCCTGCAAAATAAGGTAAAATACGCCCCATCGTTTTTCCGTCCCAATCACGATTAAGGAACCCATTCATGAGCACTTCATTGAGCTACCGCGACGCAGGCGTGGACATTGACGCCGGCGATCAACTGGTCGAAAACATCAAACCTTTTGCCAAACGCACCATGCGTCCCGAAGTGTTGGGTGATTTGGGCGGCTTCGGCGCATTGGTCGAAATCAGCAAAAAATACAAAAATCCCGTGCTCGTCAGCGGCACCGACGGCGTCGGCACCAAGCTCAAACTCGCCTTCGATTGGGACAAACACGACACCGTCGGCATCGACCTCGTCGCCATGAGCGTCAACGACATTTTGGTTCAAGGCGCAGAGCCTTTGTTCTTCCTCGACTATTTCGCCTGCGGCAAACTCGACGTCGCCCGCGCTACCGACGTGATTAAAGGCATTGCCCAAGGCTGCGAAGAATCCGGTTGCGCCCTCATCGGCGGCGAAACTGCCGAAATGCCAGGCATGTACCCCGAAGGCGAATACGACTTGGCGGGCTTTGCCGTCGGCGTGGTCGAAAAAGAACGCGTCATCAATGGCCGCAGCATCAAAGCGGGCGACATCGTGTTGGGTCTGGCTTCCAACGGCGCGCATTCCAACGGCTACTCCCTCGTCCGCAAAATCATCGCGCGCGACAATCCCGATTTGGATGCCGAGTTCGATAACGGTAAAACCCTTCGCGAAACCATCATCGCCCCGACCCGCCTGTATGTGAAACCTATCCTCGCTGCTTTAGAAAAATTCACCATCAAAGGCATGGCGCACATCACCGGCGGCGGCATCACCGAAAACGTGCCGCGCATCCTGCCTGAAAACACCGTCGCCCAAATCGATGCCAAAGCATGGGAATTGCCCAAGCTGTTCCAATGGCTGCAACAGGCAGGCAATGTGGAAACGCAAGAAATGTACCGCACCTTCAACTGCGGCATCGGCATGGTGGTCGTAATTGCCGAAGAAGATGCCGACGCGGTGCAGGCATTCTTAACCGAACAGGGCGAAACGGTTTACCGTTTGGGTAAAATCCGCGAACGCAATGGCGACGAGCATCAAACCCAAGTGGCTTAAATCGAAAGCCTGAATCTAAATAAAAGGTCGTCTGAAACAGCCAAACCATCTGTTTCAGACGACCTTTTAAATTTTGTAACCCATTAATTGCAATATTTGGCAACATCTCCTTGATACCGCTTGACCAAATCATCACGATTAGCGACGCGCGCGCTTTCGGCAGACTGTTGGTTCATTCGTGCGATACGGCAGTTGTCTTCTTTGTTCTTACGGTTTTCTTCCTCAATTTTTTTATTTTGCTCCTCGATCAGTTTATTCTTAGCCAACATCCGCTCATTTAATTTAGCCTGTTGCTCTGCCAGCGTACCTTCGTCCGCAGCTTCGGATTTGGGTTTGACTGCCGCCTTGACGCTGTGCGTACGGATATTCATTACATTGGAGCGGTCAAGCTTGAGCCGGTTCGGCGTATCGGAATAGCTGTTCCCCTTGCCATTTTTCCACGTATAGACACTGTCTGCCGCCAATGCGCCAGAAGAACACAAAACTGCTGCCGCTAATACGGATAATGCAGAAAGTTTCATTTTCATTAAAATTCCCCTATTCAAATGATGAGCGATTAATTTGAAATGACAATATTGTACTTGATTTTAAATAATATGTCATAACAAGACGATTACTGTGTATCAAAAGCAAAAAAAATCGCCCCTTTAAACATTTAAGGGGCGCAAAAGGAACACAAACCACTACCAAAACTGTTACAAGGCAAATCCTCCTGATTTTAATTGATGGGTTGCCGGATAAAGTGCTTTCATCAAATCATGCGGTGAAAGCGATAAATCTCTGCTGCCTGTCGTCAGACGACCTTGCTTTGGGGTCAGCTCAAGCAGGCAAGTATCTTTAGCCTGGATAAACTTATTTTTCGTCTGCCGCAACCGGCGTTGTAAAGCGGAAACAACTTTTTCATATAAGCTGTCTTTTTTCTGTACTTCCCGGGTATTTGCCACCCAGCTCAGACGAATATCGCTGGATTCGTCTTCAATCAGCAAAATGCCCGCTTCTAATTGCTCTGCCTTATTCATACAAGGCAGCCAAACATAATAACGTCCGTCCAGCGTAATATAGAAAACATCATGAACTTCACAATCGTTGCAACATTGGGTTGCCAAAAGCGAGCGGATGGTTTGTTGATGCAGTCTCAGAATATCAAGGGAGACTTGCTTGAAAATACTTTCCGGCATTTCATTCTCCTTTCGTTCTGTTGCGCTGTTGTTTCGTTTCGATGAGTTGAATTATACGAGTATTTTTTAATTTTGCAAATGATAATTGTTACTATTTTATAAAATAGAAATAACACAATGATTTAAAAAGAAATTAATTTTTTAAAAGTTGAGTACTTTACTCAGGATTTAGTATCTATCAGCCTTTTGAAAGACAAACTGCTTTAGCTCGTCTGAAAATTGTCAGCAATTTCTACCTTTTCGTAACCATAAGACTGCTCATGCCCCACTTGTCTAAAATATTTGCCATCACCTAAACAACATCCCAATAAGGATACAAAGCAACTCCACTCTATACTTTCACCCCCTCCTTGAGTATGATACGAAACATTTTTTCATTCAGTCAGTCATTGGAGCATTTGATGAGACGCCAGATTATCCTTGATACCGAAACCACCGGCCTTTACGCCGAAAACGGCGACCGCTTGGTCGAGTTTGCAGGACTGGAAATGGTCAACCGCCAAATGACCGGAAGCTTCCTGCATCTTTATGTCCATCCCGAGCGCGATATGCCTGAAGAAGCCGCACGCGTACACGGGCTGACGATTGACGTTTTGGAAGAGAAAAACGCTCCGCCGTTTGCAAAGGTCGGACAGGAAATCAGCGAATTTATCCGTGGAGCGGAATTGATTATCCACAATGCAAAATTCGACGTAGGCTTCTTAAATATGGAATTCCGCCGTATGGGTCTGCCCTCCGTTGAAGAGCTTGGCTGCGAGATTACGGATACGCTGGCAATGGCGCGTGAAATGTTTCCTGGGCAAAAAGCCAGCCTGGATGCCTTGTGCAACCGCCTCTCCATCGATAAAAGCAAACGCGTACTGCATGGTGCTTTAATCGACTGCGAACTTTTAGGCGAAGTTTATTTGGCGATGACGCGCCAACAATTCGACTTAATGGGTGGAGAAGGTGAAGAAGAAACAAAAGAAGACAAACCTGTCATCATCGCCGAAACAAAACGTTCGTCGCGCTTAAAAATCATCAAAGCCAATTCTGAAGAGCTTGCAGAACACGAAAAATATCTCGACGCGCTAGGAGAAGCCTGCATATGGAGACGGACAGCCGCGGGAGAGAATGTATGAACAGACAGCACATCGCCCTGATTCCCGCCGCAGGGGTCGGCACTCGCTTCGGTGCAGGCAAACCCAAACAATATATCCGGATACACGGCAAAACCGTCTTAGAGCATACGGTTGCCATTTTTACACAGCATCCGCTTATCGACTTGGTCGCCATTGCTGTCTCACCTGATGATCCTTTCATTAATCATCTTCAGACGACCTCTGATAAGACAGTGATTTTCAACGTCGGAGGCAATACCCGGGCAGAAACCGTCCGTAATGGTGTGCAAACACTGATAGAAAAGAAGTTGGCGGATAACCACGATAATATTTTGGTTCACGATGCCGCCCGCTGCTGCCTGCCCCACGATGCCCTGTCACGCCTGATTCAGGAAGCCGGAACAAAAGCAGAAGGCGGCATTTTGGCCATTCCCGCAGCCGACACCATCAAACGTTCCGATACCGACGGACAAATCCTGGAAACCGTACCCCGTACAGACTTATGGCAGGCACAGACACCGCAACTTTTTCAAGCCGGATTATTGAATCGCGCCCTATCCGCCTCCGACTTAAACGGTATTACCGATGAAGCCTCTGCCGTAGAACAACTGGGCATAAGGCCTCTACTGGTACAGGGGGATATCCGCAATCTCAAATTAACCCTCCCTCAGGACGAATTTATTATACGGCTGCTTTTGAATACTTGAATAACCTCGACAAAAAGGTCGTCTGAAAACCAGAATTTGGATTTTCAGACGACCTTTTTTCGGTAAGCAGTAAAGCAACACTAGCAGGACCTCGAATAGTTTTGCTTCATTTCAAACAATGGGCCAACCAAATGCCCGCTGCCGTCAATATAAACGAACCGCCGACATGGAGGCATACGGATAATGCAGCAGCTACCCACCGCCCCTCCTGCATCATAGCCACAGTCTCAAGGGAAAAAGAGGACAATGTGGTCAGACTGCCTAAGAAACCGGTAATCAACAGCAAACGCCATTGAGGATCTGCGACCCATTCGGCACAAAATCCGATAAGCAAAGCCCCTATCCAGTTTGCGGCCAGCGTCCCCCAGCCCAAAATCGGTGCAGCGGGAAGCAGCAAACCAAATATCCAACGCAATACTGCGCCGACAACCGCCCCTAGGGCAACCGGAAAAATATTTAAGAAGTTCATAATCAAATTAAAGACAAACTGAAATTACCGTACGCAAGGTCGTCTGAAAATAAAAATACTGATTTCTCCAAGCTTTAACAGACATACTTGCTTAGATTGCAACCAAAGTTCAAATCGCTCTTACCAAAGGTAACGATAAAACTGAAATAAACGATGAGTGTTATAATAAGCAAATCGACACACCCGACAGGTCATCTGAAAAGGACTAATCGACATGCCCCAACGCGTCTTTATCGTACACGGTTTCGAAGGCAATCCGCACGGCAACTGGTTTGACTGGCTCTCGGCACAAGTCCGCGCCGCAGGTTTCCAAGCCGACGCGCTGGCGATGCCCAATCCCGAACGGCCGACGGTTTCTTCTTGGCAATTCGCCCTTGACCAACACATCGGCAAACCCGACGAAAATACTTTCTTAGTCGGGCACAGCCTAGGCTGCATCACCATTCTGCACTTCCTCAGCCGCCAACAGCCCGAAAAAATCGGCGGCTTGGTACTTACGGCAGGATTCGCCGATCCTTTGCCCCCGCTGCCCGCCCTAGACGGCTACATCAAAGGCGCAGCGCCGGAATTTGACATCCTGCGCAAAATTCAAATGCCCAAACACTGCATCGTCTCCGACGACGACACCCACGTTCCGCCCGAATTGACCTTAAGTATGGCGGAAAAACTCAAAAGCCCCGTTACCCACATTGCCAAAGGCGGACACCTGATGGCATCCGAAGGCTTCACAGAACTGCCGCAAGCTTGGGAAGTGTTGAAACCGATGCTCACGGGCTAGAAAATCAGCCGTCAAGCACTTCAAATTTCACATTACAAGGCATCTGCCCGCCACAAAACGAATCGACATTCTATCACTTGCAACACCTGAATCCCGAATCCATCATGTCAGTTAACCATTATGAAAATTTCCCCGTCGGCTCGCTCGTCATGCCGCACCGCCTGCGCAAGCCCACCCATGCCGTTTACGCTTTTGCGCGCACTGCTGACGACCTCGCCGATGAAGGCAATGCCAAGGCCGCTGAACGCTTGCGCGCTTTGGACGAACTCAAATCCGAACTTGACCGCATACAGCACGGCGAAACACCGTTGACCCCGCTAATGCAACGTTTGCAACGTGAAGCCATCGCTCCTTTCAAGCTGCCGCTGCAGCCGTTTTACGATCTTTTGTCCGCATTCAGTCAGGATGTTGTCAAATCCCGTTATCAGGATTTTGGCGACCTGATCGACTACTGCCGCCGTTCCGCCAATCCAATCGGACGCATTATGCTGCACCTTTACGGACAAACCGACGAAATCAGCATCGCCCAAAGTGACGGTATCTGCACCGCGTTGCAACTCATCAACTTTTGGCAAGATGTTGCCGTCGATTGGCAGAGAGGCCGTGTCTATATCCCGCAGGACGACTTGGAAAAATTCAAAGTAAGCGAAGCACAAATCGCCGAAGGCAAAGCGGATTTCGCGTTTCAAAGACTGATGTCGTATGAATGCAACCGCGCTTTCCAAATGCTCAAAGGCGGTTCGCCCTTGGGTAAAACGCTGAAAGGACGTTTGGGGTTTGAATTGCGGATGATTATTGTCGGCGGACAACTGATTTTGCAGAAACTGGACGGCTGCAAATACGATGTGTTTGCACAACGCCCTGTTTTGGATAAGAAAGATTGGCTGATTATTCTGAAACGGGCATTCTTGAAGAAATAAAGCGACCGGAGCAAGAGGTCGTCTGAAAAGCAGCTTGAAGGCTTCAAGGCTGTTTTCAGACGACCTCATCGCAGCCCTCTCATCAAATATGTATCTTGAAAAAATAGTTATAGTGGATTAGATTTAAATCAGGACAAGGCGACGAAGCCGCAGACAGTACAAATAGTACGGCAAGGCGAGGCAACGCCGTACTGGTTTAAATTTAATCCACTATAGTTACCTTAGCCCCGTTTATAGCAATAGTACATCGCCAACCTAATCAATAATTTCAAATCGTAAAAATCATTCTCTTTGAACTTGGCAAGGCAACGGGCAACGCCCTACCGGTTAAATCCTCCATAAGCTCATTGAATCAGGATATACATAAATCAAACGTCGTCTGAAAGCCTGACGGTTTTCAGACGACGGCGGATTCGCATTTGAAGTGCAACTTTCCCTAACAGAAAAAGGCCAGTATGCGGTAGCATACGGCCTTTCCTGCAAGAAAGATTGCCATGAGCTACACACAACTGACCCAAGACGAACGATACCATATCCAATACCTGTCCCGCCACTGCACCGTCACAGAAATCGCCAAACAGCTTAACCGCCACAAAAGCACCATCAGCCGCGAAATCAGACGGCACCGCACCCAAGGGCAGCAATACAGTGCCGAAAAAGCACAGAAGCAGAGCCGGACTATCAAACAGCGTAAGCGAAAGCCCTATAAGCTTGATTCGCAGCTGATTCAACACATCGACACCCTTATCCGCCGCAAACTCAGTCCCGAACAAGTATGCGCCTACCTGCGCAAACATCACGGGATAACACTCCACCACAGCACCATTTACCGCTACCTCCGCCAAGACAAAAGCAACGGCGGCACCTTGTGGCAACACCTCAGAATATGCAGCAAACCCTACCGCAAACGCTACGGCAGCACATGGACCAGAGGCAAAGTACCCAACCGTGTCGGCATAGAAAACCGACCCGCTATCGTCGACCGGAAAACCCGCATCGGCGATTGGGAAGCCGACACCATCATCGGCAAAGATCAGAAAAGCGCATTATTGACCTTGGTCGAACGCGTTACCCGCTACACCATCATCTGCAAATTGGACAGCCTCAAAGCCGAAGACACTGCTCTGGCAGCCATTAGGGTATTAAGGGCACATAAAGCCAGAGTCCACACCATCACCATGGACAACGGTAAAGAATTTTACCAACACACCAAAATAGCCAAAGCATTGAAAGCGGAGACTTATTTTTGCCGCCCCTACCATTCTTGGGAGAAAGGGCTGAATGAGAACACCAACGGACTCATCCGACAATATTTCCCCAAGCAAACCGATTTCCGAAACATCAGCGATCGGGAGATACGCAGGGTTCAAGATGAGTTGAACCACCGGCCAAGAAAAACACTTGGCTACGAAACGCCAAGTGTTTTATTCTTGAATCTGTTCAAACCACTGATACACTAGTGTTGCACTTGAAATCCGAATCCAAGGTCGTTCGATTTATGATCTATTGAAATGCCGGCGGTCAGCTTAAGCCGCAGCCTGCCGCCATTGTGCCAAAAGCTGCTTCAATACCTCAGGCTGATCGTGTCCATTGCGGATAGCGGCTTCCAACCATCTACAAGCTTCATCTGCATCATGCGCTATGCCCGTTCCGTTGAAATAAAGGCAGGCAAGATTATATTGCGCCATTGCATCATGGTTTAGTGCCGCTTTTTCGAACCATTCTGCCGCTTTGGCATAATTCTGAGCCGTACCGTGTCCGTTGTAATACATCATACCCAAATTGGTCTGCGCCTTTCCATGACCCAATAAAGCCGAACGTTCATACAGCCTCAATGCCTCTAAATGATCAGGATGGCGGTTCAAACCATAATGCGCGGCAAACGCCTGCTGATAAAGTTGCTCTGCTTCCTGCTTCTTCAAGGCTTTTTCTTTTGCTTCGGCATATTCCTCGGGTTTATTGCCCAATGCAATATCGGCAAGCAGTTTCTGATGTGCCTGGATATTTCCTTTATCCGCTGCCTGACGGTAATAGCGCCGTGCCTTGATAGGATCGGGAACCACACCCAGACCATAACGGTAAATATCGCCCAAAATCCTTAGGGCTTCGGAATGCTGCTGTGCGGCTGCTTTTTCCGCATACGCATGAGCCTTGCCGGTATTGCGCTCCACCCATTTTCCCAATAGGTAAATTTCTGCCAATCTTACCTGTGCGTCGCTGCTGCCGCCTCTTGCCGCAGCCTTCAAACGGTGTATGGCCTCTTGCGGATCAGTTTCCAGCAGTAAATCCGCCAACATGGTTTGTGCGGCAGCAATCCCGCTATCAGCGGCATGGCGCAGATGAATGATGGCAAGCTGCTTGTTCGGGTCGGTTCCCTGTCCCAATTTATATTGCAGTCCCAGCTGCCAATGTGCTGCAGGAAAATCCTGCTCCGCAGCTTGTCGGTAAAACAAATGTGCCTGAGCAAAATCGGGAGGCGAGGCATATTGATGGTGTTGCGCTAAAAAGTATAATGCCTGTGGATGATGCTGAGCGGCAGCCATGTACGCCCATTGCAACGCCTCTTCATGCCGCCCACCGTCATGCAAACTCCGCATCAGTTTAAGCTGGGCATGGATGATACCTTCTTCAGCCAGCTCCTTGTAAGCCGCCATCAATGTATTGAAAGGCATGCCTTGTGATTCTTGAATCTGGAGCAGATTGTATCGAGCATAAGGATGCCCGCTTCCCGCCGCCTGCTGCATCAGTCTGATACCTGCCTGCCTATCCGCCGAAATCCCTAAGCCCTGCAACAAACAGCCTGCCAGTTGAAACGCGGATTCCGCATGTCCGGCTTGCGCAGCCTGACGCAACAAAGGAACGGCTGCCTCAAAATCAGGAGGTGTCCTAGTCAGATGTGAAATTGCTTCCCTGTAAAATGTGTCAGCGGTATTCATTTTTATAATCCGATTTGTCTAAAATGCGCCGGATAATTAATTTTTCTTGTTTTATGCTATACAAGCCAACCGGCGGCCAAGTCGCGCAAGTTTATCAGAATTTCGCCTTCCTGTTTATTCTATTATAATAATCATCTTATTATCAGATATATAACACGGTGAAGTGTCGTCTGAAAAAGACGGTAAACTCGTTTATAATACGATTTTTCTTTCGGGCCGTTTTAACCATGAAAAAGGTTGAAAAAAACGTATTGGTGCTGCACAGCGCAAAACAGATGTTCGACTTGGTCGATAAAGTTGAGGACTATCCAAACTTTCTCCCATGGTACAGTAAAACCGAGGTCATAGAGCGTAAAGATAAGGAACTCAAAGCACGGCTGTTCATGGACTATATGGGTGTGCGTCAATCTTTTGCGACACACAACCACAACATTCCCGGCTCGGAAATCCGTATGGACTTGCTGGAAGGCCCTTTTAAAACCTTACGCGGTACATGGAAGTTTATCGATTTGGGCGGAGATATGTGTAAAATCGAATTTCGTTTGGAATATGATTTTTCCAATATGCTGCTTTCTACCGTCATTTCCCCCGTATTCAACCACCTTTCCGGTACGCTGGTCGACGCATTCGTCAAAGAGGCAGACAGACGCTATGCTTGAAATCGAAATTGTTTACGGAACGGCTGAAAAGCAGATATTACGCTCAATCCGCATTGAGCAAGGAGCAACCGCAAGGACGGCTGTGCTTCAAAGCGGCTTGGATAAAGATTTTCCTGAATTGGATTTGAATGCGGCTCCTTTGGGTATCTTTGGCAAAAGAGTCAAAGACGACGTTTTGCTGCGCGACCGAGACCGTATCGAGATATACCGCCCTTTACTGATTGACCCGAAAGAAGCAAGACGCAAACGGGTCGGCAAAACCCAATAAAATGCTTGAAAAGGTCGTCTGAAAACCGTTTGCTGTTTTCAGACGACCTCTCTTTGAGGAAACACAATGTCAAATAAAATCAAAATGATTGTAGGACTGGGAAATCCCGGTTCGGAATACGAACAAACGCGCCACAATGCCGGATTCTGGTTTATCGACGAATTGGCATGGCAATATAAAGCCACTTTAAAAGAAGAAAAAAAATTCTTCGGCTCAGTAGCCCGCATCAGCATATCCGGCTCAGACTTATGGCTTTTAAAACCGGCAACATTTATGAACCGCTCCGGTCAAGCAGTAGCCGCGCTGGCGCAATTCTATAAAATCAAGCCCGAAGAAATACTGGTCGTCCATGACGAACTGGATATTCCGTGCGGTAGGATAAAATTTAAATTAGGTGGAGGAAACGGCGGTCATAACGGCTTAAAAGACATTCAGGCACGCTTGGGAACGCCTGATTTTTACCGCCTGCGCTTGGGTATCGATCATCCGGGAGACCGAAATCTGGTTGTCGGCTATGTCCTGAATAAACCTAGCCCGGAACACAGGCAGCAAATTGATGAAGCCATCAATAAATCATTAAAAGCCGTTCCCATGCTGTTAGCCGGAGAATGGGAAGAAGCCGTACGTTTTTTACACAGCAAATGACTTTCAGACGACCTTTGAGAGCAAACAATGAATGAGCTTCTAGAATTAATTCAAACAGAATCTATCGGAACGGTAGAAGAAACACTGGACTTTTTCTTATACGAATGCAGCTTGGACGAAGCACCGACCATTGAAGAAGTCAAACTATGGCGTGATGAACTGGACAAACGGGGGGGTAAATTTATCCGTTTGTCCGCCATCTGCCAAAAATGGCTGGATGAGGAAATACAATGAAACTGCCTTTGAATAAGTTTACCTTGTTAGCAGCGGCTTGGTTTGCAGCAAGTATTTACGCATTACTTTTCAAAGAGTCCGGCAATGCTCCCCCTCCCTTCCCCAATTTCGACAAGGTTGCTCATTTCATTACATTCTTTGCACAAATATGGTTAATAGCCAAAATCTTTTTATCCGAGCAAAAACGCGTACCTTATAAAAAACTATTGATATTCGCCTTATTGTTTGCCTTCTTTAGCGAATGGGCTCAAGCAACGTTTACAACAACAAGGGAAGGTTCACTTGGAGACGGAATAGCGGATATGCTTGGCACGATGGCTGCCTTATGGTTTGCCAAAAAGGTAGAGAATGCGAAATTACAGAATCAAAAGCCTATCTGATGCCATATTCGAATACTGAAAACTTCTTAGGCAGTCTATAAAATAAAAAACCGATTCCCCATATGGAATCGGTTTTTTACAAGGGAAAATTACAGAGCATCTTTCAATGCTTTACCGGCACGGAATTTAGGAGTTTTAGCAGCAGCGATGGTCAGAGGCTCGCCAGTTTTAGGGTTACGGCCTTGACGCTCTGCGCGCTCACCAACGTAGAAAGTACCGAAACCGACCAGAGTGACGGTGTCGCCTTTTTTCAGAGCGTTGGTTACAGCATTAGTAGTGGCATCCAGAGCTTTTTGAGCGGCAGCTTTAGAAATACCGGCTTCTTGAGCAATTGCTTCGATCAATTCAGACTTATTCACAATCAGTCCCTTCCTATCGTTGAAAATAATGAAATGCCCGAATACTCGGGGCTTCGTACTTTTAAGTACCTTTGCGCTTTATAGCAATTCTGAAAATACTGTGTCAAGCAAAAAATGCGGAATTGCCCTATTTTACAGGCTTCCACGGCAAACCCGCATCTTTTGCAACACATTTTTTACAAAATCAGTGTTTGGTCGCTTTTGCCCTTGACTTAGGCTTTGCGGCTTCAACTTGCGTTTCTTCGGTACTTAAAGGCGCAACCCAAGGTGTCGGCTGACTTTCCAAGCCCAAAGTGAGGACTTCATCTATCCATTTGACCGGATGGATGGTCAGACCGGTTTTCACATTTTCAGGGATTTCTTCCAAGTCTTTGACGTTGTCTTTCGGAATCAGGACATGCTTGATACCGCCGCGCAGGGCTGCCAACAGTTTTTCCTTCAATCCGCCGATTGGCAAGACTTCGCCGCGCAGAGTGATTTCGCCCGTCATCGCCACATCGGCGCGCACCGGAATTTTGGTAAAGGCAGACACCATCGCCAAGGTCATGGCGATACCTGCGCTCGGACCATCTTTCGGCGTCGCACCTTCGGGAACGTGAACATGGATGTCTTTTTTCTCGTAAAAATCAGGAGCCAAACCCACTGATTCTGCACGGGAACGGACAACAGACCATGCTGCGGAGACAGATTCCTTCATCACATCGCCCAACTGGCCGGTACACTGAATCACGCCTTTACCTGGCAATGCCACAGCCTCGACGGTCAGCAATTCGCCGCCGACTTCCGTCCACGCCAAACCGGTAACCTGTCCGATGCGGTTTTCACTTTCGGCAACGCCGTAATCGAAACGGCGCACGCCCAAATAGTCATGCAGGTTTTTCTCATTGACTTTAACCGCCTTAGGCTTGGCTTTGCTGGTTTTCTTGGTTCCAGACGACCTCTTCTTATCTTCGTTCAAGGTAATCTGCATCACCACCTTACGACAGATTTTGGCAATCTCGCGATCGAGCGAACGCACACCGGCTTCACGGGTGTAATAACGGATAATATCGCGCACCGCGCTTTCTTCGACCACCAATTCGCCTTCTTTCACGCCGTTGCGTTTCATTTGTTTCGGCACGAGATACTGCATGGCGATATTGATTTTTTCGTCTTCGGTATAGCCGGACAAACGGATGATTTCCATGCGGTCGAGCAACGGGGTCGGGATATTCAGACTATTAGATGTGGCGATAAACATCACATCGCTCAAGTCATAATCCACTTCCGCATAATGATCGGCAAACTTGTTGTTTTGCTCAGGATCGAGCACCTCAAGCAACGCGCTGGCAGGATCGCCTCGGAAGTCGCTGCCCAATTTGTCGATTTCGTCGAGCAGGAATAGTGGATTCTTCACGCCCGCTTTAGCCATGTTTTGTAGGATTTTGCCGGGCATAGAACCGATATAGGTGCGGCGGTGTCCGCGGATTTCGCTTTCGTCGCGCACGCCGCCTAAAGCCATGCGAACATATTGGCGGCCTGTTGCTTTGGCGATGGACTCGCCCAATGAGGTTTTACCCACACCTGGAGGACCAACCAAACACAGAATCGGACCTTTCAGCTTGTCCATACGTTTTTGGACGGCGAGGTATTCCAAAATCCGCTCTTTGACTTTTTCCAAGCCGTAATGGTCAGCGTTCAACACCAAATCGGCTTTAGCAATGTCTTTGCTGACACGGGATTTTTTCTTCCAAGGCAGTTCGAGCAAAGTATCGATGTAGTTGCGCACGACAGTAGATTCCGCAGACATAGGCGGCATCATTTTGAGCTTTTTCAATTCGGACAGGCATTTTTCCTCAGCTTCTTTGGTCATGCCTGCTTCTTTGATTTTTGCTTCCAACGCATCCAGTTCGCCACGTTCGTCTTCTTCGCCCAATTCTTTCTGAATCGCTTTCACTTGCTCGTTCAGATAATACTCGCGCTGGGATTTTTCCATCTGGCGTTTGACGCGGCCGCGGATGCGTTTTTCAACTTGCATGATGTCCAGCTCGGATTCCAACTGTGCAAGCAGAAACTCCATACGGCCGATAATGCCAAAGGTTTCCAAAATCTGTTGGCGCTGCTCCAGTTTCAACTGCAAATGCGCAGCGATGGTGTCCACCAAACGGCTGTTATCATCGATACCGTTGATGGTATTGATGATTTCGGCAGGGATTTTTTTATTTAACTTGGCGTATTGGTCAAACTGGGTAAGCAGCGTGCGACGAATCGCTTCGATATCGGGATTGTCCGCATCCGCATACTCATCGACAGCTTCGACATGGGACAGGAACAACCCGCCGCTCTCTTCAATGGTCAATACTCTGCCGCGCCGGATACCTTCGACCAACACTTTCACCGTGCCATCAGGCAGCTTCAACACCTGCAAAACCTGCGCGACCGTACCCGTACGGTGCAAATCGGACGCCGTCGGATCTTCGGTGTTCGGGTCGATTTGCGCCAGCAAAAACACCGGATCGTCATTCGCCATTGCCGCTTCCAATGCTGCAATGGATTTCGGGCGGCCTACAAACAGCGGCAACACCATATGCGGATAAACGACGACATCGCGTAAAGGCAGGGTTGCCAGTGCGCTGTATTCCTCAAAATGTTTTTCTTTTGTCGGCATATTGTTCTCTACTTGGTAATAAATTCGGAGTGTGGCTTAAATTGGGATGGAAAAGCGTATTTCAAGACTTGAAAAAGCCGATGTACGCTTCTATTTTTATCGACAACTTTTTGCGATAAAATACACGCCATTCGAGGTCGTCTGAAAGGCTGGAAAACTTTCAGACGACCTCTCGGCATACAGCACATCAGGAGTCAGCCATGACCGACCAAACCTCACTAATCGAATTCCCCTGCCAATTCCCCATCAAAGTCATGGGCAACGCGCATCCCGAATTTGAAAAAAACATCTTGGAAACCGTCCGCCAACACGCGCCCGATACTGAACCTCACCACATCACCACCCGCCAGAGCAGCAAGGGCAACTATACCGGCGCGACTATCAAAGTAAACGTCGAAAGCAAAGAGCAATTAGACAAAATCTACCGCGCCCTGACCGATCACGAAATGGTGAAAGTAGTGTACTGATATGAAAATCGTGCATAAAGGCATGGTCGAGTACCAGCCGACTTTCGAAGCCATGAAAGTGTTCAACGCAGCCCGCGACGAACATACCGAAGACGAATTATGGGTGGTTGAGCATCCGCCCGTCTTCACGCAAGGCTTGGCGGGCAAACCGGAGCATCTCCTGATTCGCGACGACATACCCGTCGTCCAAATTGACCGAGGCGGACAAATCACCTACCACGGTCCCGGCCAGTTGGTCATCTACACCATGATCAACTTCAAACGCCGCAAAACCAGCGTCCGCAACATCGTTTCCGCACTTGAAAACAGCATCATCGCCACGTTGGCGGAATACGGCATCGAAGCGGCGGCAGACCCGAAACGTCCCGGCGTTTATGTCGGCGAGCGTAAAATCGCCTCACTCGGCTTGCGTATCAAAGACGGTTCCGTCTATCACGGTCTGGCATTAAACGTAAACATGGACTTAAGCCCGTTTACCCACATCAATCCCTGCGGCTATGCCGGCATGGAAATGACGCAAATCGCGGATTTTGTCCAACCCTGCCCCACCTTGGACGAGGTTGCACAAAAACTGACCGCACACCTCGAGACACAACTCACACCGAAAGCGAACAATTAATGAGCGAAATCAAAGTTGACGATCCCAAACGCGGCGTCAAACTCAAAGGCGCGGACAAAACCGCCCGCATCCCTATCAAAGTCGTCCCCCTTCAGGAAAAACTGAAAAAGCCCGAATGGATACGTGCCAAACTGCCGTCACGCAAATTCTTTGAAATCAAAGACATTTTGCGTGAGCAAAAAATGCACACCGTTTGTGAAGAAGCCTCCTGCCCGAATATCGGCGAATGTTTCAGCAAAGGCACAGCAACCTTCATGATTATGGGCGACATTTGTACCCGCCGCTGCCCGTTCTGCGACGTGGGACACGGCCGCCCGAATATGCTTGACCCCGACGAACCGAAAAACCTCGCAGAATCCGTCAAGGCTATGAACCTGCGTTACGTCGTCATCACCTCCGTTGACCGCGACGACCTGCGCGACGGCGGCGCACAGCATTTCGCCGACTGCATCAAAGCCATCCGCGAAACCAGTCCGAACACCAAAATCGAAATTCTCGTTCCCGACTTCCGCGGCCGCTTGGACATCGCACTGAAAATCCTTGCCGAAACCCCGCCCGACGTGATGAACCACAATTTGGAAACCCATCCGAGCCTGTATAAAAAAGCCCGTCCGGGTGCCAACTATCAGCACTCCCTCGACCTGTTGCGCCGCTACAAAGAAATGATGCCGCACATCCCGACCAAATCCGGCATCATGGTCGGCTTGGGCGAAACAGACGAAGACGTGCGCGAAATCATGCGCGATATGCGGGCGCACAATATCGAGATGATTACCATCGGCCAGTACCTCCAGCCTTCAGACGGACACTTGCCTGTCTTGCGCTATGTCACGCCCGACCAGTTCAAAATCTTTGAAAAAGAAGCATACGAACTGGGCTTCACCAACGCCGCCATCGGCGCCATGGTCCGCTCAAGCTACCATGCCGACGAGCAGGCTGCCGAAGCATTGCGCGAAAGTCATGGCGGCGGTTGCGGTCATCATTAATAACCGTCACTAATCAAAAAGAAAAAGGTCGTCTGAAATCGGTTTTCAGACGACCTCGCAATTTACACACTTTGAATTCAAAAGCGGCCTCATTGCAAAAATCAACTAAATCGCCCCTTAGTCCCTCTCGTTGGTTTTTAGACGACCCTAAAGCCTATGAACATCTCTCAACTCCCACTTTGGCAGACTCCCGAACAAGTCTGCGACATCTTACTTGCGCTGCCGGAAAAACAGCGCAACCGTGCCTTGTACGAACTCGTTTCCCTTTTTGATTATGAAAACCCACAAGGTCGGACGGAAGCTGAAAGTCAGCTTGCCACCTTGCGCCTGCTGTGGTATGACCCGCGTTTTCAAGGTTTGGAAAACATCAAACATTGGCTGCGCGATGTACTTGCTTTGGACGAAGTAAATGATTTATGGCTTGCGTTGCAGGGTGAAATCGAAACGCTGTTGGAAACGCTCCATCCTGAAACCTGCCGCACTTACGGGGAATACGGTGGTATGTTCAAAAGCGTGCAAACGCTCGAACCTTTTGTCGCACGAATGTTCGAGCGCGATACCGAAGCCTCGCGCAGAATGGCTTGGGACTGTTTGTATTGGAACAAAGAGCTCTGCCGTTTACGTCCCGATTGGGATGAATGGTTGAAAGAAGAAACCCGAAATCTGCATAAAAAATACGGAGAAAACAAATAACGGTCTCAGTTGAGTTAGTCTGATTGGCGGGCTTTCTGATTGAAAAACAAATCTGACCGTTTTGGCTCGCCCACATGGGAGAACAAACGGAGACCTTTGCAATAACATAGGTTACTAAAATTTTATGCTCAATCTCATTTTCAAAATTCAAAACCTTTCTGATTTTTCCTACTTTTTGCTCAATATTAGGAAGGTTTTAGTCAATTGAAATTTTTTTGGCGCATTTTTATGCGTCAAATTTCGTTAACAGACTATTTTTGCAAAGGTCTCAAACGGAGAGTTTGTACAAGAACGAATAGCAAACAATAAAAAGGTCGTCTGAAAATTTTCAGACGACCTTTTTTCATCTCATCAACAGCTTAGTTGAATCAATCCAGCTTTTTAAAATGGCGGCGGCGTTCCAGTTCACTCAGATAACGTTTGCGCAGGCGAATGGATTGCGGCGTGATTTCAACGAGTTCGTCATCGTCGATAAACTCGACCGCGCCTTCCAGCGTCAGCTTGATCGGCGTGGTCAGGCGTACGGCTTCGTCGGTACCGCTGGCGCGGATGTTGGTGAGTTTTTTACCTTTGAGCGGGTTGACCACCAAATCGTTGTCGCGGCTGTGAATACCGATAATCATGCCTTCGTAGATTTTGTCGTTGGGCGACACGAACATACGGCCGCGGTCTTCCAGATTCCATAAGGCATAAGCGACGGCTTCGCCTTGCTCTTGGGAAACCAGTACGCCGTTGTGGCGGCCGGGCATATCGGGTTTCACTGGCGCGTAGTCGTCGAATACGTGGCTCATCAGGCCGACACCGCGCGTCAGGGTCATGAATTCGCCTTGGAAACCGATCAAACCGCGCGCGGGAATATGGTATTCGAGGCGGGTACGGCCGTTGCCGTCGCTTTCCATATTGGTCAGTTCGCCACGGCGGCGGCCGAGTTCTTCCATTACCGCGCCTTGGTTGTCGTCGGGCACGTCCACAGTCAGGTTTTCATAAGGTTCGCATTTTTGACCGTCGATGTCGCGGTACACGACGCGCGGCTTGCCGACTGCCAGTTCAAAACCTTCGCGGCGCATGTTTTCCAACAAAATGGTTAAGTGCAATTCGCCGCGGCCGGAAACGCGGAAGACGTCGGCATCGGCTGTATCTTCAACACGCAGGGCAACGTTGGTCAGCAATTCTTTTTGCAGGCGGTCGCGGATTTGGCGGGAAGTTACGAATTTGCCTTCAGTACCGGCCAGAGGGGAAGTGTTGACCATAAAGTCCATCGTCAGCGTCGGTTCGTCTACGCTCAACATCGGCAAGCCTTTGGGATTGTCTTTGTCGGTAATGGTTACACCGATACCGATGTCTTCAATGCCGGAAATAATCACGATGTCGCCGGCTTCGGCTTCTTCAAGCGGTACGCGTTCCAAACCTTTGAAACCCAAAAGCTGGTTGATGCGGCCTTGGGCGATTTGCTGATCGTGATTCATCACAGCAACGACTTGGCCGGGTTTGATGCGGCCGTTCAGGATGCGGCCGATACCGAGGCGACCGGTGTAGTTGTCGTAGTCCAGTTGGGAAATTTGCAGTTGCAGCGTTTCGTCCGCGCTGCCGCTTGGTGCAGGTGTGTGTTTCAAAATGGTCTCGAACAGAGGGCGCATGTCGCTGCTCTCGTCGGTTTCTTCCAATTTGGCAAAGCCGGACAGGCCGGAAGCATAGACGATAGGGAAGTCCAATTGTTCGTCTGTTGCACCTAAGTTGTCGAACAATTCGAATGTTTGGTCGATAACCCAGCTTGGACGGGCAGACGGTTTGTCGATTTTGTTGATAACAACGATAGGTTTCAGACCCAAAGCCAAGGCTTTTTTGGTCACGAAACGGGTTTGCGGCATAGGGCCTTCTTGTGCGTCAACCAACAGTACGACGCAGTCAACCATGCCCAATACACGTTCCACTTCGCCACCAAAATCGGCGTGTCCCGGGGTATCTACGATGTTGATGTGGTAGCCTTCGTATTCGATGGCGGTATTTTTAGCAAGAATGGTAATGCCGCGTTCTTTTTCAAGATCGTTGCTGTCCATGACACGTTCTTCGACTTGCTGGTTGGAACGGAATGTACCGGACTGACGCAGCAATTGGTCAACTAATGTGGTTTTGCCATGGTCGACGTGGGCGATGATGGCAATATTGCGGATTTGTTTCATGATAATTTATAAGGTTTAGCTGGTTGCTTAAAAAAAAGATAACTGGCGATTATAGCACGATTCGCAAGTGATGACGGAATGGGTGATTCAAAAAAATCAGGCAAAAGCAGTTGAGAATAATTCATAATTAAATTTGATTGATTTTGCCAGATTATTTGCTTTTATTTATGGTTAACGAATGTAAATGTTTTTGAATAATGTAATGGATTCTTAATACCAATGTCAAAAAATTGTTATTAAAAACAGGTGGTTAATTTTTCAGACGGCCTTTTAGGCGGGTTAAATTTTTTGATAATTGTTTGTATTTTAAATAGAAAATTTGTCAAAAGTGCTACTTGTGCATACAATTACCTCATTCCCTAACAACACACGAATCTTCATTTCGTGATTATCAACTTTTAAAAGAAAGAGAAAGAATTATGCAAGGCAACCAAGCAGTTATTGATTACATGAACGAATTATTGTCTGGCGAGTTGGCTGCTCGCGACCAATATTTTATCCACTCTCGCCTGTACTCTGAATGGGGTTACACCAAACTGTTCGAACGTTTGAACCACGAGATGGAAGAAGAAACCACTCACGCCGAAGACTTCATCCGTCGTATCCTGATGTTGGGCGGTACTCCTAAAATGACCCGTGCCGAACTGAACATCGGTACCGACGTGGTTTCCTGCCTGAAAGCGGACTTGAACACCGAATACGAAGTGCGCGATGCATTGAAAAAAGGCATCAAACTGTGCGAAGAAGCACAAGACTACGTTACCCGTGATTTGATGATTGCCCAGTTGAAAGACACTGAAGAAGATCACGCGCACTGGCTGGAACAACAACTGCGCCTGATCGAACTCGTCGGCGAAGGCAACTACTACCAAAGCCAACTGTAATTAAGCGTATAAGGAGCTGAAAATGAAAGGCGATCGCTTAGTTATCCGCGAATTGAATAAAAACTTGGGCTTGCTCTTGGTTACCATCAACCAATATTTCCTGCATGCCCGCATTTTGAAAAACTGGGGCTTTGAAGAATTGGGCGAACATTTCTTCAAACAGTCCATCCGCGAAATGAAATCCGCAGACGATTTAATCGAGCGTATTTTGTTCTTGGAGGGTCTGCCTAACCTGCAAGAATTGGGCAAACTGCTGATTGGCGAATCAACCGAGGAAATCCTGACCTGCGATTTGACAAAAGAACAGGAAAAACACGATGCCCTCGTCGCTGCCATCGCCATCGCGGAACAACAGCAAGACTACGTCAGCCGTGATTTGTTGGAAAAACAAAAAGACATCAACGAAGAACACATCGACTGGCTCGAAACCCAGCAGGAGCTGATCGGCAAAGTCGGTTTGCCGAACTACCTGCAAACAGCGGCGCAAGAGGACTAAAACACAAACCACTGCCAAATATAGCAGTCCCTGCACCCATAAACGGCATATCTTTTCGGATATGCCGTTTTTCTTTACATCAAGCTCGTCTGAAAAACAGTATTTCAGTTTTTCAGACGACTTACCTTCTTCTAAAGAATATGTAACCCCATGAAACCCCAACCCCATACAAAAGCCCTGAAAACCGGACAAGTTTTCAGGGCTTAATTTTATATTCTACACTTGTTTACACGCTAAAGGCTTGAAAAATAAAATGTAGTTTTAAGTAATAACTGTTCTCATTGATGTAAGTCAAAAAAACATCGGGTATGCATTCACATCTCCGCCAATCGTTACACTTCATAGAGCTAAAGTGCTATTCTGCAAAGGTAAATTTCTTCTACCTATAAATTCTATCTGACAAATTAGGAGCTTGATATGTCAACCGATGTACAGCAACGCCCTGCCGCTTGGGAAGGTTTTGTCGGCGGTAATTGGGAAACCAATGTCGACGTGCGCGATTTTATTCAGAAAAACTACACGCCTTATGAAGGCGATGCGTCTTTCCTCGCGCCTGCAACCGAGGCGACAACCAAACTGTGGGCGGACGTGATGGAAGGCATCAAAGTCGAAAACCGCACGCACGAACCTTACAAAATCGACGCTCAAGTCGTGTCCGGCATTACCAGCCATGCACCAGGCTATATCGATAAAGATTTGGAAACCATCGTCGGTCTGCAAACAGACGAGCCTCTGAAACGCTCCATTATGCCGTTTGGCGGTTTGAAAATGGTGCAGGACGCGTGCAAAGTGTACAACGTCGAGTTGAACCCTGAAGTCAGCGAAATCTTCACCAAATACCGCAAAACACACAACCAAGGCGTGTTTGATGTTTATACGCCTGACATCCGCCGTTGCCGCAAATCCGGTGTGATCACCGGCTTGCCGGATGCTTACGGTCGTGGTCGCATCATCGGCGACTACCGCCGCGTGGCATTGTACGGTATCGACTTCTTGATGAAAGACAAACTCAACCAGTTCAACTCGCTGCAAGCCGATTTGGAAAACGGTGTGGATTTGGAAGAAGTTATCCGCCGCCGCGAAGAAATCAACGACCAATACAAAGCCTTGGGTCAAATGAAAGAAATGGCCGCCTCTTACGGCTACGACATTTCCGGCCCTGCGAAAAATGCGCAGGAAGCCATCCAATGGACTTATTTCGCTTACCTTGCCGCCGTTAAATCGCAAAACGGCGCCGCCATGTCATTCGGTCGTGTATCTTCGTTCTTGGACATCTACATCGAGCGCGACCTGAAAAACGGCGTAATTACCGAAACCCAAGCGCAAGAATTTATCGACCATTTGGTGATGAAACTGCGTATGGTTCGTTTCCTGCGTACGCCCGAATACGACCAACTCTTCTCCGGCGACCCGATTTGGGCAACCGAATCCATCGGCGGTATGGGTTTGGACGGCCGCACGCTGGTAACACGCACCAACTTCCGCGTGCTGCACACCCTGTACAACATGGGTCCGTCTCCCGAACCGAACATCACCGTGTTGTGGTCCGAACAACTGCCGCAAGGCTTTAAAGAATTTTGCGCCAAAGTGTCCATCGACACCTCGTCCATCCAATACGAAAACGACGATTTGATGCGTCCGGACTTCAACAGCGACGACTACGCCATTGCCTGCTGCGTCAGCCCGATGGTGGTCGGCAAACAAATGCAGTTCTTCGGCGCACGCGCCAACTTGGCGAAAACCCTGCTGTACGCAATCAACGGCGGTGTGGACGAAAAATCCAAAGACCAAGTCGGCCCGAAAACCGAACCGATTTTGGACGAAGTCTTGGACTACGACACTGTCTTTGCGCGCATGGACAAATTCATGGATTGGCTGGCAACCCAATACGTTACCGCGCTGAACATCATCCATTACATGCACGACAAATACAGCTACGAAGCCGCGCTGATGGCGCTGCACGACCGCGACGTGAAACGCACGATGGCTTGCGGTATCGCCGGTTTGTCTGTGGCCGCCGACTCGTTGTCTGCCATCAAATACGCCAAAGTCAAACCGATTCGCGACGAAAACGGTATTGCCGTCGACTTTGAAATCGAAGGCGAATATCCGCAGTTCGGTAACAACGACGACCGCGTGGACGACATTGCCTGCGACTTGGTGGAACGCTTCATGAAAAAAGTGGCGACCCACAAAACTTACCGCAACGCAACGCCGACCCAGTCCGTGTTGACCATCACCTCCAACGTCGTATACGGCAAAAAAACCGGCAACACGCCGGACGGCCGCCGCGCCGGCGCACCGTTCGGTCCGGGTGCGAACCCGATGCACGGCCGCGATGTCAACGGCGCCGTCGCTTCGCTGACCTCCGTAGCCAAACTGCCGTTCGAGTTTGCCAAAGACGGTATTTCCTACACCTTCTCCATCGTGCCGGGCGCATTGGGCAAAGATGAAAACTCCCGCGAACGCAACCTCGCAGGCCTGATGGACGGTTACTTCCACCACGAAGAAGGAGAAGTGGAAGGCGGCCAACACCTGAACGTCAACGTATTGACCCGCGAAACGCTGGAAGACGCGATGAACAATCCGGACAAATATCCGCAACTGACCATCCGCGTGTCTGGTTACGCCGTACGCTTCAACTCGCTGACCCGCGAACAGCAGCTTGACGTGATTACCCGCACCTTTACACAAACCATGTAAAGCAAAGGGTTTACAGTAAACCAAGCCGGGGGACGGATTATCCGGAACCCGGCTTGATTTTGCCTGAAGCAATGGTTTGATAATATCAAAATCCAGTGGATTAACTTTAAATCAAGACGACCGAAGGCGGTACAATAGAGTTATCATTAAAACCCATTTACCTATTTAAAAACAGCCCATAAACTTCCCACAACAGGGAACGCAATGCCCGCATATTAATCCAATAAGAAGAACCCTCTGCAACACAAAAACAAGTTTTCAGACGACCCCAATATCCGGTACATCAGACACCATGCAGACATCCATCGCCATCAACCCCGAAACGCCCGCTCCCGCCAAAGACCTCGGACACCGCCATTACAACGGCAAAGGCATCGTCCATTCCGTAGAATCCTGCGGCGCGGTGGACGGTCCCGGATTGCGCTACGTCCTCTTTCTGCAAGGCTGCCTCATGCGCTGCCTCTACTGCCACAACCGCGACACATGGGACTTGCACACCGAACAAGCCCAAGAAATAACCGTGCCCGAAGTCATGAAGCAAGTCATGTCCTACCGACACTACCTGCGCGCCACAGGCGGCGGCGTTACCGCCACAGGCGGCGAACCGCTCCTGCAATACGAATTCGTACGCGACTGGTTTACCGCCTGCCACGAACACGACATCCACACCTGCCTCGACAGCAACGGCTACGCCCTGCATTACGATTCCATCCTTGACGACCTGCTCGACCACACCAACCTCGTTATGCTCGATTTAAAACAAATCGACCCCGAAATCCACAAAGTCCTCGTCGGCATCCCAAACACCAAAACCCTCAAATTCGCCCACTACCTCGCCGAACGCAAACAGCCCGCACGCGTCCGCTACGTTGTCGTCCCAGGCTATACCGACGACGACCGTTCCGCCCACCTGCTCGGCGAATTCATCGCAGACATGGACAATATCGAAATGGTCGAACTCCTTCCCTATCACGAACTGGGTGCGCACAAATGGGCATTGTGCGGCGATACCTACAAACTCACCGGCGTACATCCGCCTCCCAAAGAAACCATCCTCAAAATCAAATCGATTTTGGAAAGCTACGGTAAAAACATTATTTATTGAGTTCAAATCCAAAAAAGGTCGTCTGAAAAAGAAATATTCGCTTTCAGACGACCTTTTAGCACTCTTAATACATCCAAACATACAACTCATAAATCATATAATTCAGATAGTTAACAACAATTTATTCAAAATATGAAATAAAACCGAAATAAAACTATACTTTTTCTTAATTTATGCGATAATAGCTAAACAAATTCTTAGCTACTTTGATAACATCCCTTACGAGAACAGCACCATGTCAGATGAAAAAAGCAAAGCCCTAGCCGCCGCCCTTGCCCAAATTGAAAAAAACTTCGGCAAAGGATCCATCATGAAAATGGACGGCAGCCAGCAAGAAGAAAACCTTGACGTCATCTCCACCGGCTCGCTCGGCGTAGACTTGGCACTCGGCGTCGGCGGCCTGCCGCGCGGTCGTGTCGTGGAAATCTTCGGTCCGGAATCTTCCGGTAAAACCACGCTCTGTCTCGAAGCCATTGCCCAATGTCAGAAAACCGGCGGCATCTGCGCCTTCATCGACGCGGAACACGCCTTCGACCCCGTTTACGCCCGCAAACTCGGTGTTAAAGTAGAAGAACTCTACCTCTCCCAACCCGATACCGGCGAACAGGCTCTGGAAATCTGCGACACACTGGTACGTTCCGGTGGCGTGGACATGGTCGTTGTCGACTCCGTAGCCGCCCTCGTTCCCAAAGCCGAAATTGAAGGCGAAATGGGCGACAGCCACGTCGGCCTGCAAGCCCGCCTGATGAGCCAAGCCTTGCGCAAACTGACCGGCCACATCAAACGCACCAACACACTGGTCGTCTTCATCAACCAAATCCGTATGAAAATCGGCGTGATGTTCGGCAGCCCCGAAACCACCACCGGCGGCAACGCCCTCAAATTCTACGCCTCCGTCCGCCTTGACATCCGCCGCACCGGACAAATCAAAAAAGGCGACGACGTTATCGGCAACGAAACCAAAGTCAAAGTCATCAAAAACAAAGTAGCGCCCCCGTTCCGCCAAGCAGAATTCGATATTCTGTACGGCGAAGGCGTAAGCTGGGAAGGCGAACTGATCGACCTTGGCGTCAAATATGACATCGTTGAAAAATCAGGCGCATGGTACAGCTACAACGGCGCCAAAATCGGACAAGGCAAAGACAATGTCCGCGTATGGCTGAAAGAGAATCCCGAAATCGCCAACGAAATCGACGCCAAAATCCGTGCCGCCGTGGGTATCAACGTTGATATTACCGAAGGCAAACTGGACGACACCGACGGCGAACGTCCGGAAGAATAAGCCTCTGCCTGTCTTTCAATAAAAAATATGAAAGGTCGTCTGAAAACGAATATAGCGGGTTTCGCTAAAAGTTTTCAGACGACCTTTCCGCACTCAACAGAAAACATAGCCTTAAAAATGATAGAAATGCCTACATCGCCATTCCTATAAAGGTAGGCATCTGGAAATTGGAAATTATGGTAATTTTCAAATGTTACTGAAACAAACATCCAAGGTCTGAATTTCCGCCATGCCTCTCCCTCACGCGGTTACAGAAAAAAATGACAACTTTGAGATTCATCTACTGTAATTTTAAAAATTTCAGGAATCCTGCTCGCTGTAACTTCTAATCTCCCTACACCTTCACCCTACACCCCGATTTCGCGCTTTCATATACTTTTTCCAGCAGCCCCAAGACTTCCGCCACTTGGCGCGGCTGCACCGCTGCGGGTGATTTACCTTGCAGCGCGTCATAAAGGTTTTCATAAAACGCCACATAATTTCCACTGACGCTTTCGATTTTTTTGCGGACGACTGCCCCGTCGATTTCTGTGTGCAGGATGCCCCATTCGTCTTCCGGTTCACGGCTCCACGCTCCGACGGGTTGCACGCCGCCGAGCAGCAGGGCTTCTTGGTTGTCGACGTTTTGTTTGACGTATGAACCGCGTTTGCCATGCAAAGTCATGAATAGCAAAGGTTCGCGGGCATATTTGCTTGCGGTCAGGGCGACTTTTTTGCCGTCGGCGTAATAAAGCGCGATATAGAAATTGTCGTCGCTGACCGCTCCGTCATGCTGATAGCGCACGTCGGCATAAAGCTCATCGGGCATCCCGAAAATATCAACCGCCATATCCATGAGGTGCGAACCCAAATCGTACACCAGCCCTACGCCGGCCTCGCCCGTTTCCTTCCAGCGTTTTTTGTTCAAGGCAGCCGCATAACGCTCGAAACGAAACTCCGCATCCACAATTTCGCCCAAAAGGTCGTCTGAAAGCAGCTTTTTGGCAGTCAGTGGCGCGCTGTCCCAGCGGCGGTTTTGGTAAACGGTCAGCAATACGCCCTGCCGCTCGGCGAGTTCCGCCAGTTCAAAGGCTTGCGCCGCCGTGGCGCACAATGGTTTTTCCACCACCACATTTTTACCCGCGCGCAAAGCCTGAGCGGCAAAATCGAAATGCGTCTGGTTCGGCGTGGTAATGACCACCAAATCGACATCGTCGCTAAGCAATTCCTCAAACGAACGCACAGTCTGCGCCTGCGGCAGGACTTTCTGCGCCCTATTGCCGCTGCGTTCAAACACGCGCACGACTTCAAACCGCGCATCCGCACGCCAAAACGGCAAATGGAACACCTGCGCCGACATGCCGAACCCCGCCAATCCGATTTTAATCTTCCGCATAGCCAAACTCCTTTTCAGACGACCTCAAATTGCCGTATATCCGTTATAATACCGCACTTATTTCACACAGGCCGTCTGAAAACAAAGTTGAAACGGCCGCCGCCGTTTAAGGAAAACCATGAGAAAACCGCAACGCGGCTATGCCCGCCAAGACCGTGTCAAAGAACAAATCATGCGCGAACTGGCCGAGCTGGTCCGCACCGGCCTGAAAGACCCGCGCGCAGGCTTCATCACCATCAACGAAGTCGAAGTCACCCGCGATTACAGCCACGCCACCGTGTTCTATACCGTCCTCGACGACAGCACCCGCGACATCACCGAAGAAGCCTTGGAACACGCCAAAGGCCACCTGCGCAGCGAATTGGCGAAACGCATCAAACTCTTCAAAACGCCCGAACTGCACTTCAAATACGACGAATCGCTCGAACGCGGCATGAGCATTTCCAGCCTCATCGACAAAGTAGCTGCCGAAAAACCGGTGGAAGATTAAAGGTAAAGGTCGTCTGAAAACGCCGCAGTAAAAGCGCGAGTCTGTTTTCAGACGACCTTTCGCCATCATTTCCCTCCACACACCCGCCACTTACCCTTCCCCATCACTATGACCGCAAAACCCGCCAAACGCCCCGTCAACGGCGTCCTCCTGCTCGACAAGCCCGAAGGCCTTTCCAGCAACACTGCCCTACAAAAAGCCCGCCGCCTCTACAACGCCGAAAAAGCGGGGCATACCGGCGTGCTCGACCCTTTGGCGACCGGACTTTTGCCCGTCTGCTTCGGAGAAGCGACCAAGTTCGCCCAATACCTGCTGGATGCCGACAAAGCCTACACCGCCACGCTGAAACTCGGCGAAGCCAGCAGCACCGGCGATGCCGAAGGCGAAATCATCGCCACCGCCCGCGCCGACATTTCCTTAGCCGAATTTCAGACGGCATGCCAAGCCCTGACGGGCAACATCCGCCAAGTGCCGCCGATGTTTTCCGCCATCAAACACGAAGGCAAACCGCTGTACGAATACGCGCGCAAAGGCATCGTCATCGAACGCAAACCGCGCGACATCACCATTTACGCCATCGATATTACCGAGTTTGACGCACCCAAAGCCGTCATCGACGTACGTTGCAGCAAAGGCACCTACATCCGCACCCTGAGCGAAGACATCGCCAAACACATCGGCACATTCGCCCACCTGACCGCCCTGCGCCGCACCGAAACCGCCGGTTTCACCATCCGCGAAAGCCACACGCTCGACGCCTTGGCAGAATTAAACGAAACCGAATGCGACGCCCTGCTCCTGCCCTGCGACGTTTTAGTGCGGCACCTCCTCAAAATCGAACTAAACGACCGCGCCGTAACCATGCTCAAATGCGGCCAACGCCCGCAGTTTATCGAGGACATCTCCGCCAACCAGCCCATCCTCCGCGTTTACGACAGAAGCGGAACATTTATCGGCTTGGTGGAATACCAAACAGAAATCGGCCGCCTCAAAGCCCTGCGGCTGATGAACACGGCGAAAGACTGAACGCTCTGATTCTGAATTGAAAATATAGAAATAGGTCGTCTGAAATATAGTTTTTAGACTACCTTCTCAGTTAAATTTCTCAAAATATTGGCAGATTTGAAACAACCGTTCCAACCCCATGAAAAAAATCGTCTGAAAACCTGTCATACCCGTTTTCAGACGACTTTTCGACTATTATCTCTATTGCCCTTGTTCCGTTTTCTTTTTACGCGGACGGCGGCGGCGTTTCTTTTTCACACCTTCATTACCCTGCGCACGAGCATGGTTTGTCGTCATTTCATTGCTCAAACCCTCATCGGCATGCTGGAAACTGTTCCACCATTCGACCGTTTGGCGGTCAATCTCGCCCACTTCGCCGCGCAACACCAGAAAGTCGTAAGCAGCCCGGAAACGCTGCTGCGCGAGCAGGCGGTGCGGACGGGCGCCGCGCATCTGTTCGAATTGCGGTTGGAACTGCCAGATTTCCCGCATGGTCGCGGCAAAACGCTGCGGTACGCCCCAACCTTTTTCAACATCGCTCCGCAGGGATTCGATAGCGTCTGTCAGTGCAGGCGCAGGCTTTTGCCCCTGTGCCAGATTCTGTTGCCAGCGTCGGTTGACATCCGGCCACAGTACGGCAGCCAAGACGAAGCCGACCGAAACCGATTTGTCCTGACGCAGCCGCTCGTCAGTGTTTTTCAGTGCAAGCGAAATAATGCGGTTTTCAGCCTTTTCCGCCGATTTTAACGCAGTTAAAAGCGGATGGATGTCGTCTGAAACACCCAAGCTGTTGAGCTTTTTCAAACATTCCCGCGCATGGCCGGAAAACAGCAGCTTCATGATTTCGTCAAATAGACGGGCGACAGGTTCGTGTTTCAGATGACCTGCATACTCCGGAATCGGAGCGGCAGTGGATTCCTCCACCGAAAAGCCAAGTTTGCCCGACAAGCGTACGGCGCGCAGGATACGGACAGGATCTTCACGATACCGCTCCGTAGCATCGCCTATCATAACCAGGCTTCTGGCGGCTATATCGTTGACGCCGTTATGGAAATCCAAAATTTCTTCGCGTATCGGATCGTAATACAACGCATTGCAGGTAAAGTCGCGGCGCATCGCATCTTCTTCTATGCTGCCATAAGTGTTGTCTTTCATAATCCTGCCGTGCGCGTTTTGCTGCACCTTGCCGCCGCCGCGGAATGTCGTTACTTCTATGGTTTCCGGACCTGTCATGACATGGACGATTTGAAAACGCCTGCCGATGATGCGGCTGCGGCGGAAAATTTTTCTCACCTGCTCCGGCGTGGCATCGGTGGCGACATCGAAGTCTTTAGGCTCTACGCCCAACAGCAAATCTCTGACCGCCCCGCCTACGATGTAGGCTTTGAACCCCTCCTCTTGCAAACGTTTGACGGTTTTTTCCGCTGCAAAACTGATCATATCCGCGTTGATGCGGTATTCTTCAGCAGGGATGATTTCCTTGCGAACCTCGGTTTGTCTGCTCTGTCTGCCGGACAAAACTTTGTTCAGCCATTTTTTCAACATAGTCCTGATACTCTTTCTTGTTATTCTTCTGCCTGCAAACGGAAGCCTCCGATGCCTGCGGGGCGTCATTATACCTTAAGTTGTGCAAACCTATGTCGTCTGAAGCCTTGCCGCCTCCGGCTGGCAGGCGCAGCGGTTTTAAATTACAATGAACCAAACTTATCCTTCCTGTACGATGATGAAAAAAACCAACGTATTATCCTTATTCCTCGTCCTTGCCGCGACCGCCTGTTCAGACGGGTCTTCCGACAGCGTTACCGACAAATTCAAAAGCGAATTCCGCAAAGGTTTTGTAGAAGGCGCAACAGAGCAATGCGTCGCCAAAGTACCGAAAACAAGCCTGCTTTCAGAAGAAACCGTACTTCAAGTCTGCACCTGCACTGCCGAAAAGATGGCAGACCGCATTTCGGTGAAAGATATGTCTGCCATCCTGTCGGGCAATATCAGTGAAAACGTCAAAGAACAAATCAAACAGAGCACCACGGACTGTTTGAAAGAAACTGTCGGATTGGACGGCAAGCGCGCCGCTTCAGACAGCAAATAAACACTCCCTCCTTCTTCAAACCTCGTCTGAATCTTTTTCGGACGTTTTTCAAAATCATTCAAGAAATCGAGTTTGACATGACCACATTCGCGCAATTCCTTCCAGAACATTTACAGCAAAACGCCCTGCCCGAACAATTAGGCAGCGTATTGGAATCCGTCATCTGTGCCTGCTGCGAAATCAGCGGAAAAGTCCGCCTGGGCGCGCTTTCAGGCGTTTTGGGCATGGCAGGTACGGGCAACATCCAAGGTGAAGACCAAAAGAAACTCGACGTTATCGCCAACGATATTCTCATCCGTATCTTAAAAGACAATCCGTCTGTTGCCGGTTTGGCAAGCGAAGAGGAAGACACTTTTGTCGCCGCCCATCCTGACGGACGCTATTTGGTTTTATTCGACCCGCTGGACGGCTCGTCCAACATTGATGTCAACATCTCCGTCGGCACGATTTTTTCTATTTTGGAGAAACCCGAAGGCGATTTGGAAACGGCGTCATTTTTGCAAAAAGGCCGAGACCAAGTTGCCGCAGGTTATGTTTTATACGGCCCGCAAACCCAACTGGTCTTGACCGTCGGACACGGCCTTTCCGTCTTTACTTTAGATGAGGACGGTAATTTTGTGATGACCAAAGAAAATCCGCGCGTTCCCGAAACCACCAAAGAATTTGCCATCAATATGTCCAACCGCCGCCATTGGCTGCCGCCCGTCCAACGCTATATCGACGAACTGCTGGCAGGTGAAACCGACAGTCGCGGTAAAAACTACAATATGCGCTGGGTTGCCAGCATGGTTGCCGAAATCCACCGCATCCTGATGCGCGGCGGCGTGTTCATGTATCCCCAAGACAAACGCGATCTCTCCAAACCGGGAAAACTGCGCCTGATGTACGAAGCCAACCCGATGAGCCTGATTTTGGAACAGGCAGGCGGAGCGGCTTTCGACGGACAAATCGACATGCTGGATGTCGAGCCGGTCGGATTGCACCAACGCGTCGCCGTCTTCATGGGCAGCAAAGAAGAAGTGGACTATATCCGCAAACTTCATCAAGCCTGATAGGTGTAAAAATTAAATGTAAAAAGGTCGTCTGAAATTACCGTGTATGTTTCAGACGACCTTTTCCCAACATTCTGAAAATCAGGATAAGCGGGAAAAAACACCTCCTTACCTTACTTCCGATTATCCATGCTTTATGTGAATTGCGCTGTGGATATATCAAATTAATGATTGATATAAAAGAAGAAAATATAATTGATTAAAAAACAGGCAGATAAAATTCCCAAAAAATAAGCAGAATTTGTCAAGCCTTTGCCAACCGCCGAACAGAATTTTTTGCCCCCATTTTTCAAACGCGTTACACTTCCTCCTCGTCTGTTTTCAGACGACGTTTCACTCCAACCGTGCCGCTGCCGTCATTGCGCCGACAGTCAGGCAGTCAGCGTCATTGCGACACTGTAAATACGAAAGAACCACTATGACCATCTCTCCCGTCGCCTTGCGCCGTAAGACCGAGCGCAAGCCGCATCCAACCGCGCGTTATTGGAAAAAATGCGATGTCGAAGCCCTGTTCGGACTTCCCTTCCTCGACCTCGTTTACCAAGCCGCCGAAATCCACCGCCAAAATTTCAACCCGCGCGAAATCCAGCTTTCCACCCTGTTGTCCATCAAAACCGGCGGCTGCCCCGAAGACTGCGCCTACTGCCCGCAATCGGCGCACCACAACACCAATCTGGGCAAAGAGCAGATGATGGATGTAGATGAAATCGTTGAAAAAGCCAAAATCGCCAAATCGCGCGGTGCAAGCCGTTTCTGCATGGGTGCGGCATGGCGCGGCCCCAAACCCAAAGACGTGGAGACGGTTTCCGCAATCATCAAAGCCGTCAAAGGATTGGGCATGGAAACCTGCGGCACGTTCGGTATGCTCGAAGACGGCATGGCGGAAGACTTCAAAAAAGCAGGTTTGGACTATTACAACCACAACCTAGACACCGACCCTGAGCGCTACAACGACATCATTCATACCCGCAAACACGAAGACCGCATGGACACCTTGGGCAAAGTCCGCAATGCCGGTTTGAAAGTCTGCTGCGGCGGCATCGTCGGCATGAACGAGACCCGCGCCGAGCGTGCCGGACTGATTGCCAGCCTCGCCAACCTCGACCCGCAGCCCGAAAGCGTGCCTATTAACCAGCTCGTCAAAGTAGAAGGCACGCCGCTGGCCGATGCCGAAGATTTAGACTGGACGGAGTTTGTCCGCACCATCGCCGTGGCTCGGATTACCATGCCGCACAGCTACGTCCGCCTGTCGGCAGGGCGCAGCAATATGCCCGAATCCATGCAGGCAATGTGTTTCATGGCGGGCGCGAACTCGATTTTCTACGGCGACAAGCTCTTAACCACCGAAAATCCCGACGAAGACGGCGACCGCCTACTGATGGAAAAGCTGAATTTGTATCCGCTGCGGTTTGAATTGGAAGAAGAATACGAAGCGGCGCAACAGGAAAGTGAAGCCCCTAAAATCAAAGTGGATTATTAATCGTTCTTGCCTATATTCCCAATAAACAAGGTCGTCTGAAAACGGGCTTCAACATTTGATTTCGTTGAAACAGATTTTCAGTCGACCTTTTTTTGCAAAGATGAAATAAGACTCAGGCATTATGCCGCCTTGTTTGTCTCCCATCTATTCCATTATAATTCGCCTTTGAAAAAACCTTCGTTTTCCTGTGGAATCGCTCTCTAAAAAGAGCAAATTCTTCCTAGATTCCCGCAAAAACAATATAGTGGATTAAATTTAAATCAGGACAAGACGACAAAGCCGCAGGCAGTACAGATAGTACGGCAAGGCGAGGCAACGCCGTACTGGTTTAAAGTTAATCCACTATACAAAGGTCGTCTGAAAGCATCGTTCAATGAAGCTATGTTTTCAGACGACCTTTTTGAACACGCAGACAGGCGGATTCAAACAAAAACATTACCGTCTCCTGTCATTCCATCCACACATCCAATACACACCACATCATGTACCGTCTTACCGCCTATCCCATCTCCCCGAAACAGGCCACCTTCATCGGCCTTTTTGCCGTCTGTTTTTGGAGTTCCGTCATTGGGTTAATCCGTACCTTGAGCCTGCACATGGGGGCGGTAGGCGGCGCAGCAGTCATGTACAGCCTTGCCACGATATTGCTGCTGCTGATTTTCGGCAAACCCGATTTGCGCCGCTTCAGCCGGAATTACCTTTTTTGGGCAGGTATCTTTTTTGTCGGCTGCGAACTGTGTCTGTCCCTTTCCATCGGATATGCAGACAACGCCAGACAAACCGTCGAAATCGGCATGGTCAATTATTTATGGTCGACTTTTACCATCATCGGCGCGGTCTGGTTCAATAAACAGCCGGCAAAATGGTGGATTGCCATAGGCTTTGCACTATCCTTCATCGGCATCGCCATCGTCTTGGGCGGGGAAGGCGGATTGTCCCCCGCCCATATTTACCGCAATGTCCTCGCCAATCCCGCAGGCTATATCATGGCGCTCTTGGACGCGCTGTTTTGGGCGGCATATTGCACACTGACCGCGCGGGTTAAGGCGCAGGGTAATGCCGTCGGCTTTTTCTTTTTCCTCGTTTCCTGCGTCCTGTGGGCAAAATATTTTGCAGGCAGCTACGGCAGCCTCAATTTCGATACCGAATCAGTCTTATACGCACTTGCTGCCGCATCCTGTATGGGTTTGGGCTATGCAGTGTGGAACATCGGCATCTCGCGCGGCAATATGACCGTTTTGGCAGGCGCATCTTATTTTATCCCCGTTTTCTCCGCCCTGATTTCATCCTTCCTGCTCGACGCACCGCTTCCTACGGAATTTTGGCAAGGTGCGGCGATGGTATGCATCGGATCGGCCGTATGCTGGTTGGCAACACAAAAGAAAGCATGACCGCACCTCTAAATCATAGAAATAAGATTTTCGGTTGAAACATATACCGATAAAAGCGTAACCGCCCCCGACCGTATCACATCTCAACACAACGTCGTCTGAAAACCGACATGGCAGGTTTTGCTCAAGCCGGTTTTCAGACGACGTTTTTCTTATCAAAGTACCAACTTATCTTTTGGGCGACAGTTTATCGACCAGACCTCCGTCAGCGAAGAATTTTTTCATGATTTCATCCCATGTACCGAATTTTTCGTTGGGACTGAAGGTTTCGATTTCGGGGAAATCTGCTTTGTGTGCGGCGAATACTTCGGCATTGCGCGGGCGAAGGTAGAGTTTGGCGGCAAGCTCCTGCGCGGGTTTGCTCCATAGATATTCCAAATATTCTTTGGCGGCTTCCTGCGTACCTTTCTTGTCGGCAACGCTGTCCACAACGGCAACAGGAGTTTCAGACAGAATGGTATAGCTCGGATAAACGATTTCAAACTGATCTTGGGTCAGTTTTTTGCTGACGTGATTCGCCTCGTTTTCAAAAGTAACCAAAACGTCGCCGATATTACGCTGACTGAACGTTGTCGTGGCAGCACGTCCGCCGTTTTCAAACACGGGCGTGTTTTTCAGGACGGATGCAGCAAATTCCTGCGCTTTGGCTTCATCGCCGTTGTTGGCTTTCAAACCGTAAGCGTATGCACCAAGGAAAGCATAGCGGCCATTACCGGAAGTTTTCGGGTTGGCGAGTACGATTTTGACACCGTCTTTCGCCAAGTCGTTCCAGTCTTTGATTTGTTTGGGATTGCCTTTGCGGACAAGGAAAACGGTTACGCTGGTATAGGGAACGGCATTGTCCGGCAGACGTTTTGCCCAGTCGGGTTTAATCAGCCCTTTCTGCGCCAACAAATCGATGTCGGAAGTCTGGTTCATGGTAACGACATCCGCCGCCAGCCCGTTGGCGACAGACAATGCCTGTTTGCTGGAACCGCCGTGCGACTGTTGGATGTCTATGTCTGCGCCCTTGTGTTTACTTTGATATTCTTTGACAAACAAAGGGTTGTATTCTTTATAAAAATCTCGTGCCACATCATAAGAAACATTCAATAGTTTCACACCTTTGCCGTCTGCCGCAGGAGAAGACGGTGAAGCGGTGTTTTGTTCGGATTGCGGCGAGCATGCCGCTAAAACGGCGGCAGCAAAAAGGGCGGTTGTGCGGACAGTCATTTTGTTCTCCAGATATTTGATGGGGACACTTTATACCGACGTTTCAGACGACGGAAATAATGTTTGCTTTCGGGTTTAGCGGTTTTGGTTATAAGTACCAAAATTCGGTCAAAGCCGTATTTTCAGACGACGTTTTTATCTAAACCACCCAAAAGAGGGCTACTCTATCCCAATATCCAAACACACGGCCTCTCCGCAATATGCTTTGCCTGCATCAGTCATATGCGCGGGTTTGTAGGCGGCGAAGGCGTAGGTCAGGTCAGCGCGGAAGGTGTCTTTGTCTGCTTCGCCGGTGTCGCAGTTCAGTCCGGTCGGGATGTCCAGCGCGATTTTGAAACCGTCGGCTTGGTTCAGCAGGCGGCAGACGGCGGCGGCTGTTTCGGGCAATGCGCCGCTGAAGCCTGTTCCGAAAATGCCTTCGATAACGAGGTCGTAACCTGTTTTCAGAGTGCGAAGCCTGCCTGTGGTACGGCCTTCCAGTTCGTCGGATCGGATAAAGCTGACGCCGTCTAAATGATTCAAACGCTCGTGATTCAACTGCGCCAGCGGCGACAGTTTATCTCCCAAGACAAAAACGACATCTGCCTGCCAATCCTTTTCGGACAACACGCGCGCGATGACCAAACCGTCGCCGCCGTTGTTGCCCTTGCCGCAAACGATTAACGCGCGTCCTGCTTTGGGAAAACGGCGCAGCAAATCAGCCGCGGCGGCTTGTCCCGCGTTTTCCATCAGTTGCTCGAAAGTCGTGCCTTTATCGACTGCTATTTGCTCGTGTTCGCGCATTTCTGCGGCGGTGTAGATTTTCATCATTCGCTCCTTTTCTCTTTACTGCCTATCAAACATCCAAATGCAAACCTTATCAATAGCCCTGCCCGACTTTCCCGTCAAATCATTCGCTTTTTTTGATTTGCCGCAAGAGGTCGTCTGAAAATCAGGAATTTGGTGGCTTTGGATTTGATTTTTATGTTAACAAGATTTATTATCAAAATAAAACAAAGTGATAAACAATTAAAACTACTTCTTTTGCGGGAACGGGCGTTGGAACATGCCTCTGCCTACCCTGTGTCTAATTCGTCTTTACTTGCTGTCTCTTTTTTCAATCGACAACGAAAGTAAAACACACTATGTCTGCCATACCTTTGTCAAAACTCAGTAAAGGCGCAGTCGCGCACATCGACTCCATCGTCCCCAATTCGACTTTCGGCGAACTCGACCCGCTGGTTACGCGCCGTCTTGCCGACTTGGGTTTTTCAAGCGGAATGCCGTTGCAGGTGATTGCCGTCGGCGGATTCGGACGCGGTCCGTTTGCCGTACGTTTGGGCAACCAGTCGCAATTCTCGTTGCGGCAGGAAGAAGCGGGAAAAATTATGTGCCATGTGATTGACGGCTGACCGCTGTACAGACAGGCGGGCTTCATGTTCTGAAAATGCGGCAAAGGCGGATTGAACCTGACCGCCCTATCCTTTTCAGACGACCCGGGTCGTCTGAAAGCGCCGTTTCAAAGCCTTTTCCCCAATCCAACGCCAAACTCATCACACAATCAAACAAGGAGAATAAATAAATGGAACTAAGCTATTTTGCCTTGATTGGCGCGCCAAACTGCGGCAAAACCGTTTTGTTCAACGGTTTGACCGGCGCACATGCCAAGGTTGCCAATTATCCGGGCGTAACGGTCGATAAGCGCGAGGGCGCCTTACTTGACGACAAGGCCGTTCGCATTATCGACCTGCCGGGCACATACAGCCTGCGCACGACCAGCCCCGACGAAGCGGTGGCGAAAGATGTCGCCGTAGGCAAGCTGGGCATTCCGCCCGACGCCATCATTGCCGTTGCCGACGCGACCAACCTGCGTATGACCCTGCGCATGATTTTGGAACTGAAAACGCTGGGACTGCCTATGGTGGTGTCGCTGAACATGAGCGACGTTGCCCGCAGAAGGGGCTTGAATATTGATGCGGCCAAACTGAGCGAGTTGTTGGATGCACCTGTTTTGGAAACAGTTGCCGTGAGCGCGTCGGGTGTACAGGCCGTGCGCGAAGCCGTGGCGAAGCTGCCGCGTAAACGCTCTTTCCCCGCCAACCCCGCTTCTGCCGAACGCACGCTCGAGGCGCTGGAGAGCGACAAACTTTATCAAGAAGTCGAATCGATTTTGGCACAGGTGGTGCGCACGGAAATGACGCTGCCCGCATGGCACAAAAAACTCGACGACATCGTGCTGCACCCCGTCTGGGGCATAATTATGCTGCTGTTTATCCTGTTTATGGTGTTCCAAGCGGTTTACACTTGGGCGGCACCGATTATGGAAGCCATCGAAGGCGGCTTTGCCGCGCTGGGCGAATGGATAGGCACCAACATGGAGCCGGGCATCCTCAGCGACTTGCTCGTCAACGGCGTCATTGCCGGTTTGGGCAGCGTGTTGGTGTTCGTGCCGCAGATTACGATTTTGTTCGCCTTCATCCTGCTTTTGGAAGACTCAGGCTACCTGCCGCGTGCGGCGTTCCTGCTGGATAACGTAATGGCGAAAAGCGGCCTGTCCGGACGCTCATTCATCCCGCTCCTGTCGAGTTTCGCCTGTGCCGTTCCCGCCGTGATGTCGGCGCGTACGATTAATGACCCGCGCGAACGCCTCGTTACCATCGCCGTCGCCCCGCTGCTGACCTGCTCCGCGCGGCTGCCCGTTTACGCGCTGATTATCGCCGCCGTCATTCCTAATCGCACCGTAGGCGGGATTTTCAACCTGCAAGGACTGACGCTGTTCATCCTCTATCTCGTAGGCATCCTGTCTGCCGCCTTGGCAGCGTATATCATGAAACGCTTGGCGCGTATGAAAGGCAACGTGCAGCAATTCCCGCTCTTGATGGAGCTGCCGACTTTCCGCACGCCCAACTTCAAACACATCATGACCAGCCTGTGGGACAGGGTAAAAGCCTTCCTCAAACGCGCCGGTACGATTATCTTCGCCCTTGCCGTAGTTTTGTGGGGCTTGGTAAGCTGGCCGCAACCGCCCGCAGGTGCAACAGGCGCGGCAATCGACTACAGCTTGGCTGGTATGCTCGGCCACGCTATCCAACCATTGTTCGCCCCGCTGGGCTTCACTTGGGAAATGTGTATCGCCATGATTCCGGGCATTGCCGCGCGTGAAGTCGTCGTTGCCGCACTGGGTACGGTCTATGCCGTCAGCGCGTCGTCTGAAGACGCCGTACAAAACGCGCTGATTCCGATTGTGCACAACAACTGGGGTTTGCCAACCGCCTTCGCCTTCCTGGCTTGGTATGTGTACGCCCCCATGTGTGCCGCGACATTGGCTGTGATTAAACGCGAAACCAAATCCACAAAAAATATGGTGATGATTACCGGCTATTTGTTCCTGATGGCTTACTTTGCCGCATTTGTGGTTTACCAAATTACTTCAAGGATACTATCGTCATGACTCAATATATTATCGTCGGCTTGATTATGCTCACTTGCATATTCTTCCTCTTGCGAAAATTCGTATTCAAACCGAAAAAACGCGATTGCAGCAGCGGTTGCGGCAAATGCGGCGGTTGCGGTTAAATATGGATAGCTAGGAAGCAGAAAGGTCCTTGGATTCGGATTTCAAGTGCAACACCAGGGTACCAGTGGTTGGAACAGATTTAAGAATAAAACACTTGGCGTTTCACAGCCAAGTGTTTTTCTTGGCCGGTGGTTCAACTCATCTTGAACCCTGCGTATCTCCCGATCGCTGATGTTTCGGAAATCGGTCTGTTTGGGGAAATATTGCCGGATGAGTCCGTTGGTGTTCTCATTCAGCCCTTTCTCCCAAGAATGGTAAGGGCGGCAAAAATAGGTTTTCGCCTTCAATGCTTTGGCTATTTTGGTGTGTTGGTAGAACTCTTTGCCGTTATCCATGGTGATGGTGTGGACTCTGGCTTTATATGCCTTTAATACCCTAATGGCCGCCCGGGCAGTGTCTTCGGCTTTTAAGTTCTTTAATTTGCAGATGATGGTGTAGCGGGTAGTGCGTTCGACCAAGGTCAATAACGCGCTTTTCTGATTTTTGCCGACGACGGTGTCGGCCTCCCAATCGCCGATGCGGGTTTTCCGGTCGACAATGGCGGGTCGGTTTTCTATGCCGACGCGGTCGGGCACTTTGCCTCTGGTCCATGTGCTGCCGTAGCGTTTGCGGTAGGGTTTGCTGCATATTCTGAGGTGTTGCCACAAAGTGCCGCCGTTGTTTTTGTCTTGGCGAAGGTGGCGGTAAACGGTGCTGTGATGGAGCGTGATCCCGTGGTGTTTGCGTAGGTAGGCACATACTTGTTCGGGACTGAGTTTGCGGCGGATAAGGGTGTCGATGTGTTGAATTACCTGCGAATCGAGTTTATAGGGTTTTCGCCGGTGCTGTTTGGTCAGCCGGCTTTGCTTCTGTGCTTTTTCGGCGCTGTATTGCTGTCCTTGGATGCAGTGCCGCTTGATTTCTCGGCTGATGGTGCTTTTGTGGCGGTTGAGCTGTTTGGCGATTTCGGCGATGGTGCAGTGGCGGGACAGGTATTGGATATGGTATCGTTCGTCTTGGGTCAGTTGTGTGTAGCCCATGGCAATCTTTCTTGCAGGAAAGTCCGTATGCTGCCGCATACCGGCCTTTTTCTGTTATGGAAAGTGCACTTCAAATGCGAATCCGCCGTCGTCTGAAAACCGGTTGCAAGATTGAACTGCACCCTAAAGGCCAAATACGCACTCTGGGCAGTTAGGGTGCAGTTTTTTATGATTCGAACCACGCAAGGAGTAATGGCATGAAAATCCCGCAAATTATCCGTTTCACTGATTTTTTACAACAAAACCCCACCGAAGCCGTGCGCACCGTGCTGCATCAAGACAAGCATGACAACATGGTGCTTTGGCAGATTCCGCCACAAACTATGCTGCCCGCCCACCGCCATCTGCGCGGTGCGGACATCTGGATTGTATTGCAGGGCGAAGCCGAGCTGGTGGACGACGCACAAAGCGGCCGCATCATCCGCGCAGGTGAGAGCGTGATAGTCGGCAACCACCAAATCCACGGTGCGCGTAACAACGGCAAAGAAGACTGCATTTTGATTTCGGTTATCAGCCCGAAAGCAGGATTTGAACAGGTATAACCTTTTTCAGACGGCACCAATCTATCGGAGGCCGTCTGAAAACAGATCAACCATAAAAATTTCAATATACCAAAAATGAAAACCCCATCAAACTGTGCCGCCATTTTCTCATCCTTATCGACAAGGAAACGGGCAAAGTGATGGGGTTCGGCCTTGGAAGGCGGACAGGAAAATTTGAAAACTCCATCAAAGGGAGCAGGCTCAACAACTGACAGACTGCCGTCTAAAAGGGAGCGGATTCGCATTTGAAGTGCAACTTTCCATAACAGAAAAAGGCCGGTATGCGGCAGCATACGGCCTTTCCTGCAAGAAAGATTGCCATGGGCTACACACAACTGACCCAAGACGAACGATACCATATCCAATACCTGTCCCGCCACTGCACCATCGCCGAAATCGCCAAACAGCTCAACCGCCACAAAAGCACCATCAGCCGAGAAATCAAGCGGCACTGCATCCAAGGACAGCAATACAGCGCCGAAAAAGCACAGAAGCAAAGCCGGCTGACCAAACAGCACCGGCGAAAACCCTATAAACTCGATTCGCAGGTAATTCAACACATCGACACCCTTATCCGCCGCAAACTCAGTCCCGAACAAGTATGTGCCTACCTGCATAAACACCACGGGATCACGCTCCATCACAGCACCGTTTACCGCCACCTCCGCCAAGACAAAAGCAACGGCGGCACTTTGTGGCAACATCTCAGAATATGCAGCAAACCCTACCGCAAACGCTACGGCAGCACATGGACCAGAGGCAAAGTGCCCGACCGCGTCGGCATAGAGAACCGACCTGCTATCGTCGACCGGAAAACCCGCATCGGCGATTGGGAGGCCGACACCGTCGTCGGCAAAAATCAGAAAAGCGCGTTATTGACCTTGGTCGAACGCGTTACCCGCTACACCATCATCTGCAAATTAAAGAACTTAAAAGCCGAAGACACTGCCCGGGCGGCCATTAGGGTATTAAAGGCATATAAAGCCAGAGTCCACACCATCACCATGGATAACGGCAAAGAGTTCTACCAACACACCAAAATAGCCAAAGCATTGAAGGCGAAAACCTATTTTTGCCGCCCTTACCATTCTTGGGAGAAAGGGCTGAATGAGAACACCAACGGACTCATCCGGCAATATTTCCCCAAACAGACCGATTTCCGAAACATCAGCGGTCGGGAGATACGCAGGGTTCAAGATGAGTTGAACCACCGGCCGAGAAAAACACTTGGCTGTGAAACGCCAAGTGTTTTATTCTTGAATCTGTTCCAACCACCGGTACCCTGGTGTTGCACTTGAAATCCGAATCCAAGGAACCTTAAAAGCGAACTTTATAGTGGATTAAATTTAAATCAGGACAAGGCGACGAAGCCGCAGACAGTACAGATAGTACGGCAAGGCGAGGCAACGCCGTACTGGTTTAAAGTTAATCCACTATAGTCAATTAAAAACAAAATAGTACAATACTCAACTTTGAAGGTTTAACCATGGCATACTCTGCGGACTTAAGAAACAAAGCTTTAAACTATTACGAACAATGCAAAAACATCAGCCAAACCGCAGCAACGTTTAACTTGTCAAGAAACACACTTTACCTGTGGATTCGCCTTAAAAAACAAACAGGCAGCCTAAAACATCAAGTTACCGGTCTAAATGCCGTCAAATTGGATAGGCAAAAACTGGCTCAATATGTTGAGCAACACCAGGATGCCTATCTGCATGAAATCGCCAAACATTTTGATTGTACGCCAGCCGCCGTTTGCTATGCACTCAAACAGATGGGGATGACGCGCAAAAAAAGACCACCACTTACAAAGAACAAGACCCGGCCAAAGTAACGCATTATTTGACACAGCTGGCCGAATTTTCCGACTACCAACGTGTTTATTTGGATGAAACAGGATTTGACCGCTACCTGTTCCGTCCCTATGCCCGCAGCCTGAGAGGGCGAATAGTGAAAGCGCAGATAAGTGGAAAAAGATACCGACGCTTATCTCTGGTGTCCGCACAAGTCGGCAACCGGCTGATTGCTCCGATGGTTTATCAAAATACGATGACCGGAGTCTTTTTTGAAGCGTGGTTTCAGCAATGCCTACTGCCCGCATTGACTCAAAAATCGGTAATTATTTTAGATAATGCACGATTTCACCGTATGGATGTCTTACGGGAAATGGCGGAAAAATTGGGCCATAAGGTATTACCTCTTGCACCTTATTCACCTGAGCTCAACCCGATTGAGAAGGTGTGGGCGAATATTAAGCGGTATCTGCGAACCGTTTTGTCTGATTACGCCCGATTTGACGATGCGCTAGTGTCCTATTTTGATTTTAATTGACTATATATCGGGTCTGCCCCATCCCATTCCTTCACAACAAAAAGGTCGTCTGAAAACCAAACTCCGGTTTTCAGACGACCTCAATCATTCCAAAACTTCAACCAACCTTATTTCAACGCTTCCAGCAGCTTCCCGTGTATCCCGCCGAAACCGCCGTTGCTCATCACCAAAATATGGTCGCCTGCTTCGGCATTTTTCACGATTTCGGCGACGAAGGCATCGAAGTCTTTGCCGACGTGCAGCTTGCCGCCCAAAGGCGCGAGGGCTTCGGCAACGTCCCAGTCCACACCGCCGGCGTAGCAGAACACTTGGTCAGCACCTTTAAGGCTTTCGGGCAGGGCGGCTTTCATGGTGCCGAGTTTCATGGTGTTGGAACGCGGCTCGAGGACGGCGAGGATGCGGGCATTTCCGACGCGCTGGCGCAAGCCTTCGATGGTGGTTTCGATGGCGGTCGGGTGGTGGGCGAAATCGTCGTAAACGGTGATGCCGTTCACCGTGCCTTTGATTTCCATGCGGCGTTTGACGTTTTTAAACGCGCTCAAGGCTTCGCAGGCCGTCTGAATATCGACTCCGGCATGACGTGCGGCGGCGATGACGGCGAGCGCGTTCATGCGGTTGTGTCCGCCCATCAAATCCCATGCGACGTGTCCGGCTTTTTTGCCGTCAAGCAACACGTCGAACGAGCCGTCGGCATTGACTTCGCCGACCTGCCAGCCGTGTTCGGTGCCGAATTTTTCTACAGGCGTCCAGCAGCCTTTGTCCAAAGTGTCTTGCAGGCTTTGCTGCTGTCCGTTGCAGACGATTAAGCCTTCGGACGGCACGGTGCGCACGAGGTGGTGGAACTGGGTCTGTATCGCGCCCAAGTCGGGGAAGATGTCGGCGTGGTCGAATTCCAGATTGTTCAACACGGCGGTACGCGGGCGGTAATGTACGAATTTGGAGCGTTTGTCGAAAAAGGCGGTGTCGTATTCGTCGGCTTCGATAACAAAAAACGGCGATTTGCTGTTCGGGTCTTGGCGCGGCGTTTGCGGCAGGCGGGCGGAAACGCTGAAGTTTTCCGGTACGCCGCCGATGAGGAAGCCCGGCGCGAGTCCGGCATATTCCAAGACCCATGCGAGCATGGACGCGGTTGTTGTTTTGCCGTGCGTCCCCGCCACGCCGAGTACCCAATGATGGTGCAACACGTTTTCCGACAGCCATTGCGGGCCGGAAATATAAGGCAGGCCGCGGTTCAAAATCGCTTCAACCACATCCATTCCGCGCTTGGCGACATTGCCGATCACGTAAACGTCGGCTTTAAATTCGTCCAACTGCGCGGCATCGAAGCCTTCGTGTACGTCTATGCCCAAGGCTTCGAGCTGGGTGCTCATCGGCGGATACATCTTCGCGTCGCAACCGCTGACTTTAAACCCCGCTTCTTTGGCAATGGCGGCCACCCCGCCCATAAACGTGCCGCCGATACCGATAATGTGGATGTGTTTCATGATAAAACCGTCTTTTGAATGAAATAATGGGAAAGCCGCCATTATAGCGGAGTTTGGATGCAGGGGTCGTCTGAAAAGCGAAGCTGTGGCAAGATGGGAAATATGAAGGATTTGAGCTGAAAAGGAGAATCTACATGCCCAAGCTGACGCCGAAAATGTTCGCTTTTCTGCAAGCGCCTCAAGCCGAAGCCGTTTTGCTGCGGCTCTACACCCAAGCCTTAAAGCAAAACAGACAGATGTTTTTTCATTTTCTGCCCAAGATTTTCAAGCTCTTGGGCAAAGGGCTGGATTGGACGGGGGAAAACGAAAGTTTTTACGAAGACAAATACATCCCCATCGCACCGCAACAAGGCAAGTTTTTGTATTTGTATATGCAGGCTTTGGCATCGGGTGCAAAAAATATTGTCGAATTCGGGACTTCCTACGGCATTTCGACGCTGTATCTTGCCGCAGCCGCCAGAGTCAACGGAGGGCGCGTCATCACTTGCGAATATCTGCCGCACAAAGCCGCAGCGGCGAGAAAACATTTCCAAGAAGCCGGTTTGGCAGACTATATCGAGCTTCGCGAAGGCGATGCGCTGGAAACCTTAAAAGACTTAGCCATCCGCCCCGATTTCGTCTTGCTCGACGGCTGGCCGGATTTGGTATTCCCCGTATTCAAGCTGCTGGAACCCAATCTTGCCGACCGCGCGGTCATCGCCGTGGACGATGTAGAAGGCTTTTCACCTGCCATGCAGGATTATCTCGATTACGTCCGCCGTCCTGAAAACGGTTATATTTCATCCACACTGAAACCTTACAAAGCGTTGGAATATGCGGTCAAAACAGGCAACCATACCGAAAAGGTCGTCTGAAAACCAGTTTCACCAAGATGAAACCGCCTTTTCAGACGACCTTCAATATGATTCAGTCCTCGTCCTTTCCGTCCAGCAGCAAAAACACCATCGTCGCAAACAGCATCAATACCGCCGTCAACACCATCGCCCTCGAATAATTGTCCGCCCCCGCCCTGCCCAGATAGGCGTAAATCAGGGTGGTCAGCGTCTGCCATTCGGGACGCGCCAAAAACAGCGTTGCCGCAAACTCACCGACGCAGGTTGCCGCCGCCAAAGTCAGCCCGCGCCTGAAAGCGGGTTTCAGCAATGGGGCGGTGATGTAAAAGGTCGTCTGAAAACGGTTTGCCCCCATAGTCCTCGCTGCCTCGCCATAGCCTTGCGGCAACGCATCCCACGCCGCCAAAACATCTTTGGCAACAAACGGATACGCCAACAGCGCATAAGCGGCAATCAAAAGCGGCAGCGATGCCGTCCATTGCGGATACAGCAGCAGCACGCCGAACGCCACACAGACCGGCGACACCATAAACGGCAAAAATACCGCCCCCCTCACCCACGCCGCGCGCCTTGCCAAGCAGGCATACGACACGCCCAATACCGCAGCGGCAGCGACCGCCGCTGCCGAAAAACGAACGGTGTTCCAAAGCGCCGCCAGCGTTTCGCCCTCGAGCAATACCCGCCAAGACCCTCCGGCAAGGGCGGCCTGCCGGACAACCGCAAGCAGGGGCATCAGGCAGCACACACACAACACCGACAATACCGCCGCGACCATCAGCCGTTCCGCCGCTGTTTCGGGCTTGCGCGGGCGCGGTGCGGCGTGTGCCTTATCCGCATCCGTCCGACGGCTCAACCGCGCATACAGCAACCCCGCCGCTGCGGTAATCCCCAACACCAGCCATACCAAGACGGAAGCCTGCGCCATATCCAATTCATACGCAATCAGCCGGTAAATCTCTACTTCCACCGTCGCATAGCGGTCGCCGCCCAACAGCAAAGCCAGTCCGAACCCCGAAAAACAATACAGGAAAACCAAACACAAACCGCCCGCCAACCACGGGCGCAATACCGGCCATTCCACCCTTAAAAACCGCTGCCAAGCCCCGCCCCCAAAGCCTGCGCCGTTTGCAGGCGCGCCTCGGGAACCTGCAAAAATCCCTGATACGCCGCGCGCACCAAAACCGGCAGGTTGAAAAACACATTGCCGTAAATCAACAGATACGGCGTATCCTGCCAGCCCGCCCAAACGGCACCGTTTGTGCCGAACAAAGCCAACACGCCCATACCCGCTACCAAAGTCGGCATCACGAAAGGCAGCATCAACAGCCTCAACACCAAAGCGCGTCCCCGGAAATCCAAACGCGCCAACACCCACGCCGCAGGCACGCCCAAAATCCCCGCCAGCACGCAGGTTGCCAAAGCCTGAAATGCGGTCCATAAGATAAGGTGCTGCATATAGTCATCGCGCAACACCCCGCCCCATGCACTCCCGTCGTAAAAAGCCAGCGCAACCAAAGGCGCGACGACCATCACGATAAGGAAGCCCAAAGGCAGCAGCGCGAGCAGTAAAGTGGAACTGAAAGAGCGGATGGAAGACATGGTTTGATGCTGTATGAAAATTAAAAAAATATAGGATTAAGTCGTCTGATAAAACGGTTTCAGCAAACCTGCCAAGCTGCTTTCAGACGACCTCTTTATCCAATACGGACTTTTACAATGCCTGAAACGCCTGTACTGCCGCCCAAATGATTTCGGGCTGCTCTTTAATCGCTTCATGGGCTGCAAACGGCACATTCATCAGATGCACATCGGGCAATTCGGTTTTCAGTTCTGCCCAATCATCGAAGGCAAGCAGAAAATCGGCTTCTCCGCGTATTGCCAAGACATTAGCTGTGATTTCACGGACGCTTTCGTTGGGATAACCGCTTGCACTTTCATCCAGCCACATGGCTTTCAATGCCGCAATCCATTTTTCGGCATCGGGTTCGGGATTGGCTGCCTGATAAGCAGCAAGCTGTTCCGACAGTTTTTCTTCTACAATATTAAGGTTCAGCGCTTCAAACATCGACCGTACGCGATTCAAGTGTTTTTGATGCCACTCTGCGCCTACCGTGATGATTTTCTCAACATTTTCATCTTCCGCACCAAGACGGTAAGCAGTTATTCCTCCGTCGCTGAAACCGAACAGACTGTAATTTTCCACGCTTTCGTTGCGCAGGATTTGGCGCACATCATCGGCTGCTTGAGCATAGGTCAATGCGGTAGTGCCAAGCGTGGAGCGTCCGTGTCCGCGCGTATCGACGGCAATCACGCGGTAGTGTTGCAACAGGCGCGGCAGCAACGGTTCAAAGTCGGCAATCGAGCCGAAACCGCCGTGAAGCAAGACCATGACGGAGGCGGCTTCCTTACCGCCGATTTGGTAGTGCAGGCTTGCACCTTGATGGTTAAAAAATTTGGACTGCATGGTTTACCTTTTCAATCTATCCGGAGTATCTGCATAGGAAACATCAAAAAGCTTTTGGATTCCAACACAGATATTGAACATTTGCAAAGGGCCGTCTGAAAACGGCTTAGGAGCTGTATCTCCGTTTTCAGACGACCTCTTTCTTTAAACTTTTGTGTTCTCGATCATCAGCCGATTCCTCAACCATCTGGCGGTAGGTGCGATTTCGCCTGCCAGCATACCGGCTTCCACGCCTGTCGAGTGTTTGATGACATCCGCTGCCGCGCCGTGCAGCCATACGCCGGCGCAAGCGGCTTGGAACGGCGGGATGCCTTGAGCGAGCAGGCTGCCGATGATGCCGCTTAAAACGTCGCCGCTGCCTGCGGTGGCAAGTCCGGCGTTGCCGCTTGGGTTGGTATAGACCGTGCCGTCGGGCGCGGCGACCAGTGTGCGGTGTCCTTTTAGGACGGTTACGGCTTGGAATGTTGCGCTGATGGTTTGGACGGCGGACATTCTATTTTGCTGAACGGCTTGGGTGGATGTACCGAGCAGGCGGGCGGCTTCGGCGGGATGCGGGGTCAGAACCAGATTACCGCGCTTTTGTGCTGCTTCGCGGGTTTCGGGGTTAGACCTTGCTAGCAAAGTCAGTGCGTCGGCATCAAGCAACAACGGTGCATCTTGATTGTGCGTCAACACGGTATTTAAGATTCGGTTGGCGGTTTCGCCCAAACCCATGCCGCAGCCGACCGCCCATGCGATGATGTCCTTGCGTTTCAGCAGGTCTTCGGCAGTCGCCAGCATGATTTCGGGGCGTTCGGGGATGACGGCAAAGGGCAAGGCGGTTTGATTGAAGCCCGCCCACACTTTGCCGCTGCCTTGATAAATCGCGGCGGTGGAAGCGAGGACAACGGCTCCGCTCATGCCCGATGCGCCGCCGACGACGGCGAGCGTGCCGTATGTCCCTTTGTGCGATTCCGCTTGGCGTGGGGCGAATACGTCGGGAAATTGCGAGGTCGTCTGAAAAAAATCGGGCGTATCGGGGAGCTTATAGGACGGGTTCATCATCAATCTGCCTGAGTTTGGGATAAAATAGCGGATGCGTGGCGAAAAGAGGATGTCTTTTATCGACTGTTGTTTTCACGATTCTACCGCCCCGTATAGGAACACTACAACCGCACAACAAGGAATATTTAATGAAACAAAAAGTCAAAGTCTGGGATTTGCCAACGCGCCTGTTTCACTGGCTCTTGGTCTTGTCGGTCGGATTTATGTGGTACAGCGCGCAGGCTGGCGGCGGGATGCTGGTTTGGCACTTGCGCTGCGGGCTGCTGGTGGCGGGGCTGATTGTCTTCCGCCTGTGTTGGGGCTTGTGGGGCAGCGATACGGCTCGGTTTTCGCAATTCGTGCGCGGTCCGTCGTCCATCCGCCGCTACCTGCAAGGCAACCTGACGGAAAACGAACAGCCCGGACACAACCCTTTGGGCGCGCTGATGGTCATCGCGCTGATTGTGGCGGTCTTGCTGCAAGTCACGACGGGGCTGTTTGCCGCCGATGAAAACACGTTTACCGACAGCGGCTATCTGAACCATCTGGTCAGCTCGGACACGGGCAGCCTGATGCGCAAAATCCACGTCAATTTCTTCAACCTGCTGGCGGCATTGGCAGGCTTACACATCGTTACGGTCTTGGCGTATAAGTTTTTGAAGAAAAAAGATTTGATCCGCCCGATGATCAGCGGCTACAAGTATATCGAGGGGCAAACCGTTACCTTGAAATTTGCTTCCGCCGCCAAACTGATTGCCGCATTGGCAGTGGCGGCTGTGGCGGTGGCTGCGATTTTGATGTTGAAATAACAATTTAAACAAATAGGAAAAGGTCGTCTGAAACTTTCAGACGACCTTTTGTCATTGGATTTATTGCTTTTTCAGCCCTTTGGCTTTGACGGTCGCAATGGTGCCGTCTATGCCTTTTTGCTTGATAAGTTCGCCGAACTGGTTGCGGTAAACCGTTACCAGGCTCGTTCCGTCCACGCGGATGTTGTAGATTTTATAGACAGGGCCGACCTTATAAAGCTGGTAGGCTACTTCGTATTTCGTCCCTTTTTTGGTGTGCAGTTCAGAAAATACGTCGAACTTATTGCCGTTGACCGTCATTTTCGGCAACAGCCTTACCTGCGCATCTGCCGCGCCGATTAAGGCGGAATGCGAATACATGGCTATAATCATGTCTTTAAAAGCGCGGATAAATTCCGTTTTCTGAGTAGCGGAGAATTCACGCCAAGGCGCGCCGACCGCCAAAGCGGAAATGCGTTCGTAATCCAGATAACGGTCTGCATACTGCTCGATCTGCTTGACCTTTTGCGCCTCGCTCAAAGAGCCGTTGCGCGCAATTTTCAAAACTGCATCCATATTCTGCTGCATCTGAGCCTGTGCGGGGTGTGTTTCAGCCGCCACATAAGGCGCGGCAACCACCATCGGGACAGATAATACAAAAGCGGACAAATAAGGATTCATCGTTATTCCATTAGATAAGAAGTAAAGCTACATTTTAAAACGCCCTGAGGCATAAACCGTTAATCAAATGTAAAAGCAGGAAAGATAACTATATAATCACCCTATCCGAATTTCTGAAATTCCCGCCATGTACGATGTCAACACACACGATGTCCGCCGTTTTTTCGCCCATGTCTGGCGACAACGCTTCACCCCCCTGCAACTGGACGGCCTGCAACAAAAAGCCCTGCGGATTATCGAAGCCCATCCCGAATACGCCCGCTATCTCGAAAATATCGAAGACTATCTGGACAAGACCTGGACGCCCGAAGAAGGAGAAACCAATCCCTTCCTGCATATGTCCCTGCATCTCTCCCTGCAAGAACAAGCAGCCATCGACCAGCCGCCCGGCATCCGCGCCATACACGGACAACTCTGCGTGCGCTATGGCGGCGATTGGGTACGTGCCGAACACGATATGATGGATGCGCTGGCAGAAACCATATGGGAAGCGCAACGCTACGGACGCGGCTTGGATGTCAATGCCTATATGACTCGGCTGCGCAAACTGGTCGGACTGGGGCAGGAAGAAACCGCCCGCATCAATCCGCACGAAGTCGGCGTGTCTGGCATTATCAGCGAAAGGGCTTGAGTTCATCTAGGTTAGAGAAAAGAATTTTCAGACGACCCTTCATGCCCGTTTAGTTATAAAATATTATCCATATTCAAAGTATTAACTCTATATATTGAATACACTGACATCAGTACAAAGGTCGTCTGAAACCTGTTTTCAGACGACCTTAACCCAACCTTTGCCCCGCCCAGCAATATCACTTTACCCCTCCATATACCCCTGCTCCCGCATCGAGCAAACTTCTTTTGCCGTAACAATAAAATGATCCAAAAGTGAGACATCAACCAATGCCAAAGCCTGTTTCAGACGACCTGTGAACGCAATATCTGATTGCGAAGGCGTAGCCGAACCGCCGGGATGATTGTGAGCGATAATCAGGCTGTCGGCGTATTCGTCCAATGCGAGCTTGACGATTTCCCTGATATAGACGGTATTTTCCGCCACCGTTCCGCGCGAAAGTTCGCGCATGGCAATCAGCCTGTTTTGGCGGTTGAGCAAAAGCGCGGTGCTGACTTCTATCTTTTCGTGCCCTAAATGCAGGCGCAGATAGTCGGCAACGGCTTTCGGGCTGGAAAGCGTGATGTTTTCCTGCAAATCCTCGCCCAAAATCCGCCTGCCGATTTCTTTGACGACGGCAAATTGGGTAAAACTCGCCAAACCCATGCCCTTGTATGCAGAAAGCGTTTTCGCGTCGGCACTCATCAGCTTGCCCAAGCTGCCAAACTCATTCAACAGATAACGCGCCAAATCCACCGCGCTCATCCCACGCGTACCCACCCGCAGCAAAATCGCCAATAACTCCGCATCGCTCAATGCGCCTGCACCACGCGCCAATAATTTCTCGCGCGGCCGCTCGCCTTCAGGCCATTGTTTGATACTCATGTTTTACCCCTTGCGTGAACATTCACGAAAAAATTTGTTTGAAAATCTGCTTGTTATTACAATTTTTACAACGAATGCCTATCAAGCAACTATTGTAAATATTTCATATTTTATTATATTTTGAATGAATATTTAAAATATAAGCATAATATTCATATAAATTAATTGCATAAAAACAACGCGCTCAACTTCGCTTGTAAAAGCGATTGCCTTTCCTTATTCACCCGTATGGATTGACCGCAGATTCAATCTGACAGGTTTCAAAATGTCCCGTTTAAATCAAATCCGCGGGAAATCAGCCCCTTCGGGCAATTTCGTATTGCCCCTGCGTGCCATAGGCTAATATAATAGCGAGTTCTGCGGAGGCGGTTTATCCTTGTATTTCCACCCGTTTCCCATCCATGCTGCCCGTGCGCTTCACAAGAGTTTCAGACGACGTTTCGACGTTGCGACTCCCGCCAGCAATCAAACAGCTTTTTATCACCCTTTCGAAAATCCGTTTTGCCGGTACTCGTCATTTTTATTGGAGTATTGCCATTATGACCGCAACCACTGCGTCTTCAGCCAAACCTTATCTCAAAATCCAAGGCTTGGTGAAAAAGTTTGGTGACAATTACGCTGTCGATAACATCGACTTGGATATTTATCAACATGAAATCTTTGCCCTTTTGGGCAGCTCCGGCAGCGGTAAATCTACGTTGTTGCGTATGCTGGCGGGCATGGAAAGCCCTAATCAGGGCAAAATCATTCTGGACGGTCAGGACATTACCAAACTTGCCCCCTATGAGCGCCCCATCAATATGATGTTTCAAAGCTATGCCCTGTTCCCGCACATGACTGTGGAGCAGAACATTGCCTTCGGTCTGAAACAAGACAAAATGCCCAAAGATGAAATCGCCGCGCGCGTAGAAGAAATGCTGCGTCTGGTTCAGATGACCAAATACGCCAAGCGCAAACCGCATCAATTATCCGGCGGTCAGCAACAACGTATCGCTTTGGCACGCAGTTTGGCAAAACGTCCGAAAATCCTGCTGCTCGACGAGCCTTTGGGCGCGTTGGACAAAAAATTGCGTCAACAAACCCAGCTCGAATTGGTCAACACGCTGGAACAAGTCGGCGTAACCTGCATCATGGTAACGCACGACCAAGAAGAAGCGATGACAATGGCGACCCGCATCGCCATTATGTCCGACGGTCAGTTGCAACAAGTCGGTACGCCTAGCGATGTGTACGACTATCCAAACAGCCGCTTTACTGCCGAATTTATCGGCGAAACCAATATTTTCAGCGGCGTTGTGATTGAAGACCATGCCGATTATGCCGTCATCGAATGCGAAGGCTTGGAAAACCACGTCCGCATCGACCACGGTTTGGGCGGTCCGAGCGAACAAGACATTTGGGTCAGCATCCGTCCCGAAGACATTGATTTGTACAAAGAAAAACCCGACCACTTAGGCAGCTTCAACTGGGCAAAAGGTACGGTTGAAGAAATCGCCTACTTGGGCAGCTTCGCGATTTACCACATCAAACTCGCCAACGGCCGCGTTGTCAAAAGCCAAGTCCCTGCACCTTATTGGTACGTGCGCAACATCACGCCGCCGACTTGGGACGAAACCGTCTATATCAGCTGGCCGGAAAACCAACCGACTCCGTTGTTCCGTTAATTTAAGGGGAATGAGATGAACCTTAAAAAACTGAAAAACAAACTGTTCCGCCGCCCGGGTCAGCGCGCGGTCATCGCCGTGCCGTATATCTGGCTTTTGGTGCTGTTTCTGATTCCGTTCGCCATCGTGCTGAAAATCAGCTTTGCCGAACAAGAAATCGCCATTCCGCCATTTACGCCGCTGACCAGCGTTGATGAAGATTTAGGTCGTCTGAACATCGCCATCAGTTATCAAAACTATGCCGATATTTTCCAGAATTTTTGGAATACCCTGAATCCGTTCGGCGACAGCGAAAACAGCAATATCTATCTGATGACCTACTGGTCTTCCATTAAGACCGCGCTGACGACGACCATCATTTGTCTGCTGATTGGTTATCCGACCGCTTATGCGATTTCGCGCGCCAATCCAGCCATGCGCAACGGTCTGCTGCTTGCGATAATGCTGCCTTTCTGGACTTCCTTCCTATTGCGTGTTTACGCATGGATGGGTCTTTTGGGACACAACGGCATCATCAATAATTTCCTGCTTAAAATGCAGATTATCGAAGAACCTTTAGACCTGTTTTACAACGCGTTCTCGCTGAACTTGGTCATGGTTTATGCCTATCTGCCGTTTATGATTCTGCCGCTTTATACGCAACTGGTGAAACTCGACAACCGCCTGCTCGAAGCTGCTTCTGATTTGGGTGCAGGACCAGTCAAATCGTTCTTCACCATTACCCTGCCCCTGTCCAAAACAGGCATCATCGCAGGCTCCATGCTGGTTTTCGTTCCCGCAGTCGGTGAATTTGTGATTCCCGAACTGGTCGGCGGTTCGGAAAACCTGATGATCGGTAAAGTCTTGTGGCAGGCGTTCTTCGACCAAAACAACTGGCCGCTGGCTTCCGCCGTCGCCGTCGTCATGGTCGCACTGTTGGTCGTGCCGATTGCACTGTTTCAGCATTATGAAAACCGCGAATTGGAAGAAGGAGCCAAATAATGCATAAATCGAAATTATCTTGGTTCCTGAAACTGATGCTGATGCTGTCGCTGGCGTTTCTATACATTCCGCTGGTCGTCTTGGTCATCTATTCGTTCAACGAATCCAAGTTGGTTACCGTTTGGGGTGGCTTTTCGACCAAGTGGTACGGCGCATTGCTGGAAAACGACACCATCTTGGAAGCTGCGTGGCTGTCGCTGCGTATTGCCGCCGCATCCTCGCTTGCAGCCGTCGTTTTGGGCACGCTGGCAGGCTACGCGATGGCGCGCATCAAACGCTTCCGCGGCAGCACCTTGTTTGCCGGTATGATTTCCGCGCCTATGGTTATGCCTGACGTGATTACCGGTTTGTCCATGCTGCTCCTGATTATTCAGGTGCAAATGTTCCTGCAAGGCAGCGAATTGCTGCAACTGTACTTCGACCGCGGTTTCTTCACCATTTTCCTCGGACATACGACGCTTTGTATGGCATACATTACCGTCGTCATTCGTTCGCGTCTGGTGGAGCTTGACCAATCGCTCGAAGAAGCCGCAATGGACTTGGGTGCGCGTCCGCTGAAAATCTTTTTCGTCATCACCCTGCCCTTGATTGCACCTGCCATCGCTTCAGGCTTCCTGCTCGGCATTACCCTGTCGCTGGATGATTTGGTGATTACCTCCTTCCTGTCCGGCCCCGGTTCTTCCACATTACCGCAGGTGATTTTCTCCAAAATCAAACTGGGTCTCGACCCGCAGATGAACGTGTTGGCAACCATCCTGATCGGTATCATCGGTACGCTGGTTATCGTCATCAATTACTGGATGATGCGCCAAGCAACCAAACGCGATCGGGAAGCCGCCGAAGCCTACCGTCAGGAAAAGCTCGCCGCCGAAAAAGCGAATTGACCCAATCAGACAGGCTGACCGCATCAATGCAAGGTCAGCCTGTTTTCTTCACACAACCTGTTTGACAACTTTTCAGACGACCCTCAACTACCCTCCAAAGGTCATCTGAAACCACACAAAGCATTACCCCATGATTCATCCCAATTTGAAAGAATACCTTCCCTCCTATTATTTCAGCACCATCAATACCCACGCCGCTTATCCCAAGCTTGAAGGTCGTCTGAAAACTGAGACCTGCGTCATCGGCGGCGGATTGACAGGACTTTGCACCGCACTTCCCCTTGCCGAAAACGGACGCGAAGTAACCGTACTCGAAGCCGCCCGCATCGGCTTCGGCGCATCAGGGCGCAGCGGCGGGCAAGTCATCAGCGATTACGCCTGCGGCATGGAAGAAATCGAAAAACAAGTCGGCTTGGAACAAGCCCGCTGGTTTTGGCAGCAATCCCTGCAAGCCGTCGAACTCGTTGACGAACGGGTTAAAAAATATCAAATCGCCTGCGACTGGCAGCGCGGCTATGCTACTGTCGCCATCCGCCCGCAGCATTGGGAAGAATTGCAACAATGGCATGAACACGCCCGACAACATTACGGCGCTACCCATTACCAACTCTGGGATAAAGCCACGCTCAAGCAACAACTTGCCAGCGATATGTACTTAGGCGCACAGTTCGACCCACATTCCGGCCACCTCCATCCGCTCAACTATACCCTGGGCATCGCCCGCGCCGCTGCCGAAGCAGGCGCGCAGATTTTCGAACAGTCCCCGATGACCCGTATCGAATCCTATCAAGGCAACTGGCTCGTCCATACCCCGGACGGCAGCATCGAATGCCAAAACCTCGTGTATGCCGTCAACACTTACGCCGGTTTGCATCAAAAATTCAAGCCGTTGGAAAAAAAAGCCATCGCCGTCAGCACCTTCATCATCGCCACCGAACCGCTGGGCGAACGCGCCAAAGAACTCATCCGCAACAACATGGCCGTCTGCGACAACCGCCACGTCCTCGACTACTACCGCCTCAGTTCCGACGGCCGCCTGCTCTTCGGCGGCAAAGACAACGAGTTCATCGACGACCCCGACCGCATGACCGAGCTTGTTCGCCAGGACATGCTCAAAGTCTTCCCCCAGCTTGCCGATGTCAAAATCGAACATTCATGGGGCGGCGAATGCGACATCACCACCAACCTCGCGCCCCACTTCGGCAGACTCGCCCCCAATATCTACTATGCACAAGGCTATTCCGGACACGGCATGGCAATTACCGGCATAGCAGGCCTTGCCATCGCCGAAGCCATCATGGGCGACGATGGTCGTCTGAAACCGTTTGAAAAACTCAAACACCCAAGCATCATTACCCAACCTTTCCTGCGCAAACTCGGCTCCTTCCTCGGCTCGAAATATTACCAATGGAAAGACAGCCGTTAAGTATTTGGTTAAGCTCAACCACACAAATAAAAGGTCGTCTGAAAACCCGATTCAGGTTTCAGACGACCTTTTCGATTCAAACTGCTATCGCATCAAATGCTCAACGAACGCTCGTGATTTTATAGTGGATTAAATTTAAATCGGGACAAGGCGACGAAGCCGCAGACAGTACAGATAGTACGGAACCGATTCACTTGGTGCTTCAGCACCTTAGAGAATCGTTCTCTTTGAGCTAAGGCGAGGCAACGCCGTACTGGTTTAAAGTTAATCCACTATAGATTCCCACCCTCTCCGTTTGTGTTCCAAATCCATTACATCAAATGAATCCCGCTTGCCGGATTGGAAACATTCTCATATACGGTAATCGAAACGATTTTCCCGCTTTCGTCAAACACAATTTCCAGATAAGGCTTATCAGGGCTGCGGTCGCGGTTGAAAAGGCGGAATACCCGTTGCGCTTCAAAAATCTTCCCGCGCGCTTTTAAATATTCAGGCAACCGGCTGATGTTTTGAAAACTGCCGCCAAACCCGCTGCCGTGTTTCTTGAGATATTCCGGCGTTGCTTCTATGCCGAAATTACGCGTTATTCTCAGCGGCTGATTTGAACCTTGGCTCGTATGACTGCCTATTGATAAAACCAAAGTATTCTGCTGCCTGAGTGCCTTCATCTCTTGAACTAGCGGTTCTATCACCTGCTCATCATAGCTTCGCTCCCCTTTTGCCATCTGATCAATAGCTTCTATCACTTTATTAACATTTTCAGGGTCATCCGCATCAATATCAGGAAACATTGCCTGAGTCAGAGGATCATCTCCGCCGGGAATACCCCAAGTCGCCGCCAGTTCTTTAGGGCTGCGTTCAAACAAACAACTGGAATCGATATTCTCGGCAACCTGACGGACAAAATCATCAATGCCGTCAATCTGATGCAGGTTGGTACAATTTGAAGAAGGTGCGCTTTCTACTTTGTTTATGTCCGTTTCTACGGTCTTATCATTTGTATTGGATTTCTCGGAAACAGAAGATAAAGGTGCAGAAACGACAGATTCTTTTACCTTATCCTGTTTGTCAGGAGAGCAAGCCACCAATAAGACGGCGACGAATAATAAGAAAAATTGGGATGTATTGTTTTTGATCATTCTATATTTCCAGTAATGTGTATTTAAAATATAAAAATCAGTTAGTTGATAGATTCAAATAAAAACACTCATATCCCTATTCGAATCCACTACCAATCTAATCAATTAAAGTTATTCCTGCTCATCAAACAAGCTAACATCAAACAAATCCGGTTCACTCATCCGAACGCGGCAATCAACCTTAATATCCTCATTTACCCGACAGCAACACGGCAGAATCTCACCGGGCGCAACAAAGGCGAGCGGGAAATCGTCGTAGGACACCCTACCGTCCAATATCTTGACACGGCAAGAACCGCAATAACCGCTGCGGCACTGGTATTCCACCTCGTGGCCGGTGCGCTCCAAGCCCTCCAATAAGGTTTCGCCTTCTTGAAGCTCGAAGGTTTTGTCGTGTGTACTGATGAGTGCCATTGTTATCTGTTTAAGCGGGAAAGGCCGTCTGCACGGTGTAACCGAAATCTTTGATTTCGTTTCTACACCTGTTCAGACGACCTCTGATGATGGAAATGCGGAAAAACCGCCGAATTTGATTACAGTTCGAAATCGCCCAAATCGTCCGCGCTGACTTCCGAATCAATCTGACCGATTAAGTAAGAAGAAATTTCCACTTCCTGCGGCGCAACCTGCACGTTGTCGGACGACAGCCACGCGTTAATCCACGGAATCGGGTTTTGGGTAGCACCTTCGAATCCGGCGGGCAAACCGACCGCCTGCATACGTAGGTTAGTAATGTATTCGACGTATTGCGCCAAAATTTCCTTGTTCAGACCAATCATCGAACCGTCTTTAAACAGATAGGCCGCCCATTCTTTTTCCTGTTCCGCCGCTTTTTTGAAGAGTTTGAAACATTCGTCCTGCAATTCGACGGCGATTTCCGCCATTTCAGGATCGTCGGCACCGGCGCGCATCAGGTTGAGCATATGCTGGGTGCTGGTCAGGTGCAGGGCTTCGTCGCGGGCAATCAGTTTGATGATTTTGGCGTTGCCTTCCATCAACTCGCGCTCGGCAAAAGCGAACGAGCAGGCGAATGAGACGTAGAAACGGATGGCTTCCAACACATTGACGCACATCAGGCAGAGATAGAGTTTTTTCTTCAACTCGCGCAAAGACACAGTAACGAGCTTGCCGCCGACATTGTGCGTCCCTTCACCTAACAGGTTGTAATACTGGGTGTATTCGATTAAATCATCGTAATAGCAGGCAATGTCTTCGGCGCGGGCGATGATGTATTTGTTTTGCACAATATCATCGAACACGACTGAAGGATCATTCACGATATTGCGGATGATGTGAGTGTAACTGCGCGAGTGGATGGTTTCGCTGAAGCTCCACGTTTCAATCCACGTTTCCAGCTCGGGAATGGACACCAAAGGCAAGAATGCAACATTCGGGCTGCGGCCTTGGATCGAATCGAGCAGGGTTTGGTATTTCAGATTGCTAATGAAAATATGTTTTTCGTGTTCGGGCAGATTGGCGTAGTCGATACGGTCGCGCGACACGTCGATTTCTTCCGGACGCCAGAAGAAAGATAATTGTTTTTCGATCAGTTTTTCAAATACTTCGTATTTCTGCTGGTCATAACGGGCAACATTCACCGGCTGACCAAAAAACATCGGCTCTTTCAGCGCATCGTTTTTGGTTTTGGAAAAGGTGCTGTATGACATGACTAGATGTTCGCAGGACATGGGGAACTCTTTTTAGATTAACTTAAAATGGTAATATTAATATTGTGAAATTTATCTCTTTTATCTAAAACATACTTACTTATCAATTATTTAAATCTTTAATATTTTCAATTAATTCAAAACTCTTATTAGCTAACTCTAAAATCCCCGTAAAACAGGTAACTTTTTTTGCAATTTCTCCCATCTTAGAAAGGAGATTCTTACCAGTTTCTGTATTGCTCATGAATTCTTTATATTCATGGTTGAAATACATATGACCAACAGTATTTTCTAGGACTTCGATAATAGCTTCAGAACCAGTAATTGCATATTGATCAATGGATTCAATAAGACGCAAAAGATATTTTAGAATAGAAGACTTAACATTGTCTTCTATATTTTCAGAAATTAATATGTCCTGATATATGCTTTTTATAGAATTATTTATTTCAATTAGTTCACTTTCATCAATTTTTCTCAAAAATGAAAGTTGATTTTTTTCAAAATTAGCATCAATAATCTTAACAGAAGAATAAAGATATGAAGTCATATTTTCATCTAAATAACAAATGACATCACCCCATTGTCTATCTAACTCTACCGATTTACCAAGAAAAAACAATATGTTTTCCATCCAATTCTGACAATGCTCGATATAGTCAGGTTCATTTACTTGGAAATAGTTATTAATCTCCTCAATTAAATTTATAACTTTGCTAATCGAAAATAGAATATTACGATCACTAGCTTCATCATTAGTTAAATTTAAAATCTCCATCCACGCACCTCTTGAAGTACGAAGTGATGAAACTCCTTTAGCTTTTTTAATAATTTTCAATAATCTTTGTGCTGGATTATCATAATAAGCATTAGACACTTTCTTCCATCCTTTGTTTTATTTTCAGACGACCTTTTAAACTCTAAAGATCGTCTGAAATCTCCCATTGTCAAATCTTACAAGCCCCACCAGCGCAGCCGTCATCTTGAATATCGGCCTGCGTATCGTCCGCGCCGTCTCGGGTGTTATGGTAGTACAGGGTTTTGACACCGTATTTATAGGCGGTCAGCAGGTCTTTGAGCATTTGTTTCATGGAAACTTTGCTGCCTTCAAATTTGTTCGGGTCGTAGGCGGTATTGGCAGAAATCGATTGATCGACGAATTTTTGCATTACGCCGACGAGTTTCAGGTAGCCTTCGTTGCCAGGAAGCTGCCACAGGGTTTCGTAGGCATCTTTCAGGGTTTCAAATTCCGGTACGACTTGTTTCAAAATACCGTCTTTTGATGCTTTAACGCTGACCAGGCCACGAGGAGGCTCGATGCCGTTGGTGGCGTTGGCAATTTGCGAGCTGGTTTCAGACGGCATGAGTGCGGTCAGGGTAGAGTTGCGTAGGCCGTATTTGACGATGTCGGCGCGCAGGCTTTCCCAGTCGTAGTGCAAAGGCTCGCTGCATACGGCATCCAAGTCTTTTTTGTAGGTATCGATAGGCAGTTTGCCTTGCGAGTAAACGGTTTGGTTGAACAGCGGGCATGCGCCGTATTCTTTGGCAAGGTTTACCGATGCTTTGAGCAGGTAATACTGCATGGCTTCAAAGGTGCGGTGGGTCAGACCAAGCGCGGAATCATCGCTGTAACGGACGCCGTTTTTCGCCAAATAGTAGGCGTAGTTGATGACGCCGATGCCGAGCGTGCGGCGGTTCATGGTCGCGGTGCGGGCGGCTTCGACCGGATAGTCTTGATAATCCAACAAAGCATCGAGTGCGCGCACGGTCAAATCGGCAAGCCCTTCCAGCTCATCCAAGCTGTTTAATGCGCCCAAGTTAAAGGCAGAAAGGGTACACAGGGCGATTTCGCCATTCGGGTCGTTGATGTTGTCCAGCGGTTTGGTCGGCAGGGCAATTTCCATGCACAAGTTGGACTGGTGAACGGGGGCGACGCGCGGGTCAAACGGGCTGTGCGTGTTGCAGTGGTCAACGTTTTGGATGTAGATGCGTCCTGTTCCGGCGCGTTCCTGCATCAGCGTGGAGAACAAATCGGTAGCCGACAAGGTACGTTTGCGGATGTTTGGGTCTTGCTCGTATTTCGTGTAAAGACGCTCGAATTCATCCTGGTCGGCAAAGAACGCGTCGTACAGACCGGGGACTTCGTTGGGCGAGAACAGCGTGATGTTGCCGCCTTTAATCAGGCGGGTGTACAGCAGGCGGTTGATTTGCACGCCGTAGTCCAGCTGGCGGATGCGGTTGTCTTCCACGCCGCGGTTGTTTTTCAATACCAACAGGCTTTCGGCTTCGATGTGCCACAAGGGGTAGAACAAAGTTGCCGCGCCGCCGCGTACGCCGCCTTGCGAGCAGGATTTGACCGCCGCTTGGAACATTTTGAAAAACGGAATGCAGCCGGTGTGTTGCGCTTCGCCGCCACGAATTTCGCTGCCCAAACCGCGAATGCGTCCGGCGTTAATGCCGATGCCCGCACGTTGGGAAACATATTTCACAATCGCGCTGGTGGTGGCATTGATGGAATCCAGACTGTCGTCGCATTCAATCAATACGCAGCTTGAGAACTGGCGCGTAGGCGTGCGCACGCCGCTCATAATCGGGGTCGGCAGCGATACTTTAAACGTAGAAACGGCGTCGTAAAAACGTTTGACGTAGTCCAAACGGGTCTCTTTCGGGTATTTGCTGAAGAGGCACATCGCCACCAAAATGTATAAGAACTGCGGCGTTTCATAAATCTGGCGGGTAACGCGGTTCTGCACCAGATATTTGCCTTCGAGCTGCTTCACGGCAGCGTAGGAGAAGGTCATGTCGCGGCTGTGGTCGATATAGGCGTTCAGCTCGTCAAACTCTTCGCGGCTGTAATCTTCGATGATGTGGCGGTCGTATTTGCCCGCATCGGTGAGTTTTTTAACGTGGTCGAACAGGTGCGGCGGTTCGAACTCGCCGTAAGCGATTTTGCGCAGGTGGAAAATCGCCAGACGCGCGGCGAGATATTGATAGTCGGGCGTATCCTGCGAAATCAGGTCGGCAGCTGCCTTGATGATGGTTTCGTGGATGTCGTCGGTGCGGATACCGTTGTAAAACTGGATGTGCGATTTGAGCTCGACCTGCGATACGGAAACGTTTTTCAAGCCTTCCGCCGCCCAAGTAACGACGCGGTGGATTTTGTCTAAGTCGAGATTTTCCAAACGTCCGTCGCGCTTGGTTACTTTCAAATCAGTCGGTGCATTCATCGTCAGTTTTCTCCATCCTGAAACACAAGATACAGTAGGTATTAATATCGAGTGGCACAATATAGTGTATTTTTCGTTGCTTATCTAGTCTTGACAAGGTCGCTGTTTTGAAATCGTGCTTTTCCCAATTTTCTTTCAGACGACCTCTTTCCCTATGATTCAAGCCTTACCGCGAAGACGTGTTTTTCGGCATCAAAACCCTCATACGGCTATGCGCTTATGAAATAAGGCAAATTCGGATTTGTGTTAAATTTTGAAAATATAATGGCATACAACATGATGAAATAAGTAACAAAGGTCGTCTGAAACCTTATTCCGGTTTTCAGACGACCTTTTAGATTCGCTCAAAAGCTTTGTCTTCAATCTTACAATGCGGCGGCGATTTCGTTGCGCAGTTTGTTTAAAAACCTGCCGTGGCGCACCCATTGGGCGGCGGCTTCGTGATCTTTCGCTGCAAAGGCCGTCCGCAAATCTTGATACAGCTTGTCTTGTTCGCCGCTGATTTCTTGATCCAAAGCGCGCAGGGCTTCGTTGTTTTGCTCCATTTGCGCATCCATCAGCGTTTCGCGCCATTCCATTTGCTGCATGAGAAATTCGGGTGCGAAAGAGGTATGCTCCGGCGCATCGGCATCAATGCCCTGCGCTTTCAGAAGGTACGCGGCGCGGTCGATGGGATTTTTCAAAGTACGGTAGGCATCGTTGATGGTGGAAGACATCATCACTGCCTGCTTTTGTTCAAAGGCGGAAGCGGACGCGAATTTGTCGGGATGGAAACGTGCCGCCAAGGTGCGGTAGGTTTGTTCTAAGTTTTCGGCGTCGATATCGAAAGCGGGTTCAAGCTGGAAAAGTGTGAAATATTGAGACATGGCGGAATAATTAATGTGAAATTTTCGGCAGAAACCTGATTTTGCCTTATAATCCGCCGACTCTTAACCCAAAGGACTGAATATGAGCAGTAAAGTGCAGCACAATAAAGGCAAAATACACGACAATGCTTTAAAAGCCTTAGTGAAATCTGATTTGTTCCGACACAAGGTCGAACGAAAAAGAAAAGGCAAAGGCAGCTACAACAGACAGGAAGCGAAAAAATGGCGGGACGGTTTTGATACTGTCCCGCCACTTTTTTGTCTTAAACGTGAAAGCTCTCGCCGCAGCCGCAAGAGTCTTTGACGTTCGGGTTTTCAAATTTGAAACCTTCCTGCAAACCTTCTTTGGTGTAATCGACTTGGGTGCCGTCCAGATAAACCAAACTTTTCGGGTCGATATAGATGCGGGCGCCGTGTTCTTCAAAAATCAGGTCGTCGTCGTTCACTTCATCGACAAATTCAAGGTTATACGCCATGCCCGAGCAGCCGCTGGTTTTTACCCCCAAGCGCACGCCCAAGCCTTTGCCACGCTTGGTCAGGTAGCTGTTGATGTGTTTGGCTGCGTTTTCTGTGATGGTAATCATGCTTCTTTCCTTATTCGCAATTATTGTCTTATTTTGCCTGCTTTCATTTTCAGACGACCTATTGCCTTTCAGGTCGTCTGAAAACGCTGTTTTGCCCACTCTATCGCGGCGGAAACGGCAGCTTTTGCCTGCGGACTGTTTTTCCAACAGGTCGAGCCGGTCAGTTTTGCTCCTTGTTCCAAAATGTCTTCCAAATCTGCTGCCGCCAGCGTGGCAACATCATCCAAACCCATTTGCTGCAAACGCTGCAATACGGTTTTGCCTATGCCTTTGACGGCAAGCAGGGATTGGGCTTCTTCATCGGTAAAAGGCATGTTGTCTCCTTTTATTTTGCAGGCGTATCGACTAAATATAAGCCTGCGGCTTATTGCCCTCTCCCTAACCCTCTCCCGCGGGGAGAGGGGATAGATTGGCAGGCAGTCCCAAATTTGGCGGCAACTTCCAAACGATTAAGTTTCTGTGCCCTCACCCTCTTCTTCACGAGAGAAGGCATGTCGTCTCCTTTGATTTTGCAGGCGTATTGACTAAATATAAGCCTACGGCTTATCGCCCTCTCCCTAACCCTCTCCCGCGGGGAGAGGGAATAGATTGGCAGGCAGTCTCAAATTTGGCGACAACTTCAAAAGGATTAAGTTTCCGTGTCCTTACCTTCTTCTTCACGAGAGAGGGAACAAGTCGTCGGTTTTGTTTTTCGGAAAACACTAGGGCTTTCAGAAATCCTACAAACGTCCGCCGACAAAGCGCCAACCGAATCGGGTTATTTGCTTTCCTGACGTTTGCGATAGTCGGCAACAGCCGCTTTTACCGCATCTTCAGCCAAGATGGAGCAGTGGATTTTTACCGGTGGCAGTTCCAATTCTTCGGCGATTTCGCTGTTTTTGATTGCCAGCGCGTCATCCAAGCTTTTGCCTTTGACCCACTCGGTAATCAGGCTGGAAGAAGCGATGGCGGAGCCGCAGCCGTAAGTTTTAAATTTCGCATCTTCGATGATGCCTTCGTCGTTCACTTTGATTTGCAGGCGCATCACGTCGCCGCAAGCAGGCGCGCCGACCATGCCGGTGCCGACAGATTCGTCGTTTTTATCGAAAGTACCGACGTTGCGGGGGTTTTCGTAGTGGTCGATTACTTTATCGCTGTATGCCATGATGTGGTTTCCTTAAAATATCGTGGTTTGTTGATGTTTTAGTCGTCTGAAAAAGACGATTGTTCTAAATTGTCTAAAATTAATCGTGCCAATAAACTGCTATCGGCATGGTATGCCTGAATACAGGCTTGAATCATTTGTTCGGCAGAGATATTTTGCCGATACAATAGATAATGCCTTCTCTGCCGTATTTGCTCATTTTTCCGCCATTCTTTGTTTGATGCCAGCCAAAGCCTCATCCAAACCGATTTTGCCTTCCACCAGACGCTGCATATCATGTATGGTCTCCAGGCTGATGTTCAACTGCTCCATCCGCCATGAGCCGATAATGGAATGCGTCGTTTGCGGCAAATGATGCTGTTCCTGAATTTGTAGGGACATGGGATTGCTTATTTTGCTTACGAACAATATTTCAGACGACCCCTGCCGTCTTTAGATTTTGCACGCGCCGCCTTCGCAGCCGTCGTCGTTTTCCAAATCGACGCCGCCCTCTACGGTAACGCCGTCAAAATCTTCAAGCAGGTTGTCGAGATTATCCAAATCTAAATCTTGTTCGTTCATGGTTTTGTATCCTTGATTTTAATGTGGTGGCTTTTAGGGCGTCTGAAAAGGTCTTTAAGGATTTTCAGACGACCTTTTTTATTTATTAGGTAGGTTTGGTTGTTAAACCCAACATTTCGGGTAGATTGATAGGTTTGTTGGGTTTTCAACCCAACCTACGCTTGCTGAAAACGGATGCTTTAGCTCAAATCAAATACCTGTATCGTCAAAACCGCTTCGGGCGGCAGTGCGCGCAGCAATTCGGGGCGGCGCAGTTCCAACGGACGGTAACCGTATGACTGCGTCAGCACGGTTTCGCCCTTGTCGTCTTCCATAAAAACAGGCGTGGAGTTTCCATGCGACGCATCGCCCTGCGGCGAGATTTTACCGTCTAGCAGCCACGGGGCGACGTGCCGCGCCTGCGTTTGGTACACATCGGGATAGCCGCCTTTGTTCTCGGTCTGCACGGCGCGTCCTTCTTTGCAAAGTTCATCCAGCCAGTCCAAACCGGAAACGCCACACTCCCACGAGGCAATGAGATGTGGCTCTTGCCTGTCTGCATCGCTGAAAACGCTTATCCACCAACCCAGCATAAATTGCTCTTTTCGTGATGGTTTTTTGAGTGCAGGCTGCTTTTAATGCGCCGCCCATTCAATCGAGTTCAAATCAATCCCGTCTTTGAACATTTCCCACAGCGGCGACAGTTCGCGCAGTTTGCCGATTTTGGATTTGATCAGTTCTGCGGCGAATTGCACTTCTTCTTCGGTGGTCATGCGGCCGAAGGTAATGCGCAGGGATGAGTGCGCCAGTTCGTCGTTGCGGCCGAGCGCGCGCAGGACGTAGCTTGGCTCAAGGCTGGCAGAAGTACAGGCGGAGCCGCTGGATACGGCGAGTTCTTTGACCGCCATAATCAGGCTTTCGCCTTCGACGAAGTTGAAGCTGACGTTCAAGTTGTTCGGGGCGCGGTGTTCGAGGTCGCCGTTGATATAGACTTCTTCGATGCCTTCGATGCCTTTGAGGAAGATGTCGCGCAGTTTGCGGTAGTGCGCCATGTCTTGCTCGAGTTCTTCTTTGGCGATGCGGAAGGCTTCGCCCATGCCGACGATTTGATGGGTCGGCAGGGTGCCGCTGCGGAAACCGCGTTCGTGGCCACCGCCGTGCATTTGGGCTTCGAGGCGGACGCGGGGTTTGCGGCGGACGTACAGCGCGCCGATGCCTTTGGGACCGTACACTTTATGACCGGACATGGACAGCAGGTCGATTTTGGCGGCCTCTACGTCAACAGGCACTTTGCCGCAGGCTTGGGCGGCATCGACGTGGAAGATGATTTTGCGTTCGCGGCAGATTGCGCCGATGGCGGGAATGTCTTGCACCACGCCGATTTCGTTGTTCACCCACATTACGGAAATCAGGATGGTGTCGTCGCGGATGGCGGCTTTGAGTTCTTCCAAATCAATCAAACCGTTTTCCTGCACGCCGAGGTAGGTTACTTCAAAGCCTTGGCGTTCGAGTTCGCGCATGGTGTCGAGCACGGCTTTGTGTTCGGTTTTGACGGTGATGAGGTGTTTGCCTTTGGTTTTGTAGAAGTTTGCCGCGCCTTTGATGGCGAGGTTGTCGGACTCGGTTGCGCCGCTGGTGAAGATGATTTCTTTGGGGTCGGCGTTAATCAGCGCGGCGATGTCGGCGCGGGCTTTTTCGACGGCCTCTTCTGCTTCCCAGCCGAATGCGTGGCTGTTGGAAGCGGGGTTGCCGAAGGTTTCGGTCAGATAGGGAATCATTTTTTCGGCAACGCGTTTGTCAACGGGGGTGGTGGCGGCGTAGTCGAGATAAACGGGGGTTTTGACGGTCATGGTTTGCTCTTTCTTTTTCTGTAATGTACTTAATGGATATGTGTAAATTGGATGACTTGGCTGCCGTCATCGCTGTTTTTCTGTTCGATGATGCTTTGCAGGGTAACGCTGCTGAGGTAATCGTTGATGGTTTTGTTCAGGTTTTCCCAAAGGTCGTGCGTCAGGCAGGGCGCGCCGTGGTGGCAGTTGGCTTTGCTGCTGCATTGGGTGGCGTCCAGCTTATCTTCGGCGGCGGAAATGATTTGGGCGATATTGATTTGTGCGGGAGGGGCGGCGAGGATGTAGCCACCGCCGGGGCCGCGCAGGCTTTCGACCAGCCCGGCACGCCGCAGTTTGCTGAATAGTTGTTCGAGATAAGAAAGCGAAATGCTTTGGCGTTCGCTGATGGCGCTGAGTTTGACAGCGCCGGTTTGCGCGTTCATCGCCAAATCGATCATGGCGGTAACGGCAAAACGCCCTTTTGTGGTCAGTCTCATGGTAGTTGCCTGTGTCGGCTTTTTTATAGTGGTGCGATTGTCTAATATCTGAGTGATTCAGTCAAGTATATTCAGACATCTTCCGATTGTTTGTTTAAATGGCTGGGCGAATTGATTTTTATCTCCCTAAAGATTTCTCTTTTTTATCTGAAACTTGAAGCTGAGGTCGTCTGAAAAGTGCTATTACCCTGCTTTTGGCAGGGTTAAAACCATTTGCTTTATAATTGCGATTGATATAGATTATCTAATTCATACTAAATCATTATGGTATTCCAAAAGGTCGTCTGAAAACGCCCTACCCGTTTCAGACGACCCACGCCATAGTATAAGCAACCCCTTAACAGAGGCAATCAACAATGAAACGCGATTTGAGCAAAATGACCTGCATCGAAGACCTGCGCCTTGTCGCCAAGCGCAAGATGCCGCGCATGTTTTACGATTACATCGATTCAGGTTCTTGGACGGAAACCACCTACCGTGAAAACACTTCGGATTTCAAAGACATCCGCTTCCGACAAAAGGTATTGGTCAATATGGAAGGTCGCAGCTTGGAAACCAAAATGATCGGTCAGGATGTGAAGATGCCGGTGGCGATTGCGCCGACGGGCTTTACCGGCATGGCGCACGCCGACGGCGAAATCTTGGCGGCGCGTGCGGCGGAGAAGTTCGGCATTCCGTTTACTTTGTCCACCATGTCCATCTGCTCGATTGAAGACGTTGCCGAAAACACCAGCGCGCCGTTTTGGTTTCAGCTTTATGTGATGCGCGACCGCGAGTTTATGGAAAACCTGATTAAGCGCGCGAAAGATGCCAAATGTTCGGCGTTGGTTTTGACCGCCGACTTGCAGGTTTTGGGGCAACGCCACAAAGACATCAAAAACGGTCTGTCCGCTCCGCCGAAACCAACCATCGCCAATTTAATCAATCTGGCAACTAAACCCGAATGGTGCATGAAAATGCTGAACACGGAACGCCGCACGTTCCGCAACATCGTCGGACACGCCAAAAACGTCGGCGATTTGTCTTCGCTGTCTTCTTGGACGTCCGAACAATTCGACCCGCGCCTGAGCTGGGACGACGTCGCACGCATTAAAGATTTGTGGGGCGGCAAGCTGATTATCAAAGGCATTATGGAACCTGAAGATGCGGAAAAAGCAGCGAAAAGCGGCGCGGACGCATTGGTCGTTTCTAACCACGGCGGCCGCCAGCTCGACGATACCGTATCCTCGATCAAAGCCTTGCCCGACATCGTCAGCGCAGTCGGCAGCGACATCGAAGTGTGGATGGACAGCGGCATCCGCAGCGGTCAGGACATCCTCAAAGCATGGGCTTTGGGCGCAAAAGGCACGATGATAGGCCGCGCGTTCCTCTACGGCTTGGGCGCATACGGCGAAGAAGGCGTTACCCGCGCGCTGGAAATCCTGTATAAGGAAATGGACGTCTCCATGGCGTTCACAGGCCATCGCAATATTCAAGACGTTGACGCAAGCATTCTGCAAAGCACACGCTGGCCGAATGACAAATTCTGATTGCTTTTAAACACCAAACCGGCGGTTAAACAGATATCGCCGGTTTGGTGTTTTGAGTTTGCAGAAGATAAGGTTTTCAGACGACCTTAATTGGGTTTCTCCTAAACTGACCGGTCGTCTGAAAGTTCTTACGCAATGCGTTGGCGCATTTGCTCGAAAAGGCATACAGTCGCCGCCATGGCGACGTTTAACGACTCGGTCTGTCCCAGCATCGGGATTCTGACGCTGCCATCGACTTTTTCCAAAATTTCCCGACTCACGCCGCTGCCTTCATTGCCGAAAACCCAAGCGCAAGGAGCGTTTAAATCCAGTTGGTACAAATCGGAAGGGTTGCGCCCGTCCAAAGCGGTCGCCCATATTTTGTCCTGATAAGTATCCAGCCATTGCAGTAGGGAAACGCGGCTGTATATATCCAGCAGAAAATGCGCCCCCATACCCGCACGCAATACCTTAGGCGACCAAATATCGACGCAGTCATTACCCAACACAATCTGCTTGACGCCCGAAGCTGCCGCACTGCGTAAAACCGTACCGACATTACCGGGGTCTTGCAGTCTATCCAACACCACGCAGTCGCCGCTTAAAGGCAAATCCCGTTGCGGCGGAATCCCTATCCAAGTCATCACATCATCAGCATCGTTCAGACTGGTAATTTTAGACAAGGCTTCGTTTCCGACCCAAGTAATACCATCTTCGTCCAAGCTGCTGATTAAATTTCGGATTTCAGGATGCGTGTTTTTACTTTCGGGCAAATACACTTGTTTGGGCGTGTACCCCGCCTCTAAATAGACCTGCGAAAGATGCACGCCTTCCAACACGGTTTGTCCATATTCCCGGCGTGCTTTAGATTGTGTCAGCAGCTTGGACAAATGCTTGAGCTGCTCGTTTTGCGCGGAGGTAATTGATTTCATGTGGCGCATTATATAGCGGATTCAAATAAAAAGGATACAGAAAGGCAGCCGCACGATACCGTTCGACTTTTTTCAAACCGTTTTTTCAGACGACCTCAAGATGCATCCGTTCAAAAATAAAACCCCTGCCCGAATAGCTCGGGAAGGGATTTCTCTACTTGATGGAAATCTGTATCTCTATGCAGTTTAATGAACGGCGGAGTCCTGTTGAACCTGCATTTCAGTTCGAACCGTAGTCTGACTCACACCTTTATCATTCTTTGCAGATTCAGGCATTACCACAGCGTCCGAAGCATTTTTCGCTGTCGGATTGGCGGCTACGGGTACGATATTTTCCTGCTGGTTTTTGGTTTCAACGGCTTTTTCCGCAACCATGCCTGCAGATTCGCCCTTCACTTGCGGACCGAATTGCCATACGGCGACGGCAACCGCTGCCACGCTGGCGGCGACGGCGAAGGATTTGAAGAAGGAACTGTTCGCAGCCTGTACTTCCTTAACAACAGGCATCACAGCGGCAACTTCGGCTTCATGACGCTGTTTGTGTTCTTCGCTGATTTCCGCAAGCGTAGCGGTAAATGCCGCGCTTTGCATGAAATCCGCATCACGCCCCGTACCTGCTTTATAGCGCATGCAATCGCCAATCAGATGGTACTCGTACCACGCTTCGGCAGCGGCATCGTCGGACAACAGACGATCAAGCATCTCTTCAGATACATCGTCGTTATCCATCAACATGGAGATATATTCGTGTGTTGTGTTCATAGTTATTACCATTATTATTACCACCTTTGATTTTCAGAAGTTTCCAGCAAAGGCCTCAAATCTTTTGCTATCACTTCCCGCGCCCTAAAAATACGGGAACGGACCGTCCCTATCGGGCAATCCATAATCGTGGCTATTTCCTCGTAAGACAAACCGTCCATTTCCCGCAAGGTAATGGCTTTGCGTAAGTCCTCGGGCAAATGCGAAATCGTTGATTCGACTGTTTGCAGGATTTCCCGATTGATCATCTCAGCTTCCGGCGTATGATAATCCGCAATCTGATCCGATAAATCCAAAATATCCCCGTCTTCATTGGCAGCCTCTGCACTGACGAACGGCAGCTTTCCTGATGTTACTAAGAAATTTTTGGCAGTATTGATAGCAATCCGATACAGCCAAGTATAAAACGCGCTCTCGCTACGAAAATTCGGCAAGGCACGGTAAGCCCTGATCATTGCCTCTTGAGCCACATCGTTGACTTCGTGTTCGTCTTTGACAAAACGGGAAATCAATCTAATGAGCCGACGCTGATATTTGGACATCAGCATCTCGAATGCTTTTTGTTCGCCTTTCTGCGCGCGCTCTACCAAGACCTGATCAATCTGGCGATCATTCATATTTTACCTTTTTATAATAACTGCATTATAAGCTATAAAGTAGTAAAGCGTGCTGTGCCAGTTAAAGACAGCTATTGCCGCATTTAGTTCCATTTATATCTCAAAAATTTTCCATAAACCGGTAAAAAACCGTCAATCCCTTGAAAATCGTGGCTTACCGTAAGGTTAACAATAGCAATGCAGTTTCCGTCAGTATTTGTGATAATCGGCCAGCATTTTCTGACGAACGGTACAATATGGTTTTCCTGCAACACTTTCTTAACGTTTTTATACAAAAAACCTACATTCATCATATCATCACTGCCCGCCGTCCGAATGATTCCTTCTTCTTCCAAGACCGATTCCGGCAATCCGTTGCGGTGCGGCACCAGAAAAAAGCCGTTTTCTTGGAGAATATCTTTCAGACGGCCTCTGACTTCTTTTCCCTTTATCCAATCCACGTCTGCGAACTGGTTTTGTTTCAATATGAATAAAAAATCCCGGTATAAACATACCGATGTTTCGCCGAACTGCCATTGTGCAGTTTCTGCTTCCAACAGTATCCGCGCGAAATCCGCCAGCTTTCTCGGAGAACTTTCCACAATCTCATTCTCTTTAAAAAACCGCCAAAGAATCCGGCTGCGGCGCGCTTCGCTGAATGTCTGCCAGCGGCTGACTTGGAAGCGTCCGCTCTCACAAACCATTTGATAATCTGCATCGACAACTTCGTCCAAAATCGCCAAATCGGTTTGCAAAGAACGAATGTTGGAACAAACATGACGGTCAAAATTCGGAATGCGCTCCCGCCAAACCGGCAACGCCTCGTAACGCATCCAATTTCTTAAAAAAGCTGTATCCGCGTTACTTTCATCTTCGATGTTCGGCAGGTTGCAGACAGCAGCGTAGTTTTCCAATTCTTTTCGGGAAAACGTCAGCAGCGGCCGCCAAATTTGCGTTTCCTCATCCAGCTTGCGCCATTGCGGCATAGCGGCAAGTGCTTTAATGCCGCCGCCGCGAACCGCCGCGAGCATGAATGTTTCAATTTGGTCATCCTGATGGTGCGCCAACGCGATGATGCCGGAGGGGTCGTCTGAAAACGCCTGATAACGCGCTTTCCGTGCAGCGGCTTCGATTCCCAAGCCGTCTTTTTTAACTTCAACTTTTACGCTTCTGAACGGCACATTCCATTCTTGGCATAAGCGTGTGCAAAACCCCAGCCAGTCATCCGCATTGCGGCTCAATCCGTGATGAACGTGCAAAGCGTGTACATTCAAACCAAGCTCTTCCCGCAAACACGCCAGCATATGCAGCAACACCACCGAATCCAAACCGCCGCTCAATCCGGCCGTTACCGTACAACCATCAGGAAGCGAACGCGCCGAAAGACGCAAGGTTTCCAACAAACTGCGGCATTGGGGCGGAAGGTTTTCAGGCGACGTCGGGTTCATATGGCGTAATCTATGCTGTCGGCAAGGCAAGTTCTTAGAAATGAAAAAGCAGGCAGGGGGGAGCTTCTGCCTGCTTTTCTACACATTAATTGTTTACTTATCCGTAAACTTACCGTAAGCCATAATCCGGTCGAAACGGCGCGCCAGCAAGTCCGCCATCGGCATATTTTGCGCCTCGTGCAACTCGGTTTCCAACACCGTTTTGACGTTTTTCATGGTCGTTTCAAAATCACGGTGCGCCCCGCCCAAAGGCTCGTTGATCACGCTATCGATCAAATCCAACTCTTGCAGGCGTTTGGCGGTAATGCCCAAGGCTTGCGCGGCATCTGCCGCTTTTTCGGCGGTTTTCCACAGAATGGACGCGCACCCTTCCGGAGAGATAACCGAGTAAGTCGAATATTGCAGCATATTGACGTAATCGCCGACCGCAATCGCCAGCGCGCCGCCGGAACCGCCCTCGCCGATAATGGTACACAAAACCGGCACACGCAGGCGGGTCAATTCGTACAGGTTGCGTCCGATGGCTTCGGACTGACCGCGCTCTTCCGCGCCGATGCCCGGATACGCGCCCGGCGTATCGACAAAAGTCATCACGGGAATATTGAATTTCTCGGCAGTCTGCATCAGGCGCAACGCTTTACGGTAGCCTTCAGGGCGCGGCATACCGAAATTGCGGCGGATTTTTTCTTTGGTATCGCGGCCTTTTTGATGGCCGATAACCATCACGCTTTGTCCGTTGAAGCGCGCCAAACCGCCGACGATGGCATGGTCGTCTGAATAATGGCGGTCGCCGTGCAACTCTTCAAAATCGGTGAAAATGGCTTGGATGTAATCTAAGGTGTAAGGACGTTGGGGATGACGTGAAACCTGCGAAATCTGAGCGGGCGTCAGCTTGTTGAAAATCGATTTGGTCAAGTCGTTGCTTTTCTTCTGCAATCTGGCGATTTCATCAGAAATATCGACGGCGGATTCGCCCTGCACAAAGCGCAACTCTTCGATTTTATTGGTTAATTCGGCGATGGGTTGTTCAAAATCCAAAAAAACTGGTTTCATAGGGTGAAGCTCTCGGTAGGGACGCTGCCGCTATCATACGCCAATCAGGCATATTTGGCAGCATTTCTCATTGAGGATATGCCGTGCAAGACGGCAGATAATCGGGCGGATGCCTTTTCAGACGACCTTTTACAACGATATAGTATATCTGCACTAAACAAATGAAGTGCCGTATCTTATGATAAACTTCCATTCAGTTCAATCATTTCAAACAGGCTATGAAAAACGACCACGACAATACGGCGATGCGGCTAGACAAATGGCTTTGGGCTGCGCGCTTTTTCAAAACCCGCGCGCTGGCTCAAAAACATATCGAATTGGGCAGGGTTCAGGTCAACGGCACCAAAGTCAAAAACAGCAAAAACATCAGCGCGGGCGACATCATCGACCTGACGCTCAATTCGCTGCCTTACAAAATCAAAGTATTGGCACTCAACCACCAGCGCCGCCCCGCCCCCGAAGCGCGTCAGCTTTACGAAGAAGACATGAAAACCGCCGCCGAACGCGAAGCGCAAAAACAGCTCGACCAAGCAAGCCGCATCAGCGCGGCGTATCCCGACGGCAGGCCGACCAAACGCGACCGCCGCCAACTCGACCGCATGAAGCGCGACAGCTGGTAGGATTCGGAGTTTGTCTTGGTGGAATCGTACTTTTCAGACGACCTTTATCAGGAAACAGGTACAGGTCGTCTGAAATCTTATCCGAACTAAAACAGGCAGGTTTTCCCTGCCTGTTTTTTCGTTTCTACAAAACCTTTATCCAAACGGCTTAGAATTTGTATTCCACCTGACCGCGCAAGACGTTGACGTCTTGTCTGCTTGAGCCGGCAGTCGGGGTAACTTGTTTGCCCGCCAAGTAAAAGCCTGACACTTTCCAGTTTTTCCAAGGAACGTAGGTCGCGCCGACTTGTACGCCTTGTACGTTTTTACTGTAGTCTTGTACGGAAGATACGCCCGAAAGCGCACCGACGTGGCGGTAATTCAGGAAGGCGTCGTAGGAATTGCGGACTTTCCAGTCGGCAAGTTTATAGCGGACTTCGGTGAACACGCCGTCGTTTTTGATTTTTTGCCCTGCGTCGTTATAGGCTTTGATGTTGGACTTGCTGACTGCCGCCATCCAACGCCAATCGTCGTTGAATTTGACATCTGCGCCGATTTCGCCGAAGACGGCGTTTTTCTTCGCGCCGCGCACGTCTATGTCTTTCATGTAGCTGACGGTTGCGCCGACGTTGATGTTTTCGTTAATCGGCAGGCTGCTTTGAATGGCGGCGAAGTGTTTGCGGCGGCCGCCTATGCCCCATACGTTGTCGTTGAGGCTGCCGGTGCGGCGGCCTGCGTAAATTTTGGTGGGCAGGGTTTTGTTGTCAAAGAAGATTTCGCCGCCGGTTACTTCGGTATCCCAGACACGTCCGTAGGAGGAAAATGCGCCGAATTTACCGACGCGGGCTTTGATGCCTTCGGTAATCGAGCCTTCGGCATACAGTTTGTTCACGGGAACATCATGGTCGCCGTTGAATTTGCCGGTTTTCAAGTCGATGTTGGGTTCGATTTGGGTTACCAGTTTCCAGTCTTTATAAAGTTTGGCGCGCAACCAGAATTCGGCGTTGAAATTGGTATTGGAGGCGTCGGGCGTGGGATTGGTGCTGCTGTTGTTGGCATTGATGTCTTTGGTGTCGGCGCGGACGCGGAATGTTCCGTTTACGGTCAGCAAATCGTTGAAAATGCTGATTTTATCTTCGTCTTTGCGGATGACGCTGCCCGAATTGACGTAATCGCTCGTCGTTGCCAATGCGGCGGCATCGCGCTCTACGCTAGCGGTTTCTGCAAATGCGGTGGGTAATGCCGCCAAGGCAGTGCATACAACGGCAAAGTTTTTTTGGATGTTCATGCCAATCTCCGATTGAAGGGTAAAAGGTATTTTTAACAAAAATTCCTAATCAATATTTGTTAGAAATTTACTAATTTTTGTAATCGAACGGCTGTAATCCTATGAAAGACGGCACAAACCGTCAAGAAGATTTAGAGTATTATGCTTATTTCCAAACTGATTTTGACGCATATCAATAGAGAAAGGTCGTCTGAAAACTTCCGGCAGCATCCGTTTCGTTTTCAGACGACCTTTAGGGTTTGATTCAAGCTTTCGGCACGAACATCGCGTCCAAGATGTCGCCCAATGCCGTGCGGCGGGTTTTGCGGGTCTCCACCGCCATCCGCCATTGTTCTTCATTTCCCCAAAAAACGAAGCGTTCCCGCGCGCGGGTGATGGCGGTGTAGAGCAGCGCGTTGTTCAAGCCTGACAGCGTGTCATCCCCGCCCTGCTCTATTTTTCTTGATGGCGGTAGCAGCCACACTTCCCGGTATTCCGAACCTTGGCTTTTATGCACGGTCATGGCGAACGCGGACTCAAACTGTGGCAGGCGGCTGATGGCAATTTTTTTGAAGCCGTCCGCATTCGGGAAATACGCCGCCAAACCATTTGCCGATTCCGCGTCGGGCATAATCAGCCCGATGTCGCCGTTGAACACTTCCAGCGTATAGTCGTTGCGCGCAATCATGATGATTTGTCCCGCGAACCACGGCGTATCCGCGCCCGCCCGATGTTTGCGTTGCAGATAACGGCAATACTCTTCGTTGAACGCCTCCGCGTCCTGCCGCCATGCCGCCAAAACGACCACATCCGCCGCGTGTCCGAACGCCAGCGCCACATCGTTTTTATCGACTGCCTGCCAGTATTTTTCGTGTTTACGGTAAAGCAGCTCCGCCTGCTGTTTCAGACGACCTTCGCGGATTTCCAACTCATCGGGGAACAAGGCAAACTGCGCCCAACCTTCCCCGCTCTTACCCGACACAACCGACCTCGCCAAGCAACCGATGCCGCTATTTGCGCCGAAACGGTGGCTGACCGTCAGTTGCGCGACGTTTTGCGACAAAACCGGCGGATTTTCCTCCACGGGGAAACCGTGTTCAGGCAGATAAATGCTCAGCTGATCCGCCGTCTCCTTATCCAAAACCGTCCGTCTCGACAACGCCGCCAATACCGCGCCGACACCGACCGAAGGCAGTTGGAACTCGTCGCCCAAAAAAATCACGCGGCAGCCCGACGGAATCGCACGCAGCAAGTGAAGCAGCAGGGAAACATCCAACATCGAAGCCTCATCCACCACCAACACATCCAAAGGCAGCGGGCGGTTGCCGTCAAACGCAGGCAGCATTTGCGGCGGGCGCAGCTTCAAAAGGCGGTGGACCGTCTGCCCTTCCAGAGCGGACAAATGATTGCGCACCACATCCGGCATCTCGAAACCGTCCACCGCCCGATGCAGCGCGCGCGCCATATGCGCCGCAGCCTTGCCCGTCGGCGCGGCCAGAGCGATACGCGGCAGGCGCGTGGCAGAGTTGGTACAAATCAGCCCCAAAAGTTTCGCCACCGTCGTCGTCTTTCCCGTACCCGGCCCGCCCGTAATCAGCATAAACGCCTGAAGCAGGGCAAGCCCCGCCGCATCCCGCTGCCCTGCGCTGCCTTTGTCGGCAAACCAGCCGGACAAGTTTTGCGACGCGCTCATCCAATCCACAGGCTCGACTTCCGCTTCTGCCAAACGCTTGATTTCAGCCACCAAATCATGCTCGAGCTGCCACATCCGCCCCAAAAACAACTTTCTGCCCTGCAACACCAACGGCGACGTGCCCTGCCCGACCGTCGGCGCCAATCCCGCCAATTCGTCCGCCTCGCCCTCATCCAGCCACACAAACGAGTGCCCGTTCTGCAAAGCCGCAAACAGCCGCAACACATAAGGCGTCAGCACCGCAGCATGCTCCGGTACGCAACGCTCCAGCAAATGCCCGGCCGCTTGAGCGGCGGCAAGGTTCAAATCATCGGCGGTATTCTCAGCCATTTTCGTTTCCCGTATTGAAAAAAGGTCGTCTGAAAATGGACATCCGGTTTTCAGACGACCTGTATTATATCGGACAAAACAAAAATTTCCGCGACGGCAGCCTGTCAGGACGGTTTACTTCCAGCGCAATCCCAAGGTCGTCTGAAAGCCCGGCAACAGTCCCGCTCCATTTGCGGATATAATCGCCCTTCCCTGTTTTCAGACGACCCCTGCCATGCTCAGCTACCGCCACGCCTTCCATGCCGGCAACCACGCCGATATGCTCAAACATTTCACCCTCTTCCTTACGCTGGAATATTTCAACCTCAAAGACAAACCGTATTGGTATATCGACACCCACAGCGGCGCGGGTTTGTATGATTTGCGCGGAGAGCAGGCGCAGAAGGTCGGAGAATACCGGCAGGGGATTGCACGGCTGCTTCAAGCAGATGCGCTGCCTTCGGATTTGTCCGACTTTACCGGTCGTCTGAAAGAAATCCTGCCCGATGAAAACCTCTACTGCGGCTCGCCCTGGCTTGCCCGCTTTCTCACCCGCGACTGCGACAAACTTCGCCTATTCGAGCTTCATCCTGCCGATTTTGCGCATTTGCAAAACAACATGAAAGAAGCCCGCCTGGGCAAACGCGGGCAAATCGCGCAAGCCGACGGCTATCGCGGACTGATTTCGCTGCTTCCCCCTCCGCCGCGCCGCGCCGTGGTACTGATCGACCCACCCTATGAGGAAAAACAGGATTACCGCCGCGTCGTCCAAACCCTGCAAGACGCGCTCAAACGTTTCGAGTCGGGCTGTTATCTGGTTTGGTATCCCTGCTTGAGCCGCGAAGAGAGCCGCAAGCTGCCGGAACAGTTGAAAAAACTCATGCCCGAAAATTACCTTCAAGCCGAGCTTTATGTCCACAAACCGCGCGAAGACGGGTTCGGTATGCACGGCAGCGGGATGTTCGTCCTCAATCCGCCCTATCTGCTGGCAAAAAAATTGGCGGATACGCTGCCCAAGCTGACGGAAATTCTGGCTCAAGATGATGCGGCGCGTTTCGTTTTAGACTATCAAATCAAATAAACCGGCAAAGGTCGTCTGAAAACTGGAAAACAGTTTTCAGACGACCTTCCCCTATCGTTTTCCGCTAAAATACCCGTCTCTTTTTCCTTCTTGACCGTCTTCAATGTCCCAGCGCAAAATCATCCATATCGACATGGACGCGTTCTACGCATCGGTGGAACTGCGCGAGCAGCCGCATTTGAAAGGGCTGCCCGTGGTCGTCGCGTGGGAGGGCGCGCGTTCGGTGATTTGCGCCGCATCGTATGAGGCGCGGCAGTTCGGGCTGCATTCCGCGATGTCGGTGGCGACAGCGAAAAGGCTGTGTCCGCAAGCGGTGTATGTGCCGCCGCATTTCGATTTGTACCGTCAGGTTTCCGCGCAGATTCACGCCGTATTCAGGCGCTATACTGATTTAATCGAACCCCTGTCGCTGGACGAAGCCTATCTTGACGTTACCCATAATTTCAAAAACATCCCTTACGCCAGCGAAGTTGCCAAAGAAATCCGCGCCGCCATTTTTGCGGAAACCGGCCTGACCGCTTCCGCAGGCATCGCGCCGAACAAATTTCTAGCGAAAATCGCGTCGGACTGGCGCAAGCCGAACGGGCAATTCGTCCTGCCGCCGCACAAGGTCATGGCTTTTTTGGAAACCCTGCCTTTGGGCAAAATCCCCGGCGTGGGCAAGGTAACGCTGAAAAAAATGCAGTCGCTGGGCATGCAGACAGCAGGCGATTTGCGCCGTTTCGAGCGCGGCGAACTTTTAAACCATTTCGGACGTTACGGCTACCGCCTTTACGATTTGGCGCGCGGTACGGACGAACGCCCCGTCAAAGCCGAACGCGAACGCCTCCAAATCTCCACCGAAATCACCCTGCCCGAAGACCTGTCGCTCGAACAAGTCGCCGGACACCTGCCCCACCTTGCCGAAGACCTGTGGCGGCAAATCGAGCGAAAAAACGTCGAAGCCAAAGGTGTAACCCTCAAGCTGAAAACCCATGATTTCCGCATCATCACCCGCTCCCTGACCTACTCTTCCGTCCTTCCCGACACCGACGCCCTGCTTTGCGCCGCGCAAACCCTGATGCAGCGCGTGCCGCCCCAGCGCGAAGACGCCTTCCGCCTGATCGGCATAGGCGTGAACCACCTCGTGCCGAAAGACCAGCAGCAATCGCTTTGGTTATAAAGAAATAGAAAAGCATTCTTTCCCCTTCACGCGAGACCGCCCGACAATAATGTTCCGAACAAACTTTCAGACGACCCCTTTTTGCCGCAAGAGAGGTCGTCTGAAAACAAAAATCAAGGAACAGCCAACCATGTCCCTCTTCCGTCCCCAGCTTTGGACTATACCGACGACAGGCGAAGCCGAACGGCGCCGGCTGCCCGAGTTGGTCGCCACGCTCGAAACCCGCCTCAAACACATCGCCCGCCGCTATCCGCAAGCCGTTTTCGCCTCCAGCCTTGCCGTCGAAGACATGATCGTTACCGACGCCATCTGCCGCCTGAAACTCCCCCTGCGCATCATTACCCTCGACACCGGCAAGCTCAATCCCGAAACCGCCGCCCTGATTACCGCCGTCAACGTCCGCTACCAAACCGAGCTGGAAGTCTTCCACCCCAATCCCGACAGCGCGCGGCAGTTTGAACAGGAATTCGGCGCAACCGCCATGTACGACAGCGTCGAGCTGCGCCGCCGTTGCTGTCACATCCGCAAAATCGAGCCGCTCAACCGCGCCCTGAAAAACGCCCCCGCCTGGCTGACCGGTCAACGCCGCAGCCAATCGGCAACCCGCAGCGAATTGGATTTCGAAGAAACCGACCACAGCCGCAACATCGCCAAGTTCAACCCCATTTTCGACTGGGAAGAAAACGACGTCTGGGCATACGCGCAAGCCTACGACGTTCCGCTCAACGCCCTGTATTTCCAAGGCTACCCGAGCATAGGCTGTGAACCTTGCACCCGCCCCGTCAAAGCAGACGAAGACATCCGCGCCGGACGCTGGTGGTGGGAAAGCAAGGACAGCAAAGAATGCGGGCTGCACAAATAACCCTTGTCAGGCAAGGCAAAAAGGTCGTCTGAAAAACCAAATTCAGTTTTTTTCAGACGACCTTTTTCATGAGGTGGCATTCCTTAAATTTTTCAAGTGTGAAAAACGGAAGTTTTCTATTTTAAATTATTATCCATTCCTAAAACGACAATATCGTTTTTAAAAAAATGAATTCGCTTTAACTTCATAGCCTTAAATTAATTAGCAAAAGAAGGCTTGACCTAATGATTTAATATGGCTATGGTTTAATAAAAAATAACAATATTCCACATACGCACCGCAATGCTTTTTTCCCTCCTCCTTACAGAAAGGATATTGCAATGCCCTGCTTGATCCGTACGTTGCCTCGTCTGACTGTCTTCCTGCTGTCCACCTTCGCAGCATTCTCTGCCGCCGCACACGGCAGCCACACCCATTGGGGTTACACCGGACACGACTCCCCCGAAAGCTGGGGCGAGCTTTCTGAAGAGTTCCGTTTATGCTCCACAGGCAAAAACCAATCTCCCGTCAACATTACCGAAACCGTCTCAGGCAGACTGCCCGCCATCAAAGTCAATTACAAACCGAGCGCCGTTAACGTGGAAAACAACGGCCACACCATCCAAGTCAACTACCCGGAAGGTGGCAATACCCTCAGCGTAAATGGTCGCACCTACACCCTGAAACAATTCCATTTCCATGTACCCAGTGAAAACCAAATCAAAGGCCGCACCTTCCCGATGGAAGCCCACTTCGTCCACTTGGACGAAAACCGCCAGCCTTTGGTATTGGCAGTATTGTACGAACCTGGCAAAACCAACGACCGCCTCGCACCTATATGGAACGTGATGCCGATGAAGGAAGGAAAGGTAAACCTCGACAAAGCTTTCGACGCCGGCACCCTGCTGCCGAAACGGTTGAAATACTACCGCTTCGCCGGTTCGCTGACCACACCGCCGTGCAGCGAAGGCGTATCGTGGCTAGTGCTGAAAACCTACGACCACATCGATCAGGCGCAGGCAGAAAAATTCACCCGCGCCGTCGGCTCGCATAACAACCGCCCCGTCCAGCCGCTTAACGCGCGTGTTGTCATCGAATAAACAGTAAAGCCGTAAACGAAAAGGTCGTCTGAAAACCTAAATTTGGTTTTTCAGACGACTTTTTTCGCTCTTCATCACAATGTTTCCGGAACAAAGTCATCGGCTTGGGTTTCAACTCAAGCCGATTTCGCCAGCAGCTCCGCTCAAAAATACCCCGCCTTTTTACGCTCTTCCATCGCCGCTTCCGACACGCGGTCGTCCATGCGCGTGGCGCTGCGTTCGGAAATGGTGGCTGCTGCGGTTTCTGCGATGATGTCTTCGGGCGTGGCGGCGGTGCTGGCTACGGGGCAGGTGCAGGAAATGTCGCCGACGGTACGGAAGCGCACGTCGCGGATTTGGGAAACTTCGCCTTCGCGTTTCGGCGTCAGCGGGGTAACAGGAACGAGCAGCCCGCCCCGTTCGACGACTTCGCGTTTGTGGCTGTAATAAATCGGCGACAGCGCGAGCTTTTCGCGGGCGATGTATTGCCAGATGTCGAGTTCCGTCCAGTTGGAGATGGGGAACACGCGCATGTTTTCGCCGCTAAAGAGCCGCGTATTGTAGAGCGACCAGAGTTCGGGACGCTGGCTTTTCGGGTCCCATTGTCCGAATTCGTCGCGGAACGAAAATATCCGCTCCTTCGCCCGCGCTTTTTCCTCATCGCGCCGCGCGCCGCCCATCAGTGCGTCAAAGCCTTGTTCTTCAATGGTTTCCACCAGCGTAACCGCCTGCGCGGCGTTGCGTGAATCGGATTCGCGGCGCAGGACGACCGTGCCTTTTTTGATGGAATCTTCGACGCTGCCGACCACCAGCTGTACGCCCGTGCGCGCCACGGTTTCATCGCGGAACTGAATCACTTCGGGGTAGTTATGTCCCGTATCGACGTGCAGCAGCTTGAACGGCAGCTTGAGCGGGCGGCCTTCGAGCTTGAACGCTTTGACCGCCAGCGCCAGCAAAACGACGGAATCCTTGCCGCCGGAAAACAGCAGCGCGGGATTTTTCGCTTCGGCGACGACTTCGCGGATGATGTAGATGGATTCGGCTTCGAGCCAGTCTAAGTGGTGGTTTTGAATAGACATATTGTTCTCTTTAGCAAAACTCGGATAGGCGGTACTCTAAAGAGGTCGTCTGAAAAACGGAAAGAATGGTTTGTTTGAAGCAAAGATGATTTCGTTATATTGGCGGGATCGTCTGAAAAGGGATTGCCGTTTTCAGACGACCTTTTTGCTGCGTGGCAACGGAAGCGGCGCATATAACCAAACTCGATAAGATAAGCAAAAACCATTCTTTCCGCCGAAGCCTGCGGGATTTTAAGATGGGCGGCACGATAGCTTAATAAGAGAACACGCCATGAACCATTATCCCCTGTTTGCCGATTTGAACGGCCGCCCCGTCCTGCTGGCGGGTGCGGGCAAAGTGGCGGAACGCAAAGCCGAAAGCCTGTTGCAGGCAGGGGCTGCGGTCAGGGTTGTCGCCCGCGAACTCAATCCCGTTTTCCAAAAATGGGCGGACGAAGGCAAAATCGAATGGCTGGGCAGCGAATTTTACGACGACGATTTGGACGACGTATTTTTCGCCGTCGCCGCCACCGACGATTACGCCTTCAACCGCCGCATTTTCCAAGCGGCGGAGCGGCGGGCTAAACTCTGCAACACCGTCGATACCGCGGATTTGTGTTCCTTCACCGTCCCCGCCGTCATCGACCGCAGCCCGCTCAAAATCGCCGTCTCCAGCGGCGCGACCGCCCCTGTTTTGGCGCGTAAGTGGCGGCAAATCATCGAAACGCTCATCCCGCTGCACACCGGTCAAATGGCGGCGCTCGCAGGCAAATGGCGCAACGCGGTCAAAGCCAACATCACAGGCACGACAAACCGCCGCCGCTTTTGGGAAAACCTGTTCGACAGCCGTTTTAACGCGCTCGCCGCACAGGGCAATCTTGATGCCGCCGAAGCAGAGCTTGCCGCGCAGCTTGACGGTTTCGGCGCGGCAAAAGGCGAAGTCGTCCTGGTCGGCGCAGGTCCCGGCGACGCAGGGCTGCTCACCTTGCACGCTTTGCAGGCGATACAGGCGGCAGATGTCGTGTTCCACGATGCCTTAGTTTCAGACGACGTCTTAAGCATGGTGCGCAAAGACGCGGACAAAATCAGCGTCGGCAAACGCGCAGGCTCGCACCACGTTCAACAAGAAGAAACCAACCGCCTCCTTGTCGAATACGCCCGCCAAGGTCTGCGCGTCGTCCGGCTCAAAGGCGGCGACCCCTTCGTTTTCGGGCGCGGCGGCGAAGAAGCCCAAGTTTTGCGGCAAGCAAACATCCCGTACCGCATCATCCCCGGCATCACCGCCGCACTGGGCGCGACCGCCTACGCAGGCATCCCCCTGACACACCGCGACTGCGCCCAAAGCGCGCTCTTCGTGACCGGACACAGCAAACACGACGGCCACCAGCCCGACTGGCGCACGCTCGCCCTCGACAACCAAACCCTGGTCGTCTATATGGGCACGCTCAAAGCCGCCGAAACCGCCGAAAAACTGATGGCGCACGGACGCAGCGGCGACACACCCGTCGCCATCGTCTCCAACGGCACGCTTCCGCACCAAAGCGTCGTGACGGGTCGTCTGAAAAACCTGTCCGAGCTGGCAGAAAACGCCCCGCGTCCCGCGTTGATTGTTATCGGCGAAGTCGTTTCCCTACGCGACGAATTGAAATGGTTTCAAGAAAATCCCGCGCAAAGCCGCCTTCACACGATGCACGAACAAGCCGCCTGAAGCGTTGTTCCAAATTATTTAAATAAACAAAAGGTCGTCTGAAAAACCAAATCCGGTTTTCAGACGACCTTATTCAAATCCTGATTATTTGCCTGAAGCCTTTTGCAACAAAGCGTACAACTCGTCTTTCAGCTTCAATTTGGCTTTTTTCAGCTCTTCAATCTCATCAGCACCGCTGGTAACAGGATTATTGACCAAACCTGTAATCTTATCGTCTAACTCATTATGCTCGTCAAACAGACGGGCGAAGTGGGCGTCTTCTTGTTTTAATTTGGAAATTAAATCGCGATATTCTGGAAACATTTTGTTTTCCTCTTTCGTTAATATGAATAAAACGGCGCAATGCCAAGAAAAGTATGTAACTGCCAGTAGTTTTATTATAACAAAGCTGCCATTTTTATCCAGCCCCTTGCCAATCAAACCCTGCATTGCATCAAATTTATCCGGCAGCCCGAAGCTGGAAAAATCCGATTTAATCAGAATAGAACAAATCCGATTTCAATCGTCTGAAAGACAGAGATTTGATGGATTAACGATTTCCTATTCCACAGATGATTTTTCAGACATAACCATCAAAAAGCAGATGGTTACAGGCGGTTTAAATCAGGAAAGCACCGTCTGGTCGACATATGGTTAGCTGAAGATGGCTGGGCCTGCGCCTCTACATCTGCTCCCTCGGCTACAGGTTTCAACACGCAGTCGCCTGAAGGCGGCTAGCAAAATCAATCGCCAGTACGGTAGAGGTCGTCTGTTTCAACACACAACCACCTGAAAGCGGCTGGATCTGTCCGTCCTGATGGGGTGTCAGAGCGAGCGTGGTTTCAACACACAGCCGCCCGAAGGCAGCTGGGGTCTGCCGTGTACAGGGTGCGCCACCTTCGCCTTGTTTCAACACACAGCCGCCTGAAGGCGGCTGGGTTGCAGGTTTAGCCATAACGGTTGAGCTATACGGTGTTTCAACACACAGCCGCCTGAAGGCGGCTGGGTATACACAGACATAGTGTTCGAAATGCTTTTTAAGTTTCAACACACAGCCGCCTGAAGGCGGCTGGGTGCCTTTATCTTCTTCCTTGCTCAAACTTACAGTTTCAACACACAGCCGCCTGAAGGCGGCTGGACGGTTGCGAAAACATATATTACAAAGGTTATGCGGTTTCAACACACAGCCGCCTGAAGGCGGCTGGTTGGTTTTTACAAAATCCTGATATTTTTCATCAGTTTCAACACACAGCCGCCTGAAGGCGGCTGGCTTTATCCCTGAACACTTTCAAGATGTATGCTTTTGGGTTTCAACACACAGCCGCCTGAAGGCGGCTGGCGGACGACTAATGATTTGCTGGATGTTTCATGGTAGTTTCAACACACAGCCGCCTGAAGGCGGCTGGCCGTCAACGGTGGCGAATGATGGGCGGGTGATCCGGTTTCAACACACAGCCGCCCGAAGGCGGCTGGTCATCAAGCGAACCGTCATTCTTTACAATCGGCTGTTTCAACACACAGCCGCCCGAAGGCGGCTGGGACAAAGCCGATGAAACGCCTGCTGATGATGCTGTTTCAACACACAGCCGCCCGAAGGCGGCTGGCAGCGGACGAGCTGGCAAAAGCGCAAGACGCGCTGTTTCAACACACAGCCGCCCGAAGGCGGCTGGCAAGCCCGAACAGTCTGTCTTTTGGAGCGACGAAGTTTCAACACACAGCCGCCCGAAGGCGGCTGGGACTAAACAGCCGCCTTTAAAGGACGTTTACGATGTTTCAACACACAGCCGCCCGAAGGCGGCTGGGCTGTTGATTCCTCACTCCCCGAATGTTGATTTTGTTTCAACACACAGCCGCCCGAAGGCGGCTGGGACCGCTGACGAAATCCGCGCCGAACTGGGCAAGTTTCAACACACAGCCGCCCGAAGGCGGCTGGGCAAGTGTTCATCAATTTCATGATGTTTTCCTTTACGTTTCAACACACAGCCGCCCGAAGGCGGCTGGGTCCGCTTTGGTCATAATGTAAATTAAAGGGCAGGTTTCAACACACAGCCGCCCGAAGGCGGCTGGTACAGCTACATCATGCCTGCCGTCATCTTTGGAAGTTTCAACACACAGCCGCCCGAAGGCGGCTGGTGGCCGTAATCAATGTTACGTCTATGGTATCTTTGGTTTCAACACACAGCCGCCCGAAGGCGGCTGGGATATGACGAAATCGTTTGCAACTTCGATACTCTCGTTTCAACACACAGCCGCCCGAAGGCGGCTGGGCACGAAGTCTTCAGGTTTGAGGTTTTGCCCCTGTTTCAACACACAGCCGCCCGAAGGCGGCTGGGTATCAACGAAAAAAGAGGCGAGCTTCTTAGAGAGTTTCAACACACAGCCGCCCGAAGGCGGCTGGTTTCTTTCAACACGGAAACAGAAAAAGACCTATTAGTTTCAACACACAGCCGCCCGAAGGCGGCTGGACGGCTATTTACGGGTGATTGTGGGATATAAAGGGTTTCAACACACAGCCGCCCGAAGGCGGCTGGAGCCCTATATTCACCGTGATACTGCCGATACTTGGTTTCAACACACAGCCGCCCGAAGGCGGCTGGTTAAGGTCGTCTGAAAACAGGTTTAAACAGGATTTAAGTTTCAACACACAGCCGCCCGAAGGCGGCTGGTTTCATATGATTTCTGCCCGAATCAAATCCTTGCGGTTTCAACACACAGCCGCCCGAAGGCGGCTGGCCGATTCCAACGGTTTGTATATCGTAATAAACCCGTTTCAACACACAGCCGCCCGAAGGCGGCTGGCAATGCTTTGGCAGGATTATTTAACAGATAGAAAGGTTTCAACACACAGCCGCCCGAAGGCGGCTGGGACGACAAGCCGAAAGAGGATGATAAGCCCAAAGTTTCAACACACAGCCGCCCGAAGGCGGCTGGACTTTCTTGCTTGTGCATAAACAGGCAGCAGGCAAGTTTCAACACACAGCCGCCCGAAGGCGGCTGGTAACGTTATTTTTAGGGAACAATCGCCAACGGGGTTTCAACACACAGCCGCCCGAAGGCGGCTGGTTTTTTGTTGCCCGTCGTTTAAGGGGTACTGCTATGTTTCAACACACAGCCGCCCGAAGGCGGCTGGACCAAAGCTATTAGCAAGGCAGAAGATAACGGCGTTTCAACACACAGCCGCCCGAAGGCGGCTGGAGCGACAACCCGCTATACCGCACCGAAACCATCGTTTCAACACACAGCCGCCCGAAGGCGGCTGGAGACCGTCAGCCGTTGACGGCTTACAACGATACGGTTTCAACACACAGCCGCCCGAAGGCGGCTGGATTCGGGCTTGGGCGACGTCCTCGAACTCAAAGCAGTTTCAACACACAGCCGCCCGAAGGCGGCTGGCTGTTTCATCCTCGCCGTATTCGGCGCGTAAGGTATGTTTCAACACACAGCCGCCCGAAGGCGGCTGGTCCTGATACCGAATACGAGCACCAATAAGACTATGTTTCAACACACAGCCGCCCGAAGGCGGCTGGTCGGTTTTTTGTTTCAAAGTCGGATTACGGATAGGGTTTCAACACACAGCCGCCCGAAGGCGGCTGGTTCCTGAACCCAAGCCAGAATTTCCATTCCAAGATGTTTCAACACACAGCCGCCCGAAGGCGGCTGGTATCCGGGTTGCAACAAGCGTCAGGATACCTGCAAGTTTCAACACACAGCCGCCCGAAGGCGGCTGGCTCAATGAGTACAAGCGGAAAGGCGTGTAATGCTGTTTCAACACACAGCCGCCCGAAGGCGGCTGGTTCCAAACCCTGCTTAACGGGGTATCGGCTGCTGTCGTTTCAACACACAGCCGCCCGAAGGCGGCTGGCAGTACCAAGCGTAGGCAACCGCGCCGCGAACGGCTGGTTTCAACACACAGCCGCCCGAAGGCGGCTGGGTCCGCCCATGTATGCTCTTTGTCAGGCGACTGGTTTCAACACACAGCCGCCCGAAGGCGGCTGGGATTTGATTCACGTTCATTTAAAGCTCCCAAAAATGTTTCAACACACAGCCGCCCGAAGGCGGCTGGCACGGTCGTCCCTGTTTTGGCAGAGGATATGACGTTTCAACACACAGCCGCCCGAAGGCGGCTGGGTCCAAACGTCAGGCGATCCGCCCGCGCCCATCATGTTTCAACACACAGCCGCCCGAAGGCGGCTGGAGTACCATCACGTTACCGATGTTGACCTGCGCGGCGTTTCAACACACAGCCGCCCGAAGGCGGCTGGTTTTCACTGCTTCGATGCGTTTGGCTTTCTCTTGGTTTCAACACACAGCCGCCCGAAGGCGGCTGGCTAGGAGCGTCTAGGATTGCGTTTAGAGGGCAGGGGTTTCAACACACAGCCGCCCGAAGGCGGCTGGATCCTGAATAACCGGGACGTGGCAGCCGATAACTAGTTTCAACACACAGCCGCCCGAAGGCGGCTGGAAGGGGTTATCTGCGTGTGATAGTGGGCTATAAAGGTTTCAACACACAGCCGCCCGAAGGCGGCTGGGCTCGGAGGCAACATTACCAAAGCCGAACTGATACAAGTTTCAACACACAGCCGCCCGAAGGCGGCTGGCCCCCGTCCGAATTACAGAGATTGAAGAAGACGAAGTTTCAACACACAGCCGCCCGAAGGCGGCTGGCGGGATATCCTTTGCCATATCAGCAAAATGCAGGTTTCAACACACAGCCGCCCGAAGGCGGCTGGATACTACACACATCGAAGCAGCAAACGGACTGACGTTTCAACACACAGCCGCCCGAAGGCGGCTGGAGCCTCTCTCAAAAGCCTTGTTCCATCAGGCTTCGCAGCCCCGATTTCGCTAAGCTCCCAAGAAAAGCGCGAACGCGAGTATAACACAGCCTTTTCCGTTACACCCGCATTCGCAATATCCTTATTGTTAAAGAACAATCCCAGTTCGCCAACCCTGCCGCATTTTCATGAGAACTGTAGGTTGGCGATTCACACAATCAACGTATCCTTAAACACATCCACCGCCGGTTTCGCGCCGTGGTGTTCCACTTTGCGCCGCCATTTGCTGCCCAGATGGTAAAAGCGCAGGCTATCGGTTTCGGGGTTGTAGGTTTTCAAGAGTTTGTCTTTTAAAACAACCCACTGGTCGGGTGCGATGTCGCATTCGAATACCGAATACTGCACGCGCACGCCGTAGTCCAGACACAATTTCGCCACGCGCCGCAGCCTTGCCTGTCCTTCCGCGTCTTCCAGCGAAATATCGTAAGTAATCAGCATCAGCATTTTGTATTCCCATGTGCAGGCTGCTTTAGAGGTCGTCTGAAAACGTCCAGCCTGTTTTCAGACGACCTGCCAACCTATCTCATCAAAAACGGCGGATATTCCGCCAAATCCCCGCGCAAGTGCCGCGCTAGCAGCATCGCCTGAATATACGGTAGCAGCCCGATTTCCACTTCCTCACCCAAAAACGGATGCACGATTTTCTCCTGCTTTTTCGCCTGCAAAGCTTGGAACAACAGCTTACGCGCCTCCGCTTTCAAGCTTACCGCGCCACTTGCCTCGGTAACAAAATCCTGAGGTTTGATTTGCCCGCGGTTAATCAGCGACAGCACCAGCCTGTCTGCCCACCACGCGCGGAATTCTTCCAAAATATCCTGCGCCAAACTGTCGCGCCCCGGTCTGTCTGCGTGCAGAAAACCCACCTGCGGATCTAGTCCCACGCCTTGCAGCGCGCCGCTGATGTCCTTGCCCAAGATGCTGTAAACAAACGACAACAGCGCGTTCACCCCGTCTCTGGGCGGGCGGCGGTTGCGCCCGTCAAAAGTAAAGCCGCTTTTTTCGCTCAAAAGCTGCCCGAACACGCCGAAATAACGTGCCGCCGCATCGCCCTCAATGCCGCGTACCACGTCCAGCTCCGCCGCGCCCTTCAACTGCCGCAGCGAAATGTTCAAAGCATCGACCGCACTTTGAATCGCCGCATTCTCGCCGTAATTGCGAATCTGTCGCTGAAGCACCCGCTTACTCGCCTGAATCTTCGCCGCAATGATATTGCGCGCAATCGGCACAGGATTTTGCTCCGACACCCGATACTGCGCCCGACGCAGCAGCACATTGCCGCTTTGCCGCCCCTGAAACCGCCCTAAGAAACGTCCGTTCTCGGTAAAAAACACCAAATTTACATTATTTTCACCGCAAAACCCCAGCAAAAACGGCGACACCAGCACATTACCAAAACAGAAAATATGCCCGATGGAATGCACCGGCAACTGCGCCACCTTCTTACGCTCCTGCTCCACCACCAGCGTCTCCCGCTCCTTATGCAGATAGCTGCCTTGGGTGGTGATATACAGTGTGTTTTGCAGTTTACGCATGAGGAAAACTCCTTGGGGTTTGACCGCAGTTTTTTGGGTATTTGACAGATTAGGGCTACCTGAAAATTATTGGTAGGCTGGGTTAGGCGGAACGCCGTAGCTCAGCGGAACGGCTTGGTTTCCCAAGTATTGTTTTTCAGACGACCTTAGCTTGAAATTTCGGCGTTTTGTTTGGTTACTCCTACGGCTAACACAACCTACACTTACTTATTAACTATTATTACAACTGTAGTTTATATTAGTAGATACTGTTCCCGGAATATTATGTAACTCACCTTCTAACTTTGAAATAATTTTCTTAAGTTCATCATTATTTGACTTAATACTTAGAATTTTCAATGCAGATAAAATAGATGAAATTGACATACACCAAGCACTAAAACTATCTCGTCTTATTTCGGCTGTATCCAATTTTTCTACTCCAGTCTGTTTGTCGTTATATTTATAACGAATTCCAAAAGATTTTGTTCCCCAATGATGGTAATCAGACATTGACGAATAGTAGTTTTTATAAAAACTGTCCAGTTGAGCAATTTCTGCCAGCTCTTTTATCGTTTTACCTTTTGTCCAAGAATTATAAAATTTACCCTTTTTATTTTTAAAAGACTCGATAATATCCTTATTTTCATTTAATAAATTAATCACCTCTTTAGGTACAGAAGATTTATCAGAAAGCTCATCTAGTCTTCCTTTATCTATCACCAAGCTATAATTCCTCCAATCATCTGATAATTCTTTATTTTGAACAAAACATCCTAAATAAACAGCCCCTTCGAACATACTTCTAGCAATTAAAATATGGCTTTCATTATCCTTTAATGCAAGCATTGCTCGAAGTTGTTCAAATTGCCTTTCTATAAATAGTTTTGATGTGTAATTTGTAGTGTCATACATATCTAATTCTAGACAGTTAAATTTATAATCTAATACTACTATGTCTTCTGCAATTTTCTGTAATTGCATAATAGAGTTATCAAATAAATCATTACTTTCTTGATTATTGCAACTTTCCATAAATGTATCCTTTATTAAGTGATGTAAATAATTAAAAGTTTTATTTTACTAGTTCTTAAACAACCCCTCCACATACCCCACGCTCCTATCCCGTTTCCCCAACAACTCCGGCTGGCAAATCTCCACCAGTGAGCAGGCTTTGCAGCGTTTGCCGTAGTTGGGCGGCGGGGTTTGGCCGCTGTTTAGAAGTTCGCGCACGGCGGCGATGGTGGCGAGTGTTTGGGCGCGCAGGTCGTCTGAAAACACGACGAGGACGCGGTGGCGGGTTTGCATATACCACAGCGCACCCTCAGAGACGGTTTGCCCCGTCATTTCTTCCAAGCACAAACCTTGGGCGCAGAGCTGGATTTCGTCCATCGGGTCGGGTTTGGGCTTGCCGCGTTTGTATTCTACAGGTTTCAGACGACCTGTTTTCGTGTCCACTTCCACCAAATCCAACACGCCGCTGATGCCCAGCTTCTCCGCCGACACATGCACCGTCCGCTCGAAGCGCACGCCCTTGCGCGTTTCCGGCTCGCCCGAATCCACCCGCTCATGCAGCGCCTTGCCCTGCGCGGTCAAATAGTTCTCCGCCCACGCCTGCTCGTTGTGAATCAACGCACATTGACGCGGACAGAAGGCGTAGTGTTGCAGGGCGGAAAGGGAAATCAGGCGCGCGTCCTGATTTTCCCCTTGGGTTTCGGTTGAAAGTGCGGTCATTTTTTCAAACGTTTTTTAAAGCAACTCTTCCACACTCACGCCATTGAGGCCGTCTGAAACCACGCTGATTTTGTAATCGCCAAAACCGCTTGCTGGCGTACCTGATTCGCCGTTTACGCGTTCGACTTTCACGGCGTCAAACAATTTATGTGCAGGCTGGCTGCCGAGTGCGCTGTCGTGTTTAAAAACAATCAGTTTGCGTGCCGCCATTTCGCCACGGGCGGCGGAGCGGTCGTGCTCAAACATCAGTTGCAGGGCTTGCCAGAGTTTGGCTAAGTCGTCGTCTGAAAAACCGGTTTTGGCGGCAAGGTTGGCGGAGATAAAGCCGTGCACGCGGTAGAGCGCGTAAGGGACGATGTATTTGCGCCCCATAGTGCGTTCTTTTTCCAAGTCTTTTTCGTTAGTTACCGCCATGCGGGTGATGGAAACCTCCAGCGGCACAATCGGATCAATGGATTGGGCAAACGCCAGTTGCACCGGGCCGCGCACTTGTCCGCTGTTGACTTCGGTGGTCATCACAGCTCCGAAGGTGCGGATATCGAAGAAGTTTTTGCACATCCAAGCGGTAATGTCGCGGGCTTTGGCTTCGTCTTTGGGCAGTTTTTTGGCTTCAAATTCAATACCGAGCGCTTCATAAGCGCGTTTGTTTTGCAGGTTTAGCACGCTTTTTTCTTTGACGTAGATTTCGTAACCGACTTCGTTTTCGCTGCTGATTTCTACAAAATTACGGATTTTGCGTTTTAAGCAAACATCGGTTACCAAGCCTTTGCTGGATTCGGGGTCAAGGCGCGGCATATTGCCCGCGTCGGGATCGCCGTTGGGGTTGCCGTTGGTTACGTCAAAAAAGTAAACAAATTCATAGCGGTTTTGAATGGCAGACATTTTCTGGCTCCTTAGTTTTCAATGGTTTCAGCGGTTTCTTTTTTAGCAAAATAGCTTTGTTTTTGGTGGTAATAGCCGATAGCAAAGCGGCCTTGCTCGTCAATGCTCAAATGGCGCGGAAAGGTTTCGGGCAGTTTGGCAATGATTTCGCCCAAATCTTTATCCAAATTCACCGCCATACCGGCTTTGTCTTTACGCAAGCGCGACAAATGGTGTTTTGCACCCGACAAAAGGCGCGGAAAAACGGAAAACGGCACGGCGGATGCAGAGCCGTAATAGCGATCGGCAATGCCGGCGTTTAATTCACCGAGTGCCTGATATTGGATGCGCTCCAACACGGCAAACAGCCGCCCTAAAAGATAGGCACGATTCGGGCTTTCATTGTTCAAACTCATAGGAACTCCTTCTTCAATAAAACCTTTTCTAAAACGCCGCTGCAATACGGCTTTAATCATTGCCACGCGCAGTCCGTTCACCTCGCCGTCGGCGCGGATTCGGGTAATCAGTTGCGACAGCAAACTCAAGGGATACGGCGTGCCGCAAATCACGGCACGGGTCATTTCGCCCGCCAACACGGGCGAGATATTTTCGCTTTTGCCCAATACGGCAGTTTGCAATAAGAGTCGCCAAATCGACGGCGGCGTTTTCCATGCACAAGGCTCAAGGGCTAAATCTTGCCAATGCTGCGCCAAATTTTCCGCCAACTGCCCAAACGTAGTGTCCAGCCAAAATCGAACAGAAATCCGCGCGGCATTGGGGGCAAGCCCTAAGATGTAAAAACGGGTATTGGGAGAAAGTTCGGGCGCAATTTCTTGCAACGGACGACCTTTGCTCATTTGTTCCAATACGTTGAAAACTTTGGCGCTTTCTTGTTCATTATCCGGCGGCGTGAACACGTGCGCGAAAAAGCCTTCGGCAGCCTGCGCCGTAGTGCTATCGTCCGCTTCCGCCCAAAAAACCGTGCTGGCATCGCCGATGGTCAAGCAGTGATTATTTTCGCGGCGCAACAGATAGTTCAGCGCGGTGGTGTAGGCAAAGGCGGATTGTTCGGAGACGGGCGCATTTGCGCCTTGCTCCTTGCCGAACGAGGCGAAGGCTTCTTTGTTGAACGAAATAATCGAACCGCCGGAACTTTGCCCGCCAAACACGCCTTTAATCGCCGGATGCAGCCGTGCAATCGGGGCGGTGTCGCCGCTAATCAAGCACAAACCTTCAAGCGCTTCGTCGCTTTTCAGGCAACCTGCCCATAAGGTTTGCGCGGCTTCGCGTTTATGGATAAGTGCGGTCGGTTTTTCAAGAGAAAATGCAATGTTGGCATCCAGCATTTCGGCAGGTAGATTTTCGGCAGCGAAATGTGCAGGCTGCCAGTTTTTTAGAAAACGGCACAAGGCTTGCAAGCCTTCATCGTCGCTGTTTTGCAGTAAATCGAGATGGTATTGCTTGAAGGCGTCAAAGGTTTTTTCAGACGGCGTAAACGGTTTTTCTTTGGCTTCGGCTTTGTTTTTATTGGTTTCCACGCCGAGCGCGTAGGCGGTTTTGTCCCACAAAAAATTCGGCTTGATGCCCGACGTGCGTTTTTCAGGGCGCGGCACGCTCATCAATTTCGGCTGTGGCTTTTTATCGGCGGTCAGATTCGGCACAGCAGTTTTCAGACGACCTTCTTTATCCAACACCAAAATCCAGCCGATCTTTTCCTCGCTAAAACCATAAGGCGGCACTTTCGGGTTGCCCATTTCATCGATTTGTGCTGCCAAACGGCGGTAATAGCGGGCAAGGGACGCAAGAATCATGCTTTCACCTCCTCAGCGTAAAACGGCGGCACATCAATCACGCCGTCTTTCATTTGTGCGCGGAAAAAATGCGGCGTGTTGCCGTGGTCAAAATCAATATCGTGCAGCATCCAGCCCAAATCGCGGTTTGCCTCGCTTTCCACTAACGCCGACAGCGGCAGCGGCTCGTCTTCGTCAATCAAAGCAAAATCGGCGGGGAACTCGCGTACGCCCAAGCACGGCTGCTGAAAGCATTGCCCCTTTTTCGCACGGCGTTTGAACATCTCGATATGCTTGGTAACGGTCTCATCCGTCCCCGCTTTTGCCGTCAGCACCGCATGGGCGTCAATCACATAAGCCACGTCTTTGAGCACCGTCGCCGCGCGCTGCTGGCGGTCGTCTTCAATCAGCGTATATAAATCTGCAACACTCTTACGCTTCATCGCGCCACTAACCTTACCCGCCGAAATCTTGCCGCCCAACTCATTGCGCCGCACCGACTCAAACCGAATCGGTTTCAACACATAAATCCGGTCAATCACCCACCGAATCGCCGGCTTCCAATGCACTGCCGCCAAAATCCCGCGCGCCGCCGACGGTGTGATGACATCATAAGACACCCGCTCCACCTTCATCTCCGGACGGGTAAAACAGGCGTAATCGCCCCAAATGTGTAGGCGGATTTGGTTTGCCATACAAACTCCTTGACACACAGCCGCCCGAAGGCGGCTGATTTTTACTGATAACCTATAAATTTTAGTTTCAACCCACGCACTTGATAAGTGCGATCCGCTTTAGACAGACTTTTTCTCAAATCTTAAAAAATCTGCCAATTTTTTTGATTCGGCAACTTCATCATGCGGAATCAGTACATAACGCCAATGCTTACCATTGTGCTGCAACGCATAATCCGTAGCGTGTTTGCACCATTCAAAAGCTGCATCAGCTTTTGCCAAAACTTCAGGATCTTTTAAATCTTTACCTGCTTTAGTTTCGACAAGCCAGATAGAATCTTCGGTTTCTACAACAAAATCAGGGATATATTCTTTAGAGTCGAAACCAGATTTCCAGTAGATCTGGAATTGTCCTTGAGCAGGTTTGAACCATTTTCGCGCTTCTCGTTCCAGAATCACAGCAAAACGGCGTTCAGTATCAGAGTCGAATTTTTGTAAGGGATACAGACATTTGGAAAAGCTGCCAAACAGCATTTGCTTAATACGGCTGACATCTTTTGGTGTTTGTCGCACAGAATGAATCGGCTCATCAGCTGAAACAGTATAGTTACATGGTTTGAGTGTACTAAATCCTTGGCTGACGAGCGCCTCATAGCTCGCCACTTTTTCCCAAAAATGCGCCATCATTTGGGCATGGATTTCACGGGCAATTAGACGACGTTCTTTATCCAACACACTTAGAACTTCCTCTTCGGATAAATAACCGCGCAGGTGCGCCACCATCTGCCCCGCCAAATCGTAAAGCAAGTCGGCTTGGGTGAAATAGTCGATATCGTCGAAATCCATCAGCGAAAAAACAATATAGTCTTCAGGGCGTTTTTCCTTCATACCCAATTCAGCAGACAGGCTACTTTGTTCATTAGTGTGCAGATTGTGAATAGTGATTTCACGTTCACTCGGTTGTAGATGCAGGCTGCTTAAATCGAGTTTAAACGGATGAAATCCCGTGCTGACTTCCCCGCTAGGTACAACTGTGATTCTAGGAATATCGATGGTTTGATTCACCATTATTTCTGTGGTTTTAGCAACAATCTCAGCTATATCCAGCTCATCCATCGGCAATTCCCCTTGAATCGGTTGTAATGCCGTCTGAACTTCTTGAACGATTTTTTCGCGGATTTCCGTTGTCAATAAGGCTTGGGAAGTTGGTGCTTCACTTGGACGGGTAGCATATTTTGCCGCAGCTTCCATTACTGTGTGGGCAATGCGTTTTTCGGTTTCAGTTTTAAAAACAGGCTGATAATCGACTGAAGAATTGGTTTCTGAAATAGCTTGTTTTGTATTTTCAGACGACGTTTCCGCCAATCCCAATATCGTTTCCACACCGCTATACACCTGCACGCTGATTTTTTTATCGTCCGCACTTGGTGCATCCAAAATCACCTGTTTCAATTTCAGCACTGAATCACCTTTATTGGCTTCATCGATGATTTCCTGAAAGCGGTCGTGGGCGATAATGTTCAATCTATCTACCACTTCCACTCCCGTACGTTTTCCGTAAGGCAGACGCAAACCGCGTCCGATAGATTGCTCGATCAGTGTTCTAGCATTGGCAGCGCGCAGCGGTACGATAGTATAAAGATTGGTAACGTCCCAGCCCTCTTTGAGCATATTGACATGAATCACGATTTCCGTCGGCTCATCCACGCTCTCCACCGCCAAAAGTCGTTCAATCATTTCTTCTTCGTCTTTGCCTGATTTACTCGAATCCACCTGAATCACTTTGCCCTGATAACGCCCGTTATAAAAGTTGTCCGATTCCAGTAAAGACAATAATTGCGCCGCGTGCGTGGTATCGCGAGCAATCACCAGCATAAAAGGCTTCACTACAGCAACATTATTTTCCCGAGCATAAGTCATAAGCTCGACCTTGGTGTTTTCATGCACACGCACGCCGTCTTCCAACTTGATTTTCTCAATTTCTTCGGGCGTATAATTTTTCGCATCAAAATTGCGCTGCGTAACTACCGCAGGCATTTTGACAAAACCATCGTCCATTGCCCGGGCCAGCGGATAATCTACAATCACGTTTTTGAACGGAATCGGCGCTTTGGTGGATTCCACAAATGGCGTAGCAGTTAACTCCAAGCCAAAAAGCGGATTTAGCTCATTAATCGCCCGCATCCCCGCCTGCGCTCGATAGCGATGCGATTCATCCATCAGCAATACCAAATCGGGCAGATTCGCCAGATAGTTGAAATAACTATCACCCAGCACTTCACGCATCCGCTTGATTTTCGGTTCTTTGCCGCCGCGCACCTCGCTGTTGATTTTGGAAATATTGAACACATTAATGGTAATCTCACCAAAAAGATTATCCATTCCCATGCTCAAATTCTGCTGCTCATAGTTGTCGCCGCTAATCAGTTTAGGTGGATTTACCGCAAATTCGCTGATACCTTTAAACACATATTTCGGCGTATTCGGTGTAAAGTCGGCAATCAGCTTGTTATAAATTGTCAGGTTCGGTGCAAGTACAAAAAAATTATTGATACCGTGTGCCAAATGCAGATAGGCGATAAATGCCCCCATTAGGCGGGTTTTTCCCACCCCCGTTGCCAAAGCAAAGCACAATGACGGAAATTCCCGCTCAAAATCTTCTAAAGTAGAAAACTCTGCTTTTAAAGTATTCAACACTGCAGCCACATCTCGATCTTTTTGTGCCATTTCCGGGGCAGCATCCAACGCCTGCTTTAACTTCGCCAAACTTTCTGCTTGCGGTGCACGTAAAGACAAACGTCCGTTGATATAGTTTTGAGTTCTGATGCTCATGGTTTTATCTCTTATCTCTTGTTTTCAGTTTGTTGTGTGTCTCTCACTTTGTCAATCAAGGTACAAAGATGGAACCACGGCAATTGTCCAACAGCCTGTTGGACAATTTCAAAATCAGTCCAGGCTTCAGCGAAAGCCCGCATATACAGAAGGTTGGCACGGGAAAACCCCTTCATTTCAGGAAACGCCTCGCGCAAATCCCGCCCCAAGCGGTCAATCACTTTGCTACCCCAGCCTTGCGCAGCCTGCCGTTGCAAAATATCCCGCCCGATATGCCAGTAAAGCGATACCAGCTCGGCATTTACAGCCAAAACCGCTTTGTACCGTGCGGTCAGCACCCGGTTTTTAATGTCTGCCAGCCATTGCACATAATCGGCGGGCATCATCGCCATTTCCTTACCCATCACTATCCTCTCCATCAAACAATCCGCCCTGATTTTCGACCGCACTTTTGCGTTTCACGGGTTTGGTTTTGGCGGCGGGTTGGTTTTCAGACGACCTTGGTTCAGGCTCTTCTTCTGCCATCGGAAGATTGGCGACGTTCAAGCTGTAATCATCGTGTCCCCATTCGCAGCGTTTCAAAATCATTTTGGGGATTTTTTTTAAGGAAAGATTCGGGAAACGCTCTGCTGCCTGATCTGCCGTAATCCCACGCCAAGCGGAGCAGCAGATTAGCAGGCTGCGACCTGCTCCAACCTCGTCTGAAAGCACTTGCAACTGCTCAACAGATAGGCTTTGGGTGGTAACGTAGATAAAATCGTTTTCGCTGGAATAACCGTGCTGCCACCAAAGGTTTTCAGACGGCATATAGGTAAATCCCTCCAGCTTCGCCAACGCTTCCGCCAGCATTTCAGGGTTGTAGTCGGGATTGATGATTTGATTGCCCCATTTGTCATTGACAATCAATGTTGGCGCAAGGCGGAAATAACGGAATCCGCCGCCGCCCTGCCAATTCACCGCCTTGGAAATACCACCTTGGTCTTCGCCATCGATGACTTTTTGCAAACGTGGGATAATGTGGGTATGGCAATGCTCGCCCAGCTCCACCATAATCCAACGCCGTCCCATTTTATGGGCAACTGCGCCGGTGGTGCCGCTTCCGGCGAAGGAATCAAGGACAAGATCGCCGGGATTCGTAGCTAGCTCTAAGCAACGTTTAATCAATTTTTCAGGTTTTTTTCCTTTTCGGAAAGTGACACTTCCTTCCTTTGCAATTCCTTCCCATGCAATATCTTTCCAAATATTAGTTAGTAGTGCTGTTGCTGATAGCTTTCCGTCAATCTCTGCAACATTTTTTTTATAAAAAATTAATTGCTGTCCATCTAAAACATATACATCGTCAAGATCTCCTAAACGCTCTAATTTGAAAACTTTTCCTGGATTTCTTATCGATTCTTTTTTTAGCTGAATAATCTTTTCACCTGCCCCTGAATCACTTATAGATGCTAAACGGCAAACTTGCTCTGAGTTATTTACTATAAAATCATGAAAATGTTCCAAAATAGAATCTGGTCGTCTAGAACGAGAAGGTGGAGATTTTTCATAAGCATCCATCAAAGGGGATAACTTCCAGTTTGAAAAATTATCCTTTGGATTTTCTAACCATTTGTTATATGCATAGTCTGGTGTACGAGCTACACGTCCAGAATTTTCAATAAATTCACTTTTATCTCTTGCATACCAAAGAATATATTCAGAAGATTTAAATACTCCTGGATTAACCGTACTAAAAGCGGATGGTGATCTTGCTTCAATCGTTATTCTATTTACAAAATTATTTCTTCCAAAAACTTCATCAAGAACAACTTTACAATAATCGAGCTCATCATCATTTAGATGGACAAAAATAGAACCTTTGGGAGCTAATAAATTTTTCAAAAGCTTAAAACGTTCATACATTAAACCAAGCCAGATAGAATGTTCTAGGCCATCATCGTAATTTTCAAAGGCATCGCCCGTGTTAAATGGAGGATCGATGTAAATGCAAGATACTTTGCCCGTAAATTCCTGCTCCAAAGCTTTAAGCGCAAGCAGGTTGTCACCAAAAATCAATCGGTTGTCAAACGCCGCCGCCTCCGACCGCACTTTGGCGTGATAGGATTTTTCAGGATCTTCGAGCAAAATCCGCGCTTCTAACTTCGGACGTTTATGTTTGCCTATCCAGGTGAGTTCTAGTTTTTGTTTGGTCATTCTTTGTCCTCTACAAATAAATCTGACTGCTTTAGTTTTTACTTGGATGATTTCCCATTACCTTCAATAGCCTGCGACTCATTATCACGCTCTTCAATAATTTTCTGATATTCATTTTTTATCAGGATCCTAACATTTTCCAATATATAATTCTCAATATTTTTTTTGACAATAGACGTGGTTTCATTTTCAGTTTTAATATTAATAACTTCAAAAGCAAATTCAGAACTTCTATCGAAATCCTTTTTTCTTGATGAAGAACTAAAGAAAAAAGCTACTTTTACCCGACCTTTATTTATACCAAATTCATATTTATAGGTTAATTCCATATTATCAATGAAGTAATATTGGTAGTATTTTTCATCAGAAATTAAAAATATATTATGTAATCGGTCACCATCTATAGTCATATACTTTACAGTCTGATTCATCCATGATACTTCTGGATCATCAGGTAATGGCTTTGTTGAAGCTTCTCTGCTAATAACTACTTCATTTACATTGTCTAATATTAAAAATGTTCCCTGACCAGCTGTCAGTCTTTTAAAAAATCTTACCCTCTCTATTTCTTTAAAAGCATTAAAAATAATTTTTGATTCAATATCGCTTTTAATAACTCCAAAATTTTTCAGCTTTTTCGCAATGGCAGCACAAATTCTTTGATTTATAATTTCAGTTTCTTTAGATGTATGAGTAGATAGAAATTCTATTTTAAGATCAGTATCTTTCTTTTGAACTAAAACTTCCCCTTCAAAAAACATTTCTCGCTTTAAAAAATCTTTACTAAAATCTATTCTTTTTATTTCATATCTAATCCTTACAGTATTATTTTTATCAAATATTGGATTTGGCTTTTTGGTTACCTCAATATTTGGTATATCTTCAAAAGGATTAAATTGTGAAGAAAATAAATTTTTAAGTGGTGTATTTAAATCAATACCCGCCCCTACCAATTCCAAGCTAGATATTTTATTTTTAGGCTTAGAACTTCTAGAAATTGAGTTATCAATTATTCTTGCATATTCATCCGATGTTAAAAGTGTTGCTGTAAGTAACGGAACAGAAATAATCTTATCGCTATTTCCACAAAAGATCCCCTTATCCTTTAATGTAGAACTAATGTCTCCATAGGAAATATGATTACTATTCAGGAGAATCCGAAGTTCAGCCCCTGAAGGTATCAATCCTTTCAAGTCAATTTGCTTGCTCATGTTTACTCCTGAAATAAATTTAAAATTGATTCGTTATAAGAGAAAACTTGAATTCTCTCACTTCTTTCCTTAAAAGAAAGGCTAGCTTTATTAACAATGTTACTATCCCGTGTTGGATTATAATCAGAAAACCCAATACAAATATCACTAACCAATCCAGCCGAAAAGTTTAATGCATAAGCTATCATATTCTTACAAGTCAATTCATTAAAACTTTCCCGACTATATAGATAGAATTTATTTTTACCATCAATATCAACAATAGCAGTAATAATGTCCGATGATATTAGTTCAATAGGCAGAAATTTCCCCTTCCTATCCGAATCAACCAAAATAGATGTTCCAATTTTAGGGTAATAAAATTGATAATTTCCATTCGATTTACTTGATAAGTCATTTATAACTTTTAAAATAAAACTAGCTCTGCCACTATCTATAATATAATAAGGTGTATCTCCATCTAAACTCGGCTTGGATCTCGCAATGACTGGCAGAATATTTCTATCAATATTGTCTTTATCATTATGCAACCAAACTAGAACGCCTATGTGCCTTACATTAACCTTGGCTTTATATGATTCAATAAGAGAATCAATTTCTGAATTATATTTTGCACACTGGATAATCTGCTCTAGTTCTTTAATGTCATTATTAAATTTTCGTCTAATATCTGATTCCAAATCAGAATATCCATCCCAATTATGTTTAACTGAAACATGGGCAACTACTGTAGTTTCATCATGAAATGGATTATCATATATATAAACAATATCATCCCCATGACTTTTCCTTTGGTTACCTGAATCGTTTATATGATTGCTATTATTGCAGTTGATAGAAATATTTTGAATCTTATGCTTCCAGCCAATTTTCTCTAACAAAGTTGATGCAAGTTTTTCACCAACTTCTCCAGATTTTTTAGAGTTTTCACCTGACATATTTATTCTCCTTTTCTATTAATATCAACAATAGCTCTTAAACCAAACTCAGTATCTTGCACATCAATAGATGATATTTTCAAACTTGGTTCTGACAATACAATATTTACTCCTTTAGATATGCTTATCTTAGATATCACTTCCCTAACTTTCTTTGATAATATCTGTGTTTCAACCGAAAAATCGTCATCAACCACTAAACCACTCTTAACACCGATACCATCCACTATAGAATCAAAGTCATTCCTTTCAATAAAGGGGCTTGATATTTCTCTCAACTTATGGATGGATAAAGCATCTTCATTAACCAACGCTTCAGAAAAATTTAGATGATCTTGTGGCAAACTTATCTTACTTGATACTGCCTTCGTAACAGAACTTAAAACTTGCACATATTTTTGTGTCGTATTTTTAGGAATGGCTTTTATAAAACTATCAAGCCAATATTTCGTTTTCTTTCCAAGATTATCTACAATGAATACCGTATTATCTACTGATAAAACTACCGCTCCCTTTTGAATAGAATCAACAGCAATGCCTTTTTTTTTCACGATATTAATCGTATGATGATTATTTTTAATATCTAAATAAATATTTTTAGATTCAATTCTAAACAATCCAATTGCTTGGATTTCTAAATTATTTATTATTATTCCATCATACAATATTTCAATAAACTCCCCCCCTCCAATATTGGGGTGGGTTGAAGATATATATAAATGCTTCGCTATAGCCCCTGAAGCGGCAACAAATTCATTTTCATCTTTAAATACTAACGATGAATAGTGTTTAATCAGATTTAAATTAATATCAGACTCATGATTTAATAAGTATTCATTTTCACTATTTACAACAGGGGCTAAGAAGAATTTAAGTAAAAGATTATCTAGAGTTGCGTCATGCTCTGACTCCGCATCAGATAGTATCACTCCCTCATCTCTAAACTTATTCCCCACATGATGTACTATTACTTTTTTTACTTTCGCTGCACCTAAATCCAACAAGGTATTCATCACACCATCCCCCACTCAATAAAAAACATCTCTTCTTCCTCCACTTGCTGTTGCAAATTTTGCTCCAAATCTTCGATTAGTCGATTACGCTGCGTTTCGATTTCATCTTGCTTGTCAAACAGTTCTCGGCGTTGTTTGCTGCGTTTGCTTTCCAATTCCCGCTGTTTTTTCTGCCAGGCAAGTTTGTCTTCAAGCGTGGCGGCAGTGGCGGCGGTGCGGCGAATTTCTCTGATTTCGCGGTCGGTTTCTTTAATTTGCTGCTCCAGATTTTGCTTTAAGTCTTCCGCCCAGTCGTCCAATTTTTGCACTTCTTGTTCAAAATAGCTCAAATTCCGCTCCGTAGTATGGTTCAGCAGCGTTTGGCGGCGGTTGTTCACATCGGCAACTAGGCTTTCTTGTGCCTTTATATCGATGCTCGCGTTGCTGATGGTGGCGGGCAGTTTCAGCAGTTTTTCGGGATCGTCTTCTTGCAGTATCTGCCCGTGTTCGGTTACGGCGGCGATGAGCAGATGCTGCTCGGTGCTGTTTAATGCGCTGACGCTGATGATTTTGGCTATCAACTGCCCGCTTTGTCCGCGATAAGCCTCAAGCGTGCTGATTTTGCTGCCGTATGCCTGATAATCCAATTGCAGGCGCGCGGGCGGACAATCGCGCTTTTTCGCCTGCGCGATGATGGCTTGTGCCAGCGGGTGCTGAATGCGGTAGAGTTTGGCATCGCCGTTTTTGCGCGGCAGTTCGTAACGCCCTGTCGGAATCGGTTCATTCAGCTCTGCCGTATAACGCGCAGGCAGTTTTTTCAGCACAAAGCCGTCTGAATCAAAATCGGCGTCATCACCCAATTCGCTTTGGGTTAAATCCAATAAGAGACGTTCATATTTATCCCGCGCATTTTTGCTTTCCGTATCCCGCAAGCGTAATTTTTCGCGCACTTTTTCATCAAAATTTTCAAATAGGGTCTGGCGCGCTTTCATCATGTTTTGATTGATTTCGTCTGAAAGCTCGTGTTGCAACTCGTCAAATGCGTTTTTGATGTCTTCGGGCTGTCGGCAATTTTGGTAGATTTCGGCAATGCGCCGTTCGATATCCACGCCCGAACCGATCGCCCCCAACACTTCGTCGCTGGCGCCGAATACGCCGTCGAAAAGCTGAAATTTTTTCTCTAAAAGTTCGTACACGCGGGCATCGGCTTCATTGCTTTCATCGACAAAATTCACCACAACCACATCGTGCTTTTGTCCGTAACGGTGGCACCGTCCGATGCGCTGTTCGACACGTTGAGGATTCCACGGTAAATCGTAATTGATAATGAGGGAGCAAAATTGCAAGTTGATACCTTCTGCACCTGCTTCAGTGGCAATCATGATGGTGCCATGCTCTTTGAAATGTTCTACCAAAGCGGCACGGGTGTCAGCGGTTTTGGAACCGGTAATTTTATCGCTGCCTTCATGCCGTTTGAGCCAGTCTTTATAGATTTTTTGGGCTTGTGGGTCACTGTTTGTGCCATTGAATAACACGATACCATCACCATTCTCGCCTGCGTAGTCAGTTTGGGCAAGACATTCTAAGAGATAGGCTTGGGTGCGTTTGGATTCGGTAAAAATAATGGCTTTTTGCTCCGCACCAAGTTCTTTCAATTTGCCAAAGGCTGTGGAAAGTGCGGTCAATAATGCACGGCTTTTTGCGTCTTCTCGAATGTTTTCGGCAAGTTGTTTAAAATGTTTAAGCTCTTTAATTTCATCGGCAATCGCTTGATATTCATCAGCAGTCAGAATGTTCGATCCGCTTTCTTCTTCCCATTCTTCTGCAGTTTCATCTAAGCTTTCATAATCTTCGTCCAGAGTTTCGACCAGGTCTTGTGCGGTTGATTCTGCCAATACACCTTGCAGGCGTTTGGTCATAGTATCCAGTGCACCAGCAATAGCACGGCTACTAGAGGCTAAAAGTTTCCACAATACTAGTGAAATAAGCTGTCGTTGTCCTTCTGGCATTGCTTGCAGATTTGGACGGCGCAGGTATTCGGCAACCAAATGAGAAAATTCTCGTTCTTGGTCGGATGGCGTAAATTTTTGCAGGATGGCAAGGCGCTGAGTGTAGGGAACATAGGCCTGTACTTGGCGGCGTAAGGTACGCTGGCAAACAGGGCTGAGTCGCTGGCGCAGATGGGATAAGGTCTGTTCTGTGGCCTTTGCACCGAATTGAGCACGAAAACTATCTAAGTCGCCAAAAACACGGTCATCTATCATGCTGACCAAGCCGTAAAGTTCAAGCAGAGAATTTTGCAAGGGAGTAGCAGTTAATAGGACTTTGCTGGACACGTTTTCCAATGCTTCTTTTAACGTTTTACCGATAACATTGTTTTTCTTATAAACATTGCGCAGACGATGAGCCTCATCTAATACAACCAAATCCCATCCAATTTGCTTAATATCATCCGCTTTAGATTTAGCAAATTGATAGGAGCAGATAACGGGATTTTCTTGACGAAAAGGGTTTTTACCTGCTTTTTTTATGGCATTGTAGCTTTTAGCCTCCAAAATTGTGCCCTGCAAGCCAAATTTTTCCTGTAACTCTTGATGCCATTGTTTGCGTAAGTTGGCTGGGGTGATAATCAGAATTTTACGTTTGCGTTCTGCCCAATGCTGCAATATTACCAAGCCCGCTTCGATGGTTTTTCCTAAACCTACTTCATCTGCCAAAATCACACCTTTCGACAACGGATTTTTGCAGGCAAACAAAGCTGCATCAACTTGATGTGGGTTTAAATCGACTTGGGCATCAACCAATGTTGTTGCTAAGGAGTCCATACTGCCACCCTCGGCTTGACGGGTTAAAAGCCAGGAGTAGTATCGAGCTTGATGTGGTGTCAGTTGAGATTGGGACATGGTCTTAATTTTCTCCAAATTACTTTTTAAGCCACAGGAAGGATATGCCTTTTAAAGGTAAAAATCAAATTAATATTCTATAAATTATAAGTTAGTTTAAAACACCAGACTCTCCCTCTTCAAAAACTCCACATCCTCCCAAGAAAGCCCCGCCACTTCATCATACAAATCCAGTCCAATCAGCGTATAAAACTGTTTGCCGAAGTTTTTCTCGTTAATCGGTTCGATACGTCCTGCTTTATACAAAGCGGCGAGGGCTTTTTCGGGGATTTGGACGGTGTAGGGTTGCAGTTTGCGTAAGAGTCCGCCGATGTGGTCGGCGTGGTGCAGGCTGCTAATGAGGCTTTCAGCCTCAGCATCAAACGGAATAATCAGCGGCTGCATGTGGCTTTCGATCATGCGGAACTTGTCGGCGATGGTTTGGAATGGGAAATCGAGGCTTTGCCCTGTATCGTTGTGCATTTTCAGAATTTTTTTATTGTCCAGTTCACTGCCTTTTAATTGATAAAGCTCGGCGAAGTAGGCGGCGACGGCTTGGGTGGATAAGAGGTCGTCTGAAAACTCATCGGCGGTCAGGCGCATAACGGCGGCTTGGACGGCAAGTTCGGGCGGGGCTTGCCATTTATCTTCGGGTGCGAATATCCAGACAAAGCTGTTTTCAGACGGCCTTTTGCCTTCGCGGTTGCAGCGTCCTGCGGCTTGCGCAACGCTGTCTAAACCTGCTTCGGCGCGCATCACCAGCGGGAAATCGACATCAACGCCGGCTTCGATTAAAGACGTGGCGATAACGCGGCAGGGTTCGCCGTTTTTCAGACGACATCGAATCTCATCGAGCTTTTGGCTGCGGTGTTTGGCGCACATTAAGGTGGTCAGGTGGAACGTGCCGTCAAGGTGTTTGGCTTGGTCGTACAGGCTGCGGGCGTGGCGGCGGTTGTTGACGATAACCAGCATTTGCGGGTGTTCACCAAATTTGGTGAGCAGGTCGGCATCGGTTTGTGTGCCGATGTGCTGCACGGTGGTGCGGCGCAGTTTGTCGAAAAGTGCGGTCGGTTTTGGGGCTATTTCGCGCACGTTTTCAAAGCCGCGATAGAAGCCGTTTTCGGCTTGCACGGCTGGCTGGGTGGCGGTGCACATGACGACAGAGCAATGATAGTTTTGCGTCAATTCTTTGACGGCTTGCATGATGGGCAGCAAAAGATTGAGCGGCAGCATTTGCGCTTCGTCGAGGATGATGACGGAGCCTGCGATGTTGTGCAGCTTGCGGCAGCGCGAGGAGCGGTCGGCAAAGAGGGATTCGAAGAATTGCACGGCGGTGGTCACGACAATCGGCGCATCCCAGTTTTCCGAGGCAAGGCGCAATTTGTCTTTGGTGGCCTCATTTTGCAGTTTGCCGTCGTCGAAGGTGCTGTGGTGTTCCAACACGGCTTGTTCGCCCAATTCGCCAAAGGCTTTGCGAAATTCGGCGGCATTTTGTTCGATGATGCTGGTGAACGGGATGACGTAAATCACGCGCCGCATGCCGTGCCGTTTGGCGTGTTCCAGCGCGAACGCCATGGAAGTGAAGGTTTTGCCGCCGCCGGTCGGCACGGTGAGCGTAAACAGCCCTTGTGCTTGCGCCGCTTGTTCTACGGCATGCTCCAGAATTTCGCTGCGCAGGCGGTTTAAAGCAGCATTGCGTTTTTCGGCTTCGGTTTGCGCTGGAGCTTGGGTGATACGTCGTCTGAACGCGTTGATGAATTGATTGAAATTGTGTTGTAAGGCGTTTAAATCGGGATACCCGCCGCGCTCGATGGCTTTGTTTTCTAGCTTTAGATATAGTGGATTAACTTTAAACCAGTACGGCGTTGCCTCGCCTTGCCGTACTATCTGTACTGTCTGCGGCTTCGTCGCCTTGTCCTGATTTAAATTTAATCCACTATAAAAGGCTTCGGTGTCAAGATAATCGGCATCCACCAAGCAAGAATAAAGCATTCGGGTGAAGAAGGCGTAGGAGAAAAAAGGATGATGCGCGTCGGCCTTGAGTGGCGGTGCAGACAGGTTTTGAGGGAGCTTGATTTCTTGTTGCCACAGGTTATCAAGAGCGGGAATATCTGTGTCAAATTGCAATGCTAACCGCTGCTTTAACGTGCGGCGGTTATCCCCTTCACCATTGCCATTTGCAAGCCCCGCATGGTGCCCCGCAATGCAAAACGCCATCAGCTTACCGATCACATTTCCCCAGCATTCAACTGCAATCTTGGCTCCGGCAGTAGCATGATCGATTGATGGACCACCATGTAATCGGCGGTCAAATGGTTCCGAATATTTCCCTAAGTCATGAAGCTGTCCCGTCTGGCAGGCAATTTCCTGCGCACCAAACACCTGAGCAAACTCCGCCGCCATTTCCCCAACATTGACCGAATGGCTTTGTAAGGTTTGCCAATGTTTGTAAGGTAAGAGATTACCGAGTTCGTCTTGAGCAGAATGGGCGTAGTAAGTCGTCATCTAGATTCCCTTGGGTATTTTCACAGCCGGGCTATTTCTGTTTTCTGCTACTTGTCTTTGCAAAGACAGGCTGCGGTTGCCCGTTTGTTTTGCGGATATGGACGATGCAGTCGAAATTCACATCGATTTTCTAAAATTGAAACGTGCAAAGCCTTAACGAACAAGCCATATAAATAGCTTGAAGTGTTGAAAAATCGAAAATCTGCGGAATGAGGTCGTCTGAATGACGGATAAAGGAGATAGTTAGGAATTTATGATGTTATTATTTTATTTGTTATAATTACCCGGACATAATACAGCATTTATAATAAATAACAATATCAATTTGACTATTTGTGAGTAATGGAACAAATCAAACATGCCGAGATCACTCAAATGATGCAGATATAACGATGACAGGTTTTCAGACGACCCGCTTGACTTTGCCCCTACATTTAGGGTTATAGTTGATTGGATTTGAACTATGGCTTGCTTCTCTGCCTCATCCTGATTTTTGTTAACCCATCATATTTTATTGGTTTTTAGACTCAATTTGTTTACAGAAAGGAAATCCTATGGAAACCCTTACCCTCAATATCGGCGGTATGACCTGCGGCGGCTGCGTGAAAAGCGTTACCCGTATTTTGGAAAACACGGAAGGCGTTGCGAAAGCCGAAGTCAGTTTGGAAAACAAAAATGCGGTCATTGAATTCGACCCTGCGAAAACCAATCCTGCCGCATTAATTGAGGCCGTGGAAGACGGCGGATACGACGCTGCTTTGTAATCCTCCGAGGTCGTCTGAAAATGTTTCAGACGACCTTTTGTTGTAGTGAAGTTCTTTTTGTTTGATTTGCGCCTTATGCCCGATTTCCTTCCCGTCCCACCTGCCGAACTGTGGCAGGCAACGCTTGAACACCTACGCCTCTCCCTGATTGCCCTGCTTTGCGCCGTCGCGCTTGCCGTGCCGCTCGCCGTATGGCTAGCGGACAAACGTCGTTGGGCGGAAGGTGTTTTACAGGTAACCAATATCCTGCAAACCATTCCCTCCCTTGCGCTGCTTGGTTTGCTGATTCCCTTCGTCGGCATCGGTTCGCCGCCGGTTTTGATCGCGCTGACGCTCTACGCCCTGTTGCCGATTTTTCAGAACACCTATCTCGGTTTGAGCCAAATCGATCCTGCCATTAAAGAAGCGCACACCGCGTTCGGCTTGTCCCGTTGGCAGGCGTTGTGGCGCATTGAATTGCCGATGGCGCTGCCCGCCATGATTTCCGGCATCCGCACCGCGTCCGTATTGATTATCGGCACGGCGACACTCGCCGCGCTTATTGGCGCGGGCGGCTTGGGCAACCTGATTTTGCTCGGCATCGACCGAAACAACATGGCGATGACGTTTACCGGCGCGTTGCTGTCCGCCCTGCTCGCCGTATTGGTCAGCGGCGGAATCGGCATACTGCAAAAGTCCAAACACAAAATGCCGATTACCGCCGCCCTGCTTGCCATCCTTATCGCCATCGGCTTGGCACCGATTTTTCAAACGAACCCATCCGCACAAAAAATCACCATCGCAGGCAAGCTCGGCAGCGAACCCGACATCCTCATCAATATGTACAAACAGTTGATTGAAGAAAATAATCCGCGCGCGCTGGTGGCGCTCAAACCCAATTTCGGCAAAACTTCATTTCTGTTCAACGCTTTAAACAGCGGCGAAATCGACATCTACCCCGAATTTACCGGTACCGTCCTGGAAAGTCTGGTCAAAGTCCCCGCCGAACAGCAGAACCGCCGTCTTTCGCCCGAACAGACCTACCAAACCGCCAAAGAACTGCTCGCCCGACAACACCGGCTGACCTTTTTACCGCCGATGGCATACCAAAACACCTACGCCCTCGCCGTCAGCCAAGACTATGCCGTCGCGCACAACCTGCACAAAATCTCCGACCTCAAACGCGTGCAAAACCAAATCCGCGCCGGCTTTACCCTTGAATTTACCGACCGCGCCGACGGCTACAAAGGTCTGCAACAACACGACATACAGTTTAGCCACCTCTCGACGCTCGAACCCGCCCTGCGCTACACCGCCCTGCTAAACGGCAAAATCGACCTCGTCGAAGCCTACTCCACTGACAGCGATCTCAAACAATACCGCCTCGCCGTCCTTTCAGACGACATCGCCCTTTTTCCCTCCTATCAAGGAGCTCCGCTGATGAAAACCGAGTTTGCCGAACAGCATCCCGACATCGTGAACGCATTGAACAAGCTGGCAGGCAAAATCAGCGAAGCCGAAATGACTGAAATGAACTACCGCGTGAAAGTAGGCGGAGAAAAACCGGCGGACGTAGCGCGGGATTATTTGCAGAAAAACGGTTTGATTAACGATAAGGGCAAATGATTCAGGTCGTCTGAAAAGCAGTTTTCATTTTATTGAAGCGGGTTTTCAGACGACCTCCAAGTTGCAACAAGCTACCGATTAGACTATAGTGGGCTCTCGATCAACACAAACATCAAGGAAATAAGCCATGAGCGGTAAATTAGACCAAATCAGCGGTAATGTAAAAGAGAAAGCCGGAGAACTCTTAGACGATCCCAAACTCGAAGCAGAAGGCGTGATCCAACAAGGCATCGGCAAAGTCAAAGAAGTTGCCGCCGACATTGAGGAAAAAGCAAGCGACGTATTGAAAAAAGGCAAAGAAGAAGCAGAACATCTGGTTAGCGAAGCAAAAGAAAAAGCCGAGCACATGATTGACGACATCAAAAGCAAGTTCTAATCCATCCTTGTCTTAAACTATGTCAAAAGGCCGTTTGAAACACGATTTCAGACGGCCTTTATTTCAGGCAGCGCAGCCATCCAAAATCGCCTGTTCCCCATCTAATCAAACTTTCAGACGACCCCGCCGGATAAGTTGGATAGATGAATCCAACGCTTTAACGGTTTTGCCGAAACCGACTCGAGATACGCATAGTTTAATCATCGACAGGAGAAGCACCATGCCTTCCGCCAAACTCATCCAAAAGCTCAAACCCGCCCTGCAAAATCAGCTTCCGCCCGAACAAGACGGTATCTTGTTGTGCCTCGATTCCGACAACGTAACGGGCGACAACGCCAAATACATGAAAATGTACAACCGCCTCGCCCGTTGGTACGATTTCGGCGAACGCTGGATCGCCCGCCTCAGATACGGCAACAGCATCAACGAGACACGGCACAGCCTGATGAGCGAACTGGAATGGCGGCAGGACTGCACCGCGCTCTACGTCTCCATCGGCACAGGTACCGATTTAAACCACCTGCCCGCCGACATCGATCCCGCCGCGCTGGATTTAACCGGCGCAGACCTGTCGCTCGGTATGCTGGAGCGCTGCCGCGACGTATGGCGGGAAAAAGCAGCAGGCTTGGACTTGGTACACTGCAACGCCGAAGATTTACCCTTTGCCGACAATATATTCGACGTCGTATTCCATGTGGGCGGCATCAATTTTTTCAGCGACAAGCAAAAAGCCATCAACGAAATGCTGCGCGTCGCCAAGCCCGGCACCAAAATCATGATTGCAGACGAAACCACCGACTTCATCCAACAACAATACAAAAAAAGCCTATTTACGCGGAGCTATTTCCAAGACACCGATTTCGATCTGACACAAATTGAAAACTGCATTCCCGAAACCGTTCAGGAAAAGAAAACGCGGCTGCTGTGGAGCAACCGCTTTTACTGCATCACCTTCCGCAAACCTGTTTGAAATATTTTTCAGACGACCTCGAAATCTGAAAAGGTCGTCTGAAAACCACATTTATAAACTCAAACATCCGAATATCAATGCCCAATACGGCTCATGCTGAAATCCGATACTCCGGACAGATTTAGCGTCTTTATTATGATTCAACCCAAGCTGCATTTACCGATTTGAATCGGCTATACTACCGCCTTTCCTTAAAACACACATTGTCATGAGTACCCGAAAATTTCCCGTCCCCCTCAGCTATTTCAGCATGCCGTTGGGGCTTTTCGCTCTCGGTTTGTCTTGGCGTTACGGCGCGCGTATCGGGCTTTTGCCGCATTGGGCTGGGGAAACGCTATTAGCCGCCGCCTTTGTGCTTTGGCTGATGCTGGTCATTGCCTACATCGTTAAAATCCGTTTTTTCCGCCCCGAATTTTTGCAGGATTTGCAGGATTTGGTGCAATGCTGTTTCATCAGCGCAATTCCGATTACCGCTATGCTGGCAGGTTTGACAGCCTTACCCTATCAAACGCTACTGGCAAAAGGGTTGATTTTGCTGGGAACGGCGGGACAGTTGGCATTTGCCATGTACCGCGCAGGCGGCTTGTGGCGCGGCGTCCATACCCTTGATGCCACCACACCGATTGTTTACCTGCCCACTGTTGCCACCAATTTTGTCAGCGCGACCGCGATGGCAGCGTTGGGTTGGTCGGATTACGCTTGGCTGTTTTTGGGCGCGGGGCTGTTTTCATGGCTTAGCTTGGAAGCCGCCATATTGAGCCGTTTGCGCACCGGCACACCCGTCAACGCCCCTGCGCGCGGTATTGTCGGCATTCAGCTTGCGCCCGCTTTTGTCGGCTGTGGCACCTATTTTGCCGTATCGGGCGGACACATCGATGCCTTCGCGCTGCTTTTAATCGGCTACGGCTGCCTGCAATTCCTGCTGCTGCTGCGCCTTCTTCCTTGGATGCTGGAGCAGGGGTTTAGCCCCAGCTTTTGGGGTTTCTCGTTCGGCTTGGCGGCGATGACGGGCTGCGGTTTTCATTTGATCGCCGAACAGCGTTTACTGTTTTTAGGCTATTTCCTCGCCACCACAGGCTCCGGCTTGGTGATGTTGCTTTTGCTGGCTACTTTGAATTTGGCGAGACAGGGACGGTTGTTGGTTAAATGAAAAATCGTGCGATTTAAAGGCGTTATAAAACGGACATGGATACGAACATGGTTTTAGGTCGTCTGAAAACTACATTTGGAAATTCAAACCGATGAAGATAAACCCTGAAAACGGCAGCATCATCCTGCCAGACGGCAACATTATTAGCGCGCGCACCACGCTTGATGACTGGATTGCATGCTTCCCAAAATCCAGCCCGAATCATCTGCAAGCGGGAATAACATTTTTCGGTTTGTCATTTACCAAACAGTCCGAACAATACACCCTTACCGCCCGGTTCGAGCAGCAGCGGCTGGAGCGCTTATCCATATTCTTCTGTCCGATAGGCGAGGACAATAGCTGGGCAGCATGGTCGGAGGAGCGCGAATTGCAACGCAGAAAACAATTTGATCGATGGCTGGATAAACAGCTGGGCGATGCCCCTTACTCCATTGAAACATCGGCAGCAGGCAAGTGCCGTCGATTTGCATGGGGCAATGCGGGCGCGTACTACCACAATAAAGACGGCAGTACGATGATCGTCATCAGTTATCGCTGAACGCCTTTCAAAGGATGCCCCATGTACTACCGATCGCTCAACGCCGCGCTGGAACAATACAGCAGCAGCCTGACCCACCATCCCGCCTCCCCAAACAGCCTCGCCCTGCATATCGACCGTCAAACGCAAGGTCGTCTGAAACTCCACACGCCCGACGGCATCAGCCTCAGCCTGACCTATCAAGACGAACCCGTGTTCTGGTCGTTCTTCAGCCACGATTTATACGACGTTTACCTCGTCCGCAGCTATGCCGAAAGCTGGCAGGCATACCAGCCCGTCGGATACATCGGCAGCCGCGTAAACGAACATATCGCCCGCCAACCTGCTGCCGAACAAGGCCTGTTGTGGAACAAATATTTCATCGAACAACTCGCCGCCCACGACACAGGGCTGCTCGGCATCGGCGAATGGCATTTCAACTACCGCCCTGCCCAAACCCTGCCGCAGCGATGGGGCGAATGCCGACACGACACCACCGTAGTACAACCCGAAACCGACGAAAACTACGCCCAATGGCTGTTTTCAGGCAGCCGCTTCGACGCACTGGACAACGATTTCCACACCCAAGCCGAACGCTTCATCGCCCTGAAAACCCACCACGCCGAAGACGACCGTCTGAAATATTGGCGCAAACGCGCACGGCAAAACCAACTGCCGCCCGTCTTGGTGTACGAACTCTCTGCCCTATCCAACCGCCAGCTGATTTTAGACGGACACCTGCGCCTCGCCGCCGCGCTTGCCGAAGGACAACTGCCGCCACTGATTACCATCCAAGCCACCACCGCCCGACACAGCCGGCAAACCGCCGCCGAACGTGAAACCGCAAAAGCCGCCGCCCTGTCGCAATACGAAAAAATCGCCCAACAAACCAACAACAATCCCCAAGCCTTAAACGCCGTCAGCCAGCACATCGTCCACGCTTTCGATACCCGCCCCTACCTGCTGCACACCACCCGCGCCGTCGCCGACATCGCCCCGAAAACCTGGCTGCAACAACTGCAAACCTACGCCGCGCAACACGGTTTCGCCGAAGAATTTGAACGCGTTTGGACAACCGAATCATGGCCGATGAAACGGGTAGCCGCTTTTGGGGTCGTCTGAAAGCGCAGCTTCAACGAAGTTAAAACGAAGTTTCTGCACAGCCAAAAGGCTACCTGAAAGCCAAAAGCAGCCTGCACTTTGAAAACAATGTGCAGGCTGCTTAGGGTAATGTGCCGTTTATCAATCCAGCTTCACGATTTCTCCGTCTTCCGGAACGTTCACACGGCTTTCAATGCCTTGACCGCGTATAAATTTACGCATATCGGCGCGGCTGACGGCGGTATGATTCACAGTATCCATGTGTACGGTGATGATTTTGGCTTTAGGCATGACTTGGCTGGCTTTTAATACATCAGCCGTCCCCATAATAATGCCGTCTGAAATGCCTGAAATCAGCGCATAGCCCGTGTTCATAATCAGATAATCGGGTTTGTAGCGGTTCAATGCTTTGTTTACATCTGCCGTCCACACAGTATCACCCATAATATAAGCGGTTTTATGTCCGTTGCTTTGGAATACCACACCCATTGCATCACCTAAGATTTCGGCTAGCTGCGGGTTGGCATACATGGCTTCTGTACCGTGTACGCCGCCGGTTTTGCTGATGGTTACGCCGTTGAAGACAGCGCTGCCGTTCAACACGCGTACATCAGTAAAGCCTTGGCTGCGGATTTTTGCCGCGTCGGCTTGGTGCTGCACATATACGGGCAGGTTTTTCGGAATGGAACGTGCGGCGGTTTCGTCCCAATGGTCTTCGTGAGTATGGGTAACGATAACTGCATCCACACCGTCCAAAATTTTATTCACGCTCATCGGCAGCCCGACCAGCGGCATTTTGGCTTGGTTATTGAACGTGCCGGCAAAGCCGTTCATGGAATGCTTGGGGGCGAAAAACGGGTCAATCAAAAACGTCTGCCCCGCATATTCGACTTTGGCGGTAGCGTTACGGATATGTTGGTATGAATCGTCTGCCCAAGCGAAAAAGGCTGTCGCGCCCAAAACAGTGGCAAGAATAAATTGCTTGGATTTCATGATGTTGCTCCTTAAAAAATCATGGAGCGTATTTTAAGCAGCAGGTGTATCGGCTAAAATAGGCAATATTGCCAACAAACGCAAGGATAGTGCCAAAATGTCGTCTGAAAACGAGCGTAACGAGTTTCGCCAAAATCAAACTGTTCCCAAAATCGTGCTATATGCTCAATCGGGCATGAATGATTTTGTCTTCAACATTCCCTTTTCTGTTTTTCAGACGACCTATCGGAACAATCCACTCTTTGACCTGAAAATCTGTTCCGATGACAGCAAAGACGTTATCACGGCACTGGGCGCAAGCATTCCCGTACACGGCGGCTTGGATTTGACGGAAGAAGCCGACATCATCGTCATCGCAGGCTGGCGCAATATTGAAGAAGCCCCGACACCCGAGTTGAGCGCACATTTACAGAAAGCGGTACAACGTGGTGTGCATATCACCGCCCTATGTTACGGCACTTACGCCCTTGCCTACACAGGACTTTTAGACGGCAGAACCGCCGCCACCCACTGGCTTGCCGAAGACGACTTTGTCCGCCGTTTCCCTAAAATTCATCTAGATACCAACCGCCTATATGCGGAAAACGGCAACTTTTTAACATCGGCAGGCGCGGCGGGCGGGCTGGATTGCTGCCTTTACCTCATCCGCAAAATCCACGGTGCAACCGTTGCCAACGACCTTGCCCGTACCTTGGTTGCGGCACCACACCGCGAAGGCGGGCAGGCACAGTTTATCCACCGACCTGTCGAACGTCGTACCGCCGATGACAAAATCAATCACTTATTGGACGAACTGCGCCAAAACCTTGCCACCCCATACCGCTTGGACGATTTGGCAAAAAAATTAGCCGTTTCCCGCCGTACCTTTATCCGCCATTTTTCTCAAGCCACAGGCATGAATTTCGGTGAGTGGCTCACCACAGAGCGGCTATGGCAGGTACAGGATTTATTGGAAAATACGGACTTGCCGATAGAACGCATCGCCGAACAAAGCGGCTTCGGCAGCGCGGCAAACCTACGTTTGCAGTTCAAAGCCAAGTTTAAAATCAATCCGAATGCCTGGCGGAAAGTATTTGGCAGATAGCTCGCGTTAGTCAATCCAAAATACTTGAGTGCAGGCTGCTTTGGAGGTCGTCTGAAAACCCAAAAAGCAGCCTGCACTTTTCAGACGACCTGCCAAAGTTTTCGGAACATGAGCCACGCCGCTTTGTCGAAATTGCAAAGGATATTTATGATGCAGCCTGAACATACTCCCTTAATCGAATTCAAAAACGTCAGCAAACGCTACGACAACCACACCGCCGTAAACGAACTGAACCTCACCATTTACCAAGGCGAGTTTTTCGTGTTGGTGGGCGGTTCTGGCAGCGGTAAATCCACCACGCTGCGAATGATTAACGCGCTGACCGAGCCAACCGACGGCGATGTTTATTTCAACGGCAGGCGCATCAAAGATTACGACATCCGCGGGCTGCGCCACCGCATCGGCTATGTGCTGCAACAAATCGCCCTGTTCCCCACCATGACCGTGCGGCAGAATATCGAGCTGATGCCCGACATTTTGGGCTGGGACAAATCGAAGCGCACATCGCGCGTGAACGAACTGCTCGAGCTGGTCGGCATGCCGCCCGAAACCTACCTAAACCGCTATCCGCACGAACTTTCCGGCGGCGAACAACAGCGCATCGGCATCCTGCGCGCCATCGCTGCCAAACCCGACATCCTGCTGATGGACGAACCCTTTTCCGCCCTCGACCCGCTCGCCCGCGCTTCCCTTCAGGAAACCGTGTCGTTGATTCACAAAAAACTCGGCACCACCATCGTTTTCGTTACCCACGACATGAACGAAGCCGCCAAACTCGCCTGCCGCATCGGCGTGATGCACCAAGGCAGGCTGTTGCAGGTCGATACGCCGCAGGATATTCAAAACCATCCAGCGGATGATTATGTGCGCTCCCTGTTCGGCGCGGCGCAGCCGGAAAACACCGCCTCCGCCGACGAAGTCATCAATCTTTACCGCCGTTTGGACGCGGACGGCAAAGCGCGGGTAAGGGAGCATTGGGCAAAAGAAGAAAACCAAGAAGATTCGAAAAAGGTCGTCTGAAAACGGACATATCGGATTTTGCCCAATCGTTTTCAGACGACCTCAAACCATTTTCAGTACACGCTCAAGCACCAGGCCTACTTTCCGGTAACACCCAATTTCGCAAAAACTCTATTGTAAGTCCAAATCAAAAGCATCTATGTCGTCATTCCCGCGCAGGCGAAAATCCACTTTTGAATTTCGGCAACCGTTTTGCAAACATCTGTTGTTCAAAGTTTCCGATGGTTTTCCGCCTACGCGGGAATGACGGCAGCTGGCAGGTACCGTATCAAAAATCAAGCGAATCTGCTATATATACTTCCTCAAAACCCCAAAGGAGAATCAAGATGGACATTCTTTCCCGCCTGCAAGCATTGCCGCCGGGCAGGTTCCACTACAAATTACTGGTATTGGTCGGCATCGGCTGGCTGTTTGACGCAATGGATACCGGCATCGTGTCGTTTATATTGCCCGCATTGGGCAAAGAATGGGGATTGCAGCCGGCGCAACTGGGCTGGATAGTCAGCATCGCCTTTATCGGCATGGCACTGGGGGCAGTAGCGAGCGGCTGGCTGGCAGACCGCTTCGGAAGGAAAACCGTATTTGCCGCGACCATGGCAGTGTACAGCACAGCGACAGGTCTATGCGCCTTTGCACCCGACATCGCAACACTGCTTACCTGCCGCTTCTTTGTCGGCGTAGGACTGGGCGGACAGCTTCCCGTCGCGGTGTCATTGGTCAGCGAATACGCCCCGCCGAAAGTACGCGGTCGGTTCATCGTGTTGCTGGAAAGTTTTTGGGGGCTGGGCTGGCTTGCCGCAGCACTCGCTTCCTATTTCTTTATCCCAAAATTCGGCTGGCACAGCGCGTTTTTAATCGGCGCGTTGCCGATTGTGTATATCCCGCTGGTGTTGAAATTCATCCCTGAATCCGTACCCTACCTCCTCTCGCAAGGCAAAACGGACGAAGCGCACCGGCTGGTCAGCCGCTTGGAAGAGGAAGCGGGGATTACGCCCGCCGCAACAGCCGTAGCACCGCCGCAACAGCAAAAACAGCGCATCCGTTTCATACAACTGTGGCAACAGCCTTTCGCACGGCGCACGCTGATGTTGTGGCTGGTTTGGTTCGGCATCGTCTTTTCCTATTACGGCATTTTTACTTGGCTGCCGAAACTCTTGGTCGAACAAGGCAATACGGTGGTCAAAACCTTTGAATATGTGCTGGTGATGATCGTCGCGCAACTGCCCGGTTATATCGCGGCAGCGGCATTGGTGGAAAAAATCGGGCGCAAAGCAACTTTGGCGGGCTTTCTCGCCGCCTGCGCCGTCTGCGCGTGGTTTTTCGGGCAAAGCAGCAGTGCCGCCGAAGTCATGGCATGGGGCAGCCTGATGTCGTTCTTCAACCTCGGCGCATGGGGCGTTTTATACACCTACACGCCCGAACTCTACCCCCTCCGCTTCCGTGCCTTCGCCTCCGGCTGGGCGGGCGCAATCGGACGCGTGGGCGGTATCCTCGCGCCTATGGTGGTCGCCAAAATGGTCGGCGGCAGCGAAGGATTCGGCAATATATTCATGATGTTTGCCGGCGTGATGATGCTGATTGTATTGGTGATTTTGGCATTGGGCGAAGAAACGAAAGGCAGGACGCTGGAGGAAATCAGCTCTTAAACAACCGTATCCGCTACCCAAAATCAGCAAAAGGCCGTCTGAAAACTGAACTGGCCCCCAAATCTTGGACACTCATAAAAGCCTATTCAGGCACTCTGTGCAAGCTGGGTTCTGTATGCGACAGGACTCAGCTTTTTCAATTTCAAACTGCAACGCTCCCGATTGTAGTAATCCATATAGTCATCTATCTGTGTAGGAAATCGTCGCGTTGTTTACACTTTTTCTACGGCGGACAGCTTTTGTTTTTGCTTGAATGATTCTTAGGCAGCTATCCGGCATTATCAAGAACAGAGCGGGTTTCCCGTGTCTATCGACATTCTTGACAATGCCGGATAGCTGCTCAAACGGGTCTTCAAGCAAAAGCCAAAAGTGTAAACAACACTGTTGATTTCTACATGGAGTGGATTAAATTTAAATCAGGACAAGGCGATGAAGCCGTAGACAGTACAGATAGTACGGCAAGGCGAGGCAACGCTGTACTGGTTTAAATTTAATCCACTATATATTTGCTCATAAAAAAACTGCACCTTGGTGGTTGGAAGGTATGTGTCCAACTTTTGGGGTGCAGTTCAAACGCCAAATTGGTTTTCAGACGGCCTTTATGCTAAAGATTTTCAGACGACGTTTAAGGTCGTCTGAAATTTTGAAACAACGGTTTAAACGGCAAAGAACGCGTGCGTACCGCACACACCCTGCACGTTGGTTTTAAATTTAGGCCTCCCGCAGGTAGCTTGTGTGGCGTAGCCACGCACGCGGCTGATGGAGATACAGGCTACGACTTGCTGCAAAATCAATATTTGTTTTCAGGCTGCCTTTTTAATACAATCCGTCCATGCTTTTCAAAGCGATTAGCGGCGGCTCTGCGTGTTTAACGGCAGGCAGAACTGTGCGGGCGGCGTGCCGATTCCGTATCCTGCGCTACGAAAGTGGCGGAAAGCAGAAAACCAAAGGCAAAAGCGTGTTTCGTCTAGCGGATAAGACGGCGGGCATTAGGTCCGCAAACGTGGGTTCGAATCCCATAACACATAGCTGATGGAAAGTGTTTAGCTCACTCGGTAGAGCATCAGAATTTCATTCTGGCGGTAGCGGGTTCGATTCCCGCAACACAAGCATTTGAATTAGCTCATTGGGTAGAGCAAAGGACTCATAATCCTTGTGTAACAGGTTCGATTCCTGTATTCAAAACCAAGCCTGTCGGGGCTTTATCCGACACTATCCTGTCACGATAGAAAATGGTTTGTAAAACCGACATTTATTGGTCTCAAAAACCAAAAACGCAGTACCGCAACCTGCTGCTGCCGCTTTCTGCGCGGCGCGGGGTCGGAAGAAGCTTCAGGCAGCCTGCACCATTGGGGTCGTCTGAAACCTATCCGCCGCCACACTGCAAAGACAACGGGCAAGGCTTGCGGTCCGGCTGACGCAAAGGCGGGCACGTTACCAGCGCACGGCAAAACGGTTTAGGCAAGATGTGAAACCCAAGCCCTGCGCTGCTTTCATGCTCCCCGATGCACACACGGGTCCGCCGCCTCTGACTGTTGCACAAGCGGCAACGGCAGGTTGCCCCTATTTCTTCGGGTTGCCGTTTTCAGGCGGCCTGAAACGGGGTTTGGGGCAACGGAAATGCCCAAGCCCAATCCATTTTAAAAAGGAAACGTCATGTTCAAAAATTTCGTCGTCAAACCCACCGAACGCCTTATCGTTCTGCTGGATGGCGGCCTGCACACCGTTCTCAATGCGGGGAATCACACTATTTGGCATTGGGGCAAGGAAATTGAAACACACAAGCAGGACGCGACCGTACTGCATGTGCAGTGGAACGGCATCGGCAGTTTGTTGAAAATCGCTTCGGAACGCAAAAAGGCGGAAAAATTCCTGCAAATTGTCCATAACCCTGCCGGACACAATACATTGGTGTGGCACGATGAAATGCCCGTATTCACCATGACCGACAATACGGACTATTGGGCGTTTTTCCGTCCTGAAAAGGGCGAATTGAACACGCTCACGCTGGCGCACAACGAATACTGGCTGCCTGAAAACGTGCAGGAAACGCTGTTGTTGCGCAACCAAGTGCCGTCAAACTGCGAGAAATTTGTCGTGGAGCAACACGAACGCCTGCTTATCCGCATCAACGGGCGTTTGCAGCGCGTGCTGGGCGAAGGGCGGTATCTGCTGCAAAGCAAGGCGAGAGCGAAAAATAACGAAATCGAAATCGAACGGCAACACACTGCCAACGCAATGTATCATCAATGGGAAGACGCGCAGAAATGGGCGAAAGAGCAGCCTGAAAATCCGCAATGGCTGGTGCTGGAAAGCCCTGTGGGGCAAAACACGTTGGCATGGCATCAGGATTTTGGTGCAAAGGTCGTGGCAAGCTGCGAACACGCAGCGTTTTGGTTGCCTGAAAATGGAGAAATCGAAACGCACACGCAGCCGAAAACCGAATACTGGCTGCCCGAAAACGTGCAGGCTGCTTTGCTGGCACACACCACGTTAGACAAACCCCTGCAAAAATATACCGTTAAAGCCAACGAACGCCTGCTGATTACCGAGCGTAACCGCCTGATGCGCGTGCTGGGTGAAGGCGATTATGTGCTGCTGTTGGGCGAGGAACATAAAGCCCTGTTTGCCGATACAGGCATACCCGTGTATGAAAATACGGCGCAACTGGCGCAATGGGCGGCGCAAAATCCCGAACTCGCAGCGGCGCATTGGCAGCGCGTGGAAGCCGGAGAAAACGAATTGCTGCTGTGGTCGCAAAACGGCAAGCTGCAAAACCTGATCCGCCCCAAAGAAGCGGCGTGGTTCTGGCGCGAAGCGGCGCAGCCGTATGAAATCCAACGTATTGATTTATCCCAAGGTTTGGCAATCGATGCGGACACAGTGAAGCAGTTGCAGAACATCAATTTCGGCGGCCATCCTGTGTTCAAAAATGCAGTGCACACGGTAAACGTACCCGAACACCATCAGGGCTTGGTCTATATCGACAACGTGCAGCAACCGCCTCTGACGCAGGGTCGTTACCACTATTGGCTGGTAAACCAGACGGTCGGCAGCCAAGTGGCGGATTTGCGTTTGCAGACTTGCGAAGTATCGGGACAGGAACTGCTGACTGAAGATAAGGTTACCGTACGCGCCAATGTGGTGTGCAACTACCGGATTACGGACTCGCCCAAATGGTTTGCCCAGCATCAATCGCCCGAAGAATATCTCTACCGCGAATTGCAGTTTGCCATCCGCGCGCTCATCGGCAGTAAAAGTATGGACACGCTATTGGCGGATAAACAGGGCTTGGATACGGAGCTGACCGCGCTCATCCGCGCCAAAGTGCCGCAGGGCGCGGAAATCGACAGCGCGGGTGTGAAAGACATTATCCTGCCGGGCGAAATCCGCAGCATCTTAACGCGCGTGGTAGAAGCCGAAAAATCCGCCCAAGCCAACAACATCCGCCGCCGCGAGGAAACCGCCGCCACACGCTCGCTGCTGAACACCGCGCGCGTGATGGAGGAAAACCCGACCGCCCTGCGTCTGAAAGAATTGGAAACATTGGAAAAAGTTACCGAGAAAATCGACAAGATTTCGGTATACGGCGGATTGGACGGCGTGTTGAAAGGCTTGATTAATATTCAGCAGCCGAAATAGGATTTTTGGCCGCCTGAACACGCCGCACGGTACAAAAGCAGCCTACACTTTCAAAAATCGAAGTGCAGGCTGCTTTTCATAATAATTAGAAAAAAACGCGCAATATTTTATACTGTACATCATGCAGCAATCCGTAGCCTGCACCCGCCCACTTATTGACTGAACGAACAGCAAGCGTAGAGCGGGTATTTACGCCAGTTAGAGTGTATCTTCGCCCTCGCTTTCTACACAACGGATGATCCAGTCTTCAAATCGCCGCCATTGGGCTTCTTCGGCATAGGTAGCTGGATTGGCAGCATCGTGGATAAAAATATCGAAGTTAGGTTCGGCACGGGAAAGGTCGAAGCCGAACCAATCTCCCATGCTGTGATGCGCTCCGATGATAAAGATTTCGCCTATGTCGGGGTGTTCGTCAGGCGGTAGGTCGTCAAGTTCTTCGCGCAATAGTTGTTGGTAATAGAGGTTTTGTTCTTTCAATTGGGCGAGATTGTAGATTTCTATTTTGGGCGTTTGCGATACGGTTTGATCTATCACGCTGGTGTACCACGAATAAAAGAAATCCCCCGTACCGCATTGCTGTAAAAATAAATAATAGCTTTCAGGCAGCTTGTTTTGCGTATATTCACGTATCGCCTGCAATTCATCGGTTGAAAGGGGATGTGCATTGAAATTTAGGTGGTTTGCGTGAGATGCTTGGTTGTTTGTCAGCCAGTATTGAAGTTGTTGCAGGGCTTGCGGATAGGTCATGATGGGAGAGTTCTTTTTCAAAATGGATTTTGTTGAGTATTGAACCAACAGGAAGAAATCAGTCTTTGAGCCATTATATTTGTTGCTTGGAATGAAACAAAGGTCGTCTGAAAACAGAATCACGGTTTTCAGACGACCTTTTTATTATATGGTAATTGAGCAAAATGTAGGTTGGGTCTTGACCCAACCTACGCTTGCTTATTTTATTATATACATTTATTAAATATGATAGTCTAATTGTTGATTATCAAATTGTTCTAATTTAAGTTGTAATTTTTTTGCATTTTCGTATGGGATTGCTTGGATCCGTATCAATACACTGAAAATAAAAATGACTACTCCCGCAATAAATACAAACAACCCACGTAAACTATATTGCCAAGATGCAAAATTTAACAACAATATTATTGATGCAGCGAATATAAATAATATAAAAGCAATCACATAGTATATTAGCGCATCTATTACCCAATCAACAAATGAAGTCTTGATAGAAAGTTTCCCTTCTTTGAATTTTATATACCTCTTACTCTTTATAATTTGATTAAAAGTAAACTCTCCATTTAAAAAGGAATGGAAATCAATCAATTTCTCTATAAATATAACTTCCGCATTAAATTTAAATACGCGGACAAAATATTCTTTAATTAACTCACCCTCCAAGAAATTTTTTATTTCTGTTTTTTGTATTTTATTAATAATTTCTTCTAAAAGCCTCCGGCGAAAATTTTGTCTATTAGACCAGTATTCTAAAAAATCTTTGGATTTCCAAACAATAGCTACTGGCAACAATAACCCTATGATTATTGTTGCGATCTTATAGTTGCCTTCTTCAAGGTATTTAATAATTATCTCTAAGATTTTCTCCATTTTGATCTCCTAAATTTTGCAAAACTAATCAGCCCCAAACAACAAACTCTCTTTAATTCCCCGTATTCTATCACGAAGAACAGCCGCCTCTTCAAACTGCAAATCCCTAGCCGCCTGCTGCATAGCCTTTTCCAGTTTGGCGATTTCTTTAATCGCATCTTCTTCGTTGTGGATTTCGCCGACTTTAACCTTGTTTTTGCCTTTCAGACGGCCTTTTCCGCTGTCTTCTTCGTGGTACACGCCGTCGATGATGTCCTTGACTTGTTTTTTAATCTGCTGTGGCACGATGCCGTGTTCTTCGTTGAATTTAATCTGTTTTTCGCGGCGGCGTTCGGTTTCGTCGATGGCGGCTTTCATGGAGTCGGTGATTTTGTCGGCGTACAGGATGGCGACGCCGTTCACGTTGCGCGCGGCGCGGCCTATGGTTTGAATCAGGCTGCGGTGGGAGCGCAGGAAGCCTTCTTTGTCGGCATCGAGGATGGCGACGAGGGAGACTTCGGGGATGTCGAGGCCTTCGCGCAAGAGGTTGATGCCGACCAGTACGTCAAACAGTCCGAGCCGCAAATCTCTAATGATTTCAACGCGCTCTACGGTGTCGATGTCACTGTGCAGGTAGCGCACTTTGATGCCGAGTTCGCTGTAATAGTCGGTGAGTTGCTCCGCCATGCGTTTGGTTAGGGTGGTAACGAGCACGCGTTCGCCTTTTTGGATGCGGTCGTTGATTTCGCTCATTAAATCGTCGACTTGGGTGGCGACGGGGCGGATGATGATTTGGGGGTCGACCAGCCCGGTGGGGCGGACGACTTGTTCGACCACTTGTCCGGCGTGTTCTTCTTCGTATTTGGCGGGGGTGGCGGAAACGAAGACGGTTTGCGGCATGACTTTTTCAAATTCGTGGAATTTGAGCGGGCGGTTGTCGCGGGCGGAAGGCAGGCGGAAGCCATAATCGACGAGGTTTTGCTTGCGCGATGCGTCGCCTTTGTACATGCCGCCGATTTGGGTAACGGTAACGTGGCTTTCGTCGATGAACATGATGGCGTTGTCGGGCAGGTAGTCCATCAGCGTGGGCGGCGGTTCGCCTTCTTTTTTGCCGGAGAAGTGGCGGGAGTAGTTTTCGATGCCTTTGCAGAAGCCCATTTCGTAGAGCATTTCGAGGTCGAAACGGGTGCGCTGTTCGATGCGTTGTTGTTCGACGGGGCGTTGTTCGCGGGCGAAAAATTCGATGCGTTCGCGCAATTCTTCTTTGATGGACTCGCAGGCGCGCAATACGGTGTCGCGCGGGGTAACGTAGTGGCTGGACGGGAAGACGGTGTAGCGGCCGACGCGCTGGTGCAGGCTGCCTGAAAGCGGGTCGAACATATCGAGGCGGTCGATTTCGTCGTCAAACAGGCTGATGCGCAAGGCGTTTTCGGAGCTTTCGGCAGGGTAAACGTCAATCACGTCGCCGCGCACGCGGAAGCTGCCGCGTTTAAAATCCAAATCGCCGCGTTCGTACTGCATGGAAACGAGCGTGGCGATGATGTCGCGCTGCTCAATGGTGTCGCCTTCTTTGACGGACAACACCATTTGTTGATATTCGGTTGGGTCGCCGATACCGTAAATGGCGGACACGGTGGCGACGATAATTACGTCGTCGCGCGTCATCAGGTTTTTGGTGGCGGAAAGGCGCATTTGTTCGATGTGTTCGTTGATCGCGCTGTCTTTTTCGATGAACAAATCGCGGCTGGGCACATAGGCTTCGGGCTGGTAATAGTCGTAGTAGGAGACGAAATATTCCACCGCGTTTTCAGGGAAAAACTCGCGCATTTCGGCGTAGAGCTGGGCGGCAAGGGTTTTGTTGTGCGCCATGATGATGGCGGGGCGGCCGCTTTGGGCGATGACGTTCGCCATGGTGTAGGTTTTGCCCGAACCGGTTACGCCGAGCAGGGTTTGATAGGCAAGGCCGTCTGAAAGCCCTTCGAGCAGGCCGGCAATGGCGGTGGGCTGGTCGCCGGCAGGGGGGAAGGGTTGGTGGAGTTTGAAGGGGGAATTTGGGTATTGGATGACTTCCATATTGCCGCCTGTACCTGTTTTCTAGTTCGGGGAAAAGGGAAATTATAGCAAAAAGGTCGTCTGAAAATTTTCAGACGACCTTTTGCGTTGTTGAAACTTAAGCCAAAGAAGCGTTTACAAATGCAGTCAATTGACCTTTTGCCAATGCGCCGACTTTGGTAGCGACGTTTTCGCCGTTTTTGAACACCATCAGCGTCGGGATACCGCGCACGCCGAATTTGGCTGGGGTAGCTTCGTTATCGTCGATGTTGAGTTTGACGACTTTCAGACGACCTTCAAATTCGGCGGCGATGTCGTCCAAGATCGGAGCGATCATTTTGCAAGGGCCGCACCAAGGTGCCCAGAAATCCAGCAATACGGGGACGTCGGATTTCAAAACGTCTTGTTCGAAATTTGCATCGGAGGTGTGGATAATCAGTTCGCTGCTCATGAGTTTTTCCTTTTTGTGTCAAATTGAATCAGATGTTGTGCAGGATAGGGCTTGGAGCTGAAAATTTCAAGTGTTGCAAAAGTGTAATAGCTTTTTTGTAAGGTTGCCATCGGGATTGGCTAATGTTTTTCAGACGACCTATCCGACAGTTCAGCCTGCCCTAAAGCTCATCAGATGGCGCGTGTAATCGCTGGAAGGGTTGGCAAATACAGTTTCGCAGCCTCCCTCTTCGACGACTTTGCCGTCTTTCAACACCATCACGCGGTGCGACAGGGCGCGGATGACGGCGAGGTCGTGGCTGATGATGATGAGGCTGAGACCGTGTTTTTTCTGCAAATCGGCGAGCAGCTCCAGAATCTGTTGTTGCCATTGTACGTCGAGCGCGCTGGTGGGTTCGTCCAAAACGAGGATTTTCGGGCGGACGATGATGGCGCGGGCGATGGCGAGCCGCTGGCGTTGTCCGCCGGAAAAGGCGTGCGGATAGCGTTCGAGCGCGTCTTCGGGCAGCCCGACCTGACGCAATACGTCTTGCACGCGCTGCCGCATTTCTGCGCGGGACAAATCGGGTTCGTGGACGCGCAGGGCTTCGGAAACGATATTAAAGACGTTCATGCGCGGGTTGAATGCGCCGAAGGGGTCTTGGAACACCATTTGGATGTCGCGCCTCGATTCGCGCGTCCAGGCTTCGCCGTTGATTTTCAGACGACCTTCCGCGTCGATAAGGTGCATCACGGCTTTTGCGAGCGTGGTTTTGCCGCAGCCGCTCTCGCCGATGATGCCCAGCGTTTCGCCCGCTTTCAAATCGAAGGAAACCGGCTCCAGCAGGGTTTTGCTGCGTTTTTTGAACCAGCCCGCCGTTTCTTTGACGGCAACGGAAAGCTGCTCCGCCTGCAAGACGGTGGCGGGGTTGTCCGCCAAAGGTACGATCTTGCGTGCGGCACCGGCGTTCAACAGCATTTTCGTGTATTCGTGTTGAGGGCGGGCGAACACTTCCGCCGCTGCGCCCGTTTCGACAATGCGTCCGCCGCGCATCACGGCGACATCGTCTGCAAAGCGGCGGACAAGGTTCAGGTCGTGGGTGATGTAGAGCATGGTCATGTTGTGCGCCTGCTGCAAGCGCGCCAACAAATCGAGAATCTGCGCCTGCACGGCGACATCCAAGGCGGTGGTCGGTTCGTCGGCAATCAGGAGCTTGGGTTCGGCGGCGACCGCCATCGCAATCATCGCCCGTTGCCGCTGTCCGCCGGAAAGCTGGAAGGGATAGGCAAAGGCTTTCTGCTCCGGCTCGCGGATGCCGGTTTCCGCCAAGAGTTCGACCACCCTCGCCCATGCCTGTTTTTTGTCCAAACCCAGATGCAGGGTCAGCACTTCGGCAATCTGCGCGCCGACGCGCATCACGGGGTTAAGCGCGGTCATCGGTTCTTGAAACACCATGCCGATTTCCCGCCCGCGCAGCTTTTGCAGGGCGCGTTCGGATTGGGTCAGCAAATCGTTGCCGTCGAATTTCAGACGACCGTCAAACGACACCAGCGGATTCAGCCGCATAATGCCCTGCGCCAACACGGTTTTACCGCTGCCGCTCTCGCCGACCAATGCCAGTTTCCTGCCGGTCTGTACGGTCAGGCTGACATCGTGCAGGACTTGCTTGCCGGGGAAAAAGGCGTTTAGGTTTTCAATTTCAAGGATGGGTTTCGTCATGGTATCGAGGTCGTCTGAAAACGGAAAACGGTTGGAATCAAATCGGCAATACCCGCCGCACGGGCAGAAATCTTTACGAAGCAATAAGCCATATCTGATGGTTTACAAGAAACGCGCCCAACAAACATCGGCTTTCTGCTTTTCAGACGACCTCTGATTCAAACCCGCAAACCGAGGTCGTCTGAACGCTTATTATTTCTGAAACTGCTCTTTCAACACCCGTTTCAACACTTTGCCCGTAGCGTTTTTCGGCAGTTCGTCTTTAAAGTAAATCTGTTTGGGGATTTTGAAATTCGCCAAATGTCCGCGCAAATGGGCGCGCACGTCGGCTTCGTCCAACGTTTCGCCGTCTTTGAGTTGGATAAAGGCAATGATTTCTTCGTCGGCATATTGGTCTTTCACGCCGATGACGGCTGCGGCTTCGACGGCGTCAAGTTTGTAAATCGCCTCTTCGATTTCGCGCGGATAAACGTTTTGCCCTTTGGAAATAATCAGGTCTTTTTTGCGGTCGACGATAAAGATAAAGCCGTCTTCGTCTATCGTGACAAAATCGCCTGTTTTCAGCCAGCCGTTAACGATGGCTTCGTCCGTGGCATCGCGCATATTCAGGTAGCCCTGCATGACCGAACCGCCTTTGACGATGAGTTCGCCTACTTCGCCCGTCGGCACTTCGACCAATTCGTCGTTGACGGCTTTGACTTCCAATCCGGGCAAGGCGATACCGACGCTGCGGGCTTTTTGCCTTTCGGGCGTGTTGACGGCGACGACGGGCGAGCATTCGCTCAAGCCGTAGCCTTCCAAAAGCTTGGCACGCGGGAACTTCGCTTTAAAGTCGAGGATGGTTTGTTCCGCCAAAGGCGCGCCGCCGCTGATAAACAGACGGACGCGGTTGAACCATCTGAAATACCAAGGGATTTTCGCTTTGCTCATGGCGGTGTAAATCGCGGGTACGCCTAAAAACACGGTCGCGCGTTTGAATAAAACTTGTTTCAAAACGTTGGAGAACGGGAAAACGGATTTCACCAAAATAATCGAACACGCCATATAAATCGGCAGCAACACCATGGCCGTCAGCGTAAAGCTGTGGAACATCGGCAGGAACACGACGAAGCGGTCGCGTTTGGTAATCTTAAAGATGCGCTCGATGCCTTCAAGGTTGGAAAACAGGTTGCCATAGCTGATTAACGCGCCTTTAGGATGGCCTGTTGTGCCGGAAGTGTAAATAATATGCGCCAAATCATCGATTTTCGGCTGGCGGCTCAAATCGGGCGTACCCGAAAAACGGCGCGCTTCTTCAAAACGCACATCGGCTTCGTCCGCTGCTTTCGCTTCTCCTATCCAAATGATTTTCTCGACGCGGGTCTGTTTTTTCAGCCCCTTCAATTCTTTCTGCAAACCTGCCGAAGCAAACATAAACCGCGCTTTGCAGTCGTTCAAAATATATGCGTATTCGTTGTTTTTCAAAAACGTATTCATCGGTACGGCAACCGCGCCGATGGCGGAGACGGCAAAATAGGCGCTGATAAACTCTGGCGAATTGGATACCGCCAAAGCCACTTTGTCGCCGAATTTGACGCCCATATTTTGCAGATATGCGGCTACGGCATCGACTTCCTGCTTGAGTGCGTGGTAGGTGGTTTTTTCTTTGTCGTTGAACACCGCAGTACCTTTTCCGTTTTTACGGCAGGCAGCGGCCAGCATTTCGTAGAAATTTGTGTTGTGTGTTTGATTCATTGTAATTCTTCAAAAATTAAGTGAGTAAAATATTATAGAGGTCGTCTGAAACTCCTGAAGGCACGGGTTACCCATCAATGGGCGCTCCCTCAGAATTTCCGTGCTTATACTATCCCCTAGCGCGCACGTCAAACGCCTGACGCAAACCCTCGCCTATCATCACCAGCAAAAGCAGCATAACCGTCAGCGTACCGACGGTGGACAAGCCTATCCACCAAGCGTCCAAGTTGTCCTTGCCCTGCGCCAAGAGTTCGCCCAAGCTCGCCTGCGACGCGGGAACGCCCAAACCGAGGAAATCCAAGCTGGTCAGCGCAAGCACCGCGCCGGAGATGCGGAAAGGCAGAAATGCCAATACGGGCGTCAGGCTGTTGGGCAGGATGTGCCGCCACATAATCGCGCGGTTGCCCACGCCCATCGAACGCGCCGCCAAAACGTAATCTGCCTGACGGTTTTTCAAAAACTCGGCGCGGACGTAGTCCGACAGCCCCATCCAGCCGAACAGCGACAGCAACACCAGCAAAATCAACAAACTGGGATTAAAAAACGAAGACAGGATAATCAGCAGATAAAGTTCCGGCATCCCGCCCCAGATTTCGATAAAACGCTGCATCAAAAGGTCGGTCTTGCCGCCGAAATAACCCTGCACCGCGCCGGTGATCACGCCGATTACGGTCGTTACCAAAGTCAGCGCAAGGGCAAACAACAGGGAATCGCGGAATCCGTAAACCAAACGCGCCAAGACATCGCGACCGCGGTCGTCCGTGCCGAGCAAGTGCCTTTCGGACGGACTTGCAGGGTCGGGCTGCGTGTCGAAATCATTGAGCGTATCGGCATCGTAGGGATTGGGCAGATAAACGGCGTAATTGCCGTTTGATGTGATGTTGCCGCGTATCAGCGGGTCGAGGTAATCGGCAGGCGTATCGAAATCGCCGCCGAACACGGTTTCGTTGTATTCGTTTACCAGCGGAAAATAATATTCGCCCTGATAACGTATCCACAACGGCTTGTCGTTGCTCCACAAAGGCGCAAGCAGCGCAACAGCGAACAAAACGGCCAAAACCCGCAACGCGAACCAGCCGCGTTTGTGTTGCTTGAAAGCCTGCCAAGTGGGGTTTGAGGTGTGTGTTTTCATAATTGGATTGCACAAAGGTCGTCTGAATATTCAACCATGGAGATTACTTATAAGCCAACTTTTCCAATTCTGACTTATGCGCGGCAATTACGCGCTTTGCACTATGTATGACCAACCGTTTGGTTGCTTCATCATCCTGCAATTCCATACGGACTACTTTTGCACCATCGTTTTTATGTTTGCGGCTTTCTTCAGAAATATCTTTTAAACGTTTAATCATATTTAACTCCAAAATTCTTTAAGTTTTCAGACGACCTATTTCTGTCCGCCGAAATGAATGCGCGGATCGACCCACGAATAAGAAATATCCGACACCAATTTCGCCAGCAAACCCATCAGCGTGAACACATACAGCGTCCCCATCACCACCGGATAATCGCGCTTCATCACCGCCTCGTAAGAAAGCAGCCCCAGCCCGTCGAGCGAGAACAAGGTTTCAATCAGCAGGCTGCCGGTGAAAAACGCGCCGATAAAGGCAGCGGGAAAGCCGGTAATCAGCGGAATCATCGCGTTGCGGAAAACGTGTTTCCACAAAATCTGCTTTTCCGGCAAACCCTTGGCGCGGGCGGTATAAACATATTGGCGGCGGATTTCTTCAAGAAACACGTTTTTCGTCAAAACCGTCGTTACCGCCAGACTGCCCGCCACCGAAGCCGTAATCGGCAGCGCCATGTGCCACAGATAATCCTTAATTTTGCCCGCCCACGACAACGTATCGAAATCATCGCCGACCAAACCGCCCTGCGGGAACCACGCAAAAAAGCTGCCGCCGCCGAATAACACCAGCAGCACCAAACCCAACACAAACGGCGGTATGGTATAACCGACCAGCACTACCATCCCCGTTACCGCATCAAAACGGCTGCCGTCGCGCACCGCCTTGGCAATGCCCAACGGGATACAAATCAGATAAGTCAGGAAAAACGTCCACAAGCCCAAGCTCATCGACACCGGCATTTTCTGTTTGACCAGCTCGAACACGGTTTCATGATGGAAAAAACTCTTGCCCAAATCAAAACGGGCAAACCGCCACACCATATCCGCAAACCGCGTCAGCGGCGGCTTATCGAAACCGTACAGCGCATTCAACGCCGCCAAATCTTCCGGACTGATGCGGTTGCCGTTTTTCATGATATTGCCCGCCGTCGCATTCGCCGTCTCGCCGCTGACCGCACCATGCGTCAACTGCTGCACCATCTGCTCGACCGGCCCGCCCGGCACAAATTGGATAACGGCAAAAGTAATCGCCAAAATCCCCAACAGCGTGGGGATTAAGAGTAATAGGCGGTGGAGGATGTAACGGTACATGCTTGGGTATTCCTCTATTTGGGTTTGAAGGTCGTCTGAAAAGTACGGATTGCTTTCAGACGACCTATACTTTTAATACTTGTAAAAAATTTAACTGATAAGCCAGCTAATAAACTTATCCAGCAAATCTTTCTGATTATTGCCAGCCGCTTCGACCATTTCCAATGTCAAACTATCCGGCCACACAATAAAATATCCGTAACGTCCTTTTTTGATAAGCCCACCGGCTTTCTTACCTGTATCTGTCAAACGGTAGAACTTACCGTCTATTTCCTGCAAGCCTGCATGACACAGTTTCGCATTGCATTCTTCCGTTGTTACGCCCCATTTTTCTGCCAGCTTAGCGACAGTCAACGTATCGTATTTTTTAGCAATTTCTATATTCTGATTTTTCTGCGAAACTTGCTCTTTTTCTACTACGTCAACTGAAATCTTAACTTCGTCGCTAATACGGATAATACGCTGCGCTTCGCTATAAGCATCTTGATAGACTTCTCCATCTTCACTACGTTTCAGCAAGATACTCATTTCATTATTATTTACTTGGCTGAATTCATATAAATTCAGGCTTGTAATAATGCAAGCATCTTCGCTGACGTAACATTTTGCATGAAGATTCGGACAATAGCTTGTACGAACATAATTTAAATTTTTCAACCAAGCTGCCTCTGATGGCTGCAATTCACTTTTACCATACTGAAAAATTGTGAGCTTTTCAGACTGCATTGAGCCGTAAATTATGGAACGCGTGCGTGCGGGAGCACACACCTTACGCATGGATTTTAGGTTTCATGCAGGCTACAGCTTGCTGCGGCGGCGGTATAAAAGTATTTTTAGTGATTTACCGTTTTTGGTATTTTTGCCCGACGGGGTTAAAAATACAGTTGCTACTCTTGCTGAATGATATTGGCAAGATTTAATTTAAATGTTTGTTGAATCTTGTTTACATCCTTAGCAAAAATATGATAGTCACTCGAAGAATAGATAGATTTTATTCTATCCAAATTAGTTTGTTGATAACATTTTTTCATTTCCGCGATGAAAAAATTATCTTTTCCTCTTTCATTGAGACAGTTATTTTCTAACAGATAGAGACCTTTGCAAAAAAGCCCCTCCTTCGACAGCCGAAACCCAAACACAGGTTTTCAGCTATTTTTCCCCCTAACACCTCCTGATTTTACCCAAATGCCCCCTGAATCCTCCCCGAATACCTGATAATCAGGCATCCGGACCGCCTTTTAGGCGGCAACAGGCACACTTAGCCTGTTAGCCTCTTTCAACAGGTTTAAACACATCGCCTTCAGATGGCTTTGCGCACTCACTTTACACAGACCAAAATAGGCTGCCCGGGCGTAGCAGAATTTGCGGTGCAACGTACCGAAGCTTTGTTCGACCACATAACGGGTCTTCGACAAATACCGGTTGAGCCCTTTGCAAAAATAGTCTGCTAACGAAATTTGACGCATAAAAATGCACTAAAAAATTTTCAATTGACTAAAACCTTCCTAATATTGAGCAAAAAGTAGGAAAAATCAGAAAGGTTTTGCATTTTGAAAATGAGATTGAGCATAAAATTTTAGTAACCTATGTTATTGCAAAGGTCTCGGAAGGTATAGCCGACGGTACGACCGTCTATGCCGATAAAGGCTACGACAGTGCGGAAAACCGGCAACATTTGAAAGAACATCGGTTGCTGGACGGCATTATGCGCAAAGCCCACCGCAACCGTCCGCTGACGGAAGCGCAAACCAAACGTAACCGGTATTTGTCGAAGACCCGTTATGTGGTCGAACAAAGCTTCGGTACGTTGCACCGCAAATTCCGCTACGCCCGGGCAGCCTATTTCGTGCTGATTAAAGTGAGTGCGCAAAGCCATCTGAAGGCGATGTGTTTAAACCTGTTGAAAGCGGCTAACAGGCTGAGACCTTTGCAAAATTCCCCAAAATCCCCTAAATTCCCTCCCAAGACATTTAGGGGATTTCTCATGAGCACCTTCTTCCAGCAAACCGCACAAGCCATGATTGCCAAACACATCGACCGCTTCCCATTATTGAAGTTGGATCAGGTGATTGGTTGGCAGCCGATCGAGCAATACCTGAATCGTCAAAAAACCCGTTACGTCCGAGACCACCGCGGCCGTCCCGCCTATCCCCTGTTGTCCATGTTCAAAGCCGTCCTGCTCGGACAATGGCACAGCCTCTCCGATCCCGAACTCGAACACAGCCTCATCATCCGCATCGATTTCAACCTGTTTTGCCGTTTCGACGAACTGAGCATCCCCGATTACAGCACCTTATGCCGCTACCGCAACTGGCTGGCGCAAGACGACACCCTGTCCGAATTGCTGGAACTGATTAACCGCCAACTGACCGAAAAAGGCCTAAAAATAGAGAAAGCATCTGCCGCCGTCATTGACGCCACCATTATTCAGACCGCCGGCAGCAAACAGCGTCAAGCCATAGAAGTCGATGAAGAAGGACAAGTCAGCGGCCAAACCACACCGAGCAAAGACAAAGATGCTCGCTGGACAAAGAAAAACGGCCTCTACAGACTCGGTTACAAACAACATACCCGTACCGATGAGGAAGGCTATATCGAGAAACTGCACATCACTCCCGCCAATACCCATGAGTGCAACCACCTGTTGCCTTTGCTGGAAGGTATAGCCAAAGATACGACCGTCTATGCCGACAAAGGCTACGACAGTGCGGAAAACCGGCAACATCTGAAAGAACATCGGTTGCTGGACGGCATTATGCGCAAAGCCCACCGCAACCGTCCGCTGACGGAAGTGCAAACCAAACGCAACCGATATTTGTCGAAGACCCGTTATGTGGTCGAACAAAGCTTCGGTACGCTGCACCGTAAATTCCGCTACGCCCGGGCAGCCTATTTCGGGCTGATTAAAGTGAGTGCGCAAAGCCATCTGAAGGCGATGTGTTTGAACCTGTTGAAAGCGGCTAACAGGCTAAGTGTGCCTGTTGCCGCCTAAAAGGCGGTCCGGATGCCTGATTATCGGGTATCCAGGGAGGATTAAGGGGGTATTTGGGTAAAATTAGGAGCAATTAGGGGCGAAAACAACCAAAAACCTGTGTTTGGGTTTCGGCTGTTGGGGGAAAAGGAATTTTGCAAAGGTCTCAGATAGATTGCCCATGCTGTAAAAATAAATGTACTATCTTCCGGATATTCAGATAAATAAATTTCGAATTCAATTATAGAATATTCAGCTGCTTCAATTAATGTTATATCTAAATCTCTGACAAATTTTTCCGTTATATTTTTAAATAATTTCTTGAATTCTATATAATTTTTTATTTTTTCCATGATTCTATTTTCCTGTAAAATATTTAATTGAATATTTGGATAGCGATTTCTAAACTCTAAAATAACATTGCTGCAAGATTGACAGGCCTTTAATTCTGTAAATAGATCAATTCTACCTGATACATTACGATTATTTCCGAGTTGCTGTGCTATAGTTTCAAGTAATTTATATTCTCCATTACAATCCGCACATCGATTTTCATGCGGTCTTTGTCTTCTAAAAGCTCTTTTACCCTATCGTTTAATTTTAGATAAGGGCTAATCAAATAAAGCCGTTCCTGTGCATTTTTAATTAACTCCTCCAAGTAATACGTTGTACCGCTGGTATTTAAAAATTTTGCCATTTTCTTCTTTCCGCAATGTTTATTTGATTTATTCGCGGGCAGAGCCCACGCTACGCAGTTGCTTTATATTATTCTGACAGTTGAAACAATAGACTTCACTATCGTTTAGGTCGTCTGAAAATTGCTGCGACAAACTTTCAGACGACCTTCCTTATTTCTCCAAAGCCTCTTGCAGTTTCTTCTCAATCAAATCCGCATCAAACGATTTGGCAATCAGCTCGAAGCGCGAGTCGCGCCGCCATGAGACTTGGTTAGCGCCCCACTGCCCGTCCACCCAGTTGAGCCACACCCATGTGCCAAGCACTTGGAACACGCCTTTGGCGCGGACGAGGTCGTCTGTGAATTTGGGCAGGTCGTTGAAGAAGTTGGTCAGCTTTTCGCCGTCAAAATCGCGTCCGGCAGGGAAAGTGAAACCTTGCGACTGGAAGCCCATAGTGTTGTCCGGCAGGGCTTTGAGGCGGTAGCGTGATTTTTCAATAACGGGAATGTCGAGCCATTGGATGTCAAGTTGTGCGTTTTGGACTTCGACCACTTTGGCTTTGGGCGGGAACAGTTTTGCCGCTTTGTCGTGAAATTCGGCAAGCTGTTCGGGGGTGCATAAATCGGTTTTGCTGGCGACCAATACGTCGCAGATGCCGATTTGGTCTTTATACAATGCCTGCTGCGCGTAATCGGGATTGATGAACTGGCGCGGATCGACGACGGTAAAGACTGCGCCGATTTCCAAAAGGCTGTCCAGCGGTTTGGCTTTCAATTCGTCGATGACGCTGGCGGCGTGTGCCAGTCCGCTTGCCTCAATCATCAGGCGGTCGGGCTTGGCGTCGCGCAGCATTTTCTGTACGGTTACGCCCATTTGCGGGCCGGCGGTGCAACACAAACAGCCGCCGGCGATTTCTGCCACAGGGATGCCGTTGTCGCTCAATACCGCGCCGTCAATACCGATTTCGCCGAACTCATTGACGATGATGACCCATTTTTCGTTCGGGTCTTTCTGCTCCATCAGGCTTTTGAGCGCGGTGGTTTTGCCTGTTCCCAGAAAACCTGAAATCAGGTGGACTTTGGTTTTTTTCACTTCTGACATTTTTTACAGATTCCAGTTAAAACAACGTGTTCTTCTTTCAGCGCAAAGCCGCTTTCGGCAACGCCTGCGCGCAGTGCCGCCCATTCGTGGCTCAGGGTTTGCTCGTCCGCCGTGCCGCATTCGGTGCAGACCAAAATAAACGCGCTATGGTGCGCTTCAGCTTCTTCGTGGTCGTGGCAATGGTCGTTGCACTCGTGCTGCGCGTGGCTGCACAAAATATAGCCGTTGACCGCCGCCACTTTATGCAAAACGCCCTGCTCCGCCCAAAAATCAAGGGCGCGGTAGGCCGTCGGCGGCGCAACCACGCCCTCGCTTTGCTGCTGCATCTGCGACAAGACATTGTAGGCTTTAATCACGCCGCTTTGCTGCAAAACGATATCAAGCACCTGCTCGCGCAAAGCGGTTACCTGTACGCCGTCACGGCGTGCCTGTTCAAGGATTTTTTGTTTGATTGCGTGTTTCATAAAGGCTTTCAGACGACCTTAAAATTCTGAATGGAAAGGATTATATTATAACGTGTTTCCGTTTGGTTCAAACTGCTGTTGTTTTCAAGAACGAAAAACTTGGGAAAACCCTTGGAAATAACGAATAATAGTCCTCCTTCAAAATCCAAATACCTAAAAATAAACCTGTCATTTTACCGAGAGGAATGGCTCTTCCCCCTTTGTATCTGTTTGGAGGATTAAAAATTTCAAAACAAAGGTCGTCTGAAGTTTCAGGCAACTTTTTTTGTTGTTTTTCCAACCTATTCGTACTAAAACGAAAATTTTTACTTGTTCCGGATAATTTGTGTGTTAGTATCCAAACGCTAAATTGTTGACAATACAGCCCGATCCCGACTACCGGCTTTGCCGTGTATAGCCGCTTTCGGAGCGGATATAAGAAGTCGGACGGCGATTGCCGACAGAACCAAAAACAAGTCAACCAAAGGAGAAATTATGAACCACGACACATCATATTCCGGTATGCACAAGCCGTCGTCGGACTTTGAAAGCCGTGAGGCGTATTTGGAACACGAGCTGCAAATCATGCAGCCTAAACGCTGGCGGCTCAATCTGCCGTTTCGCAATTACCGCTTCGAACCTGAAGACCTGATTCCCGCCATAGCGGGAACCATCGGCAAGGTGGTGATGGTCAGCGCAGTGGCGGCGGCGTTTGCCGTGCCGTTGGGCCTGCCCGACACCTTTCTGCCGCAAAACGTCCGTTACGAGCTGCTGATTGCTTCAATCTTTATCATTCTGCTCTCCGGCCTTTTTCTCCCCACTTCCAACTTACCCGGTACGCACGGGCCACTGATTCCGCTGATTCCTATCGTCGTTGCCGCGGGTGGACATCCGCTGGCTTTCGGCTTGTTGATCGGGGTGTTCGGTTTCTTGCTGGGGATTACCAAGGGTGGTAGTCTGATGGCGAAACTGACAAGCAACGGCGTATGCGGCGGGCTGCTGCTGTATCTGGGCTTCGTCGGCACGACCGGTCAGGTCAAGAAACTTTTTGAATGGGCAGGCGGTTTTGACAAAAGCTACATCGCCTTCATCGTGATAATCGGCACTATCCTGCTCTATGCGCTGCTGGAACATTGGCGCAAGCGTTGGCTTGCCGTCCCATTGGGCTGCGTGCTGGCAGGCTTTACCGCCTATCTTTTGGGTGCGCCGTTTTCCTTCCAAACCGCTCCTGGCCTGCCGCCCATGAGTCCTGCCTACTGGTGGGGTGAAAATACCGGCTGGATGATGGGTTTGCCGACGATGGACAGCTTTTTGGTCGTATTCCCCTTTGCCGTACTCGCCGTCGCCATGTGGTCGCCTGATTTCTTAGGGCATCAAGTGTTCCAAAAGATCAGCTACCCGGAGCGTTCCGAAAAAGCCTTGATGAACATCGACGACACCATGTTCACCTGTTCTGTCCGCCAAGTCGCAGGCTCGGTATTGGGCGGCGCGAACTTTACCTCTTCATGGCGAACTTACATCGTTCCCGCTTCCATTGCCAAACGACCGATTCCCGCAGGCGCGATACTGACCGCCTTGTTCTGCATCATCGCCTCCGTCTGGGGCTATCCCATGGATTTGGCGATTTGGCAGCCCGTATTGAGCGTTGCGCTGATTGTCGGCGTCTATGTTCCGCTTTTGGAAGCAGGCATGGAAATGACGCGCAAGGGTAAAACCACTCAGTCTGCCGCCATCGTTGTCTTCTCCTCTGCACTGGTCAACCCCGTTTTCGGCTGGTCGCTGACCATGCTGTTGGATAACTTGGGCTTAATCGGATGTAAAGAACGCAGCGCGGAACTCGGGTTTATGGGTCGCGTCGTCGTACCTACCGTCGGCTTTGTCATTCTCTGCGCAGCAATGGGCGCAGTCGGCATGCTGCCCGGTATTCCCGCCTTCCTCGAGCAGTTTAGAAATCTGCATTAATAAAGCAGCACCAGCGTTTCAGACGACCTTTTTAGAACTAAAGGTTGTCTGAAAACCGCGAATTGCGGATAAATCGGATAATCGACATTGGTTTGAAGTTTTAAAATAAAAGGTCGTCTGAAAAACTGATTTTCAGACGACCTTTCGTTATCTCAGATATTTAAGACAATAGATTAGGTATAGTGGATTAACTATAAACCAGTACGGCGTTGCCTTGCCTTGCCGTACTATCTGTACTGTCTGCGGCTTCGTCGCCTTGTCCTGATTTAAATCTAATCCACTATAACGTCATATCAGAAAAAAGCTTTTTGCAATTTACCGGCTGACTACGTCCTCCCCCTGTTTGGACACCAAAAGCTGGTCAATTTTCAGATTTTCGGTGTCGATGATTTCAAATTTATAGCCCGCATAAACCAAAAAATCAGTGCGTTTCGGGATTTTGCGCAGGGAATACATCATAAAACCGGCGATGGTTTCGTAGTTTTCCGAATTGGGAAATTCTACGATATCCAACGCGCGCATGACGTCGGCGAGCGGGGTCGCGCCGTCCACCAGCCAAGTGTCTTCGGTGCGGCGGATAATTTGCGGCTCTTCTTCGGTATTGACCAGCTCGCCCATGACGATGCTCATCACGTCTTTCAACGTTACCACGCCGACCACCAGCGCGTATTCGTTCACTACCACGGCAAAGTCTTCGCCGGAGGTTTTGAAGGTTTCCAAGACATCGTAAAGCGACAGCGTGTCGGGAATAAACAAAGCTTTGCGCAGCACGCGCTTGTCGGTCAGGCGGACGTCTTTTTCTTTTAAAAACAATGTTAAGAGCGTGTGCGATTCGATGTAGCCGATGACGCGTTCCAAATCGCCGTCGCACACCAAGAATTTGTTGTGCGGTTTTTCCGACATAATTGCCAACACGGTATCGCTGCCGTCGTTTTTATCGAAATAGGCGATGTATTCGCGCGTACTCATGGTGGAAGTTACCGTGCGCTCCTGCATGTCGAAAATATTTTCAATCAGGTAGTGTTCCTGCTCTTTCAACACACCAGCCTGTGCGCCCGCATCGACGACGGCGTAAATGTCTTCCGAGGTCAGCTGTTCTTGACGGACGGTGGAAATTTTGAAGAGTTTGAATATCGCGTTTGCCATTCCGTCGAAAATCCAAACGACGGGTTTTAAGATAAAAATCAAAAACATCATCGGACGCACGATGCGCACCGCCACCGCTTCGGGATGGGTCATCGCTATGCGCTTGGGCATCAGGTCGGCAATCAGGATGAAGCTGCCTGTTACCAGCGCGAACGTCAGCAGCGACGCGGCGGTACTGCCCCAACTGCCCGCGTTTGCCAACAAACTGCCGAAATAAGGGCGCACCGCCGCTTCGCCGACGATACCGGCGAGAATGGCGACGGCGTTCAAACCGATTTGGACGACGGTGATGAAGCTGCCTGGCTGCTGCTGCATATTGAGCACATCCAGCGCGCGCGTGTCTCCGCCGTCTTTCGCCATCACTTGCAATTTGATTTTGCGCGCCGAGGCGAGCGCGAGTTCGGAACAGGAAACAAATGCGCTGATGACAATCAGCAGACACAATAATAATAAGGCTTCGAGAATATTCATGAAAAACGGTGTATGTGGCAAACAGAGGACATTTTAACATTAAAGGTCGTCTGAAAAATTCAGACGACCTTTTTAGATTGGGCGGCAGATTGTCTTTCGCCTTCAAACCTATGGTTTAACCTTTGGCGGTAAAGCGTTTGTTGACGCGCAGGCGTTCGCCGCGGCCGGCTTTTTTGATTTCCAGCCAGTCGGCGAAGATGGCGTGGATAAGGTGGCGTATGGTTTCAAAGCCGTATTGTTGCGGGTCGGTACCTTCTGTGGCGAGTTGCTTCGATACGTCGCTCAAGCGCGCCCAGCCTTGTTCGTCGGCGTGGGTGTCGACTGCCTGCTGTACGGCGGGGATAACGCGGGTTACAGGCAATTTGCTGCTTTTGGCGGCGGGTTCGGGTTTGGCAGGTGTCGGTTGTGCGGTATCTGCCGTTGGGCTTGGCGCGGTGTTTTCGTTCTTGGCTGGGTTGGTTTTTTTGCCGCGCGTTTTGCGTTTTGGTGCGGCGTTGGGGTCGTCTAAAACGGTTTCTTCTGCTTGATGGGTTGCCACAGGGTTTTCAGACGACCTCTCTGTCGGCTTGTCGGCGGATTTGCGGCGGCGGACTTGGAGCTGGTTGTTGTCGGTGCGGTGTTCGAAGATGTCGAAGGATTTGATGAGGTCGGAGAGTTTGCCGTAGCCGTACAGCCTTGAGTCGAAATCAGGATTGATTTTGCTGATGTAGCTGCCGATGGGGCCGAGGTTTGCCCAGCCGAGGTCGTCGGCGTTTTCGCGCACGGCGCGTTTGAGCAGGGACAGCGCATCAGGGGCGGCGGCGGGGTTGTTTTTACCGTTGTTCTTCTCTTTTTCTTGGCGTTGTTTTTCGGGACGGAAGATTTCGGTGTAGATGAATTTGTCGCAGGCTTTGCGGAAGGCTTCGGGCGTTTTCTTTTCTCCGAAGCCGTATACGGTCAGGCCGCTTTCTCGCAGGCGGCTTGCCAGGCGGGTGAAGTCGGAATCGCTGGATACGATGCAGAAGCCGTCGAAGTTGCCGCTGTATAGCAAATCCATCGCGTCGATGACCAGCGCCATATCGGTGGCGTTTTTGCCTTTGGTGTAGGCGAATTGTTGGACGGGGATGATGGCGTGGGGCAGGAGGGCGGCTTTCCATTTGGAAAGGCCGTGGCTCCAGTCGCCGTAGATGCGCTTGACGCTGGCGATGCCGTATTTGGCAACTTCTTCGAGCAGGCGGTCGATGATGTCGGCGGGGGCGTTGTCGGCGTCGATGAGGACGGCGAGTTTTTTGTTGGCCAATGTGGTCATGGGGACTCCGTGGTATTCATGTCAGTCGAGGTCGTCTGAAAACCGGTTTTCAGACGACCTCGATCTTTTAAAGCATATCTTGTATGGCGGCGCGCTCTTCTTCCAGCTCCGCTAGTGTCGCGGCGATGCGTTGGCGGCTGAACTCATCCGACAAGTCCAAGCCTTGGACGATGCGGTAGCTGCCTGCGTCGCAAATAACGGGGAAGCCGAAAATCAAACCTTCGGGGATGCCGTAAGAGCCGTCGGAGGGGACGCCCATCGTTATCCATTTGCCGCTGCTGCCGAGCAGCCAGTCGCGCAGGTGGTAGATGGCGGCATTCGCGGCGGAGGCGGCGGACGACGAACCGCGCGCGGCGATGATGGCAGCACCGCGTCCGGCGATTTTCGGCATGAAGACTTCGGTATTCCAATCGGGTTCGGTAATCATGTCTTTGACGGACTCGCCGTTGCTGGTGGCGTAGCGGTAGTCGGCGTACATGGTCGGGCTGTGGTTGCCCCAGACGCACATTTGCTCGATGGAAGGAATCGGGCGGTTGATTTTCTCGGCGACTTGGCTGACGGCGCGGTGGTGGTCGAGACGCATCAGGGCGGTGAAGTTCTCCGGCGGGATGTCGGGCGCGGATTTCATGGCGATGTAGGCGTTTGTGTTGGCGGGGTTGCCGACGACGAGGACTTTGACGTCGCGATGGGCAACTTTGTTCAACGCCGCGCCTTGTACTTTGAAAATTTCGGCGTTGGCGTGCAGCAGGTCGGCGCGTTCCATGCCTTGCGTACGCGGGCGCGCACCAATCAACAAAGCGATGTCGGCATCTTTGAAGGCAACTTCGGGGTCGTCTGTCGCGAAGATGTCGTCAAGGAGCGGGAAAGCGCAATCCTGCATTTCCATGATCACGCCGCGCAATGCCTGCTGCGCCTGAGGCAGGTCGAGCAGTTGCAAGATAACGGGTTGGTCGCGTCCGAGCATAATGCCGCCGGCGATACGGAACAGGGTAGCGTAGGCAATTTGGCCTGCGGCGCCGGTAACGGCGATTCGGACGGGGGGCTTAAGCGTCATATTTTTCCTTTTGAAGTCGTTGTTTTACTTGATTTACGAATTATAACAGCATTGAGTAAGGGAGAATGAAAAGGTCGTCTGAAACTGGAAATAGGATTTCAGACGACCTTTTTGATTTTGGCAAATGCTGAAATTCTGCTTACGGCAGGAGTTTGCCCGGATTCATGATGTCGTGCGGGTCAAGCTGGGCTTTGATGGCACGCATCAGGGCGATTTCGGACGGAGTGCGGACGCTGGGGAGCCAGTGTTTTTTGATGGTGCCGATACCGTGTTCCGCCGCGATGGTGCCGTGGCAGGCGAGGATGTGTTCATAGACGATAGTGTTCACGGCATCTTCGTAGCGGTAAGCATCGTTGCTCAATACGTTGGGCAGGAAGGTGTTGTAATGCAGGCTGCCGTCGCCCAAATGTCCGAAGCAGACAATTTGTATGCCGGGGAAACGGGCTTCCAAGGCGGGGGCGCATTGACGGACAAAGGCGGCGACTTGGGCAATCGGGACGGCGATGTCGTGTTTGATGCTGGTGCCGAGCTTGCGCTGGGAAGCGGAAATGTTTTCACGCAGCGTCCATAGATCGAGGCGCTCTTGTTCGGATTGCGCGATGATGCTGTTTTCTTGGCCGTTTTGATAGAGAAACTCGGCAAGTTTTTCGTCGAGCGCGGCATCGGGAACGGAGTCGGTCAGTTCGAGCAGAACGTGCCAGTTTGCATCCGTCGGCTGTTTAAGACAGCTGAACTCGGAAGACAATGCCAAAGCGTAGCGGCTGATCAGCTCGAAACTGGTCAGGCGTTCGGCAAAATGCCCTTGTACGGCCGTTAAAAGCTGTACGGCAGATTCGATGTCATCCAAACCTACCCACGCGGTCGCTATGGTTTGCGGACGGGCGAAGAGTTTGAGCGTGGCGGCGGTGATAATGCCGAGCGTGCCTTCGCTGCCGATAAAGAGGTGGCGCAGGTCGTAGCCGGTGGTATTTTTGTGTAGCGGCTGAAGATGGGAAACAAGTTCTCCATTGTGCAGGACGACTTCCAAACCCAATACCAAGTCGCGCATACTGCCGTAGCGTAAAACGTTTAATCCACCTGCGTTGCAGGCGATATTGCCGCCGATTTCGCACGAACCTTCGCTGGCAAGGCTGAGGGGAAACAGCCTACCTGCTTCGGCTGCCGCTTTTTGGACGTTTTGCAGGATTACGCCCGCCTCAACCGTGATGCTGTTGTCTGCAAGGTTGATTTCGCGGATGCGGTTGATTTTGGAGAGATTGAGCAGTACGCCACTGGAGGCTACCGCCGCGCCGCACAAACCGGTATTGCCGCCCTGCGGGGTAACGGGGATACGGTGCTCAAAACAAAACCGCATGATTTTTTGTACATTTTCTATGGAATGCGGTTGCAAGATGATGTCCGGTTCGGAAACAAAGCGGCGGCGCTGGTCGTTTAACAGGGCCGGAGTGGCTTCGAGGATTTCAGCGGGGGAAAGGAATTCAAGAAAACGGTCGTACAGATTGGGCATAACGGGAAGCAAGGATGGTTTATGTGTGTACGGAGGATTATATAGCGGATAAGGGGAACGAAAAACGGTAAAGGTCGTCTGAAAAATAAAAAAGCAGGATACAATCTGTATCCTGCTTTTTTAACTGTAAAAATATTATTTTGCAGCAGAAGCGGCTTCAGTAGCAGCAGAGGCAGCTTCGGTAGCGGCAGAAGCGGCTTCAGTAGCAGCAGAGGCAGCTTCGGTAGCAGCAGCTTCGGTAGCAGGAGCAGCAGCTTCAGTAGCAGCAGATGCTGCTTCAGTAGCAGCAGATGCAGCTTCGGTAGCAGCAGATGCAGCTTCAGAAGCGGCAGAAGCGGCAGTGTCAGCAGCTTTGTCGCCACAAGCAGCCAAAGCCAAAGAGAACAGAGCAGCAGCAATCAGAGATTTTTTCATTTTGAGAACCTTCTTTAAATCGATTTAAATAAAAACGGAACAACTGAAACGGCATTAAGCCGTTCCATTAGAGTAAAAATTCATTGCTGAATTTCCTGCATTATGCCCCACAGCATGGCTCGGTGCAACGATACAGACGAATTAGTAATTTTTTAGTAACTTCTAATCAATCCGGAATGGACGAAAGATGGGGATAAACCTAATCAACATAGGTTGTTATTCAGGCTCTATTCGAAATAGCCCATATCGTAAAATTTATTGATTTCATGTATTTACATTTAAACAATACGCAATCGGCTTCTATTTCTGATTTGTTTGAATAATCTAAACAAAATCATTATACACAGAAATAAAAGTTGTAAAAAAGTTACACCAGTATAAAAATTATCAAAATTTACGCTTTTGCATGATTTTAGTTAAATATTGTTTGTTTTTATTGATAATTGTTAATTTATGAATCTTTGAGATAAATCTCCGTGCATGACGGCGGTGTGTTAGAATATTTGAGATTTGTTGGCAGAGGGTTGTCAATAAAGCCTATTTTGATAAACGGTCATGATAAAGGATAAAAAATGACTATTAAAAAAAATTCCGTGGTTTCGCTTCACTATGAAATGTACGATGCGGACAACCAACTGCTGGACAAAACCGAAGAACCCATCGCCTATCTGCACGGCGGATATGACGGCATTTTCCCTTTGGTGGAAGAAGCTTTGCACGAAAAAAACGTCGGCGATACAGTTGAAGTTGCGCTGTCTCCCGATGATGCGTTCGGCGAGCAGGATCCCAGCTTGGTGCGCATTGAAGATGTCAGCGTGTTTCCGGTTGAAGTGGAAGTCGGCATGATGTTTGAAGCCGATGATCCTGAAACCGGCGATGTCTTGGTTTATCGCGTAACAGATGTGGCAGACGGCAAGGCCGTAGTAGACGGCAACCATCCGCTTGCCGGCATGAAAATTTTGTTTAAAGCGACAGTTGACGGCGTACGCGATGCGACTGAAGAAGAAATTGCACACGGTCACGTTCACGGCCCGCACGGTCATCATCACTAATTAAGTTGATTGACAATCTAAAAGGTCGTCTGAAAGCAGGATTGGGTTTCTGTTTTCAGACGACCTTTTTATATCCTGCAAACCCATATCCAAATATAGCTGAAACATTCCGAATATAGCTGAAACATTCTGACAACCATCAAAATCAAGCTGCTTCCCTATCGCCTAAAAATTTTGGGATAAGTCAAACTAAGCAGGGAAATCTGGGTCTGAAGGTTTGTTTTCTCTGAATTACGAGAAACATTCAATCCTATTTATATTAAGATTCGGTTTATTGTAAACAGGCGAATTGTATCATGAGCGAACATTTGGAAGAGCAGGCTCTGGGCTTGGGTATTGATTTGGGTTTCCACGACATCGGTGGAATTTATCATGCGACCAAGCCCGAGGTTTTGGAAGGGATTATTAAGGCTTTGCAGCAGGACGGTTTTTCAGACGACCTTTATACGGATACTTTGGTCGCGCATGAAAACGGTCGGGAATCTTTACAACTGCCTGCTGAATTTCATGGCGCGGTTGAAATTTGCTTGGAAGATGAAGCGGGCGGGCGGCAGGTTTTGGCGTTGAACCATGGCGAAAACGGTGTGCTTTGGGTGGCGCTGCCGGCTTTGGCTTGCGGTTATTACACATTGTTTGCAGAAGTAGAAGACATTGTCCGCAAGGTACGGCTGGTGGTTGCGCCGCAGTCGGTTTATCAGCCGAAAATGCTGGAACACGGTTTGCGCATGAACGGGCTGACGACGCATTTGTACAGCCTGCGTTCGCAGCGGAACTGGGGCATCGGGGATTTTACCGATTTACTGAATTTGATGGCGTTTGCGGCGGATAAGCAACTGGATTTTATCGGCATCAATCCGCTGCACGCGCTTTTTAGTGCCAAGCCTGCTTTTGCCAGCCCGTACAGTCCGTCTTCGCGCGAATGGCTCAATCCGATTTATCTGGATGTGGAGAAGGTTGGTGCGTTCTCCTACAACGAAAAGCTGAAAAACTGGCTCAAGCAGCCGAATATCTGCCAGCGCATTGCTGCGTTACGGATTACGGAAACCGTCGCTTATACGGCGGTTTGGGCGTTTAAGCGCGATGCTTTGCAAAAGGCATTTGATGCGTTTGAAAACGACGGATGCGAAGCCGCCAAACAAGAGCGGGCGGCATTTGACGCCTTTGTCGAAGAACGCGGCGAGGCTTTGGAAGGCTTCGGCTTATTTGAGGCGTTGGATCAGTATTACAACCGTTCCGGCGAAGTGGGTTGGCTGTCTTGGCCGTCGGAGTTTCATGATCCGCATGGCGAAGCGGTTCAACGATTTGCACAGGGACACCGCCGCGAAATCCGTTTTTATATGTGGCTGCAATGGCTTTGCGCGGAGCAGTTGCGCGAAGTGAACGAAGCGGCTGCGGCACGCGGCGTGAAGCTCGGAATTTACGGCGATTTGGCGGTCGGCGTGGCTCGCGGTAGTGCGGATACTTGGCTTAACCGTGCTGATTACTGCATGGATATGGCGGTCGGCGCGCCGCCCGATCCGTTCAGCCCGACAGGGCAAAATTGGGATTTGCCGCCGCTCAATCCGATGATGTTGAAGCACACGGGTTATGAGAAGTTCGTCCGACTTTTGCGTGAAAATATGCGGCTTTACGGCATCTTGCGCATTGATCATGTGATGGCTTTATGCCGTCTGTGGTGGGTTGCGGGCGAGACGGCGGACTTTGGCGCGTATGTGCATTACGACGCGGATGTGATGTTTGCCATCCTGGCTTTGGAAAGCCGGCGGAATCAATGCGTGGTCATCGGCGAGGATTTGGGGACGGTACCCGACCAAGCGCGGTATTTGCTGAACCGTTATCAGGTGTTTTCTTATAAGGTCGTGTATTTCAGCAAAGGCTGGCACGGCTTTGAATTGCCCGAAGAATATCCCGAACAGGCGATTACGGTGGTCAGCACGCACGACGTCGCGCCTTTGGCGGGCTATTGGACGGGCAGGGATTTGGATTTGATGTTCCGCTTGGGTACGATTCCCGATGCGGAAACTTTTCAGACGACCTTGGAAGCGCGCGAACACGATAAGGCGGATTTGTTCGATAAGTTGAAACACGCAGGCTGCCTGCCTTCCGACGCCGAGATGTCGTCTGAAATCGACGAAACACTGTTAACCGCCTTGCACCGGTATGCTGCCATGAGCCGCAGCAAATTGTATGCGGTGCAGCTGGAAAACCTACTGGGCATGAGCGACAACCTGAATGTGCCGGGCGTTTCCGAGGGTTATCCCAACTGGGCGCGCAAAATGCCCGTCGCGCTTGAAGATTTTCCCCACAACCGCCTGATGGGCGGCCAACTTGCCATGATTGGAGAGGTACGCATGAAGAAAAACAGCCGGATGAAGCCTTATCACGAGCTTGACCAAGTCGAACGCGACACGGTCGAAAGCCTGTTTCTTGCCACCCACAGCGATTTGTTCGCCTATCTGGGGCGACACCGCCTTGCCGAAGGCGACGAGGTCGTGCGAACCCTGATTCCGAACGCTTGGGGCGTGGATATTGTCAACCGTGAAAGCGGCGAGGTGATTACGTCGTCTGAAAAAGTCGATGAACGCGGATTCTTCGTTGCCGTGCTGCCCGAAGGCGCGCCCGATTACGCTTTGAACGTCCGTTATGCCGAAGATGCCGAGCCTGTGCGCGAAGAAGACCCATACCGCTTCGGATCCGCCCTGAAGGACATGGATTCTTGGTTGCTGGCGGAAGGCAAACACCTGCGCCCTTATGAAACTTTAGGCGCGCATTTTGCCGAAGTGGACGGCGTGAAAGGTGTGAGCTTTGCCGTATGGGCACCGAACGCGCAGCGCGTGTCCGTCATCGGCGAATTCAACCACTGGGACGGCCGCCGCCATGTGATGCGTTTCCACCGCGACAACGGCATTTGGGACATTTTCATCCCCGCCGTCAAACTCAACGCCCTCTATAAATTTGAAATCCGTGATGCCAACGGCGATGTGCGGCAAAAGACCGACCCGTATGCCTTTGGTGCAGAGTTACGTCCGAATACCGCGTCTGTCGTGCGCGGTTTGCCTGAAAAAGTGGAAGCACCCGATTTCCGCGCCCGTGCCAACGCCATTGACGCGCCGATCAGCATTTATGAAGTGCATTTGGGTTCGTGGAAACGCAATCCCGAAAACAACTTCTGGCTGACTTACGAACAGCTCGCCAAAGAATTGGTCGCATACGTCAAAGACATGGGCTTCACCCATATTGAGTTCCTGCCCGTTTCCGAATACCCGTTTGACGGCTCGTGGGGCTATCAGGCGACCGGATTGTATGCGCCGACCAGCCGTTTCGGTTCGCCCGACGAATTGCGCGCCCTGATTAAAGCCGCCCACGATGCAGGCATCGGCGTCATCCTCGACTGGGTGGTCGGACACTTCCCGACCGACGACCACGGGCTTGCCAAGTTTGACGGCACCGCGCTCTACGAACACGCCGACCCGCGCGAAGGCTACCACCAAGACTGGAACACCTTGATTTACAACTTCGGCAGGAACGAAGTCAAAAACTTCCTGCAAGGCAATGCCTTGTATTGGATAGAGCGTTTCGGTTTCGACGGTATCCGCGTGGACGCCGTCGCCTCCATGATTTACCGCAACTACTCGCGCAAAGACGGCGAATGGATACCCAACCAATACGGCGGTCATGAAAACCTCGAAGCCATCGCCTTCCTGCGCGATACCAACACCATGCTGAAAGAGGTCGCCCCGTCCGCCACCGAAATCGCCGAAGAATCCACCTCGTTTGCCAACGTAACCCGTCAAGAAGGCTTGAACTTCAGTTACAAATGGAACATGGGCTGGATGAACGACACCTTGCGCTACATGATGGAAGACCCCATCAACCGCAAATACCACCACAACAAAATGACCTTCGGCATGATGTACCAATACAGCGAAAACTTCGTCCTGCCGCTCTCGCACGACGAAGTCGTACACGGTAAACGCTCGCTGCTCGGACGGATGCCCGGAGACTGCTGGCAGCAATTCGCCAACCTGCGCGCCTACTACGGCTTCATGTACGGCTTCCCCGGTAAAAAACTCCTGTTTATGGGCAACGAGTTCGCGCAAGGCAGAGAGTGGAACTACAGCGAAGGACTGGATTGGTTCCTGCTCGACCAAGAAGGCGGCTGGCACAAAGGCGTACAAAACTTCGTGCGCGATTTGAACCACATCTATAAAGACACCGCGCCGCTTTACCAGCTCGACCAATGGCCGGAAGGCTTCGAATGGCTGGTTGCCGACGACGGCAATAATTCCGTCTTCGTCTTCGAACGCCGCGACCGCGAAGGCAACCGCGTCATCGTCATCAGCAACTTCACGCCCGTCGTCCACGACAGCTACCGCTTCGGCGTGAACGAAGCCGGCGAATACCGCGAAATCCTCAATTCAGACGACCCCGGTTACAACGGCAGCGGCGTATCCGCAGGACAAGCCCTGCAAACCGAAGAAATCTGGTCACACGGCAAACCCAACTCACTCGCCGTCAAAGTGCCGCCGCTGGCAACGGTTTACCTTTACAAAGCTGCTGAACAGAGCGCAATAGAGGCAGTAGATCAAGTAAAAGGCGAAGCGTGAGCTTGAATTGAACTTGTTTTTGAACATATCAAGACAAGTTTAAACAAACTGTTCTGCTTTTTTCAGGCGACCTTTCGATATGAAGGGGTCGTCTGAAATTTTTTTGGGATGGCAGATAAAGTTTGATATGCCCGATTACATCGGTTTTGACTGGTAAGGGATGTTGTGTAAAGACAAACGGATATGACAAAAGGTCGTCTGAAAATACTTTCCTCTTCATTGAGGCTGAGTTTTCAGACGACCTCGGTTCAAACCGCCACGCCCGCCAGTTTGCCGATAAGACCGGTTACCGCCAATGCCGCCACGCCCCACAGGCACACGCGCAAGACAGCGGGGACGACGGGTGCGCCGCCGAGTTTGGCGGAGGCGTAGCCCAGCGCGGCGAGTCCGCATAAAGTGGTTGCCGCCAGCGTAGGGATAAGGGCGGCGGGGCTGGTTAGTGTGACCAGCAGCGGCAGTATGGCGCCGGCGCAGAACGAACCTGCGGAGGCAAGCGCGGCCTGCATGGGCTTGGCGGCGGAGGTTTCGGTGATGCCGATTTCGTCGCGTGCATGGGCGGAGAGCGCGTCGTGTTCCATCAATGCTTGCGCGACTTCGGCGGCAAGCGCGTCGGACAAACCGCGGCGGCGGTAGATTTCGGTCAGTTCTGCCAGTTCGGCATCGGGATTGGCTTCCAATTCGTAGCGTTCTTTGTGTAAATCGGCTTTTTCTGTGTCCGACTGGCTGGATACGGAAACATATTCTCCCGCCGCCATCGAAACCGCGCCGCCGATCAGGGCGGAAACGCCCGTCAGCAGCAGGGTTTGGAAATCGGGGGCGGCTGCTGCGACGCCCGTCAGCAGCGAGGCGGTGGAAATCAGTCCGTCGTTCGCGCCCAATACGCTCGCGCGCAGCCAGTTGTTGCGGTTGCTGAAATGGCGTTCGCTGTGTTGTGAATACATGGTAAGTGTTCCGGCGGTGTTTTGCGTTATGGTAGCACCGTATCGGTTTATCGGGGGCGGCGTAATCATATGTTTGCAAGCTGAAAATCCGGTCATACTTGATAATAATTGTCGCTCAAACGGGTTTGTGGTATAAATCTTAGAAATTTAGCTCTAAACTCTAATAACCGCCCGATTAACCGAGAATCATGATGACACACACTGAATCAAGCGCGCAGCCGTCAACTATGGACACGGCTGCTTTTTTAAAGCACATCGAATCTGCATTCCGCCGCATTTTTTCAGACGACCTCAACCTCATGCAGTACCTGCCTGAAGACAAATGGCTTGCCTTGAAGCAGGCGGGTTTGCTGTTGCCCTTCCTCGACAAAAAACACGGCGGCCGCAAGGGTAGCCAGTTTGAAATTCAAGAAGTCCTGCGGATTGCGGGGCATTACGGCGTGCCCGTTACCCTGCGTACCGGCATCGAAGGCGCGCTGGTGTTGCAGCCTCTGCAAGAGTTTGGCGACGAAGCGCAAATCGCGCAAGGTTTGGAGATGATTTTCAAAGGCGAGGGCGGCGGTTTGGGTATTACCGAGCCCGAAACCTCCGGCGCGGCAATCGCCCGCGAAATGCAGTCCTACTACGAATATACCGACGATCAAACCATTTACGTCAATGCCACGAAATACTGGCAGGGCAACTCGCAAAGCGACTTCCTCCTCGTGGCCGCCAAAGAGCGTAAAAACGGCAAACTCTCCAAAGTCATCAACCTGCTGCTTGTTCCCAAGGAATACATACGCTACGAAGCCCTGACGTCCGAAGGTCTGCGCGCCGTCCGTTATGCCGTCAACCGCATTGATGCCGAAATGCCCTCCGCCGCCGTCATGAAACTCTCGCAGAGCGACGCCGCCGGTTTGCGCGCGTTTCAAAACATCTTTATCCGCAGCCGCCTGCAACTGATCGGCATGACGCACGGCATCATGGAATACATCCTTGAAAACTTGAACCAATACGTCCGCAACGACATCAAATTTGTTGATTACGAACGCCGCGAAATCCAACGCCGCCATCAGGTTTCCGAAATCCTTTACCGCTACGTCTGCCATTCCGTTTCGCCCGTCGCTCCCGTCGCCCATCAATTGATGGAGGCAAACATCATCAAAACCCTCGCCACGGAATACACTTACGCCGCCGCGCAAATGTTGCAAAAACTCTTGGGCGCGAAGGGTTTTGAACGCGGACACACCGCCAGCAATATCGCTATCGACATCCGTCCCTTCACCATCTTCGAAGGTCCGAACGATATGCTTTATGCCGAAATTTACGACCAGTTCGTCCGCGCTACCGCCGAAGAAAAAGAAGCAGGCATTAAGTTGGACAAAAACCAAACCCTGCTTGACCGCCTGCAAACCGATGCACGCTTTGCCGCCGTTGCCCGCGACTACACTTTGCCCGAAGACATCCGCAGCTTCCTGCAGGAACACACACTGACCGACGCCTGCGCCTTGCAAAAAGTCTTTATCGGCAAAATCATCGCCCGACTCTTCGTTTTCGTACAGACGGAACACGAAGACACCGCAGCTTTCCTGCTGAACGACATCCGCAAAGATATATTGGATTGCCGATATTGCGGTTGATATTTTCAACAAAACATAAGAAATTAAATAAAGGGACTGTCCCAGATAACGAGGACAGTCCCAAGAACGACTCCGATTGAGTAATTTATTAAACTATTCTTTTAGTTGAAACAGAAAAACGTTGTAAAAAAATCAGCCCGATGTATGCAATCATCGGGCTTCCATGCTCAAAAAGTCTTTTGAACCGCTTAAAAACCAGGTTTTTCTATTCCATTTCCATTCTTCATCCAATTGGTCAATAGCTTCTGCAATCCTGGTAAATCTTTGCGTTCTATCAATTCAATTTGAGCGCCTTTAGCTCTATCACGTATCGTATTTCTAGCACCATGCCCACCAGTTTCACGATAAGAAATCAGCGCAGCCCGGGTTTTCAATCCGCCTAATTTTTTTAGGGTTTCCAGCTTATAAAGGGCGTTATCAGCTTCTTTTTTATTGCTTGAAAAATTAGCAGTTTTACATTCCAGTACATGCAAAACATTATTGGCTAACACTACTACATCTAATTCATTATGTTGATTAGTATTTTTATCTGAATTTTTAATCTGTACATTTAAAGCAACATCTTGAACCCCTGGAATTTTGCGGATGACATCAAATACATAATCTTCAAACCAACCTCCAGCAACATACTTCTTAGTCTCTAAATCTGGAAAATGTAATTTTCTGTTTTGTTGGGATAGCAATTCATTTTCTTCCAAAAGACGTAATAAGTCATTGAAATTTTTTTGATGCTGATTTTCTACTTTTGGCATGTCTGTTGTTAAATCGTTTGAATGGGAAATAACATAATTCAATGCAGTCAAACCTTCTGCAAAATTATTGATTCCTTTTACCAATTCTTCCCATAACTTAGGCAGATTCCGTTGAGTCTGATGGTTAATCTTATAACCTTTTCGAACAGGATAGCCGTATAACTGCAAATAATCCTCAATTTTTATTTTTGAAGGCTGTAATACAAACTGCTCATTATTTTCTAAAAGCAAAATCCGATTATCCTTAGCTGTAAAATAAAATACGGGATAACCTTCATCACGAAACATGCCATAAGCCCCGATTGCCATTAATTTGGTGCCGTCTGTAACATTCAAAGCTACTTTTTGTTTATCAATGTCTAAGAGCAGGTTGAAAATCTCTTCACGCACACTCTGGATATCATATTCATCATTCAAATCAAATATTTGAACCTTAACACAGCAACGGTTTTTCATCACTTCGGCCAACGTTTCCGCCTTTTTTTCATTGGTTCCGTAGCCAATAAAATAACCTCTTGAGGGCGAAAATCTTCCGTCAAAACCGGAATAAAATTCGGTAACGCTTGATCCGATACCAAGCATACATGTACATCAAACTTTTTCATCCTTATTATTCCTTTCATTTCTTCATATATACAATCAATCCCACGCCCGAACATCAAAACGACGCAAACATGCGCCCATTCCGTTCATTTCATCGACAGAATATTCCGAACCCCGCAACTGTAATTTCTGCGGCAGTTGCAGAAAATAAAAAGCCGCACCCTTCTTACATACCTCTGCCGCCAAGTGCAAAGGCAACGTTCCCAATACCACATCACCGGCTTCGATCTTTACCGTATCCAAATGCGGCAGGAAGCAATCAACCTTCCACTCGGTTTGATGCTGAATCCACTCAACTGCCCCTTGATGACGTGATACAAAATAAATCATATTTTATATTTAACTTAACTCAAACAAAACGAATCAGATTCTCATCCGTCGCCAACCGGTAAGACTTATGATTATATTCGCCTATACTTTCAATAAAAAACAACGCTGCGCGTCCTTGCAGTTTGTCTTCAAGCCTCTTTTTTAAACGCGAGCTGACTTCTTGGACAACTCTTTTATCGGATTGAAATTTTTTTAACTGCCGTTCAACTTCCGCTTTAGCTTCAGCGGATTCCGAACGCAATTTCGGCTTTACCTTCACTAAAAAATTTAATACCTCGTCCGCAAAATCCACATCATCTTGTTTAGCCCGACCCGTTAAATGTAAACAACGGTTTGGCTGATGTTTTTTAAAATGAGCGAAAGCCGCATAAATAGCAAAATCTTGATGAGCCAGCTGAAAGACAGCTCCTCCGCAACAAATAGTGCGCTCCGCAACATTAATTTCCAAATCAAACTGCAAAAGATCGCGTTGCGTCAGCTCAACCGCTTCCAAATAATTCCAATCATCTTTCAACAGCGGCACAGATAAATTTTCACGCATCCGTACAAACGGAATATCTGCCAACATTACTTTAGCTTCCGCAGCATTCCTCATTCCCAATTTCGTATTTAGAAACCGGTCATCTTTATTCGGATAATAAAACTCAGGATGCTGTTCGAAAGCTTCCTCCACCAAAACATGCGATAAACGGTCTTGGCTTCTGCCAAACAAAGACAACGCATAGTCGATATAAAACCCCATTGATTTCCTACCGCCTGCAATCGATACATGCAATTCTGTTTCTTCATGGCTGCATAAATGATAAATAAACCGGACGATTTGATCGGCGGCCCAATCATTCTCTTCAGGAGTACGGATATCTGCCAAAGGAACATTTGATTTATCGGCAATGATCTGAATAGTATCTTCATCAAAACGAATGGCAGGCAGAGCATATTCCTCGCACAAACGATGGAAAAATCATGTTTTCCCAAAAGATTATCAACAATCTGCCTTTTGCCGATTGATGTCGTCAACACCCAAACTTCATTAGGAATCCAGCTTTTCTACCGATATAGCGCAAATAGTGTTTCCGTGATAATTTGTGGCGACATTCCCGTAACGGCAACCAAAATCTTCTTTTTATCCAATTTCACACCCCGAATAACGAATAATCATACACTCAAAATAAATCATATTCTGCCCTGTGGAAATTAGCCTGGCCCATAAATTTACAACACAAACGACAGGACTTTCGTACTCCAGCTAATATGCAATGCCGATAACAGATTCGAACCATTATCGACACCCTAAAAACAACTAACTCTCCAACGCCTCCTTAATCACTTCAGCCACCTTCTCCACAACCACCGCTGCAACAGCCTTCCAAAGAACATCCCACATATCTTTTATCCTTTCTAAACACCACCAATAAAACAAGTATTCTTATCTACCTTCAAATACAGCACCAATCCATTTTCGGCATTAAGTCCGACTATTTCCGGCTTAAAATATCCCTGCCGGTTCAATAATCTATCAACCTCTCAACTTTATCCGTCTAACAGCATTTCTTGCCGCGCTCCCGATGAAACGTATTATCCCGACAAGCCCGACTCCCCACATCAAGTACAAATTTGTTTTTTCATAAAAGCACGACAAAACACAGCCCCCAAAGCATGTATTCATAAGGATTTACAGCTGTCAGCTTCCATAGGACAAAAATAATTCCCATCTATCAAATTCATGGACGGGCATACCAAACAAACACACTACCGACTTTCAGACGACCTTTTGAACCAAGCTCAATCCCCAATGGTGGGGCTTTGTTTTTAATCAATAAGGAAGAAGAAATATCTTATACATTTGAGTCTTAATCCCCTAGTGATGGGGCTTTATTTTTAATCGCAGGGCTGTATTTCTCCTTTTAAAGTCAATAAGTTGAAAATGTGGTTCCAATATCCTTAAGGAGACCTTTGCAATAACATAGGTTACTAAAATTTTATGCTCAATCTCATTTTCAAAATTCAAAACCTTATTAGGAAGGTTTTAGTCAATTGAAAATTTTTTGGCGCATTTTTATGCGTCAAATTTCGTTAACAGACTATTTTTGCAAAGGTCCCTTAAGGTTTACAAAGTTAAACATGGATTAACCTCTTTTATCCTGTAACGTCCATAGCCGAATACGGTTTCTTTGCCTATGTGCAGCCATTGTCCGATGTGAAGCAACTGGCCGAACGGTAGCGGTAAGTCTTGAAATCGACAATTGCCTATGGCTCCGCCTAAGTTGATTTGCTGTTGCTGGCGGTTTGAGTAGCGGCTCCAGTCCAACCATTGCAGTTGATGGCTGCTTTTGATGTGTGCTGCGGCCTGCATCAAGCTTGGGTAATCAGCTTCCAAGCTCTGCCAGTATAGGGTGGCGAGTGTGGATGTGCGCCTGACCAGTTGTTTGAGTAGGATCTCGGTGGTAAGGCAGTTGATGCCTAATATGCTGTTTTGCTGCTGCAGGTGCAAGGGTGGTTTGGAAGGTGATTTCTATATCGGCAGGATAGAATGCGGGTAGGATTATGTTGTCGGTGTGGGGTTGGATTTGATTATTGCGGTTAACGGATTGCCAATAGCCGTTGTTCTCTACAGCAATGTCTTCCAATGTGCCCATTGTGTTGTTTTTTGTTATGCCACGCTTGAAGGCTTGACCAAAGGCATAGGCAATGAGCGGAAGCTGTTGTCTGACCGGACCGATCAATACGATATCGAATTGGTAAAGGCTGTCGGCGTATAGAAACCAGTAGCGTTGTTTACAGTATTTCCAGGAGAATACTGAAACATGAACATGCACAAAAACACCCGTCTCACCCCGCACCACCGCCAAGCCATTTGGCTGGCCTACACGCAGGGGAAAGAGAGCGTCACCTCCCTGGCACGCCGCTACCAAGTCAGCCGCGTCACCATTTACCGCGCCCTTAAAGCCGCAAGAGGCAGACTGCTCAAACCCCAAACCGGTACCAACAACCGTTTCAAACAGGCTAAGTACGGAATGAAACGCCTGGCCAAGGTAGAACGCGGCATTCAGGAAAAACTCAAAAAGCAGGCCAAACGCTACAATAAATCCTACCCCGGAGAACTGGTACATCTCGATACCAAACGGCTGCCGCTTCTCAAAGGGCAGAAAGCCACCGATAAGCGGGATTACCTGTTTGTCGCCATCGACGATTTCTCAAGGGAGCTATACGCCGCCATTTTGCCGGACAAAACCGCAGACAGTGCCGCCAAGTTTCTGACCGAACACCTGATTGATCCCTGCCCATATCTGATTGAGTGCGTTTACTCCGACAACGGTACGGAATATAAAGGCTCGGCCAACCATGCTTTCGGTGTAGCCTGTTACGAGAACGGGATTGGTCAAAAGTTTACCCGGGTTGCCCGTCCGCAGACCAACGGTAAGGCGGAACGGGTTATCCGTACCCTGATGGAGATGTGGCATGAGAAACAGTCGTTTGACAGTCCGGAACATCGGCAAAAGGAGTTGTGCCGCTTTGTTAATTTCTATAACACTGTGAAGCCGCACCGCAGTTTGAACGGCGATACGCCGTTTGAGGTCTTGCAGGCTTATTTTTCTCAACCTGTGGTGTAAACAACGCGACGTGTTCCTACAACATTCATATCGAAAAAATTTGAGGCTGTTTCGTCCTAAAAAATCAGAATGGTCTCGAATTCTCTAGTCGTAGATACGAAAAAACACCGCTGTAAGCGGTGTTTTGGTAATTGGCAGAGAGGAAGGGATTCGAACCCTCGATACGCTATTCACGTATACACGCTTTCCAGGCGTGCGACTTAAACCACTCATCCACCTCTCTGTGGAATTAAACATATTTTATTGCCTGATATTGTATCTTAATCAGACAAATAAATCTATTCAATAAAAAATCCGGATAAGCCGGATAATTGATTTGGTGCCCAGGAGAAGACTCGAACTTCCACACCCGTGAGGATACTAGCACCTGAAGCTAGCGCGTCTACCAATTCCGCCACCTGGGCAATCAGGATGGAGATAAGCAAAGCGTCAACCAAAAGGCTTGGTGCCCAGGAGAAGACTCGAACTTCCACGCCCGTGAGGACACTAGCACCTGAAGCTAGCGCGTCTACCAATTCCGCCACCTGGGCTTTGCTTTATTTCCTGTTTTGCGTTACAGTGATTGACTATTTCGCAAAGAAGCGGTCATTATATATTTTAGAAAAAGAATGTCAACCAATAAAATGAACAAAAATATTAAATCTTTAAATTTACGAGAAAAAGACCCGTTTTTGAAACGGGAGAAACAACGTTACGAACATCCGCTGCCAAGCAGGGAGTGGATCATTGAATTATTGGAGCAAAAAGGCGTGCCGTCGAAAATCGAAGTCTTGGCACGCGAGTTGTCGATTACGGAAGAAGAATACGAATTTTTCGAACGTCGTCTGAAAGCGATGGCGCGGGACGGCCAGGTTTTAATCAACCGTCGCGGCGCGGTTTGCGCGGCAGACAAATTAGATTTGGTCAAATGCCGTGTCGAGGCGCACAAAGACGGCTTCGGCTTCGCCGTACCACTCACGCCCACCAAAGACGGCGATTTTGTTTTATATGAACGCCAAATGCGCGGCATCATGCACGGCGACATCGTTACCGTCCGCCCTGCCGGCATCGACCGCAGAGGCCGCCGCGAAGGAACGGTTTTAGATATTGTCGAACGCGCGCAAAGCAAAGTGGTCGGGCGTTTCTATATGGATCGCGGCGTGGCGATTTTGGAAGCGGAAGACAAACGCCTGAATCAAAGTATCGTCTTGGAACCTGACAGCGTCGCGTATTTCAAACCCGAATCCGGTCAGGTCATTGTCGGCGAAATCGAGACTTATCCCGAGCAAAACCGCCCTGCCGTAGCTAAAATCATTGAAGTATTGGGCGATTATGCCGACAGCGGTATGGAAATCGAAATCGCCGTGCGCAAACACCATTTGCCGCACCAATTCAGCGAAGCGTGTACCAAAGCCGCGAAAAAAATCCCCGACCATGTTCGCAAAAGCGATTTGAAAGGCCGCGTCGATTTGCGCGATTTGCCTTTGGTCACCATAGACGGCGAAACGGCGCGCGATTTCGACGATGCTGTGTTTGCCGAGAAAGTCGGACGCAATTACCGTTTGGTCGTGGCAATTGCCGATGTCAGCCATTATGTCCGCCCCGATGACGCTATCGACACAGACGCTCAGGAACGCAGCACCAGCGTTTACTTCCCGCGCCGCGTGATTCCGATGCTGCCGGAAAACCTGTCCAACGGCATCTGCTCGCTCAATCCCGATGTCGAGCGTTTGTGCATGGTGTGCGATATGGTCATCACTTATGCGGGCAATATTAAAGAATACCACTTCTACCCTGCGGTTATGCGTTCGCACGCCCGTCTGACTTACAACCAAGTCTGGGATTGGATTTCAGACGACCTAGACCACCCGCACAAAGCCCAAATCGACACCCTTTACAAACTCTTCAAAATCCTTCAGAAAAAACGCTTCGAACGTGGCGCAGTGGAATTTGAAAGCGTTGAAACCCAAATGCTTTTCGACGACAACGGCAAAATCGAAAAAATCGTACCCGTGGTCCGCAACGACGCCCACAAGCTGATTGAAGAATGTATGTTGGCAGCGAACGTCTGCGCGGCAGAGTTCCTGATAAAGAACAAGCACACCGCCCTCTTCCGCAACCATTTAGGCCCGACACCCGAAAAACTTGCTACCCTGCGCGAGCAGCTCGGCTTATTGGGTTTGCAACTGGGCGGCGGCGACAACCCGACACCGAAAGACTATGCCGCACTTGCCGAACAATTCAAAGGCAGACCCGATGCCGAATTGCTGCAAGTCATGATGCTGCGCTCCATGCAGCAGGCAGTTTACGAACCGCATTGCGACGGACACTTCGGCCTTGCCTACGAGGCATACGCCCACTTCACCTCCCCCATCCGCCGCTATCCCGACCTGACCGTACACCGCGCCATCAAAGCCGTGTTGAACCAGCAAACCTACACGCCAAGCAAAAGCTGGCAGGCTTTGGGCGTGCATACCTCGTTCTGCGAACGCCGCGCCGACGATGCCAGCCGCGACGTGGAAAACTGGCTGAAAACCTATTACATGCGCGATAAAGTCGGCGAAATATTCGAAGGCAAAATCTCCGGCATGACCAACTTCGGCCTCTTCGTTACCTTGGACGGCATCCACATCGACGGCTTGGTACACATCAGCGATTTGGGCGAAGACTATTTCAACTTCCATCCCGAAATCATGGCGATAGAAGGCGAACGCAGCGGCATCCGTTTCAACATGGGCGACAAAGTCAGCGTCCGAGTGGCGCGCGCCGATTTGGACACCAGCAAAATCGACCTGACCTTGATCAGCGGCGGCACCAGCGGCAAAAAACGCCGCACTAAAACCACCGCCCCAACCGGCTCGAAAACCAAACGCAAACTGACGGCGAAAGAAATCGACGACGCGATGAAAACACCTGTAAAACAGGAAAAACCCGCCGCCAAACGCCGCAGCAAAGCCCAGCCTGCCAACGCACCGGCAACGTCATCTGAAAACGGCAAAAAGAAAACCGCCAAAGCCAAACCGGCAGCGGAAAAAGCCAAACGCAAAGACAAAAAGCCAAGCAAAAGCGTGAAAATCAAGGTAAAAACCCCGGATACCGCGGCAACCAAGCGCAAAGGTAGAAGCAAGGCTAACGGCTGATATTGCAACCCTAAGCCTTCTTCAATTACAAAAGGTCGTCTGAAATTTTCAGACGACCTTTTGCGTAACGACATTACTTTTGCAATAAATAAATGTCAGTAGTTTGGATATGTTTAATTTTTCCGACTCAGGCATTGTTTGATTTTCCGTAACGGATAAAACAATCATCATGGTCAAATTGTAAGACACGGGCGCGCTGTTGCTGCAACCACCCTCTCACTGTCCTTAATCCTGAACTCAGATAAGGTACGGCACTTTGTAAAATTTGCGGACGGATGAACATCACGTTGTAATGCGGCGTTACAGGTGTTTCGATATAAAAGGCGTTGCACAAAGGCGTTTTTTTAGAAACCGTCCGAAATCTTTCTACCAAATCATCAGGTAAATCAGGCATATCGCACGGTACAACCAAAAGCCAGTCGGCAGAGGCAATCTGCAAATCATTGGCAGCGGTACATAATGCAGCCAATCCGCCCAAATACCGCCATTGCCTTGCATCCGGCAACAGGTGCGGGCTTCTAAGGGCATAACTTTCCAAATTACGGTTGGCACTGATGGCGATATGGTCAACCTGCGGTTTAATCCTATCAATAACGCAATCAATCAGCGTCTTACCCTGCCAGGGACAGAGGCCTTTATCTACGCCGTCTGACTGTCCTCCTGACAATATCAACGCAAATATTTTCATATTTATCCTTTGTGAAGCGGTTTGGTTGCCCGATGTCGTCTGAAAGGTTTCATTCGCTCAAATGGGCTTATGATAAAATTCATATAATTTGAATTTTATCATAACATGATTTTACATTGAAACAGTGTCATCTCTATCTCTATTTGATAACAATCATTTCATAGGTCTGATTGCCTCCAATCCGAATGAATGATATGTTTACACCGTAACCGACCTCAAACTTTCAACGGCATATACCGTCTATGTCCTTCACATTCCGTTTTTTAAACCACCTGAGCCTGTCTTCTCGCTTGAAGCTGCTGACCGTATTATGGGTTAGCTCTGCCCTTTTGTCCGTCATCTTGACTTTGGTGCTCTCTTGGAGGCTGCAAAACGCCGCTACTGTCATCGAAGACGCAGGGAATTTGAGAACACAGGTTTACCGCCTTGCCTATATGGTCGGCGAACATGCCCCAAGGGCGCAGATTAACAACCAAATTCGCGAATTCGAACAAAATCTCAACCGTATCAGCCAGAGCAATGCCATTCACCCGCTGATGCCCTCAGAAACACCGCCGGCTTACGACCTGATACAGTCCGCACTGATTGAAGACTGGAAATCGAATATACAGCCCGTCTTGCGCCGTTACGAGCGTCCCGACCAAATCAAGCTCTACCGTTTTGCAGCCAATATCGAACTGTTTTTACAGGCGATGGAACATGCCAATGAAAAAAACACCTTATGGTTGCGCCGCTTTCAAATGATTATGATGGGGATGATCTTTGCGGCAGCAGGACTGATGATTATCTGGCACTACGCATGGATTATCCGCCCTCTGGAAACATTGAGGGACGGTGTAAAAACCATCAGCCAAGGCAGGTTCGGCGTTCAAATCGACACTGACCAGATAAGCGAGTTCGCCCAAGTCAGCAAAGGCTTCAATCAAATGAGCAGCCGGCTGAAAACACTTTATACCGATTTGGAAGGACAAGTGGCACGGCAAACTCAAGATTTGGCGCGCCAAAACCGCGACCTGACCCTGCTCTATCAAACCACCCGCGATTTGCATCAAACTTTCACTCCCCAACAGGCAGCGGAAGAATTCCTCAAGCGAACCCTGCCCGCTGTTTCCGCAGAAGCGGGCAGCATCCGCCTTTGGGATAACGAACGCAAACGCACAGATATAGTGGCATCCATCGGACTGCCTGATAATTCGGATGATGAGCCAGATACTGCCTCGGATAAATCAGATAAAACGGAATTCAAACACGCCGTTTTCCCCATCAGTTATCAGGAGGAAGAGTTGGGCGTTTTAAACCTGTATTTTTCAGACGACCTTAAACCTGATCACAACGACAACGAACTGCTGCGCACATTGAGCGGACAATTAGGCGTTTCCATCGTCAACAGCCGCCTTGAGCAAGAACGCCGCCTGCTTGCCGTTTTACAGGAGCGCAACCTGATTGCCCAAGGCCTGCACGACAGCATCGCACAAGCATTGACTTTCCTGAACCTGCAGGTTCAAATGCTGGAAACTGCGTTTTATGCCGACCAAAAAGAACAAGCCGAAGAAAACATCCGCTTTATCAAAGACGGCGTACAGGAATGCTATGAAGACGTACGCGAACTTCTGCTAAACTTCCGTACCAAAATCAGTAACAAAGATTTCCCCGAGGCCGTTTCCACCCTACTCGCCCGGTTCGAAAGACAAACCAAAATCAACGTGAGCGCCAAGTGGCGCGACGAAGGAGCAGCGTTAAACGACGACGAACAATTGCAGATTATCTTCATCCTTCAGGAGAGCCTGTCCAACATCCGCAAACACTCTCTCGCCCATAACGTTACCGTCAGCATTGACAACCGTCAGGACTTCACGCTGATCATCCGTGACGATGGTGTAGGCTTCGATCCCGCCCATCTGGACGCGCTTTCCGGCGAACATGTCGGCATGGGCATTATGCGGGAACGTGCCCAACGAATCCGTGCCGAACTGGAAGTCAGCTCCAAACCCGACGAAGGCACTACCGTTACCCTAACCTTACCCAAACAGAATAGAACATTCTCATGACTATCAAAATTATCCTCATCGACGACCACACACTCTTCCGCAGCGGCATCAAAGCCCTACTCTCACGTCAAAACGACTTCGAAGTCATCGGCGAAGCTGCCGACGGCTTATCCGGCGTCAAAATGGCGGAACAGCTCAAACCCGACGTCGTCTTACTCGACCTTGACATGCCCGTCATGAACGGACGCGAAGCACTGGCACAAATCTTGGGCGTCAACCCGAACCAAACCGTCATCATGCTGACCGTTTCCGAAGACAGCGACGATTTGACCGAATGTATGCGCATCGGCGCGCGCGGCTTTTTGCTGAAAAACATCAACGCCGACTTCCTGCTAGACAGTATCCGCAAAGCTGTCGACGGCGACAACGTCTTTTCTCCCGAAATGACCACGCGCCTCGTCCAGTCCCTGATTTCCCCGTCCGCACCGCGCACCGACCAGGCACTCTCCACCCTTACCCCGCGCGAACTCGAAATCCTAGGCTACCTCGCCGCAGGACACAGCAACAAAGTCATCGCCCGCCATTTGGACTTGGCTGAATCCACCGTCAAAGTCCACGTTCAAAACCTGCTGCGAAAACTTGACCTCAGCAGCCGCGTTCAAGCCGCTGTTTACGCTGTTCAGCACAAAGTCCCGCAGCCTGAAATCAATTAAACGGCTCAGGATAACGGTGCTTAAACGGTAAAAGACAAAAAGGTCGTCTGAAAACGGACAGGGCAAATTCCGCCCAAACCTTTTTCAGACGACCTTTCCCGTTCCAATCGGCTATGAAAAAGAGACAATCCGACGGGCATCATCTATCCGGCAGCCCGATAATCCACCCTCGTCGCGATAAAAACCATCGCAGCTTTTAATATAAATTAAGACCTATAAACGACTGCTGCGTTTATAATGCGCCTGTTTAACCCTTCCACTGAGAAGACGCCATGAAAAAACTCCTTTACTTCTTTACCGCCTTTTTTGCCCTGTGTTCCAGCGCGTTTGCTGTGAACGCCGATGATTTGCTGCCGCCTGAAAAAGCGTTCGTGCCGCAAGTGAACGTTACCGACAAAGGCATCAACGTCGAATTCAAAATCGCCGACGGCTACTATATGTACCAATCAAAAATCGTCGCCGCCACCGCGCCTGAAGACGTATTGGCCGAACCGGTTTTCAGCAAAGGCGAACTCAAAGAAGATGAGTTTTTCGGTAAACAAACCGTGTTCCACCGCGCCGCGCAGGTCAACTGGCCTTACAAAAAAGCCGCGCCGACCTACAAGCTGACGCTGACTTATCAAGGTTGTGCCGAAGCAGGCGTATGTTACCCGCCTGTGGACACATCTTTTGAGATTAAAGGCAACGGCCTGTACAAGTCGCAAAGCGACGAACCCATATCCGCCAAAGACCGCTTCCTACAACCGGATTCCGCCAAACCAGCCGCCGCCGCGCCTAAAGCCTCGCAAAACGACGACGGCAGCCGCTTCAAATTATCTTGGGAAACATTAAACGCCAACCTGTTGGCGTTTTTTATCGCAGGACTAGGCTTGAGTTTTACCGCCTGTATGTACCCGCTTTTGCCGATTGTTTCCAGTATCGTCGTCGGCGATAAAAACGCCGGCAAAAAGCGCGCTTTCGCCCTATCTATGGTCTATGTACAAGGTTTGGCACTGACCTACACACTGGTCGGCGTCATCGCAGGCCTGACGGGCGCACTTCTGACCGTATGGCTGCAACAGGCATGGGTCGTCCTTGCCGCCGCAGGCCTGATGGTCGTCCTCGCGCTCTCCATGTTCGGATTCTTCAACATCCAACTGCCTAACGCCATCCAATCTTATTTCCAAAACCAAAGCAGCAAACTCTCCGGTGGTAAAATCGCTTCCGTATTCGTCATGGGCATACTCTCCGCGCTGATCGTCGGCCCCTGCGTCGCTCCGCCACTGGCATTTGCCTTGGGCTATATCGGACAAACCGGCGATGCCGTTTTGGGCGGACTGGCGCTGTATGCCTTGGCACTCGGCACCGGCGTTCCACTGATCCTCATCGGCACATTCGGCGGCCACGTCCTGCCCAAAGCAGGCGACTGGATGAACGGCATCAAATACGCCTTCGGGTTCATCCTGCTTGCCGTTGCCGTCTATCTCGCCACGCCGCACCTGCCCTACTACCTCGTTGTCGCGCTTTACACCCTGCTCATAATCGTCCCCGCCGTCATGTTGCTGATTAAATCGGGCAAACAAAAAGGTCGTCTGAAAACCGCAGCCTCCGTTTTAGGCTTCCTTCTGCTCATCGGCGGCGCATGGTTCGGATGGCAAAGCGCAAACAAACAAACCACCGCCCTGCACCACTTCCTGACGCTGTCTCCCCCGTCCGAAGCAGGCAAAACCACCGACCACGGCAAAATGTTCACCGACGTCGCCGAACTCAAAGCCGCTATGGATGCCGCATTGAAAGCCAACCCCGACAAACCCGTCGTTTTGGATTTTTACGCCGACTGGTGTATTTCCTGCAAAGAAATGGCAAGCTACACGCTCAACCAGCCGCAAGTGCATGAAGCCGTCGATATGGAACGCTTCTTCCAAATCGACGTAACCGCCAACACGCCCGACCATCAGGCAATGTTGAAAGAATACGGCCTTTACGGTCCGCCGGGCATATTCGTCATCCACGCAGACGGCCGCCGTAGCGACCCCTTGCTTGGTTTCGCCAAACCGGACGAATTTATCAACTGGTACAAACAAAACGAAAAATAAAGACGAAAGGTCGTCTGAAAACCTGAAACAGGGTTTTCAGACGACCTTTTTGCAAACAACCGCACTATAATGCCCACTATCCCCTTTCAAAAAGGCAGCCTGATGCAAACTTGGCACGAAGCAATCGGCTCGGAAAAGTCCGAACCCTATTTCCAACACATCATCGAAACTGTCAAAAAAGAGCGCGGCATGGGGCGGATTATCTACCCGCCCGCCGAAGACGTGTTCAACGCCTTTAGAGCGACTGAATTCGGTAACGTCAAAGTCGTGATTTTGGGGCAAGACCCGTATCATGGCGCAGGACAGGCGCACGGGCTGGCGTTTTCCGTCCGCGAAGGCATCACCGTTCCGCCTTCGCTGGTCAATATTTACAAAGAATTGGCGGACGACATCGAAGGTTTCCAAATCCCGCAACACGGCTATCTGCAACACTGGGCGGAACAGGGCGTTTTACTGCTCAATACCGTCCTGACCGTCCGCGCTGGACAGGCGCATTCCCATGCCACTTTGGGCTGGGAACGCTTTACCGACGAAGTCGTCAACCAAATCAACCAAAACCGCGAACACGTCGTCTTCATGCTTTGGGGTAGTCACGCGCAGAAAAAAGGCGCGTTTATCGACCGCAGCCGACATCTCGTCCTCAGCGCGCCGCACCCCTCGCCGTTGTCAGCCTATCGCGGCTTCTTCGGCTGCAAACACTTTTCCCGCGCCAATGCCTATTTGCAGGAAAACGGCATGACGCCGATAGACTGGCAGGTATAAAACAGGTCGTCTGAAAACGGCAGCCATAGCAAACCGGACAATCCACCCACCGTCTGAACAAGCCTTCCTTTTTCAGACGACCCCTTTCCCAACCCCACAGGAGAACACTATGCAGGTAACGACTTCAGCCATCGTCAACGGCGAATTTGAAGACAAATACGGTAAGCGCGGCAGCCAGTTCAGCCCGAACAATATGCCGACCTACTCCATCCCCTTTGAAATCAGTGGCGCGCCTGAAGGTACGAAATCCTTTGCCGTCGTTTTGGAAGATAAAGACGCCATTACCGCCAGCGGATTTGTGTGGACCCACTGGCTGATTTCCGACCTCAAACGCACCTCCGTCGCCGAAAACGAAAGCCTGACTGCAACAGACTACACGCAAGGCGCAAACAGTTGGGCAAGCCTGTTGGGCAAGTTGGACATTGAAGAAGCCACAGGCTACGGCGGCATGTATCCGCCCAACTGCCGCCACCGCTACGAACTCATCGTTTACGCACTCGACACCGTATTAAACCTACCGCGCGGCTTCCGCTTCAACGACCTACACTTTGCCATGCAGGGACATATTTTAGACAGCGCAAGCGTGATGGGAACGTATGACGTATAAAGCCTAAGCAATTTGAGACCTTTGCTAAATTTTTTAGAAAACCCAATCTTAGAAACAGAAACGTCGTCTGAAACCTGTAACTAAGTTTTCAGACGACGTTTTTATTGAATCAGTTTAGAATGAACTGACGATTTGTTTCAAAAAATGTTTGTTTTAAATCTTTGCTTTGGAGTTTAAAAAGCAGATTCGTTTCAAACTTTAGGTTCTTTTTAGCAAGTCTTTAACCGATGATATTGGATGCGTTCAACCAGCTAATATCGAATTTGGCGAATACGGTGCTACTGTTTGAACCTGCCTCACTATAAGCAAGAGTTTGATGCTCTGTATCGAAGACGAGATAAGGACGGTCTTTGGGGAGGTAGATAGGGTCTTTGTTAACAACAAACATCTTTGACCAGCTTAAATTGGCGTTGCTGCCAGTCAGCAGTGAGCGCATACCAGATAGGTCGAGTTTGTCCGTATCAGCGTCAAAATCAACCAAACGATCTATGCTGCCTTCACGAATAAATATCTGATGCAGTAAAGGCGACGGTATCCTTGCCTTCACCTGTGATGATGGTGTCGCTACCCGAGCCGCCTGCAATATAGTCATTGCCATCTCCACCATAGAGCGAGTCGTCGCCGTCATCGCCTAAACAGGTCGTTACCAGCCATACCTTCTAGCTTGTCATTGCCGCGACCGCCGCTCAAGCGGTTATTGCCGCTGTTGCCTATCAGAATATTGTTAGAGTTGTTGCCAAATCCAAAGGTGTTGCTGTTACCTGTCAGTGCCAGATTTTCGACGTGGGTTGGTAAGGTAAAGGTTGTATCGGCGTAAACCGTATCATTGCCTTCATGTGCATATTCAACAATGGTGTCGCCTGCGTTCTTACTGTAATAAATATCGTTGCCTAATCCGCCGTCGAATGTGGTATGTCCGAGACTGCCATGTAAAACGTCATTGCGAGGCGTTCCTTTGAGGACGACGGGTTTATTATTTGCTGCGTTACCGGGTAAAGATTGCAATGTATCGGTCATGATAGCTCTCCTTATGAACAAGTTGCTGGGAAAAATAGATATAAATATCTATTTGACATTTATAGGTTTTTTCTTGTATGTTTGATGCTGATTGTATCGAGAAATAAAATGATGCAAAAGATATAATAATTTATATTATTGTTTTTTATATTAATTTAAAATAAGAAATGATATTTGATAGCATTCTAATTAACTGCCGATTGCATGGTGGCTCTTCAGTCGATCATGCTACAGCCGGAGCAGAATTACAAAAAACGCTTGCTTTAGACTGAAATCCAAAGTATAAACTGCTGTCATCTAGTCATTTTGTTAATGAGTTAAAGAGAAAAAATAATGGAAATCAAACAAACCAATTCAACTATCAAATCTCGCGCAGCGGTAGCATTCGCCCCAAATCAACCCTTACAAATTGTGGAAATCGATGTAGAAATGCCCCGCAAAGGCGAGGTGTTAATCCGCAATACCCACACGGGGGTGTGCCATACTGATGCATTTACATTATCAGGAAGCGATCCTGAAGGCGTATTCCCTGCGGTGCTTGGACACGAAGGTGCGGGTGTGGTCGTTGCTGTGGGCGAAGGTGTGTCAAGCGTAAAACCGGGTGATCACGTCATTCCGCTTTACACCGCTGAATGTGGCGAATGTGAGTTTTGCCGTTCAGGTAAAACCAACTTATGCGTTGCGGTACGTGAGACGCAGGGTAAAGGCCTAATGCCGGACGGCACGACGCGTTTTTCTTATCAAGGTCAGCCGATCTATCACTATATGGGCTGTTCGACTTTCAGCGAATATTCTGTTGTTGCGGAAGTTTCATTGGCGAAAATCAACCCGGAAGCCAACCACGAACAAGTATGTTTGCTCGGCTGCGGCGTTACCACAGGTATTGGTGCGGTACATAATACGGCAAAAGTGCAAGAAGGCGACTCTGTTGCCGTGTTTGGTTTGGGGGCGATTGGTTTGGCTGTGGTGCAAGGTGCGCGTCAAGCCAAAGCGGGTCGCATTATCGCCATTGATACCAATCCCGCAAAATTCGAGTTGGCAAAACACTTCGGTGCAACTGACTGTTTGAACCCGAACGATTACGATAAACCGATCAAAGACGTGTTGTTAGACATCAATAAATGGGGTATTGACCACACCTTTGAATGCATCGGCAACGTAAACGTAATGCGTCAGGCATTAGAAAGTGCACACCGTGGTTGGGGACAATCCATTATCATCGGCGTAGCAGGTGTAGGACAAGAAATTTCAACTCGTCCGTTCCAGTTGGTAACAGGTCGTGTTTGGAAAGGCTCGGCATTTGGTGGCGTGAAAGGCCGCTCTGAACTTCCGAAAATGGTGGAAGATTCAATGAAAGGCGATATCGAGTTAGAACCGTTTGTGACCCACACACTGACACTCGATCAAATCAATGAAGCCTTTGATTTAATGCACGAAGGTAAATCGATCCGCGCTGTTATTCATTACTAAGGTCCGCGATGAAACTGATTGAACAACATCAAATTTTCGGCGGTTCGCAACAAGTTTGGGCACATCATGCCCAAACGCTGCAATGCGAAATGAAATTTGCAGTCTATTTGCCGGATAATCAGGAGAATCGACCACTTGGTGTGATTTATTGGCTTTCCGGCTTGACTTGTACTGAACAAAATTTTATTACCAAATCAGGCTTTCAGCGTTATGCGGCTGAACATCAAGTGATTGTAGTTGCCCCCGATACCAGCCCTCGCGGAGAGCAAGTGCCGAACGATGCTGCTTACGATTTAGGGCAAGGTGCGGGCTTTTATCTGAATGCGACCGAGCAGCCTTGGGCGACGAATTATCAAATGTATGATTATATTTTGAACGAGTTGCCTCGTCTGATTGAGGAAAATTTTCCTACCAACGGCAAATGTTCCATCATGGGGCATTCAATGGGCGGACACGGTGCATTGGTATTAGCATTGCGAAACCAAGAACGTTATCAGAGTGTTTCTGCCTTTTCGCCTATTTTATCGCCAAGTCTCGTGCCTTGGGGAGAGAAAGCCTTTTCTGCTTATTTAGGAAAAGATTGCGAAAAATGGCAGCAATATGATGCCAACTCGCTCATTCAACAAGGCTATAAAGTGCAAGGTATGCGCATTGATCAGGGCTTAGAAGATGAGTTTTTGCCAACACAATTGCGTACCGAAGATTTTATTGAAACCTGTCGTGCGGCAAACCAGCCGATCGATGTGCGCTTCCATAAAGGCTATGACCATAGCTATTACTTCATCGCCAGTTTTATTGGTGAGCATATTGCGTATCATGCGGCATTTTTGAAGTAAGCCAAAGAAGTGATTCGTGAATCGATTAAACGTTGAAGTGAACGTTAATTTTTTCATGTTAATGAATTAAAAAGGCATCGGATTGATGCCTTTTGTTTTTATAAATGATAAAAAAGTGCTATTAAAATCAGATACCTCCTAGAATCAGCATGAAGAGACCTTTACAAAATTTCCTCACTCATTCTACTTAAATATCCCCCCATTCCAATCCAACCCGTTGTTGAGAGGTAAAAAACGAAAAGGTCGTCTGAAAACCTGTTTTCAGACGACCTTTTGTTGTTATCGAGAACTTTGCAAATAGCCCTTTTCACCCCCAACAGTCGAAACCCAAACACAGGTTTTCGGCTGTTTCGTTGCGGATTAAAAAAATAGTCAGGCATACCGCCCTGCTTAGTTTCGCCCTACATATTTTCCCTTGTGCAAAACCCACGCTTGTATATCGGAACTCCCGTATCATAGCAACAAACCGCCCGGCCGCCACCCGCATCCCACCAAGGCAAACAACCGTTGCGTAGCTCAGGGAGCGGTCGGGCAACCCATCGACACAATCGGACAGTTGCCAGACAACACAACCGAATGCAAGGCAGGTTTATGATGAGTACCCAACACAATTACGCAGGTATCGACATCGCCAAACGAAACTTCGTCATCGCCGTTTCGTCTTTGTATAAAACCAAAACCAAAACCAAAACCGAAACCAACAACCCGAAAGGTATCGCCCATACTATCGAGTACCTTAAAAAACACAACGTCGCCCTCGTCGTGATGGAAAGCACCGGCGGTCTCGAAATCCCCGCCGCCAAAGCCATCCACCGCTCAGGTATAGCCGTCATCATCGCCAACCCGCGTCAGACGCATCAGTTTGCCCAATCGCAGTCGCTGACCAAAACCGATGCCAAAGATGCCCAAATGCTCGCCTTCTTCGCACAGATGATGATGCAGAAAGAAGATTGGCAAACCATGCTCTACCACCCGCCCACCGAAGCGGAAGAAGTGTTGGAAGCATTGGTCAACCGCCGCAACCAACTGGTGGATATGCGGACTGCCGAGAAAAACCGTCTGCATCAGGTTCATGAAACGCAAGTCGAAAGCGTCAAACAACTGATTGCCCATTTTGACCGGCTGATTGACGAATTGGACAAACAAATCGACGACCACACCCACACGCATTTTGACGGCAAAGCCCAAGTGGCAGAGCAAATCAAAGGTATCGGTTCGATAACGACGGCTACGCTGATGGCGATGCTGCCCGAATTGGGACGGCTGTCGCACAAACGACTGGCGAGTTTGGTCGGTATTGCCCCACACCCGAGGGAGAGCGGGGAAACCAAATTCAAAAGCCGCTGCTTCGGAGGAAGGTCTGCGGTGCGTAAGGCGCTGTATATGGCTACCGTGGTAGCGACACGTTTCGAACCGCTTATTCGGGATTTCTATCAGCGCCTGCTGTCCAAGGGTAAGCCGTATAAGGTTGCCGTTACGGCATGTATGCGCAAACTGTTGACGATATTGAATGCCCGTATGCGTGATTATTTTACCGAAAACGGTACCACCGAAAATGGTATCCAAACGGCTTGATTTGAGTTTTGGTATTTTTGCCCGACGGGGTGAAAAATACAGTTGCTACGCTACCAATACAACAGGTTTGTTTGATTAATTTTTGACGGTTGATGGCAACTGATTCGTCAAAAACCAAAGAAGCCGGCGATATGCCTTATCCGCAAAAAAAGCAGCCCGTTTCAGGCTGCTTTTTGCGTTATGGGATATAGCGTATCAATCTTATACCACTTCGGCTTTGGTGATGACGACAGGTTCGGTCGGTACGTCGTCGTGGTAGCCGTGGCGTTTGGTGGCGACGCCTTCGATGGCATCGACTACATCAAAACCATCGACCACTTTGCCGAATACGGCGTAGCCCCAATCTTGGACGACGGTTTTGCCGTACAGCTCTTTAGAACGGAAGTTCAGGAAGGCGTTGTCGGCGGTGTTGATGAAGAATTGCGCGCTGGCAGAATGCGGGTCGGAAGTGCGCGCCATGGCGATGGTGTATTTTTCGTTGGGCAGGCCGTTGGACGCTTCGTTATGAATCGGTTCGCGTGTTTCTTTTTCGTTCATGTTTTCGTCCATGCCGCCGCCTTGAATCATGAAGCCTTTGATGACGCGGTGGAAGATTACGCCGTCGTAGAAGCCGTCTTTGACATATTGCTCGAAGTTTTTGGCGGTAACGGGGGCTTTGTCGAAATCGAGTTCGATTTTGATGTCGCCTTTGTTGGTGTGCAGGATGATCATGGGTTTCCTTTCGTTAAGAATCTTTTTAGAAATGGTGCTGGGCGGAAAAACTTCAAGGTCGTCTGAAAAATATTCTTTCAGACGACCTTGTGGTTATGGTTTTAAGGGTTTACGGCATCAGGACAAAGTAAGCCCACAGTGAAACCAACAAAATACAGAGGATGTTCAGCAGCAAGCCGACGTTCATCATTTCTCTTTGCTTAATCAAGCCTGTACCGAACACAATCGCGTTAGGCGGCGTGGCAACCGGCAGCATGAAGGCACAAGATGCGCCGATGCCGATGACGAATACCAAGACTTGTTCGGGCAACCCCATTTGCGTGGCGATGCTGGCGAAAATGGGCACGAGCAGCGCGGCGGAGGCGGTGTTACTGGTGAACTCGGTCAGGAAGATGATGAAGGCGGCAACCACGAAAATCACCAGCAATGCGGGCGAATGGGAGAAGGTAGAGGCGACCTGTTGACCCAATGCTTCGGACGCGCCGGAAGATTGCAGCAGCGCGCTCAAGCTGATACCGCCGCCGAAGAGCATCAATACACCCCAGTCGGTATTGCGGGCGACTTCTTTCCATTGCGCCACGCCAAATACGACGACGGAGACAGCGGCAATCAAGGCGATGACAGTATCGGGATTGGAAATGCCGAACGCTTCTTTGATTTTGGAGCTGAATACCCAAGCCACGGCAGCAGCCAAGAAAATCAACAGCGCGATCACGCGGTGCAGCGTCCACGGGATAGATTCGGCTTTGACTTCGACGCGCTCATTCAGATTAGGCTTGAGGATGACGTACATGGAGAACAGCATCAGCGGCAGAATGAACAGCAGCATGGGCAAGCCGAGTTTCATCCAGCCGACGAAGTCCAGATTCAGCGCTTTGGCGGCAATCATGTTAGGCGGCGAACCCACCACAGTACCCAAACCGCCGATACTGGCGCAGTAGGCAATGCCGAGCAGGACGAAAACGTAGGTTTTGCGTTCTTTTTCTTGGTCGAGGTGGCTCATCATACCCATTGCCAAAGGCAGCATCATGGCGGCGGTGGCGGTATTACTGATCCACATGGACAGGAAGGCGGTAACGATAAACAACATTAACACCGCGACTTTCATATTGCCGCGCGACAGGCGCAGAAGGCTGACGGCGATTTTGCGGTCGAGACGCTGCATATGCAGGGCGGTGGCAAGCGCGAAGCCGCCGAAGAAGATGTAAATCGTCGGATCGGCAAAGCCTGCCATCGCTTTTTTGATGTCCATATCGGGGAAGCCGAGTACGACGGCGAGAATCGGCACCATCAATGCAGTTACCGTGATGTGGACGGCTTCGGTGAACCAAAGCGCGGCAACGAAGATCAACAGCGCGATGCCTTTGTTGGCATCGGTGCCGTAGGGCAGGATGTGGTAAATGCCGAAACAGACGACGGCGGAGATGATGGTGGTCAGCAGACCTTTAAAGTCGGTAATCGGCTTTTGCGCGCTGAGTAACTCGACATTCTCAGGATGCTGGGTTTTGTCCTTTGCATGTAAGTCCATGAAGTATTCCTCTGAAACATAACGCGAAATCGTTAAAACCGCTGATGCCTAGGCTCATCGCCTGACATTGCTTTTTTATTGATTCCACTGAATCGGTTTTTCTTGTTTCCCGCGTCGGGACGTTCGCAGGCTTTGGATTTCGAGCAAACAAAGCCATACAGTATGGCGACGAGTATATTTGTAATCGCGTGTAGTGTAAATATAATGTTAACAATCGGGTGCGGTTTTTTACGAAAACGGATTGATGGGAAATGAAAATATCTTTTGATTTTCAGACGACCCGGCTTTCAACGAGGTCGTCTGAAAACCTTAATTCATACCGTTATCGTGATATGATGCCGCATCCTCAACCGGCGTCATGACGTCAATGAAAAAAATATTCAAAATCCTCCTGAAAGCCCTGTTGGCGTTTATCATCGCCGCTATCCTTTACTTTGCCGCCGCCTACATTCTCGGTAAAATTCCACAGGACGGCACTGCCTCCGACAGCGACGTAACCCTTTATCTGCACAGCAACGGCGTACACGCCGACGTCGTCATGCCGCTTTCAGACGACCTTTTTGACTGGACCAGCATCATCAACCCTGCCGACAGTCCCGCAGGGCAAGGCGATGCCCTCATCCGCTACGTCGGCATAGGCTGGGGCGAGCGCAATTTCTATTTGAACACGCCGCAGTGGTCGGATTTGACCGCCTCTACGGCAGTACAGGCGTTAAGCGGAATCAACAGCACGCTGATTCACGCCGTCTACTACCGCGAGCCGCCACGCGAAGGCGAAAATACCGTCAAATTCACCGTCAGCCGCGAACAATACCGCCGCCTGAGTGCCAACCTGATGCGTCATTTCAAATTGAAAGCGGGCAAAGCCATCCCCGTCGCCGGCGCGCATTACAGCGCTGACGACGCATTCTATGAAGCAGAAGGGCGTTACCATCTTTTCAATACGTGCAACAGCTGGCTCAACCGCCGTCTGACCGAAAGCGGCATCAACGGCGTCGTTTGGACACCGTTCCCCGATCCGCTGCTCGACAGCCATCGTACCAATACAGCAGAAAACCCATGAAAACCCTGACCATCCGCCATCTCACGCTCGGCAGCGGGCAGCCGAAAATCGCCGTTCCCTTAGTTGCCAAAGACGAAGCAGCCTTATCCGCCGCCCTGAAAAACCTCGAACACGCCTGTTTCGATATTATCGAGTTCAGAGCCGACTATTTCGTCCAAGCAGGCAATCCCGAATACCTGATCGCCCAAGCCGCAGCCGTACGCCGCGCGTTTCCCGAAACCCCGCTGCTGTTTACCTTCAGGCGCGCGGAGGAAGGCGGCGAATATCCTTGCAGCAAAGCGTATTATTTCGAGTTGCTCGATAAAGCCGCCGCTTCAGGCATTATCGACATCATAGACATCGAACTTTCCGCCGGTGAAAACGAAGTCCGCCAAGCCGTCGCCACTGCCAAAGCGCACAACACCGCCGTCCTGATGAGCAACCACGATTTCCATCAAACCCCTGCCAAATCCGACATCACAGGTCGTCTGAAAAAAATGGAAGAGGCAGGCGCAGACATCTGCAAAATCGCCGTGATGCCCCAAAGTCCCGCCGATGTCCTGACGCTTTTGGAAGCCACTTGGGAAACCCGTCAAACCGCAAGCTGTCCGATTGTTACCATTTCTATGGGCAAGCTCGGACTCGTCAGCCGCATCGCAGGCTCAACCTTCGGCTCCGCCATCACATTCGGCACGGCAGGAACCGCCTCCGCTCCCGGTCAACTTGATTCCGCCAACCTGAAAAACATTTTGGATGTTTTGGAAAACGGTAACACCGCCGGATAACAATAAATATAAAAAGACAAAAGGTCGTCTGAAACAGCGTTCAGACGACCTCGTTTTCTTTGTTTCAGCAATTTGGCTGGCAAATCTCCTGAGCGACGGATTGGTTTCGGACGACCTTTACAACGGATTGGCTTATAACAATCCAAATAAACCGTACCCGCTCCGCTACCCTGCCCTACCCAACATCAAACCAAACAAAACGTCGTCTGAAAACAGGCATAGCGTATTTCGCAAAACCGTTTTCAGACGACGTTTTCTCCGAATCCATCTTTTTATCTTCGCTCCTGCCTGCGTATCAGCCACACCGCGAGCAGGGCGAAGGCTATGGTGGGCAGTGCGCCGGCGAGGAAGGGCGGGACGCCGTAGAGTTGGCTGGTAAACCCGAAGAGCCGTCCGGCGAAGTGGAACAGCAAGCCGAGGCAGATGCCGCCGAAGAGCTTCAAGCCCATATTGCCGTGGCGGGTGGTTTGCGGGGTGAAGGCGAAGGCGACGAGTGCCATGACCCAGGCGGCGACGGGGTAAACCAATTTGCGCCACCAGGCGATGGCGTAGATCTGGGTGTTTTGGTTGTTGTTTTCGAGGTGGCTGATGTAGGTGGTCAGTTCGCCGACGGACATTTGGTCGGGTTTGACGAGCAATACGTCCATCAGGTTGCGCTTGACGGCGATCGGCCAGTTTTCTTCGGTGGCGGTCGAGACTTCGACTTTGTCTTCGCTAAGCGTGCTGCGGCGGATGTTTTTCAACTGCCAACTGCCGTCGTTGTTTAAAACGGCGGATTCGGCTTCCGTTGCCTGCGTCAGCTCGTTTTTGTCGTTGCGCACCCAAATTTTAATGCCCAGCAGGGTATGGTCGGGCAGCATTTCGCGCACGTTGATGATGCTGTTTTTTTCTTTGAGCCAAAGGCCGGTATTGCCGGTGCTGATTTTGCCGTTGATGGCGGCGGATTTGATGTTTTCGGCTTTTTGGCTGAGGACGGGGGCAATCCATTCGCCGAGCGCGGCGGTGGCGATGGCGAAAATCAGTCCGAACTGCGACAGGATCAGCAGCAGTTTTTTGGTGCTCATGCCGCTTGCTTTGATGACGGTCAGTTCGCTGCCGGCGGCAAGTTGGCTGAGGGAGACGAGTCCGCCGATGAGGACGGCGAGGGGCATGAGTTCGTAGGCGCGCGCGGGCATCTGCATGAGGACGTATTGCGCCATGGTTGCGCCGTTATAGCTGCCTTTGCCCAAGTCGCCGACTTCGTTGATGATCTCGAAAAAGCTGTACAGGGCGAGGAAGGCCAGGAGGGCGTAAACCGCCATAACCGCCATTTGGCGGATGATGTAACGTGAAATCAGGTTCATTTTCCTCCTTTCAATGTCAGACTTTTGCCAACCGCCCGCCAGAAGGGCTGGCTGGGCATACTGCGTACGCGCAGGAGTACGACGGCGATGGCGAACATGATGATGTGCATGGGCAGCAGTCCGAGCCAGAAATGGATTTTGCCATCTTCCACGGCATTGCGCAGGAAGGTCAGTCCGTTTTGGTAAATCAGGAAAAGCCCGATGGCGACGAGGATGTTGTAGGTGTGGCCGCTGCGCGGGTTGAAATAGGAAAGCGGCACGGCAAGCAGGCAGAGCAGGAGGACGCTGACGGTCAGCGAGATACGCCACATCAATTCTGCCTGATGTTGCGGGTTGCTGCTGCCGATAAGTTGGGATGTCGGGATGGTGCGGCGGTGGGAAACGGGGTCGATGAGCTTGGGCGTGGTGCTGATAATCAGGCTGAGGTTTTGGAAGGAAACACGGTTGTAGTCGGCTTTGCCGGGCGTGCCGCTGTAACGGTAGCCGTTGCGCAGGTCGAGCGTGCGCTTGTTGTCGTTCAGGGAGAAATTGCCTTCTTTGGCGAAGATTATGTTGTCGTTGCCGTTTTTGTCCTGTTCGCGCAGGAACAGGTTTTTCATGATGCCGGATTCGGTGTCAAAGGTTTCGACGAAGTAAACCCTGCCGTTGCGCTTGCCCAGGCTGTTGAACTCGCCTGCTTCCACCATCGACAATTCTTGTTTCTGCTTGAGGATTTCGGCGTATTCGCGGCTGCGCAGTTCCGCCCACGGCATCACCCAAAGCTGCATGACGGCAATCAGGATGGCAAACGGCACGGCAAACTGCATGACGGGGCGTATCCACTGTTTCAATGCCAATCCGCAGGAGAGCCAGACCGACATTTCGCTGTCGCGCCAGTAGCGGGTCAACACGGTCAGCGTGCTGATGAAAGCGGTCAGCACCAGCAAAAGCGGCGTCATGCCGATGACCCAGAAGCCGACCAATGCCAACACGGCATCGATGGCGACGCGCCCGTCGGCGGCGCGACCGAGCAGGTTGATTGCCTGAGTGGAGACCAACACCGCCAAGAGGACGACGAAAATGCCGACGGCGGTAAAAGAGAGTTCTTTGATGAAGTTTCTTTGATAAATCATAGAATCGCGGCTAGGAGCGGTAGCGGTTCGGCGCAGGCGGATTGTCTGCGCAAGGTTTCAGACGACCTCTCAAATGGAGTACAATCTTTCCAACCGTTTTCAGACGACCCCTTAATGCAAAGGGTCGTCTGAAACTACCCGAAACCATCTCAATCAGGAGAATAAACGTGGAATTTAGCACAAAAGCCGGAACCTTGCAGCCGCAACAGGCAGGCGCTCAGTTATTTGTCTGCACTGAAACCGCGCAATTAAACCACCCGACCGCCCTTGCCCTTTTGTCTTCGCTTGAAGAAGGTCAAACTTTTGCCGACACCAAAATCCCGACGGACAACGGTTTGCAGGCAGTCGCCGTCGTCCGCCTCGACAAAACCGACCGCGCCGCGCTGAACAAGGCCGCTGCCGAAGCCGCCAAATGGGCGCAAAATCAGGAAACGGTCAATGCGGACATCCATGCCTTCGATGAAGCGCAAGCCGCCGCCGTTGCCGAAGCCTTCGCCATCGCGTTCGGCAACGCCGCCTACCGTTTCGACCGCTACAAAAAAGAAGCCAAGCCCGCCAAATTCGCACGAGCCGTATTCCACACCGCACACGAAGCCGCCGTCAAAGAAGCCCTGCGCGTCGCCGAAGCGCAGGTTTACGGACAAAGCCTTTGCCGCGATTTGGGCAATGCCGCGCCCAACGAATGCACGCCCGAATTTTTAGCGCGCACCGCCAAAGCCGAAGCCGAAAAACTGGGCGCACACGCCAAAATCATCGAAAAAGACTACATCAAAGAAAACATGGGTTCCTTCTGGTCGGTCGCCAAAGGCAGCGTGGAAGACCCCTATCTGATTGAATTGAGCTACTTCGGCGCGGCGGACAAAGAAGCCGCCCCCGTCGTCTTGGTCGGCAAAGGCATCACCTTCGACACCGGCGGCATCTCCCTCAAACCCGGTCTGAACATGGATGAAATGAAATTTGACATGTGCGGCGCGGCAACCGTCATCAGCACCTTCTGCGCCGCCGTCAAACTGCAACTGCCGATCAACCTCGTCGCCGTCGTCGCCACCTGCGAAAACATGCCTTCCGGCGCGGCAAACAAACCGGGCGATGTCGTGAAAAGCATGAAAGGCCTGACGATTGAAGTGTTGAACACCGATGCCGAAGGTCGTCTGATTTTGTGCGACGCGCTTACTTACGCCGAGCAATTCAAACCCAAAGCCGTCATCGACGTCGCCACCCTGACCGGCGCGTGCATCATCGCCTTGGGGCATGACGTCAGCGGCGTGATGGGCAACAATCAGGATTTGGTCGACAGCCTGCTTGCCGCGTCCCGCAACGTGGACGACAAAGCATGGCAACTGCCGCTCTTTGAAACCTATAAAGACCAGCTCAAATCCAACTTCGCCGACATCCCCAACATCGGCACCCCTGGCGCAGGCACGATTACCGCCGCCACCTTCCTGTCTTACTTCACCGAAGACTATCCGTGGGCGCACCTCGACATCGCGGGTACGGCATGGAAATCCGGCAGCGAAAAAGGCGCGACCGGCCGCCCCGTTCCCCTGTTGCTGAACTATCTGCGCAACGTGAAATAAGCCTTGACGCCTGCGGGGCAAGCAACCGACCCCGCAGGTCGTCTGAAAACGGGACTGTATCAACTAATGCAGGCTGTTCGAAAACATATCGGGTTTGGTAACCCCATTATGCAGCGTTGTTGTTCATCGTCCAGCAGTCGGTAATCTTACCGTCTTTGATTTTCAGAAAATCCGTACCGACTTTGACGGCAGTTTGGTTACCGAGCGTAGCGGTTACACGCCAATATGCAGAAATTGTGTCGCCGTCGCGGAACGGACCGAGTACGATTTCATAATGCAAATCTGCTTTAGCACGAATGGTAGCTATCCAAGCCTTTGCACTGGCTATGTCAGTTACGGGTGCGGGTGGTGGAGTGGAATCAGCGGTCAGATGTGCTTTGAAGTTGTTTGACAGCAGTTCATCAGCAATGTTTAGATTGCCATTCCACATCTGTGTCCATGCAGTATAGATTTTTTGTGTTTCGGTCATGTTTTTGTCTCTTAACGATGTCGGGTAAAAAGGAAAATCCTGTGCTGAAAAGCTGGGAAATGATGCTATGCAATCTTACCTGTCGTCAATATTGATACAAACGCTACCTGAATGCAGCCTGCGCTTTATCTGCCCACCAAAAAACAAACGGAGAACCATGATGAAACCGCTATTTGCCGCATTGTCCGTCGCCTTTCTGCTCGGCACGAGCGTCAGCGTTCACGCCGCGGAACAGGCTAAACCTACCGACCGCAGCGTCCAAGTGTACAAAAAAGCCGATTTGGCGGAGTGGAACCGCGAAAACGCAGCCGGAGGCAAAGGCCCGCTGCTCGGCCGCTTCGCCTTCAACCGCCACCAGACCGCCGCTCAAGACGCGTTCAGAGAAATCGGCTGGCTGACCCTGCCGCCGGGCGCATCCATCGGCGAACACAAACACACCGACAACGAAGACGTTTACATCATCGTATCGGGCAAAGGCGTGTTCACCGACAGCACGGGCAAACAGACCCAAGTCGGCGCCGGCGACATTACCATTGCCCGCCCCGGCCAGTCCCATGCGTTGAAGAACATCGGTAAAGAGCCGTTGGTCTTCCTTGACTTGATTGCCGAAACCGCCGCCGCCCAAGCTGCCAAATAGCAGTCATCAAATCGACAAGGTCGTCTGAAAACCAATCTTGGGTTTCAGACGACCTTTTTTGTTGTTTAGGCAACATGATTCGTTCCAAGCAAACGAGGGGATGGCGTGCTGCCGCTGTTTCCGTCTTTTTTATCATTTTCAAGATATTGGGTTTCAGACGACCTTTGGTCTTCGCTGTTTGTATGGGTTTTGGTTTGGCTGTTTTGCCGCACCAAATGCGATTCGCTTCTTGAATTCTTGTCATATTAATGATGTGATGTTATATAATAACAATCTATTTGAAATATGACGGGAAACCCAAAATGACACAAGCCACGCTTAAACCTATTGTTTTATCTATTCTTTTAATCAGTTCCCCCATTCTCGCCCAAGCGCATGAAACCGAGCAGACGGTGGACTTGGAAACGGTCAACGTCGTCGGCAAAAACCGTCCGCGTGCCACTTCGGGGCTGCTGCACGCATCGACTGCCTCCGACAAAATCATCAGCGGCGATACTTTGCGGCAAAAAGCCGTCAATCTCGGCGACGCGCTCAACGGCGTGCCGGGCGTCCATGCTTCGCAATACGGCGGCGGCGCGTCCGCGCCTGTGATACGCGGGCAGACGGGCAGGCGGATTAAAGTGTTGAACCATCACGGCGAAACGGGCGACATGGCGGATTTCTCGCCCGACCATGCCCTGATGGTGGACACCGCCTTGTCGCAACAGGTCGAAATCCTACGCGGGCCGGTAACGCTGTTGTACAGCTCGGGCAATGTGGCGGGGTTGGTGGATGTTGCCGACGGAAAAATCCCCGAAAAAATGCCTGAAAACGGCGTATCGGGCGAACTGGGGCTGCGTTTGAGCAGCGGCAATTTGGAAAAACTCACGTCCGGCGGCATCAATGTCGGACTGGGCAAAAACTTCGTGTTGCACACGGAAGGGCTGTACCGCAAGTCGGGCGACTACGCCGTACCGCGTTACCACAAAGAAGAGGGTCGTCTGAAACGCTTGCCCGACAGCCATGCCGATTCGCAAACAGGCAGCATCGGGCTGTCTTGGGTGGGCGAGAAAGGCTTTATCGGCGCGGCGTACAGCGACCGTCGCGACCGCTACGGACTGCCTGCGCACAGCCATCTCTACGACGACTGCCACGCCGACATCATCTGGCAGAAGAGCCTGATCAACAAACGCTATTTGCAGCTTTATCCGCACCTGTTGACCGAAGAAGACATCGATTACGACAATCCGGGCTTGAGCTGCGGCTTCCACGACGACGATAATGCACACGCACATACCCACAGCGGCAGACCGTGGATAGACCTGCGCAACAAACGCTACGAAATCCGCGCCGAATGGAAGCAGCCGCTCCCCGGTTTCGAAGCCTTGCGCGTGCATCTGAACCGCAACGACTACCGCCACGATGAAAAAGCGGGCGACGCGGTGGAAAACTTCTTTAAAAACAAAACGCAAAACGCCCGCATCGAATTGCGCCACCTGCCCATAGGTCGTCTGAAAGGCAGTTGGGGCGTGCAATACCTGACCCAAAAATCCAGCGCGCTTTCCGCCATTCCCGAAACCGTCCAACAACCGATGCTGATCGACAACGATGTGCATCATTACAGCTTTTTCGGCGTAGAACAGGCAAATTGGGACAACTTCTCGCTTGAAGGCGGCGTGCGCGTGGAAAAACAAAAAGCCGCCATTCAGTACGACAAAGCCTTGATTGATCGGGAAAATTACTACAATCAACCCCTGCCCGACCTCGGCGCGCACCGCCAAACCGCCCACTCGTTCGCGCTTTCCGGCAACTGGTATTTCTCGCCATACCACAAACTCAGCCTGACCGCTTCCCATCAAGAACGCCTGCCGTCAACGCAAGAGCTGTACGCACACGGCAAACACGTCGCCACCAATACCTTTGAAGTCGGCAACAAACACCTCAACAAAGAGCGTTCCAACAACATCGAACTTGCGCTGGGCTACGAAGGCGACCGCTGGCAATACAATCTGGCACTCTACCGCAACCGCTTCGGCAACTACATCTACGCCCAAACCTTAAACGACGGACGGGGCCCCAAATCCATCGAAGACGACAGCGAAATGAAGCTCGTGCGCTATAACCAATCCGGCGCCGACTTCTACGGCGCGGAAGGAGAAATCTACTTCAAGCCCACACCGCGCTACCGCATTGGACTTTCCGGCGACTACGTCAGAGGTCGTCTGAAAAACCTTCCGTCGCTGCCCGGCAGGGAAGACGCCTACGGCAACCGCCCACTTATTGCCCAAGCCGACCAAAACGCCCCGCGCGTTCCCGCCGCACGGCTCGGCTTCCACCTGAATGCCGCGCTGACCGACCGCATCGATGCCCATCTTGACTACTACCGCGTGTTTGCCCAAAACAAACTCGCCCGCTACGAAACGCGCACGCCCGGACACCATATGCTCAACCTCGGCGCAAACTACCGCCGCCGTACCGGTTACGGCGAGTGGAATTGGTATGTCAAAGCAGACAACCTGTTCAACCAATCCGTTTACGCCCACAGCAGCTTCCTGTCCGACACCCCGCAAATGGGACGCAGCTTCACCGGCGGCGTGAACTTTAAGTTTTAAGGGGCGATAAACAAGAGAAAAGGTTTTCAGACGACCTCTGAAAACCTTTTCTATTCATTCCTTCATGTCATCCCAATCATTTGACTTCCGTCAAAGGAAATTGTTTTCATCCGTCTGATTTCACTATTAATCCAGCCTTTCCGCGCTCGTCATAAACCTTTGTAAACCAAATCATCCGACAGGTATCCGATATTCCTCCCCCCCTTCGTCCCAAACATCCCCCTACCCTACCATCTTCCATACATAAAATTTTTTTCTAAATAATATATACAGTTACCCCAAACACACCCACCACCCTAGATTTTAAAAAATTCCACATAAAACAATACGGTTACTCCTCTCCAAACTCTGTTCACAAGTAGTTTCTTAAAGTATGATAAGCCTGTCTCCGGCCAGCGTTCCCGCCGGAATCAGGCTTCCAAACAAATCCAACCTCAACTCGGAGTAAACATCATGTTGACCCAGACCCAACAGGTCGATTTGACCCTGCATCATCTCAAAGAGCGCGCCTTGGCAGAATACAGCCCCCAGCAGCGTGCGACCGTCGAAGCTTCCGAAGACTGGAAACAGTTTGACAGACGTTTGAACGAGCATTTTCCCAAGCTGATGCACGAGCTGGACAACGTTTACAACGACAACGAAGCCGTCCTGCCCATGCTGGAACAACTGATTGCACAAGCATGGCAAAGCTATTCCCAACGCGACAAGTCTCTGAAAGCCATCGATGCCGCGCGTGAGAATGACCCCGATTGGATTTTGTCCAATAAACAAGTCGGCGGCGTGTGTTATGTCGATTTGTTCGCGGGCGATTTGAAAGGCTTGAAAGCCAAAATCCCTTATTTTCAAGAGCTGGGGCTGACCTATCTGCACATGATGCCCCTGTTTAAATGCCCTGAAGGCAAAAGCGATGGCGGCTATGCAGTCAGCAGCTACCGCGACGTCAATCCGGCTTTGGGTACGATAGACGATTTGCGCGATGTCATTGCCGCGCTGCACAAAGCGGGCATTTCCGCCGTCGTCGATTTCATCTTCAACCACACGTCCAACGAACACGAATGGGCAAAAGGCTGCGCCTCCGGCAATCCGCTTTTCGATAATTTCTACTATATTTTCCCCGACCGCTGGATGCCCGACCAATACGACCGTACCCTGCGCGAAATCTTCCCCGATCAGCATCCGGGCGGATTCTCGCAACTGGAAGACGGACGCTGGGTATGGACGACGTTCAATTCCTTCCAATGGGATTTGAATTACAGCAATCCTTGGGTATTCCGCGCCATGGCGGGCGAAATGATGTTCCTCGCCAATTTGGGCGTCGACATCCTGCGCATGGACGCCGTTGCCTTCATTTGGAAACAGATGGGTACAAGCTGCGAAAACCTGCCGCAAGCCCATGCCTTAATCCGCGCGTTCAACGCCGTCATGCGCATCGCCGCACCTGCCGTGTTCTTCAAATCCGAAGCCATCGTCCATCCCGACCAAGTCGTCCAATACATCGGTCAAGACGAATGCCAAATCGGCTACAACCCGCTGCAAATGGCATTGCTGTGGAACACCCTTGCCACCCGCGAAGTCAACCTGCTCCACCAAGCCCTCTCCTACCGCCACAACCTGCCCGACCATACCGCATGGGTCAACTACGTCCGCAGCCATGACGACATCGGCTGGACGTTTGCCGACGAAGACGCATCGCAATTCGGCATCCACGGCTACGACCACCGCCAATTCCTCAACCGCTTCTTCGTCAACCATTTCGACGGCAGCTTCGCGCGCGGCGTCCCCTTCCAATACAACCCCAATACCGGCGACTGCCGCGTCAGCGGTACTGCCGCCGCCCTGGCAGGTTTGGCACAACACGACCCCCTCGCCGTTGACCGCATCAAACTCTTGTACAGCATCGCCCTGAGTACCGGCGGTCTGCCGCTGATTTATCTCGGCGATGAAGTCGGTACGCTCAACGACGACGACTGGTCGAACGACCGCAACAAGAGCGACGACAGCCGCTGGGCGCACCGTCCGCGTTACAACGCCGAGTTGTACGAACAACGCCACGACCCGTCAACCGCGGCAGGACAAATCTATCAAGGCCTGCGCCACATGATAGACATCCGCCAAAACAACCCGCGTTTGAACGGCGGCCGTCTGGTTACCTTCAACACCAACAACAAACACATCATCGGCTACATCCGCAACAACGCGCTTTTGGCGTTCGGCAACTTCAGCGAACACGCTCAAACCATCAGCGCGCACACCCTGCAAGCCATGCCCGCCCGCGCCAAAGACCTCATCAGCGGCGAAACCGTGGCATTGAATCAGGATTTGGTGCTGCGCCCCTACCAAGTGATGTGGCTCGAAATCGCCTGATGATTGAAGTGGCTTAAAAACGCAAAGGTCGTCTGAAACCGGTATTTCCCGTTTCAGACGACCTTTTTAAATAAAATATACGGCATCAAACCTGCCCAAGCGATGATACTTCACCCCCAACATCCGCATACCATGCGCCTCCCCATACATAGCTTAAAAATAAATTTCATTAATTACAACAAGTTGAAAAATTATTAATCAAATTTATCCATCAAGTATTGAAATTATTCGACTTTCTGCTTTAAACTTCGACGCATATATATTCAATATCCAGCGAAATACCGTCATGCAAACCGCTAAGCATTCAAACGCATTCTTCTATTGGTACCACACAAACGTGCGGTACTTTTTTGCGCTTGTCTGAAACAGACGGAAATAAACAGCAAAACAAGAGCCGCCCTGATTGAGCGGCTTTTTTTATATCCTTCATGGCCGCCAATCCCAATAAACGATGCGAACAGTTGCAAATAAAGGAAAAGCCATGAACCTCTCTGCAAATATCCAAAGACGTCCACAACCCCTCCACCGCTGCCATATGATTGTTGACGGCAACAGCCACAACACATTTTCAGACGACCCCGTTCCCCAAACTTCTGGCCTTATCAGCGAGGCCTTGATTCCGCAAATCCGCTTCCTCGCTACATTGATTGCAGCCGAACGCCACGACTTCAATTGCAACAGTCCCGCCGTGTTTACGGAAGAAGCCGACTTCTTCGCCGCACGCATCCTTATTTTAGGCGTTCGCCGCTTCCATCTCGACATCACCCTGATGCCCATGCTCAAAACCGCCAATCAGCGCGCACAAACATTTGCCAAACACCATCACCTCCCCTTCTCCCCCGCTGAAATGCACATGAGCCTGCATGCCCGCCGCCCCGACAAACTGCTTATTATGGAAACCGAACACGAAGTGAAACCTCAAGGAAATATTGTTGCCGACAGTCTTGCTTTTGCAGCCAAACTACCGAAACTCCCATTGTAAAAAAGAGCAACCTTGCTTGATAAATCCCCAAAACACACCATATGGCAGGCAGGCCACGAGCTTAGAACCACGCCGCCGACTTACATAAGACGGCATTAATGACAACCGACCAAGGAAACACACAACAATGAAAAAAATTATCGCCTTAGCCGCGCTCTCCGCTTTCGCCCTTGCCGCCTGCAAAGACAATACGCAAGCACAGCTTGAACAGCAGCAAAAACAAATCGAAGCCCTGCAACAACAATTGGCACAGCAAAACGGCCAGCAGGACAATACCGTTTACCAACTCACTCCCGAAGCCGTACAAGACACCATCCCTGCCGAAGCGCAAGCTAACGGCAACAACGGTCAACCCGTTACCGGCAAAGACGGACAACAATATATTTACGACCAATCCACAGGAAGCTGGCTGCTTCAAAGCCTGATCGGTACAGCCGCAGGCGCGTTTATCGGTAACGCGCTGGCAAACAAATTCACCCGTGCGAACAATCAAAACAGCCCGATTGCGCAGCGCGCACGTTCCCATTACTACCAATCGGCCCGTCCCAACGGCCGTACCAGCCAACAACTGAATACCCGCAGCATCCCTGCACAGCAGGCTCAACAACAACCCCGCTACCGTCAAACCACCCAACAACCTTCCAACTACCGCCGCCCGATGGGTCGCGGATTTGGTCGTCGCCGTTAATTCGGCAACAATGACAAAAGGTCGTCTGAAAATATTTTCAGACGACCTTTTTATTTCAAGCCAACCATTCCGGCTGACAGATTCCGTATCTCAATCTTTTTTATGTTCGATGTAAGCCTGCTGCTTCGTATCTGAATCTTCACCTGTTACCGTATATTCGCCCTCAATCACATCATCATCTTGTGCTTTAGTTGAAAACGGCCGTTGCCCGAACATATTCCCATCCATCTCCGCTTGTACGACCGGGCGGCCTTTAAACGGCAGCAACAGCAATAATGCCAATCCCGTCGAAATAAAGCCCGGACTCATCAGGCATACCGCTGCCACAGCATAACGTATCGGCCACAGCATTTGATAAAGCGAAACCTTTCCTCCGCTCCGTATCGTCGCACCTGCCAGTAAAATGCCGGACAGACCCGTATTGCGCAGCATAAATACGCCGGACACGAAACTGATGACCATCAACAGCAACGCCACGCTGCCGCCAAGCCAGTCGGCAACCCAGACAATCGACATGATTTCCAAAAAAATCAAAACCAAAAAACCGATACCGAAAAATTGCATAATTACTGTTCCTTAATCTCTAAGCCGAAGCGATTCTGACCAATCCGTATTTATATTCGAAGCCATAGCGGATACTAACATAAAGATAAAATCCCTGCTTTCAAGCAAGGAAAATGTGAAAAACGGTAAGTATTTCCCACCTTTTCAAACCCAAGCCGATAGATATATCGATAAGATGTTTATTATCCAAATGTTTATCCGAATCCCGGCGACTTCCCCGACAAAATCCGTGCATCCCTCCGAAAATTCCTCTATAATGCCTGCTCATTCGGAATGTAGCGCAGCCCGGTAGCGCACTTCGTTCGGGACGAAGGGGTCGGAGGTTCGAATCCTCTCATTCCGACCAAATATCAAAACCTGCTTTGATTTCGTGATCAAAGCAGGTTTTTTCCATATCATAGATTCGAGTATGGACACTGCCATTTTAATAGGTAGAAAATGACAGTGGATTGCCGGTGTATCCATCTATATCCCCTGTTTTGTTTTCAGACGACCTTTTTCTTTATGGTTTTCCCCTGAAAAATGCAAAATTCCTAGATATTTTCACTATACTGCTTTTTGATATTCAGTTAAGAACCGTTAATCCGTTCGCGTATAATTTCAAGTTTTCTCAATAAGGCAGATGGTGTTTTATGTCTTCCAACCAACCCCGTCAAACTTGGTCCAACCGTTTGACTTATATCCTTACCGTTGCCGGCGCGACTGTCGGTTTCGGCGCGACGTGGCGTTTCCCGTATTTGGTCGGTGAAAACGGCGGCGGCGCGTATGTGTTTTTATTCTGTATCGCCATGTTTGTTATCGGTATTCCGATGATTTTGGTGGAAAACGTCATCGGACGGCGCAAAGGTGTGAACGCGCTGGATGCGTTCGGCGGCTCGATGAACGGCAAACCTGTCGCCAAAATTTGGAAACTGGTCGGCTGGATGGGTTTGCTCGGCGCGTTCGGCATTATGGCTTATTACATGGTGCTTGGCGGTTGGGTGATCAGCTATATCGTTAATATTATTGGCGGAAATCTGGATATTTCCAGCCCGGTCAGCGGCGAACTAACGAAAAGCTTCTTTACCGAACACATCGAAAACAGCCCTTGGGAAATCGCGTTTTATACGCTGCTGTTTGTGGCGGTAAACCAATGGATTTTGGTCAAAGGCGTCATTGGCGGTATTGAAAAAGCGGCGAAATACCTGATGCCGCTGCTGTTTTTGTTCCTGATTGCCATGGTCGTGCGCAACGTTACCCTGCCGGGCGCGATGGAAGGGATTACTTTCTATCTGAAGCCTGACTTCAGCAAGATTACCGCCGAACTGTTCGTCTTCGTTTTGGGGCAAGTATTTTTCGCCCTGAGCTTGGGTTTCGGCGTGATGATTACCTTGTCCAGCTATCTGGATAAAAACGAAAATCTGGTTCAAACCGCAGTTATCACGGCAATTACCAATACCATCATCGCCGTACTGGCGGGCTTTATGATTTTCCCGTCGCTCTTCAGCTTCGGCGTTGCCCCTAATTCCGGTCCGACTTTGGTGTTCCAAAGTTTGCCGATTGTGTTCTCGAATATGTGGGCAGGACCTGTATTCGCCGTGATTTTCTTCTCGCTGCTCCTGATTGCCGCGCTGACAACTTCACTGACCATTTATGAAGTGTTGATTACAACGATTCAGGAGAAAACCAAAATCCGTCGTACAGCCGCGATTACGATTGTATTGGCTGCCATCTTCATTTTCGGCAACATCCCGTCCATTTTGAGCTATGGCCCGTGGAAAGACGTTTCCGTGTTCGGCAAAAATATTTTCGATGCCTTTGACTACATCAGCGGCAACATCTTGTTTATGCTGACCGCGCTCGGCTCCGCGCTGTTTGTCGGTTTCGTTATGAAGGACGAAGCGAAGGACGAATTGCTTTATAAAGGCAACCATACGACGGTCAATATTTGGTTTGCCTATGTGAAATACCTTGTGCCGTTGGTGATTTTGCTGATTTTCGTCAGCAACCTGTTCTAAAGTCTAATTAGGACAACAAGGTCGTCTGAAAACCTTTTCAGACGACCTTGTTTTATCAGAAACGGTAAATACGGTATAATTTGAACCAACACACATTACACCCGACGGATTGATTCCCCGTCGGTTTTCCCTTTTCAGACGACCTATACCGAATATCAAAAATCCATCCATGACCGCAAAATCCTCTAAAACCGCATCAAAGTCGAAAGCCAAAACAAACGCCAAACCGACTACACGCCGTCAAAGCCAAGCCAAGACGCAGACCGAGCCGAACAAGGTTTCCGAGCGTTTGAAGGCTGCCAAAGCGCTGCAAAAGAATGAAGAAAAAAAAGCGCGCCCCGAGCATGTCGTCAATCTGATTAACGACGCGCTGTGGCTCTTCGGGCTGATGGTGACGGTCTTCATCGCCATTTCCCTCGCCAGCTTCAAAATGACCGACCCCGCATGGTCGCGCAGCGTGCCGAAATCGGATGACATCGCCAATTTCGGCGGGCTGTTTGGCGCGTATGTTTCCGATGTCGGCTATTATCTTTTTGGACTGTCGTTTTGGTGGTGGATCGCCGCTTCGTGCGTTTTCCTCTATAAAAATTTCCGCCCGCTGCAAAAGCGCGAAAACTACAAATCGTACAACCACGGCGTTGCCGCGCTGGCTTTGTTCCTGCTTTTGGTGTGCAGCCCGATTCTCGAATATTTCACCCTTCAAAATACTTTGGACGAAACCCTGCCTGTCGGTGCGGGCGGTTTGGTCGGCGCTTTGGCAGGTTCAGGCTTGGCTTGGCTGTTGGGTAAATCCGGCAGCCTGCTGATTATGTGCGTCATGCTGCTGCTTTCCGTTTCCTTGCTGGCGCAAGTGTCTTGGCTGGAAGTCATGGCAAAAACTGGACGCAATACCGAAAGCCTGTTTTCGGGCATTTGGGGTCGTCTGAAAAAGGCATTGGGCAGACGCAAGGACGACGGCTCGACAGCCGAAGCCTTGGAAACGGAAAACACCCGCCGCATGGTGAAAGAAGCCAAAAACATCACCGCTACGCCAGTTACACCGCTTGCAGGCAGCACCAGCAACCGCAAATCTGTCGCGGTCTCCGTCGCGCCGCCGCCCAAAATTCAGGCTTCTTTGTTTGAAGACAACGAGCCGCAACAGACAGGCGAATACCACAAACCCGGCATGAACCTGCTGCGCCTGCCCAACGGCGAACCCGTCAGCATCAATCCTGCCGAATTAGAGCGCACTGCCGAATTGATTGAATCTAAGTTGGCAGAATTCGGCATCGGCGTGCAAGTCGTGTCCGCCACTTCCGGCCCTGTGATTACGCGTTATGAAATCGAACCCGCGCAAGGCATAAAAGGCAGCCAAATCGTTGCCCTGTCTAAAGATTTGGCGCGATCTATGTCGCTGCAATCCGTGCGCATCGTGGAAACCATCGCGGGCAAAAACACCATGGGCATCGAGTTGCCCAACGAAAAACGCCAAGACGTGATGTTGAGCGAAATCTTGTCTTCGCCCGTGTTTACCGAAGCCAAATCCAAGCTGACCGTCGCGCTGGGTAAAGACATCTCCGGTACGCCCGTCGTCGGCGACTTGGCAAAAATGCCGCACCTTTTGGTCGCCGGTATGACCGGTTCGGGTAAATCCGTCGGTGTGAACGGCATGATTATGTCCATGCTTTTCAAAGCCACGCCCGACGAAGTCCGCTTCATCATGATTGACCCGAAAATGCTCGAATTGAGCATTTACGACGGCATTCCGCACCTGCTTTGCCCGGTCGTTACCGATATGCGCGAAGCAGGGCAGGCGTTGAACTGGTGTGTCGCCGAAATGGAAAAACGCTACCGCCTGCTTTCCCACGCCGGCGTGCGCAACTTGGAAGGCTTCAACCAAAAAGTCGAAGCCGCCAAAGCATCGGGCAAACCCATGCCAAACCCGTTCAGCCTGAATCCGGACGACCCCGAGCCGTTGGAAAAACTGCCGATGATTGTGGTCGTTATCGACGAGTTGGCAGACCTGATGATGACCGAACGCAAAGCCGTCGAACAACAAATTGCCCGCCTCGCCCAAAAAGCGCGCGCCGCCGGTATCCATATGATTGTCGCGACCCAACGACCGAGCGTCGATGTCGTCACCGGCTTGATTAAAGCGAATATCCCGACACGTATGGCGTTTACTGTGCAAAGCAAAATCGACAGCCGTACCATCCTCGACCAAATGGGCGCGGACGAACTGCTGAAATACGGCGATTCCCTGTTCCTGCAACCGGGCAGCGCCGAGCCGACCCGCCTGCAAGGCGCATTCGTTTCAGACGACGAGGTGCATCAAGTCGTCAACTACGTCAAATCGCAAGCCCCCGCCGACTATGTCGAAGGTTTGCTCAGCGGTGAAGCCGCACTGGAAACCACCAACATCGTCAATCCGAATGCAGGCAGCGACGAATTGTTCGACCAAGCCGTTGCCTACATTTTGGAAAGCAAAAAAACTTCCATCTCCTCCCTGCAACGCCAGTTGCGCATCGGCTACAACCGTGCCGCCAACCTGATGGAAGCGCTCGAAAACGCCGGTGTCGTTTCTCCCGCCGACATCAACGGCAGCCGCAGGATTCTGGCGCAAAAAGACCAGTTGTAATCTCAATAATTACCAAAGGTCGTCTGAAAACCGAAATATTGGTTTTCAGACGACCTTTTTATCAAACATGAGTAAACTGTAGGAGCACGTCGCGTTGTTTACACCACAGGTTGAGAAAAATAAGCCTGCAAGACCTCAAACGGCGTATCGCCGTTCAAACTGCGGTGCGGCTTCACAGTGTTATAGAAATTAACAAAGCGGCACAACTCCTTTCGCCGGTGTTCCGGACTGTCAAACGACTGTTTCTTATGCCACATCTCCATCAGGGTGCGGATAACCCGTTCCGCCTTACCGTTGGTCTGCGGACGGGCAACCCGGGTAAACTTTTGACCAATCCCGTTCTCGTAACAGGCTACACCGAAAGCATGGTTGGCCGAGCCTTTGTATTCCGTACCGTTGTCGGAGTAAACGCACTCAATCAGGTATGGGCAGGGATCAATCAGATGTTCGGCCAGAAACTTGGCGGCACTGTCTGCGGTTTTGTCCGGCAAAATGGCGGCGTATAGCTCCCTTGAAAAATCGTCGATAGCGATAAACAGGTAATCCCGCTTATCGGTGGCTTTCTGCCCTTTGAGCAGCGGCAGCCGTTTGGTATCGAGATGTACCGGCTCTCCGGGGTAGGATTTATTGTAGCGTTTGGCCTGCTTTTTGAGTTTTTCCTGAATGCCGCGTTCTACCTTGGCCAGGCGTTTCATTCCGTACTTTGCCTGTTTGAAACGGTTGTTGGTACTGGTTTGGGGTTTGAGCAGTCTGCCTCTTGCGGCTTTAAGGGCGCGGTAAATGGTGACGCGGCTGACTTGGTAGCGGCGTGCCAGGGAGGTGACGCTCTCTTTCCCCTGCGTGTAGGCCAGCCAAATGGCTTGGCGGTGGTGCGAGGTGAGACGGGTGTTTTTGTGCATGTTCATGTTTCAGTATTCTCCTGGAAATACTGTAAACAACGCTACTAGTTTCTACAAGTAAACCTACCGTTCACCCGTAAGAAATGATTCTCATCCTTTCCTATGTTAAGATAAACGCCTTTACAACCTGATACAAAGGACAAGAATCATGAAAAAAATCATCTTCGCCGCACTCGCAGCAGCCATCGGTACTGCCTCCGCCGCCACCTACAAAGTGGACGAATACCATGCCAACGCCCGTTTCGCCATCGACCACTTCAACACCAGCACCAACGTCGGCGGTTTCTACGGTCTGACCGGCTCCGTCGATTTCGATCAAGCCAAACGTCAAGGCAAAATCGACATTACCATTCCCGTTGCCAACCTGCAAAGCGGTTCGCAACACTTTACCGACCACCTGAAATCTGCCGACATCTTCGATGCCGCCAAATATCCGAACATCCGCTTCGTTTCCACCAAATTCAACTTCAACGGCAAAAAACTGCTCTCCGTTGACGGCAACCTGACCATGCACGGCAAAACCGCCCCCGTCAAACTCAAAGCCGAAAAATTCAACTGCTACCAAAGCCCGATGGCGAAAACCGAAGTCTGCGGCGGCGACTTCAGCACCACCATCGACCGCACCAAATGGGGCGTGAACTATCTGGTTGATGCAGGCATGACCAAAACCGTCCGCATCGACATCCAACTCGAAGCTGCCAAACAATAAGCCGCGGCGCAACACAAAAGGTCGTCTGAAACGAAGCTTGCTGTATCCGTTTTCAGACGACCTTAAAATATTTCACAACGCCTTTTAGAGATTTCACATAAAATCCGCGATAATAACGTTTAATTTTCACACTACGAGAAACACTCCAATGAACAAAACCCTCAAACTCACTTTCGCCGCTCTCGCGCTTGCCGCAGCCTTCAACGCCCAAGCCGAGACACGCGCTGTCATCGAAACCAATATGGGCAATATCAACCTGTCGCTCGACGAAACCAAAGCGCCGAAAACCGTCGCCAACTTCGTCAGCTACGCCCGCAAAGGCTTTTACGACAACACCGTCTTCCACCGCGTTATCGACGGCTTTATGATTCAAGGCGGCGGCTTTACCCCGGACCTTACCCAAAAAACCACAGATAAAGCTGTTATCAACGAAGCGGACAACGGCTTAAAAAACACTGTCGGCACCATCGCCATGGCACGCACCGGCGATCCTAATTCCGCCACCAGCCAGTTCTTCATCAACACTGCCGACAATACATTCCTCAACTTCAAAAACAAAACCCCGCAAGGCTACGGCTATGCCGTCTTCGGCAAAGTAACCTCGGGCATGGATGTTGTACGCCAAATCAGCAAAACCCCGACTGAAACACGCGGCTTCCATCAAAACGTCCCAGTCAAACCCATTATTATCAAACGTATAACCGTCACCCAATAAATATCGCGAATCCAAATAAAAAGGTCGTCTGAAAAATCGAAATAACGGACTCCGATTTTCAGACGACCTTTTTTGTCTTAAATGGCTACGCCATAAAAATCAACTCAATGACTTACAACGATTTCAAGCGGTTCCAAAACGCCCTGACCTGACCGCTATATAAATCAGCGGACGTACAATACGCAATTTCCAAACCACATTGACCTTGCGTCCCATATTTTTTAATACATTGGTTCAACGCAGTCTGATGGACGCTTTTGAAACGCGGAGAAGTGATGGCAACCACATTTTCCGCCGTGAGGCCGCCTTGCGCTTTCGGATAAGCAAGCGCGATACAGGTATTGTGAAGCGGAATAACCGACTTACACCCCGTCGCCTGCCCCTGCTGCACGCCCGAAAGTGTATCTTGTGCGCGGCAAAAAGCCTCCAATTCGGCATTTGCTTCCAGTTGCGAAGCATTTTCTTTGGTTGTTTTGAGCTGTACGGCACTGCCGCCATCCGCAGGATTCTGCCACATGACCAAGTAGCCATAAGTATCCGCCGCCCCCGCAGTACCTGCACATACGGCAAGAAGCAATGCAATAACTGTTTTTTTCATATTCATCCCTGATTACTTTATTTACATCGGCTGTTGTCATTATAAAACAAAAGAACGGCATGATATATGCCCCTTTCAGACGACCTTATCCTGCTCGGACGGACTAAAGGTCGTCTGAAAGCTGCTTATCCTACGGCTGCTTTCTGTGTTTCACACATTCTGCGGCGTATTGCACGCCCCAACGGTGCATCGCCTCGATAACGGGCATCAATGTCTGCCCGAACGCCGTCAACGAATACTCCACCTTCGGCGGCACCTGCGGATACACTTCACGATGGACAATACCGTCGTTTTCCAGCTCGCGCAGCTGCAACGTCAACATCCGCTGGGTAACGCCCGCCAACAGACGCTGCAACTCGTTGAATCGTCGGATTTCCCCGTGTAAATAATATAAAATCAATACCTTCCACTTGCCGCCGATAATATCCAAAGTATTGACGACCGGACAGCAAGAGTCGTGCGGATGTTCTGTTTCCTCCATCATTGACCTCCGAATGACGGTATAAAAATTGTGCGTACTTGTTAATAAGTTTGTACCCCATATAATACATACAACAAAGTATGGCAACCACGACATTATTGATTTCATTACACAAAGGTCGTCTGAAAATTTTCAGACGACCCCACAAGAAGGAGCCTCATCATGCGCAATATCAGACAAATCTACCGTACCGACAGCCAACACTGGGTCGGTGACGGATTCCTCGTCCAACCCCTGTTCTCCCACATGGGCGACGACCGCGGCACCAATCCCTTCCTAATGCTCGACTACGCCGCACCGCATGAGTTTGCTCCCAACGAAACCCGCCACCCGCGCGGAGTCGGACAACATCCGCACAAAGGCTTCGAAACCGTTACCATCGCCTACCACGGCGAAGTGGCACACCGCGACTCCAGCGGAGGCGGAGGCATCATTTACGAAGGCGACGTGCAATGGATGACCGCAGGCTCGGGCATCATCCATGAAGAATTCCACTCCGAAAACTTCAGCAAAAAAGGCGGACTGTTTGAAATGGTTCAACTTTGGGTCAACCTGCCCGCCAAAGACAAAAACACCCCGCCGCGCTATCAGCATCTCGCCAAAGCCGACATTCCCGTCGTCGAGTTCCCTGACGAGGCAGGTTATCTGCGGCTGATTGCAGGAGAATACAAAGGCGTGAAAGGCGCGGCCGACACCTTCACTGAAATGAACGTCTGGGACATCGTTCTGAATGCCAGTAAAAAAACCGTATTGGAAATACCCGAAACCCACAACCTGTCCATGGTCGTCCTGCGGGGCAACGTTACCCTAAACGGCAAAGAGCAGGCCGGAGCTGGACAATTGGTCGGCTTTGAAAAAAGCGGCAGCAACGTACACATAGAAGCCGGCAGCGAAGAAGTCAAAATCCTTTTACTCTCCGGCGTCCCGATTGACGAACCCGTCGTCGGCTATGGTCCGTTTGTGATGAATACCACCGAAGAAATCCGCCAAGCCATCAGCGATTTCAAAAGCGGCAAATTCGGCGGTATAGATTAAACAGTTCAAAGAAATCTTAGCTATGGGCAGCCTACCTGCCTTCCATCTTAATTATATTTTTATTTAAGGTTGTCTTAATTGCTTGGGACAACCTCTTTTTTATCTATGAAACATAAAATATAGCTCGACTGAAATGATGCAAAACATAACATAAAAGCCTTATTAATATTTAATTACTTATATTAGTAAATTTATATAACCAGGCATACAAATATCTGATACTTATTCAAATATTACCTTATTTAAACAATGGGTTACATATTAAAATATTAGCATTACCGTTTGTTGGTATTCATACCATATTGATTTTTAGACTTCCCAAACACTCATAAAATAGTTTGCTAAACTCATAATATTGATATAAAATGAAAAAAATTAACCCAAACTAACCCTCTCTAAAGACAAGTGGATCTGTTATGTTGAAAAAAACTGTTTTGATGTCCCTCGTGTTATCTGCACTAGTCGGCTGTTCTCCCACCTATGGCAATATGCGCTTCTTACCTTCACCTGAACAAGAAGCAACAATGCGAGCTGATTCCCAAAGAGTTCAGCGCGATGAACGAGTAGAGCGTGCCGAACGCCGTCGCGAACGCCACGAGGAAATGATGGATGAAGCAGATGCCATCAAACGTGCTTACGGTAATCAAAAAATTTATATCCTCCACTAAATTTACAATACACCCGCTTAATTTTTTTACTAGGTAAAAATCATGAAAAAAACAATTGCTGCCCTGCTTCTTTCTTCTCTGGTAGTAACAGGTTGCGCTACTCAAGGAAGCTCCGTAGGTGACTTGGCTATCGGTGACGATTCCGCAGCCATCAAAGCAGGCCGTAACCGCGCCTCTGCCCAACTCTCCCGTGCGGAACTGGAACAACACCGTCGCCAACGTGCAAACGTTTCTGAAGAGCTGGCATTGGAACGTGAAAAACGCGCCAACAAACGAGACCAAATCAACGGTGCAATGGGCACTGCTGCCGGTGCGGTCGGTCTGATTGGCGGTATTGCAGGTACTGCTGCTCTGATCAAAGCTTGGTTCTAATTTAGCAGGTATTCGTAAAAACGACCGGTACAGCGTATCGGTCGTTTTTCTTATTCTCGGCTTCAAACTCATTCATCCCGAATAAAGTCATAAACAAAACCCAAAAGGTCGTCTGAAACTTGAAACCCAAGTTTCAGACGACCTTTATCTATTGAATATCATCAAGCCGCTTTGCGGTGGTAATGCCGTAGCGCGTGTTCTTTGCGCCGTCCGCTTGAGAAGGCGGATACGCGCTTCAGGTAGCCGATAACGCGGGTGCCGTAGTCGATGTCGTGCGAACCGCAGGCGGAACAAGCGTGCAGGGTGCGTTTGTCGATGTGGCCGCATTCGTTGCAGATGGTGATGCGCACGTTCACGCAGAAGTAGTTGCAGCCGGTTTGCGCGGCAATGTCCAAGAGCGAGCGGTAGCCGGATTCGGGCAGGGCTTCGTCGAGGTTCAGGTGCAGCGCGGAGCCGCCGTCGAGCCAGTCCACCAGTTCTTTGCCGTGCAGCAGGAACTTGTCGAGCGCGTTGATTTCTTCGTCTTCAACGACGTAGAAATAGGAGTTGTAGCATTCGCGGCTGACTTTGTAGCCGTCGGCTTTGTCCCATTTGGCGTTTTTCACGCCGAGGTTTTCGGCGGGAACAAACTCGGTGTTGAACTTCACGCCGTAGTGTTTGCTGGCAGCTTGGTTAGCTTCGAATATGGTTTTCAGACGACCTTGGACGAAGTTGATGTAGTCGTCGTTGTAGCCGACTTTGATGCCTTGCGATTCGGCGGCTTCCGCCATGCCATTGATACCGATAGTGAGGAACTGTTTGTCCAGCGTGATGAAGCCTGCATCGTAAACGGGCAGCATTCCGGCGGCTTGGTATTCTTCCATCAGTTTGCGGTAGGCGTATTGGTATTTGTGGATTTTGCCCACTTCGGCGGCAAGGTCGCGTCTGTCTTGTTCCAGCCGGTTCATGTTGATGGTGATGACGTTGATGGAACCGGTCGCCACGCCGCCCGCACCGAGGGTGTAGCTGAAGGTTCGGTCTTCGATGGCGTTGCGCAGGCGGCAGCAGGAAGCCAGCGAGTCGGGGTTGTCGGAAAGATAAACGAAGAAGGAATTTCCTTCCGCCAACTCTTTCGCCATTTCGTCGGCAAACACGGTGTCTTTGCATTTGCCGCCGTCGGTCAGCATCGCAGCGGTCACGACGGGGAAGGTCAAAACGGCTTTGGTGCGCTCCTGATTGAACCATTTGAGGAAGAAATTTTGCAGCTTCGCCACGCTCGCCCACACCGGTTTGCTGAAATCGGGGAAGACGAAATCGCCGAACATCGCGTCGAAATAGTATTGATCGTAAACGGAAATATTCCAAAACACGCTCTGATAACCGCGCGCGGCGGCGGGCTGGTTGATGCTGTACACCACCTGCTGCATGTGGTTGGCGATTTCTTTGCCGTGGGTTTCCAAATAATCGTCGCCGTAGTCTTTGCGGGCGAAGTAGTCGAAATAGGTCAGAAATTCCACCGTTGCCACCGCGCCGGCAAACTGCGCGCTGATGGCAAACACAAGATTGATAAACGAGCCGCAAAACGAAGCCAGATGTTGCGGTGCCTTAGATTCGCCGCCAAGTTTGCTTAAGCCGTCGAGCAGGAAGGGATACAGCGTAACCGACACACAATAAGGCTTGAGGCTGGTTTCGTCGTGGACATAAATCTCATGTGCCTCAATCTGGCGGATGTATTCGTCGGCAACGGATTGGTCGAAAATTTCGGCGATTTTGCGCGACACTTGGGCGCGGTTAATCTGCACGAAAAAGTCTTTCATGATTTCCGCTTCCATCGTGGCAATGTTTTTCTGGGTAACGTTGGCGTTGGCGTCCATTTTCGAGCCGTCCGCCGCGTTTTGCGCGCTGATGTAGTCGTGCATGAATTGCAGTTTGCCGTTTAACTGTTCGGGATGCAGCCGAATCATGTTAATTCCTCCTGTGTGGGTTGGATAAAAAAGCCTCAGGCCGTCTGAAAAGCCGCTGCCTGCGGCTGAGTCGTAATCGGGATGATTTTGGGCACGGGTTTGTCTTTGATAAACAAGCGGTTCAACACCTCGCCCGTGCGCAAATCGATAAACTTCTGATTAGTTGTCGGGCTGTCCAAGCCGCCCAGCTCCATCTGCCAGCGACCGGTTTTCAGATACGTCAGATAAGGCAGGATGCCGTCTGAAACCGCTTCCAGCTCCTCACGCTCCAAACCAGTGTACAAACAGGCTTTCAGACCCGCCTGCGTCACGATGCCCAACATTTTCTGCAAGGCTTCCGGCTGCCATTCCCCGCCCATAAACAACACGCAGCTAATCAGCCCGCGATAGCGTTTCAGACGACCTCTCAAATAATCCTCGGTCAATTCCGTGCCGACACCCTCTTTCCACGCATCGGCACTGTGGCAGCCCTTGCAACGCAACGGGCAACCTGAAAACAGAAACGCCAGCGACACTTCGCCCGGTACTTCCTGCCATACGATTTGCTCGATTGTGAATTTCAACGTTTTCATGATTTATCACACAAACACAACATATGGTGTGAATTAAATCACAAAGACACAAGATATGGTATTTTTATTTAACAATACAACAAACAGTGGTAATAGCTTTTTATAATTAGCTATATTGATTTTTCAAATTAAAAGCAGTGTGAATAAAGAACTCGTATCCACAACCACGGTTTAAAATACAAATCAAAAGATAAGCAAACTCCGTTGTAGCAAAACACTCAATAATCCTAAAACCAAAAATACAAAAAGTCGATTCCTTCGCAAAATTCCCTAACCTCTTCCCAAGATATTTAAGGGAGCTTTTCAAGAGCATCTGTTTCCAGCAAACCACACAAGCCATGATAAGATCTTCCATTATTGAACAAGAAAAATGATAATTTCGCTAAAGTACCAAACGAAATTCAGTTGCCATTTAAATAATTCCAATTTTTATCTTATAAATTCAATTAAGAAACACTATTTAATAACGGAATTTATTAAATAAACTTCATACTTTAATATGCCGTAAATATACTTAATCACATGATTTTAAACAAAGAAATAGAATAACCATACTTGACACATCACCGAAATGATTTAATATATCGTTTCTTTTAACCAAAATTCAAAAGAGAGACTCATGAAAACATCAGCTTTATTGGCAACTCTGCTAACCGCACTGTCTTTGTCCGCATGTGGCGGCAGCTCTTCTTCTGCTGTTTGCGACGAATACGAAAAAGCCTTTGCCGACATTACTAAAGGCGTTGATGCAGGCACAAAAGACCTGATGCAAAAATCATTTGAGCAAACTAAAGCAGCCTTGAAAGATATGCCTGCTGACCAAAGAGACGCTACCTGTAAAGCTGCTTTGGATGGATTGAAAGGTGATGCCCCTGCCGCTTCTCCTGAAGATAAAGCTGAAGAAGCAAAAGAAGCTGCCGAAGAAGCGAAAGACGCTACTGAAGAAGCCAAAAATGAAGCTGCGGCAGCAAAAGAAGAAGCTAAATAATACGAGACATCTTATAGCGAAAACGGATTCCGACTACTCGGAATCCGTTTTTTTATTTATACCTTTCAATCTGCAATTTGCTTTCAGACGACCTTAAAGGTCGTCTGAAAATTTAAAACGGCAAACCGTCAATTAGATAGCGGCATGCGTGGGTAGCGCACACACAATACCCGTCTGTTTTAAAGTTTATGCTGCCCGCAGCGGGTAGTTTTTTATAGCGTATTCACTCTCCAAAACTCATTACCGCCGTTTCTTTTGTTCCGCCCCAATCCAACGGCAGCCATCCATCCCGCACATAACGGTGAAACGACGAAAACGCCCAATCGCGGACATTGCCACACAATCCATGTTTGACGGGATTGAAATGGATGTAGTCCGCGCAACGTTGCAAATCCGTTTCGTCGCGCACGGTGTGTTCGTAAAAACGCCGTTGACAAATACCGCGTTCGTGCCGCCGCTGTTTGCTGGCAGACAGGTTTTCGGCACGAGGGAAATGGGCGGAGAATTTGGTTTTAATCAGCCGCCAGCGCAGGGAATAATCCGCATCGTCGGGCGGCAGCGTCCAAATGGCATGAATGTGGTTCGTTAGCACGCATACGGCGACGGTTTCAAAGGGATATTGTTTTTACACATCCATATAAGCCGCGCGCGAAGTCGATATGTTCGACAAGCAGGCGCGATTTTGGATCGGCGAGTTTGACGGTGAAAAAGAATGTGCCGCCGGCAATGAAGTTTCTGCGATAACGCGCCATAGGATTTTTGTTTTTTGTTTGGGGGTTAGGGAAGGAATGGTTTGTTGTTTAAGATTCTAGCTTTGTTAAATTTGACGTTTTCAGACGACCTTTGAGGTCGTCTGAAAGCGCTAGCTTCAACGAAGTTAAAAGTTGAAACGGCAAGCCGTCAATCAAGCAACCGCGTGCGTGCGTACCGCACACACCCTACACATTGGTTTTGAAGTTCCGCGTAATTCACAGGTAGGGTGTGTGGCGTAGTCACGCACGCGATCGGTTGAATATCCAGGCTACGGCTTGCTTACTAATTAATTTCATCTATTATAGGCTCAAGAGATTCTTTAATTTTCAGAAGCATACGTTTTAAAACCGAGTTATCCAATTTACAAATATCATCTGCTAATTTTTGTTTTTTTAAAACAGGAATAGTAACTTTTCTATTCCTACCCAATCCTGTTGGATATTCTTTCTCGTCTTCTTCAAAATAATCATCCATACAAAAATCAGTAGAGAATTCGATTAAATTCTCAATTCCACGAGTGATGTTTTTAGCATTGTTTTTGTTAAACTCGTGTGTCTTAACAAGTATTTTGTTTTCAATAGCAAATTTAGTTTGTTTTTCTGATAAATTTTTCCCATCATCGTTATCAAATAGAATACAAATTTTTTGTTTATATATAGTATGATTATCAGATAAGAATTCTAATGCTTTTTGTAGATTGCTTTCGCCACTTCCATTGTTTTTATTGGCTTTATAGCTACCAATAAACTTAACTTCAATATTATTTGCAGGCAAGTTAAATGTATCAATTGTTTTTTCAATATATTGCTTATCAGTTTTTCCTTCAACAAAAATAATATTTTTTTCTGTGACAAACATTTCTGTTGGTAATTTAAAAGCAGACTTAATTAATTCAGGTGATGTATAGTTATAAAATTCATTAGACTGTTTTTTCCTTACATTTCCATATTCATCGCGTTCAAGAATAACAACCTTATCTGTATCCAGATTAATATTGTGCAAAATAAAAGGCGAATGAGTTACTACAAATAATTGTGCTTCTAACTGATTAGTTATCTGATTAGTTAAAATATTTTTATAGAAATCTAAAATCTTAATTTGCCAATCAGGATGTAGACTAATTTCAGGCTCATCAATAAATACAATAGGATCTTCTAGGACTTTCTGATTTTGTAATAAAAATGAGCCTCGATAAATAATTTGTTTTTCACCTGAACTTAAATCATCAATGGAAATTTCTTGATTATTACGTAAATCTTCGAAAATAATTTGATGACTACCCTCCAATACATCTGATTTAACCATTTTTTTATTTTCAATTATTTTTTCAAAAGCTGATTTAAACCTGTTTATTTTTAGATCTAAATTAGCTCTGATTTCCCCACATTTTTTCTCAGGATTGCTGTTGTTTATCGCATTAGCTATTTTTGAATTATCTTGGCTGTATAAATCAATTAGTAACTGCTTTAGTATAGTAGGTGAATTTACTTTACTTCGAATGAGTTTCTCATGTTGAATATCATCAACTTGACTAGCTGTAATATTATAAATACCACTTGATTCAAAATTAATTTCAGTGTCTGAAAATATGCCTCTAATTTTATTTATATTATTTATGTAACTAAGTAAGTGAATATTCACATTATGGTTTAGTAAAGATTGCATTTCATTTTGATAAATGTTGCAATAATACTCACTTTTTTTAGTATTAAATTCTATTTTAATAACAAATTTATCTATTGATAATAGGGGTTTTAACTCTTCTTCAGAAATGCCTCTAAATAAAGTCTCTTCCATTTCTTTTTTCGAAAATTCAAATTCATAACTTCCCTGACCCAATAACTCACTAACTTCCTGATTGTTAATAGGTAGTTTTATTAACTCATATAATGTATTTAGTAAAACAGTTTTTCCAGCACCATTTTCTCCTGCAAAAATGATGGTATTAAAAACTTGGGAACTTTCATTAATAAATGAAAGTTCTAAATCTTTAAAAATAAAGTGATTTGTAAAATTTACTTTACGCAATTTCATTTTTTTGTCCTTTTAATATTCTTTTCAAATACTTACCAGTATAACTTCCCTTAACCTTCGCCACCTGCTCTGGACTGCCTTCAGCAATAATCCTCCCCCCCCCATCTCCCCCCTCGGGCCCCAAGTCCACAATCCAATCCGCGGTTTTAATTACATCCAGATTATGCTCGATAATCACAATAGAGTTGCCTTTGCCTTTCAGACGACCTATGACTTCCAGCAGCAGGGCGATGTCGGCGAAGTGCAGGCCGGTGGTCGGTTCGTCGAGGATGTAGAGCGTTCTGCCGGTGTCGCGTTTGGAGAGTTCTAGGGCGAGTTTGACGCGCTGGGCTTCGCCGCCGGAGAGGGTGGTGGCGGACTGTCCGAGGCGGATGTAGCCTAGGCCTACGTCCATCAGGGTTTGCAGTTTGCGCGATACGGTGGGGACGGCGTCGAAAAATTCGCGGGCTTCTTCGACGGTCATGTCGAGGACTTGGCTGATGTTTTTGCCTTTGTATTGGATTTCGAGCGTTTCGCGGTTGTAACGTTTGCCGTGACAGACTTCGCAGGGGACGTACACGTCGGGCAGGAAGTGCATTTCGACTTTAATCACGCCGTCGCCTTGGCAGGCTTCGCAGCGGCCGCCTTTGACGTTGAAGGAGAATCTGCCGACGTTGTAGCCGCGTTCGCGCGAGAGGGGTACGCCGGCGAAGAGTTCGCGGATGGGGGTGAACAGGCCGGTGTAGGTGGCGGGGTTGGAGCGCGGGGTGCGGCCGATGGGGGATTGGTCGACGTTGATGACTTTGTCGAGGTGTTCGAGGCCGCGGATGTCGTCGTATGGGGCGGGTTCTTCTTGGGCGCGGTTGAGTTCGCGGGCGGTGATTTTGGCGAGGGTGTCGTTAATCAGGGTAGATTTGCCGCTGCCGGATACGCCGGTGATGCAGGTAATCAAACCGAGCGGCAGTTCGAGGGTGACGTTTTTGAGGTTGTTGCCGCGCGCGCCTTTGAGGACGAGCATCCGGTCGGGATTGACGGGCGTGCGTTCAGACGGCACGGCAATGGATTTTTTGCCGCTGAGGTATTGTCCGGTAACGGAGTTTTCGCATTTGGCGACGTTTTCGGGCGTGTCGGCAATCAGTACGTTGCCGCCGTGTTCTCCTGCGCCGGGGCCCATATCGACGACGAAATCGGCTTCGCGGATGGCGTCTTCGTCGTGTTCGACCACAATCACGCTGTTGCCCAAATCGCGCAGACGTTTGAGGGTGGCGAGCAGGCGGTCGTTGTCGCGCTGGTGCAGGCCGATGGAGGGTTCGTCCAAAACGTACATCACGCCGGTCAGGCCGCTGCCGATTTGGCTGGCGAGGCGGATGCGCTGGGCTTCGCCGCCGGAAAGGGTTTCGGCGGAGCGGCTCAAGTTCAGGTAATCCAGCCCGACGTTGATCAGGAAGCCGAGCCGCTCGGTGATTTCTTTGAGGATTTTTTCGGCGATTTGTTTTTTGTTGCCGTCCAAATCCAGCGTTTCAAAGAATTGGTGGGTTTTGGTGAGCGGCCAGGCGGAGACTTCGTGCAAGGGTTCGCCACTGACGTAAACGTAGCGCGCTTCTTTGCGCAAACGTGCGCCGCCGCAGCTTGGGCAGGCGCGGTGGTTTTGGTATTCGCGCAGTTTTTCGCGCACGGTTTCGCTGTCGGTTTCGCGGTAGCGGCGTTCGAGATTGGGGATGATGCCTTCGAAGGCGTGGCTGCGGTTGAAGGTGGTGCCGCGTTCGGATAGGTAGGTGAAATCAATGACTTCTTTGCCCGAGCCGTGCAACACGACTTTTTTCACTTTTTCAGGCAGCGTTTCCCAAGCAGCCTGCACATCGAAACCGTAATGCCGCGCCAGCGACTGAATCATTTGGAAATAGAACTGGTTGCGCTTGTCCCAACCGTCAATCGCGCCCGTTGCCAGCGACAGTTCGGGATGGGCGACCACTTTTTCGGGATCAAAGAAATTGGTGTTGCCCAAGCCGTCGCAAGTCGGGCAGGAGCCCATCGGGTTGTTGAACGAAAAGAGGCGCGGTTCCAATTCGGGCAGGCTGTACGAACACACGGGGCAGGCGAAACGCGCGGAAAACCAATGTTCTTCGCCGCTATCCATCTCCATTGCCAGCGCGCGCTCGTTGCCGTGGCGCAGCGCGGTTTCAAAACTTTCCGCCAGCCGCTGCTTGATGTCCGCCTTCACTTTCACGCGGTCGATGACCACGTCGATATTGTGCTTGATGTTTTTTTCCAGCTTCGGCACTTCGTCCAACTGATAGACCTCGCCGTCCACGCGCACCCGCGCAAAACCCTGCGCCTGCAAGTCGGCAAAGAAATCGACAAACTCGCCCTTACGCTCTCGCACCGCCGGCGCCAAAATCATCACGCGCGTGTCTTCCGGCAGCTTCAAGACGGCATCGACCATCTGCGATACGGTTTGGCTCGACAGCGGCAAATTGTGTTCGGGGCAATACGGCGTGCCGACGCGGGCGTACAAAAGGCGCAGGTAATCATGGATTTCCGTTACCGTGCCGACGGTGGAACGCGGGTTATGGCTGGTAGATTTCTGCTCGATGGAAATCGCGGGCGACAGACCTTCGATCAAATCGACATCGGGCTTGTCCATCATCTGCAAAAATTGCCGTGCATAGGCGGAAAGGCTCTCGACATAACGCCGCTGTCCTTCGGCATACAACGTGTCAAACGCCAGCGACGACTTGCCGCTGCCCGACAGCCCCGTAACCACCACCAGCTTGTGGCGCGGAATGTCCAAATCAACGTTTTTCAAATTATGCGTGCGCGCGCCGCGGATGCGGATGGTGTCGTTGTCGCGGGCTTCTGAGTGGGGAGTTTTGCTGTCGTTTTGATGATGGTGGTTACACATGGTCGGACTGCCTTAAGCGGCTAAAATAAAACGGCTATTGTAACACTTTTCGCTTGGGTTTCAGATTGCGGGAGGTCGTCTGAAAAGCGGAGGAGACAGGTTTTCAGACGACCTTCTTTCGCATCCCGTCTGAAAAACGGGCGCACCCGCTAAAAGCGTATCGGATTCCGTTATAATGGCAGCGATTTGAATAAAATTTGAATAGAAAAGGATTAATTTATGAACCGTCTGTACCCCCACCCGATTATCGCCCGCGAGGGCTGGCCGTTTATCGGCGGCGGTTTGGTATTGAGTTTGCTGGTGTCTGCCTGCTGCGGCTGGTGGTCGCTGCCGTTTTGGATTTTCACCGTATTTGCCCTGCAATTTTTCCGCGACCCCTCCCGCGAAATCCCGCAAGACCCCGAAGCGATTTTAAGCCCCGTTGACGGACGTATCGTCGTCGTCGAACGCGCGCGCGATCCTTACCGTGATACCGAAGCGTTGAAAATCAGCGTGTTCATGAACGTCTTCAACGTCCACTCGCAAAAATCGCCTGCCGACTGCACCGTAACCGCCGTCGAATACAATAAAGGCAAATTTCTCAACGCCGATTTGGACAAAGCCAGTACCGAAAACGAACGCAACGCCGTACTGGCGACCACTGCTTCAGGTCGCGAAATCACCTTCGTCCAAGTCGCAGGCTTGGTTGCCCGCCGCATTTTGTGTTACACCAAAGTGGGTGAAAAATTGACCCGTGGCGAACGCTACGGTTTTATCCGCTTCGGTTCGCGCGTCGATATGTATCTGCCGGTTGATGCGCAGGCACAAGTTGCCATCGGCGACAAAGTAACCGGCGTGCGCACTGTTTTGGCGCGCCTGCCGCTCCAAGCTCCTGAAACTGCGGCACCGACTGAAACCACAACAGCCGCACAAACGGAAACAACCGCTCCGGCGCAAACCGCTGCCGAAGTTGCTCAATCCGAAATCGAAGCGGCTGCCGATAAAGTCCGCAATGCCGCAGAGCAGGCTTTAAAAGATTAACATTCCCACAAACAAAAAAGGTCGTCTGAAAATGAGTTGAGCGGGTCGCGCTCAAACTTTTCAGACGACCTTTTTAAATAAACTTCTCGCGGTTTATAGCCGTTTTCACGTGCCCAAGCTGCCAGCGTCTTACCGTCCTTTTCAAAATTTTCCTTTAATTTTTCAATAGTTATAGCCATAGATGGCCCTTTCTCTTTATGTTAAAATGCTGAACTAATACAGAACCAATCTCGGATTTGTTATATACATAATATGAACTTTAGTTCATATTTGCAAGGATTTATATATGAATAAAAGTTCAGAAATAGCTAATAGATTGAAAGATTTGAGAATTAAATGGAATAAAACCCAGACTGAAATGGCAAAAGACTGTGGAGTATCCCCTAGAATGTGGATTAAATATGAACAGGGTCTAAGTTTTCCTGGTGGTGAGATATGGTTAGCCTTGGCAATAAATGGAGCAGATGTGAATTACCTGCTTACTGGATGGGAGGTTTCAGACGACCCTCAAGACGTGAGCTTAAAAGAAGATGAACTCAAATTGATTGTTGACTATCGCCACTCAACTAAGAAAAGTAAGGAAATAATTTTGACAATTGCTGAAATGGTAGACAAGAAGCCAAATAAAAAAGAACCGGCATCTGATAATGACATTGCTCTATTTATTGCTGACTTAGAGTAACGAAACCCTCCCTAATCAACAGAAAAAACTGGGGTCTTAATAACTGAACCTTAATTCTCAGTTATTAAGACCTTTTCCTTTTGAATTAATACTATATTCATATATTATTGATTTTTATATTACTTTTATATAATAACTAGATTTTCAGGTTATTTAGATGGTTATTAGGAAGGTCTATACGCTCACCCCCGTCGACTTACGTAAATTTACCTTTATCCCGCGATACAGCGTGGAAGCGGCAGCAGGGCATGGACAAGCAGTGAATGATGAAAAACCATTATTCTGCATGGCTTTCCGGAGATACTGGATAGAAAACTACGTTACCCGGCAGACAGACAAGCTTTCTGTAATTGCCGTTAAAGGCGACAGCATGGAAGGCATCCTGAACCACGGAGACAACATCCTAATCAACCACGCCGAAACCGAGCCGCGCGACGGCCTGTACGTCCTACGCATAGGAAACGACCTGTTCGTCAAAAACATCCAACGCCTGCCCGGCCGGCTCTTGGTTAAATCCGCCAATCCTCTCTACGAACCTTTTGAAATCGACCTCACAGCCGACAACACCGATACAGCCATCATCGGCCGGGTAGAATGGTTCGGCCGTACCGTAAACTGATTTTAAAACCCGGCGGATTCGCATTTGAAGTGCAACTTTCCCTAACAGAAAAAGGCCAGTATGCGGTAGCATACGGCCTTTCCTGCAAGAAAGATTGCCATGAGCTACACACAACTGACCCAAGACGAACGATACCATATCCAATACCTGTCCCGCCACTGCACCGTCACAGAAATCGCCAAACAGCTTAACCGCCACAAAAGCACCATCAGCCGCGAAATCAGACGGCACCGCACCCAAGGGCAGCAATACAGTGCCGAAAAAGCACAGAAGCAGAGCCGGACTATCAAACAGCGTAAGCGAAAGCCCTATAAGCTTGATTCGCAGCTGATTCAACACATCGACACCCTTATCCGCCGCAAACTCAGTCCCGAACAAGTATGCGCCTACCTGCGCAAACATCACGGGATAACACTCCACCACAGCACCATTTACCGCTACCTCCGCCAAGACAAAAGCAACGGCGGCACCTTGTGGCAACACCTCAGAATATGCAGCAAACCCTACCGCAAACGCTACGGCAGCACATGGACCAGAGGCAAAGTACCCAACCGTGTCGGCATAGAAAACCGACCCGCTATCGTCGACCAGAAAACCCGCATCGGCGATTGGGAAGCCGACACCATCATCGGCAAAGGACAGAAAAGCGCATTACTGACCTTGGTCGAACGCGTTACCCGCTACACCATCGTCTGCAAATTGGATAGCCTCAAAGCCGAAGACACTGCTCTGGCAGCCGTTAGGGCATTAAAGGCACATAAAGCCAGAGTGCACACCATCACTATGGATAACGGCAAAGAGTTCTATCAACACACCAAAATAGCCGAAGCATTGAAGGCGAAAACCTATTTTTGCCGCCCCTACCATTCTTGGGAGAAAGGGCTGAATGAGAACACCAACGGACTCATCCGCCAATATTTCCCCAAACAAACCGATTTCCGAAACATCAGCAATCGGGAGATACGCAGGGTTCAAGATGAATTGAACCACCGGCCAAGAAAAACACTTGGCTACGAAACGCCAAGTGTTTTATTCTTGAATCTGTTCAAACCACTGATACACTAGTGTTGCACTTGAAATCCGAATCCAAGCCCTCTTAAAATAGTTTTAAAAATTTCCCAATCCCGTCAACTTCAAACAAAAAACCGCGCATTCCGGCGCGGTTTTGTGAAAAAGCTGGCGTAACTTTTCCGGATACAAAAAAACGCCGAAATCCACGTCTTTCGAAGATTTCAGCGTTTTTTACTCTATTTGTTCCTTGTGCAAAAACTAACAGTCCCCCACATTTATATGGTTGTAAAGTCAAAAGACATCCGTCCTTACCATCCACTGTCCGAATTTCCCGAACCTTGCGGAACAAAGTAACCGCCCTCTTCCGATGCAGGCGGATAAGAATCCGGATACAGACCGTCGTCTGAAACAGGACGGCGGTTTTTGCCTTTATCCTTTTCTCTGTTTTTCTTTTTGTCCCTGTCGGGAATGGCGGCATCAATGACTGCGCCCGTACCTTTGACGACAACCTTGCCCGCCGTCATGACGGTCGTTGCCGCCAAATCGACTGCCGCCCTGACGACGAGCCGTTCAGCGCAAGGCAGACCAAAGGCAGAAACAAGGTTTTCATCTTTATTTTCATGAATGCGAACATCCGCAATGACCGTCATGCCCTCCATCACAGCCCGCCGCGTGTTCGTGCCACGCGTCATCGTCGCCGTCAAACTCTTCCATTTCGTCAAACTCGCCGTTTTCGACCAATTCGACCAACTCTTCCAAACTTTGCGCCCCTTCCACCCAAAAACACGGAATATCGGGCGGCGTATCGGGTGCCAGCAGTGCTGCATTGCCCTCGTGCCAAGCTATCCAATAGCCGTTGGCCGTTTGAACAAATTGCGCGCCGGGATGAATGGTTTCGCCTTCTGTGCCAACCAGCATACGCTCGGCAATTTCAGTCTGATAAGGCAGGATGTTCATAATCTTCTTCCTACGGTCGGTAAAATACATATTGTAGCCGAAATTTCTACTTACTTTGCGCCCCGCTCATTCCTGCTTGAAGCTTTGTTTCGGGCGGCGCATAATCCCCGCTTATTTTCAATAAATTCACTGCAAAGGAAATCGGATGCAAAACTACCTGACCCCCAACTTTTCATTTGCTCCTATGATTCCCGAACGCGCCCTCGGCAGCCGCGTCTGGGATATTGAAGGTCGTGAATATATCGACTTGTCGGGCGGAATCGCGGTCAACGCGTTGGGACACTGTCATCCCGATTTGGTTGCCGCGCTGGCGGAGCAGTCGCAAAAATTGTGGCACATTTCCAATATCTACACGACCAAGCCCGCGCAGGAATTGGCGAAAAAGCTGGTAGAACATACCTTTGCCGACAAAGTCTTTTTCTGCAATTCCGGCGCGGAAGCCAACGAAGCCGCGCTGAAACTGGCACGAAAATACGGGCGCGATCATTTTGGCGAACACAAAACCGAAATCATCTCCTGCCTCAACAGCTTCCACGGCCGTACGCTGTTTACCGTATCGGTCGGCGGCCAGCCCAAATACAGCAAAGACTACGCGCCGCTGCCGCAAGGCATCACCCACGTTCCGTTTAACGATGTTGCCGCATTGGAAGCCGCCATCAGCGAAAACACCTGCGCCGTAATCATCGAGCCGATTCAGGGCGAAAGCGGCATCCTGCCCGCCACGCAGGAATATCTGCAAGCCGCGCGCCGTTTGTGCGACGAACACGGCGCATTGCTGATTTTAGACGAAGTGCAAACCGGTATGGGACACACAGGCAAACTGTTTGCCTACGAACATTACGGCATTACGCCCGATATTCTCAGTTCCGCCAAAGCCTTGGGCGGCGGCTTCCCTATCGGCGCGATTCTGACCACTGACAAAATCGCTCCGACCTTCGGACCGGGGACGCACGGTTCGACTTTCGGCGGCAATCCGATGGCGTGCGCCGTCGGCAGCCGCGCGTTCGACATTATTAATGCACCTGAAACCTTGGCACATGTCGAAAAACAAGGACAAAAATTTCAGACGACCTTGCGGGAATTGGGCGAGAAAACTGGCGTATTTAAAGAAGTCCGTGGTATGGGGCTGCTCATCGGCTGCGTGCTGGCAGACAAATACCAAGGTCGCGCTTCGGAAATTACTGCTGCCGCGCTGAAACACGGCTTGATGGTATTGGTTGCCGGATCCGATGTCGTGCGCTTTGCGCCCAGTCTGCTGCTAAACGATGAAGATATGGCGGAAGGTCTGAAACGCTTGGAGGCTGCATTAACGGAATGGATAGCCTGATTTAAGAAATTATGAGCCAAGGCTTTCTTGGCTATTTCAAAAACTTTTATCAATCACCGTGGCTTATTCACGTTAAAGGTCGTCTGAAAACAAGCAAAACAAGTTTTCAGACGACCTTTTTGCGTCTTCTCTTCATCACTTAAAACAACATTTTCCTACATAACCTGTCATTTGATGTTCGTTAAAAAATGCGTTGCCTATTCGTGTTACGCTTCGCAAACAAATTGATTTTTCAAGGGAAAGGAGCAGGGTATGCCGTCATTGAGAACGCAAATCGCCGGTTTTTCTTTTGACAACTGTTTGATGAACGCCGCTGGTGTGGCGTGTATGACCGTGGAAGAACTCGAAGAAGTTAGGCAATCCGCCGCAGGCAGCTTCGTCACCAAAACGGCGACGCTGGAAGCGCGTGCGGGCAATCCCGAACCGCGTTACCGCGATGTACCGCTGGGCAGCATCAATTCCATGGGGTTGCCGAATCAAGGCATTGATTACTATCTGGAATATTTGCTGAGCCTTCAAGAATCGCAGCCTGAACGGACATTTTTCCTCTCGCTGGTCGGTATGTCGCCCGATGAAACACACACGCTGTTGAAAAAAGTGCAAAACAGCGGTTTTAAAGGCATTACCGAACTCAACCTTTCCTGCCCGAACGTCCCCGGCAAGCCGCAAATCGCTTACGACTTTGAAGCAACCGAGCGGATTTTGGGTGAAGCCTTCGGCTACTTCGACAAGCCCTTGGGCATCAAACTACCGCCGTATTTCGACATCGTCCATTTCGACCAAGCGGCGGAAGTGTTCAACCATCATCCGCTGAAATTCGTCAACTGCGTCAATTCCATCGGCAACGGTATGTATATCGAGGACGAATCCGTCGTTATCCTGCCCAAAAACGGCTTCGGCGGCATAGGCGGCGAATACATCAAACCGACTGCACTCGCCAACGTCCACGCGTTCTACCAAAGATTGAATCCGTCCATCCAAATCATCGGCACAGGCGGCGTTTATACGGGGCGCGATGCGTTTGAACATATCTTGTGCGGTGCGAGCATGGTACAAATCGGCACGGCGCTGCATCAGCAAGGCGTCGAAGTTTTCGAACGCGTTTCGCTTGGCTTGAAAGCCATCATGGTGCAAAAAGGCTACGAGACGCTCGAAGACTTCAAAGGCAAACTGAAATATCTGGGGTAAGTCTGCTCAGATGAAGGGGAAAGGTCGTCTGAAAACCAGAATCGGGCTTTCAGACGACCTTAGTATTTTGGATTTAGAAATACTCTTCATCTCCCGAACCCGGGTAACTTGCCAAACAACCATTTTCTTTACATGCAAAGCTTTTCTGCGCTTTTTGATTGACATCCCATTCCCAAGAACAGTAAGCGGATCAACACCATCTACGAAAGCGAAACAAACCAATAAGAATCTTTTTCGCTGCCATATTTTTCTTTTACCCCACTAAAAGCGAAGTCATACTGAGCGAACCGGCAACAAGGTTGTCGTTGAAAAAAGTAATGGAATCATCGGGTTCGCGTAATGCCATGATGCAAAGAAAAGGCAGATAATGTTCCGGCGTCGGCACGGAGAGCATCGCCTTTTCGCCCAGCCGTTCGTAATGAATCAAAGTATCGTCATCCCGCTCGACAATCGCCTGATTGACCGCTTCGCGGAACGCAAACGCCCAATCATAGCCCGCACCGATTTGATTGATATGCGCCCTGCTCATCACGCCCAGATTATGGATAATATTGCCGCTGCCGATAATCAACACACCCTGTTCGCGCAAAGCGGGTAATTTTTTCGCCAAATTGAAATGCCATTCCGCCGACTGCAAACGGTTAAGACTAAGCTGCACCACGGGAATATCGGCATCGGGATACAGAAATTTCAACACTGCCCAAGTGCCATGATCAAAACCGCGCGTCGGGTTCAACTCCACATTTTCCGGTTGCAATAACGAGCGCACTTGCTCCGCCAACTCAAGCGAACCGGGCGCCGGATACCGCACCTGACTGAGTTCTTCAGGAAATCCGTAAAAATCATAAATCATTTCAGGCTGTTCGCCCGATGAAACTTGCAAACCGCTGCTGTACCAATGCGCCGAAATCATCAAAATCGCTTTCGGTTTGGCAAATTTTTGCGTAATCAGGCTGAGATTTTGGTTGAAAGGATTTTCCTTATCCAACACATTCATCGGACTGCCATGCCCGACAAACAATACAGGCATTTTTTTCATTGTTGCCTCCTTAAAATATTTGATGAGGCGGATTGTACGGATAAATGATTAAGCAATAAATCTCAATTTATGAACAATATAATTTCTAAATAGGAAATGATGAAATATTCTTTGGCTTTGCTAAAAAGTTAAAATCGAAAGGTCGTCTGAAAATGTTTTCAGACGACCTTTTAGTTTTAAATGGCAAGGGCGCATTGCATATACAAAAGAGCGGTCAGATTTTCAAAAGTTTTTGCAAATCCTCTTTTAAACCCAACTGCTTTCATCATCAAGCCCTGCCCGTACTCAAACCTGCTTTGCCGTTTTCCCACAAAGTTTTCAGCAATACTTTCCACGCCGACAATTTGAGATTGGGCTGTTTGCCTTGTCCGATCAAGTCCATTTGCGTCATATACCAGTTCATTTCCAGCATCGCGCCCGCTTTTTTATCAACCAACGCCACACCCGTTTGGATGCGGTCGGTTTGTACGGTTTGATAAGTACCGTTTTGCATTTTGTTTGCCAAATCAGGCACTAAGGCAAACGGGCGGGCGACGCCGACCAAATCCAAATGGCCGCTGGATAAGGCATCTTCCATGGCGTTTTGCGAACGGAATCCGCCGGTGATAATCAGCGGGGCTTGGCTGACTGCACGGGCTTTTTCGGCGTAATCGATGAAGAAGGCTTCGCGTTTGCGGGTGCTGTCTTTGGCGGCGAGCATTTGCGGGCTTTCGTAGTTACCACCGGAAACTTCAATAAAATCAATGCCCATTTCTGATAACTTTTGTACCACTTGCACCGATTCGCTTTCGTCAAATCCGCCTTTTTGGAAATCTGCCGAATTGAGTTTTACGCCCACCAAGAAATCTTTGCCCACAGCGGCGCGGATGGCGGTGTAGGTTTCCAAAAGGAAGCGCATACGGTTTTCCAAGCTGCCGCCCCATTGGTCCTGGCGGCGGTTGTGGTGCGGCGAGAGAAATTGGCTGATGAGATAGCCGTGTGCGGCGTGAATTTGTACGCCTGAAAAGCCTGCCTGCTCGGCAATTTTGGCAGTTTGTACGAATTGCTGAATCAGCCCGTTGATTTCATCGGCAGTCAATTCGCGCGGCGGGTTGATAAAGCCTTCCATACCCACCAACGGCACGGCGCTCGGTGCAAGCGGCGTTTTATTGACCACCGCAGGCGACTGTTTGCCCGCATGGTTGATTTGCATAATAAGCAGCGTGTCGTTTTGCGTGCCGGCTTTCGCCCATTTTTTCAGCATTTCAAGGCTGCGGTCGTCTGAAATCACCACATCGTTTATCGAACCTTTGCCGCTTTCGGCGACCATCACATTGCCCGTAACCAACACGCCCGCACCGCCTTGCGCCCAAGTGCCGTACAGGCGGACAAGTTTTTCAGACGGCTGGTCGTGTTGGGCAAGTTGTTCTTCCATAGCGGATTTGAGGATACGGTTTTTAGCAGTCTTTCCGTTTGGAAAAGTGAACGGGGTAAATAACATAATTCTTTCCTTTGAGTTGATAGGTTTAAAAATGTAAACGTATTTAGGTAAAAATAAAGGGTTAACGGATAACCCTATTTTGAAAGCGGGCAATTTTGAGCCATCAAATCAGCAAGTTGTTTCAACTTCGCCACCACATCCGCCATGGCAATACTGTAAAACCGCTCTTTGCCGACCTGCTCCACCGCCACCGCACCGGCTTGCAGCATGATTTTCAAATGATGCGACACCGCAGGGCGCGACAGATGCAGATGCTCGGTCAGCTCATTCACATTCATCCTGCCGTGTTCCCACAGCACGCGCAGGATTTGATGGCGGTTTTCATCGCTCAACACGGTAAAAATAGGAATGCATTCGCGCATTAGATTCATGGTTTGTTGCGGCATATTCGGTTTCTTGAGTTTATGCGTTTAAAAGCTTGAACGCATTTTAGAGGGAAAGATGGGGAATGTCAAAGGGAATTTTCAGAAGATGGTTTTAGTGTACAAATCACAGCGTTTTATCAATCATTATCTCAGTCTGCAAGCCGTTTCAGACGACCTTTTTCGTAATAAAGAGCGGTCAAATTTTTAAGTGTTTTGCAAATCATCTTAAAAATTTGACCACTTGCATCATTATCAAGACCGCAGCCGTCTGAAACATTGATAGACCGGTTACTGATGTCCGCTTTCTGCTACTTTTGTCCATTTTGCCAATGTCTGCTTCATCTGTGCCTGAGGGATGAAGCGGGCCATCCGTTCTACTTCCTTGCCTTGATAAAACAGCAGCCATGCAGGTGCGGTCAGCACGTGGAAACGTCCAGCCATTTCGGGTATTTCAGCAATATCGGCTTTTACGGCATACACATTTCCTTCCACCGCCAAAGCTGAGTCAAGCTGGGCGGCCACGACCGTACAAACACCGCAGATTGGGGCTTTGATGTACAGTGATACTAAAGGGTGTGTGGCGATGGCCTGTTCGATGTCTTTCAGAGTGTGCAGTTGTTGCATGTCATGTCCTCCTTTGAGCGATTCAGCACGTTTCTAGTTGTTCAGAAAAGGGGCTTTCAACGAAATGAAAACAAGAAAACGGTTTGAGTCGTCTAGATTTTTTCCACAACCACTTTTGCCCGCGCTTTCAGGCTGTTCAACACTGGGGAGTTGGCGGCGGAGCGGTCGGCGAAATTTTGCAGGGTAGGAAGGTCGGCGTCGGCTTTTACTTTTACGGTTAGCACCAGATTATCCAGTCCGCCGTAGCCATCTTCCATGCCGAACAGTTTGGCCATGTCAATACCGCCCCTTGCGGATATTTCAAACTGTTCCAGTTTCACGCCTGCCTGTGCTGCTTGCAACTCGAAACCTATGGAGCAGCAGCCTGCAGCAGCGCCGATCAGGTATTCCATCGGATTTGGGGCGGCGTTTTCACCGCCCATGTTTTTTCGGTTCGAGACCTTTGCAAAATACCCTTCTTCACCTGTTCCCTCAACAGCCGAAACCCAAAAACAGGTTTTCGGCTGTTTTCGTGCCAAATATCCCCGTTTTTCTTCCCGGATGCCTTATTATGGGGTATCCGGGGAGGATTAAGGGGGTATTTGGGTAGAATTAGGAGTGATTTGGGGCGAAAACAGCCGAAAACCTGTTTTTGGGTTTCGGCTGTCGAAGGAAGGGCTTTTTTGCAAAGGTCTCAGCCTGTTTCTATTCTGCCCAAGCCGCCTAACGCTCCTCCAGCCCGGCCAAAATCGCACAATCCGGGCAGTCGTCTCCCGCGCAGGCATCGTGCCAGCGTTGCAGCTCGGCCACCATGCCCTGCAAGCGTTCGATTTTGGCTTCCAGCTCGGCGATGTGCCGCGCGGTGAGCGTTTTCACTTCGCGGCTGGTGCGCTGCGGGTTGTGTTGCAGGCTCAAAAGCTGCCCGATCTGCGGCAGCGAAAAGCCCACTTCCCGCGCATGGCGGATAAAGCGCAGCCGGGCAAGGTCGGCCTGTCCGTAGCGGCGGTAGCCCGCTTCGCTGCGCGCGGCCGGGGCGATTAGGCCGTGCTTTTCGTAGTCGCGGATTTGTTTGGCGGAAAGGCCGCTCTCGGCCGCGGCCTGACTGATGTTCATCATGATGCTTGACCTTTACTTCGGGTGAAGCTTTATAGTGGCGGCACTTAGCGGGAAAGCAAGAGCCGACCCATCATTTCAGGCTACCTGAAAGCTTTGGCTGCAACGGGCTTTAAAACCTCAGCCTCATTCCAACAGAAAGGAAACCCTATGCAAACCATCACATTAAACATCGAAGGCATGACCTGCGGCGGCTGCGTGAAAAGCGTTACCAGCATCCTCGAAGGCGTAAACGGCGTGGACAAGGCCGAAGTGAGCCTGGAAAACAAGAACGCCGTCGTGGAATTCGACCCCGCCCAAACCAACCCCGCCGCGCTGATAGAAGCGGTGGAAGACGGCGGCTTTGATGCGGCTTTGTAAATCGAATCGCAACAAATCGACTGCAACACCCCAAAGGCTACCTGAAAACCCTGCTCCGTTTTTTTTCAGGTAGCCCAACCACATTCAGAAGGAAGAAACCATGCAACAAAAAGTCCGTTTCCAAATCGAAGGCATGACCTGTCAGGCCTGTGCTTCGCGCATTGAAAAAGTGTTGAACAAAAAAGATTTTGTCGAATCGGCTGGGGTGAACTTCGCCAGCGAAGAGGCGCAGGTGGTGTTTGACGACAGCCAAACCTCCGCCGCCGACATCGCCAAAATTATCGAGAAAACCGGTTACGGCGCGAAGGAAAAGACGGAAGACGCGCTGCCGCAACCCGAAGAAACCGCGCATGTAAGCTGGCGGTTGTGGCTTTTGCTGGCGATCAATATTCCGTTCCTGATCGGCATGGCGGGAATGATGATCGGTCAGCACGATTGGATGATTCCGCCGTTGTGGCAGTTCGCATTGGCGAGTGTGGTGCAGCTTTGGCTGGCAATCCCGTTTTACAAAAGCGCGTGGGCAAGCATTAAGGGCGGGTTGGCGAATATGGACGTGCTGGTTACCATCGGCACGGTATCGATTTACCTGTATTCCGTTTATATGCTGTTTTTCAGCCCGCACGCGGCGCACGGCATGGCACACGTGTATTTTGAAGTAGGCGTGATGGTGATCGGTTTTGTGTCGCTGGGCAAATTTTTGGAACACCGCACCAAAAAATCCAGCCTGAACAGCTTGGGCTTGCTGCTCAAACTCACGCCGACCCAAGTCAACGTGCAACGCGATGGCGAATGGAAACAACTGCCTATCGACCAAGTGCAAATCGGCGACCTTATCCGCGCCAACCACGGCGAACGCATCGCTGCCGACGGCATTATCGAAAGCGGCAGCGGCTGGGCGGACGAGAGCCACCTCACCGGCGAATCCAATCCCGAAGAGAAAAAGGCGGGTGGCAAAGTGTTAGCGGGCGCGCTGATGACCGAAGGCAGCGTGGTGTACCGCGCCACGCAGCTCGGCAGCCAAACCCTGCTCGGCGACATGATGAACGCGCTGTCCGAAGCGCAGGGCAGTAAAGCACCGATTGCACGCGTGGCGGACAAGGCGGCGGCGGTGTTCGTGCCTGCCGTTGTGGGCATCGCGCTTCTGACTTTCATCGCCACTTGGCTGGTTAAGGGCGATTGGACGGTGGCGCTGATGCACGCCGTTGCCGTTTTGGTGATTGCCTGCCCGTGCGCGCTCGGTTTGGCAACGCCTGCCGCGATTATGGTCGGCATGGGCAAGGCGGTGAAACACGGGATTTGGTTTAAAGACGCGGCGGCGATGGAAGAAGCCGCCCACGTCGATGCCGTCGTGTTGGACAAAACCGGCACACTGACCGAAGGCAGGCCGCAGGTTGCCGCCGTTTATTGCGTTCCCGATAGCGGCTTTGACGAAGACGCTTTGTACCGCATCGCCGCCGCTGTCGAACAAAACGCCGCCCACCCGCTCGCCCGCGCCATCGTCTCCGCCGCCCAAGTGCGTGGTTTGGACATCCCCGCCGCACAAAATGCGCAAACCGTCGTCGGCGCAGGCATTACCGCCGAAGTCGAAGGAGTGGGTTTGGTGAAAGCGGGCAAACTTGATTTTGCCAAATTAAGGCTACCTGAAAACCTTTCAGACGACGTCTGGCGCATCGCAAGCATCGTCGCCGTTTCCGCCAACGGCAAACCCATCGGCGCATTCGCACTCGCCGACGCGCTGAAAGCCGATACCGCCGAAGCCATAGGCCGTCTGAAAAAACATGGCATCGACGTTTACATCATGAGCGGCGACAACCAAGGCACGGTCGAATACGTCGCCAAACAACTGGGCATCGCACACGCCTTCGGCAACATGAGTCCTCGCGACAAAGCCGCCGAAGTGCAGAAACTCAAAACCGCCGGCAAAACCGTGGCAATGGTCGGCGACGGCATCAACGACGCGCCCGCACTCGCCGCCGCCAACGTCAGCTTCGCCATGAAAGGCGGGGCAGACGTTGCCGAGCACACCGCGTCCGCCACGCTGATGCAGCATTCGGTCAACCAACTCGCCGATGCCCTGCTGGTGTCGCAGGCGACTTTGAAAAACATCAAGCAAAACCTGTTTTTCGCCTTCTTCTACAATATCTTGGGCATCCCGCTCGCCGCACTCGGCTTCTTAAATCCCGTCATCGCAGGCGCGGCAATGGCGGCAAGTTCGGTTTCGGTGTTGGGTAATGCGCTGCGCTTGAAACGGGTGAAGATTGAGTAATATAGCTGCGTAATATGCATAATATAAAACAAAGGTCGTCTGAAATCCCCTCCCCTCTTTCAGACGACCTTTCTTTTCTAATATGCGGTTTCCAAACGCTTTTTGCGGTACAATACCGCCCTTAAATTTTCCTTATTTCAAAGCACAAACCGCCATGTCAAAAAAAACCAAACAAGAATTAGAGAACAACAAACTCAACAAACGCCTGCGCCACGCCGTCGGTGACGCGATTAACGATTTCAACATGATTGAACCGGGCGACAAAATCATGGTCTGCCTCTCCGGTGGCAAAGACAGCTACGCCCTATTAGACATCCTGCGCCAGCTCCAAGCCAGCGCGCCGATTGATTTCGAACTGGTTGCCGTCAATCTTGACCAAAAACAGCCGGGCTTCCCCGAAGAAGTGCTGCCGAACTATCTCGAAAGCATAGGCGTACCGTACAAAATCGTCGAAGAGGACACCTACTCCACCGTTAAACGCGTATTGGACGAAGGCAAAACGACTTGTTCGCTGTGCAGCCGCCTGCGCCGCGGCATTCTCTACCGCACTGCAAAAGAATTGGGCTGCACCAAAATCGCCTTGGGACACCACCGCGACGACATCCTCGCCACCATGTTTTTAAATATGTTTTACGGCGGCAAACTCAAAGCCATGCCGCCCAAGTTGGTGAGCGACAACGGCGAACACATCGTCATCCGCCCGCTGGCGTATGTGAAAGAAAAAGATTTGATCAAATATGCCGAACTGAAGCAATTCCCAATCATCCCTTGCAACCTCTGCGGCTCGCAGCCCAACCTGCAACGCCAAGTCATCGGCGATATGCTGCGCGATTGGGACAAACGCTTCCCCGGCCGTATTGAATCCATGTTCTCCGCCCTGCAAAACGTCGTACCCTCCCATCTTGCCGACCCCGAGCTTTTCGACTTCGTCGGTTTGGAACGCGGTCAAACCTTAAAACACGGCGGCGATTTGGCGTTTGACAGCGAAAAAATGCCCGAACGCTACTCCGACGGCAGCGAAGAAGACGAGAGTGAAATCAAAATCACCCCGTCCAAACCCGAACGCAAAGTCATCAATATTCTGGCAAACAAGCCGAAAACTTGCGGCGCATAAAACAAAAATCCGGATGCCTTGTCCGGATTTTTTATTTCTTTGCACAAACCTGCCTTGAATCATCAGGACGTGCAACCATAATACGGTAAGTCGCATAATACGGTAAGTCGTCTGAAAACTGGGATTTTACGGGAAAGACGATACAAACCGTTCCATTTTAATCCGCCGCAAAACAAGCTCAGCGTGCTTCGCATACCCTTTTCCCTTCCATCAAAAAAGGACTGTTATGACTGCCATTTTCATCCTGCTCGGTTTAATCGCCATCTGTGTCGGACTGCTCGGCACGGTTTATCCCGCTATTCCCGGATTGGGATTGATGTTCGGCGGCGCATGGCTGCTTGCCTATGCCGGCGATTATCAGATTTACGGTACAAATACTCTAATTTTTCTCGCCGTTGTCGCCGCTATCGGCACGGCGATGGATTATGTCGCAGGCGCATTAGGGGCAAAATATACGGGAGCCAGTAAAACAGCAGTTTGGGGAGCGCTAATCGGCGGTATTGTCGGCGCGTTTTTCTCCATTCCCGGGCTGTTGTTCGGTCCGCTCATCGGCGCGGGTACCGGGGAATTCTTGGCGCGCCGCGATATGTGGCAGGCGGGCAAAGTCGGGCTGGGGACGTTTATCGGCTTCATCATCGGTACGGTCGCCAAAATCGGTTGCGCCTTGACGATTGTAATGACCCTGCTCGTTATATGGGCGGCAAGCTGGTTTTAACCTGATCATTGTAAAGGTCGTCTGAAAACCTTTTTTCAGACGACCTTTTGATTTTTTACCTGATCGGAAAGTTATCCCTTACCGCAACAAGCTTTGTATTTTTTACCGCTCCCGCAGGGACAAGAATCGTTTCGCCCGATTTTTTCGCCTTCGCGACGTACGGTTTGCGGTTTGTTGATAATTGCCTGCCAATACCAGTAAATATCGAGCAGGACGTGCGGCAAGTCGGATTCGAGCTGTGAGAGTTCTTTTTCAGTCAGGTGCAAAATGATTTCGCCGTTTTGCTCTTCATCATAAATGCCGCCCAAAGCCATGATCGGATAGAACAGGTCTTCAAACTCCTCCTGATCGACCGCTTCAAACCAATCGGTCGGCACGACATCCAAGGCATACAGATAGGCGTTACACCAAGTGTACACGTCGGGATTGCCTGCTGCATCTTCGTAAAGCCACAAATCGGGCAACATTTTACTGACGAGCTTGATACGCAAATCAGCCGCCAGCGCCATCACCAAACGCTCGATTTCGGTACGCTCTTTCGCGTCAAACAATGATTCTTCACCCAACACTTCAGGCAGCCAATCGTTCGGATTCAAGGCATCGGGACCACTCAACAAAGCCATCATAAATGCCTGTACCTCATCGCAGCGCATGGTGTTGTGTTGTTCCGATTTGGCATCGAGCAGCTGTATCAGGCGCACGCGGGATGCTTCGTCAAATGCTTGTAATTGCATGGTTTTTCCTTATTTTCAATGATGTATCCGTTATCCGAAAGGCCGTCTGGAAACCATTTTCAGACGACCTTTTCATCAACCCGGCCTATTTCGAACTACTGCCGAACAAGCCTTTGAACCACAATACGATATCATCCCACATCCGTCTGAACCAGCTGCCTTCTTCAACGGAATGGAGGGCTACGACGTTTTTCTCGGTAATGACTTTACCGTCTTTGACAATTTTGAGTTTGCCCAAGCTTTGGCCTTTGCGTATCGGGGCGACAACGGGCTGGACGGTTTCTAAAATCGGTTTGATGTTTTGTCCGGCATTGTGGGGAATAGTGATGTACACGTCTTCCAGGAAGCCGACGTTCACCGATTTGCTGCTGCCTTTATAAACTTTGACCTTAGAAATGATTTCGCCGCTGTTGTAGAGCTTGGGCGTGTCGAATGCCTGCAATGCCCAGTTGAGCAGTTTGCCGCTTTCGGAAGCGCGGGCTTCGGTGGACTCAGTGCCTACGACGATGGACACGATGCGTCTGCCGTTACGTTTGCTGGAGGCGGCAAGGTTGTAGCCTGCGCTTTCGGAATGTCCTGCCTTCAGGCCGTCCACACTGGTGTCGCGGTAGAGCAGGAGGTTGCGGTTTGGCTGTTCGACATTGTTGTATTTGAAAGATTTAATCGAAAATACGGGATAGTATTTCGGATAATCGTGTATCAGCGCGGCGGACAAAATGGCTAAATCGCCGACGGTGGAAACGTGGCCTTCGGTAGCCAATCCTGTCGGGTTTTTAAAGTGGGTTTTGGTCATGCCCAAACGCTTGGCTTCTTCGTTCATTTGTTGGACGAACACGTCCACCGAGCCTCCTCCCATGGCTTCGGCAAGCGTGGTGGCAGCATCGTTGCCGGATTGGACAATCATGCCTTTAATCAAATCACTCACGCTGGCGGGGACTTTGGGATTGAGGAACATCCGCGAGCCTTCGATTTTCCAGCCTGCGTCAGACACGGTCAGCATTTGGTCGGCGCGCAATGTGCCGTTTTCCAAAGCCTTGAACGTGAGGTAGGCGGTCATCATTTTGGTCAGCGAAGCCGGTTCGATCTGCGTGTCGATATTGTTGGAGGCAAGCACTTGATGGCTTTGCAAATCGGTAACGATGTAGGCGGCAGCGGCAATGGCAGGCGGCGCATCGGGGCTGTTGATGCTGGGCATCATGGCTTCGGGCTGGGATGCGGCGGCAGGAGCCGGCTCGGAAGCGGCAACTGCGGGGGCTGCGTTGTTTTTAGCCGCTTGCGGCGCGGCTTGCGCGGCGGCAATCATCATCGCCGCGATCAATACGGATAATGTTTTTTTCATTGGAATGTGGTGCGGAAATAGAAATAAAAACAACCGCGTCGTGCGGTTTGGCACAAAAGGCAGTCATTATACCGCCCCATCTTCGCTTTGCTAAGATTTTTCTTGATTTCAGACGACCTCGAGGGTATGGTTTTACCTTTCCGCCGTTTTGTTGACAAAGTTTGACGCGGACGGCGGACACTCCTTTTGAAAATAATCCTCCGGCACACAAAACCATGAACAACCGCCCATCTTATTCCGATTACCTCATCCGCATCCTGACCGCCTCCGTTTACGACGTTGCCGTCGAAACCCCGCTCGAACCCGCCATCGGACTGTCAGGTCGTCTGAACAACAACGTCCTGCTCAAACGCGAAGACCTGCAACCCGTGTTTTCCTTCAAAATCCGCGGTGCGTACAACAAAATGGCGAAGCTGCCCAAAGAAGCGCTCGCCTGCGGCGTGATCGCTGCCAGCGCGGGCAACCACGCACAAGGCGTCGCACTTTCGGCACAGCGTCTAGGCTGCCGCGCCGTCATCGTCATGCCCGAAACCACGCCCCAAATCAAAATCGACGCCGTCAAAAGCCGCGGCGGCGAAGTCGTCCTCAAAGGCGTTTCCTACAACGATGCCTATGATTACGCGATGGAATTGGCAGAAAAAGAAAAACTGACCTACATCGCCCCTTTTGACGACCCCGACGTGATTGCCGGTCAAGGCACCGTCGGCATGGAAATCGTACGCCAACGTCCCGACGACATCCACGCCATCTTCGTCCCCATCGGCGGCGGCGGGCTCGCGGCAGGCGTTGCCGCGTTCGTCAAACAAGTCCGACCGAGCATCAAAGTCATCGGCGTGCAAACACACGACTCCTGCTGCATGAAACAATCCGTCGAAGCCGGAAAAGTCGTCAGCCTCAAAGACGTCGGCCTCTTCTCCGACGGTACCGCCGTCAAAGTCGTCGGCGAAGAAACCTTCCGCCTCTGCCGCGATCTCTTGGACGACATCATCACCGTTGACACCGACGCCATCTGCGGCGCCATCAAAGACATCTTCGACGACACCCGCAGCATCACCGAACCCGCCGGCGCGCTCGCCCTTGCCGGCTTGAAAACCTATGCCGCCCGCAACCGCATCCAAAACCAAACCCTCGTCGCCGTCACCAGCGGCGCCAACATGAATTTCCACCGCCTGCGCCACGTTTCCGAACGCAGCGAATTGGGCGAAGGCAACGAAGGCATTTTCGCCGTTACCATCCCTGAAGAGCGCGGCAGTTTCCTCAAATTCGTCAACCTGCTCGGCAGCCGCAACATCACCGAGTTCAACTACCGCTACGGCGACGACCAAAAAGCCCACATCTTCGTCGGCCTGCAAACCGCAGGTTCCCAAGACCTTGCCGTCATCAGCAGCCAACTGACCGAAGCCGGGCTGCCCAATGTCGATTTGACCGACGACGAAATCTCCAAAATCCACATCCGCTACATGGTCGGCGGACGCACAACAAAAGTCGCCCACGAACGCCTAATCAGCTTCGAGTTCCCCGAACGCCCCGGCGCACTCGCCCGCTTCCTCAACCATATGCAGGGCGGCTGGAACATTACCCTCTTCCACTACCGCAACCACGGCGCCGACTACGGCCGCATTCTCGTCGGCATCGACGTCCCGTCCACCGACGATGAAGCATTTGAAAACTTCCTCGAAAGCCTCGGTTACAGCTATCAGGACGAAACCCAAAACGCCGCATACCGCCTGTTCCTTGCTTGATAGGAAGGCAAAATAAAGGTCGTCTGAAACTCTTTTTATGGTTTCAGACGACCTTTCATCTTTCGGACAACCGACACGAATCCGTATCAACCATCCTGAATTTGATGTCCTTAACGCCAGTAGCGCCACCAAGGCATGTCGTTTGGCTGCCATTGGTGTTGCAGGAAGGGGCTTTGCGGGAAGTTGGTTTCCAAGACGCGGCGGGTGTCGGCGGCGAGTTGGGGTTTTTCCAGTTTCTTGTAGGCAAGCTCCATCATGGCGAGCGATTCTTCTACGTAGCGGGTGTTTTGGTAACGCTCGACGATTTTTTGGGCACGGTTAACAGCGGCAAGGTAGGCGCCGCGTTTCATGTAGTAGCGGGCAACGGAGATTTCGTTACCGCCCAATGCGTCCACCAGTTTTGCCATGCGCTCGGTTGCGTCGGCTGCGTATTTGCTCTCCGGATAGCGTTGTACCAATTCGGCAAATGCTTGGTATGCGCTGCGGTTGGCTTTAGGGTCGCGGTCGGACCAGTCTTGAGAAGCGAGTTTGTTGAGGAAGGATTGGTCTTCATTGAATAAAACCAAGCCTTTGAGGTAAAGCGCGTAATCCATATTCGGATGTTGCGGGTGATGGCGCTGGAAGCGGTCGATGGCGGCGAGGGCTTTTTCAGGCTCGTCGTCTTTGTAATAGGCGTATGCGGTATCCAGTTGCGCCTGTTGCGCGTAGCGGCCGTTGGGGAAGCGGGATTCTAAAATTTCGTATAACTTGATGGCTCGCGTATAATTGCTGCTGTTCAACTCGTCATGCGCTTCGGCATAGAGTTTTTCCACGTTCCAATCTTGTGTGATTTGCGCGTCTTTATCGACCGTACCTTTATTGCTTGCACAGGCACCGAGTGCCAGACTTAACGAAACTACTAAAAGAATTTTTTTCATGCAGAATACTTCCTTTGATAATGAAGCCGATTATAGCGACGATTTAGACTTTACGTCAGCCCCCGAAGCAGAAAGTTGTGTTAATTTGACTGTTCCGCTGGAGCTTGCGGGCGGGCGGCTGGATGCTGTGTTGGCAAAGCTCATGCCTGATTATTCGCGCAGCCGCCTGACATCGTGGATTAAAGAAGGCGCGGTTATTGTAAACGATAAGCCTGCCCAACCCAAAGACAAAATGATAGGCGGAGAATCCGTCAGCGTAACGGTACGTCCGAGCGAAGAGAATCTCGCATTCAAACCTGAAGCGATGGATTTGGATATTGTGTACGAAGACGATACCGTCATTGTCGTCAACAAACCCGCCGGACTGGTCGTCCACCCCGCCGCAGGCAACTGGACGGGGACGCTGCTCAACGGCCTGCTGGCGCATTGTCCCGAATTGAGCCAGATTCCGCGCGCGGGCATTGTCCACAGGCTAGACAAAGAAACCAGCGGTCTGATGGTAGTCGCCAAAACACTGCCTGCGCAAAATTCCCTCGTGCAACAGCTTCAAGAACGCACAGTCAAACGCATCTACCGCGCTGTCGCCAACGGCATCGTCCCCTTTGACGGCAAAATCGAAACCCAAATCGGACGCGATCCGCACAACCGCCTGAAAATGGCAGTCGTCAAATTCGGCGGCAAACCTGCCGTTACCCATGTCAAAGTGTTGGAACGCTATCTTGCCCACAGCTACATCGAATGCTCGCTCGAAACAGGCAGGACGCATCAAATCCGCGTCCATATGCGCGAAGCCAACCACCCGCTTGCCGCCGACCCCGTTTACGGAAATCTGCGCCATCCGTGCAGCGAACCGGTAAAAGAAGCCGTCAAAAGTCTGGGCGCGCGTCAGGCGTTGCATGCCTACCGCTTAAGTTTCGTCCATCCGAAAACCGGCGAAACCGTTTCATTCGAAGCCCCAATCCCCGACGATATGTATCACTTACTCTCCGTCCTGCGTCTTGAAGCAGGCTTAGATTCGTCTTTGAGCAACGAAGAAGAATGGCAGGACAAACTCGGCACGGATGACGACGATGATTGGAACGAAGACGACTACGATGTCGAAGTGGTTTATGTGAGGGATTAAATAGGTGTTTTCAGACGACCTTCATGCAGAAGGTCGTCTGAAAACAATATTCTGTTCAAGTTAACAAAATAGCAGATCAAATATGAATATAGAAATGTTTGACAGATTGTATCTTCAATTATTTCAAGAAAATAAAGAAATACTTGATCAGATCCGAGACACTGATGATGAAATTGGAGCAGTCCTAAGAATACATTTAATTTGTGAGCAGTTTTTAGAGATTTACATATGCAGCTTTTGCAACCAAGAAAAAATGTTTTGGTTTCAAGAAAAAGGGAATAGCGAAGAGCAAAAAATCACTATCAGTTTTGATCATAAATTAAAAATGGCTAAGTCTTTAAAACTGCCTGACTGGGGATACAATATATTCGCAAATGTAAATACTATCAGGAATCGGCTCGCTCACCGGATTAATGGTCAAATTGATTACACAAGATTAGAAAGCATTTTGAGCTTTATTAAATCAGATGTCGAACCGCTTATTCCATTTCATAAGCATTTTTTGGATAAATTCAGTCTCCCAGATCATTCTGAAGAAAGTGGTCTCTTTAAATTTCTAAATAAAATAAAAACATCTGAACCTAGAATGACATTAGTTCTATCTATTTATTACACATTAATATTCCTTAATTTAAATATTCGGGAAAAATATGAAACAAATGAATAAATCTTAACTCCAGCTGACTGAAAACCCGTTCCCGACATACCATGAAAACCATCACAGAAACCTTAAACCTCGCCCCGCAAGGCAAAAATTTCCTGACTGCCGACTGGCCTGCGCCTGCCAACGTGAAAACCCTGATTACCACACGCAACGGCGGCGTGAGCCAAGGTGTGTATCAAAGTTTGAACCTCGGTTCGCACGTCGGCGATGATCCTGATGCCGTGCGCCGCAACCGTGAAATCGTGCATGAACAGGTCGGGCTGCCCGTTGCCTATCTCAATCAAATCCACAGCACCATCGTTGTCAACGCTGCCGACGCATTGGGTAACGCGCCCAACGCCGACGCTTCGGTGGACAACACGGGCAAAGCCGCCTGCGCCGCGATGACTGCCGACTGCCTACCTGTCTTGTTCTGCGATAAAGCCGGGACGGTCGTCGCTGCCGCACACGCCGGCTGGCGCGGTTTGGCGGGCGGCGTGCTGCAAAACACCATAGCCGCGATGAATGTTGCGCCCGTCGAAATCATGGCATATCTCGGCCCTGCCATCGGCGCGGATGCTTTCGAAGTCGGACAAGACGTATTCGACGCATTTTGTACGCCCATGCCCGAAGCGGCGGACGCATTCGAAGACATCGGCGGCGGTAAGTATCTTGCTGACATCTACGCGCTGGCACGTTTGGTTCTGCGCCGCGAAGGTGTGGATATGATTTACGGCGGCACACACTGCACCGTCTTGGAACGCGACACTTTCTTCTCTTACCGCCGCGACGGACAAACCGGCCGCATGGTCAGCCTGATTTGGTTGGAACAGGCATAAAAGGTCGTCTGAAACGCCCTATCCTCTTTCAGACGACCTTTGTAAGACACAATCCGCCAACATTCAAATCCACCCCAATCTGCACCGCTCAAAAGGATATTCTCATGACTCAAAAAAACGAACACCGTTCCCACCCTCAAGGCGAGCTTTTGCTGCGCACCGTCGCCATGCCGCAAGACACCAATCCCAACCAAGATATTTTCGGCGGCTGGATTATGTCGCAAATGGATTTGGGCGGCGGCATTTTGGCAGCGGAAATCGCGCAAGGCCGCATCGTTACCGTCGCCGTTCAGGAAATGAACTTCATCCGCCCCGTTAAAGTGGGCAACGTGGTTTGCTGCTACGGACGCTGCGTGCGCGTGGGCAATACTTCGCTGCAACTGAAAATCGAAGTTTGGGTGAAAACGCTGATGAACGACCACCTGACTGAAGACCGCCAACTCGTTACCGAAGCCGTCTTCACCTACGTCGCCATCGACAGCGAAGGCAACACGCGCCCTATTCCAAAAGAAGGCAACCCGAAACTGCAAGGTCTGATTTAAACCCTGATTTAAGCAAAGGTCGTCTGAAAACCCATATTGGAGATTTTCAGACGACCTTTTGACTTAAGGCGATACAGGATTTGCTATTGACTGACAGGATGAAGCAGAAACTCTCACTCCGGATCGTCCGTAAACGCATTCGCCCGAAAAATCGGTACGAATGTCAACAGATAAAGCACGAACACGGCGGCGATCAGAATCGCGGGGACGGTGATGAAGAATATCGGGTTCACGTTCATTAAAACAGCACGCGAGACGGCGGCGGCGAAGAGGATGGGGACGGCGATGCGGCAGAGTTTCGGGTAGTCGAGTTTGGTAAAACCGCTGTGCCACAGTCCGGCAGTCAGCCACACCATCATCACGCCGCCCATCATGCCGCCGAGTGTAATCAGGTGCAGGGGCGCGGAGGCGGGCAGGTTTTGCAGTCTCGCCACGCCTGTCCACAGATAACCTGCGGCGGCAAAGAGTTGGAGCAGGTAATAAGTGCGGACGTAGTGTTTGCGCAGGAGTTCGTGATGGTGCAGTTCGCGCAGCTTGGCGAGCAGGATGAAACCGACGGCGAATGCGGTAAAACCGGCGGTCTGCGTGGGCAGCCAAAGTTCAGCGGCGGTGTGCAGCAGCAGGAAGGTGATGGCGATGTTTTTATAGACGACGTTGGGGATGAATACGGGGTCTTTCAGACGGCATTCTTTAAGGGCTTCCGCGCCCAAAAGGACACTGACGCGGACGGATACAAACATGACCGCCGCCATGTTCAAATGCACTTGCGCGCGCAACAGGTTCAAATCGCCGCTGACGGCATAGGCCGTCTGAAAAACGGTGAACGCGGCAAGCAGCATCAGCAGGGCGAAATTGTCGGTGTTGCGGTCGAGCCAAATCAGCCAGGTGCAGAACAGCAGCAACACCAGCCAATAAGCACCGACGAAAAACGAAGCGGTTTGCGGCGAAAACGGCAGCAGGACGGATGCGGCAAGCAACAGCGCCGCCAAGACGGTGGCAACGGGTTTCAGACGACCTTTATAACCCGTCCATTCGAGCATGGCGGCAGTCAGAAAACCGCCGTATGCCGCAGGCAGCATGAGTTCTAAGAAGATTTGGCGGTGCAGGACGATGGCGGCGGGACTGATGAAAAACACCAACGCGCCAAGTATGGCAAGCACCGCCGCGCCGACAAAAAACGGCCGCATGGGGTGGGTGAAAAATTTATTCATGGCTTGGCTTAATTCTGCATGAAGATGCTTTCGGATACGGATTTATTGGGCGGACAGGGCCGTATCTTTTGCCAAAGAGGCAAGCCTGCGGCTTGCTTGCCCTCTCCCTAGCCCTCTCCCACGGGGAGAGGGAATTGGGCTGTCGAGTCCGAACATTTTCAGGTTTACCTGCCATCTAATTCCCAATCCTGCACTCTTTGATTTTCAGCAACTTGATTCCCTCTCCCCGTGGGAGAGGGTTAGGGAGAGGGTAACGAACCGCAAGGTTTGTCAGATACTCAAATGCCCGTATCATTCATATTATTGATATTATTGTTTGAATTGTATGATTTTCAATAATAATAAATAACCCTAAACCAATATAAATAACAGCCATTATCCAACGACTAAACTTCTCTACAATTTCACCAACACCTGAAATATTAGCCAATCTTTGTGCTGTATATACTAAAACAAAAATCAATATTAAAAATACAAGAAGAGTAACTAATAAGTCGACAAGATCTAAAGTCACAAAGTAAGGAACAAAAAGTCCAATATTATCTGCACCACAACTAGCAACTGTAACCAAAGCAACAATACCGACTAATTTTGACAACCCTTTTTCATCCAATTCTTTTTTAGCTCTTTTTTCGCCCTCACAATCGTCGTAAATAGCAACTTTAATACCTAAGTAAATCGGTATTAAACCTAATAAACCCAACACCCATTTTTCCGGAACATAATTCAAAACAAAAGCTAGAAATAAACTAACTAATATTAAAATTACAGAACCTAAATATTGTCCGATATAAATATCTCGATATTCTTTTCTAGTATTTGCTCTAGCAAAAAATACTAATAGTATTACCAACAAATCTACTGCTGTAGCAATATATAAAACAGCAGCAGTAATCACAGTCGAAAACATAAAGCACCTCATAATGAATCCCCTGCCCCCTTGGCACCACGGCTTTTTCAAAAACCGAATCGCGTTCGGATAACAGATTCGTATCTTTCGCTAAAGAGGCAAGCCTGCGGCTTGCTTGCCCTCTCCCTAGCCCTCTCCCACGGGGAGAGGGAATCGGGCTGCCAAACCCTAACATTTTCAGGTTTACCTGACATCTGATTCCCAATCCTGCACTCTCTGATTTTCAGCAACCTGTTACCCTCTCCCCGTGGGAGAGGGTTAGGGAGAGGGTAACGAACCGCAAGGTTTGTCAGATACTCAGATCCCCTTATCACTCATAATAATGAATCCCCTGAAACTCCCTTGCCACGACTGCCTCTTCAAAAGCCGAATCGCGTTCGGACAACGGCGTGGGCAGGGTTATCACGTTTTGCACGTTCATGCCCTTAGTGGAAAGCAGCATGATTTCATGGCTCAGGCGCGCGGCTTCGAATCGGTCATGCGTTACCAGCATACACGCCATGCCCTGCCGCTCGATTTTTTCCACCAGCATGGCAACCAAAATATCGCGTAAATCGCGGTCCAAACCGACAAACGGCTCGTCCAGCAAAGCAAGGTCGCAACCACACAGCAGCAGGCGCAAAAATGCTACCCGTTTCGCCATGCCGCCGGACAATTCGGTCGGATATTTGTTCAAATCGCCCGCAGTCAGCCCGACTTTCGCCGCCAGCGCGACGATTTCGCCTTCATCGGGTTTGTCCATAAAAATAGCGATATTCTGCATCGCGGTCAAGTTTTCCGGCAGGCGGTTTTCCTGAAACAGAAAACCCGTTTTGCGGAAAGTATTGCGTATCGTGCCCGATTTCGGCGTTTCCAAACCCGCAATCAGCCGCAAAACCGTCGTCTTGCCGCAGCCGCTCGGCCCGAACAAAGCCTTCACTTCGCCATGTTGCAGGTTCAAACTGAAATCGCGCACGATGGGGTCGCGGAGAATTTCAAAACGCACGTTTTCAAGACAGAGCATCATCTCCTCCACGGCATAAACAAAATTTCCAAAGGCTTGGTAATCAGGTATTCAAACAGCGACACAAACACGATAACCAACACCACATAAGCCATCACCGTCGAAGTCTCCAGCATCGCCCTCGCATCCGCAATCCGCGCGCCCACGCCTTCGCTCGCGCCCAAGAGTTCCGCCATAATCACCACCTTCACCCCCATCGCCACCGCCACGCCGATGCTGGAAATCACATAACCCGTCAGATGCGGGATATACAGATAACGGATTTTTTTCAGGCGGCCTAATTTATAAGCGTCAAACAACTCCTCATGCTGCTTGTTCACGCTCGCCATCCCGACCGCCGCACTCGCAAACGTCAGCGGCGCAACCAACACAATGATGGTAAACAACACGCTCGGATTGCCGAAACCGAACCAAAACAGAGCCATCACCACCCAAATAATCGGCGGCATCGCCAACAAAATCGTAATCACAGGCTTAAGCAACGCCATCGCCGTCTTAAAACTACCCGCCACCAGCCCCGCCGCTAGTCCTGCTACCAAAGCAACCGAAATTCCCACCACCGACCGCCACAGCGAAATCCCGATTTCGTTTTCCTGAAAATGTTTCAATAAATCCAATGACTTTTGAAACACTTCCACCGGCGCTGGCAGCATAAACTCACCGAACACAGCGCTGCCCCACGCCCACAACGCCACCACCACCATCGCCACGCTTAGACCGGCAAAGCCGCTCCAAAGGTAGTCGATGATGTAAAACACCGCAGGCTGCGGTTTGCGGATTTTGTCGGTTTTAATCATGGTTTGGGTGTTGGTTGATGGGGATGGTTTGGGGCCGATAGGTCGTCTGAAAAATGGTTGATTGGGTTAGACGGAACACCGTAACCCAACGAAACGGTTTGATTTCCCAAATAGTGTTTTTCAGACGACCTTGGTTTGGGATTTCGGGGTTTCGTCGGGTTACGACTGCTGCTAAACCAACCTACGATTACTAATTAAAGTAAGGAACAGGATTCCGTCTATTAGCAACATGTTGAGTAAAATGTGTCGTTAAATTAAAGAACTGTATTAATGGAGGATTATGTACTCCATTATCAACCATAAACCTTTGAAAACATAAAGCTAATCTGGCTACGCGCTGATTACCTACATTAATATTAAAGTGGTTTGAAATAATAGTATTTATACTACGTATATCTGAATTATCAGGCACCTGCGTAGGATTGCTAACTAAATTAAACAATACACTTTCTAATGCTCCGCTAACATTATCCAAATTCCACATAAGACAAATCATACCTATTGCATCATAGAGTTCTTTAGCTATTGGATTCCAGTTTGGTACTTGTTGAACACCTCTTCCAACTCCTGCACGACCTACATTATTTGCATTTCCAACTTGACCAAAACCTGCCAATGGATCAAATAAAGGTAATCGATTTACTGCTGGATTTTGCCGTTGTATCAAATTAATAAAGTCATTAGCAACAGTTATTCCACAAACAAAAGTACCAGCATCGGCTTGATCTGCATAACTTTGATAACTAAAAACATAATACTCTCTGTCTAAAGTTGGTCCTGCACAGCTTTCCTTAGTTTGTCCATTCAATAATCTGACATGAGCTAAAGGTACAATTTCAAAATCATGAACAAGCTGTACACGGGTCGTTTCACCACGGCAATCATGAATAGGCATTTTTCTTCTCCTGTTTGAATAAAAAGACATTGATACTAAAACATCACAGCAAGCGTAGGTTGGGTCATGACCCAACATTTCAGACAGTTCAACGGTTTTGTTGGGGTTGACAACCTACGGTTATCACCCACCGTCATTCCCGCGCAGGCGGGAATCCAGAGGTTTGACGTTGCTGCAATTTTAAAACATTCCTGCAATATCAAAGACTGGATTCCTGCCTGCGCGGGAATGACGGCTTTTTGTGTACTGTTCTAACTATTATCTGATGGGTCGTCTGAAAAGGGTATATTGGATTCCCCAATACTACTACTCCCTTTTCAGACGACCTCTCCCCCCTTTTAAGCCAAGAAGAACCCGTTATCCGGCAGCTTGCCGCCCAGAAGTTTCGGGTTGAACTGCATCAGGATTTCGTAAAACTTCAAAATCTCGTTCTTCACTTCGCTGCCTTTGGTTACCGTCAGCCGCGCGCCGTCCAAGCCCATGACTAGGGCGGGTTCGGGGGCGGGGAGGTAGTTTTTGCCGATTTTCGCCGCGCTTTGGCGGTTGGCGAGTATCCAGTTGAGCGCGTTTTTCAAATCCTGATGGAAGAGGTCGAACTGCGCTTTGTGTGCGTGGAAATATTCCTCGTTAGCGATGATGCCCGCCATCGGAATCAGCGGCTTGGTGTCAAACGCCTGCCCCCATGCCTTCACCAAATCAAAGCCGCGCACGACGTTTACGCCCATGGTTTTGCCTTTGAGCATGCTGGCGCTTGCCATCGGTTCGGGCAGGATGGCGGCGTGGTAATCCTTGCTCAAAAACAGCCCCACCGCTTCGGGCGGCGTGGCGGTGTAAGTGATGCCGACTTTGTGCTCGTCGATTTTCAGTTTTTTCAACAAGGCTTGCAGCACGATGTCGGGCATGTCGTTTTTAAACGGCACGAGGATTTTTTTGCCGACCAAATCCTGCGGCGAGGCAATTGCGCTGCCTTTACAGACCAACTGCGTGATGCCGTTGGTCAAAATATTCACCATGCCGACTTTCTGCCCTTGGTTGCGCAGGTTCACGCCGACATTGCTCGGACTCATCATCACTTTAAATTGCCCGCTCGCCACGCCCGCGCGCAGTTGGTCGGGAGATCGCCAAATTTTCAGCGACACATCAGCCTGTTTCGCCAGCTTGCCTTGCAACGCCGCTACGGCAATGGTGACGCTGGGCATCGCCGGTGCGCCGTAAATGGTAAATTGCTCTTTCCCCGCCGCCAACAGCGAAGGCGAAACGCCTGCCGCAGCCAGCGCGGCGGTCATTTTTAAGAAATCACGTCTTTTCAGTTCCATTTTCCAATCTCCTGGTTAGGTAGCGCGGACTTCAGCCCGGCTGTTTAACAGAATCCCTCTAAGATGGGTTTGAGCTGCGCCAAACATAGGAATGGACACACCACAGCCTATCTAGACTCGCAACTCTGTTTTTCCATCCACATTCTGATAATAATTTTTATTCATTATGCTATTAAAGAAAATGGAAGTAAAGGCACGATTGTCCCTACATCCGTTTATATATAGAAACGCAAATCTTTTTCGGCATTACGCCTATCAATAATATCGAAATAAAAGGTCGTCTGAAAACGGTTTTCAGACGACCTTTTGTTCCCCAATACGGCTTAATTTGTGTTTTTTTGTTTTAAAGAACCAAGATAAATCGCTGACAAAGTCAAAACAACACCAAACCACTGCAAAGTGTTAATCGGCTTGTCCAACCAAAAATAATCAATCAGTAAAGCGGCAACGGGTTCGGAAAGCAGCAGCAAACCAGTTAAAGACAGGGACAGCAGCGGAATTGCATAGGCAATCATCCCCCATGCCAAACATTGCATGACTACGCCGTATATCAAGACTAAGCCTATATCGCGCCATTGCGTCGGGTATAGGGCGTTGCTGTCGAAAATCAGCGCAGGAACAATCAGGGACAACGCGCCGCCGAAACTCAAAACCATCATCAATGGAAAAAGCGCCACCCTTTCAACTTCATGCGTTTTGCGGACGAACACCATAGACAATGCCAAAAGCCCGCCCGACGCAATTCCGCTGGCAAAGCCCCATAAGGCGTGGGCATTGTGGTTGAACTCGGGACTGCCGATTAGGACCACCCCGCCAACCGCCAATATCAGGCTCAAAACTTGCAGGCTGTTCAAGCGTTCTTGAAAAAAGAAAAATCCAATGGCGGACAGGAAAAATATCTGTAAGCTGTTGAGCAATGTGGAAATCCCGGGTCCAACCGCATATACGCTTTCATGCCACAATGACAAATCAAACGCCAGAAATATGCCGGACAACATGGCATATTTGACCGCCCTTCTCCTTTTAGGCAGCTTTTGCCCGAAAAAACGGCAGAGCAGCCAAAACACGCCCGCCGCAATCAGCAGCCGCCAAAATGCAACTGCATACGGGCCTACGGGGACGAATCTGACGATCAGGCTTCCCAGCCCGAATAAGACGCAGCCGAAGATGAGGAATGGTGCAGCATAAGAGTCGGAACGGATATTCATGAACTTACTCCGCAACGGATTGGCATGAGGATTTAAAGTGATGAAAAGGATTGTGCATGGTAACGCGAATCCGAAAGAATAATAAGTAGGTGCAATATCTTATTTCCCTTCCGGCTTCTCCTGAGGAAAATCAGTACGTTTCAGAAATTTAACATACCGGCTGGGTTTCAAAATAAAGCCGCTTCCCGCATAGATAACTATAAATTGGCAATGATGGAAACCTGCTTTCAATTTATTCCGCCGAAAAGCCAAAGGTCGTCTGAAAATCAGCTTCCAGACGACCTTTGGTTTTATCGAAATAAAACGGGCAACTTAGTGGATACTGCTGCCGATACGGCTGTAATCGCCGAAGTTCATCCACACGAAGAAGGCTTTCCCGACGATAAGTTTGTCGTCCACAAAGCCCCAGTAGCGGGAGTCGGCGCTGTTGTCGCGGTTGTCGCCCATGGCGAAGTAACGGCCTTCGGGTACTTTGCAGGTAAAGCCGCTGCCGTCTTCGGCGTATTGACAGTGTTCCAAACCGCTTTGCTCTACGGAATAACCGTTTTCAGGCATGATTTCCATACGATATTTATCGAGCGCGGGGATCGAGATAGTGGGCTGTCCGGGCTCTTTCAGGATGTTGAAGCTTTTGCCGTTGAGGGTCGTCTGAAAAAGTTCGGGGCTATGAATCGCGGACGGCTCGGTATCGTCAGGGTAGGAGTAGATACCGTTCGGTTGGTCGGGGGCAACCTGTCCGTTGACGGTCAGGACTTTGTCGCGGTATTCGACGGTATCACCCGGCAGTCCGACGATGCGCTTGATGTAGTTCATTTCAGGCTGGACGGGGTAGTTGAACACGACGACGTCGCCGCGCTCGATTTGTCCGGTCGGAATCAGGACGTTGTTGATAATCGGGGTTCTGATGCCGTAGGCGAATTTGTTCACGAGAATGAAGTCGCCTTTAACCAAGCCAGGGCGCATGGAGCTGGACGGGATTTGGAATGGTTCGGCGATAAAGGTGCGCAGGATGAAGACAACGAGGATGATCGGGAAAAAGCCGCTCATGTAGTCGGTAAAGTGGGCTTTGTCCTGGTGCGACGGGTCTTTTTTCAGACGACCTTTGTGGATTGCCCAAACGATGCCGGTGAATACGACAAATATCAGCAATACGGCGGTAAAGCTCATGTAAAAAGACAGGATGCCGAAGACGCCGATCATGCACAAAAGATACGCCCATTGCAGGCCGGAGCTCCATTCTCCGTTTTCCTGACGTTCTTTGCTGCTTATGAAATAGAGGAAAATGCCGATAACGATGGCGGCAATCGCGCCGTAGATTAAATTTGTGCTCATTATTTGTCGCTCACTTGCAGAATCGCCAAGAACGCGCTTTGCGGAATTTCCACGTTGCCCACTTGTTTCATGCGGCGTTTGCCTGCTTTTTGTTTTTCGAGAAGTTTTTTCTTACGGGTAATATCGCCACCGTAACATTTCGCCAAGACGTTTTTACGCAGGGCTTTGACGTTTTCGCGGGCGATAATCTGGCTGCCGATGGCGGCCTGGACGGCGATGTCGAACATTTGGCGTGGAATCAGTTCGCGCATTTTCGATGCCAGCTCGCGGCCTCGGTGAACCGCGCTTTGACGGTGGACAATCAGGCTCAGGGCATCGACTTTTTCGCCGTTGACCATGATGTCGAGCTTAATCAAATCAGACGGTTGGAACTCTTTGAAATGGTAGTCCAACGAGGCATAGCCGCGGGAAGTGGATTTGAGTTTGTCGAAAAAGTCCATCACAACTTCATTCATAGGCAAGTCGTAAGTCAGCATGACTTGACGGCCCATGTACTGCATATTGACCTGTACGCCGCGCTTTTGATTACACAAAGTCATGACGTTGCCAACGTATTCCTGCGGCACGAGGATGGTCGCGGTAATAATCGGCTCGAGAATGGTTTCGATGCTGCCGATGTCGGGCAGTTTGGACGGATTTTCGACTTCGATTTTTTCGCCGCTTTTCAACACGACTTCGTAAACCACCGTCGGCGCGGTGGTAATCAAATCCATGTCGAACTCGCGCTCCAAGCGTTCTTGCACGATTTCCAAGTGCAACAGACCCAAGAAGCCGCAACGGAAGCCGAAGCCCAATGCCTGAGAAACTTCAGGCTCGAATTTCAACGAAGCATCGTTAAGCTGCAATTTTTCCAAAGCGTCGCGCAAGGCTTCGTAGTCGTGGCTTTCCACGGGATAGAGACCGGCAAATACTTGGCTTTGCACTTCTTGGAAGCCGGGCAGCGGCTCAGAAGCGGGGTTGGCAACCAAAGTAACCGTATCGCCGACTTTTGCCTGTCCCAATTCTTTCACACCGGTAATCAAAAAGCCCACTTCGCCGGCTTTGAGTTCTTGTTTTTGAACCGATTTCGGCGTGAATACGCCGAGCTGTTCGACCTGCGTTTCCGCTTTGGTGCTCATAAAGCGCACTTTGTCTTTCAGCTTGATGGTGCCGTTTTTCACTCGAATCAGCATGACCACGCCGACGTAGTTGTCAAACCACGAATCGACGATAACGGCTTGCAGCGGCGCGTTTTCGTCGCCGGTCGGTGCGGGGATTTTGGCAACGATTTCTTCCAAAACGTCTTCCACGCCGATGCCGCTTTTGGCTGAACATTGCACCGCGCCGACGGCATCGATGCCGATGATGTCTTCGATTTCCTGTTCCACGCGCTCGGGGTCGGCGGCGGGCAGGTCGATTTTGTTCAAGACAGGCACGACTTCCACGCCCAAATCAATCGCGGTGTAGCAGTTCGCCACAGTTTGCGCTTCCACGCCTTGCGATGCGTCAACAACCAAAAGCGCGCCTTCGCAGGCAGACAGCGAGCGGGAGACTTCGTAAGAGAAGTCGACGTGTCCCGGCGTGTCAATCAAGTTGAGCTGATACACCTGCCCGTCGCGTGCTTTGTAGTTGAGCGCGGCGGTCTGCGCTTTGATGGTGATGCCGCGCTCTTTTTCGATGTCCATGGAATCGAGCACCTGCGTACTCATTTCGCGCAAATCCAAGCCGCCGCAGTATTGGATGAAGCGGTCGGCAAGCGTCGATTTGCCGTGGTCGATGTGGGCAATGATGGAGAAATTTCGGATATTTTTCATATTGCTATTTTGAAAGATAAGCAGTGATTCTGAAAAGGTCGTCTGAAAATCAAATAGACCGTTCAGACGACCTTCAGGCAAAGTGAAATAGCCTGACATTCTAGCGGAAATTTACTGTTTCCGCATGATTTTATGCGTGTTTTACAGCGACGCGACAATCTTTTCCACCATTTTCGCCGAGCTTGCCGCCGCCGTTTTCAAAAACTCTTCAAAGCTGATGTCCGCTTTTTCGTCCGCCGAGTCGGACATCGCGCGGATCACGACGAAAGGCGTGTTCAACTGGTGGCAGGCTTGCGCAATCGCCGCCGCTTCCATTTCCACTGCTTTGACTTCGGGAAAATGGCTACGGATTTCCGCCACGCCTTCGCTGCTGTGGACAAAGCGGTCGCCGCTGACAATCAAGCCTTGCTCTACCGCCGCACCTTCAAACACTTCCGCCGCTTGTTTCGCCTTGCCGACCAAGAGGTCGTCTGAAACGAATACGGCGGGCAGTTGCGGCACTTGTCCCCAAACATAGCCGAACGCCGTGACATCGACATCGTGGTGCGCGATTTCCGTGCCGACCACTACGTCGCCGACTTTCAAACCCTTGCCCAACCCGCCCGCGCTGCCGGTATTGATGACGCAGTCCGGCGCGAATTGATGGATAACCCAAGCCGTTGAAACCGCCGCGTTGACCTTGCCGATGCCGCTCAATACCAACACCATGCGCTTGCCCGCCATTTCGCCTTCGTAGGCGGTAAACTTACCGAAAGACACGCTTTTGACATCATCCATCGCCTCGCGCAAAAGCTCGATTTCCTGTTCCATCGCACCGATGACCGCTACTGTTTGTACAGACATTTTTTACCTTTCCATGAAATTGTGGGCGGTATTATAACAGCAGCGGCGGCATTCCATACCCGTATTGAATCCGCCATATTGCCCGCCTGTCTTATTATCCGATACGGTAATCGTGCCATTTTTATGTATCATGATTTATTTGATATAATCCATTTCAATAAAATAACCACCGAAATTATCCAATATCATGATGACCAACCCTCCCAGCGCAAAAGACGAATTGTTCACTTGGCTGCGCCATATGAACAAATACAAAGGCTCCGACCTTTTTATCACTACCAATTTTCCGCCTGCTATGAAAGTGGACGGCAAAATTACGCCGATTACCGACGAGCCGCTGACCTCCGAAAAATGTATGGAAATCGCTTTTTCGATTATGTCCACCAAACAAATCGAAGAGTTTTCCTCCACCAACGAATGCAACTTCGCCATCAGCCTGCCCGACACCAGTCGCTTCCGCGTCAATGCCATGGTGCAGCGCGGCGCGACGGCGTTGGTGTTCCGCTCCATTACCAGCAAAATCCCGAATTTCGACAGCCTCAATCTGCCGCCCGTCTTGAAAGACGTGGTGATGAAAAAACGCGGCCTCGTGATTTTCGTCGGCGGTACCGGCTCGGGCAAATCGACCTCGCTCGCCGCGATGGTTGACCACCGCAACGAGAATTGCCAAGACCACATCATCACCATCGAAGACCCGATTGAGTTCGTCCATCAACACAAAAAAAGCATCATTACCCAGCGCGAAGTCGGCGTGGATACCGAAAACTGGTTTGCCGCGCTGAAAAACACCCTGCGTCAGGCGCCAGACGTCATCCTGATTGGTGAGATTCGCGACCGCGAAACCATGGACTACGCCTTGGCGTTCGCCGAAACAGGCCACCTCTGTCTCGCCACGCTGCACGCCAACAACTCCAACCAGGCGCTCGACCGTATCATCAACTTCTTCCCAGAAGAGCGCCGCACCCAGCTTTTGACCGACTTGTCGCTTAACCTGCAAGCCTTCATCTCGCAACGCCTGATTCCCCGCGAAGGCGGCAAGGGCCGCGTAGCCGCAGTGGAAATCCTGCTCAATTCGCCGATCATTTCCGAGATGATTCAAAAAGGCGAAATCCACGGCATCAAAGAAATGATGAAAAAATCGACCGCCATGGGCATGCAAACCTTCGACCAAGCGCTCTACGAGCTGTACGAACGCGGCGACATCAGCTTCCAAGACGCCATTAAAAATGCCGACTCCGCCCACGACCTGCGTTTGGATATCCAACTGCGCAGCCGCCGCGCCCAAAACGCCGGCCCAGATTTGGAACTGATTTAAAAGTTGTCGAAATGAGCAAAGGTCGTCTGAAAACTACTTTTCAGACGACCTTTTAAACAACTAATTAAATTACATAGTCCACAGCATAACGGCTTGCACAGGCCTTTTGGTTTCTAACCATATCAAACAGCTTTAATTAATCCAGCCAACAGAACTATAGGGGATTTTCTACACAGCCGTGTCGGTATTGTGTAGGAAATCGTCGCGTTGTTTTCACTCATATGCTTGTCAGGGTCTTTTACCGATGGGAACAGATAACGGCTATGTCCTGTCAGTTCGTTCCTTCAGTTCTACCGAAAGCTCAAGCGTCCAATCGGCAAGGGGGACGATATGCGGGACTTTCATCTGCATCTTAGCGGCGGGTATGCTCCATTCTGCCCCGTCTAAATCAAATTCGGGCCATTCCGCCACCCTAAGCTCTCCATTTCTGACAAAGGTCAGCATGATTAGCTGCATGGCTATTTTTGTTTGCTGTTCGGCTTGTTCCAGCATCAAAAGGCGATAAAACTCGGTCAGCTCGGATTACGGCAATGCGGGCTGATGTTTCTGCTTTGGGGCTTTAATTAAACCTACCAAAGGAACAGCGGGGTTGTTCTCTGCCCGCTCCGTCCGTATCACATAAGTGAAAACAGACTTGATACGCTACAATATCCGCCCCGCCGTTTCAAGTCTCCCCTTGCTGCCACCGCTTCAATCACTTCTTTTATAGTGGATTAACTTTAAACCAGTACGGCGTTGCCTTGCCGTACTATCTGTACTGTCTGCGGCTTCGTCGCCTTGTCCTGATTTAAATTTAATCCGCTATACTTGGCTAACTTTGATTTCACTGACGGGCAAACTGCCCAGCGTGGGGAAAATGTCCTTTTCCAAGCTGTCCCATACACGGGCGGCGTGATTGCCTGTCAATCCCGTTTCACGGTGTTTGTGCCATTCGGCGGCAATGTTCCGAAAGGTATTACTGACAGCAGCTTGCCGTTCGCGCTTTTCCTGTTGCTTGGCTTCGCTGGGATCTTGCCCCGATGCAAGTAAGCGGCGGGTGTTTTCGGCGGTTTGGCGGGCTTCTATCAGTGATACGGTCGGATATTTGCCGATTGAAAGCGTTTTACGTTTGCCGTTATGCGAAAAGTCAAACCGCCATAACTTCCCGCCGCTGGTATTGATATACAGATACAAGCCCTTGCCGTCATTCAGCTTAAACGGTTTTCGGCGAGCTTGGCGTTTTTGATTTGGCGGTCGTTCAGCTTCATTTTTACGGTATTTTTTCGAGGTATTTTTCAAATACCGCAAAAGATACCGTAAATTTTAGGTTACTTCAATTAAGCTGAATTAGACGGGATTAGATGATATATGGACACCGAAAACAGCGGAAAGCCTTGTCTTTCTTGGCTTTGGTTTACGGCGTTAGACTGTGATAGACAAAAAAATAACCGTTCTAAAAGCGGTTGTGGTGCCCGGAGCCGGAATCGAACCGGCACGGCCGGTTTAGGGCCGACGGATTTTAAGTCCGTTGTGTCTACCTATTTCACCACCCGGGCGCAGACTGTTCTATATTGAAATTTGGAGGCGGGGGCGCGGATTTGAACCGGCCTGTATAAGGGTTGCACCCCTTATAGCATAAACACTCTGCCACCCCGCCATAAAATGAGTGGAGGCGAGAGTCGGAATCGAACCGGCGTAGACGGATTTGCAATCCGCTGCATAACCACTTTGCTATCTCGCCAAACAAACTACTAGGTAGTATTCAAACTGGAGCGGGAAACGAGTCTCGAACTCGCGACCTCAACCTTGGCAAGGTTGCGCTCTACCAACTGAGCTATTCCCGCATATCCAAATGTGCCTTAAGGATGGAGCGGGAAACGAGTCTCGAACTCGCGACCTCAACCTTGGCAAGGTTGCGCTCTACCAACTGAGCTATTCCCGCATGGTACACATCTGAAAATTAAACTGTGGAGCGGGAAACGAGTCTCGAACTCGCGACCTCAACCTTGGCAAGGTTGCGCTCTACCAACTGAGCTATTCCCGCATCGGAGAAACTGAAGGGCAACTTAAGACAGGATTCGCTTGGAGCGGGAAACGAGTCTCGAACTCGCGACCTCAACCTTGGCAAGGTTGCGCTCTACCAACTGAGCTATTCCCGCCGAATGTCTGTTTCTTGCTGCTGTTTCTGAAGAAGACGCAATTATTATGGATTTAAAACTTGTCGTCAAGGGGTTTGTTTTATTTTTTATTTGATTTCCTGCCACGCCATTTTCAGATAATAGAACATTGACCAGAGGGTTAATACAGATGCGATAAACATCAATATGTTACCTGTCAGGTAAAAAATATTGTCAAATTGATTGGAGGCTAAGAGCAATAAAAATATGGCAACCATTTGCGCGGCGGTTTTAAATTTGCCGATGGTGGCAACGGCAACGCTGCTGCGTCTGCCCATTTGCGCCATCCATTCCCTCAAAGCGGAAATGGTGATTTCCCTGCCGATGATGATAATGGCGAAGATAACATAAGTACGACCAAGGCTGACCAGCAGCAATAATGCGGTCGCTACCATCAATTTATCCGCAACGGGATCGAGGAATGCGCCGAAATCGGAGGTTTGCTTCCAAAGCCTTGCTAAAAATCCGTCAAACCAATCGGTTACAGCGGCGAGTGCAAAGATGATAGCGGCGGTCCAATTGACGGTTTCCGGTGCAATCCACCCTTTTGGCAGGAAAAACAGCAACGTAAAGACCGGAATCAGCAAAACGCGCATCCAAGTCAGAAAAATCGGTATGTTCCAAGGCATGATTTACCTTTGATGTGGTTATGATAGTTAATTTGCCTATTATAACGGACTTGTCTGTCTGAAAGCATATGTTTTCACCATCTTTCAGACAGCAAAAGCCTTCAAGTCCGTTTGTTTTTTCGATAAACCCTGCATTGAGGCAGCCATTCTTTTTGGCACGGGTCGTCAATAAATGACTTTAAAACGCTTTGAAAAGTTTGATTTTGGGCGTTGTATATGTTGCCTTTTAGATAACACGACGCGTAATAATGCGCCAATAAATCCGCCTGCTGCTCCATATTCAGCATACTGAAATGACAAATATCGGACAGCTTGGGATAGAGATAGGCACGACGGCGACGGTAGCCTCCGCTAACGAACAAAAACAATCCGCCCAACCAGGTTTTAAATCCTTGCTGGTACTGCCAAACATGAGTCAATTCATGAATCATCCATATTTGATGGGACTCGGAAGCAAGGGCGAAGTCGTCAGGGCAGTTATTACGCGGGAAATAGATGTTCCCATTGGGCGAAACGGCAACCTGTATGGTAGGCAGACAAGGAATGCCGCGATAGATTTTGACGCGGGCGTAATCAATGCTGTCGGCAAAAATCAGCTTTGCCATTTTGATTTCGTTGTCCGTTAGCCTGCGCCAGCGTTTGCTCATATCTTGTCCTTGTTACTTTCATGAAGGCCGAGGTCGTCTGAAAACGGTTGTTCTGCCTTAACACTCATTCAGCTACGTTTACAAGCGATACTGCCATATCCCCTACCCGCTTTATAGTGGATTAACAAAAATCAGGACAAGGCGACGAAGCAGCAGACAGTACAGATAGTACGGAACCGATTCACTTGGTGCTTCAGCACCTTAGAGAATCGTTCTCTTTGAGCTAAGGCGAGGCGACGCCGTCCTGGTTTAAAGTTAATCCACTATATTTGCGCCAACATCATCACAAACCTTACAGTATGAAGGTCGTCTGAAATTTTTCAGACGACCTTTTGAGCCTGTCAAACTATTGTCCTGAATCTTTCGGCTTCTAATTGGCGTTCTCAAACAATTTGTTCATAGGGGTCAGATTGATTGCATTGCCTTGACTGACTATCCATTTATCTTCCACCCGCCAAACACCCGAGGTATCTTCCACGCGCAGATACCAGTGGTTGGTCGGCGGCAGGGGTTTGAAAGTCGCTTCATACTCCATACGGCCGTTTTGGGCTTCCGCGCCGACGGGGTGTAGTTTGACGGTTTGGTCTTCCGATTTTTTAGTCGGGTGCATCAAAAGGAGATTCAAAGGCTGCTTGGGATCGAATTCCCCGCTGACAAACACTTTTGCCGCATCTTTATCCGGACTAATCAGCACTTGCACCTGCATATGCCGCTTCACCGCCTCTTCATCGCGGTGAAGCTGGATGTCGATGTGTTTGCCGTCTTTGTAATAGTCGTCTGTCACCAAATCGGTTGCATGCTCTTTTGCGACAAAGAACATGGAGACACTGGCAATCACGACAAAAATAGGACCCGCCATCAACACCCACGGCCAAATGTGTTTGTACCAAGGTTTGACTTGTTTTTGTTCGGACACGTTTTATTCTCCGATAAAGGTTGCTTCTTCTTCCAAGATAGTGGGTTTGCCATCTGCTTTGCCGGTTTCGCGATAAGTGAAGGTAAACTCAATCGGATGGCTGCCCTTGTCGGCGTATTCGGGAATGGTGGAAACTTGGACAGGGATGGTCAACGTTTGGCGCGGTGCGATTTTCACGCCGCCTTCCGGCAGTCCGGTCAGGGCAATTTCTTCAAAGCCTTTGACTGTCGCAGTCATCACTTGTTCGTTTTCACTATTGTTGATAATGCGCAGGTTATATGCGTTTTCCAGCCAACCTTTGCTGTTTTCGCGCACCATCACGCCGCGGTCTTTCAAAATATCGACTTCGACCATTTTACGGGTGGAAAGTCCGACTAAGAAAGCGATAATAACCACCAGCAAAACAGCGCCGTATCCCGCCACACGCGGACGTTTCAAGCGTTTTTTGATGTCGCTTTCAGGATATTCGTGTTCCAACGCACCTTCGGTCGTATAGCGTATCAGGCCGCGCGGATAACCCATTTTGTCCATAATTTCGTCGCAGGCATCAATACACGCCGCACAGCCGATACATTGATACTGCAAACCGTCGCGGATATCGATACCGACGGGACAGACCTGTACGCACATGGTGCAGTTGATGCAGTCGCCCAATCCGCTGTCTTCTTTGTTGGCGGTTTTCTTGCGCGCGCCGCGCGGTTCGCCGCGTTCGGTATCGTAAGAAATAATCAGCGTGTCTTTGTCGAACATCGCGCTTTGGAAGCGTGCATACGGACACATATGCAGGCACACTTTCTCGCGCATAACGTGGGCAAAGAAGAAGGTCATGAAGCCGTAAAACGCTGCGGCAAACATCGCGCCGCCGCCCGCCGCTCCGGCAAACAAGTCGGGAACGAACTGGCGGATCGGGACAAACCAGCCCGCAAAGGTAATGCCTGTCCATGCGCAGACAAGGAAAATCAGCAGGGCTTTAGTTGCTTTGATGCGGATTTTAGTGAAATTCCACGGCGATTTTTCCAGCTTCAGGCGTTTGTTGCGGTCGCCTTCGACCAAGTTGTCGATCCATAGCATGATTTCGGTGTAAACCGTCTGCGGGCAGGAATAGCCGCACCACAAGCGTCCGGCAATAGTCGTCCACCAAAACAGCCCGAAGGCGCAAATCATCAGCAGCAGGGCAAGGTAAATCAAGTCGCCCATACCCAACGACAGCCCGAAAATGAAGAAATGCCGGTCCGGAATATTGAAGAGTACCGCCTGACGGTCGCTCCAGTTGAACCACGGAATCACATAAAACACAAACTGCGTCGCCAATACGGCGGCTATACGCAATTTGGCGAACCGCCCTTCCGCTTTTTTCGGATGGATGCGTTCGCCTTCGGGATGGATTTGGATGACGCTGGATTTGGGTTTTGAGGGTTTGGGCGGAGCGGTTTTTGCCGGTTTCTCGGACTGCTCTTTCGAGGCAGCGTTTTTTTCTTCTGACACAGCGTTTTCGGCTTGGTTTTCTGTTGACATTTTTCAGTGTTCCTTCGTGTGTTTGCGCGCAGGTCTTTTATTCTGATTACTGGTTTGATTGGTTTTTCAGACGACCTTTTATATGCGTCGGAATCATATCATTTGAGCTTGACCAAAGCAAAAAGCCCTACTTGGCTTTTATATGCCACCCGTTTTGATTTTTCCGTTGCCCAAGTCTGAAATCGGCGATATTCAAGCAGTTGCATATAACCGATGACGCTATGCTTATAGCGAATCGCTATATCTCCGATAAAAATTTATAAACTGCTGTTTCAAAACGGAATAACAGTTAATCTCATCTACTTTGCTTGTTTCAGACGACCCCTTATGCGGACAATTTTTAAAACAGGACAAAGCGAAGCCAGCGCCGTACTGATTCAAAGTGTTCCCAACAATATATAGTGGATTAAATTTAAATCAGGACAAGGCGACGAAGCCGCAGACAGTACAGATAGTACGGCAAGGCGAGGCAACGCCGTACTGGTTTAAAGTTAATCCACTATACAGAAAGGTCGTCTGAAAGCCGCCCATATCCTTGAAAGCCTGCCCGAATCGGGCGATAATCAACGGGATTTTCTTTACCGTTTCAAACCAATACAACAGCAAGGAAGGTACAAAATGTCTCAACTGGCAAACGCAATCCGTTTCCTCTCGGCTGATGCCGTTCAAAAAGCAAATTCCGGCCACCCTGGTGCGCCCATGGGTATGGCGGAAATGGCGGAAGTATTGTGGACGAAATTCCTGCACCACAACCCCGCCAACCCCAAATTCTACAACCGCGACCGCTTCATCCTCTCCAACGGCCACGCGTCCATGCTGTTGTACAGCCTGCTGCACCTGACCGGCTACAACCTGAGCATTGAAGACTTGAAAAACTTCCGCCAACTGCACAGCAAAACCCCCGGCCACCCCGAATACGGCTACACCGACGGAGTGGAAACCACTACCGGCCCGTTGGGACAAGGTATTGCCAACGCAGTAGGTATGGCATTGGCCGAAAAAATCCTTGCCGCCGAATTTAATAAAGACGGTTTGAACATCGTCGATCACTACACCTACGTCTTCATGGGCGACGGCTGTCTGATGGAAGGCGTATCGCACGAAGCCTGTTCGCTCGCCGGCACTTTGGGCTTGGGCAAACTGATTGTTTTATATGATGACAACAATATTTCCATCGACGGCAAAGTGGACGGCTGGTTTACCGAAAACATCCCGCAACGCTTTGAAAGCTACGGCTGGCACGTCGTTCCCAACGTAAATGGTCATGACACCGCCGCCATTCAAGCCGCCATCGAAGCCGCCCGTGCCGAAACCGGCAAACCGTCCCTCATCTGCTGCAAAACCTTAATCGGGAAAGGCAGCGCCAATAAAGAAGGCAGCCACAAAACCCACGGCGCACCTTTGGGCGCGGACGAAATCGAAGCCACGCGCAAACATTTGGGCTGGGCTTACCCCGCCTTTGAAATCCCGCAAGAAATCTATGCCGCATGGGATGCAAAAGAAAAAGGTGCGAAGCTTGAAGCGGAATGGAACGAGCTGTTCGCGCAATACCAAGCCAAATATCCTGCCGAAGCCGCAGAATTCGTGCGCCGCATGGATAAAAAACTGCCGGACAATTTCGATGCATACGTTCAAGCCGCATTGAAAGAAGTGTGCGCCAAAGCCGAAACCATCGCCACCCGCAAAGCCAGCCAAAACAGCATCGAAATCCTCGCCAAAGCGCTGCCCGAACTGGTAGGCGGTTCTGCCGACCTGACCCCGTCCAACCTGACCGACTGGTCAAACAGCGTCTCCGTTACCCGCGAAAAAGGCGGCAATTACATCCACTACGGCGTGCGTGAGTTCGGCATGGGTGCCATCATGAACGGTCTTGCCCTGCACGGCGGCGTGAAACCGTTCGGCGCGACTTTTCTGATGTTCAGCGAATACGAACGCAACGCCTTGCGCATGGCGGCACTGATGAAAATCAACCCCGTCTTCGTCTTCACCCACGATTCCATCGGCCTCGGCGAAGACGGCCCGACCCACCAACCCATCGAGCAAACCGCCACCCTGCGCCTGATTCCGAACATGGACGTATGGCGTCCGTGCGACACCGCCGAATCCTTGGTCGCATGGGCGGAAGCGGCAAAAGCCAAATACCATCCGTCCTGCCTGATTTTCAGCCGCCAAAACCTGAAATTCCAAGCGCGCAGCGAACAACAACTGAACGACATCAAACGCGGCGGCTACGTCATCAGCGAAGCCCAAGGCAACGCCCAAGCCGTCATCATTGCCACCGGTTCCGAAGTCGAGCTGGCTTTAGAAGCGCAAAAAGCCCTCGCCGCGCAAAACATCGCCGTACGCGTCGTTTCCATGCCGTCCACCAACGTATTCGACCGCCAAGACGCCGCCTATAAAGCCGCAGTCCTGCCCGAAGGTCTGCCGCGCGTTGCCGTAGAAGCCGGACACGCCGACGGCTGGTACAAATACGTCGGACTGAACGGCGCAGTCGTCGGTCTCAACCGCTTCGGCGAATCCGCCCCTGCCGAACTGCTGTTCAAAGAATTCGGCTTTACAGTGGAAAATGTGGTGGATACTGTGAAATCAGTTCTGTAAACGGCTGCCATCGCATCAAAGGTCGTCTGAAAACGGAAGATAAGGTTTTCAGACGACCTTTTTCCTTTAAAGCCGCCCAAACCGGTTTAACAGAAATCCAACCCATACAGTGGCGCAACCCTTCCTACGCCAACGAAGTTGCATAGAAACGCCGAATAAAGCAGCATCTGAAGCCCCTCCTATTCCTGATAATCTTTTGCCATATCTTGAAAGCCGCACCGCTAAACCGTAAAATTACACCTTACTAAATTTGATATAAATTTACATCTAACCCATCTTACCCGCCAATTATGATGACTCGCCTTGCTACCTATCGGAAAACCCTCCTCATCTGCCTGATTTTATGGGCATCCATCGTCGCTGTTTTCTCCGTCGAACGTTTCTTCATGCTGTACCATTTCGTTTCAGACGACATCCGCAGCCGTTACGCGGGCGATTTGGCGGCTTTGTTTGTCAAAGGGCTGCTGTTCGACATCAAAATCGCCTCCGTTGCCGCCGCCTTCCCCTTCCTGATCGGGCTGTTCGGACTGATTACGCAGAAAACCGCCGCCTTTACCCTACGCCTCCTGCCTACCGTCGCAACCGTCCTTTTCCTGACCGCCTTTGCCGCCGCGCTGGGTAACTGGTTCTATTACAGCGTTTACGACCGTCAATTTGACGTCTTTGTCTTCGGTCTAGCGGACGAAGACACCCGCGCCGTCCTGAAAACCGTCTGGTCGGACTATCCCGTCATCCCCTGTCTTGCCGCCTTGATTGCCGCAGCTTTCGTTTTCGGCAAAATATTCAGCCTCATCCGCCGCCGTACCCACTTTCAGACGACCTCATGGGGAAAAACCGCTTGGATTGCCGCCATCCTCTTACCCGTCCTCGCGCTTGCCGCAGGCATACGCGGCTCGTTCGGCAAATTCCCCCTGCGTCAGACCGCCATGCAGATTTCTGCCGCACCGCAAATCAACAAACTCGTTCCCAACGCCCTGACCTCCCTAAGCTGGGCAGTCAACGAATACCGCAACAGCAACGACTTCCACCCCGTCTCCGATGAAGACGGCAGCCGGCTCATCAGCACCCTGCTCGATAAAAAAACAAACGCCGACTTGACGCAGCTCTTTGCCCAAACCGCCGCAAACGCCGCCGTCGAAAAACACCGTCCCAACGTCGTTCTCACTGTCATGGAAAGCATGAGCGCGCATCTCTTGAACATGGACAATCCCGAACGGGACCTCTTGGGCGAACTCGGCAAACACTGGCAGCAAGACTGGGTGTACCGCAAATTCGTTTCCGAGGGAGACGGCACCAGCGACACCCTGCACCGCTTCTTCGTCCGCAGTCCGCGTCTCAACCTCAGCCAATCCCTTGCTAAAAACAAAACCTTCCCCGGCAATATGTTCAAACCCTATCTCGATGCCGGCTACCGCGTCGTCTATATTACGGCGGGCAACGGCGGCTGGCGCGATTTCGACACCTTCCTGCGGCACTTGGGCGTCAACGAAATCATCGATGAAAACACCCTCAAAACCCGCTATCCCGAAGCAAAATCCGAAACATGGGGCGTACCCGACGAATTCATGTTCCGTTATGCCGAAGAAGAACTCGCGCGCGCCGAAAAAAGCGGCACGCCCGTATTCATCATGATGATGTCCGTGACCAACCATCCGCCCTACCACCTGCCCGCACCGCATCAGGTCAAAAACTTCCGCTTGGACGAACAAGAGCAAAAACGCCTTGCCAACCTCGCCTCAGGCAAAGAGCTGAATGAAATTTTCAACACCTTCCGATACAGCAACGACCAACTCGGACGCTTTATCGGCAAAGTGAAAACCATCGCGCCCGACACCATTATCGCCGCCACCGGCGACCACAATATGCGCGCCATCGGCTATCCCGAATCCGCCGATGTCGCACTCGGTCACAGCGTCCCCTTCTATCTGTACGTTCCGCAAGCCTACCGCGGCAGCACCGAATATCATCCCGAACGCGCAGGTTCGCACAAAGACATCCTGCCGACCCTCTACAACTTAAGCCTGTCCAAATCGAGCTACTACCAAACCGGCTGCAACCTCACCGCCCCGCAACCCGATTCCGCATGGTGCGGCTACGGCTACAACCCCGAAGTCATCATCACCGAACGCGGCTTCTATCACCAACACAGCAAAGCATTCCACAAATGGGACAACCAAAACATCCAAACCGCTGAAAGCCGCCCAAGCACGCCGGACGGCGAAGACCAAGCCATTATCCGCCGCGCCTCAGCATATACACCGTTTCTTGAATGGCAGATAAACCGGATTGTCAGCACCCAATAAATCTGTTTATAAACATCAAAGGTCGTCTGAAAAGTTTCAGACGACCTTTTTATACCCATATAAACCGCCTTTGCTATAACGGTATTTACTTCACTTACCAAACTTGCCCACAAAACATTTTAAACCTACAATGCCGCTGTTTATCACATCTCCGAGCCCATCATGTTTTTCGTCCTTTCCCCCGCTAAAAACCTCAATGAAAAAGCCCCCGCACCCGTCAAAGAATTTACCCAACCCGACCTCTTGGCGGAAGCCGAAATCCTGATGCGTCAACTGCGTGAACTTGCCCCGCAGCAAATCGCCGAGCTGATGCATGTCTCTGACAAAATCGCCCTCTTAAACGCCGAGCGCAACGCCGAATGGCATACACCATTTACCCCCGACAACGCCAAACAGGCAGTCTTTATGTTCAACGGCGACGTTTACGAAGGCATCGCCGCAGACACCCTCAAACCCGAACAAATCCAATATCTGCAACAACACGTCCGCCTGCTTTCCGGCCTCTACGGCGTCTTACGCCCGCTGGATTTGATGCAGCCCTACCGTTTGGAAATGGGAACGGCGTTTGCCAACACGCGCGGCAAGAACCTGTATGAATTTTGGGGCGACACCATTACTGACCTGCTAAACGACACCCTTACCCAAGCCGGCAGCGACATATTGATCAACCTCGCATCACAAGAATATTTCAAATCCGTCAACACCCAAAAACTCAAAGCCCGCTTGATTACCCCCGTTTTCAAAGACGAAAAAAACGGCAAATACAAAATTATCAGCTTCTACGCCAAACGCGCGCGCGGACTGATGGTGCGCTATGCGGCGGAACACAATATTACCGACCCGGAAATGCTGAAAAATTTCGATTACGAAGGCTACTCATTTAACGCAGCGGCGTCCAATGAGTCTGAATGGGTGTTCATGCGCAAAGAACAAACCAAGTAAAAACAAAAAACTAAATACTCACCCCAAAATTTTGCTTGGCAAACCCGACAAATTTTATTATTATTTCCGCTTCAAGAGACGGAAGCGTGGCAGAGCGGTTTAATGCAACGGTCTTGAAAACCGTCGAGGGTTGATAGCCCTCCGTGAGTTCGAATCTCACCGCTTCCGCCATTTCTTGAAACAGCAAAACCAAGTAAAAATGAAGTGAAGCCCAGCCAACAGCATTTTTATTTGGTTTTACTTTATTCTAGGGAAACGCGGCAGAGAGGCTGAATGCAGCAGACTCGAAATCTGCTGAGGGTGCAAATCCTGCTCGAAGCTTCCCCAATCCCACCATATCGCTAAATTAAAATAATAAGCTACCGTAAAATGGTAGCTTTTTTGTTATCCGACTTATTGGTTTTTATTGTATATTCACATAGAAAATATTCACCTGCCGTCATTTCTGATTAAAAATAAAAGGTCGTCTGAAACCGTTTACTCCAACGTTTTCAGACGACCTTTTTAGTGTTTTAGTGTGTCCAAAGCTATATCACGAAATCCAGCAGATAAAAATCTTCTTTACCCACGCCGCATTCGGGGCATTTCCAATCGTCGGGGATGTCATCGAATTTGGTGCCGGGGGCGATGCCGTGTTCGGGGTCGCCGAGGTCTTCGTCGTAAATCCAGCCGCAGGGGCCGCACATATATTGTGCCATGGTGTGTTCCTTCTGATGGTTGAGGTCGTCTGAAAACGGTCGGCAAAAGGTTTTCAGACGACCCCTTGTTGGTCTGTTTCAGCCCTTATGCCGCTTCCAGCGCTGCGATTTCTTTGCGCAAGTGTTTCAACGCAGGGGTAACGATGGCGACAAACATGGCTTCGCGGACGCGGCGTTGGGCGGGGCTGCGCATGAGGTAGCCTTTGGCGCCGGCGTGTAAGGCGGCGGATTGGGCGGCGGCAAGCGTCAGCTCAGCGGCGGCGGCGCGCAGTTTCAGCGTGGCGAGGTTGTCGGGCGTGTTGTTCCAAGCCAAGTCTGCCAGTCGTTCGGTGGTTTGCCATGCTTCGTCCAAGGCGGCTTTGAGGCTGTCGTAGCTGTCGTCGAGATAGCTGTTGACCTCGGCGTTGACGACGTTGGCGATGCGGATGATGCCGAGGCTGCCGTCGATCACGCCCGCGCCGATGCCTATTTGCAGCAGGATGAAGCCGGACTTGATGGAGGCGATGTAGTCGGAGAACTGTTCGGGCGCGGCGATCACGTCTTCGTCAGGGATGAATACGTCTTTGAAATTCAGGCTGAACGTGCGCGTGCCTTCGAGGGCGCAGAATTCGGGGCAGGCTTGCAGGGTCACGCCTTCCCATTGTCCGCCGGTGATGAACATGACGTAGCCGTCGCCGATTTGGGCGGTATTCGCCCAGATGTGGTCTTCGCCGATGTTGGATACCCACGGCAGCGCGCCGTTAACTTTGTAGCCGCCGTCCACGCGCTCGGCTTGAAGGTTGTGTTTTTCAATGCCGGCGAGGTGTTTGACGGTATTGGACATGCCCGTACCCGCCAATACTTTGCCTTGCAGGATGTCGGTGAGGTATTTGTCTTTGACGGCTTGGTTGGGCGTCTGGTGCAGATACCAAGCGCAAGCCGCCTGACACCATGCGCTGAACGAAGTCGCGCCGCATTCTTTGCCGACTTCGCGCAAGACGGCGATTTGCGTCGCCAAACCCAAGCCGTTGCCGCCTTCCGCTTCCGTACCGACTGCGCCGAATCCGCCGATGGCGCCGAGTTCGCGCATAAAATCTTCGGGATACAAGCCATTGCGGTCGATTTCGTCCACTAAAGGTTTGAGTTTGGTTTTGACGAGTTCGGCAACTTGAGACAATAAGGTTTCACGGTTCATGGTCTTATCCTTGAAAATGTGTGCGGACGGCGCGGGAGCGTTCCGTTTGAGAAGGGATGCGGTCTGTTACAGGGACGGCATTTTTGAAAAAGGTCGTCTGAAAACGGGCAAATGGTTTTGCCGACGCTTTTCAGACGACCTTGGGTCAGAATCAGGCGAATGCCTGCAATTCAGGGTTGATGTCTGTTTGCGCGACGTTGTTGACGTAGTTGCACAAAGTCGCCAAGGCAACGCCCATTACGACTTCGACAGCCTGCTGCTGGTTGTAGCCTGCGTCGAAGAAGGCTTTGAGTTCGGCATCGGATACCGCGCCTTTTTTCGCCATCACGGCTTGGGTAAACGCAGCGAGCGCGCCCAGTTTGGCATCGTCAAATTCGCCTACCGCCAATGCGCGCGAGGCTTTGATGGATTGTTCGGACAGGAGTTTTTTCAGGGTTGCCAGTTTGGTGTGGCCTGCCACGCAGAAACCGCATTCGTTGGTGCGGGCGGCGATGATTTGGATGACTTCGACTTCACCGGGAGTCAGACTGTTGGCGGCGTTCAATTTGCCGACTTCTTGATAAAACGCCAACGCTTCAGGCGCGTTTGCCAATACGCCGATGAGGTTGGGGATAAAGCCATTGTTTTTCAGCGCGGCTTCGACGCGGGGTTTTGCTGCTTCGGGAGCGGTTTCGACGGTGTGTACAGTTAAGCGTGCCATATTTATACCTTTGTTTTCAGTGTATTGAACGGAATGTGGCATACTACTCCGATTGGCGTTTTTCGGGAAAGACTGATTGGTTATGTGCTGCAAACCAAAAGTTATAAGCAAAAAGGTCGTCTGAAAACCGAATGCAGTTTTCAGACGACCTTTCATTCACTTATACCATCCCGACCTTATCATTCAGCCCAGTTTTTCTTCTTACTGGTCTTACCTATGCCCGGATTGAAGCTGTTGGTCGGATCGAGTTTGCGGTAGAACTGCTTGAGCGCAGGTTTGGCCTCGTACAAATGTCCGACGTTGTGTTCGGCAGGATATTGCGCGCCGCGTTGGTCTAAGAGATGCAGCATTTCGTGTTCCAATGCCATGCAGTCGTTGCCTTTTTTGATGATGTAATCCTGATGGAAAACGTGGCACATGAAATGTCCGTAGTAGAGCTTGTGTATGATTTTATTGTCGATTTCCTGCGGCAGTTTTTCAAACCAGTCGCGGTCGTCGCGGCGCAGGGCGATGTCCAGCGCGACCAAATCTTCCACTTCGTCGTCATGCACGGCGCGGTAGCGGATGGCGGCGGAAGCGACGGCAAAACGGTGCAGCATGGCGGCTTGGGTTTCTTCGGCGTTGCATTCGAAAAACGCGCCGCCGTGGTGTGCAAAATACTCTTTCAGGAACGCGCGCGCTTCATCGACGCCTTTTCCGCCCATTTTCAAAATTAGATGGTGTTCGTATTTGTCGCGGTAATCGCGCATGGATTTGGGCAGGTGGTCGGGCAGGTATTTGCTGACGAACTGCATGACCTTATCGGAAAAATGTTTGGGAAGAAAGCTGACTTTTTTGCCGAATCTGTCAACTTTGGCTTTGAAATCAAATAATTTCGGCAGTTGGTGCGTACCGAATTTTTTGATGACGTAGAACGTGTCTTTGCCGTACACGTCGGCAATATCGAAAGCATCGCGATGGATGTATTCGCCAGAAACGGGCAGGCTTTCAAATTCGCCCAAGGCGGCGCGGCGGATGTCGGTCAATTCATTAATATCGTTGGTGCCGATGTAGAACACGGCAGTTTGCTTTTCTTGCGGGAAAGTGTCCAAACGGACAGCAAAAACCATCAGTTTGCCTGCGCAACCGGATGCTTCGTAATGGCGCGCCGGGTCGGCATTGAAACGCGCGGCGGTCGGCTCGTCCACTTGACGAACATGGTCGCAATAGGCGTGGTCGTGTCCTTTGCCTGCGTCTTGCGTGATGTCTTTTCTTTGATAGTGATGGCCTTGAAGATTGGTCAGGATTTCTTCGGGCGTGTCGCCCAAATCTATGCCCAAATGGTTAACCAACTCCAGTTTGCCCTCTTCGTTGATTTGTGCGAACAGCGCCATTTCTGTGTAGGCAGGGCCGCGCTGCACCAATGCGCCGCCTGAGTTGTTGCACACGCCGCCCAAAACGGACGCGCCGATGCAGGATGAACCAATGACCGAATGCGGTTCGCGCCCCAAAGGTTTCAGCAGCAATTCGAGTTGGTTCAGGGTCGAGCCAGGCAGGCAGACGACTTGTTCGTTGTTGTTGATGGTTTGGATGATGTTCATCCGCATGGTGTTCACAATCACGATGTCGCGGTCGTAATCGTTGCCATCGGGGGTCGAGCCGCCTGTCAAACCGGTATTCGCCGCCTGCGTAATCACAATCACATCTGCTTCAACACATGCCTGCAAAATTTTCCACATCTCCAGAATGGTTCCGGGGCGCACCACCGCCAATGCCCTACCCTCGCCGAAACGGTAGCCTTGGCGGTATTGTTCAGTTTTCGCGGGGTCGGTGATGATGTATTTTTCGCCGACGGTTTGGGTCAGGCTGCTGATTAATTGCGAGGCGGTCATGGCACTCTCCTAAATAGTCTGTTTATATTACTTCGGACATCGAAATCGAAACATTGTAGTAATGCCCAAGGGTAAAGTAAAGGTCGTCTGAAAACGAAATCCGGCTGGAAAACAGGCATCGTAAGCCTATTGAAGCCAAGTTCCGCCTTTTCAGACGACCTTTTGCCTTTTCAGCGCAAACTTTGTGGAGAATCAAATATGACATGGATGGCAGCTTGTCAGTAAAAATGTTTTAAAACATAATGACCCGGCCTCTTATCAATATAGTGGATTAACTTTAAATCAGGACAAGGTGACGAAGCCGCAGACAGTACAAATAGTACGGAACCGATTCACTTGGTGCTTCAGCACCTTAGAGAATCGTTCTCTTTGAGCTAAGGCGAGGCAACGCCGTACTGGTTTAAAGTTAATCCACTATAAAAAAATGCTTCACAACAATAACATCACTCTTCAGAAAGCCGCGCCTTTCTATTCTTCCAACTAAAATCTCAAGCGCGTCTTGACTGATGGCACGTTACTAAAACCGGCTGAAAACAGAAGTTTTGCCACCATTCCCGCCGCCATTCCGTTCCTGTTCGGCAGCATCGGGGCGGGTTGGGTATTCGTCTGCTTCACGGCGATGATGGTGTTGCAGCTCGTTTTCGTGATGACGATGATGCCGGAAACCAAAGGCGTGCCTTTGGAGGAATTGTCCAAATCGCTGATTAAAGAGGATTCTTAAATCGATATGAACGAAAAGGTCGTCTGAAATTTTCAGACGACCTTTTTCCCATCCCGAGTTCTGCAAAAGCAAAAACACCGAAGACCAATCGATCTTCGGTGTTTTTTAATAGGGTGGCGAGCCAGACCCCCGGCACTGGCTCATCAGAGTGGGCTGCTGGCTTCCGCCCCTGACCCGTTGTTCCGAATTACCATGCGGGGAGACCCGCCGTAAGAGAATGGCATTATAACTGTTTTACGGGAAAACTCAAGCGCGCCGGCGTCAAAGGTCGTCTGAAAAGTTTGTTTGCGGTAAAATTGTCAACAATATCCGCTTTTTTAAAAATCATTCCTATTGAAACATTTTTCACCTTCGACGTTGAAAAACATCGAAATTTAAACTACATTAACACTTTCTACCAAGTTGTCTGATTGGCTCGAAAATCGTTTTATAGTGGATTAACTTTAAACCAGTACGGCGTTGCCTCGCCTTGCCGTACTATCTGTACTGTCTGCAGCTTCGTCGCCTTGTTCTGATTTAAATTTAATCCACTATAACTTCGTTGAAGCTGCGCTTTCAGACGACCTTTTTCCTAAAAACACAGCGAAATCATGCCGCAGTTTTCCGCAGTTTCGCCGTACCAATAATCATACGGACACACCGCCACCATGACCACGACTACCGCCCCGCAGCGTATTCGGGAAATTCCCTACAACTATACTTCCTACACCGACCGCGAAATCGTCATCCGCCTGTTGGGCGATGAGGCGTGGCAAATCCTGCAGGACTTGCGCGGACAGCGCAGGACGGGGCGTTCGGCGCGGATGCTGTTTGAAGTGTTGGGCGATATTTGGGTGGTCGTGCGCAATCCGTATCTGGTCGATGATTTGCTGGAACATCCGAAACGCCGCGCCGCGCTGGTGCGGGAAATGCGCCACCGTTTGAACGAAATCCGCAAACGCCGCGACGACAATCCGCAAGTCGATGTATTGGTGGCGGCGGCAGAAAAGGCGGTTGAGCGTTTTGACGGCAGTTTTGACGAAACACGCCAAAAGCGGCGGCAGATTTTGGAGCGTTTGAGCAAAATCACCAAGCCGCACAATATTATGTTTGACGGGCTGGCGCGGGTAACGCACGTTACCGATGCGACCGACTGGCGCGTCGAATATCCGTTTGTGGTCGTCAATCCCGACACGGAGGCGGAAGTCGCGCCTTTGGTGCGCGCCTTAATTGAGCTGGATTTGGTCATTATCCCGCGCGGCGGCGGCACGGGTTATACCGGCGGCGCCGTGCCTTTGGATGCAAACAGCGCGGTCATCAATACGGAAAAGCTGGACAAGCATCGCGGCGTCGAATTTGTCGAACTGGCGGGTTTGGACGGCAAACATCCGATTATCCATTGCGGCGCGGGCGTGGTCACGCGGCGGGTGGAAGAAACCGCGCATCAGGCGGGTTTGGTGTTCGCCGTCGATCCGACTTCCGCCGATGCTTCCTGCGTGGGCGGCAATGTGGCGATGAACGCGGGTGGCAAAAAAGCCGTGCTGTGGGGGACGGCGTTGGACAACCTTGCCTACTGGCAGATGGTCAACCCGCAGGGTGAATGGCTGCGCATCGAGCGCGTGCGCCACAATTTCGGCAAAATCCATGACGAAGAAACCGCCGTGTTCGACGTTCACACGCTGGATTCAGACGGCATTAATGTCGTTAAAACCGAACGCTTGGAAATCCCCGGCCACAAATTCCGCAAAGTCGGTTTGGGCAAAGACGTTACCGACAAATTCTTGAGCGGTCTGCCCGGCGTGCAGAAAGAAGGCACGGACGGCATCATCACCAGCGTCGCTTTCGTGTTGCACAAAATGCCGAAATACACGCGCACCGTATGTATGGAGTTTTTCGGCACGGTCGCCACCGCCACGCCTTCTATCGTCGAAATCCGCGATTTCCTGCTCGCCCACGACAGCGTGCGGCTGGCGGGTTTGGAGCATTTGGACTGGCGTTATGTCCGCGCCGTCGGTTACGCCACCAAAGCGGCAGGCAAGGGGCGGCCGAAAATGGTCTTGCTGGCGGACGTGGTTTCAGACGACGAAGCCGCCGTAGAGGCAGCCGCCGAACACATCTGCAAACTTGCCCGCGCCCGCGACGGCGAAGGCTTTATCGCTGTGTCGCCCGAAGCGCGCAAAACCTTCTGGCTCGACCGCAGCCGCACCGCCGCCATCGCCAAACACACCAACGCCTTTAAAATCAACGAAGACGTGGTGATTCCGCTGGAGCGGCTGGGCGAGTATTCGGACGGTATCGAACGCATCAACATCGAGCTTTCCATTCAAAACAAACTCACCTTGTGCGCCGCATTGGAGCAATATCTGTCGGGCAAACTCCCTATCGACAAAATGGGCACGGACCTGCCGACCGCCGAACTTTTAGGCGAACGCGGCAAACACGCCCTTGCCCACGTTTCCGCCGTCAAAGAACGTTGGGACTGGTTGCTCGCCCATCTGGACACGCCGCTTGCTGACTACAAATCCCGCTACGGCGCAGCCGTCCATGCCGCGCCCGAAGCCAAAGACGACGAGAGCTGTTTCACCGCATTCCGTGATTTCCGCCTGCGCGTGTCCGTCAAAGACGACGTAATGAAACCGCTCGCCGAAATCTTCAGCGGCAAAACCGACACCAAAATCATCGAAGGCTTGGGCAAAATCCACGCCAAAACCGTACGCGGTCGCGTCTTCGTCGCACTGCACATGCACGCCGGCGACGGCAACGTTCATACCAACATCCCCGTCAATTCAGACGACGCCCAAATGCTTCAGACCGCCTACCGCTCGGTCGAACGCATCATGAAACTCGCCCGCTCGCTCGGCGGCGTGATTTCGGGCGAACACGGCATCGGCATTACCAAGCTCGAATTTTTGACCGATGAAGATTTGCAGCCGTTTTGGGACTATAAAAAACAAGTCGATCCAAAACACACCTTCAACCGTCACAAACTGATGAAAGGCTCGGACTTACGCAACGCCTACACGCCGTCGTTCGAGCTGTTGGGCGCGGAATCGCTGATTATGGAAAAATCAGACCTCGGCACCATCGCCGATTCCGTCAAAGACTGCTTGCGCTGCGGCAAATGCAAACCCGTCTGCTCCACCCACGTTCCGCGCGCCAACCTGCTGTACAGCCCGCGCAACAAAATCCTCGGCGTGGGGCTCTTGACCGAAGCCTTCTTATACGAAGAACAAACCCGACGCGGCGTTTCCATCAAACACTTTGAAGAACTCATGGACATCGGCGACCACTGCACCGTGTGCCACCGCTGCGTCAAACCCTGCCCCGTCAACATCGACTTCGGCGACGTAACCGTAGCCATCCGCAACTACCTTGCCGATTCCGGCCACAAACGCTTCGCGCCCGCCGCATCGATGGGCATGGCGTTCCTGAACGCTACCGGCCCGAAAACCATCAAAGTCCTGCGCGCCGCCATGATACAGACCGGCTTCCCCGCGCAGAACTTCGCCTACAAAATCGGCAAACTGCTGCCTGTCGGCACCAAAAAACAAAAAGCCGAACCCAAAGCCACCGTCGGCACCGCTCCGGTCAAAGAACAAATCATCCACTTCATCAACCGTCCTTTGCCCAAAAGCGTGCCCGCCAAAACACCGCGCTCCATGCTCGGCATCGAAGACGACAAAAGCATCCCCATCATCCGCAACCCCGCCGCGCCTGAAGATGCCGAAGCCGTGTTCTACTTCCCCGGCTGTGGTTCCGAACGCCTGTTCAGCCAAATCGGACTCGCCGTTCAAGCCATGCTCTGGCACGTCGGCGTACAAACCGTCCTGCCGCCCGGCTATATGTGTTGCGGCTATCCGCAGGACGCGGGCGGCAACAAGGCAAAAGCCGAACAAATGAGCACCAACAACCGCGTCGCCTTCCACCGCATGGCGAATACCCTCAACTACCTCGACATCAAAACCGTTGTCGTCAGTTGCGGCACCTGCTACGACCAGCTCGAAAAATACCGCTTTGAAGAAATCTTCCCCGGCTGCCGCATCATCGACATCCACGAATACCTGCTCGAAAAAGGCGTGCAACTGAACGGCGTGAAAGGTCAGCAATACCTCTACCACGACCCCTGCCACACGCCCATCAAAACCATGAACGCCACCCAAATGGCAAGCAGCCTCATGGGGCAGAAAGTCGTCTTAAGTGACCGCTGCTGCGGCGAATCCGGCATGTTTGCCGTCAAACGGCCCGACATCGCCACCCAAGTCAAATTCCGCAAACAGGAAGAAATCGAGAAAAACCTCAAAGAGCTGCCGCAAGGCGAACCCGTCAAAATGCTCACCTCCTGCCCCGCCTGCCTGCAAGGTCTGAGCCGCTACGCCGACGACAACGACATGCCCGCCGACTATATCGTCATCGAAATGGCGAAACATATCCTCGGCGAAAATTGGCTGGACGAGTTTGTGAAAAAAGCCAACAACGGCGGCGTGGAGAAAGTGTTGCTGTAAGGTTTGTAAGGTTTTCAGACGACCCCAAAGGTCGTCTGAAAACCTCATTTATTAAATCGGCGGAGATACTTTGGAAGGTTAGAGTGAAGACAGTTTTGATGCGCTAATTTGCCGAAAACAGTTTGACAAATTTCCTATATCTTCCAAGGCTGAAAAGGCGACGGCTCAGAAATTGGCTTTGCCTGTGAACTGTGTTCCCATCTCCTTTCGATTTTCAGACGACCTTTACGTTTGAAACAGATAAAATCCTATTCCTTCTTCAATTCTTTCCGACTATGAAAAAAGGTCGTCTGAAAACTTTGAACTGGCCCCCAAATCTTGGACACTCATAAAAGCCTATTCAGGCGCTCTGTGCAAGCTGGGTTCTGTATGCGACAGGACTCAGCTTTTTCAATTTCAAACTGCAACGCTCCCGGTTGTAGTAATCCATATAGTCATCTATCTGTTTCATCAATTCGTCTACCGTCAATTCTCCTGCGTTATAGAAACACTCCGTCTTCAACACCGCAAAGAAGCTTTCCATCGGCGCATTGTCCCAGCAGTTCGCCTTACGCGACATGCTTTGAACCATGGAATGCTCCGCAAGCAATTCCCTATATCCCGTTGTACGGTACAGCACACCTTGGTCCGAATGAAGCATCGTTCCTTCGCCGGTCAGCCGGGGTGCGGCTTTTTCGAGCATTTCCTTCACCATTTCGCTGTTAGCATTGCGGCTCATGGCGTAGGCGACGATTTCTCGGTTGAACAAGTCCAAGATTGGCGAGAGGTACAGTTTGCCGTCGCTCCCTTTGAGTTCGGTCACGTCGGTCAGCCATTTTTCGTTGGGCTTTTGGGCTTTGAACCGGCGTTTGAGGAGGTGTTCCGATATTTCGCCCATGGCGGGATGGCGGTAGGCTTTTTTCGCCCGTATTTTGGCTTTCAGCCCCATCTGTTTCATCAACCGAGCTGCTTTTTTGCGGTTCTAATCCAATGTTGCGGCAATGCGCCTTTGCCCGTAGCGTCCTTTATGCCGCCGGTAGGTTTCGACAAGGAGGGCTTTGTCGGCTGCGTCGGGGTCGGATCGGTCTTGGTGGTGGTAGTAAAAGCTGCTTTTGGGCAGGTTTGCGATGTGCAGTAGGTATTTGAGCGGGTGCTGCGCCCTCAGTGTTTGGACGGTTTGGCTTTGTCCTTTTCGGTCCGCTTTTGGCTGAGGGCTTTTAACTCCTTTAGGTAGGCGACCTCTGCGCGCATATAGCACAACTCTTCAATAAGCTCTGCCTGTGTTTTTTCGTGGTCGGGTTTGTCGGCGATGAAGGGGTTTTTGCGGTGGTCGGTCATGGTTTTGGATTGTGGATGTTCGAGTGCGCCGATACCGCCTTCCTGATAGGCGCGTATCCGTCGCCGCAGGTGGGTTCGGGAGATGCCGTAATGATCTGCGGTACGCTGTTGGCTGCGTATGTGCAGGTAGTGGAGTACGGCTTGGTATTTGAAGTGTAATGTATATTTGCTCATAAAAAAACTGCACCTTGTGAGTTGGAGGGGATGTGTCCAACTTTTGGGGTGCAGTTCACCTTAAACCAAGATTTTCAGACGACCTTTCTTTATCCAAGGCGGCAAATGTTTGACCAACTTAGCCAAAGTTACCGACGAAACCTACATCCCGCCATAATTCGGTCCGCTTGCGCCTTCAGGGCAAATCCAAGTGATGTTTTGCGTCGGGTCTTTGATGTCGCACGTTTTGCAGTGAACGCAGTTGGCGGCGTTGATTTGCAGGCGCGGACTGCCGTTCTCTTCGACGATTTCATACACACCAGCCGGACAATAGCGCGTTTCGGGCGAAGCGTATTCTTTGTAGTTCACGTCTATCATCGTTTGCGGATTTTTCAGCACCAAATGGTCGGGCTGGTTTTCTTCGTGCGCGAGATTGGCAAGGAAGACGCTGCTCAAACGGTCGAAGGTCAACACGCCGTCGGGTTTCGGATAATCAATCGGCTTGCACGCGGCGGCTTTTTTGAGCTGCTCGTTGTCTTTGCCGTGATGTTTCAAGGTCCACGGAGCCTTGCCTCTGAAAATCATCTGGTCGATGCCGGTATAGATTGAGCCGAGGTAAACGCCCCATTTGAATGACGGACGGACATTACGCGCGGCGTAAAGCTCTTGATACAGCCAGCTTTGTTCAAAACGTTGCTGATAATCCGCCGCCTCTTTACCGCTGTCGAAGCCCTCCACTTCTTCAAGGTTTTCCAACAAGGGGAACACGGCTTCGGCGGCGAGCATGGCGGATTTCATCGCGGTATGGATGCCTTTGATGCGCGGCATATTGAGGAAACCCGCCGCATCGCCGATTAAAACGCCGCCCTTGAACGAGAGCTTCGGCAGGCTTTGCAAACCGCCTTCAATCAGCGAACGTGCGCCGTAAGCGATGCGGCGACCGCCTTCGAAGGTTTTGCGGATTTCGGGATGGGTTTTGAAACGTTGGAACTCTTCAAACGGCGACAGATAAGGGTTTTGATAATCCAAACCGACTACGAAACCGACGGCGACTTTGTTGTCGTCGAAATGATAAACAAACGCGCCGCCGTAGGTTTTGCTGTCCAGCGGCCAGCCCGCGCTGTGTACCACCAAGCCGGGCTGATGTTTTTCAGACGACACTTCCCAAATCTCTTTGATGCCCAAACCGTAAGTTTGCGGCTGGCTGTTTTGGTCGAGTTGGAAACGTTCGATGACTTGTTTGGAAAGCGAACCGCGGCAACCTTCGGCAAACAGGGTTTGCTGCGCCCAAAGCTCCATGCCGGGCTGGAAACTGTCGGTCGGCTCGCCGTCTTTACCCACGCCCATATTGCCGGTTGCAATGCCTTTGACCGAACCGTCTTCGTGATACAGCACTTCGGCGGCGGCAAAGCCCGGATAGATTTCCACGCCCATATTTTCCGCCTGCTCCGCCAACCAGCGCACGACTTCGCCCAAGCTGACGATGTAGTTGCCGTGATTGTTGAAATTCGGGGTAACGGGCAGATTGAACGCTTTTTTCTCCGTCAGGAACAACACTTTGTCCTGCGTTACCGCGCGCGTCAGCGGCGCGCCTTTTTCTTTCCAGTCGGGAATCAGCTCATTCAGCGCAATCGGATCAATGACCGCGCCCGCCAGCGAATGCGCACCCACCTCCGAACCCTTCTCCACCACGCAAACGCTGATTTCGCGCCCGTTTTTTTCGGCAAGCTGCTTCAGTTTGATGGCGGCAGACAAACCCGACGGGCCTGCGCCGACAATCACGACATCGTATTGCATACTGTCGCGGGTGATGGATTCTGTCATGGCGGTTCCTGTATGTTTATTATTGAATTGCAAACTCGTGATTATACAACGGGAACATATAGTTACCAAATACAACAAAGGTCGTCTGAAACCATGTTTTCGGTTTTCAGACGACCTTTTCTTCAAGTCCAACTAAATTTCCACATATTATTCTACATATTGACGCAATACACTTTCCGAGACCTTTGCAAAATTCCCCAAAATCCCCTAAATTCCCACCAAGACATTTAGGGGATTTCTCATGAGCACCTTCTTCCGGCAAACCGCACAAGCCATGATTGCCAAACACATCGACCGCTTCCCACTATTGAAGTTGGATCAAGTGATTGATTGGCAGCCGGTCGAACAGTACCTGAATCGTCAAAGAACCCGTTACCTCCGAGACCACCGCGGCCGTCCCGCCTATTCCCTGTTGTCCATGTTCAAAGCCGTCCTGCTCGGACAATGGCACAGCCTCTCCGATCCCGAACTCGAACACAGCCTCATCACCCGCATCGATTTCAACCTGTTTTGCCGCTTTGACGAACTGAGCATCCCCGATTACAGCACCTTATGCCGCTACCGCAACTGGCTGGCGCAAGACGACACCCTGTCCGAATTGCTGGAACTGATTAACTGCCAACTGACCGAAAAAAACCTAAAAGTAGAGAAAGCATCCGCCGCCGTCATTGACGCCACCATTATTCAAACTGCCGGCAGCAAACAGCGTCAGGCTATAGAAGTCGATGAAGAAGGACAAGTCAGCGGCCAAACCACACCGAGTAAGGACAAAGATGCCCGTTGGACAAAGAAAAACGGCCTCTACAGACTCGGTTACAAACAACATACCCGTACCGATGAGGAAGGCTATATCGAGAAACTGCACATCACCCCCGCCAATACCCATGAGTGTAACCACCTGTTGCCTTTGCTGGAAGGAATAGCCAAAGACACAACCGTCTATGCCGACAAAGGCTACGACAGTGCGGAAAACCGGCAACATCTGAAAGACCATCGGTTGCTGGACGGCATTATGCGCAAAGCCCACCGCAACCGTCCGCTGACGGAAGTGCAAACCAAACGTAACCGATATTTGTCGAAGACCCGTTATGTGGTCGAACAAAGCTTCGGTACGCTGCACCGTAAATTCCGCTACGCCCGGGCAGCCTATTTTGGGCTGATTAAAGTGAGTGCGCAAAGCCATCTGAAGGCGATGTGTTTGAACCTGTTGAAAGCGGCTAACAGGCTAAGTGTGCCTGTTGCCGCCTAAAAGGCGGCCCGGATGCCTGATTATCAGGTATCCGGGGAGGATTAAGGGGGTATTTGGGTAAAATCAGGAGCAATTAGTGGCAGAAACAGCCGAAAACCTGTGTTTGGGTTTCGGCTGTCGGGGAAAGGGCTTTTTTGCAAAGGTCTCTTTCCGAATACCACTCTTCTTCATTTTTTGCCAATATGATAGAGCACACCTTCCTCAAAAAGGGTTTTATCCGATATTTCATCAATAAAAACAAAGCGTCCATATATAGATAGCATTTTATCTATCTTAGTAATATCTGTCAGACACAGAAAAAAATTGCAAGGAATACCGTTCAAATCCTCCAATAAATCGCATTGAAGCCTAAAGTAATCCAATTTCAACTGTTTTTTGTTTTTCTTGATAAATTCTAAATAAGTACGCTTATTGGCAAAATTTTCGGGATACACCCCTTTCTCTTCAGAGAAAGTATAAATCCAATCATATAAAGAAAAATTTTTATCTCCAATATGAAATAAAGTATTTTCATTATATTTTGAAAAACCCCGAATTTCCTTATTGTCCGGGATACTGAGAGTAATAATGAGCGCAGCAGACATAACAAATAAATGCAGCAAATAGAAAAAAGCCTAACCAAACGATGAATTGAGGTAAAACATCGCCCACATGACATCTATTCTTGTCTTTTCCCAAGAATAGACAAGAATGACCAGTATGACTGTCTAATGGATTGGAAATTCAAACTCATCACTAACAAAGGTCGTCTGAAAAAGTTTTCAGACGACCTGTCTGTCTGCAAACCGCTTACATTTCCATGCGGTAAAAACACCGCAAATCCAGCCTCAACCCCGCGCTGATTTGTGCAACGGATACCTTATTTTCCTTTATATGTTTCAAAACAAGCTTGGCAAAGTCTTCTTCGCCTTCCCGATGCCTCAAAAGCACATCAGAAAAAACAAAACTCCCACCGCAAAGCCCGTAAATCCATCTGAGCCACTCCGCCCCTTTTTCCGTCATACACGATTCAGTTTCGCTTCTTTCCGTATAAACACCGCCTTCGCAAAACCTGAAATAGACCCACAAATCAGTATTTTGCGCCACTAGGGCAAACGCTTCGCCACGCATTTTCGCCAGCATGGGGCAAGGGCGGGAAGCAGCAATCAAATAGGCAAAAGACATACAGATACCGTTTTGTTTATTTGTTCAAAATATATTTTTGTCCGAAGCCGACGCAAAAAAACGGCGCATCCGACAACGTCCCGCGCCCGATGCCGACTTCAGGCAAGTCCCCGAAATCCTCGGAACAGGCAAATTCCACATAGCGCAGGTTTTCCGACATAGAAACGATGACATCCCGCATGTCTTCCGACAAACAGAAAACTGACTCGCAAGGACATTTGTTTCTCAATTCCAATTTCAAATATTGCTTAAACAGCTTGGGGTTTCCCTTTTCCGTAATCCATCCTTCGGAAGACATATAGGCTTTTGACAGGAAATCGTCATCGCTATTCCATACCTTGCGGAAAAACGTATAAGCCGTATCCTCTTTTTCAACATAAAACCGCCTCTGCTTCAGCAAGTGGATGTACGGATTATCGGATTCGCAGACTGAAAAAACATCTTATTCCTAATTCTCAGTAATCCCAGATTTCTTAAGATGGCAGGTCATCCTGACGACCACGGTCAAATCGCCGGATACGGCAGCTGCCTGCATGACACATATAACGCGCCACGCCTGGTCGAAATCGGCTTCTGTTATTTAAAGTTTGTTATTTCTTTCAAAGATGAAAATGTCCTTATTACACAAAAGGCCGTCTGAAAACCTTGTATTTAATTTTCAGACGACCTTTTGAATTTTTCAATTCAAACCAATCAAGCGGTTTTATTTTTTCATCGCATCAGTCAAGGCTTTGACGTTGTAGCGGTACATGCCGATGTAAGTATTGGCAGGTGCGCCGCCGAGTGCGTCGGAGTAGAGTTTGCCGCTGACGTTGACGCCGGTTTCTTTGGCGATGCGGTCAACCATGCGCGTGTCTTTGATGTTTTCGGTAAACACGGCCTTGATGCCTTCGCGTTTGATTTGGCGGATGATGGAAGCCACTTGTTTGGCGGACGGCTCGGCTTCGCTGCTCACGCCTTGCGGGGCGATGAACTCGATATTGTAGCGTTTGCCCATGTAGGAGAACGCGTCGTGTCCGGTCAGGACTTTGCGCTTGGCGGCAGGAACGGCGTTAAACGCAGCTTGAGCGTCGCTGTGCAGTTTTTTCAGTTGCACTTGGTAGTTGCCCAAACGTTGTTGGTAATAGGTTTTGCCTTCGGGGTCTGCCTGAATCAGGGCATTGGCGACGTTTTGGGCGT